>NZ_JAPVBO010000004.1:0-139427 GCF_026967995.1 Modestobacter sp. VKM Ac-2979
GGACGTGCCGAGGACCGCGGTGGCGACGAAGAAGAGCAGGCCGACGATGGCCAGCCAGAACAGGCCCTCCACGATCAGCCCTGACCGAGTCAGGGCCGGCCGGCCCCACACCCTCATCGATTAGAAGCGAAGAACTAGCCCCGGAAAGGGGTACATCGAGTGCTCGACGTCAACTTCTTCGACGAACTGCGCATCGGTCTGGCCAGCGGTGACGACATCCGCCAGTGGTCACACGGCGAGGTGAAGAAGCCCGAGACCATCAACTACCGCACTCTCCGTCCGGAGAAGGACGGTCTGTTCTGCGAGAAGATCTTCGGTCCCACCCGGGACTGGGAGTGCTACTGCGGGAAGTACAAGCGGGTCCGCTTCAAGGGCATCATCTGCGAGCGCTGCGGCGTCGAGGTCACTCGCGCCAAGGTGCGTCGTGAGCGGATGGGCCACATCGAGCTGGCCGCGCCGGTCACCCACATCTGGTTCTTCAAGGGCGTCCCCTCGCGCCTGGGCTACCTGCTCGACCTGGCGCCCAAGGACCTCGAGAAGATCATCTACTTCGCTGCGTACATGATCACCACCGTCGACGACGAGGCGCGTCACCGCGACCTGCCGACCGTCGAGGCCGAGATCAGCGCGGAGAAGTCCAACCTCGAGGGTCGCCGCGACGCCGACGTGGAGGCGCGCCAGCAGAAGCTGGAGGCCGACCTCGCCGAGTTGGAGGCCGAGGGCGCCAAGTCCGACGTGCGCCGCAAGGTGCGCGAGGGCGGCGAGCGCGAGATGCGCCAGCTGCGCGACCGGGCCCAGCGGGAGATCGACCGCCTCGACGAGGTGATGGACACCTTCCGCAAGCTCGAGGTCAAGCAGCTCATCGCCGACGAGGGCCTCTACCGCGAGCTGCGCGACCGCTTCGGTGAGTACTTCGAGGGCGGCATGGGCGCCGCGGCGCTGCAGAAGCTGCTCGCCGGCTTCGACCTCGACGCCGAGGCCGTCTCGCTGCGCGAGACCATCCGCAGCGGCAAGGGCCAGCGCAAGCTGCGGGCGCTCAAGCGGCTGAAGGTCGTCGCCGCGTTCCAGCAGACCCAGAACTCGCCCATGGGCATGGTCCTGGACTGCGTGCCGGTGATCCCGCCGGACCTGCGCCCGATGGTGCAGCTGGACGGTGGCCGCTTCGCGACCAGCGACATGAACGACCTGTACCGACGGGTGATCAACCGGAACAACCGGCTCAAGCGACTGCTCGACCTGGGCGCGCCGGAGATCATCGTCAACAACGAGAAGCGGATGCTCCAGGAGTCCGTGGACGCGCTGTTCGACAACGGTCGTCGTGGCCGTCCCGTCACCGGCCCGGGCAACCGTCCGCTGAAGTCCCTGAGCGACCTGCTCAAGGGCAAGCAGGGCCGGTTCCGGCAGAACCTGCTGGGCAAGCGCGTCGACTACTCCGGCCGTTCGGTCATCGTCGTCGGCCCCCAGCTCAAGCTGCACCAGTGCGGTCTGCCCAAGCAGATGGCGCTGGAGCTGTTCAAGCCCTTCGTGATGAAGCGGCTGGTCGACCTCAACCACGCGCAGAACATCAAGTCCGCCAAGCGGATGGTGGAGCGCGCGCGGCCGGTCGTGTGGGACGTCCTGGAAGAGGTCATCACCGAGCACCCGGTGCTGCTGAACCGGGCGCCGACGCTGCACCGTCTGGGCATCCAGGCCTTCGAGCCCCAGTTGGTCGAGGGCAAGGCCATCCAGATCCACCCGCTCGTCTGCACCGCGTTCAACGCGGACTTCGACGGTGACCAGATGGCGGTGCACCTGCCGCTGTCGGCCGAGGCGCAGGCCGAGGCCCGCATCCTCATGCTCTCCAGCAACAACATCCTGAGCCCGGCCGATGGTCGTCCGATCACCGCGCCGACCCAGGACATGGTGCTGGGCCTCTACCACCTGACCTCTCTCTCCGGGTCGGTCGAGGTGCCCGAGGGCGAGCGGCCCAGGTCGTACTCGACGACGGCCGAGGCGGTCATGGCCTTCGACAAGGGCGTGCTCGGGCTGCAGGAGCGGGTCCTCATCCGCCTCGACGAGGTCTTCGGCGTCGACAGCGGCCCGAACGACCCGTGGGAGGCTCCCGAGGGCTGGGAGCCCGGTCAGCCGGCCATCGTCTCCACCAGCCTGGGCCGGGTCCTCTTCAACGAGGCCCTGCCGGAGGACTACCGGTTCGTCAACTACCAGGTGCCGAAGAAGGCGCTGGGCGCGATCGTCAACGACCTCGCCGAGCGCTACCCGAAGGTGCAGGTGGCGGCAACGCTGGACGCCCTCAAGTCGGCCGGTTTCCGCTGGGCGACCCGCTCGGGCGTGACGATCGCGATCGACGACGTCGTCACCCCGCCGGTGAAGGCCGCGATCCTGGAGCGGCACGAGGACGAGGCCCGCAAGATCGAGCGTCAGTACGAGCGCGGCGTCATCACCGACGCCGAGCGTCGTTCGGAGCTCATCGAGATCTGGACGCGGGCCCGCGCCGAGGTCAGCCAGGCGATGGTCGACAACTTCCCGACCACCAACCCGGTCTGGGTCATGGTCAACTCCGGCGCTCGCGGCAACATGATGCAGATCAGCCAGATCGCCGGCATGCGTGGCCTGGTGGCCAACCCGAAGGGCGAGATCATCCCGCGGCCGATCAAGGCCAACTTCCGGGAGGGTCTGTCCGTGCTGGAGTACTTCATCTCCACGCACGGTGCCCGCAAGGGCCTGGCCGACACCGCGCTGCGCACCGCCGACTCCGGGTACCTCACCCGCCGGCTGGTGGACGTCTCGCAGGACGTCATCATCCGCGAGGAGGACTGCGGCACCGAGCGCGGCGTCCTCATGCCGATCGGCACCGTGGTGGACGGCGCGGTCATCCGCGACGCCCACGTGGAGACCAGCGTCTACGCCCGTGCACTGGCCGCTGACGTGGTCGCTGCCGACGGCACCCAGATCGCCCCGGCCGGGGCCGACCTGGGCGACGTGCTGATCGCTCAGCTGGTCGACGCCGGGGTCTCCGAGGTCAAGGTGCGCTGCGTGCTCACCTGCGAGTCGCTGCTGGGCACCTGCGCCACCTGCTACGGCCGGTCGCTGGCGTCGGGCAAGCTCGTGGACGTCGGCGAGGCGGTCGGGATCATCGCCGCCCAGTCGATCGGCGAGCCCGGCACGCAGCTGACGATGCGCACCTTCCACACCGGTGGTGTGGCGGGCGCGGACATCACGCACGGTCTGCCGCGTGTGGTCGAGCTCTTCGAGGCCCGTGTCCCCAAGGGCAAGGCCCCGATCGCCGAGCTGGCCGGCAACGTCCGGATCGAGGACGGCGACCAGTTCCGCAAGCTCACCATCACCCCGGACGACGGCTCCGAAGAGGTCGTCTACGACAAGCTGTCGCGTCGCTCGCGGCTGCGGGTCGAGGACGGCGGGCACGTCGAGGTCGGCGAGCAGCTGACCGAGGGTGCCGTCGACCCGCACGAGGTGCTGCGGATCATGGGCCCGCGCGAGGTGCAGCTGCACCTGGTGCGCGAGGTCCAGGAGGTCTACCGCAGCCAGGGTGTGTCGATCCACGACAAGCACATCGAGGTGATCATCCGCCAGATGCTGAAGCGGGTGACCATCATCGACTCGGGCGCGACGGAGTTCCTGCCCGGTGCGCTGGTCGAGCGGACCCTGTTCGAGACGGAGAACCGTCGGGTGGTCGCCGAGGGCGGCGAGCCCGCCTCGGCCCGTCCGGTGCTGATGGGGATCACCAAGGCGTCGCTGGCGACGGAGTCGTGGCTGTCGGCCGCCTCCTTCCAGGAGACGACCAAGGTGCTCACCGACGCCGCCATCCAGGGGAAGAGCGACAGCCTGCTCGGGCTCAAGGAGAACGTGATCATCGGGAAGCTGATCCCGGCCGGTACCGGCATCAGCCGCTACCGGAACATCACGGTCGAGCCCACCGAGGAGGCGCGCGCCGCCGTCTACACCATGGCCGGGTACGACGACGGGCAGTACTACAGCCCGGACGTCTTCGGTCAGGGCACGGGCGAGGCCGTCCGGCTCGAGGAGTACGACTGGCGCTGACGCGCTGAGTGAGTGACAGAAGGGCCCCGGGAGCGCGAGCTCCCGGGGCCCTTCTGCATCTCGCCGGGCGTCACGTGACGCAAGGGGCCGGGTCACCCCCGGCCCCGCCGGCGTCAGCCCGCCAGGCGGCGCATCGTCTCGACGGTGCGGAGCCGGCCCTCGCGACTGTCGTCGAGGGGCTGCAGGTTGATCGTGGTCACCCCGGCCGCGGCGAACGCGGCGATCCGTTCGGCCACGTAGGACTCCGGCCCGATCAGCGAGGTCGCGCGCACGAGGTCCTCCGGGACGGCGGCGGCCGCCTCGTCCTTGCGCCCGGCCAGGTACAGCTCCTGGATCGCCTCCGCCTCGGCCTCGTAGCCGTACCGGCGGGCCAGGTCGTTGTAGAAGTTCTTGCCCTTGGCGCCCATGCCGCCGACGTACAACGCGATCCCCGGCCGCACCGCCTCCACCAGGTGCTCGACGTCCTCGCCGATCGCCACCGGGACGCCGACGACGACGTCGAGCTCACCGAGCGACGGGTCCCGCTTGGCCTTGCCCGCCTCGAGCGAGGCGCCCCAGACGTCGGCAGCACGCTCCGGGTGGAAGAAGATCGGCTCCCACTTCTCCGCGATCTCGGCGGCGAGCTCCACGTTCTTCGGCCCGAGCGCGGCGAGCAGCACCGGGATCTGCGGCCGCACCGGGGTGTTGATGAGCTTCAGCGGCTTGCCGAGGCCGGTGCCCTGGTCGGCCGGGAGCGGCACCTGGTACTTCTTGCCGTCGTGCTCCAGCCGCTCGCGGCGCCACACCTGGCGGCAGATCTCGATGATCTCGCGGGTCCGCTGCAAGGGTGCGTCATAGGGCAGCCCGTGCCAGCCCTCGATGACCTGCGGCCCGGAGGCGCCCAGCCCGAGGGTGAACCTCCCGCCGGAGACGAAGTCCAGACCGGCCGCGGTCATCGCGATCAGCGCCGGCGTACGGCTGTAGATGGGCAGGATGCCGCTCATCAACTCGACCCGGTCGGTCACGGCTGCCAGGTAGCCCAGCTGGCTGACCGCGTCGAAGGTGTACACCTCCGCGCACATCGCGACGTCGAGCCCGGCGGACTCCAGGTCACGGATCTCGTCCGCGGTCTGCTTGAAGTCACCGGCGTAGCTGGCCTGGATCCCGATGCGCACGCGCCCTCCTCGGCGTCCGTGGCACCCTCGTCGGTGCCACTGCCGCCGACGGTAACGGCCCGGCGGGGGAGTGGGCCCCCGGGGCGCTCAGAGGGCGCGGACGGTGCCGATCACGTGCGTGACGACCCGTACGCCGTCGACGTCGGCCGGCACGCGGGCGCCGGCGCCCGCCTCGGTCAGGTCGACCCGGACGACGTAGTCGGCGGCCTGCCGCGCCAGCCCGACCGCGGCGACGCCGGGGTCGGCGGCGAAGCGGGAGGCCAGCGCGTCCTTGGCTGCGCGGGCTGAGGCGCGGTCGGTCATGCCCCCATGGTGCCCCCCGGCGCCGGATCAGGACAGGGCAACGCCGGCCGAGGCCCTCCTTCCGGGGTCGCTCAGCCCGCGAACCACTCCACGTCGAGCTCGCGCAGCACCGTGGCCAGCGGGTTGGCGAAGGTGACGCCGCCACCGGCGCTGCCGCCCGTGGTCGACCCGGCGAACAGCAGCCCCAGCGGCGCGCGGTCGCGGCTTCGCCAGATCACCGACCCGCTGTCGCCCCCGGCGCTGAACCCCCCGCTGACGCCCTCGATCTCCACCTGGTCGTCGAAGGTGTGCACGGCATCGTCGAACTGCACCCCGACTCCGTCGACCTCGACGGCGGTGATCCGCCCGTGGGTGTGGCCCGTCGTGCGCCCCACCTTCTCCACCAGCTCGTCGGGGTCGGTGTCGTCCGCGGCGGCGACCACGGCGGAGAGCGGGCCGCCGGGGTAGCCGGCGGGGTTCGCCGTCATGTCGGGGTCCAGGGCGGCGACCGCGGCGTCGACCAGGTTCCCCGGCTCGAGGCGGAACCGGATGAAGGCAGCCAGACTGCCGATCCGGTCGGTGTCCAGACCCCCGTCCGCGACACCCGGCTGGAACACCGGGTCGCCCGCCCTGCCCGCGTCGCTGTTGGCCAGCACGTGGTTGTTGCTGAGCACGAGCAGATCGTCCGTGCCGCGGCGCCGGACGAATCCCCCGAGGGTGCCGGCGGTGACGTCGCGATGGCCGATGGACGCCCCGGGCCGCAACGGACGCCCCCGCCGCCGGAGCTCATCGGGGGTGGGGGACGTCAGCGGTCGGACCGGCCCGATGACCCGGACGTCCACCTCGTCCCGGGCGCCTGCGTCCAGCCCGCCCAGCACGAGGTCGGCGTCGGTCTGCTCGATCAGCCGGATCGCCAGGTGCACCTGACCTCTGGCGACCGGGGTCAGCCCCAGGGCCACCCCGCTCCACCGGGAAGGACCGTCGACGGAGCTGGCCGCGACGCTGGACGGCGGTACCTCACTCAGCCGCTTGGACAGTCGGGCCTTGAGTTCGCGGGCGTTGTCGGGGAGCACGGCGTACCTCCGAGCGGCAGGCGCACCACCAACGAGGTGCGGGACGTGAGCGGGTCGCCACCGACCGTAGGGCGGGAGTCCGACAGAAGCGACGTGACGACGGACGACGACGCGCGCCAGGACCCCTGCCCGCCGCCGTCCGCTTCCGGTACGTTCCCCGCACGACCCCTCGGGCAGCTGCGCGCAGCGCCCGGGAACATGCCCGAGGCAACGGCAGTTGGTGCAGGACGGACCGGCTGAACCGGTGCGCAGCCCACATGTCGACCCGGCTTTGACCGGTCCGGCAGGGCCGGGTACTGTGGTCAGCTGTGCCCAGGATGACTGGGCCTGCTCCCGTAAGCGGTGCACCTGGGCGTCCATCGGTCTTCGGATCGACCGGATGTCAGGGGCCACTCCCGTCACCGACGGGGTCCACTGCAAGGTGGTGTGGCCGGCGCCGGATCGCGAGGGGCGACGAGTCCGGTTCGATCAACTGGCCGGTTCTCGCGAAGGGCGACACGCCCGAGCGCGGGGGTCGGAGGGTGGGTCGCGGGCAGACTCTAGAGGGCCGGGCCACCGGGCACACCACACGCAGTGCACCACATCCACAGCACGACCCAGCGCAGGCAGGAGATCCAGGCCACCCATGCCCACGATCCAGCAGCTGGTCCGCAAGGGCCGCGAGGACAAGGTCGAGAAGACCAAGACCCCGGCGTTGAAGGGATCCCCTCAGCGCCGCGGCGTGTGCACGCGCGTCTACACGACGACGCCGAAGAAGCCGAACTCGGCGCTGCGCAAGGTCGCTCGCGTGCGCCTCACCAGCGGTGTCGAGGTGACCGCCTACATCCCGGGCGTCGGCCACAACCTGCAGGAGCACTCGATGGTGCTCGTGCGCGGCGGCCGGGTGAAGGACCTCCCCGGCGTCCGCTACAAGATCATCCGTGGCTCGCTGGACACCCAGGGTGTCCGCGGCCGCAAGCAGGCTCGCAGCCGGTACGGCGCGAAGAAGGAGAAGAGCTAATGCCGCGCAAGGGCCCCGCGCCGAAGCGTCCGCTCATCGCCGACCCGGTGTACCAGTCGCCGCTGGTCACCCAGCTGGTGAACAAGGTGCTCGTCGACGGCAAGCGCTCTGTCGCCGAGGCGATCGTCTACGGCGCCCTCGAGGGCGTCCGGGCGAAGAACGACACCGACCCGGTCGTCACGCTCAAGCGCGCGCTGGACAACGTGAAGCCGGCTCTCGAGGTGCGCAGCCGCCGCGTCGGTGGTGCGACCTACCAGGTGCCGATCGAGGTCCGCCCCTCCCGCAGCACGACCCTCGGCCTGCGCTGGCTCATCCAGTACAGCCGGGCGCGTCGCGAGAAGACGATGACCGAGCGCCTCATGAACGAGCTGCTGGACGCCAGCAACGGCCTCGGTGCCGCGGTCAAGCGCCGCGAGGACACGCACAAGATGGCCGAGTCGAACAAGGCCTTCGCGCACTACCGCTGGTGACGCCAGTCCATCAGCAGCCGCTGCCCGCGGTGGAACCGGGCGACCCCCGGACACCGCGCACGGACGAGAAGGAAGAGGAGTAAGGGAATGGCCCAGAACGAGGCCCAACTCGCCAAGACCCGCAACATCGGGATCATGGCGCACATCGACGCCGGCAAGACGACGACGACCGAGCGGATCCTCTTCTACACCGGTATCAACTACAAGATCGGTGAAGTCCACGACGGCGCGGCCACGATGGACTGGATGGAGCAGGAGCAGGAGCGCGGCATCACCATCACGTCCGCCGCGACGAAGTGCTCCTGGAACGACCACGACATCAACATCATCGACACCCCGGGTCACGTCGACTTCACCGTCGAGGTGGAGCGGTCCCTGCGGGTGCTCGACGGTGCGGTCGCCGTCTACGACGGTGTCGCCGGCGTGGAGCCGCAGACCGAGCAGGTCTGGCGTCAGGCCGAGAAGTACAGCGTCCCGCGCATGTGCTTCGTCAACAAGCTCGACCGCACCGGCGCCGACTTCTTCCGTTGCGTCGACATGATGGTGGAGCGGCTCAACGCCAACGCGCTGGTGCTGCAGCTGCCGATCGGTGCCGAGGCCGACTTCATCGGCGTCGTCGACCTGGTCCAGATGAAGGCCCTGACCTGGCGCGGTGAGACCAAGATGGGCGAGGACTACGCCATCGAGGACATCCCCGCCGAGCTGGCCGACCAGGCCGCGGAGTACCGCGAGAAGCTCCTCGAGAACATCGCGGACTTCGACGACTCGCTCATGGAGGACTACCTCGCCGGCGAGGAGATCGCCGCCGACCGGCTCAAGGCGGCCATCCGCAAGGCCACGATCGCCGGCCAGGTGAACCCGGTCCTGACCGGCACGGCCTTCAAGAACAAGGGCGTGCAGCCCCTGCTCGACGCGGTCGTCGACTACCTGCCCAGCCCGCTGGACGTCGAGGCGATCGTCGGCACCGCGCTCGACGGTGAGACCGAGGTCCTGCGGCACGCCGACGAGAACGAGCCCTTCTCCGCGCTGGCCTTCAAGATCCAGACGGACCAGCACCTCGGCAAGCTCACCTACATCCGGGTCTACTCCGGCAAGCTCGACGCGGGTTCCCCGGTGCTCAACAGCACCAAGGACCGCAAGGAGCGGGTCGGCAAGATCTACCAGATGCACGCCAACAAGCGCGAAGAGCGTCAGGGCGTGGGTGCCGGTGAGATCGTCGCCGTCAACGGCATGAAGCAGACCACGACGGGTGACACGCTCTGCGACCCGCAGAAGCCGGTCATCCTCGAGTCGATGACCTTCCCGGCGCCGGTCATCTCGGTCGCCATCGAGCCGAAGACGAAGAGTGACCAGGAGAAGCTGGGCACGGCCATCCAGAAGCTGGCCGAGGAGGACCCGACGTTCCAGGTCCGCCTCGACGAGGAGACCGGTCAGACGGTCATCTCCGGCATGGGTGAGCTGCACCTGGAGATCCTGGTCGACCGCATGCGGCGTGAGTTCAACGTCGAGGCCAACGTCGGCAAGCCGCAGGTGGCCTACCGCGAGACGATCCGCAAGACCGTCGAGCGCTACGACTACACGCACAAGAAGCAGACGGGTGGCTCCGGCCAGTTCGCGAAGGTGCAGATCGCCCTCGAGCCGCTGGAGATGAGCGGCGACTCGGCGACCTACGAGTTCGAGAACAAGGTCACGGGTGGCCGCATCCCGCGGGAGTACATCCCGTCGGTCGACGCCGGCATGCAGGACGCCATGCAGTACGGCATCCTCGCCGGCTACCCCATGGTCGGCGTCAAGGCGTCGCTCCTGGACGGCCAGTACCACGAGGTCGACTCCTCGGAGATGGCCTTCAAGATCGCCGGATCGATCGCCTTCAAGGAGGCCGCCCGCAAGGCCAGCCCGGCCCTGCTGGAGCCGATGATGGCGGTCGAGGTCGTCACCCCGGAAGAGAACATGGGCGACGTCATCGGCGACCTGAACTCCCGCCGCGGGACCATCCAGGCGATGGAGGAGCGTTCCGGCGCTCGCGTCGTCCGGGCCCTGGTGCCGCTGTCGGAGATGTTCGGCTACGTGGGCGACCTGCGCAGCCGCACTCAGGGGCGGGCGAGCTACACCATGGTGTTCGACACCTACGCCGAGGTCCCGGCCAACGTCGCCAAGGAGATCATCGCCAAGGCGACCGGCGAGTAACCGGACGGCGGTCCACCCGCCGGCCACCGCGAGCGTGAGCTCGCACCCCAGACACGCGAACGACTGCGAAGAATCGACGAGAGGAACCCAGTGGCCAAGGCCAAGTTCGAGCGGACCAAGCCGCACGTCAACATCGGCACCATCGGGCACATCGACCACGGCAAGACGACGCTGACCGCGGCGATCACCAAGGTGCTGCACGACAAGTTCCCGAACCTCAACGAGGCGTCCGCGTTCGACATGATCGACAAGGCGCCCGAGGAGAAGGCTCGCGGCATCACGATCTCGATCGCCCACGTCGAGTACCAGACCGAGAACCGGCACTACGCGCACGTCGACTGCCCCGGGCACGCCGACTACATCAAGAACATGATCACCGGTGCGGCCCAGATGGACGGCGCGATCCTGGTGGTCGCCGCCACCGACGGCCCGATGCCGCAGACCAAGGAGCACGTGCTCCTGGCCCGCCAGGTCGGTGTCCCCTACATCGTGGTGGCGCTGAACAAGGCCGACATGGTCGACGACGAGGAGATCCTCGAGCTCGTCGAGCTGGAGGTCCGCGAGCTGCTGTCCGAGTACGAGTTCCCGGGTGACGACGTCCCCGTGGTCCGCGTCTCGGCACTGAAGGCCCTCGAGGGCGACGCCGAGTGGGGCGACAAGCTCATGGAGCTCATGAACGCCGTCGACACGGCGATCCCGGAGCCCGAGCGTGAGATCGACAAGCCGTTCCTCATGCCCGTCGAGGACGTCTTCACGATCACCGGTCGTGGCACGGTCGTCACCGGCCGCGTCGAGCGCGGCATCGTCAAGGTCTCCGAGGAGATCGAGATCGTCGGCATCCGCCCGAACTCGACCAAGACGACCGTCACCGGCGTCGAGATGTTCCGCAAGCTGCTCGACCAGGGCCAGGCTGGTGACAACGTCGGCCTGCTGCTGCGCGGCATCAAGCGCGAGGACGTCGAGCGTGGCCAGGTCGTCGTGAAGCCGGGTTCCATCACCCCGCACACGAACTTCGAGGGCTCGGTCTACATCCTCTCGAAGGACGAGGGTGGCCGGCACACGCCGTTCTTCAACAACTACCGTCCGCAGTTCTACTTCCGGACCACGGACGTCACCGGCGTCGTCACGCTGCCTGCGGGCACCGAGATGGTCATGCCCGGCGACAACACCGAGATGTCGGTCGAGCTGATCCAGCCGATCGCCATGGAGGAGGGCCTGCGCTTCGCCATCCGCGAGGGTGGCCGCACCGTCGGCGCCGGCCGGGTCGTCAAGATCAACCAGTGACACCCTGACGGGCGGCGGCCGGAACGGCCGCCGCCCGTCAGCCGGGTCGGGACACCGACCCAGGGTCAGCAGACCCACTTGTACTTTCACAACCGATCGGCAGGAGCGAAGACAACCGATGGCGGGACAGAAGATCCGCATCCGGCTGAAGGCCTACGACCACGAGGCCATCGATGCCTCGGCTCGGCGCATCGTGGACACGGTGACGAAGACCGGAGCGCGCGTCGTCGGCCCGGTGCCGCTGCCGACGGAGAAGAACGTGTACTGCGTCATCCGCTCGCCGCACAAGTACAAGGACTCGCGCGAGCACTTCGAGATGCGTACGCACAAGCGGCTCATCGACATCCTCGACCCGACGCCGAAGACGGTCGACGCGCTGATGCGCATCGACCTGCCGGCCTCGGTCGACGTCAACATCCAGTAAGGGCTGTCCCAGACATGGCGAGCACATTCCGTGGTCTCCTCGGCGAGAAGCTGGGGATGACCCAGGTCTTCGACGAGAACAACCGCATCGTGCCGGTGACCGTCATCAAGGCGGGCCCGTGCGTGGTCACCCAGGTGCGCACCCCCGAGAAGGACGGCTACTCCGCCGTCCAGCTCGGTTTCGGCGCGATCGACCCCCGCAAGGTGAACAAGCCCGAGGGCGGGCACTTCGCCAAGGCGGGCGTCACCCCGCGTCGGCACCTGGTCGAGCTGCGCACCGAGGACGCCGCCGACTACTCGGTCGGTCAGGAGCTGACCGCAGAGGTCTTCTCCGACGTGGCCAAGGTCGACGTCATCGGCACCAGCAAGGGCAAGGGCACCGCCGGCGTCATGAAGCGTCACGGCTTCAAGGGCCTCGGCGCCGGCCACGGCACCCACCGCAAGCACCGCGCCCCGGGCTCGATCGGCGGGGCCTCGACCCCGGGTCGCGTCTTCAAGGGCGTCCGCATGGCCGGGCGCATGGGCGCGGTCACCACGACCACGCTCTCGCTGAAGGTCCACCAGGTGGACACCGAGAAGGGCCTGGTCCTGATCAAGGGCGCCGTCCCCGGCCCCCGCGGCGGGCTCCTGCTCGTCCGGTCCGCGGTCAAGGGCGGCCCCGTGGGGAGTGACGCGAAGTGACCGCACCGACTTCTGCAGAGTCCAGCGCGACCCGGACCGACCGTCAGGTCGACGTCCGGACGCCGGCGGGGGAGACCTCGGGCAGCGTGACGCTGCCCGGCGAGCTGTTCGACGCCCCGGCCAACGTCTCGCTGCTGCACCAGGTCGTCGTGGCCCAGCTGGCCGCGGCCCGCCAGGGCACGCACTCGACCAAGACCCGCGCCCAGGTCAGCGGCACCGGCGCCAAGCCGTACCGCCAGAAGGGCACCGGCCGGGCCCGTCAAGGTTCACTGCGTTCGCCGCAGTTCACCGGCGGTGGCATCTCGCACGGTCCGCAGCCGCGGAACTACGAGCAGAAGACGCCCAAGAAGATGAAGGCCGCCGCCCTGCGCGGTGCCCTCTCCGACCGGGCTCGTGACGGCCGCATGCACGTCGTCTCCGCGTTCGTCGACGGCGACGCGCCGTCGACCAAGGCCGCGCTCAAGGTCCTGGACGCGATCAGCACGGCCAAGCGCGTGCTGGTCGTCCTCGACCGCGACGACGTCCTCAACTGGGTCAGCCTGCGCAACGTGCCGCGGGTGCACCTGATCGAGGCCGGTCAGCTGAACACCTACGACGTGCTGGTGTCCGACGAGGTCGTCTTCACCGAGACCGCGCTGACCGAGTACGTCACCGGCCCGGCCCGGGGCGGCAAGGGCGCGGCCTCCTCGGCCGAGCTCCCCGACCTGGAGACCCACGAGATCGACGGCGACGTGCCCTCGATCGCGCCGGCCACCACGACCGAGACGTCCGAGGAGAAGGCATGAGCGTCCGCGACCCCCGGGACGTGCTGCTGTCCCCGGTCATCTCCGAGAAGAGCTACGGGCTGCTGGACGAGAACAAGTACACGTTCATCGTCCGTCCCGACGCCAACAAGACCCAGATCAAGATCGCTGTGCAGCAGGTCTTCAACGTGAAGGTCCTCGCCGTCAACACGATCAACCGCCAGGGGAAGAGGAAGCGCTCCAAGGGCGCTGTGATGGGGAAGCGCAAGGACACCAAGCGCGCCATCGTCTCCGTTGCCCCCGGTGACCGCATCGAGCTCTTCGGTGGACCCGGCGCCTGAGCGCCGGTGACCACCGATCGGACCAGAGAGAACAGACAGGGACTCTGAGGAACCATGGCCATCCGTAAGTACAAGCCGACGACGCCGGGCCGCCGCGGCTCGTCCGTCGCCGACTTCGCCGAGGTCACCCGCGACCATCCCGAGAAGTCGCTGGTCCGACCGCTGCACGGTCGTGGCGGGCGCAACGTCCACGGTCGTGTGACTGCTCGTCACCAGGGCGGTGGGCACAAGCGCGCCTACCGCCTCATCGACTTCCGCCGGGCCGACAAGGACGGTGTGCCGGCCAAGGTCGCGCACATCGAGTACGACCCGAACCGCACCTCGCGCATCGCGCTGCTGCACTTCGCCGACGGGGAGAAGCGCTACATCATCGCCCCGGCGAAGCTGAAGCAGGGCGACACGGTCGAGTGCGGCCCTGCGGCCGACATCAAGCCGGGCAACAACCTGCCGCTGCGCAACATCCCGGTCGGCACGGTCATCCACGCCATCGAGCTGCGGCCCGGTGGCGGGGCGAAGATCGCCCGCTCGGCCGGTACCAGCGTCCAGCTGGTCGCCCGTGAGGGTCGTTTCGCCCAGCTGCGGATGCCCTCGGGCGAGATCCGCAACGTCGACGTCCGGTGCCGCGCCACGATCGGCGAGGTCGGCAACGCCGAGCAGTCGAACATCAACTGGGGCAAGGCCGGCCGGATGCGGTGGAAGGGCAAGCGCCCGACCGTCCGCGGTGTCGCGATGAACCCGGTCGACCACCCGCACGGTGGTGGTGAGGGCAAGACCTCCGGTGGCCGGCACCCGGTCAACCCGAAGGGCAAGCCGGAGGGCCGCACGCGCAAGCGCAAGGCCAGTGATGCCCTGATCGTGCGCCGCCGGCGCACCAACAAGAAGCGCTGAGCGGGTAGAGGAGTCCGACAGACATGCCACGCAGCCTCAAGAAGGGCCCGTTCGTCGACGACCACCTGCTCGCCAAGGTGGACGCTCAGAACGACAAGGGCACCAAGCACGTCATCCGCACCTGGTCGCGACGTTCGACGATCATCCCCGACATGCTCGGGCACACGATCGCCGTGCACGACGGCCGCAAGCACGTCCCGGTGTTCGTCACCGAGGCGATGGTCGGGCACAAGCTCGGCGAGTTCGCGCCCACGCGCACCTTCCGTGGGCACGTCAAGGACGACCGCCGGTCGCGGCGCGGCTGAGCGACGACCAGGTAGAGAAGAGACCCAGATGACTTCCCAGTTGGGACAGGAGACGCCGGTCGCCCGGGCCACGGCCCGGTTCGTCAGCGTCACCCCCATGAAGGCCCGCCGGGTGGTGGACATGATCCGCTACCTGCCGACCGACGAGGCACTGGCACTGCTGCGCTTCACCCCGCAGACCGCCAGCGAGCCGGTGGCCAAGGTCGTCGCCAGCGCGGTCGCCAACGCCGAGCACAACCTGCAGTTGGACCCCGCTGCGCTCGTCGTCAGCGCCGCGTTCGTCGACGAGGGCCCCACGCTGAAGCGGATCCGTCCGCGGGCGCAGGGCCGGGCGTTCCGCATCAACAAGCGGACCAGCCACATCACCGTCGAGGTGACCGAGGTGAGCTCGAGCGCTGAGCTGGCCCTCCGGTCGCGCAAGGCACGTCGGGAGACCGGGCAGTCCGGCCCGGCCACCCAGCAGCAGAAGAGCAACACGAGGGGAGGGACCCGCTAGTGGGTCAGAAGGTCAACCCGCACGGGTTCCGGCTCGGCATCACCACCGACTACAAGTCCCGGTGGTACGCGGACAAGCTGTACGCCGACTACGTCAAGGAAGACGTGGCCATCCGGAAGCTCATGGGCAAGGGCATGGAGCGTGCCGGGATCTCGAAGGTGGAGATCGAGCGCACCCGTGACCGGGTCCGAGTGGACATCCACACCGCCCGGCCGGGCATCGTCATCGGTCGCCGTGGTGCGGAGGCCGACCGCATCCGCGGTGAGCTGGAGAAGCTCACCGGCAAGCAGGTGCAGCTGAACATCCTCGAGGTGAAGAACCCCGAGTCCGACGCGCAGCTGGTCGCCCAGGGTGTCGCCGAGCAGCTCTCCAGCCGGGTCAGCTTCCGTCGTGCCATGCGCAAGGCGATGCAGTCCGCGCAGCGCAGCCCGCAGGTCAAGGGCATCCGGGTGCAGTGCTCGGGTCGCCTCGGCGGCACCGAGATGAGCCGCTCGGAGTTCTACCGCGAGGGCCGTGTGCCGCTGCACACCCTCCGGGCGAACATCGACTACGGCATCTACGAGGCCCGTACCACCTTCGGCCGCATCGGTGTGAAGGTCTGGATCTACAAGGGCGACGCCAGCGGTTCGCGCGCGGAGCGGGAGGCCCTCGAGGCCCTCGCGCAGCGTCAGCAGCGCCGTGAGCGCGCCCAGCGTCCCCAGCGGCGGTCCGGCTCGTCCGGCACCACCGCCGGGGGCACCGAGGCGGGCCGCGCTGCGGCTGACGCCCCGGTCTCCACCGAGCAGCCGGCCGAGGCTCCCGCGGACGCCACCAGCGACGTCGCCGTGGCCTCGGGTGAGGCTGCTCCCGCGCAGAGCATCGGCGAGGCCGCCGGTGCCGAGGGCACCGCGGCCGCGAAGGCCGCCGGCGCCGAGAACACGGAGGGCTGACCAGTGCTCATCCCACGTCGGGTCAAGCACCGCAAGCAGCACCACCCCGACCGCACCGGGCGGGCCAAGGGCGGCACCGCGATCAACTTCGGTGACTTCGCGATCCAGGCTCTCGAGCCCGCGTACGTGACCAACCGGCAGATCGAGTCCGCTCGTATCGCCATGACGCGTCACATCAAGCGTGGCGGCAAGGTGTGGATCTCGATCTACCCCGACCGCCCGCTGACGAAGAAGCCGGCCGAGACCCGCATGGGTTCCGGTAAGGGCTCGCCCGAGTGGTGGGTGGCGAACGTCAAGCCCGGTCGGATCATGTTCGAGCTGTCGGGTGTCGCCGAGCCGGTGGCCCGCGAGGCCATGCGCCGCGCGATCCACAAGCTCCCCATGAAGTGCCGCTTCATCACTCGCGAAGGAGAGGTGTGATGGCCGCCGGCCTCACTGCGCCTGAGCTGCGCGAGCTGTCCGCCGACGAGCTGGCCACCCGGCTGCGCGAGTCGCGCGAAGAGCTCTTCAACCTGCGGTTCCAGGTGGCCACCGGCCAGCTGGACAACAACCGGCGACTGCAGACCGTCCGCCGCGACATCGCCCGGATCTACACGATCATGCGCGAGCGCGAGCTGGGTCTCTCGGTCGCCCCGAACGAGGGTGTCGCATGAGCGAGGTCACCAACACCGCCGAGACCTCGACCGGGCCCGGCCTGGCCGGGCGTGGCTACCGCAAGGTCCGTGAGGGCCTGGTCGTCAGCGACAAGATGGACAAGACCATCGTCGTCGAGGTCGAGGACCGCGTGAAGCACGGGCTGTACGGCAAGGTCCTGCGCCGTACCAGCAAGCTGAAGGCGCACGACGAGCAGAACACCGCCGGCATCGGCGACCGGGTGCAGATCATGGAGACGCGCCCCACCTCCGCCACCAAGCGGTGGCGTCTGGTGACGGTCGTGGAGAAGGCCAAGTAAGAAGTCGACAACCGGCCTCTCGGGGTCGGTGAGCAGGGAGTACCCTGGACGACTGGCGCGCTCTTCGGAGCCCGCCACATCCCGGTACCCGTGCACGGACGCACCGGCGGCGCTCGCTGCCGGTGCGTCCGCACGTGGGTGCCGGACAGCCGGTTCACCGATCCGGTCCGGCTGTCGCCACTCAGATTCAGGAGCAGGAAGTGATCCAGCAGGAGTCGCGGCTCAGGGTCGCCGACAACACCGGGGCCAAGGAGATCTTGTGCATCCGTGTGCTCGGCGGGTCGGGGCGCCGCTACGCGGGCATCGGTGACGTCATCGTCGCCACCGTCAAGGACGCACTGCCGGGCGCAGGTGTCAAGAAGGGCGATGTGGTCAAGGCCGTCATCGTCCGCACGGTCAAGGAGCGTCGTCGTCCGGACGGCTCCTACATCCGCTTCGACGAGAACGCCGCGGTGATCATCCGCGACAGCGGCGACCCGCGCGGCACGCGCATCTTCGGCCCCGTCGGCCGTGAGCTGCGCGACAAGCGCTTCATGCGGATCATCTCGCTCGCTCCGGAGGTGTTGTGACCATGGCTCAGCCGACGAGCGGGAAGACCCCGTCGATGAAGGTCAAGAAGGGCGACTCGGTCGTCGTCCTGGCCGGCAAGGACAAGGGTGCCAAGGGCCGCGTCATCGCGGCCTTCCCCCGGACCCAGAAGGTCCTGGTGGAGGGCATCGGCCGGGTGAAGAAGCACACCCGGATCAGCACCACCCAGCGCGGTGCCCAGCAGGGCGGGATCGTCACGCAGGAGGCCGCCATCCACGTGAGCAACGTGATGGTGATCGACTCCGAGGACAAGCCGACCCGGGTCGGTTACCGCAAGGACGAGGAAGGCCGCAACATCCGGGTCTCGCGGCGCACCGGTAAGGACCTCTGATCACCATGAGCGCACCCACCCGTGAGCTGCCCCGCATGCTGGCCCGGTACCGCGAGGAGATCGCGCCGGCCCTCCAGTCCGAGTTCGGCTACCCCAACGTCATGCAGATCCCCGGTCTCGTGAAGATCGTGGTCAACATGGGCGTCGGCGAGGCCACCCGTGACGCCAAGCTGATGGACGGCGCGGTCCGCGACCTCACCGCCATCACCGGCCAGAAGCCCGCCGTCGTGCGAGCCCGGAAGTCCATCGCGCAGTTCAAGCTGCGCGAGGGCATGCCGATCGGCGCGAAGGTCACCCTCCGCGGCGACCGCATGTGGGAGTTCCTGGACCGGCTGCTGTCGCTGGCCCTGCCCCGTATCCGTGACTTCCGTGGCCTGAACCCCAAGCAGTTCGACGGCCACGGCAACTACACGTTCGGTCTCACCGAGCAGTCGATGTTCCGCGAGATCGACGTCGACAAGATCGACCGGCCCCGCGGCATGGACATCACCCTGGTGACCACCGCCACGACCGACGAGGAGGGCCGGGAGCTGCTGTCGCTGCTCGGGTTCCCCTTCGCCGGCCAGACCGTCGTGAACGCCACCCGCTGACGCGGTCTGCGTAGAAGGTAGGAGACCAAGAGATGGCCAAGAAGGCCCTTGTCAACAAGGCGGCTCGCACGCCGAAGTTCGCCGTCCGCGGCTACACCCGATGCCAGCGGTGCGGCCGGCCCCACGCGGTCTTCCGCAAGTTCGGCCTGTGCCGGATCTGCCTGCGGGAGATGGCGCACGCGGGCGAGCTGCCCGGCGTGACCAAGTCGAGCTGGTAACAGACGCAGTACGGCCCGCCCCGCACGGGGCGGGCCACCCGCTCCCGGGTCCGCCCCGGAGCACCACCCACGTCACCGAGAGGCCCGCGCACGACAGCGTGCGGAACCGCGGTGAGAGAGGCACGACGCACCCATGACGATGACCGACCCGATCGCGGACATGCTCACGCGGATCCGCAACGCCAACCAGGCGTACCACGACGCCGCGGCCATGCCGTCGTCGAAGCTCAAGACGAAGGTCGCCGCGATCCTCCAGCAGGAGGGTTACATCGGCGGCTGGACCGTCAACGACGTCGAGGTCGAAGGCCACGTCCGCAAGGAGCTCGTGGTCTCCCTCAAGTACGGCCCGAACCGGGAGCGCAGCATCGCCGGTGTCCGTCGGGTGTCCAAGCCCGGCCTGCGTGTCTACGCGAAGTCGACTGCCCTGCCCAAGGTCCTGGGCGGCCTCGGGGTGGCGATCATCTCCACCTCCACCGGGCTGCTGACCGACAAGCAGGCGAACAAGAAGGGCGTGGGTGGGGAAGTCCTCGCCTACGTCTGGTAAGAGGAGCGAGCAGACATGTCACGGATCGGACGACTCCCGATTCCGGTGCCGAGCGGGGTTGACGTCGCCATCGACGGGCGAACGGTCAACGTCTCAGGCCCGAAGGGGAAGCTCAGCCACACGGTGGCAGCTCCCATCACCGTCGAGCACGGTGAGGACGGTGCGCTGCTGGTGCAGCGTCCCAACGACGAGCGCGAGAGCCGGGCCCTGCACGGCCTGTCCCGCTCGCTCATCGCCAACATGATCACCGGCGTCACCCAGGGGTACGAGAAGACCCTGGAGATCGTCGGCGTCGGCTACCGCGTGCAGGCCCGTGGGTCGGACCTCGAGTTCGCCCTCGGCTTCAGCCACCCGGTGCAGGTGAAGGCCCCCGAGGGGATCTCCTTCACCGTCGAGGCGCCCACCCGCCTGCGGGTGAGCGGCATCGACAAGCAGCAGGTCGGCGAGGTCTCCGCCAAGATCCGCAAGATCCGCAAGCCCGACCCGTACAAGGGCAAGGGCGTGCGGTACCAGGGCGAGGTCGTCAAGCGCAAGGTCGGGAAGACGGGCAAGTGATGGCACAGGCAGCCAAGACCGAGAAGGGTGTCCGGGTGCACAAGCCCGTCGGCACCGATGTCAGCACCGCGCGTCGCGTCTCGCGGCTGCGCCGGCACAACCGCCTGCGCAAGCGGGTGGGTGGCACGCCGGAGCGCCCGCGTCTGGTCGTCAAGCGCAGCAGCCGGCACATCCACGTCCAGGTCGTCGACGACACCGTGGGCCGTACGCTGGCCAGTGCGTCGACCATGGACGCCAGCCTGAAGGGCGCGGAGGGCGACAAGTCCGCTCTCGCCCGGCAGGTGGGTGCCCTGGTCGCCGAGCGCGCCAAGGCCGCCGGCATCGCCGCTGTCGTCTTCGACCGCGGCGGCAACCGGTACGCCGGGCGCATCGCCGCCCTCGCGGACGGTGCCCGCGAAGGCGGGCTGGACTTCTGATGAGCACCACCACTGAGCAGATCGAGAGGGACGTCTGATGCCAGGACCACAGCGACGCGGCGGTGGCGCCGGCGGGACGGGTGGCCCCGGCGGTGCCGGCGGCGGCAACGACCGTCGTGACCGCCGTGACGGCGGCCGCGGCCCCGGCGGCGGTACCGCCGAGAAGAGCCAGTTCATCGAGCGCGTGGTGGCCATCAACCGCGTGTCGAAGGTCGTCAAGGGCGGTCGGCGCTTCAGCTTCACCGCGCTGGTGATCGTGGGCGACGGCAACGGCACCGTGGGTGTCGGCTACGGCAAGGCCAAGGAGGTGCCCGCGGCGATCGCCAAGGGCGTCGAGGAGGCCAAGAAGCACTTCTACAAGGTGCCTCGCATCGCCAGCACCATCCCGCACCCGGTGCAGGGTGAGGCGGCTGCCGGTGTCGTGCTGCTGAAGCCGGCCAGCCCTGGTACCGGTGTCATCGCCGGTGGTCCCGTGCGCGCCGTGCTCGAGTGCGCCGGCATCCACGACATCCTGTCCAAGAGCCTCGGGTCCTCGAACCCGATCAACATCGTCCACGCGACCATGCAGGCGCTGAAGGACCTCGTCCGCCCCGAGGAGATCGCGGCTCGCCGCGGCCTGCCCCTGGAGGACGTCGCCCCGGCCGCCATGCTGCGTGCGCGGGCCGGTCAGGGGGTCTGAGATGGCTCAGCTGAAGGTCACCCAGGTCAAGTCGGCCATCGGCACCAAGCCGAACCAGCGCCAGACGCTGCGTTCGCTCGGGCTGAAGCGGATCAACGACTCGGTCGTCCAGGAGGACCGTCCCGAGATCCGCGGGATGGTCGCGACGGTGCCGCACCTGGTCGCCGTCGAAGAGATCGTCTGAGCTTCGGGCGAGAAGGAATACAGACATGACTCTCAAGGTCCACCACCTGCGTCCGGCCCCGGGCGCTCACACCAAGAAGACCCGCGTGGGTCGTGGTGAGGGCTCCAAGGGCAAGACGGCCGGCCGCGGCACCAAGGGCTCCGGCGCTCGCGTGCAGGTCTCTGCCCGCTTCGAGGGTGGTCAGACCCCCCTCTTCATGCGGCTGCCGAAGCTCTCGGGCTTCAAGAACAACAACAAGGTCGTCTTCCAGGTCGTGAACCTGGACCGGATCGCCTCCCTGTTCCCGCAGGGCGGCACGATCGACCCGGAGACGCTGGCCGATGCCGGCGCCATCCGTCGCGGTCAGCCGGTCAAGGTCCTCGGCACGGGCGAGCTCGGCGGGGTGAAGGTCGACGTGCAGGCGCACGCCTTCTCCAAGTCCGCCGAGGAGAAGATCGGCGCTGCCGGGGGCAGCACCACCCAGATCTGACGAAGGACCCCTCTGCCCCCCGCCGTGAGCGCGCTCGCGGCGGGGGACGCAGGGGGGCTTTTTGTCTGTCCGGCCGCCGGCCGGAGCGCCACCTGACCGTCGTCCGCGCGACCGGGTCCACCCCTCCGGGTGGGCGGGTCGCCGGAGCCACGGCCTGACGTTGATAGCCTCATACGACCTACTCGGGGAGGGCACGTGCTGCAGGCGTTCGCCGCGGCGTTCCGGACGCCAGATCTCCGGCGCAAGCTGCTGTTCTCCCTGGCGCTGATCGCCGTCTACCGGCTCGGTGCCGCCATCCCCGGGCCAGGGGTCTCGACCGAGGCGATCAACAGCTGTCTGGACCTGGCTGCGGCCTCCGACCAGCGGGACGTCTACTCGCTGGTCAACCTGTTCTCCGGTGGTGCGCTCCTCCGGCTGTCGGTCTTCGCGCTCGGCATCATGCCGTACATCACCGCGAGCATCATCGTCCAGCTGCTGGTCGTGGTCATCCCGCGGTTCGAGCAGCTGAAGAAGGAAGGGCAGTCGGGTCAGGCGAAGCTGACCCAGTACACCCGCTACCTGACGATCGCCCTCGCCGTCCTGCAGAGCACCGGGATCATCGCCCTGGCCCGTAGCGGACAGCTGTTCCCCAACTGCCCGCAGGACATCATCCCGTCGGACTCGGTCTGGACGACGGTCATCCTCGTCATCACGCTGACCGCCGGTACGGCCGTGATCATGTGGCTGGGCGAGCTCCTCACGGAGAAGGGGATCGGCAACGGCATGTCCGTGCTGATCTTCACCTCGATCGCGGCCCGGATCCCCGCCGAGGGCGGCGCCATCCTCCAGACCCGCGGTGCCTTCATCTTCACCGTGGTCTGCATCTTCGCCCTGGTGGTCATCGCCTCGGTGGTCTACGTCGAGCAGGCGCAGCGCCGGATCCCGGTGCAGTACGCCAAGCGGATGGTCGGGCGCCGGATGTACGGCGGCACGTCGACCTACCTGCCGCTGAAGGTGAACCAGGCCGGCGTCATCCCGGTCATCTTCGCCTCGTCGTTGCTGTACCTGCCGCAGCTGCTCAGCCAGCTGCAGAGCGACTCGAGCGGCCCGGTCCGCCGGTTCTTCGAGAACTACGTGATCAACCAGAGCAGCCCGGTGCACATCGCCATCTACTTCGGGCTGATCATCTTCTTCACGTACTTCTACGTGTCGATCACGTTCAACCCCGAAGAGCGCGCCGACGACATGAAGCGCTACGGCGGCTTCATCCCGGGCATCCGGCCCGGCCGGCCCACTGCGGAGTACCTGCAGTACGTGCTGTCCCGGATCACGCTGCCGGGGTCCATCTACCTCGGGTTGGTGGCAGTGTTGCCCAACCTGTTCCTCTCGATCACCCAAGAGGGACAGAACCAGAACTTCCCGTTCGGCGGGACCGCGGTGCTGATCATGGTGGGAGTGGGCTTGGAGACGGTGAAGCAGATCGAGACGCAGTTGAACCAGCGCAGCTACGAAGGGTTCCTCCGCTAGTGCGCGTCGTGCTGCTGGGCCCTCCCGGTGCTGGCAAGGGGACCCAGGCCCAGATCATCGCCGAGCGCCTCGGTGTGCCCGCGATCTCGACGGGCGACATCTTCCGGGCCAACGTCAGTGGCCAGACCGAACTGGGTCGACAGGCCAAGACCTAC
Organism: Modestobacter sp. VKM Ac-2979; assembly: GCF_026967995.1. Classification (NCBI taxonomy): domain Bacteria; kingdom Bacillati; phylum Actinomycetota; class Actinomycetes; order Geodermatophilales; family Geodermatophilaceae; genus Modestobacter; species Modestobacter sp. VKM Ac-2979. The sequence continues at coordinate 23,503 of NZ_JAPVBO010000004.1, forward strand.
ATGGACGCCGGCGACCTGGTGCCCGACGCGATCACCGTCGCGATGGTCTCCGATCGCCTGGCCGAGTCCGACGCCAAGGCCGGCTTCCTACTCGACGGCTTCCCGCGCACCATCGCCCAGGCCGAGCAGTTGCGTGACTCGCTCGCGGAGATGGGTCACACGCTGGACAGGTGTCTGGAGCTCGTCGTCGACGAGGACGAGCTCGTGCGCCGGCTCTCCGGCCGCCGGATGATGGTGGACGGCGAGTGGGTCCAGCGGGACGACGACAAGCCGGAGACCGTGCGGCACCGTCTCGAGGTCTACCGGGAACAGACCGCGCCGCTGGCCGGGTTCTACGCAGAGGTCGGGCTGCTCAGCCAGATCAACGCCATCGGCGAGATCGACGAGGTCACCCGGCGCGCCCTGGAGGCGCTCGGTGCCGAGGAAGCGCTGGCCGACGACCCCGACGACGAGTCCGGGCGCTGAGTCCCCGAGGTCCCGGTGAACGGTGACCGCAGTGCGGCGTGGACGGCCAGGCTGCCCCTGCTGGCGAAGTGGAGTGGACGCATGATCCAGATCAAGACAGCACACGAGATCGAGCTCATGCGAGCCTCCGGACTGGTCACTGCAGGTGCCCTCAAGGCAGTCCGCGCGGCCGTGCGTCCTGGCGTGACCACCGGCGAGCTCGACGCGATCGCCGAGGACCACATCCGGTCGTGCGGGGCCGTGCCCAACTTCCTCGGGTACCACGGCTTCACCGGCACCATCTGTGCGTCGATCAACGATGAGGTGGTGCACGGCATCCCGAACCCAGACCGGACGCTCGCCGAGGGCGACAACATCTCCATCGACTGTGGCGCCATCCTGCAGGGCTGGCACAGCGACTCGGCGATCACGGTCCCGGTGGGGACCCCGTCCGCCGAGGACGCGGCTCTGCTGGAGGTCACCGAGCGGTCGATGTGGGCAGGGCTGGCGAAGGCCCTCGCCGGCGGCCGGCTGACCGACATCAGCCACGCGGTGGAGGAGTCGATCACCGCGCACGAGCACCCCTACGGGATCGTCGACCACTACGGCGGTCACGGCATCGGCACGGAGATGCACCAGGACCCGCACGTGCTGAACTACGGGCGTGCGGGGCGTGGGCCCAAGCTCGTCCCCGGCCTGGCGCTGGCCATCGAGCCGATGGTCACCATCGGTGACCCGGCCACCGTGGAGCTCGACGACGGCTGGACCGTGGTCACCAAGGACGGCTCACGGGCCGCGCACTTCGAGCACAGCGTCGCCATCACGCCCGAGGGCCCCTGGGTCCTCACGGCCGAGGACGGCGGCGTTGCCGGCCTCGCGCCGTTCGGGGTCACGCCCCGCTCCTGACCGGGTCCCTCCGGACGCGCTCCGAGCGCGCGCAGGAGGGCGCTGGGGTGAGAGGGGTCCGTCACCCTGGGCCGGGTTGGAGCCCTGGTGCTGTGGGGAGTACAGTGGCCGATGGCGTTCGCGCCGTCCGTCGTCGTGCTGTGGCCGTACGCCGATGGACGCCCTCAGCGAGATCGCCCGTTCTACTGTGCCCGACACGTCGAGTGCAGCCAGCAAGGAATCCCGCACCACCGCCCTGTCGCTCCGGCATGGGCGCATGCAGATCCGATCGAACGAGGAGGCCGTGTAGGCGTGGCTAAGAAGGACGGGGCCATCGAGGTCGAGGGTCGTGTCGTCGAGCCGCTGCCCAACGCGATGTTCCGGGTCGAACTGCAGAACGGGCACCGGGTGCTCGCCCACATCAGCGGCAAGATGCGGCAGCACTACATCCGGATCCTGCCCGAGGACCGCGTGGTCGTGGAGCTCTCGCCCTACGACCTGACGCGCGGCCGCATCGTCTACCGCTACAAGTAACCCGCTGCCGGTCCGGGTCCCCACGTGGGTCCGGGGGTCGGCGCACGATCTACAGGAATGAGGGCGGCACCGGTGAAGGTCCAGCCGTCGGTGAAGAAGATCTGTGACAAGTGCAAGGTGATCCGCCGGCACGGCCGGGTCATGGTCATCTGCGAGAACGCCCGGCACAAGCAGCGCCAGGGCTGAGGGAGTACCTGACAATGGCACGACTTGCTGGCGTCGATCTTCCCCGCGAGAAGCGGATGGAGATCGCGCTCACCTACATCTACGGGATCGGGCCGACCTCGGCCAAGGCGACCCTGGCCGCAACGGGCGTCAGCCCGGACCTGCGCGCCAAGGACCTGACCGACGAGGACCTGCTCAAGCTGCGCGACTACATCGACGAGCACTTCCGCGTCGAGGGTGACCTGCGCCGTGAGGTGGCCGCCGACATCCGCCGCAAGGTGGAGATCGGCTGCTACCAGGGTCTGCGGCACCGCCGCGGCCTGCCGGTGCACGGTCAGCGCACCAAGACGAACGCGCGCTCGAGCAAGGGCCCGCGCAAGACCATCGCGGGCAAGAAGAAGGCCCGCTGATCTCAGCACGTCGGCGCACCGTCGCGGGTCCGTAGGGCCGGACCGGCGGTGCGCCTGAGCACGACCGCCCCCTCGGCTAGGACCGGGTGGGCGACCAGGCCACGAACACAGACTCAGACCGGAGAGAGATGCCTCCCAGGGCTCGCGCGGCAGCTGGCACCAAGAAGGTGCGCCGCAAGGAGAAGAAGAACGTCGCCCATGGTGCGGCGCACATCAAGAGCACCTTCAACAACACGATCGTGTCGATCACCGACCCCACGGGCAACGTGATCAGCTGGGCCTCGGCCGGGCACGTCGGTTTCAAGGGCTCCCGCAAGTCCACGCCGTTCGCGGCGCAGATGGCTGCGGAGAACGCCGCACGCAAGGCGCAGGAGCACGGCATGCGCAAGGTCGACGTCTTCGTGAAGGGCCCGGGCTCCGGTCGGGAGACCGCGATCCGCTCGCTGCAGGCCACCGGCCTCGAAGTGGGTCAGATCCAGGACGTGACGCCTCAGCCGCACAACGGCTGCCGCCCCAAGAAGCGCCGCCGGGTCTGACCGGTCACTGACGAGACGAACTAGGAGTACCTGACGTGGCCCGTTACACCGGAGCCGACTGCCGTTTGTGCAGGCGCGAGAAGATGAAGCTGTTCCTCAAGGGCAGCAAGTGCGAGTCCGCGAAGTGCCCGATCGAGATCCGGCCCTACCCGCCGGGCGAGCACGGTCGCGGCCGGAGCAAGGACAGCGAGTACCTGCTCCAGCTCCGCGAGAAGCAGAAGGCCCGCCGCATCTACGGCGTGCTGGAGAAGCAGTTCCGCGGTTACTACGAAGAGGCGAACAAGAAGTCGGGCAAGACCGGTGAGGTCCTGCTGCAGATCCTCGAGTCCCGCCTCGACAACGTGGTCTACCGGGCCGGCTTCGCCGAGTCCCGTGACATGGCCCGCCAGCTGGTGCGCCACGGTCACATCAAGGTCAACGGTCGCAAGGTCGACATCCCGTCCTACCGGGTGAGCGCCAACGACATCCTCGAGGTGGCTGCGAAGTCCGCCGAGATGGTGCCGTTCCAGCTCGCCCAGGCCAAGGCCGGCTCTCGTCCCGTGCCGCCGTGGCTGGAGGTCATCTCCTCGCAGCTGAAGGTGTTGGTCCACAACATCCCGGCGCGCCAGGTGATCGACACCCCGGTCCAGGAGCAGCTGATCGTCGAGCTCTACTCGAAGTGATCGGCCGGTAGGACAGCACGACTGCAGGACCAGCACGACGGCGGGACGGGCGGACCGATGTCCGTCCCGCCGGCACCACCCCCTCACGGCGTCATATGGCGGGTGCCGGAGGATCTGAAGGAGAACCATGCTCATCGCACAGCGTCCGACCCTCGCCGAGGAGACCATCGACGCCCAGCGCTCACGGTTCGTCATCGAGCCGCTCGAGCCGGGTTTCGGTTACACCCTCGGCAACTCGCTGCGTCGCACCCTGCTGTCCTCGATCCCCGGCGCTGCTGTCACCAGCATCCGGATCGAGGGCACCCTGCACGAGTTCACCACCGTGCCGGGGGTCAAGGAGGACGTCACCGAGATCATCCTGAACCTCAAGGGCCTCGTGGTCAGCTCCGACTCCGACGAGCCGGTGACCATGTACCTGCGCAAGCAGGGTCCCGGTGAGGTCACGGCGGCGGACATCGCCCCGCCGGCCGGCGTCGAGGTGCACAACCCCGACCTGCACATCGCCACCCTGAACGCGAAGGGCCGGCTGGAGATCGAGCTGGTCGTCGAGCGCGGTCGCGGCTACGTGCCGGCCACGCAGAACAAGCAGCCCGGCCAGGAGATCGGCCGCATCCCCGTCGACTCCATCTACTCGCCGGTGCTGAAGGTGACCTACGCGGTCGAGGCCACCCGTGTCGAGCAGCGCACCGACTTCGACCGGCTCGTGGTCGACGTCGAGACCAAGCCGTCGATGGAGCCCCGCGACGCGATCGCCAGCGCCGGCTCGACCCTGGTCGAGCTGTTCGGCCTGCTGCGCGAGCTGAACGTCGACGCCGAGGGCATCGAGGTCGGGCCCAGCCCGGCCGAGGCCGCCGACATCGCGAACTTCTCGATGCCCATCGAGGACATGGACCTCACGGTGCGGTCCTACAACTGCCTCAAGCGCGAGGGCGTGCACACCGTCGGTGAGCTCGTCACCCGCTCCGAGGCTGACCTGCTCGACATCCGCAACTTCGGCGCGAAGTCGATCGACGAGGTCAAGCTCAAGCTGGCCGCGATGGGCCTGGCTCTCAAGGACAGCCCTCCCGGGTTCGTCCCCTCCTCGGTGGAGAGCTACGACGAGGGCTACGAGACCGACGCCTACCAGGGCGACGCAGCCTTCGGTGACCCCGCCACCTTCGACGAGGGCACCTACCAGGAGACCGAGCAGCTCTGACAGGCTGTTCATGATCCGGGGCGCGGCCGGTGGGGGAGACCCTGCCGGCCGAGCCCCGCACCGAGCACTGAGCACGGCCATCCCCACGGTGGCCCAGCAGCACGCAGCACTGCGATGTGGACGACGCAGCCGGCACACGCCCCGCCCGGCCGCCTGAGGAAGGACCGACATGCCCACCCCCACCAAGGGCCCCCGTCTCGGCGGCTCCCCCGCGCACGAGCGGCTGATGCTGGCCAACATGGCCACCTCGCTGTTCGAGCACGGGCGGATCACCACCACCGAGGCCAAGGCCAAGCGGCTCCGGCCGCTGGCCGAGAAGCTGGTCACCTTCGCCAAGCGCGGTGACCTGCACGCCCGTCGGCAGGTGCTGACGACGATCCGGGACAAGGACGTCGTGCACCACCTGTTCGCCGAGATCGGCCCGCGCTTCGCTGACCGTCCCGGTGGCTACACGCGCATCGTCAAGGTCGGTCCCCGCAAGGGCGACAACGCGCCGATGGCGATCATCGAGCTGGTCGAGGGCCAGACGGTGGCGCAGCAGGCCGTCGGCGAGGCCGAGCGCGCCCGCGGCACCCGGTTCGCTGCCGGTGCCGGTGCCGGTGCGTCCGCGGCCGCCGGTGAGGTCACCGCCGACGCCACCGAGGCCGACACCGACCAGTCCGCCGAGGCGGAAGAGGTCGTCACCGACGTGTTCGTGCCCGACGGCGAGCGTCAGGACGACGGCGACGTCACCCCGGAGCCGACGTCGGAGAACCTGGCCGTCGTCGACGACCCGGCGCTGAGCCCCGACGTGGCCGCTGCGGCCGCCGCCGAGGTCGAGGCCGCCGAGATCGGCGACGCGGCGACCGCGGGCCGGCAGGCCCCCGGTGGCGAGCCCGCCACCGACCCGAAGTGAGCTGAGACCGTCCCGACGGTCTCACTCGATGCACGTGCGCGCTGACGAGCCCGCCACCGATGTCGGTGGCGGGCTCGTCCGCGTCCGGCTGGGCATCTCCTACGACGGGACGGCGCTGCACGGCTGGGCCCGCCAGCCCGGTCTGCGCACCGTCCAGGGCGAGCTGGAACTGGCGCTGGCCACGGTGCTGCGGGTGGACGTGGACCTGACGGTCGCGGGCCGCACGGACGCCGGCGTGCACGCCACCGGGCAGGTGGCGCACGCCGACCTGCCCGCGGACCTCTTCACCGCCCACCAGGACCGGCTGTTGCGCCGGCTGCGGGGCGTCTTGTCGCCGGACATCGCCGTCCCCTCGGTGGAGGCGGTCACAGCCGACTTCGACGCCCGGTTCTCCGCGCTGGCCCGGCACTACGCGTACCGCCTCACCGATGCCGACGCCGGCCCACCGCCGCTGCGCCGGGCCGACACGGTCGGCTGGCCGCGCCGGTTGGACGTCGGCGCGATGCAGACGGCGGCGCGCCTGCTGCTCGGACAGCAGGACTTCGCCGCCTTCTGCCGGCGACGTGAGGGAGCGACCACGATCCGGACCCTGCTCGCCCTGGACGTGGAGCGGGACGGCGACCTGGTGGAGATCCGGGCGTCCGCCGACGCCTTCTGCCACTCGATGGTCCGCAGCCTGGTCGGTGCACTGGGCGCCGTGGGCGAGGGCCGCCGGCCGGCGGAGTGGCCGGCGTCCCTGCTCGCCCGCAGTGACCGGGCCAACGACGTGCCGGTCGCGCCGGCCGGCGGTCTGACGTTGCTGCGGGTCGACTACCCGGACGACGCCGGCCTCGCGGCCCGGGCACTGGTCACCCGGGCGAAGCGCAGCTGACCGGCGGCTGCCGCGCCCGCGAGGCCGTCCGTCGTCAGGACGTCAGGGGAGGGCGGCGACGGCCTCGGTGACCGGGGTGTCGCCGGAGAGCAGCTCGACCACGGCGCCGTCCTTCGGGTCGTCGAGCAGGGCCAGCAGCACGGCGGCGACGTCGTCGCGGGGGACCTCGCCGCGGTCCGTGGTGTGCTCGAGCCGGACGCGTCCGGTGCCGGGGTCGTCGGTGAGGCTCCCCGGGCGGATCACCATGGGGGACAGGCCCTCGCGGGACAGCACGTGCTCCTCCGCGGCCAGCTTGGCCCGCAGGTAGGCGACGAACACCTCGTCCATGTCCTCGGGGGCGCTGTCCCCGGCCACCATCTCGACACCGATCGAGGAGACCAGCAGGTAGGGACGCACGCCGGCCGCGACCGCTGCCTCGGCCAGCAGCACGGCGGCGCCGCGGTCGACGGAGTCCTTGCGCGCGATGCCGCTGTCCGGGCCACCGCCGGCGGCGAACACCACGGCATCGGCGTCGGCGACGACGGCGGCGAGCTCCTCCACCGAGGCCTGCTCCAGGTCCAGCACCACCGGCTGGACCCCATCGGACTCCAGGTCGGCCTGGTGGTCGGGGTTGCGGACGATGCCGACGGCGGTGTCCCCCCGCTGGCTCAGCAACCGGCCGAGGCGGCGGGCGATCTTCCCGTGGGCTCCTGCTGTGACGACGCGCATGGTGCGGCCCTACCCGGCGCGGGTGGTCCGCACGCAGGTCGGGCGCGTGGGGAACGGCTCACTCCCGCCCGGGCGCGGATCGGGCTCGGTCGAGGTCGGCGGGGGTGTCGCAGTCGGTCCACGGCGCCGGTCGGCCGGGCAGTGCGGCCGGCCGGTGGCGGCTGACGGACAGCGCGGACAGCACGGTCCGCAGGGGCGTGTGCGGGCGCGGGTCACGGACGGCGTCGCGGAGTGCCGCCGTCCGCCAGACGCCCAGGAGGAGCTGGTCACGGCCGGTGTCGTCGACGACCAGCACGCCGTCGTCGACGAGTCGCCGGCGCAGTGCGGTCACCAGGTCATGGGTGAGGAAGGGCAGGTCGGCGGCGAGGACGGCGACCACCTCGGCGTCGCCGACCGCGGCGAGCCCGGCAGCGAGCGCCGGGACCGGCCCCCCGCCCGGAGGCACCTCCCGGACGAGCACGACGCCCTCGGGCACGGGCTGTGGGGGCCCGACGACGACGACCGGATCGGCGTCCCGGGCGGCGTCCACGACGGTGGCGAGCATCGTGCGCCCGCCGACGTCGAGCTGCGGCTTGGGCTGCCCGCCGAGCCGGGCTGCCCGGCCGCCGGCCAGCACGACGGCCGCGAAGCGCGGGAGCGAGGTCATGCCCGGAACGGTAGGGCGCGACCGGTGAGTACCGTCAGCCGCGTGGGACGAGTCACCAGCCGCACCCCGGTGCTGCGCATCCGCGGCGCCGTGCACACTCGACGGCCCGACACGGTCGCCTCCGAGGAGCCCCTGGAGATCCGGCTCGGCGGCACGCCGCTGGCGGTGACGATGCGGACCCCGGGCGACGACTTCGACCTGGTGCACGGCTTCCTGACCACCGAGGGCGTGATCGCCTCGGCGGCCGACATCGCCGGGCTGCGGTACTGCAACTCCGTCGACGACGAGGGCCGCAACACCTACAACGTCGTGGACGTCGACCTGGCGCCCGGTGTGCAGGCCCCGGACACCGCGCTGGACCGGAACTTCTACACGACCAGTTCCTGCGGCGTCTGCGGTAAGGCCAGCATCGACGCCATCCGCACGAAGACCGCCTACGACGTCGCTGCCGACGACACCCGGCTGACCCTCGCGACGCTGCTGGCGCTGCCGGACCGGCTGCGCGCCGCCCAGCAGGTGTTCGACAAGACCGGCGGGCTGCACGCGGCCGGGTTGTTCTCCGCCGGCGGCGAGCTGGTGGCGCTGCGCGAGGACGTCGGCCGGCACAACGCCGTGGACAAGGTGGTCGGCGATGCGGTGCGGGAGGGCCGGGTGCCGCTGGCCGGGCACGTGCTGATGGTCAGCGGCCGCTCCTCCTTCGAGCTGACCCAGAAGGCGGCGATGGCCGCCGTGCCGGTGCTGGCCGCGGTGTCGGCGCCCAGCTCGCTGGCGGTCGAGCTGGCCCAGGAGGTCGGCATCACCCTGATCGGCTTCCTCCGCGGCGACGGCTGCAACGTCTACACCCACCCCGAACGCCTGGTCCTGCCCGACTAGGCACACAGCGCCGCGCACGGACGCAGTCGGGACGGACCAGGCCGGGCACGAGCACCGACCAGCCGGGCACGAACGGAGCCGGGCACGAGTACGGACCCCCGTCCGGAGGACGGTCCGGGAGCGCAGCGCGGGGCCGGAGGCTCCCGCTGCGATCGCGGGAAACGGCTCAGTTCAGCTGGGGGACGGCTCCTGGCCGCGCTGCGACGCGGCAGCGTCGCCAGGAGCATGGTCGCCACCGCGGAGCTGGCTGACCACGTGCGGCAGCAGCGGGCCCAGCACAGCGAGACCGTCCCGGACGCCGCCGGTGGAGCCGGGCAGGTTGACGATCAGGGTGCGCCCGGCGGTGCCGGCGACGCCGCGGGACAGCACGGAGGTGGGCACCTTGCCCTCCCCGTACCGGCGCACCGCCTCGGCGATGCCGGGGGCCTCGCGCTCCAGCACCGTGCGGGTGGCCTCCGGCGTGACGTCGGTGGGGGAGAGCCCGGTGCCGCCGGTGGTCAGGACGACGTCGGCCCCGCCCGCCACGGCCTCCCGCAGCACCTCGGTCAGCGCCGCGACGTCGTCCGGGCGCACGTGCGGACCCTCGACGGTGAAGCCGAGCCCGCGCAGCCCCTCGGCGAGCACCTCACCGGAGCGGTCCTCGTAGACCCCGGCCGAGGCGCGGTTGGAGGCGGTGAGCACGACGGCCCGGGCGTCGGCCGGCAGGTCGGCGCTCATCGGGTCCAGTCGCCCTTCTTGCCGCCGGACTTGGCGAGCAGCCGGACGTCGGTGATGCAGGCGCGCGGGTCGACCGCCTTCACCATGTCGATGACGGTGAGCCCGGCCACGGCGACGGAGGTGAGCGCCTCCATCTCCACGCCGGTGCGGTCGGCGGTGCGGGCGGTGGCGGTGATCTCCACGGCGTCGTCGGTGACGTCGAGGTCGACCGTCACGCCGTGCAGGGCGATCGGGTGGCACAGCGGGATCAGGTCGGGGGTGCGCTTGGCCCCGGCGATCCCGGCGATCCGGGCCACCGCGATGGCGTCGCCCTTGGGCACGCCCGTGCCGCGCAGCAGCGCGACCACCTCGGGGCTGACCAGCACCCGGCCGGCGGCGGTGGCGACCCGTGCGGTGACCGGCTTGGCGGTCACGTCGACCATCCGTGCGGCGCCGGACTCGTCGACGTGGGTGAGTCGTGCCGGGCCCTCGGGTGAGGTGGTCACTGGAGTGCTCCTTCGATCAGGACGACGGTGACCTGGGCGCCCGCGGGCAGGTCGGTGACGTCCTCGGGGACGACGACGAGGCAGTTGGCGCGGGCGAGGTGGGCGACCAGGTGTGAGCCGGGCCCGCCGACCTGGTCGACGACCTCCCCGTCGAACCGCCCGCGCAGGAACTGCCGGCGGCGGGCGGGGGAGCGCAGCGGGGCGGTGAGCCGGGCGGTGGTGCGCAGCCGGTCGGGGGAGGCGTGGCCGAGCGCGCGGCGCAGGGCGGGCCGGACGAACACCTCGAAGGAGACGAAGGAGCTCACCGGGTTGCCGGGCAGCGTGATGACCGGGACGCCGTCGACGGTGCCGGCGCCCTGCGGACCGCCCGGCTGCATGGCGACCTTGCCGAACTCGACCGTGCCCAGCCCGGCGAAGGCGTCCTTGACCACCTCGTACGCACCGGCGCTGACCCCGCCGCTGGTGACCAGCAGGTCGGCGTCCGGTAGCTCGGCGCGGACCGTGGCGAGGAACTGCTCGACGTCGTCGGGCACGAAGTGCAGCGTGCGCGCCTGGCCACCGGCCTCGGTGACGGCGGCGGCCAGCAGCACCGAGTTGGACTCGTAGATCTGGCCCGGCAGCAGCGGGCGGCCCGGTTCGACCAGCTCGCTGCCGGTGGAGAGCACCAGGACCCGGGGGCGGCGCCGCACCGGCACGGTGTCGTACCCGACCGCGGCCGCGAGCCCCAGCTGGGCCGCGCCGAGCGCGGTGCCGGCGGGCATGGCCAGTTCGCCGGCCCGGATGTCCTCACCGGCGTGCCGCAGATGGGTGCCGGCCGAGGGGGCGGAGGTGATGGTGACGACGTCGGTGCCGGCGTCGGTGCGCTCGACCGGGACGATCACGTCCGCACCGTCCGGCACCGGGGCGCCGGTCATGATGCGGTGCACCGTGCCCGGCAGCAGCGGTGGCACGTCGGTGCGCCCGGCCGGCAGGTCGGCGGCGACGGGCAGCTGGACGGGGGCCTCGGCGGTGGCCGCCCCCACCTCGGCGTGCCGTGCGGCGTAGCCGTCCATGGCGGAGTTGTCGAAGCCCGGCAGGGCCACCCGCGCGGTCAGGTCACGGGCGAGCACCCGTCCGGCGGCCGCGGCGAGCGGGACGTCCTCGACCGGCAGCGGGGCGAGCAGCCCGGCGACCGCTGCCTGGTGTTCCTCGACCGTGCGCACGGGCCCATCCTCACCGATGCCGCTCCAGCGGGTGGCGGCGCGGGCCGGGACCGGTCGTGCGCAGCCGGTGATCGCACGACGCAGCGTGAGCGGGCAGGCTGGGACGGTGACCGACGCCGCGCGGCGGGCCGGAGTCGGTGGGACGTGAGCCGATGAGGAGGAAGCGTGCCAGTTCCGGAGGGTCCCGCGGTCGTCGTCGGCCAGGTGGGTCGCGACCTCGTGCTGGAGGTGGACCGGTTGCCGCGCGGTGGACGGAGCGCCGACGTCCGCCGCCGCCGGGAGCTGCTGGGTGGGAAGGGGGCGAACCAGGCCGTCGCGATGGCGCAGCTGGGCTGGCCGGTTGCCCTGGTCGGGGTGCTCGGCGACGACCCGCCCGGCGACCTGGTCCTGGCCCAGGCGGTCAGCGACGGCCTGTGGGTCTCCGGGGTGGTCCGCCGCCGGGGCGCCGAGACCGCGCTGCTGGTCGACCTGGTGGAGGCCGGTGGCACGCGGCGGCTGCTGGAGGACGTCCCGGAGCCGACCCTGCTGACCGCTGCCGACGTCGACGCGGCTGCCCGGTCGTTCGCGCGGGCGTCCGCCGTCGTGCTGCAGCTGCAGCAGCCGGGCGTCGCCGTCCGCGCCGCCCTGGCGCGGGCTCCGCGGGACGCGTTGACGGTCGCCGACGGTGCCCCGCCGGACCCGGAGACCCGGGAGGCGCTGCTGGGTCAGGTGCGGGTCCTGCGGGCCGACCTGGTCGAGGCCGGGCTGTGGGTGGACGGCGAGCTGGACGGGCTGGGTGACGTGCGCGCCGCAGCCCGCCAGTTGTGCGCAGCCGGCCCCCGGGTGGTCTGCCTGGCGGCCGGGGAGGACGGCGACCTCACGGTGTGGCGGGAGCCCGGCGGCCGGGTGCGCGAGGAGCTGGTGCCGCTGCTCGGCGAGGACCCGGTCGACCCGACGGGCGCCGGGGACAGCGTGGTGGCGGCGTTCACCGTCGCGCTGCTGCGTGGCGCCGACCCGGGGACGGCCGCCTGGCAGGCGGGAGCCGCGGCGGCCCTGACCGTGGGCAGGCTCGGCGGCCGACCTGCGCTGGACCCCGAGGAGGTCACGCGCCTCGCCGTGGAGTGCCGGGAGCGCGGCGGTACGGGCCGCTGACGCGCCGCGCTAGCGTTGCCGGGACGCAGCGGCGGACGAGAGGTGGCGCAGGGTGACCGAGATCGACCGGATGCTGGCGGCGAACGAGGAGTGGCTGGGTGAGTTCCCCGGCGACCTCCCGGTCGCGCCGGACCGCAAGGTCGCCGTCGTCGCCTGCATGGACTCCCGGATGCCGCTGTTCGGCATGCTGGGCCTCGCCGTCGGTGACGCGCACGTCATCCGCAATGCCGGTGGCGTGGTCACCGAGGACACCCTCCGGTCGCTCGCCATCTCCCAGCACGTGCTCGGCACCCGTGCGGTCGTGCTGGTCCACCACACCGACTGCGGGCTCAACAAGGCCACCGACCAGGAGGTCGCCGACCTGGTGGAGCGGACCACCGGGCACCGGCCGCCCTGGGTGGCGCGCACCTTCACCGACGTGGACGCCGACGTCCGGGAGTCGATGCGGCTCATCCAGGAGACGCCCTACCTGCTCAGCACCGAGGTGCGGGGCACGGTCTACGACGTCGCGAGCGGTCGGCTCCGCGAGATCGAAGGCCAGGAGCCGGGTTCGTAACCGGCGCTGGTATCGTCTTCCGTTGGTGCGTGATGCCGGTTGGTGCACACGCGTCCGGGGCGCCGATGTCATCGGGTCCGCCCAAGTCTCCCGTCCTCGGTGAGGCGATCCCACCAGCCACCCGCCCGACGACGACAGGACGAGTGAGCCTCGTGCGCACGTACAGCCCCAAGCCCGGTGACATCACCCGGGCCTGGCACGTCATCGACGCCACCGACGTGGTGCTCGGTCGACTCGCCAGCCAGACCGCGATCCTCCTCCGCGGCAAGCACAAGCCCCAGTTCGCGCCGCACGTCGACGCCGGCGACTTCGTCGTCATCGTCAACGCGGGCAAGGTGGCCCTGACCGGCTCCAAGCGCGACACCAAGGTCGCCTACCGCCACTCCGGCTATCCGGGTGGGCTGCGGACGATCAACGTCGGCGACGAGCTGAAGACCCGTCCCGACCGCGTCGTCGAGCGCGCCGTCAAGGGGATGCTGCCGCACAACACGCTGGGCCGGCAGATGCTCTCCAAGCTCAAGGTCTACGCCGGGCCCGAGCACCCGCACGCCGCCCAGCAGCCCCAGACCTACGAGATCAAGCAGGTGGCCCAGTGACCAGCGCACTGACCGTGACCGACGCCGACGGGCGTCCCATCCAGACCGTCGGCCGCCGCAAGGAGGCCATCGTCCGGGTGCGTCTGCTCCCCGGCACCGGTGAGTTCAAGCTCAACGGCCGCACCATCGAGCAGTACTTCCCCAACAAGGTGCACCAGCAGCTCATCCGTGAGCCGTTCGTGATCCTGGAGAAGAACGAGCAGTACGACGTCGTCGGCATCCTGCACGGTGGCGGCGTCAGCGGCCAGGCCGGTGCGCTGCGCCTGGCGATCGCCCGCGCGCTCATCGAGATCGAGCCCGAGGACCGTCCGGCCCTGAAGAAGGCCGGCTTCCTCACCCGTGACCCGCGGGTCACCGAGCGCAAGAAGTACGGCCTGAAGAAGGCCCGCAAGGCGCCTCAGTACTCGAAGCGCTGACGGTACGTCCGTGGGTCGGCTCTTCGGGACCGACGGTGTCCGCGGCCGGGCCAACGCCGAGCTGACGCCGGAACTGGCGCTCTCGGTGGCCCGTGCCGCGGCCAGCGTGCTCGCCGACCGCGACGGGACCTCGCGTCCCGTCGCGGTCGTCGGCCGTGACCCCCGCGCCAGCGGGGAGATGCTCGAGGCCGCGGTCGTCGCCGGCCTGGCGAGCGCCGGCGCCGAGGTGCTGCGCGTCGGCGTCCTGCCGACGCCGGCGATCGCGCACCTGACCGGCCGCACCGACGCCGACCTGGGCGTGATGCTCTCGGCGAGCCACAACCCGATGCCCGACAACGGCATCAAGCTGTTCAGTCGCGGTGGGCACAAGCTGCCCGACGCCGTCGAGGCCGCCATCGAGCGGCGGGTCATGGGCACCGACGACGCCGACCCCCGCGGCGACCACCGCCCGACCGGTGGGGGCATCGGCCGCGTCCGAGACCTGGCCGGCGCCGCTGAGGACTACACCACCCACGTGCTCTCCGCGTTGCGCGAGCCCCTGCGTGACCTGCGCGTCGTCGTCGACTGCGCCCACGGGGCCGCCTACCGCTGTGCGCCGGAGATCTACCGCCGGGCCGGGGCGCAGGTGCACGTCATAGGCGGCGAGCCCGACGGCTGGAACATCAACGACGGCATCGGCTCCACCCACCTGGGGCCGTTGATCGACGCCGTCGCACGGCACGGTGCGGACATCGGCATCGCCCACGACGGTGACGCCGACCGCTGCCTGGCGGTGACCGCGCAGGGCGACGTCGTCGACGGCGACGCGATCCTGGCGATCTGTGCACTGGCGCTGCACGAGAGCGGCAACCTGACCGACCAGACGGTCGTCGCCACGGTGATGAGCAACCTCGGCTTCCACCACACCATGCAGGCCGCCGGCATCTCCGTGCAGACGACCGCCGTGGGTGACCGCTACGTCCTGGAGGCGCTGCGCTCGCGGGGGCTCTCCCTCGGCGGCGAGCAGAGCGGCCACCTGGTCTTCCTGGACTGGGCGACCACCGGCGACGGGCTGCTCACCGGCCTGGCCCTGATGTCCCGGATGAGCGCCACCGGCGCCTCCCTGGCCGAGCTGGCCTCGGTCGTCAAGCGGCTGCCGCAGACCCTGGTCAACGTCCCCGTGACCGACCGGCTCGCGGTGGCGGAGAGCGACGAGGTCGCACGGGCGGTCAATGCCGTCGAGGCCGAGCTCGGCGACTCCGGGCGGGTGCTGCTGCGGCCGTCGGGCACCGAGCAGCTGGTGCGTGTGATGGTGGAGGCGCCGACCCAGGAACAGGCCGACACCGTCGCTGCACGGCTGGCGGAGGTCGTGGCCGCCACGCGCTGACCCGTCGTCGGCGGCCGGGGAGCGGGTGTCCCGAGCGGGTGGAACGGGGCCCCGCGGTGTCCGATCGGGCGGTACGAGTGTCCGGTGGGACAGCTGGGGCTCGGCTTCCGCGGCGTCACAGCGAAGTGCGGACGAGCCGGTACCCTCGGTCGAATGTGCGGCATCGTGGGGTACGTCGGCCCGCAGGACTCCCTGGAGATCGTCCTGGAGGGCCTGCGCCGACTCGAGTACCGGGGCTATGACTCAGCCGGGGTGGCAGTGCTGGCCGATGGCCGGCTGACCACCGCCAAGAAGGCGGGCAAGGTCGCCAACCTGGAGAAGGAGCTGGCCGAGGAGGCGCTGCCCGCCTCGACCATCGGCATCGGCCACACTCGCTGGGCCACACACGGTGGGCCCACCGACCGCAACGCACACCCGCACGTGTCCGCCGACGGCACCGTTGCGGTGATCCACAACGGCATCATCGAGAACTTCGCGCCGCTGCGCGCCGAGTGCGAGGCCACCGGGATCGAGTTCTCCTCCGAGACCGACACCGAGGTCGTCGCCCACCTCCTCGCCGCGATCTACCGGGAGACGCCGGAGGGCCCGGATCGGTTCGCCGAGGCCATGCGCCGGGTGAGCCGGCGCCTGGAGGGCGCGTTCACCCTGGTCGCCACCCACGTCGCGGAGCCCGACCGGCTGGTCGCCTCGCGCCGCAACAGCCCGCTGGTGGTCGGGGTGGGCGACGGGGAGTACTTCTTCGGCTCCGACGTGGCGGCGTTCATCGGGCACACCCGCGTGGCGCTGGACGTGGAAGAGGACCAGGTCGTGCTCCTGGACCGCGAGCACGGGGTCACGGTGACCGACTTCGCCGGCACCGTGGTCGAGCCGGCGACCCGCACCGTCGACTGGGACGCCGCGGCCGCGGAGAAGGGCGGCTACGACTGGTTCATGCTCAAGGAGATCGCCGAGCAGCCCGAGGCGGTGGCCAACACCCTGCTGGGCCGGCTCGGCGAGACCGGCGAGCTGGTGCTCGACGAGGTCCGGCTCTCCGACCAGGAGCTGCGCGACGTCGACAAGGTCTTCGTCGTCGCCTGCGGGACGGCCTACCACGCCGGCCTGATCGCCAAGTACGCGATCGAGCACTGGACCCGCGTCCCGGTCGAGGTCGAGCTGGCCAGCGAGTTCCGCTACCGCGACCCGGTGCTGGACCGGAGCACGCTGGTCGTGGTCATCAGCCAGTCCGGCGAGACGATGGACACCCTCATGGCGCTGCGGCACGCGCGGCAGCAGAAGGCCAAGGTCCTGGCGATCTGCAACGCCAACGGGTCGACCATCCCACGGGAGTCCGACGCCGTCCTGTACACCCACGCCGGCCCGGAGGTCGCCGTCGCCTCGACCAAGGGCTTCCTGACGCAGGTCGTGGCCTGCTACCTGGTGGGGCTCTTCCTGGCCCAGGTGCGCGGGGTCAAGTACGCCGACGAGGTCGCCGCCATCGTCGAGGACCTGCGGGCGCTGCCGGCGCAGGTGACCGAGGTGCTGGCCGCGATGGAACCGGTCCGGGAGCTCGCCCGGGACCTGGCCACCGCGAACACGATCCTGTTCCTCGGTCGGCACGTCGGCTACCCGGTGGCCCTCGAGGGGGCGCTCAAGCTCAAGGAGCTCGCCTACATCCACGCCGAGGGCTTCGCCGCCGGCGAGCTGAAGCACGGGTCGATCGCGCTGATCGACCAGGGCACCCCGGTGGTGATCGTCGTCCCGTCGCCGCTGAGCCGGGGGTCGGTGCACGGCAAGGTGGTGAGCAACATCCAGGAGGTCCGCGCCCGGGGCGCCCGCACCATCGTGATCGCCGAGGAGGGCGATGACGACGTGCTGCCCTACGCCGACCACCTCATCCGGGTGCCGCGTACCCCGACCCTGCTCGCGCCGGTGGTGACGACCGTGCCGCTGCAGGTGCTGTCCTGCGAGATCGCCGCCACCCGCGGCCTGGACGTGGACCAGCCGCGCAACCTCGCCAAGAGCGTCACCGTCGAGTAGCAGCACCTGACCTGATCACCGGTCGTCCCCCCGCACCGGCGTCGGTGCGGGGGGACAGCCGTCGGTGGGGGTGGACGGCGGCGCGGGCACACTGTCCGGGTGATCATCGGGATCGGTGTCGACGTCTGCCCGGTCGAGCGGTTCGCCGCCTCGCTGGCCCGCACCCCGGGGCTGCGGGACCGGCTGTTCACGCCGGCCGAGCAGCGCACCCCGGCCGGCGGTGAGCGCAGCAGCGAGTCCCTGGCGGCCCGCTTCGCCGCCAAGGAGGCGCTGGCCAAGGCGCTGGGCGCCCCGGGCGACCTGCGCTGGCACGACGCCGAGGTGGTCGTCGGGGAGCGGGGGCGTCCGCACCTGGAGGTCCGCGGCACGGTGGCCCGCCGCGCCGCGGAGCTGGGCGTCACCGCCTGGCACGTGTCGCTGAGCCACGACGGGGGCATCGCCTCCGCCATGGTGGTCGCCGAGGGAACTGCGCCGTGATCGGGCTGTACACCGGTGAGCAGGTCCGGGCTGCGGAGCAGGCCGTCCTGGCCGGGCTCCCGGCGGGAGCGCTCATGCACCGGGCCGCGACCGGGCTGGCGACCGTCTGTCTGGGCCTGCTGGGCCGGGCGCACGGTGTCCGCGTGGTGCTGCTGGTCGGCTCCGGGGACAACGGCGGGGACGCGTTGTTCGCCGGTGCCCTGCTGGCGCAGCGCGGCGCCGCCGTCACCGCGGTGCTGCTCAGCCCGGAGCGGGCGCATGCGGCGGGGCTGGCCGCCTTCCGTCGCGCCGGTGGGCGGGTCGCCGACGCGGCGGACGCCGGACTGCACCGCGCCGACCTGGTCCTCGACGGGATCGTCGGCCTCGGCAGCACCGGCGGACTGCGGGAACCGGCCGCCGCGCTGGTCCGGGAGGCGACCGCCGGGCCGGGGCTGCTGGTCGCGGTCGACCTGCCCAGCGGCGTCGTCGCCGACACCGGCGAGGTGCCCGGGGCCGCCTTCCCCGCGCAGCACACGGTCACCTTCGGTGCCGTCAAGCCGGGGCTCGTGGTGGGCGCCGGTCGCCGGCAGGCCGGCACGGTGCACCTGGTCGACATCGGGCTCGGCCCCGCCCTCGCCGAACCGGCGGCCCAGCAGCTGACCGACGCAGACGTCGTCCCGCACCTGGACGCCCCCGCGCCCGACGACGACAAGTACTCCCGCGGGGTGGTCGGCGTGCTGGCCGGCTCGGCGACCTACCCCGGCGCCGGGGTGCTGTGCACCGGAGCGGCGGTGCGGACCCGGCCCGGCCTGGTCCGGTACGCCGGCACCGCCGCAGAGGGCGTCCGGGCCGCCTGGCCGGAGGTCATCGTCACCGCCGGCCGCCCGGGGGACGCCGGACGGGTGCAGGCCTGGGTGGTCGGCCCGGGGATGGGCACCGACGACGACGCGGCCAGCGTGCTCGCCGAGGTGCTGGCCACCGACCTGCCGGTGGTGGTCGACGCCGACGGGCTGACCCTGGTCGCCCAGCGACCGGAGCTGGTGGCGGACCGCTCGGCACCCACCGTGCTCACGCCGCACGACCGCGAGTTCGCCCGTCTCTTCGGTGAGGTGGGCAGCGACCGGCTGGCCGCTGCGCGCCGGGGTGCGGCGGAGCTGGGCTGCACGGTGCTGCTCAAGGGCGACGCGACCGTCGTCGCCGACGCCGCGGGCACGACCTTCGTCAACGGCACCGGCACCCCGTGGCTGGCGACCGCCGGCACCGGGGACGTGCTGGCCGGGGTGCTGGGCGCGGTGCTGGCGACCGGGCTGCCGGCCGCGGAGGCGGCGGCCGTCGCCGCCCACGTGCACGGCCGGGCGGGTCAGCTGGCCGCCGAGCAGGGACCGCTGATCGCCGGTGACCTGGTCCGTCGGCTGCCGGAGACGCTGGCCCGGCTGCGCGCCGGTGCGGGCTGACCGCGGCGGCCTGGGACAGTGGGCGGTGTGACGCAGGTGCAGCAGGTGCTGGGCAGCCGGGCCGAGGTGGTCGTCGACCTCGACGCGATCGCGGCGAACACCGCGGCGCTTCGCGCGCGGGCCGGCCGGCCGCTGATGGCGGTGGTCAAGGCCGACGGCTACGGGCACGGGCTGGTGCCCGCGGCCCGGGCGGCGCTCGCCGGCGGTGCCGACGCCCTCGGGGTGACGGTGCTGGAGGAAGCGCTCGCGCTGCGCGCCGCCGGGGTCACCGCACCCCTGCTGTCCTGGCAGCACGCGCCGGGGGAGGACTACGCCGCGGGGCTGGCCGCCGACGTCGAGCTGTCGGTCAACGCGGAGTGGGCGCTGGCCGAGGTGGTCGACGCCGCCCGCGCCACCGGCCGCACCGCCCGGGTGCAGCTGTTCGCCGACACCGGCCTGTCCCGTGAGGGCGCCACACCCGAGGCCTGGCCCGGGCTGGTGGCCGCGGCGGCGCGGGCCCAGGCCGACAGCGACGTCGTCGTCACCGGGTTGTGGAGCCACCTCGCCTACGCCGACGCCCCCACCCACCCGACCATCGCCCGGCAGGTGCAGGTCTTCGAGGAGGCGGTGGCGCTGGCCCGGCGGGCCGGGCTGACCGACGCCCGCCGGCACCTGGCCAACTCGGCGGCCACCATCGCCCTGCCCGAGACCTGGTACGACATGGTCCGGCCCGGGGTCGCGCTGTACGGCCTGGACCCGCTGGGCGGCGACCCGGGGCAGTACGGGCTCCGCCCGGCGATGACGGTCCAGGCCCAGGTGGCGCTGACCAAGCGGGTGCCGGCCGGGACCGGGGTCTCCTATGGCCACACCTACTCCCCGGCGGGCGAGACGACGCTGGCCCTGGTGCCCGTCGGCTACGCCGACGGGGTGCCCCGCGCCGCCGGCAACCGGGCACCGGTGCTCGCCGCGGGGGCGCAGCGGACCATCGCGGGCCGGGTCTGCATGGACCAGTTCGTCCTCGACGTGGGCGACGACCCGATCGCACCCGGTGACGCGGTGGTGCTGTGGGGCTCGGGGGCCGACGGCGAGCCGACCGCCCAGCAGTGGGCCGACGCGGTCGACACCATCCACTACGAGCTCGTCACCCGGGTGGGCGGCCGCTTCTCCCGCCGCTACGTCGGCACCGCCGGGATCGCCTGATGGCGCAGCACGGCCACCTCCGCCTGGGCCGCACCGCCGGTCTGGTCGGCGCCGCGGTCGGCCTGGCCGCGGCCGGCACGGCGGTCGGGGTCGCCGTCACCCGGACGGCGACGGCCCGGGTGCGAGCCGGCCAGCTGGCCGGTCAGCGCGGGGAGGACGGCCGCCCCGTCGAGGACGTGCCGGTGAACCAGCTGCGCCAGGAGGACCCGCTGGGCTCCGGGCGCCGCGCCGCCGACCGCACGGTGGTGGTGCGGGCCGACGACGGGGTGGCGCTCACGGTCGAGGAGGTCGGCCCGACCGATGCTCCGCTGACCGTCGTCTTCGTGCACGGCTACGCGCTGTCCATGGCCTCCTGGACGTTCCAGCGTCGGGACCTCGGCGAGCAACTGGCCACCGCCAACGGCCACCGGCCCACCGCGCGCCTGGTCTTCTACGACCAGCGGGGGCACGGCTCCTCCGGCCGCGGTGCCGCCGAGCGCTCGACGATCGACCAGCTGGCCGCGGACCTGGAGTCGGTGCTCACCGCGCGGGTGCCGCGCGGGCCGGTGGTGCTGGTCGGCCACTCGATGGGCGGGATGACGGTGCTCGCCCTGGCCCAACGCCGGCCGGAGCTGTTCGGGACCCGGGTCGCCGGGGTGGCGCTGGTGTCCACCTCCAGCGGCAACCTCGGCGACCTGGACTTCGGGCTGCCCGCGCTGCTGACCCGGGTGCGCGCCACGGTGCTGCCGGTCGCGGTCTGGACCATGCGCCGCAGGCCCGGGCTCGCCGAGGTGACCCGGCGACTGGCCAAGGACGTCGTGTCGGCGGTCACCTGGTCGATGTCGTTCTCCTCCACCGGCGTCGACCCGGCACTGGGGCGCTACGTGGACGCGATGATCGCCGGGACCCCGGTCGACGTGGTGGCCGAGTTCTACCCGGCGATCGCCGGGCTGGACGTCAGCGGCGCGATCGAGCCACTGTGCCGGGTGCCGACCGTGGTGCTCACCGGCGACGCGGACAAGCTGATCCCCAAGGCGCACAGCGAGCGGATCCGGACGCGGCTCGAGGAGTCGGGGGAGGGGGCCGTCGAGTACGTCGCCGTCCCGGACGCCGGGCACCTGGTGCCGCTGGAGCACCCGGGACAGGTGACCGACGTGCTGGCCGGCCTGATCCGCCGGGTCGCTGCCGCGCAGCGCCCCGCCGGCTGACCGCCGGCTCGGCCCCGCCGTAGGGTCTGCGCGTGGTCTCCACCCGTCCGCCGCGCCTCGACGCGGCCGCCACCGAGGTGGCGGCGACCGCCGCGGCCGCGCCGGACTGGGCCTCGCTGGCCGAGGTCGCCCGCTCCTGCGTCGCCTGCCCCGAGCTGGCCGCCACCCGGCAGCACGTCGTCGTCGGGGACGTGCCGGTGACGGGTCGGCCGCGGCTGGTGGTCGTGGGGGAGGCGCCGGGCGCCACCGAGGACGAGACCGGCCGGCCGTTCGTGGGCAAGAGCGGGGCGCTGCTGGACCTGCTGCTCGGCGAGGCCGGACTGCCCCGGGCTGAGGTGGCCGTGCTCAACATCGTGAAGTGCCGCCCGCCGGGCAACCGCACCCCGAAGGCGCCCGAGGTCGCCCGGTGCAGCGGCTGGCTGCGCCGCCAGCTCGACCTGCTCGGCGCCGACGTCGTGGTCGCCCTCGGGCTCTCCTCGGCGAAGTGGTTCCTCGGCCCACGCACCGTGCTCGGCCAGGTGCGTGGCCGGGCGCACGACGTCGACGGGCGCGCCGTGTGGGTCACCTACCACCCGTCGGCTGCGATCCGGTTCGGCCCGAACGGCGCCCCCCGAGCCGCGCTCGCCGCCGACCTGCGCGCGGTGGCGGGCTCGCTGTGAGGCGCGTGCACGAGCTGCCCACCGTCGCCGACACGCAGACGTTCGGCCGCGAGCTGGCCGGGCTGCTCCGGGCCGGTGACCTGGTCGTGCTGGCCGGGCCGCTGGGTGCGGGGAAGACCGCGCTGACCCAGGGGATCGGCGCCGGCCTCGGGGTGCCGGGCCCGGTGACCTCACCGACGTTCGTGCTGGCCCGGGTGCACCGCGGCGGACGCGTCCCGCTGGTGCACGTCGACGCCTACCGGCTGGCCGGCATGGCCGACGTCGACGACCTGGACCTGGACGCCACCACCGACGAGGCGGTCACCGTCGTCGAGTGGGGCCACGGCCTGGTCGAGCAGCTGGTCGACGAGCACCTGGTGGTCGAGCTCGACCGGCGGGACGACGACGTCCGCACCGTCCGGCTGGTGCCCGTCGGCCCGGGCTGGGAGCAGCGGCTCACCGACGCCTGAGCGTCAGCCGGCCCGCTCGACGATCGGGCGCAGCAGGGCAGCCAGCTCCGCCGGCGCGGCCAGGAACGGCGAGTGGCCGGTGTCCAGCCGGAGCACGGTGCCGGCGCGGGAGGACATCGCCTCCTGGGCGGCCATCGGGATGGCCTGGTCCTGCTCGCAGACGACGTAGGTGCTCGGCAGCTCGGTCCAGGCGGCGCGGCTCAGCGGCTGGGTGAGCGCGGCCGTGGACTGCAGCTGCAGTTCCGCCACCGCCTGCCGGGTGAGCTCGGGGGAGACCCCGTTGTAGAAGACCTCCTCGGGCGCGGTGGCCCGCACGTGCGTCGGGTGCAGCTCCTGCCAGGACGGGACCTGACCGCCCAGGCTGCTCACCAGCGAGTCGCCCACGTCGAGCTGGAAGGCGCACAGGTAGACCAGGTGCGCCACGCCCAGCTCCGCGCTGGCCGCCTCGCTGATCGGGATCCCGCCGTAGGAGTGCCCCACCAGGACGACGGGCCCGTCGACCCCGGCGAGCGCGTCACGGACGGCCGCGGCGTCGGCGGTGAGGTCGCCGAGCGACTGCGGGTCGGTGCCGGAGCTGGGCAGCGCGACGCGGACGACGTCGACGCCGGGCAGGTGGTCGACCAGCGGCTGCCAGCACCACGGGGTGTGCCAGGCGCCGTGGACCAGGACCAGGGTGGCGGGCATGCGGGTTCCTCGTCGTCGGGGGAGGCGGGCCCGCGCAGTCGATCAACAGCCTGCCTCGGGCGCAACCACCCGGCCGCTGCCGACGGCGGGCCGGGGAGCGGCATCTACCCTCGACGGTCGTGCTCGTCCTCGCGCTCGACACCGCCACCCCGACCCTCGTCGTCGGGCTGGCCGAGGTCACCTCCGCCCGGGTCGACGGTGCGCAGCTGCTCCCCGCCCAGCGCACCGTCGCGGTGCTCGCCGAACGGGCCCTCCCGTCGGGGAACCGGCATGCCGAGCTGCTCACCCCGGCGATCCGCGAGGTGCTGGCCGAGGCCGGCGTGCCGATGCGTCGGGTGGACGCGTTCGTGGTGGGGCTGGGGCCGGGCCCGTTCACCGGGCTGCGGGTCGGGGTGGTCACCGCCGCCGCCCTGGGTGATGCGATCGGGACGACGGTCTACGGGGTCTGCTCGCTGGACGCGGTCGGCGACGGCGCCCGCTCGGTGGTCACCGACGCCCGGCGCAAGGAGGTCCACTGGGCCACCTACGACGACGCCGGGGCGCGGCTGACCGGCCCCGGCGTCGACCGGCCGGAGGAGGCCCCGGTCACCGACCCGGTCGTCGGGGACGTCCGGTTCGCCGAGCGGCTGGGCCGGGAGGTGGTCGCCGCCGAGGTCACCACCGCCGGGCTGCTGCGCGCGGCGTTGCCGCTGTTCGACCGGCCGCCGGCACCGCTGGAGCCGCTGTACCTGCGCCGTCCCGACGCGGTGCCGTCGGTGACCCGCAAGCCGGTGAGCCAGTGAGCGTGCGGCTGCGCGACATGACCGTCGCCGACCTGCCCCGGGTGATGGAGCTGGAGGAGGAGCTCTTCGCGCCGGACACCTGGACCGAGTGGATGTACCGGGACGAGCTCGCCCGTCCCGACACCCGGCACTACCTGGTCGCCATCGATGCCGATGCCGACGGCGACGCCGTGCTCGGTTACGCCGGGCTGATCGCCTACCCCTACGAGGCGCACATCGCGACCATCGGGGTCACCGGCACGCGGCAGCACGAGGGGATCGGGGCGCTGCTGCTGGACGCCCTGCTCGCCGAGGCGGACGGGCGACCCACCCCGGTGCTGCTGGAGGTCCGCGAGGACGACGAGGCGACCCAGGCGTTCTACCGCCGGCGCGGGTTCGCCGAGATCGGCCGCCGCCCGAACTACTACCCGCTCAGTGGGAAGGACGCCGTCGTGATGCTGCGGGAGGCACGGCGATGAGCCAGCCGCTGGTCCTGGGGTTCGAGACCTCGTGCGACGAGACCGGGATCGGGCTGGTGCGCGGGCAGACGCTGCTGTCCGACGCGCTGGCCACGTCCATGGCCGAGCACGAGCGCTTCGGCGGGGTGGTCCCGGAGATCGCCAGCCGGGCGCACCTGGAGGCGATGGTCCCGACCGTGCACCGGTCGCTGGCCGACGCCGGGGTGACCCTGCGCGACGTCGACGCGATCGCGGTCACCGCCGGCCCGGGGCTGACCGGTGCGCTGCTGGTGGGCGTGGCCGCGGCCAAGGCCTACGCGCTCGCCCTCGACGTCCCGCTGTACGGGGTGAACCACCTGGCCGCCCATGTCGCCGTCGACGAGCTCGAGCACGGCCGGCTCGCCGAGCCCTCGATCGCGCTGCTCGTCTCCGGCGGGCACAGCTCCCTGCTGCTGGTGCCCGACCTCGCCCAGGACGTGCAGGAGCTGGGCCGGACGATCGACGACGCCGCGGGGGAGGCCTTCGACAAGGTCGCCCGGGTGCTCGACCTGCCGTTCCCCGGCGGCCCGCCGATCGACCGCGCCGCCCGGGAGGGCGACCCGCGGGCGATCGCCTTCCCGCGCGGGCTCACCGGTCCCCGGGACGCGACCTACGACTTCTCCTTCTCCGGCCTGAAGACGGCGGTGGCCCGGTGGGTGGAGGGCCGGCAGCGGGCCGGGGAGCCGGTGTCGGTCGCCGACGTCTCGGCGTCCTTCCAGGAGGCGGTGGTCGACGTGCTGACCGCCAAGGCGGTGCGGGCCTGCCGCGACCACGGGGTCGACCACCTGGTCATCGGCGGCGGCGTGGCGGCCAACTCCCGGCTGCGCGCCCTGGCCCAGGAGCGCTGCGACGCCGCCGGGATCGTGCTGCGCACCCCGAGCCCGCGGCTGTGCACCGACAACGGCGCGATGGTGGCCGCGCTCGGCTCGCGGCTGGTCGAGGCGGGCGTGCCGGCGGCGCCGATCGACCTGGGCGCCGACAGCTCCATGCCGATCGACCTCATCTCCCGCTGAACCACCAGACTGGCCATTGTGGTGGGACCTAGGGGGCCGCGCAGACCAGCACGGTGGGGGCGCCGGCGACGCGGGTGACGACGACGACCGCGCTGCCCTCGCCGGGGCCGCGCAGCTGGCGGGCCAGCGCCTCGGGCTCGATCGGCGACCCCCGCTTCTTCACCACGACCCGGCCGACGCCGCGGGCGCGCAGCAGCGCCTTGAGCTTCTTCAGGTTGAACGGCAGCACGTCGGTCACCCGGTAGGAGCTCACCCACGGGGAGTCCGCGGCCGCGTCGGAGGTCAGGTAGGCGATCGTCGGGTCGATCAGGGTCGCGTCCAGCTCGGCCGCGGCGAGGGCGATCAGACCGGAGCGGATCACCGCGGGGTCGGGCTCGTGCAGCCAGCCGCGGACCGGGCCCGGCTCGGCATCACCCGGGTCGGTGTCGGCGGTCAGCTCGTGCAGCACGCCGTCCCGGCCGACGACGGTGGCCCGGCGCCAGGTGCGCGACGGCGCCCGCCCCCACAGCAGCGCCTCGACGATCGACCCGCCCAGCGACACCCACTCGGCCTCCACCCCGGCGGGCACCCGGTCGTGGTCCAGCCCGGGCGCCACCTTGACCAGGCAGGTCGGGGCGGTGTCGAGCAGGGCCTGCACCGTCGACCACGGCGGGGACCAGCGGTCGGGGTCGAGCTGACGGCGTCCGCCGGCCCGCCGGGCGGGGTCCAGGACGGCGGCGTCGCAGCCGGCCACCCGGCCCCCGGTCGCGGCGGCCACCAGGTCGACCGCGTCGGCCGCGCGGACCTCGACCCCGCGAAGCCCCGCCGCCGCGGCGTTGAGCCGGGTGAGCTCGCGGGCGACCGGGTCCAGGTCGACGGCGACCACGGCGGCGCCGGCCCGGGCCAGCGCGATCGTGTCGGTGCCGGCGGCGCAGCCGAGGTCGACCACGGACCGGGCGCCGTCGGCCAGCAGCCGGGCGGCCCGCCGGTCGGCGAGGAGCGGGCGGCCGGCCTGCTCCAGCGCGTCGGCGGTGAAGAAGAAGCGGTCGGCGTCGGCGCCGAAGGCCGGCCGGGCCCGCTCCCGCTGCCGGGCGATGCCCCAGGCCGGGCCGGCCAGCTCCACCCCCACCTCGGACCGCAGCCGGGTCAGCGCGGTGACCGCGTCGGCGCGTTCGGCCAGCAGCTCCCGCGCGCGGGTCAGCGCGGCCGCGCCGGCCGGGGTCGCGAGCGCCGCCAGCTGGCGCACCGTCTCCGCGGCCTGCCCGTCGGTCTGGTCGTCGTGGGGGTCGCCGGACACGGGCACAGCGTGGCGCATCGCCGTCCCCACCTGGGCGGGACCCCGGTTGAGTGGCTGGCACTCACATGGGTAGAGTGCCAATCGACACGGGCCGGGCCCCGACCCCCGCGACGGCGAGGCCCAGCCCCCGTGCCACAGCATCAGCACCATCCATTCGAGAGCCCGTCCGACACCGAAGGGGGCGTCACGACGTGACGACCGCTACCAAGGTCAACATCAAGCCGCTCGAGGACCGCGTGGTGGTCCAGGCCAATGAGGCCGAGACCACCACCGCCTCTGGCCTGGTCATCCCGGACACCGCCAAGGAGAAGCCCCAGGAGGGCACCGTCGTCGCTGTCGGCCCCGGCCGCGTCGACGACAACGGCAACCGGGTCCCGCTCGACGTGAACGTCGGCGACGTGGTCATCTACTCGAAGTACGGCGGCACCGAGGTGCGCTACGGCGGCGAGGACTACCTCGTGCTGTCCGCGCGCGACCTGCTCGCCGTCGTGGAGAAGTGACCACACTCCTCCGCTAGACCAGCACGACACCGCCCCGGCGACCCGAACCACCGGGTCCCGGGGCGGTCGTCGTCTGCCCCCGTTCTCCTCCGCACCACCTGAGAGAGGTCTGGCATGGCCAAGATCATCCTGTTCGACGAGGACGCCCGTCGCGCCCTCGAGCGTGGCGTCGACAAGCTCGCCAACGCCGTCAAGGTCACCCTCGGCCCCCGTGGCCGCAACGTGGTCATCAACAAGAACTTCGGCGCCCCGACGATCACCAACGACGGCGTGACCATCGCCCGGGAGATCGACCTCGAGGACCCGTACGAGAACCTCGGCGCCCAGCTCGCCAAGAACGTCGCCACCAAGACCAACGACGTCGCCGGTGACGGCACCACCACCGCCACCGTGCTCGCCCAGGCCCTCGTGCACGAGGGTCTGCGCAACGTCGCCGCCGGGGCCAACCCGATGAGCCTGGGCCGCGGCATGCGCGCCGCCGTCGACGCGGTCTCCGCCGCCCTCGACGCCGTCGCCATCCCCGTCGACGACCGCAAGGCCATCGCCGGGGTCGCCACCGTCTCCGCCCAGGACGCCGAGGTCGGCGAGCTGATCGGCGAGGCGATGGAGCGGGTCGGCAAGGACGGCGTCATCACCGTCGAAGAGGCCAACGGGATGACCACCGACCTGGACGTCACCGAGGGCGTGCAGTTCGACAAGGGCTACCTGTCGCCGTACTTCGTCACCGACAACGAGTCGATGGAGGCCGTCCTCGAGGACGCCCTCGTCCTCATGGTCAGCGGCAAGGTCAGCGCCCTGGCCGACCTGCTGCCGCTGCTGGAGAAGGTGCTGGCGACCGGCAGTCGCCCGCTGCTGATCGTGGCCGAGGACGTCGAGGGCGAGGCGCTGTCCACCCTGGTCGTCAACTCCATCCGCAAGACCGTCAAGGTCGTCGCGGTGAAGTCGCCCTACTTCGGCGACCGGCGCAAGGCGTTCATGACCGACCTCGCCATCGTCACCGGTGGCCAGGTCGTCAGCGAGGACGTCGGCCTGTCCCTGGACGGCGTCGGCCTCGAGGTGCTGGGCACCGCGCGCCGGGTGACCGTCACCAAGGACGACACCACGATCGTCGACGGCGGCGGCACCTCCGGCGCCGTGGCCGACCGGGTCGCCCAGATCCGCAAGGAGATCGAGGCGACCGACTCCGACTGGGACCGCGAGAAGCTGCAGGAGCGGCTGGCCAAGCTGGCCGGCGGCATCGCGGTCATCCGGGTCGGTGCTGCGACCGAGGTCGAGATGAAGGAGCGCAAGCACCGCATCGAGGACGCGATCGCCGCCACCCGCGCTGCGGTGGAGGAGGGCGTCGTCCCCGGCGGTGGCTCCGCGCTGGTGCACGCCGCCACGGCGATCGACGACCTGGAGCTGACCGGCGACGAGCTGATCGGCGCCCGGTCGGTGCGCAAGGCGATCGACTCCCCGCTGGCGCTGATCGCCTCCAACGCCGGGTTCGAGGGGCCGGTCGTCGTCGGCCGGGTCCGTGAGCTGGGCATCGGCCAGGGCTTCAACGCCGCCACCGGCGAGTACGGCGACCTGGCCGCCCAGGGCGTCATCGACCCGGTCAAGGTCACCAAGGCGGCGCTCTCGCACGCCGCCTCGATCGCGGCGATGGTGCTCACCACCGACTCCGCGATCGTGGAGAAGCCCGCCGAGCAGGAGTCCGACGGCGCCGGGCACCACACGCACGGGCACTCGCACGGCCACGGGCACAGCCACTGAGCTGAGCGCGACCGGCTGACACCCGCCCCCGTTCCCGTCTGGGAGCGGGGGCGGACCCGTTCGTGGTCGCGGGCGCACCACCCATGAGGGTCAGTCCACCGAGACAGGGGCTCAACGTGCCGTTCGCGCCGTCGATGGGGTGGGGTGCAGGACGTGGGAGTCGGTGAGTGGGCGGTGGCCCGCCCGGATCCGGCGACCCCTGAGGACGCCGTCGAGCTGGCGGCTGCCCTCGACCGACTGGAGGCGCTGTCCCGCTTCGACGTCGACGGCATCGGCGACCGGGCGCAGCAGGCCGAGGACGCCGCCCGCGCGCTGGGCGCACCCGAGCTGGAGCTGCGTGCCCGGCTGGTGCTGGCCGACCTGGCCCGACGGCGCGGCGACGTGGCCGAGGCCGGCCGGATCGCCCGCGAGGTGCAGCGCTGGGCCACCGACGCGAACGCCCGGCACCTGCTGTCCCGCAGCCACTTCCTGCTGGCGGCCGTCCTGCAGGAGCTGGGCGACCTCTCACTCGCCCTGGAGCACGCCGTCCAGTCGGTGCACCTGCTCGGGGACGAGGACCCGCCGGTGCAGCGGATCGACCACCTCGCCCGGATGGCCGACTGCCAGGGCCTGCAGGGTGACGAGGGGGCCCGGGAGCGCTATGCGGAGGTGTTCGGTCTCGCCGAGCAGCTCGGCGACGTGGACCGCCAGTTGCTGATCCTGAACAACTGGGCCTACGTGGAGACGATCGCCGGCCGGTACGAGGGCGCACTGGGCCTGAGCACGCAGCTGCAGGCCCTCGCCGAACGGCACGGGGTGCCGTTGCACGTCGGGCGGCTGGACACCATCGCCCGTGCCCTCCTGGGCCTGGGCCGGCTGGAGGAGGCGGAGCACGCGCTCGCGCCGGGGACCGAGTCCGGGGCGCTGGACGCCTCGCCGGACGGGGACGCCGGCGCCGACTTCCTGCTGACCCTGGCCGAGGTGCGCCGCCGGCGGGGGCACGTGGCGGGCGCCCAGGAGGTGCTGGACGAGTGCGTGCGCCGGTGCGAGCAGCACGGGCTGACCGCCATCCGGGTGCGCGCCCGGCGGGAGCAGGCCGAGCTGCACGCAGCGGGTGCGGACTACAAGGCGGCGTTCGAGGAGCACCAGCTCTACAGCCAGGCGGCGCTGGACCTCCAGTCCGCGCAACGCGACGCCCGGGCCCGGGCACTGCAGGCGATGTACGAGGCGACCGAGGCGCGGCGGCAGAGCCGGCGCTACCGCGAGCTCTCGCTGCGCGACCCGCTGACCGGCCTGTACAACCGCCGCTTCGTCGACGACCAGCTGCCGCAGTTGCTGGACCGGGCGAGCGCGACCACCGAGATCGTCTCCGTGGCGCTGGTCGACCTGGACCACTTCAAGCGGATCAACGACACGTGGTCGCACGACGTCGGTGACCAGGTGCTCCGCGCGGTGGCGGCGAGACTCGAGGTCGCGGCGTCGGGCGGTGCCGTGCCGGGTGGCTTCGTCGCGCGCATGGGGGGCGAGGAGTTCCTGCTGGTGCTCGTCGGCGGGGACCTGCCGCGCGCCGTCCGGCAGCTGGACGACCTGCGCCGGGCGGTTGCCGCCCACCCCTGGGCCGAGCTGGCCGACGGACTCACGGTGACCCTCAGTGCCGGGGTGGCGACCACGGCCGGGGGCGCGCGGACGGCGCCCGCCGACCTGCTCAGCCGCGCCGACGAGCACCTGTACGAGGCCAAGACCCGGGGACGGGACCGCGTCGTCAGCGAGCTGGGGTGAGCAGGTCCCGAACAGCCGAGAGGGCCGGTCCGACGTGTTCGTCGGACCGGCCCTCTCGGCATCTCGTCAGCGGGGGAGGCCTCCCGCGGACGGATCAGACCGCAGCGGCGATGGCGGCGGGCTCGGCGGCGATCAGCCGCGCGCGCTCCTCCTCGCTCATGCCGCCCCAGACCCCGTAGGGCTCGCGGACGGACAGGGCGTGCTGGAGGCAGGACTCGATGACCGGGCAACGTCCGCAGACGGCCTTGGCAGCGGCCTGGCGGCGCGCACGGGCCGGCCCGCGCTCACCGTCGGGGTGGAAGAAGAGCGAGGTGCTCTCGCCCCGGCAGGAACCGTGCAGCTGCCAGTCCCAGACCTCGGCCACGGGGTTGGGCAGTCGGCGGATGTCAGCCATTGGACCTCCTCGGCTCGGTGCACCGGGGGGTCTGCCCGGTCGCTTCCGGGCCGATGCCCGCTGCCGACGAGCCGCAAACACGACCGATCGCGTTCGTCGTGCGAGATCGGCCGAGTTGTGCTTCGGCCGTCGCGCACTCACAGGTCGTCACCCGCGGGGGTGACGGCCACTGTCGCCGCACTACCCACAGGATCAAGGTGATCACAGTGAGTGCCGACCACCAGGGTGGGGGACACCCCGACACCCGTCCGGGAGACCGGAGGTGCCGGCGCTCCCGGGAGCGGGGGGACCACCCCGCTCCGGCCACCCGCCCGGGCGACGCCCGGTCGGTACGCCGCCGGCTCCGACCGGCGCAGACGGGAGCAGTCGTGATCGAGGACAGGACGCGGGGCAACGGCAGCGGTGGATCCGTCGTCTGGGTGTTCGACGAGCGTCGCCGGGTCCGGGACGACGTCGCCGGCCGGCTGCTCGCCCTGCCGTTCGTCAGCCGCGTCGAGGCCGTCGCCGACCCGGCGTCGCTGATGGCCCGGCTGGACAACCGCGTGCCCGACGTCCTGCTCGTCGGCACGCAGCGGGCGACCGACAGCGGGCTGTCCGTGGCCACCCAGGTCCTGCGCACGCACCCGGCGCTGCCGGTGCTCATGCTCGGGGCACCGGACGACGCGGAGACCGTGCGCGCCGCGGTGTCCCTCGGCGCCCGCGGGTACCTCCGCTGGGACGCCAGCCCGCTCGAGCTCGGGCTGGGCCTGTCCCGTACCGGCATGCGCCCTGACGGCGGGCGCCTGCCCCACCAGCTGGCCCCTGCGCCACGCAGCCCCCAGCAGGCGGGCGTGTTCGCCGGCGCACCCGCCGGCTCGGGCTGGGGTGGTGCCAGCCCGCTGGCCGGCCTGGCCCCGACCACGGTGCGCTCCACCGTGCCCGAGACGCCGCAGGTCGCCCTGTCCGCGCGGGAGATGCAGGTGCTCACCGGGATGAGCCAGGGCAAGAGCAACGCCCAGATCGGCCGGGAGCTCTACCTGTCCGAGGACACGATCAAGACCCACGCGCGGCGGCTGTTCCGCAAGCTGGGTGTCAAGGACCGCGCCGAGGCCGTGGCCACCGGCTTCCGCCGCGGGATGATGCACTGAGCTGACCGGGCCAGACACGCCTGAGCGCGGGCCTCGGCCGCCTGACCGACCGGTGAGCCGGGGCGTGCAGCGGCCGAACGGTCGCTGAGGTGGCTCTACCGGACGAGGCATGGCCGTGCCGGCCGTCGTCCACCGGACGACGGCCAGTCCACGGTGTCGCCTGACGCGGTCCGGGAGGACGTCGGTCCGCCGACGATCGACCTGTGCCTCCCCAGCTGCCTGGCCCGGTCCGTGTCGCCGCCAACGCTCGGAGCGGCCTGTTCAGCAGTGCCGAGCTGACGGCGGCCGGCGTCACCGAGCGGGAGGTCCGTACCGCGGTCCGGTCCGGCGCATGGGTCCGGCTGCGTCGTGGCCTGTTCGTCACCGCGGACGACCTGACGGCGGCGGACGCAGCCGGACGGCGCCACGAGTTCGACGCACTGGTCGTGACCACGGCGTTGGCCCGGCCGACTGCGGCGTTGAGCCACGCGACCGCGGCCCGGCTGTGGGGTCTGCCGCTGCCCACCGGCCTGTCCCCGGACGTCCGGCTGACCGACCCCCTCCGTTGGCGCACCGGCCCGGGCTACGTGATGGCGAAGGCGCAGCTCCCGGACGACGAGGTCACCGTCCGCGGCCAGTTCCGGCTCATGACCCCCGCGCGGACCCTGGTCGACACCGCACGGGAGTGGCCGGAGCTGCCGGCGGTCGCGGCGCTGGACGCAGCACTCCTGCGCGGCCTGGTCACCACGGAGCAGTTGCAGGCGACCTCGATCGTCACCGGTTCGCTCCCCGTGCTCCGCTGGCCGTCCGGGCGGTGGCCGCGGCGGACGGGAGGGCCGAGACGTGGCTGGAGACGAAGGGGCGGCTGCGCTTCCGCGCTGCTGGACTGCCGCCCTACCTGCCGCAGGTGGAGCTGTGGATCGACGGTCGGTTGGTCAAGGTCGTGGACGGTTGGTACGAGGACGCCGCCGTGGCCGTGGAGTTCGACGGCCGGGTCGAGTACGTCCGGCCCGCGTGCGGAGGCCGCCCCGAAGACGTGCTCTTCGACGAGAAGCGACGGGAGGACCTGGTGCGGGCGACCGGGATCCGGTTCGTCCGGCTCGTCGACGAGGACCTCGGCCCGGGCTGGACGGCGGTGGAGCGGCGAGTGCTCCGCGAGCTCGAGGTCCCGGGCCCGGCCGAGCGGCTCTTCCGTGCGGTGCCGCGCGACGTGGGGCGGGTGCGCGCCTCGCTGGGGTGAGCCGCCTGGCCGACCGGTGGACCGCGTCGCTCAGCGGGTCACCGGTCGACGAGACGGCTCAGCCTCCGGGGCCTCCGTCAGTCGTCGCGGGCGTGCCGGCCGCCGGTGCCGTGCCGGCCGGTGGGCTCCTCGCGCTCGGCCAGGGCGGCGACCCCGTCGGCGTAGCCGCTGGCGTAGTCCCAGCTGACGTAGTCGTCGGGGTCGGGGTCGAACGGCGGCTCGTGCCGGCCGGTCTGCCCCTCGTCGAGCAGCTGGCGCAGGTTCGCCTGCATCAGCGCCCAGTCGACGTGGTGCTCCTCGTCGCAGTCGGGGCAGTCCACGACGATGCCCTTGACCCCGGTGGGCTCCAGCAGCGTGCGGAAGACCTCCAGCTCGGCCAGGTCGTCGAGCACCCCGGCCCGTTCCTCCATGGTCAGCGGTGGCTGCACCGAGTGGTCACCGGAACCGAGCTCGCCCCCGAAGTCCGGGTCGCGATCCGGGGTCGCGCCGAATGCGTCGTCCCACGCGTCCACGTGTCCTCCTCACCGGCCAGGGCCGGCATCCTCGGTCACTGCTGGTCAGCCAGCAGTCGGCCGGGCACGCCCGGCCGCCGGACCACGGTAGCGGGGCGAGGGAGCCCTCCGGTGCTCCGCCTAGCATGTGAGGGGATCCCGTGCGCCTGGCGAGGCGCTCCCACCGAAGAAGTCGAGAGGGTGGCGGCACATGCAGCCCGACGAGCGCATCCCTGAACTGCCGGCCAAGTTCGCCCCGCTGGGGCTGACCTACGACGACGTCCTGCTGGTCCCCGGGGCCTCGGACATCGTGCCCACCGACGTGGACACCAGCAGCCGGCTGACCCGCGGCATCCGGCTCGCCATCCCGCTGGTCTCCTCCGCGATGGACACCGTCACCGAGTCGCGGATGGCGATCGCCATGGCCCGTGCCGGTGGCATCGGGGTCCTGCACCGCAACCTCGCCGCCGAGGACCAGGCCGGCCAGGTCGACCTGGTCAAGCGCTCCGAGGCCGGCATGGTCACCAACCCGGTCACCTGCTCCCCGGAGAACACCCTCGCCGAGGTCGACGCGCTGTCGGCGCGCTACCGGATCTCCGGGGCCCCGGTCGTCGACGCCGACGGCGTGCTGGTCGGCATGGTCACCAACCGCGACATGCGCTTCGAGACCGACCAGCACCAGCTGGTGCGCGACGTGATGACGCCGCTGCCGCTGGTCACCGCCCCGGTGGGCGTCGACCCGGATCGGGCGCTGGCGCTGCTCAAGCAGCACAAGATCGAGAAGCTGCCGCTGGTGGACGACGCCGGCCGGCTGCGCGGGCTGATCACCGTCAAGGACTTCGTCAAGCGCGACCAGTACCCGAACGCCACCAAGGACGTCGGCGGCCGGCTGACCGTCGGTGCCGCCCTCGGCGTGGGCGAGGACGCCTACAAGCGGGCCGGCCTGCTCGTGGACGCCGGGGTCGACGTGCTCGTCGTCGACACCGCCCACGGCCACCAGCGCGCCGTGCTGGACATGGTCGCCCGGGTGAAGAAGGAGTTCGCGAACGTCGGCCACGGCGTGCAGGTGGTCGGCGGCAACGTCGCCACCCGCGCCGGCGCGCAGGCGCTGATCGACGCCGGGGTCGACGCGGTCAAGGTCGGCGTCGGGCCGGGCTCGATCTGCACCACCCGCGTGGTGGCCGGGGTCGGCGTCCCGCAGGTCACCGCCATCTACGAGGCCGCGCTCGCCGCCCGCCCGGCCGGGGTGCCGGTCATCGCCGACGGCGGGCTGCAGTACTCCGGTGACATCGTCAAGGCGCTGGTCGCCGGCGCGGACACCGTCATGATCGGCGGCCTGTTCGCCGGGGTCGAGGAGGCCCCGGGGGAGCTGGTCTTCATGAACGGCAAGCAGTACAAGACCTACCGCGGCATGGGCTCCCTCGGCGCGATGCAGAAGCGCGGCAACCAGTCCTTCAGCCGGGACCGCTACTTCGCCGACGACGTCCTCTCCGACGACAAGCTCGTGCCCGAGGGGATCGAGGGCCAGGTGCCCTACCGCGGGCCGCTGTCCGGGGTCGCCCACCAGCTGGTCGGCGGCCTCCGTGCCGGCATGGGCTACGCGGGTGCGGCCACCGTCGCCGACCTGCAGGAGCGCGGCCAGCTGACCCGGATCACCTCCGCCGGGCTCACCGAGAGCCACCCGCACGACATCCAGATGACCGTCGAAGCCCCCAACTACCGAGGCCGCTGACCCCATGCCAGTACGTGACAACGTCGAGATCGGCCTGAACCGCTTCGCCCGCCGGGGCTACGACCTGGACGAGGTGTCGATCGTCCCTTCCCGGCGCACCCGGGACCACGACGACGTCTCCACCGCCTGGCAGATCGACGCCTTCCGGTTCGAGATCCCGCTCGTCACCAGCCCCAGCGACGCGGTGGTCAGCCCGGAGACCGCGGTCGCGGTCGGTCAGGCCGGCGGGCTGGGTGTGCTCAACGCCGAGGGCCTGTGGGCCCGGTACGACGACCCGACCGACGTCTACCGCCGGCTGCGCGACGCCGCCGGGGCCGACAGCGGCCCGCCGACCGCGCTGCTGCAGGAGGTCTACGCCGAGCCGGTCAAGCCGGACCTGATCGCCGCCCGGATCAAGGAGGTGCGGGACGCCGGGGTGACCACGGCGGTGCGCGTCTCCCCGCAGCACACCGTGGCGCTCGCCCCGACCGTGCTCGCCGCCGGGGTCGACCTGCTGGTCATCCAGGGCACGATCGTCTCCGCCGAGCACGTGACCACCACCGGGGAGGCGCTGAACCTCAAGGAGTTCATCGCCGACCTCGACGTCCCGGTGATCGTCGGCGGCGCGGCGGACTACCAGACCGCGCTGCACCTGATGCGCACCGGCGCCGCCGGCGTGATCGTCGGCGTGGGGGCCGACAGCTGGTCCACCGCCGACGCCGTGATGGGCATCCGCGTCCCGCTGGCCAGCGCGATCGCCGACGCAGCGGCGGCCCGCCGCGACTACCTCGACGAGACCGGTGGCCGGTACGTGCACGTCATCGCCAACGGCCGGATCGAGACCAGCGGCGCCATCGCCCGGGCGCTGGCCTGTGGTGCCGACGCCGTCCAGCTCGGGGAGCCGCTGCGCACCGCCGCGGAGGCGCCGGCCGGCGGCGTGTGGTGGGACTCCGTGGCCGCGCACCCGCGGCTGCCCCGCGGCGGCACGTCCGCACCGGCGACGGCCCGCGGCTCGCTGGAGGAGGTGCTGCTCGGCCCGGCCACCGCCGCCGACGGGCGCACCAACCTCTTCGGTGCCCTGCGCCGCACCATGGCCAAGACCGGCTACCGGGATCTCAAGGAGTTCCAGCGGGTCGACCTGGTGATCGGTGGCAACGGCGAGACCGCGGCCGGTCCCGGCCACCTGGTGGGCTGACGCCCCCGATGAGCAGCCCCACCACCAGCAGCCCGGCCACGATGGACTTCCCGACCGTGCTGGTCGTCGACTTCGGTGCCCAGTACGCCCAGCTGATCGCCCGCCGGATCCGGGAGGCCGGGGTCTACTCCGAGCTCGTCGGCTCCGACGTGCCGGTCGCCGAGCTGCTGGCCCGCAAGCCGGCGGCGATCGTGCTCTCCGGCGGGCCCTCCAGCGTCTACGCCGAGGACGCCCCGAAGGTCGACCCGGCCGTCTTCGAGGCGGGGGTGCCGGCCTTCGGCATCTGCTACGGCTTCCAGGCGATGGCCGCCAGCCTCGGCGGCACCGTGGCCCGCACCGGCGACCGGGAGTACGGCGGTACCCCGCTGACCGTGACCACCCCCGGTCAGCTGTTCGGCGAGCTGCCGAACGAGCAGTCGGTGTGGATGAGCCACGGCGACGCGGTCAGCGCCGCGCCGCCCGGGTTCACCGTCACCGCCACCAGCACCGGCGCCCCGGTCGCGGCCTTCGAGGACGTCGACCGGCGGCTGGCCGGCGTGCAGTTCCACCCCGAGGTGAAGAACACCCCGCACGGGCAGACGGTGCTCGAGCACTTCCTGTTCGACATCGCCGGCCTGGAGCCGAGCTGGACGATGGCCAACGTCGTCGACGAGCAGGTGGCGTCGATCCGCGCCCAGATCGGCGACCGGCGGGCCATCTGCGGGCTCTCCGGTGGGGTCGACTCCGCGGTCGCCGCGGCGCTGGTCCAGCGGGCCATCGGGGACCGGCTCACCTGCGTCTACGTCGACCACGGGCTGATGCGGGAGGGCGAGACCGAGCAGATCGAACGGGACTTCGTCGCCGTCACCGGAGCCGACCTGCGCGTCGTCGACGCCAGCGAGCAGTTCCTCGCCGCGCTGGCCGGGGTCAGCGACCCGGAGACGAAGCGGAAGATCATCGGCCGGGAGTTCATCCGGGTCTTCGAGCAGGCTGCCCTCGACGTGATCGCCGACGCCAAGGAGCACGGCGAGACCGTCGACTTCCTGGTGCAGGGCACCCTCTACCCCGACGTGGTGGAGTCCGGTGGCGGCACCGGGACGGCGAACATCAAGAGCCACCACAACGTCGGCGGGCTGCCCGAGGACCTCACCTTCACCCTGGTCGAGCCGCTGCGCACGCTGTTCAAGGACGAGGTGCGCGAGGTCGGCCGGCAGCTGGGCCTGCCCGACACCCTGGTGCAGCGCCAGCCCTTCCCCGGCCCGGGCCTGGGCATCCGGATCATCGGCGAGGTCACCCGCGACCGGCTGGACGTACTGCGCCAGGCCGACGCGATCGCCCGCGAGGAGCTCACCGCGGCGCACCTGGACACCGAGATCTGGCAGTGCCCGGTGGTGCTGCTGGCCGACGTCCGCAGCGTGGGCGTGCAGGGCGACGGGCGCACCTACGGCCACCCCGTGGTGCTGCGCCCGGTGTCCAGCGAGGACGCGATGACCGCGGACTGGACCCGGCTGCCCTACGACGTGCTGGCGAAGATCTCCACCCGGATCACCAACGAGGTGGCCGAGGTCAACCGGGTCGTGCTCGACGTGACGAGCAAGCCGCCGGGCACCATCGAGTGGGAATAAGGACCCCCTCCTCCCCACCCTTCGCAGGCTCAGGGCGGGCCCCTGGAGGGGGCCTGACCGGCCCTCGCCGGCGCTCGGGCCGGGCACCAGTGCCGAGCGGCTGACCTCCGACCCTCACCACCCCTCGCAGGCTCAGGGCGGGCCCCTGGAAGGGGCCTGACCGGCCCTCGCCGGCGCTCGGGCCGGGCACCAGTTCCGAGAGACTGACCCGGGCCGTCACCTCTTCCGGACGCCGCTGCGCAGGTCGGGCGGGGCGCTCCGGCACGTCACCTGTTCGGGGGCGCCGAGTGGCGGGGCCCGGGCCCTCATGATCAGGTTGTCGGCGATCTGATCGACCACGCGAGGAGGTACCGGAGTGACCGCCGGGGTGTGGCCACTCTGGCCGAGCGCGCTGGCCCTCGTCGCCATGGCGGCGGTGATCGTCTTCGCCGGCATCCGGCTGACCCGCGCCGCCGACGAGCTCGCCGACCGGACCGGGCTGGGCGACGCGATCGGTGGCGCCCTGCTGCTCGGTGCGGTCACCTCCCTGCCGGGCATCGTGACCACCGCGACGGGCGCGCTGGAGGGCGATCCCGGGTTCGGCCTGGCCAACCCGATCGGCGGGGTCGCGGTGCAGACGGTCTGGCTGGCCATCGCCGACCTGGTCTACCGCCGGGCCAACCTCGAGCACGCCGCCGCCTCACTGGAGAACGTGCTGCAGGCGCTGCTCCTGGTCGGGATGCTGTCCCTGCCGGTGGTCGCCTACGCCACCCCCACGTTGCAGTGGGGCTGGATCCACCCGGTGACCCTGCTCATCCCGCTGCTCTACGGCTACGGGCTGGTCCTGCTCCGGCGGATGCACGACCACCCCATGTGGCAACCCATCCAGACCTCGGCCACGGTCGAGGACGTCGAACCCGACGGCACCGACGCCTCGACCCGTCGGCTGTGGGGCCGGCTCGCGTCGCTGGCGCTGGTCGTCGGCGTCGCCGGCTGGGTGATCGGCCAGGCAGGACTGGGTGTCGTCCAGGCGACCGGGCTGCCCAGCGGCGTCGTCGGCTTCACCCTGACCACGGCGGTCACCTCGCTGCCCGAGCTCGTCGTGCTGATCACCGCGGTGCGGATGGGGGCGCTGACCCTGGGCATCGGCAACATCATCGGCGGGAACGTCTTCGACACCCTGATGATCCCGGTGGCCGACATCGCCTACCTGGAGGGGCCGGTCTACCGCGACGCCGGTGAGATCAGCCTGGTCCTGCTCGGCGGCACGATCCTGATGACCGTCGTGCTGGCGACCGGGCTGGTGATGCGCGAGCGCAAGGGGATCGGCTTCGAGGGCATCCTGCTGCCGCTGATCTACCTCGGCACCGTGGCCCTGGCGGTCATCACGCGCTGAGTGGCCGGGGCCGGGGGCGTCCCCCGGGCCCGGCCACCGCTGATCTCAGCCCCGGCGGCGGGCCTTGCGCCACTCGTTGACCAGCAGCGCGACCCCGGCCCCGACCAGGATGACCCAGGCGATGCCGCCGCCGAACCAGGCGAGGTCCAGGTCCACCCCGGCCATCAGCAGCACCGCCACCAGGATGAACAGCACCCCGGCCACCAGTGCCCCCGGGTCGATGTCGCGTCGGCGGTCGGAGGAGTCGCTGGGGGAGTCGGTGGAGCTGCCGGTCGTGCCCTGTGGGAACACCTCGGTGTCCTGCCGTCCGTAGGGGTCGTGCTCAGCCACGGGACACCTCCACGTCGCCCAGTCCGGAGTCGATCATGATCTCGAACTCCGGCTCGGAGTCCCCGGACCACTCGTCCGTCCCCACACCGGGGAAGAAGCCGCTCGTCACGCTGTCGCCGAACAGGTCGGTCTCGCCGATCCCCTGGACGACGTCCAGCTCCACGTCGGCGGAGAAGGGCACGATCACCTCGATGTCGCCGATCCCGGA
Organism: Modestobacter sp. VKM Ac-2979; assembly: GCF_026967995.1. Taxonomy (NCBI): domain Bacteria; kingdom Bacillati; phylum Actinomycetota; class Actinomycetes; order Geodermatophilales; family Geodermatophilaceae; genus Modestobacter; species Modestobacter sp. VKM Ac-2979. Next base: position 64,094 of record NZ_JAPVBO010000004.1, read on the forward strand.
CTCGATCCGGGTGGTGATCGGGGAGTCCAGGTCGTCGAGGTCGACGTCGCGCAGGTCCAGCAGCAGGTCGCCGGCGCCGTTCTCGTAGTCCGACTGCACGGCGGCGGCCGACGTCGGCCGCCAGGTGCGGTCGCCCATCCCGCCGGACGGGACGTCGACGGTCGAGGCGATCGCCAGCGCCACGGAGAGCACCAGGCCCAGCCCGATGAGCCCGCCCTTGGCGCCCCGGCCGATCCCGGTCAGCGCGCCGACCACCAGGCCGACGCCGACGACGAGGAGGGCGATGCCCAGGACGCCGCGGGCGCCCAGCTCCACGTCGGTGAACTGGTCCAGCAGCACCGCGATGCCGGCGATGATCAGCAGCGCCGCGACCGTCACGCCGGGCACCGGCGAACGCGGGCCGGTGCGGGCCCGGTCCGGGACACCGGGCTGGCCGGGCGGCGCCGCGGGGGCGGCCGGCATGAGCAGCCACAGCAGCACGTAGATGATCAGGCCGCTGCCGCCGGCGAGGGTCAGCGCGATGGCGCCCACCCGCCACAGCAGGGCGTCCACACCGGTGTAGTCGGCCAGGCCGCCGGCGACGCCGCCGATCACCCGGTCCGTGCGGCTGCGGCGCAGCGGCGGACGCGCCACCGGGCCCGGTGGCGGCGGAGGCGGCCACGAGCCCGGTGGCTGCTCGGCCGCCGGGGGCGGGGCGGAGGGAGGGAGTGCTGAGGTCATGCCACGAGCCTGCCGACTCCGATCGCCTCGCGGTATCAGGGAACCCCCTGGACCGACCCTGATCCGCGACGGTCGCCCTGCCTCCGGGTGATCACCGGTGTGCGTGGCGCGGGGACGGTGACACCATCGGTGTCGTGACCACCAGCACCGCGCCGACGGCCGGGCATCCCGCCCCGGCCGCGGCTCGGCTCCCCGACGGCCGCCCGGCCCGTCCCCCGCTGGCGCGGCCGGCCGGCGACCGGCTGCTGGCCGGGGTGGTCGCCGGCACCGCCGCACACCTGCGCCTGGACCCGCTCGTGGTGCGGGTCGTCGTGGTCGGGCTGGCGTTCACCGGGGTCGGCGTCGTCGCCTATGCGCTGCTCTGGCTGACCATGCCGGTCGCCGACCCGTCCGGGGAGGACGACCCGACTGCCGTGATCGGGCAGCGCCCCAGCCGCCGCCAGATGATCCTGCTGGCGCTGCTGTCCTTCGTCGTCTTCGGGCTGGTCTCCCAGCTGCTCACCTTCGGCGGCTACGACGTCGTCCTGCCGCTGGTGCTCGCCGGGATCGGGCTGGCGCTGATCTGGCGGCAGACCGAGACCGACGCCTCGCTCTCCCGAAGCGCCAGTCGCTGGGGGCTGGCCGCCGGCGTCGTCGTCGGCGTGGTCGGGGTGGTGCTGCTGCTGGCCACCACCGGGCAGCTGGCCAACGCGCGCAACGGCTTCACCGCCACCGTGGTGATCCTGGTCGGCCTGACGCTGGCGACCGCCCCGCTGTGGCGCCGGCTGCTGGACCAGCGCGCGACCGAGCGGGCTGCCCGGATCCGCTCCGAGGAGCGTGCCGCGGTCGCCGCCCACCTGCACGACTCGGTGCTGCAGACCCTCGCGCTGATCCAGCGGCACGCGGCCGACCCCACGGTGGTGAACCGCCTGGCCCGCAGCCAGGAGCGGGAGCTGCGGGCCTGGCTGTACGAGCCGACCGTCGCCACCGGCGGCACCTGGGCCGGGCTGGTCGCCCGGCTGGTGGCCGAGGTGGAGGCCGACCACGCCGTCACCGTCGAGCCCGTCGTCGTCGGTGACCTGCCCGTCGACGACGCGGTCGCCACTCTCGGCCAGGCCGCCCGGGAGGCGGTGGTCAACGCGGCGAAGCACTCGGGGGCGTCGTCGGTCTCGCTGTACAGCGAGGTGACGCCGGGCTCGGTGACGGTCTTCGTCCGGGACCGCGGGACCGGGTTCGACCCCGCCGCCGTGCCGGGCGACCGGCGCGGACTGCGCGACTCGGTGGTGGGGCGGCTGACCCGGCTGGACGGCACGGCGACGGTGCGGTCCGCGCCGGGAGAGGGGACCGAGGTGGAGCTCTGCCTCCCACGTGCGCAGATGGAGGCGTCGCTGTGAACCGCACCCGGGTCTTCCTCGTCGACGACCACGCGATGGTCCGCGCCGGCGTGCGCGCCGAGCTGGGCGAGGAGGTCGAGGTGGTCGGCGAGGCAGCCGACGTCCCGACCGCGGTGACCGGCATCCGGGCCAGCACACCGGACGTCGTCCTGCTCGACGTGCACCTGCCCGGCGGGGGTGGCCACGCCGTCCTCGAGTCGCTGCGCACGGAGCTGCCCGAGACCCGGTGGCTGGCGCTGTCGGTCTCCGACGCCGCCGAGGACGTCATCGCCGTCATCCGGGCCGGGGCCCGCGGGTACGTCACCAAGACGATCTCCGGGGTCGACCTGCGCGACGCGGTGCGCCGGGTCGCCGAGGACGACGTCGTCTTCAGCCCCCGGCTGGCCGGCTTCGTGCTGGACGCCTTCTCCGCCGGCCCCGCCGCACCGGTCCCCGCCGAGGACCCGGCCACCGACCCGGGCCTGGACCTGCTGTCGGCGCGCGAGCGTGAGGTGATGCAGCTGCTGGCCCGCGGCTACACCTACCGCGAGATCGGCGGGCGGCTGTTCATCTCGGTGAAGACGGTGGAGTCGCACGCCTCCAACGTGCTGCGCAAGCTGCAGCTGTCCAACCGCAACGAGCTCACCCGCTGGGCGGCCACGAACCGCCTGCTGTGAGGCCCCGCCCCGCGGCTCGCCCCCGGGCGCGCGAGGACGGGGGCCTCCGTCAGCGGAAGTGGCTCTTCTGGATCACGCCGTGCACCCCGACGGTGCGGTCCACCACCTGGGACACCTCGAAGTCCGCGGCCGCCGACAGGTAGGCGTAGGCGACCGCCCGGTCCATGCCGAGGTCGTGCTGCAGGAAGTCCAGCGCGTTGACCACGGCCCGCCGGCTGGCGACGTCCAGGTCACTGCCCTGCCCGTTGCGGGAACCGTCGGGGTCGGAGAGGCCGATCGGCACCCAGGCGTCCGGCGTCTCCCCGAAGGGGTACCGGAAGGCGACCGACGGCGCGTCGCCGGACCCCGGGCGGCAGACGGTGAGCCGGTAGGTGATCCGGAGCGACCCCTCCATCGCGGTGAGGGCCACCTCGCCGTTGCCCATCGACATGTGCGGGTCGCCGGTGGAGAACAGGGCGCCCTCGGCGACCACCGGCACGTAGAAGGCGGACCCGACGTTGAGGTGCTTCACGTCGATGTTGCCGCCGCCGACGGTCGGCGGGATCGAGTTCACCAACGGGTCGTTGAGCTGCGGGGCGTCGCCGACCGTGGCGACCGCCATCAGCCCGGCGAAGGGGTCCAGCGGCCAGCTGACCTCGCCGCTCGTGCCCACCGGGAGGTGGGCGGTGGGGATGCCGCGACGTCCCAGGCGGACCGGGGTGAAGACCGAGACGTTGCCGTACTGGGCCGGGTCCCCGGTGGCACGGCCGTCCGGCGTCTGCGGCATCGTCTCGGCGGGGCTGATCCCGGCGTCGGGGGAGAACTGGACGGCGAGCGCGCCCTTGCCGTGCCGGCTGGAGATGACGCCGTACGGCACCCGGGGCCAGGCCGACAACGGCTCGATCTTCAGCACGTCACCGGGGGCCGCTCCCTCGACGTACACCGGGCCGGTGACCACGTGCGGGCCGTCGACGTCGAAGTCCCGCGGGTGCCGGCCGTAACCGGCCGCGATGGCGACGGCGTCGTCCAGCACGTGCTCGCGGGGGACTCCCTGGGCGGCGAACCACGCCGCCGGGTCGCGGCCCTGGTCCTCCAGCAGCCCCTCGTGGCTCACCGTGTCGATGGTGATCGTCTGCCCGGAACGCATCCGGGCGACCGGTGCGTCGGTGGTGCGGGGCAGGTAGCCCCAGTAGACCTCGTCGACGCGGGAGGGCAGGTACACGTCCCCGTCGATGGGGCCGGTGCCCGGCTGGAGGACCTGCCGGGGCAGCTTGCCCCGGTACCGCCCGGTCGCGGCGGCCGGCGATGCCGTGGCGACGCCGCTGGCCATGACGGCGCTCGTGGCGAGAGCGGCCTGGACGAAGGCGCGGCGGCCGAGCCCGCGCTCCAGCAGTGCGGCGGCGGTCGCCGGCTCCGGTTGCTCGTGGGGTGCGTCGGTCATCGTGTTCTCCCGGTGCCGGAGGGGGCGGACCGGAAGAGGTGTACGTGAGCTGTGTTACTGCTGTGTGGCCAGGAGTCCGGCACGTTCCAGGCCGGTGTCCGAACCGGTGTCGGTCACGCTGTGTGCACGATCTGGAACGCTTCGGCGAGGCGGTCGTCGGGCAGGCCGTGGGCACGCGCGTTCTGCCGCATCCAGCCGGTCAGGAACTCCGCCAACTGGCCCTCGGGCCAGTGCGAGACCTGGCTGACGTGCGAGCGCAGCGCGGCGAGCTTGCGGTCGAGCACGTCGGTCACGTCCACGGCGTGGTCCGAGCGGGGGCCGCCGCCCAGCCACACCTCCGACACCGTCCAGGCGTCCAGGCCCTCATCGGCCAGCAGCTCGGGGAAGGCGAAGGGGTTGCGGGCGTCGGGGTACACCGCGCGCAACGTGGACTCGCCCACGGTCATGTGGTCGGGGTGGCTGGCGCCGATCCGCTCCCAGAAGCGCTCGGGTGAGCTGGTGAGCACCCGCTGCGGCCGCACCTGGCGGATCACCCGGCTGATGTCGCGGCGCAGGTCCAGGGTGGGCTCGAGCCGTCCGTCCGGGTACCCGAGGAACCGGACGTCCGTGACACCGACCGCCGCGGCCGCGGCTCGCTGCTCCTCGCGGCGCAACGGGCCCATCTGGTCGCGCGGGGTCTCGTCGAAGCCCCCGGCGTCCCCGTCGGTCACCATGCAGTAGGTGACCTCGGTGCCCGCCGCCGTCCACGTGGCGACCGTGCCGGCGCTGCCGAAGTCGACGTCGTCGGGGTGGGCGAGCACGCACAGGGCGCGCTCGACGTGTTCGGCCGGGTGCTGGGGAACGGGCATCACAGCGACATCACCCGGCGCAGCCTAGGTGGCTCGTCCTGTGTCCGCGGGGTCAGCCGGATGAGCTGGTCTCCTGGAGCCGGTCGGATCAGGTCAGTGGTGGCACCAGGAGGGGGTGCGCGGCAGCGGGGTGCGGCGGGATGACCAGGCGCTGGCCGGGGACGCCGGTGACGACCCGGTTGCGTCCGGCGTCCTTCGCCGCGTAGAGCGCCGCATCGGCCGCCCACAGCAGCTCAGGCAGCGAGGCCTGCGCAGCGGGAGCGCTCACCGCGCCGGCGGAGACGGTGACCCGGAGCCCGGCCACCGGGGTGTCGGCGACCGCCGCCCGCATCCGCTCGGCGACCCGTTGTGCACCGGCGGCGTCCCGGCCGGGGAGCAGGACGACGAACTCCTCTCCGCCGATCCGATAGGCGACGTCGGTGCTGCGCAGGCCGGTGCGCAGCCGGTCGGCCAGCTCCTGCAGGACGGCATCGCCGCGCGCGTGCCCGTACGTGTCGTTGACGGACTTGAAGTGGTCGACGTCGCACATCACCAGGGCGAGCGACCCACCGGTGGCGGCTTCTCGCTCCTGGGCCTGGACGAACCTGTCGGCGAGGGTCAGCCGGTTGTACAGCCCGGTCATGGGATCGAGCACGGCCCCGTCGCGCGAGTGCAGGTCCGCGGACGCCAGGTACCGGGCTGCCGTCGTCAGGCAGAGGAGCACGGTGCCGAATGCGACGAGGCCGACCGTGCTCGGGGCGGCGGGGACGGCTGGCAAGGTGTCGGCGAAGAGCACGGCGAGTCCGGCGAACAGGAAGGTGAGCGCCGCGCCGGTGGCCAGCACCGGTGGGCGGAAGCACACCGCCTGGCTGAACAGCGGGATGGTCAGCAGGACCAGGTAGGGGCTGGTGGCCCCGCCGGTGAGCAGGACCACGACGGCCAGGTTCAGCTGGAGCAGCAGGACGGCGGCGGCGACCACCGGCTCCGACGGGCGTCGCAGCCGGCGCTGGACCACCACGGCGCCGACCATGGTCAGCCCCCCGGCGAGGAAGAGGGCGACCAGCGGCAGGCCGAACCAGGGGACACCGACGACCTTGGCCACCGAGACCGCGCCGCCGAACACGTACGGGCGCCGGAAACGCAGGTACATGTCGGCGAACCGGGTCCGGTCCTGTGCGTCACCGCGCAGCCACCGCATCGCGCGGGACTCGGCGGGAGGAGGTCTCACCCCACCTGGATCGGTCGTGCGCGACCGGTCGTTGAGCATCCCGCGCGGGGCTCAACCCGATCGGGGGACCGGTGGGGTCAGAGCCGGCCGCGGCCCTGGCGCAGCAGCATCATCCCGAGGGTCGAGCCGTCCGGGCCGAGGGCGTCGCGGAAGCGGGCGAGCACCCGCTGCTCGCGGGACAGCGACAGCCGCATGCCGCCCGAGGCGGTGCGCAGCGCGCCGATCTCCCGGGAGACGGCCAGCCGACGCTGGACCAGCTCGATGATCTGCGCGTCGCAGGCGTCGATCTCGGCGCGCAGTGCGTCGATGTGCTCGGCCGGGTCGGCAGGGTCCTCGGTGGGGACGCTGGGGGAGAGGGTGCTGCTCATCGGGTCCTCCGGGGCGGGGATGAGGCCATCGGACCCGGGACACAGAAAACGCCCCGGGGCCTTGGGCCCGGGGCGTCGTGTGCGGTGGCTGATCAGCCAGCGAGTACGGACACCGGAACCCGGTGGCCGTAGGAAAACTCGCGATGCGTCAGCACGCCGAGGAGTCTGTCACACCGCCGACCGCGTGGCCAGGTCACGCCGTCCCGGGGCGACACGCGGGACCCCCGGAGCTGTCGGTGCCCCGGCTTAGAGTGGCGGGGTCATGAACAGCCCCCAGCACACCCTCCCCGGCACCGCCGCGCTCACCCGGCAGACCTCCGGCCAGATCGGCCGCGAGCTCGACCGGATGCTCGCCGGCCTGAACGGCCCGCAGCGGGAGGCCACGGTGCACGAGGGCAGTCCGCTGCTCATCGTCGCCGGCGCCGGGTCGGGCAAGACGCGGGTGCTCACCCACCGCATCGCCTACCTGCTCGGTGCCCGCGGCGTGCAGCCCGGCGAGATCATGGCGATCACCTTCACCAACAAGGCCGCCGGCGAGATGAAGGAGCGCGTCGCCGCCCTCGTCGGCCCGCGGGCCCGGGCGATGTGGGTGTCCACGTTCCACTCGATGTGCGTGCGCATCCTGCGCGCCGAGGCCGCCAAGCTCGGCATGAAGAGCTCGTTCACCATCTACGACCAGGGCGACTCGGTCCGGCTGATGACGATGGTCGCCCGCGACCTGGACCTCGACGCCAAGCGGTATCCCGGTCGCAGCCTGGCCAACCAGGTCTCGAACCTGAAGAACGAGCTCGTGGACGAGGAGTCCTACGCCCCGCAGACGGCGCCGGAGAAGGTGCTGAAGGAGGCGTACACCCTCTACCAGCGGCGGCTGCGCGAGGCGCACGCGATGGACTTCGACGACCTGATCATGACCACGGTGCACCTGCTCCAGGCCTTCCCCGACGTGGCCGAGCACTACCGCCGCCGGTTCCGGCACGTGCTGGTCGACGAGTACCAGGACACCAACCACGCCCAGTACGTGCTGGTCCGCGAGCTGGTCGGCACGCACGGTGGCCCGGTGCCACCGGCCGAGCTGTGCGTGGTCGGGGACGCCGACCAGTCGATCTACGCCTTCCGCGGCGCGACGATCCGGAACATCGACGAGTTCGAGCGCGACTACCCCGACGCCACGACCATCGTGCTGGAGCAGAACTACCGCTCCACCCAGCGCATCCTGCGCGCGGCCAACCAGGTGATCGCCCGCAACACCGCCCGCCGGCCGAAGAACCTCTGGTCCGACGCCGGGGACGGCGAGCTGATCGAGGGCTACGTCGCCGACAACGAGCACGACGAGGCGGCCTGGGTCGCCGAGCAGATCGACGCCCTCACCGACGAGGGCAAGGCGCAACCCAAGGACATCGCGATCTTCTACCGCACCAACAACGCCTCCCGGGTGTTCGAGGAGGTGTTCATCCGGGTCGGCATGCCCTACAAGGTCGTCGGCGGGGTGCGCTTCTACGAGCGCCGGGAGGTCCGGGACGCGGTCGCCTACCTCAAGGTGGTCGCGAACCCGGCCGACGTGGTGAGCCTGCGGCGGGTGCTGAACACCCCCAAGCGCGGCATCGGCGAGCGGGCCGAGGCGTGCGTCGAGCGGTTCGCCGACCGCGAGCGGATCCCGTTCGCCAGCGCGCTGCGCCGGTGCTCGGAGGTCGGTGACCTGGCCACCCGGTCGCTCAAGGCGATCCAGGAGTTCGTCGCGCTGCTGGAGGAGTTCGAGCAGCTGGTCGAGACCGGCTCGGGCCCGGCGGCGCTGCTGGAGAGCGTGCTGGACCGCACCGGCTACCTCGCCGAGCTGGAGGCCAGCACCGACCCGCAGGACGAGGGACGGGTCGACAACCTCAACGAGCTCATCTCGGTGGCCGCCGAGTTCGAGGCGGCCAACCCCGGCGGCACCGTCACCGAGTTCCTCGAGCAGGTCTCGCTGGTCGCCGACGCCGACCAGATCCCGGTCAGCGGCGACGAGGCCGGCGTGGTCACCCTGATGACCCTGCACACCGCCAAGGGCCTGGAGTTCCCGGTGGTCTTCCTCACCGGTCTGGAGGACGGCGTGTTCCCGCACCTGCGGGCCCTCGGTGACCCGCGGGAGCTGGAGGAGGAGCGGCGGCTGGCCTACGTGGGCATCACCCGGGCGCGGCAGCGGCTGTTCCTCTCCCGGGCGACCGTGCGCACCAGCTGGGGGCAGCCGGCCTACAACCCGCCGTCCCGGTTCCTCGACGAGCTGCCGTCCGACGCCGTCCACTGGGAGCGGCTGGAGCCGGCGCCCAGCAAGCCGATGAGCTCTGCCCAGGCCCGGGTCGCCTCGACCGGGTTGTCGACCGGGGGCCTGCGCGGCGGTGCGGGCAACCGGGCGGTGATCAGCGTCGACGTCGGCGACCGGGTCAGCCACGACGCCTTCGGGCTCGGCACGGTGGTCGAGATCAACGGCGCCGGTGACAAGGCGCAGGCCACGGTCGACTTCGGCTCCGGCGGCACCAAACGGCTCGTGCTGCGGTACGCCCCGCTCGTCAAGCTCTGAGGCGCGTCCCCGCTGCAAGGGGCCCGTGGGTCAGGGCTGTTCGTCGCCCTCGAAGCCGATCAGCCAGTGGACGCCGAAGCGGTCGACCACCTGGCCGTCGGAGGCGCCCCAGGGGCGCCGCTGCAGGTCCTCCACGACCCGCCCACCCACCGACAGGCCGGTGAACCACCTGCGCAGGGTGGCCGGGGCGGCGACCCCCAGCAGCGACCACATCAGTCCCGCAGACCGGAAGGCCTGCTCGTCGCCGGCCGCGTCGGCGGCGAACAGGGCGACCGGTGAGTCCACCAGGTACCCGTGGGCCACGGCGTCGGCCGGGCCGTCCTCGCGCCCGAAGTCGGCGAAGGAGTGCGCGGCGAACCCGCAGCCGAAGACGGCCGCGTAGGAGGCCAGCGCCTCACGCGCGGTACCGGGCAGGTGCAGGTACGGAGTCGGGGCGGTCATGCCCGGCAGCGTAGGGACGTCGGCGGTGCCTCAGCCGACGGACAGGCCCCGCTCGGCGAGCCAGTCCTCGGGGTCGATCGGCTTGCCGTTCATCCCACCGCGGTGGATCTCGAAGTGCAGGTGCGGCCCGGTCGACTGGCCCTGGTTGCCGACCTTGGCGATCTGCTCGCCGGCCGAGACGACGTCGCCGGCCGCCACGTCGTAGTAGCGCATGTGCCCGTAGATCTGGACGTTCCCGTCGGCGTCCTGGATGTACACGGCGTTGCCGTAGCCCGACGCCGGGCCGGCGCGCAGCACGACCCCGTCGGCGGCAGCGAAGATCGGGGTGCCGAGCGGGGCAGCGAGGTCGAGACCCCAGTGCATGGTGCCCCAGCGCTGGCAGAAGCAGGTGGTCAGCCGCCCGGCGGTGGGGACGACGAAGTCCGGTTCGCGGGCGGCCCGGGAGGCGGCGATCTCGCTCAGCCGTGCCTGGGCCTCCGCCTGGCTGATCTCCCCGCGCGCGCCCTCGACGTCCACGCCGCCGGCGAAGCTGGCATCGGCCAGACCCAGCCCGTAGTCCACCCCAGAGGCCACCGGGGCGGGCTCCGGGTCACTGAGTCCGCCCAGCAGCGAGGTCGCCAGGGCGCCGGCGACGGCGACGGCCAGCAGCGCGGGTGCCCGGCGCCGTGGCGGGCGGGGGAACGCGCGTCGTGCGACGTCGTCCGGGGGGCTCGCGGGGGTCTCGTCGGGTCCGGCCGTGGCGCGGGCGGCGGTGCTCGGGTCGGCGTCCTGGGTGGCCGCCCACTCGCGGTCCCAGTCCCAGTCGCCGTCGAAGTCGTCGGCCCAGTCGCCGGACGGGTCGGTGGGGGCGATCTCGGACTGCGTGCGGCCCACGAGTGTTCGCATACGGGACAACGGGCACCTCCCGGGCAGCACGCCGCGGGGAGCCGGGCGTCGTCGAGCACCAGCGGGCCGCGCGGGGCGGCGGGTGCTGGCACTGCGGTTCGGTGACGCCGGTGGAAATCCCATCGGTGTCATTCGCGACGCTACGGAGGGGCGATGGGTGGTTCAACGATCTGACAGCGCGTGTCGACACCACAAACGATGAGTGACGACACCCGCACTTGGCAGGTGTTGTCGTCGTGGTCAGGCGGCAGCGGCGGGAGGGTCCGCCTCGGCGCTGCGCAGGCCGGCCAGGGTCGCGGCGACCTCGTCGACCACGCCCCGGTGGATCGGCAGCGACATGTGCCCGACGCCCGGCACGAGCACGTTGCGGGCCCGGAGATCGGGGTGCTCGCATCGCCCGGCCGACGACGGCACGACCATCTGGTCCAGGTCGCTGTAGACCGCCGTCACGCGGGTGCGGCACTGCGGCGCCGGGGCGGCGAGCTCCTGGAACAGGTCCGACCCCGGCCGCAGCTGGCGCACCAGGCGGGTGGGCAGGACGTGCGCCCACCGGCTCCCGCCGTGCGGCGTCCCGAGGGTCACCAGGGACTCCACCCGCGCATCGCCGCCCAGGCGCTGCACGAGGTACCGGGCGACCAGCCCGCCGAGACTGTGACCGACCACGTGCACCCGGTCGTGGCCGGTCGCCCGGCAGACCTCCTCGATGTGCTGGCCCAGTGCCTCGGCGGCGCTCTCCACGTCGCGCAGGAGCGGGCTGTAGTTCCACGTGCAGACCTGGGCGAAGCCGCGCCGGCGGAGGCTGCGGCGCATCACCGTGAACACCGACCGGTTGTCGATCAGCCCGTGGACCAGCACGACGGGGATCCGGGCCGCGAGGGGGTCGGCGGCGAACAGGGCGCGGACGGCGGCGGGCTGCGCGCCGGGGCGGTAGCTCCCGTCCGGGCGCAGCCGCTCGGTGCGGGTGCCCAGGGGGTAGAGCAGGGTGTGAGCGCCGACCCACGCCAGCTCGGTGAGGCTGCCGGTGAGCGCACCCGGGGAGACCAGTCGCCGGAGGCCGGTGCGGCGCGGGGGTGTCGGCGCCGCGGGGACGTCGCTCCGTGCTCCCGCGCGCGGGGCGTGCCAGGCTGGTGCGGAGGGCAGGACGGGCTCGTGCACGCCGTTCCCCCTCCCGTCCGCCTCGGCACCGCGCCGGGCGGCGCGCCATGAGCAGTGGTGTGCTCGGTGCAGGGGACCGTAATGCCCCGTTGTGTTGAACGTCACACAACTGTCACGCGACACGCGCTCGCGGCCAGAGAGCTCGATCCGGAGGAGAACCCCAGTGCCCGCCCGTGACCGCGACCCCGCCCGCACCGGCGAGCCAGGCCGGCCTGCCGCCGCGCGCACCCCCGCGGCCCGCCGCTCCGGAGGCTCCCGGGCCGGTGCCACCGCGCCGTCCACCTCCGGCCCCGACCAGCTCGTCGTCGGAGCGGTCCCGGTGCTGGCCCGGATCTGCGGGGTGCTGCTCCTGCTCGCCGGACTGGCCGGCGCAGCGGCGGTCTTCCCGACCTACCTCGTGGTCGGGGGGATCGCGGTGACCCCGGTGCAGGGGGCGCTGGACGCCGTCGTCTCCCTCGTGGCGCCGGTCGCCTCGATCGCCGTGGGCGCCGGGCTGGCTCTCGGGCGGGTGCCTCGACTCGGCCTGGCCTACGCGGCGGTCACCGGTGCGCTGGCCGTGGGCCGGCTGCTCATCGAGCTCCACCGGGGGCAGGGGTCGACCACCCGGCCGGCGGTCGAGGTGCTGGCCGGCGAGCTGGTGCTCACCAGCTCGGTGGAGACCGCCACCGGCTGGGTGCTCGGGGTCCTCGCCCTGAGCCTCGCCGTCCTCGCCGGCCTGACCGCCTTCGCCGCCTGGAGCCGCACCGTGATGGAGGACGGCGGGGCGCTGGACCCGCTGCGGCCGGTGCTCGCCGGCTCGGCGGCGCTCCTCGGCGTCGCAGCGGTGATGGCCCTGGCGCTGCCGGCGGCCGACGTCCCGGACCGGGTGGTGACCGACCCGTTGACCGGGCTGGAGGTCGTCGTGGACCAGGAGGGGCCGCAGGCACTGTTGGAGCGGCCGGGGCTGGCACTGCTGGGCGGGCTGCTGCTGGCCGGCGCACTCGTGCTGTCCGCCGTCGTCGCGCCGTCGTTGCGGCCCCGGCTCGCCGCCGTCGGCGGCCTGCTCGCCGTCGCCGTCTTCCTGCTGGACAGCGCGCTGACCGGGCTCCGCGACGCCTGGTCCAGTCCCGACCTGGAGTGGACCGTGCCGGGCGCCGGCCTGCTGGTGCTGGCCCTCGGCGCGGTGGGGCTCACGCTGCTGGCCTGGCGCTGGCGGCGCGGTTCCCCCGCTCGGGGGTGACGTGGACCACCCTCGCGCCCCTAGAGTCGCGGTCGTGGCAGCTGAGCGCATTCGAGTCGTGATCGCCAAGCCGGGCCTCGACGGCCATGACCGGGGCGCCAAGATCGTGGCCCGGGCGCTCCGCGACGCCGGCATGGAGGTCGTCTACACCGGGCTGCACCAGACGCCGGAGCAGATCGTGGACACCGTCGTCCAGGAGGACGCCGACGCGGTCGGCCTCTCGGTGCTCTCCGGCGCCCACATGACGCTGTTCCGGCGGCTCGCCGAGCTGCTCCGCGAGCGGGACGTCGACGACGTCGTCGTCTTCGGGGGCGGGATCATCCCCGACGCCGACCTGCCCGAGCTGGCCCAGCTCGGGGTGGCCCGGGTGTTCACCCCGGGCGCGAACACCGAGGAGATCGTGGGCTGGGTCCGGGACCACGTGGGCGTCTCCGCCGAGGCCTGACCGCCTCGTCCGGCACCCGCTCAGCGGAAGAGACGGGTGAGACGTCCCCCTCGGTCGGAGGGCACCTGACGCGGGCGCCCCGGTGGCGGGCTACGGTCCTTGCTCGTGGATCTCTTCGAGTACCAGGCCCGTGACCTGTTGGCCTCGCACGGCGTGCCCGTGCTCCCCGGCGGCGTAGCCGAGACGCCCGAGGAGGCGGAGGCGATCGCCCGCGAGATCTCCGCCCCGGTCGTCGTGAAGGCGCAGGTGAAGGTCGGCGGCCGCGGGAAGGCCGGCGGCGTGAAGCTGGCCGACGACCCTGAGGCCGCCAAGGCGCGGGCCCAGGACATCCTCGGGCTGGACATCAAGGGGCACATCACCCACCGGGTGATGGTCGCCCAGGCCAGCGACATCGCCGAGGAGTACTACTTCTCCTACCTGCTCGACCGCTCCAACCGCACCTTCCTCGCCATGGCCTCGGTCGAGGGCGGCGTGGAGATCGAGACGCTCGCCGTCGAGCGCCCGGAGGCGCTGGCCCGGGTCCCCGTCGACGCCTCGATCGGTGTCGACGCCCAGAAGGCCGCCGAGATCGTCGACGCCGCCGGCTTCCCGGCCGAGGTCCGCGACCAGGTGATCGCCATCGCCGTCCAGCTGTGGGACGTCTTCAGCAAGGAGGACGCCACCCTGGTCGAGATCAACCCGCTGGCCAAGGCGCCCGACGGCACCGTGCTCGCCCTGGACGCCAAGGTCACCCTGGACGAGAACGCCTCCTTCCGGCACGGCGAGCACGACGCCCTCGAGGACTCCGCCGCCGCCGACCCGCTGGAGGCCGCGGCCAAGGAGAAGGGCCTCAACTACGTCAAGCTGGACGGCCAGGTCGGCATCATCGGCAACGGCGCCGGCCTGGTCATGAGCACGCTGGACGTCGTCGCCTACGCCGGCGAGGAGTTCGGCGGCGTCCGCCCGGCCAACTTCCTGGACATCGGCGGTGGCGCCTCCGCCCAGGTGATGGCCGACGGGCTGGGCGTCATCCTGTCCGACCCGGCCGTGAAGAGCGTCTTCGTCAACGTCTTCGGCGGGATCACCGCCTGCGACGCCGTCGCCGACGGCATCGTCTCGGCGCTGGGCCTGCTCGGCGACGAGGCCACCAAGCCGCTGGTCGTGCGGCTGGACGGCAACAACGTGGAGGAGGGCCGGCGGATCCTCGCCGAGGCCGCCCACCCCCTGGTGACCGTGGTCGACACCATGGACGGCGCCGCCCGCCGCGCCGCCGAGCTCGCCGCTTCCTGACCGCCCCGCTTCGAACAGGACACCAGACAGATGTCGATCTTTCTCACCGAGAACAGCAAGGTCATCGTCCAGGGCATCACCGGATCCGAGGGCCGCAAGCACACTGCGCGGATGCTCGCCTCCGGCACCGCCGTCGTCGGTGGCGTGAACCCCAGCAAGGCTGGCCAGTCCGTCGACTTCGACGGCACGACCGTCCCCGTCTTCGGCTCCGTCGCCGACGCGATGAAGGAGACCGGGGCCGACGTCACCGTCGTCTTCGTGCCGCCGAAGTTCGCCAAGGACGCCGTCCTCGAGGCCGTCGACGCCCAGATCGGGATGGCCGTGGTCATCACCGAGGGCATCCCGGTGCACGACTCGACCTACTTCTGGGCGCACGCCCAGGGCGGCTCGACCCGGATCATCGGCCCGAACTGCCCCGGCCTGATCAGCCCCGGGCGGTCCAACGCCGGCATCATCCCGGCGAACATCACCCAGGCCGGCAAGATCGGGCTGGTCAGCAAGTCCGGCACGCTGACCTACCAGATGATGTACGAGCTCCGGGACATCGGCTTCTCCACCGCCGTCGGCATCGGCGGTGACCCGGTCATCGGGACGACCCACATCGACTGCCTCCAGGCGTTCCAGGAGGACCCGGAGACCGAGGCGATCGTGATGATCGGCGAGATCGGCGGCGACGCCGAGGAGCGCGCCGCGGACTTCATCAAGGCCAACGTGACCAAGCCGGTCGTCGGCTACGTCGCCGGCTTCACCGCCCCCGAGGGCAAGACGATGGGCCACGCCGGCGCCATCGTCTCCGGCTCGGCCGGCACGGCCGCTGCCAAGCAGGAGGCCCTCGAGGCCGCCGGCGTGAAGGTCGGCAAGACCCCGTCGGAGGCCGCCCGCCTCATGCGGGAGATCGTCGGCGGCTGACGGAGGACCCCGTCCTCCCCGGGGCGGAGCCGAACTGCACCGCTGCTGCCCGGCCTCTCTGCGGAGGGTGCCGGGCAGTGGCGTGCCCGGGGGTGCCCGTCGGCGCCGGGACGGCGGAGACTCGCGGGTGCCCGCCCGTACCCGAACGTCCACGCACGAGGAGCGCACGATGACGTCGAGTGGTCCCGAGCCGGCCTGGGCGCCACCGCCCCCGCCGGCGGGCGTCCGCGGGTTCGACCGGAGCCGGCTGACGACGGTGGACCTCCTGGTGGCCGGGGGAGCCGTCCTCTACCTGCTCGTCGGTCTGCTCCCGTGGGCCTCGGTCACCCTCGACTTCGCCGGCCGGATCACGGCCAGCGGGTACGAGTTCTCCGCGCTGGTCGTGCTGAGCGCGCTGTTGCTGCTCGGCGCGGGAGCGTGGGCGGTGCTCCCGGCCGTCCGCCCGGACCGGGCCGGTCTCCTGCGCGCCGCACCGGCCGTCGTCCTGGCCGCGTTCGCGCTGCTGTGCACGCTCATCGCGTGGCTGCGGAGCCTCGACTACGGCTTCCAGTTCCCCGCTCTGCTGGGAGTCCTCGTCGCCGCCGCCGTGACCGTGCTGGCCGCATCGTCCCTGCTGCCCGGGCTCCGCGCGTGGTCCGGCCAGCAGGCCGGCCCGGCCGGGGCGCCCGCCGGGAGCCGGCCCGGTGGGAGCCAGCCGCTGCAGCACGGGGGGCCGCTGGGCGGGCCGCCGCAGTACGGCCGACCGCACTACGGACAGCCGGCGGGCTGGGGACAGCCCCCGTACGGGCAGCCGTACCACGGACAGCCGCAGTACGGGCAGCCTGCCGAGCCCTGGCAGCCGCCGGTCGGTCCCGACCGGCCACGGCCTGCACCCGACCGCTGACCCCGTGCCACGGCCGGGACCGTGACTTGAGTCGCCCCGGCGCGTGCGCCGGGCCAGGCCCGGTGTGCCTTGCGACAGTGGAGGGGTGACCTCCGTGCGGACGCGCCTGCCCTCCGTCGGGCCGGGGGAGCGTCGCGCCCGGTTGACCGGCGTCCTGGCCGTGGCCGCAGCACTGGCCGTGTCGGTCCTGGGACTGGCCGGTCTGACCCTCGCCGTCGTCGTCGTCCAGACCCTGGACCCCGACGGTGGGCTGCCGCTGACGGCCTCCGCGCGGGTGGCCGGTCAGCTGTGGCTGCTCGCGCAGGGCGCGGAGCTCCAGCTGTCGTCGGGCCCGTTGCGACTCGCGCCGCTGGCGGTGACCGCGGGGATCGCCTGGGGGATCAGCCGGGCAGCGGGGTCGGTGGCGGCTCTCCGGCGGTCGCGCACCGCAGGGGGTGCGGCGGTGGTGCTGGCGGTCGTCGTCGCCGTCCACGTCGCCCTCACCGCCGGCCTGGCGCTGGTCGTCGAGGCCCCGGGTGCCTCGGTCGCCCTGCCGCGTGCGGTGCTGGGAGCCGGCGTCGTCGCACTCGTCGCCGGCGGGCTGGGGGTGCTGCGCGACTCGGGCCTGGGTGTGGAGCTGGTCGACCGGTTCCCCGGTCCCGGCCGGGTGGTCCTGCGCGCGGTGGCCGCCGGGACCCTGGCGCTGGCCGCCTGCTGCACCGCGGTGGTCGCGGTGGCCCTCGTCCACGACGTGGCCGGGCTCGGCCGGGTCATCACCGGCCTCGGCGGCGCCGGTGCCGGAGCCGCCGGGCAGGTGGGGCTGAGCCTGCTGCTGCTGCCCAACGCCGTGGCCGCGGTGATGGGCCTCGCCGCCGGCCCCGGCTTCCTGGTGGGCGCCGGGACGTTCGTGTCCACCAGCGGGGTGACGCTGGGCAGCGTGCCGGCACTGCCGCTGCTCGCCGCGCTGCCCGACACGCAGGCGGTGCCGCTGCTGGCCTTCCTCTCCCAGGCCCTGCCCGCGGTGGCCGGCCTGGTCACGGGTGCGGTGGTCGGTCGTCGACTCGGGGACGACGACGGCGGCACGGTGATCGCTGCGCTGTGGGGCGTCGTCGCCGGGCTGGGTGTCGGGGTCTGCGCCGGGCTGTGGGTGCTGGTCGCCGGCGGCCGGCTCGGTGACGCGGCGCTGGCCGAGGTGGGTGCGCCGGCGCTCGCCACGGGGCTGGCGATCGCCGCCCAGGCAGCTCTCGCCGCCGCCGTGGCCGCCGCCGTCAGCCGCTGGCGCTCGCGGGGCTGACCCCGGCCGCGGTCGGACTCGTCCGAGGTGACGGCTAGGGTTGGCAAGCGTGTCCGCCGACGCGACCGCCGTCCCGCGGTCTGGCCCCGATCGGGCCCGCGTCGTGGTCCTGCTGTCCGGCGCCGGCACGCTGTGCGCCGCGCTGCTGGCCGCCACCGCCACGCCCGGGTACCCCGCCGAGGTCGTCGCCGTCGGCTCCGACCGCGCTGGCGCCCCCGGGCTGGCGCACGGGCGCAACGCCGGCGTCCCCACCTTCGTCACCGCCCTGCGCGACGCCCCCGACCGGGCCGGCTGGGACGCTGCGCTGGCCGCGGAGCTGGCCCGCCACCGGCCGGACTGGATTGTTTGCGCCGGCTTCATGAAGCTGCTGGGCCCCGCCGTCCTGGGCGCGTTCGGTGGCCGGGTGGTCAACACCCACCCGGCGCTGCTGCCGGCCTTCCCCGGCGCCCACGCCGTCCGGGACGCCCTGGCCGCCGGCGTCACCACCACCGGCGCGACCGTCCACCTCGTCGACTCGGGTGTCGACACCGGCCCGGTGCTGGCCCAGCGCCCGGTGCCGGTGCTGCCCGGGGACGACGAGGAGCGCCTGCACGAACGGATCAAGGACGTGGAGCGGGAGCTCCTGGTGCAGACCCTGGCCGGCCTCGTGGTCCAGGCCGCCGGACTGCCCCCCACCGACGCACCGACACAGGAGAGCACCCGATGAGCGACCGCACCCCCGTCCGCCGCGCCCTGCTCGGGGTCTACGACAAGAACGGCGTCGAGGAGCTGGCCCGTGGGCTGGTCGACGCCGGGGTGGAGCTGGTCAGCACCGGCGCCACCGCTGCCCGGATCGCCGCCGCCGGCCTGCCGGTCACCCCGGTCGAGCAGGTCACCGGCTTCCCCGAGTGCCTGGACGGGCGGGTGAAGACGCTGCACCCGGCGGTGCACGCCGGGATCCTCGCCGACCGCCGCCGGCCGGAGCACGTCGCCCAGCTCGACGAGCTGGGCATCGCCGCGTTCGACCTGGTCGTGGTGAACCTCTACCCGTTCAGCGACACGGTGGCCTCCGGCGCATCGCCCGACGAGTGCATCGAGCAGATCGACATCGGCGGCCCGGCGATGGTGCGCGCCTCGGCGAAGAACCACCCCTCGGTCGCCGTCGTCGTCGACCCGGGCCGCTACGACGAGGTGGTCGAGGCGGTCGCGGCCGGCGGGTTCACCCTGGCGCAGCGCCGGGAGCTGGCGGCCGAGGCGTTCCGGCACACCGCCGCCTACGACGTCGCCGTCGCCTCGTGGATGGGCAACGTGCTCGCCCCGGACGACGCGAGCGGCTTCCCCGAGTGGGTCGGCGGGAGCTGGGAGCGCACCGAGGTCCTCCGCTACGGCGAGAACCCGCACCAGGGCGCAGCGCTGTACCGCAGCGGGCAGTCGGGGCTGGCCGACGCCGAGCAGCTGCACGGCAAGCAGATGTCCTACAACAACTACGTCGACACCGACGCCGCCTGGCGGGCCGCGCACGACCACGCCGACCCGTGCGTGGCGATCATCAAGCACGCCAACCCCTGCGGGATCGCCGTCGGGGCCGACATCGCCGCCGCCCACCGCAAGGCACACGCCTGCGACCCGGTCTCCGCCTTCGGTGGCGTGATCGCGGCCAACCGTGAGGTCGACCTGACCCTGGCCGAGCAGATCTCCGAGGTCTTCACCGAGGTCGTCGTCGCCCCGTCGTTCACCGAGGACGCCCTCGGCGTGCTGACCGCGAAGAAGAACATCCGGCTGCTGCGCATGCCGGAGGCCCCCCGGCTGTCGGTGGAGCTGCGCGCCATCAGCGGCGGGCTGCTGCTGCAGACCGCCGACCGGATCGACGCCCCGGGCGACGACCCGACCAGCTGGACGCTGGCCGCCGGTGCACCGCTGGACGCCGCCGGGCTGGACGACCTGGTGTTCGCCTGGCGGTCGGTGCGTGCGGTGAAGAGCAACGCCATCCTGCTCGCCGCCGACAAGGCCACCGTCGGGGTCGGCATGGGGCAGGTCAACCGGGTCGACTCCGCCCGGCTCGCGGTGGCCCGGGCAGGGGAGCGGGCCACCGGCTCGGTCGCCGCCTCCGACGCGTTCTTCCCCTTCGCCGACGGGCTGCAGGTCCTGCTGGACGCCGGGGTGCGGGCCGTGGTGCAGCCGGGCGGGTCGGTGCGGGACGAGGAGGTCGTCGCCGCCGCGCAGGCCGCCGGGGTGACGCTCTACCTCACCGGCACCCGCCACTTCGCGCATTGATGGAGGACCCGCCACCGCCGGAGCCGGACACGGTCTGGGAGGACGAGGACCTCGCGGGCGTGGACTGGGACTGGGCCCGGCTGGAGCGGGTCACGTTCATCGACTGCCGGTTCGACGACGCCTCGATGGCGGAGCTGGTCACCAGTCGGTGCGTGTTCGAGCGCTGCGTCCTCACCGGCGCCGCACTGTCGGGCTCCCGGCACGAGGGGACGGCGTTCCTCTCCTGCCGGTTCGACCGGGCGAAGCTCTCCAACGTCATCTGGACCGGCTGCAAGCTGACCGGTTCGCAGTTCCCCGGAGCCACGCTGCGGCCGATGACCTCGGAGGAGTCCGACTGGTCCTACGTGTCCCTGCGGGGGGTCGACCTGTCCGGCGTCGACCTGGCCGGCCAGAAGCTGACCGAGGCCGACCTGACCGACGCCGACCTGACCGACGCCGACCTGACCCGGGCCGACCTCCGGCGGGCGCGGCTGCAGTCCACCCTGCTGCGCGGGGCGGACCTGCGCGGAGCCGAGACCGACGGCGTCAACTGGCAGGGGTTCGATCCCACCGGGGTCCGGCTGGACCTGGTGCAGGCGGTGCTGTTCACCCGCGCCCACGGCGCCCTGGTGGCCGACTGAGACGTCCGGTCGGGCGGTGGCGTCACCTCGGTCGGCCGGCGGCCCCGACGGCGGGTGCCGTCGGGCAGACTGCACCACGTGGCAGCGACGACTCTCGACGGCAAGGCGACCGCGGCGACGATCCGGGCGGAGCTGACCGAGCGGGTGTCCGCCCTGGCCGCGGCCGGGCGGCGGCCGGGCCTGGGCACCCTGCTGGTCGGCGACGACCCGGGCAGCCGCTGGTACGTCGGCGCCAAGCACTCCGACTGCGCCCAGGTCGGCATCGCCAGCATCCAGCGGGAGCTGCCGGCCACCGCCGACCTCGCCGAGGTGCTCGCCGTCGTCGACGAGCTCAACGCCGACCCGGCCTGCACCGGCTACATCGTGCAGCTGCCCCTGCCGCGCGGCATCGACGAGAGCGTCGTGCTCGAGCGGATCGACCCGGCCAAGGACGCCGACGGCCTCCACCCGGTCAACCTCGGCCGGCTCGTGCTCAACGTCCCCGGGGCGCTGCCCTGCACGCCGGTCGGGATCGTCGAGCTGCTCCGCCGCTTCGACGTGCCGCTGGCCAGTGCAGAGGTGGTCGTGGTGGGCCGCGGCATCACCGTCGGCCGGCCACTGGGCCTGCTGCTCACCCGGCGCACCGAGAACGCGACCGTGACCCTCTGCCACACCGGCACCCGGGACCTGGCCGCGCACACCCGCGCGGCCGACGTCGTCGTCGCGGCGGCCGGCGTGCCGGGGCTGATCACCGCCGACATGGTCAAGCCGGGGGCGGTCGTGCTGGACGTGGGGGTCAGCCGGGTCGAGGGCAAGATCGCCGGCGACGTCGCCGCGGACGTGCGGGAGGTGGCCGGCTTCGTGGCCCCCAACCCCGGTGGCGTCGGCCCGATGACCCGGGCGATGCTGCTGGCCAACGTCGTCCTCGCCGCCGAGCAGGCGGCCGGGCTCGAGGTGCTGACGGCATGAGCCGGCGCGCCGGCGGGACGGCGCCCGACCGGTCGCCGCTCTACCTGCGCCGACCGCTGCTGGCCGGCTTCCTACGACAGTGGCCGCTGCTGGCCGTCATCGTCATCGCCGGGGTGGGCCTGCTGCTCGTCGCCGGTGACCGGTGGCGTCAGGGGCTGGTCGTGATGGGGCTCGCCCTGGTCGCCGCAGCCGCGCTGCGGTTGCTGCTCCCGTTGCGTCGCATCGGCTTCCTCGCCGTCCGCAGCCAGCGCGTCGACGTCGCCCTGACGGGGTGCGCCGGCGTCGCGCTGGTGCTCATGGCACTGAACATCCCGCCGTCCTGACCAGCCCGGAGCGGCCCCCGCATGGCCGGACGACGCCGTGCCGGGCTAGGTTGGCGGGCATGGCAGATCGGGCCCGGAACAGCAAGGTGACCGTGGTAGGTGCCGGCTTCTACGGCTCGACGACCGCGTTGCGGCTGGCGGAGTACGACGTGTTCGAGACGGTCGTGCTCACCGACATCGTGGAGGGCAAGCCCGAGGGGCTGGCGCTGGACATCAACCAGTCGCGCCCGATCGAGGGCTTCGAGACCCAGGTCGTGGGGGTCGGCGGCGGCTCCTACGCGGGCACCGAGGGCTCCGACGTCGTGGTCATCACCGCCGGGCTGCCGCGCAAGCCCGGCATGAGCCGGATGGACCTCATCGAGACCAACGCCGGCATCGTCCGCCAGGTCGCCGAGAACGTCGCGCAGACCTCTCCGGACGCCGTGGTCATCGTCGTGTCCAACCCGCTGGACGAGATGACCGCGCTGGCGCAGCTGGCCACCGGCTTCCCGAAGGCCCGCGTCATGGGCCAGGCCGGGATGCTGGACACCGCGCGGTTCAGCAACAACGTCGCCGAGGAGCTCGGCGTCCCGGTCGGCTCGGTGCGCACGCTGACGCTCGGTTCGCACGGCGACACGATGGTCCCGGTGCCCTCCCGCTGCACCGTCGACGGCAAGCCGCTGTCCGACGTGCTGGCCGCCGACCGGATCGCCCACCTGGTCGACCGCACCCGCAACGGCGGGGCCGAGGTCGTGGCGTTGCTGAAGACCGGCTCCGCCTACTACGCGCCGTCGGCCGCGGCCGCCCGGATGGCCCGCGCCGTGATCGAGGACAGCGGCGCCGTGCTGCCGGTGTGTGCCTGGGTCGACGGCGAGTACGGGATCTCGGGGGTCTACCTGGGGGTCGAGGCCGAGATCGGCCGGGAAGGTGTCCGGAAGGTCGTCGAAGGCGACCTCTCCGACAGTGAGCTGGCCGGCCTGCGCGAGGCCGCCGAGGCGGTACGCGCCAAGCAGGCCGACGTAGCCGACCTCTGAGGAAGGACCCCGCTGCCCTCCACCGCTCGCACGCGCGCGGCGGGGCCCTGCAGCGGGGCCATGAGCGCACAAAGGAGAACGACGTGAGCAAGATCAAGGTCGAGGGCAAGGTCGTCGAGCTCGACGGCGACGAGATGACCCGGATCATCTGGCAGTTCATCAAGGACCAGCTGATCCTCCCGTACCTGGACGTCGACCTGGAGTACTACGACCTCGGGATGGAGAACCGCGACGCGACCGACGACCAGGTCACGGTCGACGCGGCGAACGCCATCAAGCAGCACGGCGTGGGCGTCAAGTGCGCCACCATCACCCCGGACGAGGCGCGGGTCGAGGAGTTCGGCCTGAAGAAGATGTGGCGCTCCCCGAACGGGACGATCCGCAACATCCTCGGCGGCGTGATCTTCCGCGAGCCGATCATCATGGAGAACGTGCCGCGGCTGGTGCCGGGCTGGACGAAGCCGATCATCATCGGCCGCCACGCCTTCGGCGACCAGTACCGGGCCACCGACTTCACGTTCCCCTCCGCGGGCACGCTGAAGGTCGTCTTCACCCCCGAGGACGGCGGCGAGCCGATCGAGCGCGAGGTCTTCCAGGCCCCCGGCGCCGGCGTATCGCTGTCGATGTACAACCTCGACGAGTCGATCCGCGACTTCGCCCGGGCCTCGCTGAACTACGGGCTCAACCGCGGCTACCCGGTCTACCTCTCCACGAAGAACACGATCCTGAAGGCCTACGACGGCCGGTTCAAGGACATCTTCGAGGAGGTCTTCCAGGCCGAGTTCAAGGAGCAGTTCGACGCGGCCGGGATCACCTACGAGCACCGGCTCATCGACGACATGGTCGCCGCCTCCCTCAAGTGGGAGGGCGGCTACGTCTGGGCCTGCAAGAACTACGACGGTGACGTGCAGTCCGACACCGTGGCCCAGGGCTTCGGCTCGCTCGGCCTGATGACGTCGGTGCTGGCCACCCCGGACGGCAAGACCGTCGAGGCCGAGGCCGCGCACGGCACGGTCACCCGGCACTACCGCCAGCACCAGCAGGGCAAGGAGACCTCGACGAACCCGATCGCGTCGATCTTCGCCTGGACCCGGGGCCTGGCCCACCGCGGTGTGCTCGACGGCACCCCCGAGGTGACCCGGTTCGCCGAGACCCTCGAGCGGGTCTGCGTCGAGACCGTCGAGAGCGGCCAGATGACCAAGGACCTGGCGCTGCTGATCTCCAAGGACGCCCCGTGGCTGACCACCCAGGACTTCCTGGCGGCCATCGACAGCAACCTGCAGAAGGCCATGGCCTGACGACAGCTGTCGTAGCTCAGAACGGCCCCCGCGACCTCTGGTCGCGGGGGCCGTTCTGCGTCGTGGTGCGGTGCCGAGGTCGGGCTGGTGGCTGCCTCGGTCCGAACGAGGCAGCCACCGGCCCGAGGTGATCACCTCCCTGTGGACGACGCCCACGCCGGGCAGGCTGGTCGCGGCAGGCTGCCCCGGTGCCGCTTCCCCCGTACCGCCCTGCGGTGCTCCACGGGCGGGTCTTCCGCGGCACCTGGGCGATCGAGGTCGGCCTGCTGACCCGGGCGCAGCTGCGGAGCTCGGCATGGCGCCGGCTGCGCCAGGACGTGTACGCCGACGCGACGCTGCCCGACACCCACCGGCTGCACGCCCGTGGCGCGGCGCTGCGGATGCCCCGGGGCGCCGTCCTGGGTGGGCGGAGCGCCGCGGACCTCCTCGGGGTGCGCGACGTGGCGGGCGCGGGCGACCCGGTCGAGGTGGTGGTCGCACGGGGCACCCGCTGGGACCCGGAGCCGGGGATCGTCGTCCGGGCGGCGCACCTCGACGGTGCCGTGCTGACCCGCGGGGCCTTCCTCCGCTGGACGACCGGCCTGCGGACGGCGGTCGACCTGGCCCGGTTCGCGCCGGAGGAGGAGGCGGTCGTCCTGCTCGACCAGCTCGTGCACGCGCGGGTCGTGGGCCTCGACGAGGTCCGCGCGGCGGTGAGCGCGCTGCCCACCTGCCGCGGGTCGGCACGGGCCCGCCGGGCAGCAGCGGCGGCGGACGGGCGGGCGGAGTCGCCCCAGGAGACCAGGGTGCGGCTGCTGCTCGCTGCGCACGGGCTGCCCGCGCCGGTGGCGCAGTTCGAGGTGCGCGCCGATGGGCGCTTCCTGGCCCGCGTCGACTTCGGCTGGCCCGAGCGCCGGGTGGCGCTGGAGTACGACGGGGTGTGGCACGACGGACCCGGTCAGTTCGTGCGGGACCGGCAGCGGCTCAGTGCACTCGCGGCCGCCGGTTGGCGCGTGCTGGTCGTGACCGCGGCCGATCTGCACTCCCCGGAGCTGATGATCGCCCGGCTGCGCGCGGCCCTGCGGTGATCACCTCGGGCTGATGGCTGTCTCGACCACGGCGAGACAGCCATCAGCCCGAGCTCGGCGCGGCGGGCGGACGGTCAGGCGCCGAACAGCTGGGTCCACCACGGGCCGCCGGAACCGGTGGCGACGCCGACCCCCAACGTGCGCAGCTGGCAGTTCAGGATGTTCTGCCGGTGCCCGGGGCTGGACATCCAGGCGGCCATCACCGCGGCCGCGTCCGGCTGGCCGGACGCGATGTTCTCTGCTCTCGCGTAGCCGATACCAGCCGCGCGGGCGCGGGCGAAGGGGTCGAGGCCCTCGGGCGTGACGTGGTCGAAGTAGCCGCGGTCCCGCATGTCGGCGCTGTGTGCCCGGGCCACCGCAGCCAGGCCGGCGTCGGCGCTGACCGGGGCGCAGCCGGCGGAGGTCCGTTCGGCGTTCACCAGCGCGAGCACCTGGCCCTCCGGTCCGGGCGCCGCCGCCGGTGCAGCGGGCGCCGGAGGAGCCGGTGCGGCGCGGGCCGCGGGAGGCGGTGCGGCGGGGACCGGGGGCGGCAGTGCGGCGCGGGCCGGGGGAGGCGGCACCGCTGCCGGCGGCGGCACCGCCGCGGCGGCCGCAGGTGGCGGAACAGGGGCCCCGCGCGCCGGCTCCGGCTGGACCGACGGCGCGGGCGTGCTGGTCGGCCCGGCCGCTGCCGGCGAGGGCGCAGGGGACTCGGTCGGCGCCGCGGCGGTGGTCGTCGCCGGCACCTCGGCCGGGGTGTCCGGGGAGGGGACCGGCGCGCGGCCGGTGGTCGCGGCACCGCCGGCCGCGGCAGCCGGGGGTGCGGCGCCCCGGTCGACGTCCGACGAGCCCGCCGTGTCGCCGAGCCCGGGCAGGGAACCGCCGTACAGCGCAACGGTGAGCACCACCGCGGCGACGACGGTCAGCAGCAGGACCATCCGCAGCAACCGGGACGGCGCGGCGGCGCGGCGCGGCACGGGGTCGTCCTCACCGGGCACAGGTCGTCACCCGAGCGAGGGTAGACGCATGCGGACGGTCACCGGGCCCCTCGGGCGAGGAGGGCCCCGGGCAGGGGGCAGGGGTGGTCACCGCGGATCGGCGGGCCGGCGCAGCCACTACCGTGGTCGGTCGCGGGACAGTCCCGTCGAGACCATCTCTGGAGGAACGCGCCGCCCGTGAGCGACGTCTGGCTCAACATCGTCATGGTCTTCGCCTTCGTGCTGGTCGGCGGCGCGTTCTCCGGCGCCGAGATCGCGCTGGTGTCCCTCCGCGAGTCCCAGGTCCGTGCCCTGGCCGAGACCGGCCGGCGCGGGCAGGCGCTGAACAAGCTGCTCGCCGACCCCAACCAGTTCCTCGCCTCCGTCCAGGTCGGCGTGACGCTGGCCGGCTTCTTCTCCGCCGCGTTCGGCGCCAGCACCCTGTCCGGGCCGCTCGGCGACGTCCTGATCGGTTGGGGGGTGCAGCCCAGGGTGGCCGACCCGCTGTCCTTCGTCGCCGTCACCATCGCGATCAGCTACCTGTCGCTGGTCGTCGGCGAACTGACCCCCAAGCGGCTGGCCCTGCAGCGGGCCGAGGGCTTCTCGCTGGTGGTCGCCGCCCCGCTCAACGCCATCGCCAAGCTGTTCCGGCCGATCATCTGGCTGCTGTCGAAGTCGACGAACGTGCTGGTCCGCCTGCTGGGCGGCGACCCGCAGGCGAGCGGGGAGTCGATCAGCCAGGAGGAGCTGCGGGACCTGGTCGCCGCGCACGAGTCGCTGTCCAGCGACGAGCGCCGGCTGATCGACGAGGTCTTCCGGGCCGGCGACCGCGAGGTGCGCGAGGTGATGACCCCGCGCACCGAGGTGCACTTCCTGGAGTCCGGCATGACCGCCAGTCGCGCGGCCAAGCAGGTCGCGGACTCCAACTGGTCGCGCTACCCGGTCGTGGGCCGCAACGAGGACGACGTCGTCGGCTTCGTGCACGTGCGCGACCTCTTCCTGCCCACGCACCCGGCCGGGCGGGCGGCGACCGTGGGCGACCTCGCCCGCGAGGTGAAGCAGCTGCCGGGCACCGCCGGCGTGCTGACCGCCCTGTCGGGGATGCGCAAGGAGAACCGGCACTTCGCGATCGTGGTCGACGAGTACGGCGGCACCGACGGGATCGTCACCCTGGAAGACCTCATCGAGGAGGTCATCGGCGACATCTACGACGAGTACGACGAGGACGTCACGCCCGACTCCGAGGAGCCGGCCGAGGGGCCGCACGAGGTCGACGGGCTGCTCAACCTCGACGACTTCGCCGGCGCGACGGGGCTGCACCTCCCCGAGGGCCCGTACGAGACGGTCGCCGGGTACGTCCTCGCCGAGCTCGGGCGTCTCCCGGTGCTGGGGGACACCGTGACGGTCGAGGAGCGCACCCTGACGGTGCTCGAGCTCGACGGTCGCCGGATCGCCCGGATCAGTGTCAGCGCCGCACCGCAGCAGGACGACGGCAGCGACGCCGCCGCGGAGTCCACGGCCGGCTGACGACGGGGCTCAGGCGCTGCGTGACTGCGTGAACGCCCAGGCGTCGGCGACGATCTCGCGCAGGTCGGTGTGCTGCGGTGCCCAGCCGAGCTCGTCCTGGATCCGGGCCGAGCTGGCCACCAGCCGGGCCGGGTCCCCGGGCCGCCGCTCGCCCACGACGACCGGCAGCGGGTGCCCGGTGACGCTGCGGACGGCGTCGACCATCTCCTGCACCGAGAAGCCGGTGCCGCTGCCCAGGTTGTAGATGCGGTGCTCACCGGGGGCCGGGGCGGGCAGCGCCAGCAGGTGGGCCGCCGCGAGGTCCTTGACGTGCACGTAGTCGCGAATGCAGGTGCCGTCGGGGGTCGGGTAGTCCGAGCCGTACACGGTGAGCGCCTCGCGGGTGCCCGCAGCCACCTGCAGCGCGATCGGGATCAGGTGGGTCTCGGTGGCGTGCCGCTCGCCGACGCCGTACGCCGCTCCGCCGACGTTGAAGTAGCGGAGGCTGACCGCGGCGAACGAGTGGGCCACCGCGTAGGAGGTCAGCATCGCGTCCACGGCGAGCTTGCTGGCCCCGTAGGTGTTGGTCGGCCGGGTCGGGGCGTCCTCGGGGATCGGCACCTGGTCGGGCTCGCCGTAGGTGGCGGCGGTCGAGGAGAACACGATCCGCCGGCAGTCGACCGCGCGCATCGCCTCGAGCAGCGCCAGCGAGCCGCCGACGTTGGAGTGCCAATAGACCTCCGGCGCGACCTGGCTCTGCGCGACCAGGCTCTTGGCCGCGAAGTGCAGCACCGCCTCGGGCCGGACGTCGGCCAGCACGGGCGCGGAGTCGTGCAGCGAGGCGCGGACGAACCGGGCGCCGGCGGGGACGGCGTCCTCGTGGCCGGTCGACAGGTCGTCGAGCACGGTGACCTCGTGGCCGCCCTCGAGCAGGGCCGCCGTGACTACGCTGCCGATGTAGCCGGCCCCACCGGTGACGAGTACGCGCATGCCGCCAACCCTAGTGAGTGGCCCGGACGACCTCCGGTCCGACCGAGGAGGAGGAGCCCGTGGTCAGCGCCCGCCCTGCCGTGGCCGCCATGCCGGTCTACCGACCCGGCCGCAACCCCGCCGACCTGGCCCGGGAGATCGGTGTCGACCGCGCCGTGAAGCTGGCCAGCAACGAGGTGGCCTTCCCGCCGCTGCCGGCGGTCGTCCAGGCGATCGCCGCGACCGCGGGGGAGACGAACCGGTACCCGGACAACGGTGCCGTCGTCCTCACCCGGGCCCTGGCCGAGCGCTACGGCGTCGAGCCGGCGCAGGTGGCCACCGGCTGCGGTGCGGTCACCGTCTGCCAGCAGCTCGCCCAGGCCTACAACGACCCGGGCACGAGCATCGCCTTCGCCTGGCGCTCCTTCGAGATGTACCCGCTGCTCGCCCAGGTGGCCGGCGCCCGTGCCCAGCAGGTGCCGCTCGTCCCGGGCACGCCCGGCGGGGCCGCGGACACCCACGACCTGGACGGGCTGGCCGCGGCGATCGACGACACGACCCGGCTGGTCTTCGTCTGCAACCCGAACAACCCGACCGGGACGGCGGTGCGGCGTGCGGAGCTGGAGCGCTTCCTGGACGCCGTCCCGGCGCAGACGCTGGTCGTGCTGGACGAGGCGTACCGCGAGTTCGTCACCGACCCGGAGGTCCCCGACGGGGTCGAGCTGATGCGCGGGCGGCCCAACGTCGCGGTGCTGCGCACGTTCTCCAAGGCGTGGGGGCTGGCCGGGTTGCGGGTCGGCTACCTGCTCGCCGAGGACCCGGCGGTCGCCGACGCGGTCCGGCGCACGCACGTGCCGTTCAGCGTCTCCTCGCTCGCCCAGGCCGCGGCGGTCGCGGCACTGGCCAGTGAGGCCGAGGTGCGCGAGCGCTGCGCCGCCGTCGTCGCCGAGCGCGCCCGGCTGACCGGCGCCCTGCGGGAGCGCGGCCTGCCGGTGGCCGACAGCCAGGCCAACTTCGTGTGGCTGCCGCTGGGGGAGCGGGCCGCCGAGGTCGCCGCCGCGCTGGAGGCCCGCGCGGTGATCACCCGGCCGTTCGCCGGTGAGGGGATCCGGGTGACCGTCGGCACCCCGGAGGAGGACGACGTCTTCCTCGGCGCGCTGGACGACGTCCTGACCAGCGCGCCGGCGGGTGCTGCCGGAGCCTGAGCGAGCGCTCCCGGGGCGCGTGGTTCGATGGAGGGCGTGCCTGCTCCCCGCGTGCTGTCCGGCATCCAGCCGACGGCGGACTCCTTCCACCTCGGCAACTTCCTGGGTGCACTGCGGCAGTGGGTCGCCCTCCAGGACGACCACGACGCCTTCTACTGCGTCGTCGACCTGCACGCGATCACGGCGGAGCAGCCCGACCCGGCGGTCCTGCGCCAGCGCACGCTGGTGTCGGCAGCGCAGTTGCTGGCGTTGGGCGTCGACCCGTCGCGCAGCACGCTGTTCGTGCAGAGCCACGTCCCCGAGCACGCCCAGCTGGCCTGGGTGCTGCAGTGCCTCACCGGGTTCGGCGAGGCCGGCCGGATGACCCAGTTCAAGGACAAGAGCAGCCGCGAGGGCGCCGGGACGACGTCGGTCGGGCTGTTCACCTATCCGGTGCTGCAGGCCGCCGACATCCTGCTGTACCAGGCCGCCCGGGTGCCGGTGGGCGAGGACCAGCGACAGCACCTCGAGCTCACCCGAGACCTGGCGACCCGGTTCAACGGCCGGTACGGCGACACCTTCGTCCTCCCGGAGGCCTACGTGCCGCCGGGTGCGGCGAAGGTGCTGGACCTGCAGTCGCCGGACAAGAAGATGAGCAAGAGCCTCCCGCCGGCCGGGTGCGTGAACCTGTTGGACGACCCGAAGGTGACCGCGAAGCGGATCCGCTCCGCGGTCACCGACACCGG
Source organism: Modestobacter sp. VKM Ac-2979 (assembly GCF_026967995.1). Lineage (NCBI taxonomy): Bacteria > Bacillati > Actinomycetota > Actinomycetes > Geodermatophilales > Geodermatophilaceae > Modestobacter > Modestobacter sp. VKM Ac-2979. The sequence goes on from NZ_JAPVBO010000004.1 coordinate 94,602, forward strand.
TCGCGAGGTGGTGGCCGACCCGGTGGCCAAGCCCGGGGTGACCAACCTGCTGGCCATCCACTCGGCGCTGTCCGGGAAGAGCACCGCCGAGCTGGAGGAGCACTTCGCCGGCCGCGGCTACGGCGACCTGAAGAAGGAGCTCGCCGAGGTCGTCACCGACGCGCTGACCCCGATCCAGCAGCGCACCGCCGAGCTCCTGGCCGACCCCGCCGAGCTGGAGCGCGTGCTCGCCGCCGGGGCCGCCCGGGCCCGCGAGGTCGCGGCTCCCACGCTGGCCACGGTCTACGAGCGGGTCGGCTTCCTGCCCGCCGTCGGGGCACCGACGTGAGGGACCGGCCGCTCCGCGCCGACGACACCTTCGTGCACCGGCTCGACGCCGGCTCGGAGTCGTCGCCGGACACCGCCGTCCTCGGCGTCGTGGTGTCGGTCCCGGAGCCCTGGGCGCAGCTGCTGGTCGAGTGGCGGGGCAAGTGCGGCGACCCCCAGGCCACCCTCGTGCCCCCGCACGTGACGCTGCTGCCGCCCACCGAGGTGCCGATCGGCACCCGCCCGGCGATCACCGAGCACCTGTCCCGGGTGGCCGCCCAGCATCCCCCGTTCGACATGCACCTGTCGGGCACGGGCACCTTCCGCCCGATCTCGGAGGTGGTGTTCGTGGCGGTCGCGCTGGGCATCGCCGACTGCGAGCTGATCGCGACCGACGTCCGGAGCGGGCCGCTGGCCCGGCCGTTGAGCTTCCCGTACCACCCGCACGTCACCGTGGCCCACGACGTGCCCGCCGACATGCTGGACATGGCCTACGCCGGCCTGGCCGACGTGCACGCGGAGTTCCGGGTCGACACCTTCACCGAGTTCGAGCAGCTGCCCGGTGGGGCGTGGGCCGTGTCCCGCGAGTACCCGCTGTCCGGTCCGCCGCGCTGACCAGCGGCCGCGGCGGGCCCTGCCCGCTGCCGCGCGGGGTCGCTGGGCGACACCCAGACTGGCTCCGGTGACCAACCCCGTCAGCCGGGCGGCCGGTGCGGCCAAGCGGTCGGTGCGGCGCCAGCGGGCCCGGCGCTCCTGGCTGGACCACCTGATCCGCGCCGGCCGGCGCTACATCCGGGTGCACGCCACCCTGATGGCCTCCGGGGTGACGTACTACGTCTTCCTCGCCCTGGCGCCGGTGACCCTGCTGCTCGTGGCGGTCGCCGGGCTGGTGCTGCGTGGCAACCCGCTGCTGCAGGACCAGCTCCTCCAGGCCCTGCGGGACGCGATTCCCGGGGAGACGGGGGACAGCCTGGCGGACACCGTCACCACGGCCGTCGACAGCGCCACCACCTTCGGTGTGGTCGGCCTGTTCGGTGTGGTGTTCATCGGGCTGGCCGCCATGGACAAGCTGCGCATCGGCATGGACATCGTCTGGCGGGGTCGGGCAGACCCGCCGCAGTTCCTGGCCGACCGGGCCAGGGACCTGCTGTCGCTGTTCTGGTTCGGCGTCGCGGGCGCGCTCAGCATCGCGCTCACCACCGGCGCGACGAGCATCGCGGGCCGGGTGTTCGGCCTGACCGACGTCGATGAGGCGCCCGGCTTCTTCCTGCTCGCCCGGGCGCTGCCGATCGTGCTGGCCGTGGCCGGGGACGTCCTGCTGTTCCTGTGGCTGCTCAGGGGGGTGCCGGGCACCCCGTTCGGCTACCGGCAGCTGATGCCCGGCGCGTTCTTCGGCGCCGTGGGCTTCGAGGCGCTGAAGCTGGTCGGCGGCCTCTACCTGACGGTGATCGGGGGCAACGTGACCGCCTCGACGTTCGGCGGTCTGGTCGGCCTGATCATCTGGATCAACGTGGTCTGCCGGTTCGCGTTCTTCACCGCCTGCTGGACGGCGACGATCCCCGCGATCGAGCACGCCGACACGCTCGTCCCGCACGGACCAGCGGGGCCGACGCCGCTGCCGGACATCGCACGGGTCGACGAGCGGGCGGCGGGCCCGTCCCCGGGCCGGCTCGCCGTCGCCCTGCTGGGGGCCGGCGCGGTCGTCGGCGCGACTGCGGGCCGGTTGCTGCCCCGGCTCATCGCCCGTCGTGCAGATCGGGGGCGGGCTCGGGTGGCGCGATCCGGCGCACCGCCCGACGCCGGCCGATGACGGTGGCCGCCACGATGACCAGCGCGCCGGCCGCCAGCCCGGCGGGCACGAGGGGTGCGGTGCCCGTCGCGGAGCCGGGGGCTGCCACGGAGCCCGTGCCGGCTCGGGTGTCCGGGGTGGCGGCCGCGGTCCCGCCAGAGGTCGCCATCGCCGCCGTCTTCTCCGCCGCCATCTGCTCGGCGGCCTCCGCGGCCTCCATCGCGGCGGCGACCTCGCCCGGCTCGACCAGCCGGCCGACGGGCTCGGCGTCGGCCGGGACGGCGAAGCCCCAGTCCAGCAGCCGCCGGGCCTGCTCCAGCTCGTGCACCGGGCGTCGTTCGGCCTGCATGACGCTGACCACCAGGCGCCGGCCGTCGCGCTCGGCGGCCACCACGAAGGTGTGCCGGGCCGCGTCGGTGAACCCCGTCTTCCCGGCGAGGGTGCCCGGGTAGCTGCTGAGCAGGGTGTTCTGGTTCTGGATCTGGTAGCCCTCGTAGGTCCCGACGGTCGGCATCTGTGCGGTGCGGGTCTGCAGCAGGTCCAGGCTGTACGGGTCGGTGACGAGCTGGCGCAGGATCAGCGCGAGGTCGTAGGGCGAGGACGACTGCCCGGCCACGTCCAGCCCGGAGGGCGTGCCCGCCACGGTGTCGTGGGCGCCGAGGTGGGCCGCCGTCTCGTTCATCGCGGCGAGGGTCGTACCCACTCCGCCGGCGGCCCGGGCGAGGGCGTTGGCCACGTCGTTGCCCGACTGCATGACCAGGGCGCGGAAGAGCAGATCGACGGGGTACTGGCCGCCGCGCACCAGACCCACCCGGCTGCCCTCGATCGCCTCGTCCTCGACGGTGCTCTCGACGACCAGCGCGGGGTCCAGGACGGGCACCAGGGTGAGCAACGTCAGCGCCTTGAGGGTGCTGGCCGGGTAGTAGCGGCCGTGTGGGTCCCGCGCGCCCAGCACCGCACCGGTCCCGGCGTCGGCGACCAGCCAGCCGCGGGCGTCGATGCCCTCGGGGAGCGGCGGTGCACCGGCCACGGTCACCAGGCCGCGGGTGTCCAGCCGTTCGCCGCCGACGGTGCTGCCGTCGGGGGCGCTGCCCTGCGGCGGCCCGTCCGGGTGCGGGGTGGTCGGGGTCGGCGCCGAGGGGTCGACGGTCGGCCGGGACCACTCGGCGAGGGCCGGGCCGGCGGGGGCCAGCAGGAGCCCGATCACCCACAGCCCGGCCACGAGCAGCACGGCGGTCAGCCGGCGCAGCGGCAGGGGTCGGCGCATGCCCGACGCTAACCCGCGGTGGCCTGCCCGATCGAACAGCGGCGGTCGACGGTGTGCCGGAGGTCTCCCGGAGGGCCCGTCGTGTGTGCCGGGTGTTGCCCCTTGGCAACGATCGGGTCTCTATCCGTTCGCCTGGGGGTCTCCGGCGCCCGAGCCGCGGTTAGCGTGCGCACGTCGCCGTCGGAACCGCCTCGTACCCGTGAGCCGGTACGTGTGAGCCGGACGGCGCAGCAGGCCTGGAACACACCGCACCGGGGCTCCGTCCGACCACTGGTCGGAGGAGCCCTCTCAGAGAGGAGACCGTCTTGCGCCGAGTGCGTGGGATGAAGGCCGCAGCTCTGCTGCTGGCCGGCAGCATGGCCCTGGCGGCCTGCGCGAGTGACGAGACCGACACCGGTTCCGGCGATGGCGGCGGCGGCGGCGGCAGCGCCTCCGGCGAGGAGTTGATGGTCGGGCTCGCCTACGACACCGGCGGTCGCGGCGACAAGTCGTTCAACGACTCGGCCTACGCCGGGGTCGAGGCCGCCATCGAGGAGATGGGCGGCGAGGTGCAGGAGCTGTCGCCCAACGACGACGGTTCCGACCGGGCCGAGCTGCTCACCCAGCTGGCCGAGCAGGGCTACGACCCGGTCATCGGGGTGGGCTTCGCCTACGGCGAGATCATCGGCGACATCGCCGCCGAGTACCCCGAGACGACGTTCGCCGTCGTCGACTCGTCGGTGGAGGAGATGGGCGCGGAGAACCTGACCGGCCTGCTCTTCGCCGAGGAGGAGGGGTCCTTCCTCGCGGGCGCGGCTGCAGCGCTGAAGTCCGAGACCGACCACATCGGCTTCGTCGGCGGCGTCGAGAACCCGCTGATCCAGAAGTTCGAGGCCGGCTACGTGGCCGGTGCCAAGGCGGTGAACCCGGACATCGTCGTCGACACCCAGTACATCTCGCCGGCCGGTGACTTCTCCGGCTTCGGCGACCCGGCCCGCGGCCAGATCGTCGCCCAGGGCATGTTCGACGCCGGTGCCGACATCGTCTACCACGCGGCCGGCGGCTCCGGTCAGGGCGTCTTCGAGGCGGCTGCCGCCTCCGGTGGCCGGGCGATCGGCGTCGACTCCGACCAGTACGAGACGGTCGGTGACCCGGCCCTGCAGGCGGTGATCATGACGTCGATGCTGAAGCGGGTCGACAACGCGGTGGAGTCGTTCATCTCCGACTACTCCGAGGACGCCGTCGAGGGCGGTCAGGACATCATCAACGACCTGTCCACCGACGGCGTGGGCCTGTCCACCTCCGGCGGGCAGATCGACGACATCCAGACCCAGATCGACGAGTTCCGCCAGCAGATCATCGACGGCGAGATCGAGGTCCCGGCGATCCCGTGACGCGCTCGTCCTGAGCAGCACGGACGCGGCGGGCCAGGGGGCGGTACACGCCCCTGGGCCCGCCGTTTTCCGTGTGTACCGTCTCCGCGTCGGACCGGACGTCGTCCGACGCGCTCACGACCGGAAGACCTCCGGTCACCAGCCCCGGTCCTGCGCCCACCTGGAGACCCCGTTGAACGAGTCGGCACCACTGGCGGTCGAGCTGCGCGGCATCACCAAGCGCTTCCCCGGCGTCGTGGCCAACAAGGACATCGAACTGCGCGTCCGGCGCGGTGAGGTGCACGCCATCGTGGGCGAGAACGGCGCGGGCAAGTCGACGCTGATGAAGACGCTGTACGGCATGCACCGCCCCGACGAGGGGCAGATCCTGCTCGGCGGGGAGCCGGTGACCTTCCGGAGCCCGGCGGACGCGATCGCCGCGGGCATCGGGATGGTCCACCAGCACTTCATGCTGGCCGACAACTTCACGGTGCTGGAGAACGTCGTGCTCGGCAGCGAGCCGACCAAGGGCGGCCGGCTGGACCGCAGTGCGGCCCGCCGCCGGATCAAGGAGATCTCCGACAGCTACGCGCTGGGCCTGGACCCCGACACCCTGGTCGAGGACCTCGGCGTCGGCGACCGGCAGCGCGTGGAGATCGCGAAGGTGCTCTACCGGGGCGCCACCACCCTGATCCTCGACGAGCCGACCGCCGTCCTGGTCCCGCAGGAGGTCGACGAGCTGTTCGGCAACCTCGCCGAGCTCAAGCGCGAGGGCCTCACCGTCATCTTCATCTCGCACAAGCTGGACGAGGTGCGCAAGGTCGCCGACTCGATCACCGTCATCCGCCGGGGCACGACCGTCGGCACCGCCGACCCGCGGACGACGTCGGCCAAGGAGCTGGCGGAGATGATGGTCGGTGCCGAGCTGCCCGTCGCGGCGAAGCGCGAGTCCACGGTGCGGGAGGTCCCCGTCCTCCGGATGCGCGGGGTCACCGTCACCGCCGCGGCCGGTGGCCGGGCGGTCGTCGACGACGTCTCCCTCACCGTCCGTGAGGGAGAGGTCGTCGGCATCGCCGGGGTCGAGGGCAACGGCCAGGCGGAGCTCGTCGACGCGATCATGGGCCTGCGGCCGCTGGCCGCCGGTGAGCTCCGGCTCGGCGACGAGGACGTCGCGCACTGGAGCACCCGCCGGCGCCGCGAGGGCGGCATCGGCTTCGTCCCCGAGGACCGGCACCGGCAGGGGATGCTGCTGGACGCGCCGCTGTGGGAGAACCGGATCCTCGGGCACCAGACCCGGCCCCCGGCGGTCAAGGGCGCGTTCATCGACCGGCGGGCCGCCCGCGCGGACACCGCCCGGATCATGCAGGAGTACGACGTCCGGGCACCCGGGCCGGACACCGCGGCGATCGCGCTGTCCGGGGGCAACCAGCAGAAGCTGATCGTCGGGCGGGAGATGAGCGCGCACCCGCGGCTGCTGGTCGCCGCCCACCCGACCCGCGGTGTCGACGTCGGCGCCCAGTCGGGCATCTGGGAACTGCTGAAGGACGCGCGCGCGGAGGGGATGGGGATCCTGCTGGTCTCGGCCGACCTGGACGAGCTGATCAGCTTGTCCGACACGCTGCACGTGATGCTCCGCGGGGCGCTGGTCGCGACGCTGGACCCCAGGCAGGTCACCCCGGAGGAGCTCGGTGGGCACATGACCGGCGCTGCGCGCGGCGACGACTCGGTCGGTGCCGCGTGACCGCCCTCCGCCGGTTGGGCCTGTCGCTGATGGCCCCCGCCATCGCGCTGGTCGTGGCGCTCGTCCTGTCCGCGGCCGTCATCGCACTGATCGGCCAGAACCCGGCCACCGCGGTCCGGGTGATGTTCGACTTCGGCGACTCGCCCGCCCAGCAGACCCAGGCGATCGTGGTCGTGCTCAACCGGGCCGTGCCGCTCTTCCTGGCCGGGCTGGCGGTCTCGGTGGCCTTCCGGATGGGGCTGTTCAACATCGGCGTCGAGGGCCAGTACCGGATCGCGACGGTGCTGGCCGCCGGCGCCGGTGCGGCGGTGGTCCTGCCCGGCCCGCTGCACCTGCTGTTCATCATCGCCGTCGCGATGGCGGTCGGGGCCTTCTGGGCCGGCATCGTCGCCGTGCTGAAGGTGACCCGGGGCGTGAGCGAGGTGATCAGCTCGATCATGCTCAACTTCATCGCCCTGGGGTTGGCGTCGTACCTGCTCACCGGGCCGCTGCGGGGTTCCGCTGAGGGCGCCTCGATCATCACCACCAGCCCGATCCCCGAGTCCGGCTGGTTCCCCGGGCTGAACGGCGTGCTCACCGGGCTGGGCCTGGCCGAGCCGCGCTCGGAGCTCTACGGCTTCCTGGTCGTGGCCGTGGTGGTCGGCATCGCCGTGGCGGTGCTGATCAAGCGCACCCGGTTCGGCTTCGACCTGCGGGCCACCGGGATGTCGGCGTCCGCGGCCACCGCCAGCGGCGTGGACGCCCGCGCGATGGTGCTCAAGACGATGCTCATCTCCGGCGCCATCGCCGGCCTGATCGGCATGCCCGACCTGCTCGGTGACGCGCGCAGCTACAACACCGAGTTCACCGCCGGCCTGGGCTTCCTGGGCATCGCCGTGGCGCTGCTGGGCCGCAACTCCCCGCTGGGGATCGCGTTCGGTGCGCTGCTGTTCGCCTTCCTGGACCGGGCCGCGATCCCGCTGCAGTTCGCCGACATCCCGGCCTCGGTCGTCACGATCATCCAGGGCACGATCGTGCTCGCCGTCGTCATCGCCAACGAGGTCGCCCGCCGCGTGACCAGGCGGCAGGCCGAGGGCGGCAGCGCCGTCGCGCCGCCCACCTCCGGTGACGGCAGCACCGGTGGCGGGCAGGGGCCCGGTGACGGGCCGCCACCGGACGTCGGCCCCACGACCGGCACCGGGACCGGCGTCGGGGTCCGCAACGCGGCCGGTGACGCCGGCCGCACCGACAGCCGTCAGGGAGCAGGAGCATGAGCGCCGCGACCGCCGTACCCGGTGCCGGCACCGGCCGGGGCCCGTTGGCCGAGCTGTTCCTCGGCGGTGGCCGGGCCAGGAGGGTGGCCTGGCTGCTGGTCGGGCTGCTGGTGTTGTTCTCCGCCGTCCGGGTGATCTCCGGGCAGCAGGCGCTGACGTCGTCGTCGACCTTCGGCGCCGCGCTGCTGCTCGCCGTGCCGCTCCTGCTGGTCGCCCTCGGCGGCTTGTTCGCCGAGCGCGCGGGCGTGGTGAACATCGGGCTCGAGGGCATGATGATCCTGGGCACCTGGGGAGCCGGCTGGGCCGGCTACCAGTGGGGCTGGGTCGGTGCCCTGGCCGGTGGCGCGCTCTTCGGTGCGCTCGGCGGCCTGCTGCACGCCGTCGCCACCGTCACCTTCGGCGTCGACCACGTCGTCTCCGGCGTGGCCATCAACATCCTGGCCGCCGGCGTCGTCCGCTTCCTCTCCGAGCTCCTCTACACCGACAACGCCGCGGGCGGTGGGGTCACCCAGTCACCGACGCTGTCCAGCCGCCCACCGAGCTTCTCGCTGCCGGTGCTCTCCTCCGGCCCCGACCTGCTCGGTGACCTGGAGTCCCAGGGCTGGTTCCTGATCAGCGACCTGGCCGGCCTGCTCCGCGGGGTGAGCAACGGTGTCGGCGTGCTGACCGTGCTGGCCGTCCTGATGGTCCCGGCGGCCTACCTGGTGCTCTGGCGGACGGCGTTCGGCCTGCGGCTGCGCTCCTGCGGGGAGAACCCGGCGGCCGCGGACTCCCTCGGTGTCCCGGTCTACCGGCTCAAGTACATCGCGGTGGTCATCTCCGGCATGCTCGCCGGCCTGGGCGGTGTCTTCCTGGTCTTCATCGCCAACATCTACCGGGAGGGGCAGACCAACGGGCGCGGGTTCATCGGTCTGGCCGCGCTGATCTTCGGCAACTGGCGGCCGGGTGGCCTGGCTGCCGGCGCCGGCCTGTTCGGCTTCGCCGATGCGCTCCAGCTGCGCAGCCAGACCGCGGTGGTGGCACTGCTGCTGCTGGTGGCGTTCCTGCTCGCTGCGGTGGCCGTCTGGCAGGTCGTCCGCGGCAAGCACACCCAGGCGATCATCGCGGCCGCCTTCGCGGCCGCGGCGCTGGCGGCGTTCTGGACCATCGACGAGCTGCCCGACGGCATCGTCTCCTTCACCCCGCACCTGACCACGCTGCTGGTCCTGTCGCTGGCCTCGCAACGGCTGCGGCCGCCGAAGGCCGACGGGCTGGTCTACCGACGAGGAGAGCACTAGTGCCCGAGATCGACTGGGACGCCCTGCGGAGCGCCGCCCGGGAGGCGATGGGCCACGCCTACGCCCCCTACTCGCGGTTCCCGGTGGGGGTGGCCGGCCTGGTCGACGACGGGCGCGTGGTCACCGGGTGCAACGTGGAGAACGCCTCCTACGGGCTCGGGCTGTGCGCCGAGTGCGGCATGGTCAGCGACCTGGCCCGCTCCGGCGGTGGCCGGCTGGTCGCGGTGGCCTGCGTGGGCGGGGACGGGCAGCCACTGATGCCGTGCGGCCGGTGCCGGCAACTGCTCTGGGAGCACGGGGGAGCCGAGATGATGATCGAGACGGTGTCGCTGGGGATCGTGCCGATGCGCGAGGTCCTGCCCGACGCGTTCGGCCCCGACGACCTGGTGAAGGCGGCGTCCCGATGACGCAGCCGTTCGACGCCATCGACGTCATCCGGGCCAAGCGCGACGGCCGGTCGCTGACCCCGGAGCAGATCCGCTGGGTGGTCGGTGCCTACACCGACCGGGTCGTGCCCGACGAGCAGATGAGCGCCCTGCTCATGGCGGTCTTCTTCCGCGGGATGTCCGCCGACGAGCTCGCGGCCTGGACCCAGGCGATGATCGACTCCGGCGTCCGCAAGGACCTCTCCTCGCTGGGCCGGCCGACCGCGGACAAGCACTCCACCGGCGGCGTGGGCGACAAGATCACCCTGCCGCTGGCCCCGTTGGTCGCCGCCTGCGGTGTCGCGGTGCCGCAGCTGTCCGGCCGCGGGCTCGGGCACACCGGCGGCACCCTGGACAAGCTCGAGTCGATCCCCGGGTGGCGGGCCGACGTCCACGAGGAGGCCTACCTGGCCCAGCTCCGGGACGTCGGCGCGGTCATCTGCGCCGCGGGTTCGGACCTGGCCCCGGCGGACAAGGTGCTCTACGCCCTCCGGGACGTGACCGGCACCGTCGAGTCGATCCCGCTGATCGCCAGCTCGATCATGAGCAAGAAGATCGCCGAGGGTGCCGACGCGCTGGTGCTGGACGTGAAGACCGGGTCGGGTGCGTTCATGCGCGACCCGGCCGACGCCCGCACCCTGGCCCGCACGATGGTCGGGCTGGGCGAGGCGGCCGGGGTGCGCACGGTGGCCCTGGTGACCGCGATGGACCGGCCGCTGGGTCGGGCCGCCGGCAACGCGGTCGAGGTCGCCGAGTCGGTGGAGGTGCTGGCCGGGGGTGGGCCGGCCGACGTGGTCGAGCTGACTCTCGCCCTGGCGCGGGAGATGCTCGCCGGCGTGGGCCGGGACGACGTCGACCCCGCGGACGCCCTGGCCGACGGCCGGGCGATGGACGTGTGGCGCCGGATGATCACCGCCCAGGGCGGTGACCCGGACGCCGCGCTGCCGCAGCCGGCCGAGCGGCACGTGGTGACCGCCCCGGCCACCGGCACGCTGACTCGGCTGGACGCCTACGCCCTCGGGGTGGCCGCCTGGCGGCTGGGTGCCGGCCGGGCCCGCAAGGAGGACCCGGTGTCGGCCGCGGCCGGCGTCGTCTGGCACGCCGGGGTGGGGGAGCAGGTGACCGCCGGCCAGCCGCTGCTGGAGCTGCAGACCGACGACGCCGCCCGCATCCCGCGCGCCCTGGAGGCGCTGGAAGGCGCGGTCGGCGTCGACACCGACGACGAGCCGCTGCCCCTGCTGCTCGACCGGATCTAGGAGGACCCCTCGCCCCCCACCACTCGCAGGCTCGCGGCGGGGCCCTGCGAGGGGGACAGAGCCGGTGAGTCGTCCCGCCGGCTCCATGATCGTCGGAAGAGGGGTGGCGCGGGGTGCACAGCCGGGGAGAGGACACTGACCGTTCGTGACCCGAACGCCCGCCGCACCCGCGCCCGGAGCGGTCCAGCCGTCCACCTCACTCGATCCGGATGCCGCGATCAGCATCCGCGGGCTGGTGAAGCGCTACGGCGACCGCAACGCCGTCGACGGCGTGGACCTGGACATCCGGCGCGGGGAGATCTTCGCCCTGCTCGGCCCCAACGGTGCGGGCAAGACGACCACCGTCGAGGTGCTGGAGGGCTACCGCGCCCGTGACGGCGGCGACGTCCGCGTGCTCGGCGTCGACCCGGCGGCCGGTGGGCGACGCTGGAAGGCCGAGCTCGGCATCGTGCTGCAGTCCGGCGCGGGGGACAGCCAGCTGAGCTGCCTGGAGCTGCTGCGCGCGCAGGCCGCCTACTACCCCGACCCGCGGGACCCGGCCGAGGTGCTGGAGCTGGTCGGGTTGACCGAGAAGGCCGGTGCCCGCGGGCGGACGCTCTCCGGCGGTCAGCGCCGCCGGCTGGACGTCGCGCTGGGCATCGTCGGCCGGCCGCGGCTGCTGTTCCTCGACGAGCCCACCACCGGCTTCGACCCGGAGGCCCGCCGGCAGTTCTGGTCGCTGATCCGCTCGCTGCGCGACCTGGGCACCACGATGCTGCTGACCACGCACTACCTGGACGAGGCCGAGGAACTGGCCGACCGGGTCGGCGTCATCACCCGGGGCCGGTTGGTCGAGGTGGCCGTTCCCTCCGCGCTGGGCGGGCGGGGGACGGCGCCGGCCGTCGTCAGCTGGACCGAGGACGGCGTCCGGCGCACCGCGGAGACCGCCAGCCCGACGGCCCTCGTCGCGGAGCTGGCCACCCGCTTCCCCGGCGAGGTGCCCGACCTGGCCGTCGCCCGGCCGACGCTCGAGGACGTCTACCTGCGGATGATCGGCGAACCGTCATGACCACGACCGAGGAACGCTCGCTGCCGTCGATCGGCAGCGTCTGCCGCACCCGGGCGGGGGTCGAGCTCAAGGAGTTCTTCCGGCAGCGGGAGTCCGTCGTCTTCACCCTGATGTTCCCGGTGATCCTGCTGCTGGTGTTCGGGGCGGTGCTGGACTACGAGCTCGGCTCCGGGGTCAGCTTCACCCAGTACTTCATGGCCGGCGTGATCGCCGCCGGGATCCTCGGCGCCAGCCTGCAGAACATGGCCATCGGCATCGCCACCGAGCGCAGCGACGGCACCCTCAAGGGCCTGGCCGGCACCCCGATGCCCAAGAGCGCCTACTTCGTCGGGAAGGTCGTCCAGGTCCTGGTCGTCACCGTGGCGATCGTGGCGATCCTGCTGGTCATCGGAGTGGTGTTCTACGACGTCGACCTGCCGTCCGGGGCCGACTGGCTGATCTTCGCCTGGGTCGCCGCGCTGGGCTCGGCGGCCTGCACGCTGCTGGGCATCGCCGTCTCCAGCCTGGCCCGCAACGGGCGCTCGGCCTCCGCGACGGTCACGCCGGTGGCGCTGGTCCTGCAGTTCATCTCCGGGGTGTTCTTCCAGTTCAGCGAGGTGCCCACCTGGCTGCAGACGGTGGCTGCGGTCTTCCCGCTGAAGTGGATGGCGCAGGGGCTGCGGTCGGTGTTCCTCCCCGACGCGCTGGCCGCGCAGGAGCCGGCCGGCAGTTGGGAGCTGGGCCGGGTCGCCCTGGTGCTGGCCATCTGGTGCGTCGTCGGCCTGGTGCTCTGCGTGCGCACCTTCCGCTGGCAGGACCGCGTCGACCGGTGACGCAGCGCAGGGGCCCGGGAACGCCTGGGTAACGTGCGGGGATGCCCGCCGCGCCCCTGGATGTCGAGACCCTCACCCGCGCGCCGAAGGTGCTGCTGCACGACCACCTGGACGGCGGGCTGCGGCCGCAGACGGTGCTCGAGCTGGCCGACGAGGTCGGCTACCGCGAGCTGCCCGCCGACGAGCCCGAGGCGCTGGGCCGGTGGTTCCGCGAGGCTGCCGACTCCGGGTCGCTGGAGCGCTACCTGCTGACCTTCGCGCACACCGTCGCGGTGATGCAGCGTCCCGAGGCGGTGCAGCGGGTGGCCCGCGAGTGCGCGCTGGACCTGGCCGCCGACGGGGTCGTCTACGCCGAGGTGCGGATGGCGCCGGAGCTGCTGACCGCGGGCGGCATGTCGCTGGACGCCGCGGTCGAGGCCATGCTCGACGGGTACGCCCAGGGCAGCCGGGAGGCCGCGGCCGCCGGGCACCCGATCGTCGTCGGCACGCTGTTGTGCGCCATGCGCCAGACCGACCGCTGGGTGGAGGTCGCCGAGCAGGTCGTGCGGCACCGGGACGTCGGGGTGGTCGGCTTCGACCTGGCCGGGCCGGAGGACGGCTTCCCGCCGGACCGCATCCCCGCGGCGATCGAGCTGCTGGACCGCGCCGGTGCCCACCGCACGGTGCACGCCGGGGAGGCGGCCGGCATCGAGTCCATCCGGGCGGCGCTGGACGGCGCCGGCGCCGAGCGCCTCGGCCACGGGGTGCGGATCGCCGACGAGGTGCCGGTCGACGGGCCCCTGGGCGAGCTGGCCGAGCGGGTGCGCGACGAGCAGGTGCCGCTGGAGGTCGCGCCGTCGTCCAACGTGCAGACCGGCGCCTACCCGACGCTGGCCGACCACCCCGTCGACCGGCTGCACCGGGCCGGCTTCACCGTGACCCTCAACACGGACAACCGGCTGATGAGCGGGGTGTCGGCGACCAGCGAGCTGGCCGCCGTCGTGGACACCTTCGGGTGGGGCTGGGACGACGTGCAGGCGGTCGCCGAGCGGGCGCTGCGCGGCGGTTTCGCCGACGACGCGGTGCGTGCCCGCGTGTTCACCGACGTGCTCAGCCCGGGCTTCGAGGCGCTGCGCTCCTGACTCGCGCGAGCAGGGTCACCCACGCTCGGGAATCTTCTGGGCGCGGTCGCTGCTAACCTGGACGTGCCGGTGAACGCCGGTCATCCTCCCGGGCGGTCCTGCCCGGGCACAGCGCATCCGTGCAGATCACGCGTCATAGCAGACGCCCCCGATCACCAGCGTGGACGCCGGACATCCGGCGACCACCTTCACCACGGGACGCGCGCCGATCTGTATCGGAGTCCCCGCTTGTCCTCGTTCGACTCTGTCGACGTTCAGAACACCCCCGCTCTGCAGGACGCCCCGGCTGACGCCGCCGTCCTCGACGCGCCCGTCACCGAGGCCCCCGTGGCCGAGGCGGCGCCCGAGCCCACCGGCCCGACCTTCGCCCAGCTGGGCCTGCCCCAGCCGCTGGTCACCGCGCTCGAGCGCAAGGGCATCCGTCACCCCTTCGCCATCCAGACCTCCGCCCTGCCGGACGCCCTCGCCGGGCGCGACGTGCTCGGCAAGGCCGCCACCGGCTCGGGCAAGACGCTGGCCTTCGGCCTCCCGCTGCTGGCCCGGCTCGGTGCCGACGCCCAGCAGGGCCGCCGCGCGCCGCGTGGCCTGATCCTGGTGCCGACCCGTGAGCTGGCCCAGCAGGTGCACGACAACCTGGCCCCGCTGGGGCAGTCCAACGGCGTCCAGCTGGCCGCCGTCTACGGCGGTGCCTCGATGTACCGCCAGATCCAGCAGCTGCGTCGCGGCGTCGACGTGCTCATCGCCACCCCCGGGCGGCTGCAGGACCTGATCAACCAGGGCGAGGCGACCCTCTCCGAGGTCGTCGTCTCGGTCATCGACGAGGCCGACTTCATGTCCGACCTCGGCTTCCTGCCGGTGGTCAAGGAGCTGCTCGACCAGACCCGGAACGACGGCCAGCGGCTGCTGTTCTCGGCCACGCTGGACGGCGAGGTCGACACCCTGGTGCGTCGCTACCTCAAGGACCCGGCCCGCCACGAGGTCGCCAAGGCAGCGGACACCGGCCCGCAGGCCGAGCACCTGGCCTACAGCGTGTCCTTCCCGGACAAGCTGAAGATCACCGAGGCGATGGCCGCCCGTCCGGGCCGGATCATCATCTTCGTGCGCACCCAGCACGGTGCCGACCGGCTGGCCGGCAACCTGCAGCAGGTCGGCATCGCGGCCGAGCCCATCCACGGTGGGCTCCCGCAGGCGGCCCGCCGCCGCGCGCTGGAGGCGTTCACCGACGCCCGCAGCCCGGTGCTGGTGGCCACCGACGTCGCCGCGCGTGGCATCCACGTCGACGACGTGTCGCTGGTCCTGCACTACGACCCGCCGGCAGACCACAAGACCTACCTGCACCGTTCCGGCCGCACCGCGCGCGCCGGTGCCGCAGGCGTCGTGGTCTCGCTGCTCCTGCCGGACCAGGTGGGCCAGGCCAAGCGCCGGTTCCGCCAGGCCAAGCTCGACCCGCAGGTGTCGCGGATCCGCCCGGGCGACGCCCCGATCGCGGACCTCGTCGCCGGTGGCACGTTCGTCGAGCCCATCGTCCGTCCGGTGCGCGAGTCGCGCCGTCCGGCCGGCGGTTCCGGCGGGCGTCGTCCCACCGGTGAGCGCCCCGGTGGCTACCGTGGTGGCCCGCGCCGTCCCTCCGGCGACCGCGATCGCACGTACGGAGACCGCCCCTCGGGCGAGCGCTCCTACGGCGATCGGGATCGCGGTGCGGCTGCCCGTCCCTCCGGCGACCGCGACCGCTCGTACGGAGACCGCCCCTCGGGCGAGCGCTCCTACGGCGAACGGGATCGTTCTGGTGGCGGCGAGCGTCGCACCGGTGGCTACCGCGGCTCGAGCGAGGGGCACCGCGCCGGTGGCCGGCCCTCGCGCCCGGCCCGCTCCTTCTGAGCAGGGGCCCCGTCCGTAGCGACGGGGCCTGAACGGCAACGGCCGGCTCCCGCATCGCGGGGGCCGGCCGTTGCCGTGTCCGGGTCTCCCTAGCGCTCGACGTCGCTGCGGAAGACCAGGGCGGTGCCGATGTCGGCGAGGACGTCGGCCCACGCCGCGGCCAGCACCGCAGCGTCCTCGCCCGACAGCGGGGCGGTCGGCTCGGTCTCGCTGCGGGCCACGGCCTGGCCGAGCGCGGCGCCCGGGCTGAACTGCTGCTGCACCCGCGGGAGCCCGGCGTACTCGGCCAGGTCCAACGCGCCCTCGGCCGGCTGGGCCAGTGCCTGGTGGGTCACCAGTCCGCCGGCGCCCCCGGCCACCTCGGCCAGCACCTCGGCCAGGGCGGACAGGTCGTAGCGGTCCTCGTCGGCCGGCAGCGGCATCGTGTCGGTGTCGGCCACCTCGGGCCAGGAGGCGATCTCGGTGAGGTCGTGCGCCTCGTCGCCGGCGCAGAATCGCGCCAGCTCGACCGGGGTCGGGAAGACGAACACCTGACCGTCCCGGCCGAGGAAGCGCGCCCGGTCGTCGACGTAGCAGCGCAGGGTGACCCCGGCGCCCTCCGGGACGACCAGCTCCACCGGGAGGATGCCGACCGCCTCCCAGAACTCCTGGGCGGCGGCGACGGCCGCGGGGGTCGCGGTCAGCCCGCTGCCGCTGCGGACGGTCCGGACGCCGGCGGTGGACGCCTCCGCCGGGCTGGCCGCGGTGGAACCGGCGGCGGGGCGGTCCGTCGGGGCGACGTCGACCTCCTCGTCGTCCTCCTCGTCGTCCGGGTCGGCGGCGCGGGCCTCGGCCTCCTCGGCGGCGGATGGGTAGTCGTCCGTCGACACGGTGCCGGCGCCGGTCCAGTCCAGGTGCTCGTCGAGCTCCTCGAGGACGTCCTCCCACAGCTCGTCGACGGCGGTGCCCAGCCGTGCCCAGCTCTCCTCGCCGCTGCGGCCGAGGAACGCCCCGACGCCCAGGCCGAGCGCCGCGATCTCGGGGCGGGAGACCAGCTCGGCGACGGCCTCGAAGCTGGTCTCGTCTTCCTCGAGGTCCTCGTCGTCCTCGTCGCCGGTGGTGTCGCAGCACTCGGCGAGCCGGCCGACGATGTCCACGTCGGCGGCGAGCTCCTCGACTGCCCAGCGGTCGGGGTTCTCCGCGACGATGTCGTAGACGCCGTCCAGGTCGTAGCGGTGGTCCTCGTCAGGGGTGAGGTCGGCGGCGCCCAGCGTCGACACCGCGGGCCAGACCGGGTGGTCGACCAGGTCGTGGTCGGTGCTCACCCGGCAGAACGCGGCCAGTGCGGCCGGCGAGGGGAACAGGTGGACGACCGCGGTGGGGCCGGGGGCCTCGGGGTCGTCGTCGTTGATGTCGGCCGGCACGTCGACGGTGCTGCCGAGGAACGCCTGCCACTCCTCGCCGTCCTCTTCCCACGGCGGCGCCCAGAGCGTGTAGCCCGTGCGGTCGTCGAGGGTCAGGGCGATGGGGACGATGCTGGGCCTGGGCACCCGCCCATCCTGCCCGGTGAGTCCGGGTCCGCGCAGGCCGGTGTCGCTGCCTGCTGCCCGGCCCCGCTACACGCCGATCGGGTGCCAGACGCTCTTCGTCTCCAGGAAGGGTCGCAGCCGGGAGAGCCCCGGGTCGGCCGACCAGTCGGGTTCCTCGGCCGGGGCCCGCAGCACACGCTTGATCGTCCCGGCGGCGGAGCGTTCCAGCTCCATCGCCAGCGGCGCGGGGGCACCGGCCAGGTCGATCGCGTCGACGTCGGCGTGCTCGGCCAGCCACGGTCCGATCTCCGCGGCGTCACCGGTGAGCAGGTTGACCACGCCGCCGGGGACGTCGGAGGTGGCCAGCACCTCGCCGAGGGTGATCGCCGGCAGCGGGCGCTCCTTGGAGCTGACCACCACGGCGGTGTTGCCCGCGGCCAGCACTGGGGCGAGCACGCTGACCAGCCCGAGCAGCGAGCTGCGCTGCGGGGCGAGCACCGCGACGACGCCGGTGGGCTCGGGCACCGAGAAGCCGAAGTACGGCCCGGCGACCGGGTTGGTGCTGCCCAGCACGGCGGCGAGCTTGTCGGTCCACCCGGCGTACCAGACCCAGCGGTCGATCGCGGCGTCCACCGCGGCACGGGCCTTCGCGGTGGAGAGCCCCTCGCCGGCGGCGACCTCCTCGGTGAACTGGGCGGCGCGCCCCTCCATCACCTCGGCGACCCGGTAGAGCACCTGGCCGCGGTTGTAGGCGGTGGCTCCCGACCACTTCGCGAACGCGCCGCGGGCGGCGACCACGGCGTCCCGGCCGTCCTTGCGGGAGGCCCAGGCGGCGTTGGCCAGGAAGTGCCCCTTGGTGTCGTGCACCTCGTAGGTGCGGCCGGACTCCGACCGGGGGAAGGCCCCGCCCAGGTAGAGCTTGTACGTCTTGCGCACGGTGAGCCGGTCGCTCATCAGGAGTCGCTCCTCAGGTAGGCGGCGAGCCCCTGCCGGCCGCCCTCGCGGCCGTAGCCGGACTGCTTGTAGCCGCCGAACGGCGAGGTGGGGTCGAGCTCGTTGAACGTGTTGGCCCACACGACGCCGGCGCGCAGCTGGTCGGTGATCTTCAGGATCCGGGAGCCCTTCTCGGACCAGACGCCGGCCGAGAGCCCGTAGGTGCTGTTGTTCGCCTTCGCGACCGCCTCGTCGGGAGTGCGGAAGGTCATCACCGAGAGGACCGGGCCGAACACCTCGTCGCGGGCGATCCGGTGGGCGGGGGACACGTCGGTGAAGACGGTCGGCTTGAACCAGAAGCCGCGGTCGGGCAGGTCGCCCTCGGGCTGCCAGCAGGTCGCGCCCTCGGTCTCGCCGAAGGCGGTTAGCTCACGGATGCGGGCCAGCTGCTCGGCCGAGTTGATCGCGCCCAGGTCGGTGTTCTTGTCCATCGGGTCACCGACCCGCAGCGTGCCGATCCGCCGCTGCAGCGAAGCGACCACCTCGTCGTGCACCGACTCCTGCACCAGCAGCCGGGAGCCGGCGCAGCACACGTGGCCCTGGTTGAAGAAGATGCCGCGGACGATGCCCTCGACGGCCTGGTCGATCGGGGCGTCGTCGAAGACGATGTTCGCCGCCTTGCCGCCGAGCTCCAAGGTCAGCCGCTTCTCGGTGCCGGCGACCGCGCGGGCGATGGCGCGGCCCACCTCGGTCGAGCCGGTGAAGGCGACCTTGTCGACGTCCGGGTGGCTGATCACCGCACGGCCGGTCTCCCCGGCGCCGGTCACGATGTTGACCACGCCCGGGGGCAGGTCGGCCTGCTGGCAGATCTCGGCGAACAGCAGTGCGGTCAGCGGGGTGGTCTCGGCCGGCTTGAGGACGACGGTGTTCCCGGTCGCCAGCGCCGGGGCGACCTTCCACGCCAGCATCAGCAGCGGGAAGTTCCACGGGATGACCTGCCCGGCCACGCCGAGCGGCCGCGGGGCCGGCCCGAGGCCCGCGTGCTCGAGCTTGTCGGCCCAGCCTGCGTGGTAGAAGAAGTGCGCCGCGGCCAGCGGGACGTCGACGTCCCGGCTCTCCCGGATCGGCTTGCCGTTGTCCAGCGTCTCCAGGACGGCGAACTCCCGGGCCCGCTCCTGCAGCAGCCGGGCGATGCGGAACAGGTACTTGCCGCGGTCGGCCGGGCGCATCGGGCCCCACACCCGGGTGAAGGCGCGGCGGGCGGCGCGCACGGCGCGGTCGACGTCGGCGTCGCTGCCGGTGGCGACCTCGCTCAGCACCTCCTCGGTGGCCGGGTTGACCGTCGTGAAGGGCGTGCCGGTGCCGTCGGCGAACTCGCCGTCGACGAACAGCCCGTAGCTGGGCCGGATGTCGACGATCGACCGCGACTCGGGCGCGGGGGCGTACTCGAAGATGCTCATCAGTCGACGCTCACGTGGTCGGGGCCGGAGTAGTGGCCGGTGCGGAGCTTCTGGCGCTGCAGGAGCAGGTCGTTGAGCAGGCTGGAGGCGCCGAAGCGGAACCAGTCGGGGGACAGCCAGTCCGCGCCCACGGTCTCGTTGATGAGGACCAGGTGCTTGACGGCGTCCTTCGTCGTCCGGATGCCGCCGGCCGGCTTGACGCCGACCTGGCGGCCGGTGGCGGCGCGGAAGTCGCGCACGGCCTCCAGCATCACCAGGCAGACCGGCAGGGTCGCGGCGGGGGAGACCTTGCCGGTGGAGGTCTTGATGAAGTCGCCGCCGGCCAGCATCGCCAGCCAGGAGGCGCGGCGGACGGCGTCCAGGGTGACCAGCTCGCCGGTCTCCAGGATCACCTTGAGGTGCGCGGACCCGCAGGCCTCCTTGACCGCGACGATCTCCTCGAAGACGTCGAGGTAGCGGCCGGTCAGGAACGCGCCGCGGTCGATGACCATGTCGATCTCGTCGGCGCCGTTGTCCACGGCGTCCCGGACGTCGGCGAGCTTGACCTCCCGGCTGGCCCGGCCGCTGGGGAAGGCGGTGGCCACCGCGGCGACGTTGATGCCGGTGCCGGCCAGGGCCTCCTTGGCCACGCCGGCCAGGTCGCCGTAGACGCAGACCGCGGCGACGGCCGGGCAGGCCGGGTCCGTCGGGTCGGGACGGCGGGCCTTGGCGGCCAGGCTGCGGACCTTCCCCGGGGTGTCCGCGCCCTCCAGCGTGGTCAGGTCGACCATCGAGATCGCCGTGTCGATCGCCCACGCCTTGGCGGTCGTCTTGATCGACCGCGTGCCCAGCACCTTCGCCCGCGCCTCGGCGCCGACCTGGTCGACGCCGGGGAGGCCGTGCAGGAACGCGCGGAAGGCGTCGTTCGAGCGGGTGACGTCGGCGAACGGGTCGGGCGGGGTGCCCGCTCCGCCGCTGGTGTCGGCCAGCGCGTTCGGGTCCAGCACGTGGGTCATGCGCGCATTCTCCACTGCGGCTCGGATGGATCGGACACGGTGCGGCGCCCATCGCCCTTCTCGCGACTCTGCCGGGTGGTGTGTCAAGGGGCTTCTCGCATCTGTGGACAGGCGTTTGACCTGCGGATTCGTGTTGCCCGGTCATCGCTCCGGCGATAGTATTCGTACACACGTTCGAATGCGCCGGGAGGTGTCCGTGAGCGAGTTGATGTCGGCTCTGGACGCCTTGGCGGCCGACGATCTGCACTCGTTCACGGACGGGCAGGTGCTGGACCGGACGGCGATGCTGGTGCAGCTGGTGAACCGTGCGTCGGCGGAGTTGACCCGCACGGTTCGCTGCGCAGACAGCACGCAGGCCGCGGAGCGCGACGGGTTGAAGTCGATGCGGTCGTGGTTGATCGGGCACACCCGGCTGTCCGCGAGTGACGCGTCGCGGATCCTGCGGTCGGGTCGGGCGTTGGAGCACTTCCCGGCGCTGGCCGCCGGGTTCGCCGAGGGGTCGGTGACCGCGGCGCAGATGGACGTGGTCGCTGGCGCGGTGGGGGAGTCGGAGCGGGCGCAGGCTGCCGAGCAGGGCATCGACCTCGCTGCCTTCGATCGGGTGTGGGCGCAGGTGGCGGCCGAGTCGCCGCACCAGTCGCTGGTGGCCGCGGTGCAGGCGTTCGAGGACGCGCTGGACCCGGATGGCCCGGAGCCTGATCCGACGGAGGGCCGCCGGTTGACGATCGCCAAGCACTCCGACGGCAGCGTCACCGGCCGGTTCGACCTCGATGCCGTCGGTGGGGAGAAGGTGCAGGCGGCGATCGAGTCGATCGTGCAGGCCGACCGACCCCAGGGCGACGACCGGACCCGCGCGCAGCAGAACGCCGACGCGCTCGTGCAGCTGTGCGACAACCAGCTGGCCTCGGGCAGCCTGCCGATCCTGCGCACCGTCAAGCCGCATGTGGTCGTCGGCGTCGATCTCGATGACCTCGTCGATCCGGCCACCGGCCCGGGCGCGGCGAGCACCGGGTTCGGGGCGACGATCTCCGCCGCCCGTGCCCGCTACCTGGCCTGTGACGGCAGCATCTCCCGGATCGTGATGGGCCCCGACGGCGTCCCGCTCGATCTCGGCCGGGACCACCGGGTGGTCACCCCAGGCCTGCGCAAGGCAGTGGAGCGGCGGGACAAGTCCTGTGTGTTCGCCGGCTGCGGCGCCCCGACCCACTGGTGCGACGTCCACCACCTCATCCACTGGCTGCACGGCGGCGAGACCAACCTGCAGAACTCAGCGTTGTTGTGCGAACGCCACCACACCAAGGTTCACCACGGGTTCCGGGTGGAACGCCCACCGGACGGGCGATGGCGCACCTATCGCCCCGACGGCACCGAGATCCTCATCGGTCCGCTGCTGACCTGACGGCCTGGTTGGGCTCCCCATGACTCCTGGGCGGTCGGCGACGTGTGCGCTCTGCCTGCTGCGGTGCGCAGTCGGCTCGGTCGGCAAATCCGTCGCGGTGGGGCTCTGCGCCGTGGTCGCATGCCGCGGTGGAGACGATCGTCGAGGTCACACCTGATGTCCGGCTCTGGGTCGAGGAGGCGGGCCGCGCGGACGGGTCGCCGCTGCTGCTGATCATGGGCGCCAACGCCTCGGGCCGCACGTGGCCGGACGACCTCGTGCGCGCTCTCGGTGAGCGGCACCGCGTCATCCGCTACGACCACCGCGACACGGGACGGTCGACCTGGGCCTTCGACGTCCAGCCGTACGCGGTCCGAGACCTCGCGGACGATGCGGTCGCCGTCCTGGACGCGCTCGGCATCGCACGTGCCCACGTGGTCGGGATGTCGATGGGCGGCACGCTCGTCCAACTGCTGCTGCTCGACCACCCGGACCGCCTGCTCTCGGCCACCCTCTTCGCAACGGCGGCGTTGGAGGGCGCAGGCCCGGACGGTGCCGCGCCCGCAGCCTCCACCGACACCGACCCTCGGCTGCTGGAGCTGTGGCAGCACCTCGCGGACCCACGCGACCGGGACGCCGAGGTCGCCTGGCGGGTGGAGCACTGGCGGCTGCTGAACGGTGCAGACGTCCCCTTCGACGCCGAGGAGTTCCGCCTCATGGAGGAACAGGTCATCGACCACGCCGGGCGGCACGACAACACGGCGGCGCACGCGCGAGCCGACCAGGCTGGGCTGGCCCGCGGTGCGGAACTCGCCCAGGTGACGGTCCCGACGTTGGTCGTCGAGGCGCCGAACGACCCGATCAACCCACCGCCGGCGGCGCTTCGCGTTGCTGAGGCCATCTCCGGCGCCATTGTCGTGACCGTG
The DNA here is from genome assembly GCF_026967995.1 of Modestobacter sp. VKM Ac-2979. Lineage (NCBI taxonomy): Bacteria > Bacillati > Actinomycetota > Actinomycetes > Geodermatophilales > Geodermatophilaceae > Modestobacter > Modestobacter sp. VKM Ac-2979. The sequence continues at coordinate 117,327 of NZ_JAPVBO010000004.1, forward strand.
CCGGGGATGGGGCACGCGCTGCCATCCGCGGTGGTGGGGCCCTTGGCCGCCGCCGTGCTGGTCCACACCTCGGTCAGCAGCCGTTGACGGGTGGGACGACGCCGAGGAGGTAGCGGTCGTCCTCCGGGACCACCTGCCACGCGAGACAGCTGTCGCCGCCTGCCGGTGCGCGCACCACGATCACGTCGCCTCGGCCGGAGTCCCGGACCACGGCCTCCAGATCGCCTTCCGTGGCGGGGACCCCGGCGAGGAGCTGCTCGGCGTAGTCAGCGGGGGCGTCGTCCACCAGGAGAGCCTGCAGCGCCTCGGCGTTCCCCTGAGTGAGGGACGACGCGGTCTGGGTGGCCAGTGCGTCCACCGTCGGGGCGCCGGGCTCGGGCACGGTGGCGAGCTCGATCACGATGAAGACGACCCAGGCGGACAAGGCGACCAGGCCGAGTGCCGCCAGTGCGCCGCCGGTGGGAGTGCGTGGTGCGCGAGCCATGCCCCTCAGCCTGCCCGCTCGGCGGGACCGAGTCGGACTCGATGAGCGCGACGTCGGGGTGCGATGAGTTCCTGGTGGCACGGGAGTCCTCGCCCCGACCGCCGTCCACCGTCCCGTGCGAGGAACCCGTGCCCGAACCCCGCGTCGCCATGCTCCCCGAGGTCGCTGCTCAGCGGCGTGCTCTCGCCGACCTGCTCGACACCCTGCACCGCGAGGAGTGGACGGCGCCCTCGCTCTGCCCCGGTTGGACGGTGCACGACGTGCTGGCCCACCTGACCCTCTCCACCCGGCAGTCCACCGCAGGCATGGTGCTGCGCATCCTGCGGGCCCGCGGCGACTTCGACTGGGCCGAGGCCCGCGCCGCTCGGGAACGTGCCGCGGTGTACCCGCCGGCCACGCTCCTCGCCCAGTTGCGGGAGACCGCGGCGCTCGACCGTCGGGTCGGCCTGTCCAGCCCCTGGGACCCGCTGGTCGACGTCCTCGTGCACAGCCAGGACATCGCCCGCCCACTCGGTCGCCGGCTGCCGACACCGCCCGCCCTCGCCGTCCCCGCGCTGCACCACGTCTGGTCCAACGCCTTCTACGGCCGCCCGGCCCGGCGGATGAGCGGGCTCCGCCTCGTGGCCACCGACACCGACTGGGTGGGAGGCGACGGACCCGAGGTGTGCGGCCGCGCCGGGGACCTCCTGCTGCTGGCCACCGGGCGGCCGGTCTCGGCGTCCGGGGTCACCGGGCAGGGGGTCGGGGAGGCCGCCGCCCGGCTCCGCTCCTGACCTGCAGCCGCAGGCCGATACGGTGTGCGCCGTGCAGCTGACCGTCGTCGACCACCCGATCGCCCGCGCCCGACTGTCGCGGATGCGCGACGAGCGCACCGACAACGCCGCCTTCCGGGCCGCGCTGCGGGAGCTCACCCAGATCCTGGTCTACGAGGCCAGCCGCGACCTCGCCGTCGCCGAGGAGCCGATCACCACCCCGGTCACCGACACCACCGGCTACCGGCTGGCCGCACCGCCGCTGATCGTGCCGGTGCTGCGCGCGGGCCTCGGCATGGCCGACACCGCGCACGGGATGCTGCCGGAGTCGCAGATGGGCTTCGTCGGGCTGGCCCGCAACGAGGTGACCTTCCAGCCGGAGGCCTACATGGCCTCGCTGCCCGAGTCGCTCGTCGGCCGCCAGGTCTTCGTGCTCGACCCGATGCTGGCCACCGGCGGCTCGCTGGTGCACTGCTGCTCGCTGCTCACCGACCGCGGCTGCACCGACATCACCGTGCTCTGCGCGCTGGCCGCGCCCGAGGGGCTGGAGCGGCTGGAGGCCAGCGGCCTGCCGCTGCGCGTCTTCACCGCCAGCGTCGACGAGCGGCTCAATGAGAACGCCTACATCGTCCCCGGCCTGGGTGATGCTGGGGACCGCCAGTTCGGCGCGGTCTGAGCATGCGGTTCGGGGTGCTCGGCACCGGCTTCTGGGCGACCGAGGTGCACGCCACCTCGCTGGCCGGGCACCCGGGCGCCGAGCTGGTCGGTGTGTGGGGCCGGGACCTGGCCAAGGCCAAGGCGGCCGGGGCGCAGTTCGACGTCCCGGGCACCGACGACCTCGACGCCCTGCTCGCCGACGTCGACGCGGTGAGCTTCGCGCTGCCGCCGGACGTGCAGGCGCCGCTCGCCGAGCGCGCGGCGGCCGCGGGCAAGCACCTGCTGCTGGAGAAGCCGGTGGCGCTGTCGGTCGCTGCGGCCGACCGGGTGGTCGCCGCGGTCGAGGACGCCGGGGTCGCCTCGGTGGTCTTCTTCACCAGCCGCTTCCGGACGGCGACCTCCACCTGGCTCGAGCAGGCATCGCGGATCACCCTGGCCGGCGGTGCGGTCACCTGGCTGGGCCGGCTGGCGGGTTCGCCGTTCGAGACGCCGTGGCGGCTGGAGCACGGCGCGCTGTGGGACGTCGGACCGCACGCGCTCTCCCTCCTGGTCCCGGCGCTCGGGCCGGTCAGCGCGGTGCACGCCGGCGCCGGGCAGGGCGACACCGTTCACCTGGTGCTCACCCACCCCGAGGGCCGCGCGAGCACGGTGACCGTCTCGGCGACCGTGGCCGAGCTGGCCACCGGCATCGACACCTGGGTGCACGGGGACGCCGGCCGGCTGGTGCTGCTGCCCGAGTCCGGTACCGCGGTCGAGGCCCACGCGGTCGCCGTCGACGAGCTGCAGGCCGCTGCGCTGACCGGCGGGGCGCACCCGTGCGACGTCACCTTCGGGCGGGACGTCGTCCGGGTGCTGGAGGCCGCGCAACGGTCGTTGGCGACCGGCTGCCGGGAGACCGTCCGCTGAGCGAGCGGGAGCGGCCCGGGCGGCACCTGGCACGCCGGGTCGATGCCGACAGGCACGCCTTCCTCCTGCTGGTCGGGTTCGCCGGGTCGATCGTCGTCACCCGCGCCTACCTCGCGCTGACCGGCTACCCCACCGTGGGCGGCGACACCCTGCACATCGCCCATGCCGTCTGGGGTGGCCTGCTGCTGACCATCGGCGCAGGCCTGGCCCTCACCATGGTCAACCGGTCGGTGCTGCCCTGGGCTGCGCTGCTCGCCGGCGTGGGTGCGGGGCTGTTCTTCGACGAGATCGGCAAGTTCATCACCGTCGACAACGACTACTTTTTCGCCGCCGCGGCGCCGATCGCCTACCTGCTCTTCGTCGCCTCCCTCCTGCTCTTCCTGCGGCTGCGCCGGCGGCGGGACCAGGCGCCCGCCGCCCAGCTGCACGCGGCGGTGGAGCTGTTGAGCGGGGTGGTCGACCACGACCTGTCCAGGCACGACCGGCGCCGGCTCGAACACCGGCTGGAGGTCGCCGTCGGGTCCAGCGAGCCGCAGGTCCACCGGCTGGCCGGTGAGCTGCTCGCCCTGACCCGGGAGGGTGCCTTCGACGCGGCGGTGGAGCCCGTCGGGCCCGTGCACCGCGTGATGCGCCGCGCTGCCGACGCGCTCGCCGACTGGTCGACACCACGACGGGTGCGGGTCCTGCTGGCCGTCTCGGTCGGGGTGCTCGGCGTCGCCACCGTCGCCGACCTGGCGCTGGTCGGGTTGGTCGCGACGGACCTGGCAGGTGGGACGGCCAACGACCTGGCCGCCGCGGTCGACGAGTACGTGGTCGTCGACGTCCTCGACGACCTCGGCGTGGTGCTGTTCGCCTGCCGGATCGTCCTGGACGCGGTCCTCGGCGTCGTCCTGCTGATCGCGGCCGTGCTCCTGGCACGCGGGCGGGACCGCCGCGGCACCGGCGTCGCCAACGCCGCACTCCTGGCCGCCCTGCTCACCGTGGACGTGCTGTTCTTCTGGTCCGAGCAGTTCGCCGCTGCGGGCCTCGTGCTGGTGCACCTCCTGCTGCTCGCCGCGGTGCGCCACCACCGGCGCACCCTCGGGCTGGACCGGACGGAACCGGCAGGACCGGACGCGGGAGCGGCGGTGGCGGTCGGGGGACGGGCGTCCTGACCGCGCCCCCTCGGCCGGACGGCGGCACCGACAGCAGGGTCTCGATCACCGGTCGCCGTCCATGCCGGGCGCCGGGAAGCGCCACGGCCTGCACCGCCCACACCGGCGCGGACAGGACGACGCCCACGGTCAGGCTGACCTTCAGTCGTACCAGTGCACCGCCCAGCACGTCGGTGACCAGCAGGCCGCAGGTGCCGGCCAGGTCCCCGCGCAGGTCGGGGGGAGGTCGCAGTACGGACCCCGGACGAACTCGCCCAGGCCGTGGTCGTACCACCAGAAGGCGACGGCGGAGGCGGCCCCGACGACGATCAGGCAGACCGTGAGCCGGCGGCGCAGCTCCCGCAGGTGGGCGGTGAGTGCCATCGTGGCGGCGGGGGTGGGGCGACCGCGCCGACGAGTGCCGGGCGGCTCATCGGATGCACGAGGTGTCGTCGGCGGTCCGCGGGTCCTCGCCGTCCACCGGAGCCTGCTGTCCCGCTGCAGGTGACGTCGGCTCGGCCGGGAGCTCTGGCGCACCTGCGTCGGCCCCCTGCTCGGCTGCGGGCGGCGGGACGTCGGCGGTGTCCTCGCCCAGCTGGCCGAAGAAGCGGTGGAGGGTGTCCTGGTCCTGCAGCCGCAGGATGTACCGCCCCTGCTCGTCCTCGTCGTCGCCCACGTAGGGCACGGTCTGGAAGTCCACGGCCGCGGGGTCGACGGACTGCAGCTGGGTGGAGAGGGCGAACAGGTCCAGGTCCTGGTCGACGGTGAGCGAACGGGCCGTCGCCTGCACCAGGTCCCGCTGACGCCCGAGGTCGAGCAGGGTGTCCTCGGACAGCACCGTGCGGATCATCGCGGCGATGAACGTCTGCTGACGGATGATCCGGTCGAAGTCGCCCCGGGGCAGGCCGTACCGCTGACGGACGAACGCCAGCGCCTGCGCCCCCTCGATCAGCTGCGGGCCGGCCGGCAGGTCGATCCCGGACCAGTCGTCCTGCGCCGGCTCGCAGAGGTCGACCTCCACACCGCCGACGAGCGTGGAGAGGTCGAAGAAGCCCAGCAGGTCCACGGCCGCGTAGTGGTCGATGCGCACCCCGCTGAGGGCGCTGATGGTCCGGATCAGCAGCTGTGCGCCGTGGGCCTCGCGCTCGGAGTCGGTGGCGCCGTCCGGGGCGTCGAAGAGGTAGCCGTAGGCGTAGGCCGCGTTGAGCTTGTCCCAGCCGTGGCCGGGGATCTCCACGTAGCTGTCCCGCGGCAGGGAGACGAACGACGCGTGCGAGCCGTCGGCCGGCACGTGCACCACCATCATCGTGTCGGTGTTCATGCCGTCGTTGGCGCCGGTGTTGAGGTCCTGCGCGAGCTGCTCGTCGTCCGCCCCCGCCCGGCTGTCGTTCCCGACCAGCAGCAGGTTCATCGCCTCGCCGAGGGCGTCGACCCCCGGGGCACCGTCGTTGCCGCTGCTCGGCAGGGCATCGGTGCGGTTGAGGCTGTCGTCGGCCAGCCGGCCGAGATGCCATCCCCAGCCCGAGGTGACGAGCACCAGCACGGACAGCGCGGCAGCCAGGCAGCGGCAGGCGAGCAGCAGCCGGGACGTCGGCCGAACGCCCCCTGGTCGGGCCGGCCGGCCGTCGCGCCGACCGGACAGTGTCCGCCTCCGCGCACCGGTCCATCGCCCACCCACCGTGTCTCCTCGCCGCCTCCGGTCCTGGTCCTGGCCCCGAGAGGCCGAAGACGGGAGCCTACGGAACCCTCCTGTGCGCCCCGGGCGCGCTCGGAGCGTCGACATGCCTGTGGTGCGTGTGACCGGCTGACGGGTCGATACGGTGGCCGCCGTGCAATCGATCTCCGCCCGGCCACTGATCGCCCGCCCGCACCCTGAGCAGGTGGCCGGCGGCCCCGGACACGTCGAGTGTTGAGCGGAGACGTCGACCGCAGAGGGCTGGTCGGCTGGTACGTGCCCACCGGGCGGATCCGGCGCAGCGACTGGTGGCTGCGGTACGTGCTGCTCATCGGCCTGTTCGGGCTGATGGCCTCGGTGGTGGACGCGCAGTGGTTCCCGGACAGCTGGCCACGGTTCGAGGACCGCGAGGGCGTCGCCGACGTGGCCGACGTCCTCTGGTTCTTCCCCTCCGAGGGCGGGCCGGTGACCGCGCTCGTCGCCCTCGTGCTCGCCGTGCCGAACGTCGCGGCCACCGTGACCCGGCTGCACGACCGCGACCACTCGGCCTGGTGGCTGCTCTGGGCGATCGTCCCGGTGTTCGGGTGGCTGGTGCTGTTCGTCACCTGCGGCTTCCTCGGGACGCAGCCGCAGCCGAACCGGTATGGGCCACCTGCTCGCTGACCCGCGCTCGGCGAGGCAGACTGGACCCGTGGACTTCTGGCAGTGGTACGTGCGCCGCGGGCGCATCGACCGGAGCACCTGGTGGCTCCAGTACGCCCTGCCCATCGGGGTGCTCAGCGTGCTGGCCCTGATGGCCGACGTGGCCCTCGGCAACAGCTCGCTGGAGAGCATCGCCATGGGCGAGACCGGCTACGGGCCGATCGTGACGACGATCGGGCTCCTCGTTGCGCCTGCGTCGATCTCCAGTGGCGCCACCCGGCTGCACGACCGCGGCATGTCCGCGTGGTGGCTGCTGATCGGGCTGGTGCCGCTGTTCGGCCAGGTGGCGCTGCTGGTGATCACCGGCTTCCTCCGCGGCGACGGCGGCCCCAACCGGTACGGCCCGCCGCCGTCCGCGGCTCCGGCCGTCGGCCAGCAGCCGCAGCCTCGGTCCGAGCCGGCAGCCGAGCCGGAACGGCCGCCCTACTGGGGCTGACGCCGACCGGTCACAGCCCGAGCGCGGTGGCCATCTCCGTGCGCAGCCGGTCCAGCTCGTCCGTGCCCTGGCTGCGGGCCGCCGGCAGTCCGGCGGCGGCGGGCACCGGGACGACGGTCTCCAGGTAGGCCTTGAGCTTCGGCTCGGTGCCGCTGGGCCGCACGATCACCCGCACGCCCTCGCCGGTCAGCCGGACCGCGTCCAGCGGGGGATCGGCGTGCTGCAGGTCGACCACCTCGACCGGTCGGCCGAGCAGCTGGGCCGGCGGCTGGGCGCGCAGCCGGGTCATCGCGCCGGAGATCAGCGTCAGGTCCTCGACCCGCACCGAGTACTGGCCGGTGACGAACAGGCCGTGCTCGACCGCCAGCTCGTCCAGCCGGTCGGTCAGCGTGCGGCCGTCGACGGCGAGCTCGGCGGCCAGCAGCGCCACCGCCAGGGCGGCGGAGACGCCGTCCTTGTCGTGCGCGACCGAGGGTGACACCGCGTAGCCCAGCGCCTCCTCGTAGCCGAACACCAGCGGTGCCGCTGCCGACCCGGCCCGGATGATCCACTTGAAGCCGGTCGGCGTCTGCTCGAACGGCGCGCCGTGCGCGCCGGCGATCGCGCCCAGCAACGACCCGCTGACCAGGGAGTTCGCATAGGTGCCGCGCACCCCGCGGCGGAGCAGCCAGTCGCCCAGCAGCACGCCCACCTCGTCGCCGGTCAGCTGACGCCCACCGACCACCACCGAGCAGCGGTCGGCGTCCGGGTCCTCGGCGATCGCGACGTCGGCACCGGTGCGGTCGGCCAGGGCGGTCAGCAGGTCGACCGCGCCCGGCTCCTCCGGGTTGGGGAAGGCGACCGTCGGGAACGCCGGGTCGGGCCGGTCCTGCTCCGCGACGCAGTGCAGCGCGGCGAAGCCGGCGGCCTCGAACACCCGCTGGGTGGTCACCGACCCCACGCCGTGCATCGCGGTGTAGGCCACCACGAGACGTCGTCGGGCCGCGGCGTCCACCCGGTCGGGCTGCAGGGCGCGCACCACCGCGGCGACGTAGTCGGCCTCGACGTCGTCCCCGAGGGTGGTCCACTCGTCTCCGAGCGGGATGTCGCGGGCCGGGCCGGTGGCCGCGATCGCGGCCTCGATCTCCCGGTCGGCCGGCGGGACCAGCTGCGCACCGTCGGCGAGGTAGACCTTGTAGCCGTTGTCCTGCGGCGGGTTGTGGCTGGCAGTCACCATCACCCCGGCGACCGCGCCCAGGTGCCGGACGGCGTAGGACAGCACCGGCGTGGGCAGCGGGCGGGGCAGCACCGAGACGGCGAACCCGGCGCCGGCGAGGACGGCGGCAGAGACGTGCGCGAACTCGTCGGAGCGGTGCCGGGCGTCGTAGCCGATGACCACGCCGCGCCCGCCCTGGCCGGAGTCGGTGAGGTACCGGGCCAGCCCGGCGGCGGCGCGGCTGACCACGGCGGCGTTCATCCCGGCCGGGCCGGCGCGCAGCGGGCCGCGCAGCCCCGCGGTGCCGAAGGTCAGCGGCCCGGTGAACCGGCGCTGCAGCTCGGTCGTGTCACCCGCGTCGACCAGGGCCTCGATCTCCGTGCGGTCACCGGCGTGCGGGTCGGCGGCGGCCCAGGCGCGGGCGGTGGCCAGCAGGTCGCTCATCGCGGACCCCCGCTCGGCTGGACCGGCCCCTGCGCTGCCTCGACCACGTCGACGTCCACACCGGGCAGCGTGTACTCCCCGCCGACCCGGGCGTGCACCGGGTCGGTCGGGTCGGCCTCGCCCTGGGCGGCGATCAGCTCGGCGGCGTAGGCCTCGGCGTCGTCGGCCGGCTCGTAGCCCAGCGCGCGGGCGGCGGTGAGGTCCCACCAGCCGCGGGTGTTCGCCGAGACGCCCCAGACCACCCGGAAGCCGGGGGAGGGCGCGCGCAGCGCCGCGTCGACCAGCCGCACGGTGTCGCCGGGGGAGAGCCACGTGGCCAGCTGGCGGACCGTGGTCGGCCGGGGGAAGGCGCTGCCGATCCGCAGGCAGACGACGTCCAGGCCGTACCGGTCGGCGTACAGCGAGCCGAGCGCCTCCATGGTCACCTTGGCCACCCCGTAGTACGTGTCCGGGCGCGGGGGAGCGTCGGCCTCGGTGAGCAGTCCGGACCCCGGCCGGGGGGTGAAGCCGCTGGCGTGGTTGCTGCTGGCCAGCACCACGCGGGGGACGCCGGCCTTCCGGGCGGCCTCCAGCGCGGTGCGGGTGGTCTCGATGTGCGAGCGGACGATCGCCGGCCAGGTCGCCTCGCCGAGGATGCCGGCCAGGTGCACCACGGCGGCCGCGCCCTGCGCCGCCTCGGTCACCGCGGGCAGGTCGGCGGCGTCGGCCACCAGGTGCTCCTCGCCCGGGCGCGGGTCCTCGATCGGCACCACGTCCAGGCTGCGCACCGCCCAGCCGCGCTCGGGCAGCCCACCGCGCAGCGCCGTCCCCAGCCCGCCCGCGGCGCCGGTGACCAGGACGGGTCCGCTCACGGCATCCGCCCGATCAGCTCCACCAGGAAGGCGCCCAGCCGGCCGGCGGCGGCCTTGCCCGCCTCCAGCACCTCGAGGTGGTCCAGCGCCTCGCCGGTGATGCCGGCGGCGGCGTTGGTGACCATCGACAGGCCGAACACCTCCATCCCGGCCGCCCGGGCGGCGATCGCCTCCAGTGCGGTGGACATGCCGACCAGGTCCGCACCCAGCGTGGTGAGCATCCGGATCTCGGCCGGGGTCTCGAAGTGCGGGCCGGGCAGCGCCGCGTAGACGCCCTCGGTCAGCGACGGGTCGATCTCCTTGGCCAGCGTGCGCAGCCGCGCGGAGTACAGGTCGGTGAGGTCGACGAAGGTGGCACCCACCAGCGGGGAACGGGCGGTCATGTTCAGGTGGTCGCTGATCAGCACCGCCTGCCCGACCCGGTGGCCCGGGCGCAGGCCGCCGGCGGCGTTGGTGAGGACGACGGTGCGCACCCCGGCCGCGGCGGCGGTGCGGATGCCGTGCACCACCGGCTCGACCCCGCGGCCCTCGTAGAGGTGCGTGCGGCCGAGGAAGAGCAGCACCTTGCGCGCGCCGACCTGCACCGAACGGATCTCCCCGCCGTGCCCGGTGACGGTCGGGGCGGCGAACCCGGGCAGGTCGCCGATGGCCACGCTGGCCAGCGTCTCGCCGAAGGCGTCGGCGGCCGGGGCCCAGCCCGAGCCCATCACCACGGCGACGTCATGGCCCTCGCCCAGGGTGGTGGTCAGCTGCTCGGCCGCCTGGGCGGCGAGGGCGGCGGGATCGGCAGGGTGCGCGGGGGTCGGCTGGCTCACCCCGTGAGCATAGGAAGGGCGGGCGGGTCGCTCATCGTCCGGCGGGGGGCCGTTGCCCTCCCTAGACTCGCGGGGTGCAGATCCCCTTCCACTCGTCCGAGCGCGCCAGCCTGGGAGTGGAGTGGGAGCTGCAGCTCATCGACCCCCAGACCCGCGAGCTGACCTCCGGCGCCACCGAGATCCTCGCCGAGCTCACCCCCGAGGGCCTCGACGAGCACCCCAAGGCCAAGCACGAGCTGCTGCAGTCGACGATCGAGATCATCACCGGGGTCTGCACCACCGTCGCCGAGGCGAAGGCCGACCTGGCCGGCACCCTGGCCGAGGTGGTCGCCTCCGCCGAGCGGCGCGGCCTGGGTGTCATGTGCGCCGGCAGCCACCCCTTCACCCGGTGGGACAGCCAGGAGATCTCGCCCAAGGAGCGCTACGCGGAGCTCGTCGAGCGGATGCAGTGGCCGGCCCGGCGCCTGCAGATCTTCGGGGTGCACGTGCACGTCGGCGTCCGCTCGCCCGACAAGATCATCCCGATCGTGAACGCGCTCACCCAGTACGTGCCGCACTTCCTGGCGCTGTCGGCGTCCTCGCCCTACTGGTCCGGCTGCGACACCGGGCTGGCGTCGGCCCGCACCAAGGTCTTCGAGGCGATGCCGACCGCCGGGCTGCCCTACCAGCTGGCCGACTGGGGCGAGTTCGAGCAGTACATGGGCACGCTGATCGACGCCGGCGCCATCGAGAGCGTCCGCGAGGTGTGGTGGGACATCCGCCCGCACCCCGACTTCGGCACCGTCGAGCTGCGGATCTGCGACGGCCTGCCCACCCTCGACGAGATCGGTGCGGTCGCCGCGCTAGCCCAGTGCCTGGTCGAGCAGTTCGACACCCAGCTCGACCGTGGCTACACCCTGCCCTCGCCGGCGGACTGGGTCGTGCGGGAGAACAAGTGGCGGGCGGTGCGCTACGGCCTGGACGCCGAGATCGTCGTCGACGAGCAGGGCACCGTGCGCCCGGTGCGCGAGGCGATCGCCGACGTGGTCGAGGAGCTGCTGCCGACCGCCCGCAAGCTCGGCTGCGAGGACGAGCTGCTCGACGTCCGGCGGGTGCTGGACGCCGGCGCCTCCTATCAGCGCCAGCGCGCCGTGGCCGCCGCGCACGACGGCGAGCTCCCGCCGGTGGTCGACAGCCTGCTCGCCGAGCTCCGCGACGGGCTGCCGACGACGGGGACGGCGTGAGCGGCGGGGAGACGATCAGCGCGGTGGAGGTCCACGGCCAGACCGTCGACGCCTGGTCGGAGGCACACCAGGACGAGCTGGTCGCCGTCCGCCGGCACCTGCACGCCCACCCCGAGCTGGGCTTCGTCGAGCACGAGACGACGGCCTTCCTGGAGCAGCGGCTCACCGCGGCGGGCCTGGTGCCCCGCCGGCTGAAGTCCGGCACCGGGCTGGTCTGCGACGTCGGGGGCGACCCGGACGCCGGGCCGGTGGTCGTGCTGCGCGCCGACATCGACGCGCTGCCGCTGGCCGACCTCAAGGACGTCCCGTACGCCTCCACCCGCGAGGGGCTCTGCCACGCCTGCGGCCACGACGTGCACACCACCGTGCTGCTCGGGGTCGCGCTGGCGCTGGCCTCGCTGGACGAGCTGCCCGGCACCGTCCGGTGCGTCTTCCAGCCCGCCGAGGAGCAGGTGCCCGGTGGAGGGCTGGAGGTCCTCGACGAGGGCGTGCTGGCCGGTGCGACCCGCGCGTTCGCGCTGCACTGCGACCCCTCGCTGACGGCCGGGTCGGTCGGGCTGCGCACCGGCGCGATCACCGCGGCCTGTGACCGGGTGGAGGTGACGCTCACCGGCCCCGGTGGGCACACCGCCCGGCCGCAGCTGACCGTCGACCTGGTGCACGCGATGGGCCAGGTGGTCACCGAGGTGCCCGGGCTGCTGTCCCGGCTGGTCGACCCCCGGGCCGGCGTGTCGTTGGTGTGGGGTGCGATCAGCGCGGGGGTGGCGGCCAACACCATCCCGGAGACCGGGCAGCTGCGCGGCACGCTGCGGGTGCTCGACCGCGCGGTGTGGAGCGAGGCCGAGGAGCTGGTGCGCCGGCTGGTCACCGACGTCGCGACCACCTCGGGAGCCCGGGTGTCGATCGACTACGTGCGCGGGGTGCCGCCGGTGGTCAACGACCCGCGCAGCGTGGCCCTGCTCCGCTCCGCCGCGCTGGAGACGGTGGGCAGCGAGGGCGTGGCCCTGTCCCCGCAGAGCATGGGCGGGGAGGACTTCGGCTGGTTCGCCGAGGTGCTGCCGATCGCGCTCGCCCGGCTGGGCACGCACGGCAGCGGCGAGACGTTGGACCTGCACCGGGGCACCTTCGACGTCGACGAGCGGGCGATCGGGGTGGGGGTGCGGTTGCTGGCCCGCACGGCGCTGCACGCGCTGGCGGCCGATGCCGTACCCGCTGGTACACCCGTCGGCCCGGCCCTGTAGACCTCTTCCGACGCACTTCCTCAGGCACCTGAGAGGCGGGGACCCGACGATGAGCTCCACCGACCAGCGCCCCACGGGCCCACCGGCCGAGCCGGCCGCCCCCGACCTGCTGACCCTGGCCGGGGAGTTCCCCGCGGCGAGCCGAGACCAGTGGCGCGACCTGGTGGCCGGGGTGCTGCGCAAGGCCGGCCGGGACGAGCTGCCCGACCCGGTGGAGGACGCGCTCGCGCGCACCGTCGCCACCGGGGTCACCGTCGCCCCGCTCTACACCGCCGAGGACGCCGGGGACCTGCCCGCGCTGGCCGGGGTGCCGGGTCTCCCGCCGTTCGTCCGCGGGTCCCGGGCCGGTGCCGCCGGGGTGACCGCGGCCGGGGGCGCCGACCCCGACGTCCCGGCCGGCTGGGACGTGCGGCAGCGGCACGCCGATCCCGACGTGGCGCGCACCCGGGAGGCGATCGCCGCGGACCTGGAGAACGGCGTCTCCTCGCTGTGGCTGGTGGTCGGCGACGGTGCGGTGCCGGCCGACGCGCTGGGCGAGGTGCTGGCCGACGTCCTGCTGGACCTGGCGCCGGTGACCCTGCAGGGCGGCGTGCAGGCGGCGGAGGCGTTCCTCGCGCTGGTCGAGGGGCGCACCGACCTGGCACCCGGCGGCTGCCTGGGGCTGGACCCGCTCGGCGTGCAGGCCGCGACGGGGGAGCCGCAGGACCTCACCGGCCTGGCCGACCTGGCCCGCCGCACTCCTGCGGGCTGGCGCACCGTCGTCGTCGACGGCACGGTGTTCGCCGACGCCGGGGGCTCGGTGGTGGAGGAGCTCGGCTGTGCGGTCGCCGCCGGGGTGGCCTACCTGCGGGCGCTCACCGAGGGCGGGCTGGACGTCGCCGATGCCCTCGGCCAGCTGGAGTTCCGGCTCTCTGCCAGCGTCGACCAGTTCACCACCATCGCCGCGCTGCGGGCGGCGCGCCGGCTGTGGGACCGGGTCGGGGAGGCCAGCGGCGTGCCGGCCGAGGCGCGGGCGATGCGCCAGCACGCGGTGACCTCGAACGTGATGGTGACCCGGCACGACCCGTGGGTGAACATGCTGCGCACCACGGTCGCCTGCTTCGCCGCCGGGGTCGGGGGTGCCGACGTCGTGACGGTGCAGCCCTTCGACGCAGCCCTCGGGCTGCCCGACGCCTTCGCCCGGCGGATCGCCCGCAACACCCAGGCCCTGCTGGTGGAGGAGGCGCACCTCGCCCGGGTGCTCGACCCGGCCGGTGGCTCCTGGTACGTCGAGTCGCTGACCGAGTCCCTCGCCCAGGCCGCCTGGGCCTGGTTCACCGAGGTCGAGCGGGCCGGCGGGCTGGCCGCGGCGCTGTCGTCCGGGCTGGTCGCCGACCGGATCGGTGCCGCGTGGGCGGAGCGGCAGGAGCGGGTGGCGCACCGCACCGACGCGATCACCGGCGTCACCGAGTTCCCGAACCCGACCGAGGTGCTGCCCACCCGTCGTCCGGCGGCCGAGGCGCTGCCCGCGGCACCGGGCGGGCTGCCGCGGGTGCGGGCCGCGCAGGCGTTCGAGCAGCTGCGCGACCGGGTCGAGGCGGTCGAGCCCCGGCCGCGGGTGCACCTGGCCACGATCGGTCCGGTCGCCCGGCACACCGCCCGGGCCACGTTCGCGGCCAACCTCTTCGGTGCCGGGGGCCTGGCGGCGCCGACCGGGGACGGGGTGGACGGCCTCGCCGGGACGACGGTGGCCTGCATCTGCGGCACAGACCGCGACTACGCCGACTCCGCCGCCTCGCTCGCCGCGGAGCTGCGGGCCGCCGGTGCCACCCAGGTCTGGCTGGCCGGTCCGCCGTCCCTGGGCGTGGACGGCGTCGACGGCTACGTGCACGCGGGATGTGATGCCCTGGAGGTGCTGACGACGGTCCTCGCCGACCTCCTCCCCGACCACCAGAATGGCCATTCCGGTGGTCCTGACCAGGAGGTGTCGGCATGAGCGCGATCCCCGACTTCGGCGACCTGGAGCTGGGCCGCCCGGAGCCGACGGCGACGCCGGACGACTGGGCGAAGGCCTACGCCGACGCCGCCGGCCGGGACGTGCGTGAGGCGACCTGGCAGACACCGGAGGGGATCGCCGTCCCGCCGCTGTTCACCGCCGCCGACCTGGCCGACGTCGACTTCCTGGACACCCTCCCGGGCATCGCGCCCTACCTGCGTGGGCCCTACCCGACGATGTACACGACCCAGCCGTGGACGGTGCGCCAGTACGCCGGGTTCTCCACCGCTTCGGAGTCCAACGCCTTCTACCGACGGAACCTGGCCGCCGGGCAGAAGGGCCTCTCGGTCGCCTTCGACCTGCCCACCCACCGCGGCTACGACTCCGACCACCCGCGCGTGGTCGGCGACGTCGGGATGGCCGGGGTGGCGATCGACTCGATCCTGGACATGCGGCAGCTGTTCGACGGCATCCCGCTGGACAAGATGAGCGTCTCGATGACGATGAACGGCGCCGTCCTGCCGGTGCTGGCGCTCTACGTCGTCGCCGCCGAGGAGCAGGGGGTGAGCCCGGACCAGCTCACGGGGACGATCCAGAACGACATCCTCAAGGAGTTCATGGTCCGCAACACCTACATCTACCCGCCGAAGCCCTCGATGCAGATCATCAGCGACATCTTCAGCTTCACCTCCACGCAGATGCCGCGGTTCAACTCGATCTCCATCTCCGGCTACCACATCCAGGAGGCCGGGGCGACGGCCGACCTGGAGCTGGCCTACACCCTCGCCGACGGGGTGGAGTACCTGCAGGCCGGCAAGGCAGCGGGCCTGGACGTCGACGTCTTCGCGCCCCGGCTGAGCTTCTTCTGGGGCATCGGCATGAACTTCTTCATGGAGGTCGCCAAGCTGCGGGCCGGCCGGCTGCTGTGGGCGAAGCTGGTGAAGGAGGCCGGGGCGACCAAGGACAAGTCGATGTCGCTGCGCACCCACTGCCAGACCTCGGGCTGGTCGCTGACCGCGCAGGACGTCTACAACAACGTCGTCCGTACCTGCCTGGAGGCGATGGCGGCCACCCAGGGGCACACCCAGTCGCTGCACACCAACGCCCTGGACGAGGCGCTCGCGCTGCCCACCGACTTCTCCGCCCGGATCGCCCGCAACACCCAGCTGCTGCTGCAGCAGGAGTCCGGGACGACGCGGGTCATCGACCCCTGGGGCGGGTCGGCGTACGTGGAGAAGCTGACCTACGACCTGGCCCGCCGGGCGTGGGCGCACATCCAGGAGGTCGCCGAGCACGGGGGCATGGCGCAGGCGATCGACGACGGCATCCCCAAGCTGCGGATCGAGGAGGCCGCGGCCCGCACCCAGGCCCGGATCGACTCCGGCCGCCAGCCGGTGATCGGGGTGAACAAGTACCGGGTCGAGGCCGACGAGGCGGTCGACGTGCTCCGGGTCGACAACGCCGACGTGCTGGCCCAGCAGAAGGCGAAGCTCGCCGAGCTGCGCGCCTCGCGCGACGGGGCCGCGGTGACCGAGGCGCTGGGCCGGCTGACCGACGCGGCCCGGGCAGCCGCCGACGGCCGTCGCGACTCCTCGCTCGAGAGCAACCTGCTGGCGCTCGCGGTCGACGCCGCGCGGGCGAAGGCGACGGTGGGGGAGATCTCCGACGCGCTGGAGGCGGTCTACGGGCGGCACTCCGGCCAGGTGCGCACCATCTCCGGCGTGTACCGCGACGAGGCAGGGGGAGCGGGCCCGGTGGACGAGACCCGTGCGCTGGCGTCGGCGTTCGCCGAGGCCGAGGGCCGTCGTCCCCGGATCCTGGTGGCCAAGATGGGCCAGGACGGCCACGACCGAGGGCAGAAGGTGATCGCCACCGCCTTCGCCGACCTCGGGTTCGACGTCGACGTCGGCCCGCTGTTCCAGACGCCGGAGGAGGTCGCCCGGCAGGCGGTGGAGGCCGACGTGCACGTGGTCGGCGTCTCCTCGCTCGCCGCCGGCCACCTCACGCTGGTGCCCGCGCTGCGCGACGCGCTCGCCGAGCTCGGGGCCGACGACGTCCTGGTCGTGGTGGGCGGGGTGATCCCGCCGGACGACGTCCCGACCCTGAAGGAGATGGGCGCGGCCGCCGTCTTCCCGCCCGGCACGGTGATCGCCGACGCCGCGCAGGACCTGCTCCGCACCCTCTCCACCCGGCTCGGCCACGCGTGACCATCTCCACCAAAATGGCCATCTTGGTGGGTCGGGGGCCGGTGTGAGTCGGACCGTCGACGTCCCCGGGCTGACCGAGGGGGTGCTCGGCGGGGACCGGCGGGCGATGGCGCGGGCGATCACGCTGGTCGAGTCGCGGCGGGCCGATCACCGGGAGGCCGCCCAGGAGCTGCTGGTGGAGCTGCTGCCGCACGCCGGGAACGCCCGGCGGGTGGGGATCAGCGGGGTCCCCGGGGTCGGGAAGTCGACGTTCATCGACGCCCTCGGCGTCGACCTGACCGCGGCCGGGTCGAAGGTGGCGGTGCTCGCCGTCGACCCGTCGTCGGCCCGGTCCGGCGGCTCGATCCTGGGCGACAAGACCCGGATGGCCCGCCTCGCCGTCGACCCGAACGCGTTCATCCGCCCTGCTCCGACCGCCGGCACGTTGGGCGGGGTGGCCCAGGCGACCCGGGAGTCGATGGTCGTGGTCGAGGCGGCTGGCCACGACGTCGTCCTGGTGGAGACCGTCGGCGTCGGCCAGTCCGAGGTCGCCGTCGCGGAGATGGTCGACTCCTTCCTGTTCCTCACCCTGGCCCGCACCGGCGACCAGCTGCAGGGGATCAAGCGCGGGATCCTGGAGATCGCCGACGTCATCGCGGTCAACAAGGCCGACGGCCCCGGGGAGGTCGACGCCCGCCGCGCCGCCCGCGAGCTGGCCGGGGCCATGCGGATGCTGCGCGGCGAGGCCGTCCCCGTGCTCACCTGCGCGGGGCTCAGCGGCGCCGGGCTGTTCGAGGTCTGGGCCGCGGTCGTCGCGCACCAGGACCGGATGCGGGCCTCGGGGCAGCTCGACGAGCGGCGCCGGGCGCAGCAGGTGCGCTGGACCTGGCAACTGGTCCGGGACGGGCTGGAGCACCAGCTGCGCGAGCACCCCGCGGTGCGGTCAGCGGCGCCGGAGCTGGAGACGGCGGTGCTGGCCGGCGAGCTCACCCCGGCGCTGGCCGCCCGCCGGCTGCTGGACGCCTTCGGGACCTCCCCGGCGTGACCCTCAGCTCCGGAAGACGACGGTCCGCAGCATCACGAAGTTGCAGGCGGTCCCGAACCCCTGGGAGATCGCCCAGGCCAGCGTGATCGTCCACGAGCGCTCGGGGAGGACGGCGAGCGCGAGCGCGTTCACGCCGAGGATGACGAAGAACGTGGTGCTGTAGAGCAGCGTGAAGCCCAGCGCCCGGTTGCGGCCACCTGCCACCCGGAACGCCCACCGCCGGTTCAGTGCATAGGCGGTGGTCGTGCCGCAGACAAAGCTCAGCGCACGGGCGGCGTGCACCCACAGGCCGAGGTGCAGGGCGAGGGTGTAGACGGCGAGGTCGACGACGGCGCTGAACAGGCCGACGACGACGAAGCGGACCAGCTGGCCCCACAGGTCGCCCGGTCGCTGCTGCTCGGTGGTCACGTCGTCCTCAGTTCGCGTTCGACCCGTCCACCGCATGGACGCCCATCGGCACGAGCGTAACGAGCACGCCGTCCGGTGCCCGCCCGCGTGGGTGGGCGACGGCGGACACGGCAACAGGGACAATGGCGGGTGCACACATCGGTCCAGCACTGGGAGCAGCACCCATGACCCGCATCGTGATCATCGGCGGTGGCCCGGCCGGGTACGAGGCCGCGCTCGTCGCCGCCCAGCTCGGCGCGGACGTCACGGTCGTCGAGCGCGACGGCATCGGCGGCGCCAGCGTGCTGACCGACTGCGTGCCGTCCAAGACCTTCATCGCCTCCGCCGGTGCGATGACCGGGGTGCGCGACTCCGTCGCCCTGGGGGTCACCGGTACCGAGCTGGGCCGCGCGGCGCTGAACCTGGCGACGGTGAACAGCCGGATCAAGGGGCTGGCGGTCGCCCAGTCCTCGGACATCCACCACCGCCTGGAGTCCGAGGGGGTGCGGATCATCCGTGCCTCGGCCCGGCTGGCCGACGAGAAGCTCGGGCTGACCGTGCACCGGGTCGAGGTCGTGGACGCCGACGGGCAGGTCACCGAGACGCTGGAGGGCGACGTGGTGCTCATCGCCACCGGCGCCGACCCGCGGGTGCTGCCGGGCGCCGAGCCGGACGGTGAGCGGATCCTGTCCTGGCGCGACGTCTACGAGCTCGACGAGATGCCCGAGCACCTGATCGTGATCGGGTCCGGCGTCACCGGGGCGGAGTTCGCCTCCGGCTACCTGGAGGCCGGCGTACCGGTCACCCTGGTGTCCTCCCGCGACCAGGTGCTGCCCGGGGAGGACGCGGACGCCGCGGCCGTCGTCGAGGAGGTCTTCCAGTCCCGAGGTGGCCGGATCGCCGAGCGCAGCCGCGCGGACAAGGTCGTACGCACCGAGAAGGGCGTGCGGGTCGAGCTCACCGACGGTCGCGTCGTCGAGGGGTCGCACGCGCTGATGACCGTGGGCACCGTCCCCAACAGCGGTGGGATGAACCTGGAGGCCTGCGGGGTCGAGGTCACGCCGTCCGGGCACATCGTCGTCGACCGGGTCTCCCGCACCACCGTCGCCGGGGTCTACGCCGCCGGCGACGTGACCGGGGTGTTCCAGCTCGCCTCCGTCGCCGCCATGCAGGGGCGGATCGCCATGTGGCACGCCCTCGGCGAGGCGGTCGCGCCGATCCGGCTGAAGACCGTCTCGGCCAACGTCTTCACCCACCCGGAGATCGCCACCGTCGGCGTGCAGGAGAAGACGCTGACCGAGGACGCCGACGTCGAGGTCGTGCGGTTGCCGCTGGCCACCAACGCCCGGGCCAAGATGGGCGACCTGCACAGCGGGTTCGTCAAGCTGTTCACCCGCCGCTCCACCGACGTCGTCGTCGGCGGTGTCGTGGTCGCGCCGGGTGCGTCCGAGCTGATCCTGCCGATCGCGCTGGCCGTCACCAAGGGCCTGACCGCAGGGGACCTGGCACAGACCTTCGCGATCTACCCGTCGCTGTCCGGGTCGATCACCGAGGCCGGGCGCCGGCTGATGGGGATCGAGGACGAGCACAGCTGAGCCCGGCTCGCTGCCCCTGAGGGAGGCCCTCGGGTCGTCCACTCCAGTTCTGGCGCAGCCGTGCCGATCCTGATCGAGATCCCTTCTCGGTCAGGAGCTCTCCCCGTGCACTTCCACCCCCGACTGCGCCTCCGTTCCGGAGGACTGGTCACGGTCTCACTCGTGCTGGCTGGGATGCTCGCGACCGGCCCGAGCCACGCCCGTGCGGACGACGCGTCATCGGCCACCCCGACCGTCACCGCCGATGCGACCGAGGCACCCACGGCGACCGAGGCACCGGCGACCTCTGCGGCGCCGCTGACCTCCGAGGCACCGGTCACGACCGAGGCACCGGCGACGACCGAGGCGCCCGCGGCCACCGAGGCACCGGCGGCGACCGAGGCGCCGGAGACCTCCGAGGCGCCCGCGACGGCCGAGGCGCCCGCGACGACCACAGTGGAACCGGCGGACGACGCGGCTGCGCCCGAGCCCGGTGACACCGTGCTGGGTGAGCTGGTGCAGGCCTACGCGGACCCGGCTCCGTCCGACCCGAGCCACGAGGCGGAGGCCGAGCACGACGTGGCCGGGCACGACGAGGGCGCGCACGACGAGGGCGGGCACGACGCCACGCTGCTCAGCTGGGTCCAGACCGAGTCCGGCGACACGGTCCGGGTCTCCACCGGTGACGTGACGGACGTGGAGGCGGGTGCCACCGTCCAGGTGACCCTGGGCGCTGAAGTGCAGGACGAGGCGGCGGCTGAGGGGCTGGAGCCGGCACACGAACTCGTCGCCGCGGAGGTCCTCGCCTCATCCGAGGAACCGGCGACAGCGCCCACGGTGGCCGCGGTCAACCACGAGGTCACCGTCGTGCTGATGCAGCCCGGGGGCTTCGCCCGCGACTCCACCACCCTCGCGACCCTGACGAACGTGGTGAACGGCGCGGTGGGTGACTTCTGGGAGCAGCAGTCCGCCGGCGCAGCGCGCTTCGGCGTGGTGGCCGGGTTCGACTGGGCGACGACGACCGCGACCTGCAGCGAGCCGTTCGCCCTGTGGCAGGCCGCCGCCGATCGGGCGGGCTGGAGTGCGGGCGCCCGCAAGCACCTCCTCGTCTACGTGCCCTCCGGGGCGCCCGGCTGCAGCTATGGCCTGGGGACCCTGGGCACGAGCATCGACAGCGGCGGGCTCGCCTACGTCCAGGCCCCGGCCACCTCGGTGGTGGCACACGAGTTCGGGCACAACCTCGGGCTGAACCACTCGTCGCAGCTCCAGTGCTCGGCGACGGTGGAGGAGTCGGCGGCCTCGACCTGTCAGGTCAGCTCCTACCGCGACTACTACGACGTCATGGGGATCTCCTGGGGCCAGGTGGGGAGCCTGAGCGCTCTCCACGCGAGCGCCCTGGGCGTCCTGCCGGCCGCGCAGCAGGTGGAGGTGACCCCGGCCAGCGGGGCGGGGACCTTCACGCTCTCGCCCATCTCCGGGTCCAGCGGCACGCGAGCGGTGAAGCTGACCGCCTCCAGCAAGGTCGCCTACTGGCTGGAGTTCCGGCCGGGCAGCGGGCAGGACAGCTGGCTCACGACTGCGGCCAACGTGGTCGGCGTCCAGCCGGGTGTGCTGGTACGCCGGGCCCATTCAGGCGCCAGTGACTCCTCGCTGCTGCTGGACGCCACACCGTCCAGCCAGTCGTCGTGGAACAAGGACACGGTCGCGGTGCTGCCGGTCGGCGCGGAGGTCCTGCTGGCCGACGGCCAGTTCCGGGTGAAGGTCACCGGCCTCGGTGCCACCGCCGCGTCGGTGGAGGTGCGGCCGGCGAACAACCTCCCGGTGGCCAGTTGGGATGGGCTGTCGGCGTCGGGTTCGACGTTGTCGGTGAGTGGGTGGGCGTTCGACCCCGATCAGCCGGCGGTGTCGGGGCAGGTGCACGTCTACGTGGACGGCCGGGGGAGGTCGGTGACCGCCGACGGTGCTCGGCCGGATGTGGGCAGGGCGTTCCCGGGGGTGGGGGATGCGCACGGTTTCTCGTCGAGCACGACGGTGGCGCCGGGGACGCATCGGGTCTGCGTCTTCGCGGTCGACGTGGACGATCCTGGGGAGAACAACTCGCTGGGCTGCCGGTCGATCACCACGCAGCAGACGCTGCCGGTCGGGAGCTGGGACGGGTTGTCGGCGTCGGGGGCGACGGTGAGTGTGTCGGGTTGGGCGTTGGACCTGGATCAGCCGTCGGTGTCATCGAAGGTGCACGTGTACGTGGACGGTCGGGGCGTGGAGTTGACGGCTGACCGGTCGCGGCCGGACATCGGTGCGGCGTTCTCCGGTGCGGGGTCCGCGCACGGGTTCGCGTGGTCGACGACGGTGGCGCCGGGGGCGCACCGGGTGTGCGTGTTCGCGATCGACGTGGACGTGCCCTCTCGGAACGCGGAGCT
>NZ_JAPVBO010000004.1:139527-576049 GCF_026967995.1 Modestobacter sp. VKM Ac-2979
GCTGACCGGTCGCGGCCGGACATCGGTGCGGCGTTCTCCGGTGCGGGGTCCGCGCACGGCTTCGCCTGGTCCACGACCGTGGCGCCGGGGGCGCACCGGGTGTGCGTGTTCGCGATCGACGTGGACGTCCCGTCCCAGAACTCGCTCCTCGGCTGCCGGACGATCAGCACGACCTGATCGACTCGAGCTGTGAGCCCGGTCGGCACGGCGAGCGTGCCGGCCGGGATCAGTCCCCGGCGTTGATCGTGCAGAGGACCGCGCCGCTGGTCACGCTGGCGCCCACCTCGGCGGCCAGCCCGGACACCGTGCCGGCCTGGTGCGCCACGATCGGCTGCTCCATCTTCATCGCCTCCAGCACGACCACCAGGTCACCGGCGGAGACGGTGTCGCCGTCGGCCACCGCGACCTTGACGATCGTGCCCTGCATCGGCGCGGTGAGGGAGTCACCCGACGCGGCCGACCCGCCACCCCCGCTGCGCTTGCGCGGCTTGGCTGCACCCGCGGCCGGCGCCGGCCCACCCGCGGCCAGCCCGGCGGGCAGCGACACCTCCAGCCGGCGGCCGCCGACCTCCACCACGACGGTCTGCCGCGGCTCGGCCTCGTCGGTCTCCGCCGCGGGGCCGTACGGCTGCACCTGGTTGTCCCACTCGGTCTCGATCCAGCGCGTGTGCACCGTGAACGGCTCGCTGGTGAAGGCCTCGTCGGCGACCACCGCGCGGTGGAACGGGACGACGGTCGGCATGCCCTCCACGACCAGTTCGTCCAGCGCGCGGCGGGCCCGCTGCAGGGCCTCGGTGCGGGTCGAGCCGGTGACGATGAGCTTGGCCAGCATCGAGTCGAACGCACCGGCCACCTCGCCGCCGGTCTCGACCCCGGAGTCCCAGCGCACACCCGGGCCCTGCGGGATCTCCAGCCGGGTCACCGGGCCTGGAGCGGGCATGAAGTTGCGGCCGGCGTCCTCGGCGTTGATCCGGAACTCGATGCTGTGCCCGCGCGGGGTGGGGTCCTCGGTGATCTCCAGTGGCAGGCCCTCGGCGATCCGGAACTGCTGGCGCACCAGGTCGATCCCGGAGGTCTCCTCGCTGACCGGGTGCTCGACCTGCAGCCGGGTGTTGACCTCCAGGAAGGAGATCGAGCCGTCGGTGCCGACCAGGTACTCCACGGTCCCGGCGCCGACGTAGCCGGCCTCGGCGCAGATGGCCTTGGCCGAGGAGTGGATCCGCTCCCGCTGCTCGTCGGTGAGGAACGGCGCGGGCGCCTCCTCGACCAGCTTCTGGTTGCGCCGCTGCAGCGAGCAGTCCCGGGTGCCGACCACGATCACGGTGCCGTGCGTGTCGGCCAGCACCTGCGCCTCCACGTGCCGCGGCTTGTCCAGGAACCGCTCGACGAAGCACTCGCCGCGGCCGAACGCCGAGACGGCCTCGCGCACCGCGGAGTCGAACAGCTCGGGGATCTCCTCGAGGGTGCGGGCGACCTTCAGGCCGCGACCGCCGCCGCCGAAGGCGGCCTTGATCGCCACCGGCAGGCCGTGCTCCTGGGCGAAGGCGACCACCTCGTCGGCGTCCGCCACCGGGTCCTTGGTGCCGGGCACCAGCGGGGCGCCGGCGCGGGTGGCGATGTGCCGGGCGGCGACCTTGTCGCCGAGGTCGATGATCGCCTGCGGTGAGGGGCCGATCCAGGTGAGCCCGGCGTCGAGGACCGCCTGCGCGAAGTCGGCGTTCTCCGACAGGAAGCCGTAGCCGGGGTGCACGGCGTCCGCGCCGGACCGGTGGGCTGCGTCGATGATCTTGTCGATCACCAGGTAGGACTCGCCCGGGGTGTTCCCGCCGAGGGCGAAGGCCTCGTCGGCGGTGCGCACGTGCAGGGCGTCCCGGTCGGGCTCGGCGTACACCGCGACGCTGGTCAGCCCGGCGTCCCGGCAGGCGCGCGCCACCCGCACCGCGATCTCCCCGCGGTTGGCGATCAGGACCTTCTGCACGTTGGTTCTCCCTTGAGTGGCGGGGCGGGCTGACGGGTGCCGGGTGGTCAGCGTCGCCAGAGGTCGGTGATCGCCAGGCCGAGCTTGGCGAGCTGGGTGCGCAGCAGCGGCAGTGAGAGGCCGAGCACCGCGGAGGGGTCGCCCTCGATCCGGCGGACGAACGGTGCGCCCAGCCCGTCGAGGGTGAACGCGCCGGCCACGCCCAGCGGTTCACCGGTGGCGAGGTAGGCCTCCAGCTCCGCCGGTGACGGCGTGGCGAAGTGCACCACGGTGGAGGAGACGCCGACGTCCCGCTGGGCCACGCCGCCGTCCCGCACGTCGAGGACCGCCTGCCCGGTGTGCAGCACGCCGCTGCGCCCGCCCATCCGCTGCCAGCGGGCCCGCGCATCGGCGGTGTCGGACGGCTTGCCGAGCGCCTGGCCGCGGAACTCGAGCACCGAGTCGGCGCCGATCACCACCGCGTCGGTCTGGTCCTTGGCGACGGCTGCGGCCTTGGCCGCGGCCAGCAGGGCGACCAGTTCACCGACCCGGGGCGCGGTCACCGCCGTCTCGTCGACGCCGCTGACCACCACCTCGGGGTTCAGCCCCGCCTGGCGCATCAGCTGCAACCGGGCCGGGGACTGGGAGGCGAGCACGAGGCGGCGGCTCATGACGCCCGCCCCGAGGCGCGCCAGCCACCGGGGCCGGCCAGCAGCGGCCGGCGCAGCACGTCGGCCCGCTCGATCCAGGCCCCGACCGGGGTGGGACGCCGACGGGGACGGCGCTGGGACAGGGCCGCGACGACGACGGTCAGTGCGGCGAGCTCCTCGGCACTCGGCTCGCCGCGGACCACCTGCAGCAGTGGAGGCTGGATCTGTTCGGTCATCAGAGGGGGATGTTCCCGTGCTTCTTGGCGGGCAGGGTCTGGCGCTTGTTGGCCAGCAGCCGCAGCGCCCGGACGACGTGGACGCGGGTGTGCGAGGGCGGGATCACCGCGTCGACGTACCCGCGGTCGGCGGCGATGTAGGGGTTGGCCAGCGTGTCCTCGTAGTCGGTGACCAGCTCGGCGCGCAGCGACTCCGGGTCCTCGGCCGCGGCCAGCTCCTTGCGGTAGAGGATGCCGACGGCCCCCTGCGCACCGATCACCGCGATCTGCGCGGTCGGCCAGGCCAGGTTGACGTCGGCCCCCAGGTGCTTGGAGCCCATCACGTCGTACGCACCGCCGTAGGCCTTGCGGGTGATCACGGTGATCTTCGGGACGGTCGCCTCCGCGTAGGCGTAGATCAGCTTGGCGCCCCGGCGGATGATCCCGTCCCACTCCTGCGAGGTGCCGGGCAGGAACCCGGGGACGTCGACGAAGGTGAGCACCGGGATGTTGAAGGCGTCGCAGGTGCGCACGAAGCGCGCGGCCTTCTCGCTGGCGTCGATGTCCAGCGTGCCGGCGAGCTGGGTGGGCTGGTTGGCCACGACGCCGACCGGGCGGCCCTCGACCCGGCCGAAGCCGGTGAGGATGTTGGGGCCGAACAGCGCCTGGACCTCGAGGAACTCCCCGTCGTCGAGCACGTGCTCGACGACGGTGTGCATGTCGTAGGGCGTGTTCGGCGAGTCCGGGATGAAGGTGTCCAGCTCGCGGTCGTCGTCGGTGAGCGCCTCGGGGAGGGTGATGTCGACCGGGGCGACCTCGACCGCCGGCAGGGGGTCGAGGTTGTTGCTGGGCAGGTGCGACAGCAGGGCCTTCACGTAGTCCAGCGCGTCGGCCTCGTCCTCGGCCAGGTAGTGCGCGACGCCGGACTTGGTGTTGTGGGTGCGGGCGCCGCCGAGCTCCTCCAGCGTCACGTCCTCCCCGGTCACCGTCTTCACCACGTCGGGGCCGGTGATGAACATCTGGCTGGTCTTGTCGACCATGACGATGAAGTCGGTGAGCGCGGGGGAGTAGACGTGGCCACCGGCGGCGGCACCCATCACCAGGGAGATCTGCGGGATGACCCCGGAGGCGTGCACGTTGCGCCGGAAGATCTCGGCGTAGAGGCCGAGGGAGACCACGCCCTCCTGGATCCGGGCGCCACCGCCCTCGTTGATGCCGATGACCGGGCAGCCGTTGCGCATGGCCAGGTCCAGCACCTTGACGATCTTCTCGCCGTAGACCTCGCCGAGGCTGCCGCCGAACACGGTGACGTCCTGGGAGAAGACGCAGACCGGCCGGCCGTCGACCGTGCCGTACCCGGTGACGACGCCGTCCCCGAAGGGCCGCTTGGCGTCCATGCCGAAGTTGCTGGAGCGGTGCCGGGCGAACTCGTCGAGCTCGGTGAACGAGCCCGGGTCCAGCAGCGCCTCGATCCGCTCCCGGGCGGTCATCTTCCCGGCGGCGTGCTGCTTGTCGACCGCCCGCTGCGACCCGGCGTGCGTCGCTTCCTCCACCCGCCGCTCGAAGTCGGCCAGCTTGCCGGCGGTGGTGTGCAGGTCGAGGTCGGCGGGGACGGGTTCTCCCGCGCTCTCCAGTTCGGCGGCACTCACAGCGCCGTAGCGTAGGTGACGTGCCCGACAGCCCCCGCACCGCAGCTCCTCCCGCCGACCGGCCGGGCCTCGACGCCGCCGCGCTGACCGCCGCCCTCACCCCCGGCAGCGGTCTGTGGCGGGCGGTCGAGGTGGTCGAGGCGATCGGGTCGACGAACGCCGAGCTGGTCGCCCGGGCGGCCGACGGCGCTGCCGAGGGGCTGGTGCTGGTGGCCGAGCACCAGGAGGCCGGGCGCGGACGGCTGGACCGCACCTGGGTCTCCCCGCCGCGGGCGGGGCTGACGGTCTCGGTGCTGCTGCGGCCCGACGTCCCGGCGGCCCGGCGGGCCTGGCTCTCGCTGCTGACCGGGGTGGCGCTGGCCGAGGCGGTCGGGGAGGTGGCCGGCGTCCGGACCTCGCTGAAGTGGCCCAACGACCTGCTCGCAGCCGACGGCCGGAAGCTGGCCGGCATCCTGGCCGAGAGCTCGGGCAACGCCGTGGTGGTGGGCGTCGGGCTCAACGTCTCGACCCGTACCGACGAGCTGCCCGACACCGGCACCTCCCTGGAGCTGGTGCGGGGCGAGCCGGTCGACCGGCCGGCGGTGCTGCTGGCCTTCCTGCGGACCCTGGAGCAGCGCTACGCCCGCTGGTCGCAGGTGCTGGGTGACCCGGTCTCCTCCGGCCTCGCCCAGGACTACCTGGCCTGGTGCAGCACCGTGGGGGCCGCCGTCGCCGTGACGATGCCCGACGGCTCGATGCTCGACGGGGTCGCCGAGGCAGTGGACTGGGACGGTCGGCTCGTCGTCCGCACCGACGCCGCGGTCCTGGAGCTCGCCTCCGGCGACGTCCGACACGTGCGCGGGCGGTGACGGTGCCGGACCTGGTCCGCCGGGCCCGGGGGCTGGTGTGACAGGTGTGCCGACTTGTCGGCTTCGCACAACAGACGCAGGGCACTTGGTGGTGTCGTCGACTCAACTCGGCGTCATCGGTCGATAACTTTCCGTTCACGGACTTCCCAGCTGAGGTCGACCATGAACGAAGGACGCCAGTGCCAACTCCAGCGCATGCCTCCCCGGCCGCAGCCCGCACCGGGCAGACCGAGATCCGTGCCCTGACCGGTCTGCGCATCGTCGCGGCCGGCTGGGTGGTGCTGGTCCACTTCGGCGTCTTCCTGACCCCGTACACCGACCAGTTCGTGTTCGTGCGGGCGGTCCTCGGGGCGGGCTGGATCGGGGTGGAGCTCTTCTTCATCCTCAGCGGCTTCCTGCTGGCCCGCGGTTACCTCGACGAGTGCGGCCGTCGTCCGACCCCGCGCACGGTCGGTCGGTTCCTGTTCAACCGGTTCGCGCGGGTCTGGCCCGCCTGGGCGCTGGTGACGGTGCTGATGGGTGGCTGGCTGTTCCTGGTGCGGGCCAGCGGCCGGACCGCGGACGTCTACACGGTCCACCCCGAGGTGTCGGTGGAGGCGATCGCCCGCCAGCTCAGCATGACCCAGATGTGGGGCATGCCGAACATGGTGGGCGCCAGCTTCGTGGCGCCCGGATGGTCCATCAGTGCCGAGTGGACCGCCTACCTCGCGTTCCCCGTGCTCGCCGTGCTGCTGCGCCCGCTGCGCCACCTGCACCCGGTGGTCAACCTCGGGCTGGCCCACGCGGCGGTCGTGCCGCTGGCCCTCATCGCCTACCGGACCGGGCCGATGGACGTCGACTCGAGCTGGGTCCTCCGGATCGCCTGCGGCTTCCTCGCCGGGGTGTTCGTGGCGCTCGCCCTGCGGGACGTGCGGCCGAGCGCGCGCACGGAGTCGATCGGCCTGGCCCTCTCGGTCGCCAGCATCTTCCTGCTCGTCATGATCTGCTTCTGGGCCAGCTGGCGGCGTGGCGGCGAGCTGGCCGACTACTCGCAGGTGGGCGTGCTGGCCTTCCCCGGGCTCATCGCCGGGCTCGCCCTGACCACCCGGGGACCGGCCCGGGTGCTCGCGACCCCTGCCCTCGTCTACGGCGGCAGGATCTCCTACTGCCTGTACCTGACGCACTACCTGCTCCTGGACGTGATGTGCACCGTCCTGTGGCAGGACCCCGCCCAGCGGTGGGTGATGACCCCGGCGATCACCCTGGGGATGCCGTTCCTGCTGCTCGCGACGCTGCCGGTCAGTGCGGCGCTCCACCACCTCGTGGAGGAGCCGGCGCGCCGAGCCCTGGTGGGTCTGCTCCGGCCGACCCGGCGGCCGGCGGCCAGACCGCAGGTCCGGGTCGCGGCTGCGGGGCGCGTGTCGCCCGCGGTCCCTCGCGCGCGGCTGCACGCGGTCGCCGCCGCGCAGGTCGACCCGAGCCTGCCGCAGGGACTCCGGACCTCGGTCTCGGCGGCCGTGCCGTCGGTGCCGAGCCCCCGACGGGCGGCTCCGGTGGAGTCGCAGACCGACTGCCTGCCGGCCCAGGTCGCCATCTGATCGCCGGTCGCCGGTCGGCCCGACACGCGCGCGCAGAGCGGTGACGGCGAGGCGCTGGTGCACCATCCTGTCCTCATGGCCTATCCGGACAAGGTCCTGGCCGGCGACGAGGAGGTCGTCCGCCACCTGCACCCGCACTGGCTGACCGTCTTCTGGCCGATCGTGGCGTTCCTGGCGCTGGTCGGACTGGCCTCCTTCGGCGCCGCCGTCGTCCCCGCGGGGGACCAGCAGGGGACGTACCGGCTGGTCGTCGTCGGCGTCGCCGTCGTCCTCGCGGTGTTGCTGGTCGTCGCCCCGCTGCTGCGCTGGCGCACCACGCACTACGTGATCACCACCCACCGGCTGCTGTACCGGGTCGGCATCCTGGCCCGGCACGGCCGGGACATCGGACTGTCGCGGATCACCGACGTCTCCTACCGGCAGACCCTGGGGGAGCGGCTGGTCAACTCCGGCACCGTCTCGATCGAGACGGCGGGCGAGGGCGGCCCGACCGTGTTCCGGGCGATCCCGGACAGCGAGGGGGTGCAGCAGCTGCTCAACCAGCTCGTCGAGGAGGACGCCGACCGGCGGGCCCGGGAGAGTGCCGCGTACCTGGGCGAGTACCACCGGGGGGACATGCACCCGACCCAGCAGTTCTGAGCCGTACGAGTACCCCCGGCGCCTGCCGGACCGGTCCGTCACGGCGTGCCTGGACGGTTCTGTCGGAGGGGCCACCTAACGTCCCGGGCATGCGGCTGCTGCACACCTCGGACTGGCACATCGGCCGCTCTCTGCACGGCACCGACCTGCTCGCCGAGCAGGAGCAGGTGCTGGGCGTGCTGGCCGACGTCGTCCGCGCGGAGTCCGTCGACGTGGTCCTGGTCGCCGGCGACGTCTACGACCGCGCCGTCCCCTCGGCGGACGCCACCGGTGTGCTGGACCGGGTGCTGATGCGGCTGCGCAGCGCGGGCGCCCAGGTGGTCCTCACCCCCGGCAACCACGACTCGGCCCGGCGACTCGGGTTCGGTGCCGGGCTGCTGGCCCGATCCGGGGTGTACGTCCGGGCGCTCACCCCGGCGCTCGACGAGCCGGTGCTCCTGCACGACGAGCACGGTGACGTCGCGGTCTACGGCCTGCCCTACCTCGAGCCGGAGGTGGCCCGGCACGAACTGGGGCTGCCCGACGCCCGTGGCCACGAGGCGGTCGTGGGCGCGGCGATGGACCGGGTCCGGGCCGACCTGTTCCTCCGCCCGCGCACCCGGTCGGTCGTGCTGGCGCACGCCTTCGTCGGCGGCGGGCTCCCCAGTGAGAGCGAGCGGGACATCTGCGTGGGCGGGGTCGACCTGGTCTCTGCCGCGGTCTTCGACGGAGTCGACTACGTCGCCCTGGGCCACCTGCACCGGCCGCAGTCGCTCAGCGACCGGATCCGCTACAGCGGTTCGCCGCTCGCCTACTCCTTCGGCGAGGCCGGTCAGCAGAAGCAGGCCTGGCTGGTCGACCTCGACGCCTCCGGGCTGGCCGAGGTGCGGCCGGTCCCGCTCCCGACACCTCGGCCGCTGACCGTGCTGCGCGGCGAGCTCGCCGAGCTGCTCGCCGATCCGGAGCTGGCGGCGGTGACCGAGCACTTCGTCTCCGCCCAGCTCACCGACGCGATCCGGCCGGCCGACCCGATGCGCCAGCTGCAGGGCCGCTTCCCGCACGCCGTGCACCTGGAGTGGGCCGGCACGGGCCCGGCCGGCGACCAGCGCAGCTACACCGAGCGGCTGGCCGGCCGCAGTGACCTGGAGGTCGCCGGGGAGTTCGTCTCCCACGTCCGCACGGTGGGCGCCACCCCGGCCGAGCTCGAGCTGCTGGGCCGCGCGCTGGCCGCGGCTGCGCACGAGGAGGCGCTGGCATGAGGGTCCACACCCTCTCGCTGACCGCCTTCGGGCCGTTCGCCGACCGGGTCGAGGTCGACCTGGACGACGTGGGCCGGGACGGGCTGTTCCTGCTCTGGGGCCCGACCGGCGCCGGCAAGACGACGCTGCTCGACGCGGTGGTGTACGCCCTCTACGGCACCGTCCCGGGAGCCCGGGGCGAGGAGAAGCGGCTGCGCAGCGACCACGCCGGCGCGCAGGTCCGCACCGAGGTGGAGTGCGAGGTCACCCTCGGCGGGGAGCGGTTGCTGGTCACCCGCCGGCCCGAGCAGCAGCGGCCCAAGCGGCGCGGCACCGGCTGGACGACCGAGCAGGCCAAGCTCACCGTGCAGCGCTGGACGGCGGCCGGCTGGGAGCCGGTCAGCACCCGGATCGACGAGGGCTCCGAGCACCTGCGCAGCCGGCTGGGTCTCTCGGCCGAGCAGTTCTGCCAGGTCGTGCTGCTCCCGCAAGGTGACTTCGCGCGGTTCCTGCGGGCCGAGCCGGAGGACCGCGGCCGGCTGCTCCGCACCCTCTTCGACGTCGGGCGCTTCGCCCGGGTCGAGGAGTGGCTGGCCGACCAGCGGTCCGTCGCCCGTGGGCAGTGGGACGAGGCGCGGCTGCGGGCCAGCACGCTGCTCGCCCGGGTGGCGCAGGTGGCCGACGTCGACGTGCCCGAGGAGCTGGCCCCGGAGCTGGTCGGTGCCGCGCCGCACGCCTCGGCCGGCGCCTGGGTGCAGCGCGTCCGGGCGGAGGTCGCCAGCCGGCTGGCCGACCAGGAGGTCGAGGCGGAGCGGGCGGCCGCCGAGGTCGAGCGGGTCGACGCCGTGTTGGCCGCCGCCCGGGCCGAGGTCGACCGGCACACCCGGCGTGACCGGGCGCGGGCCGAGCTCGGCCGGCTGCAGGCCGAGGAGGCCGAGCTGGTGCCCCTCCGTGCGGCGCTGGATGCCGGCGGCCGGGCAGAGCCGGTGCGGGACGTGCTGGAGGCGGCCGGTCGTGCGGCGCTGGACGCCGAGGGCGCCGCGGCGCACCTGGAGTCGGTCCGCCACCGCTGGACGGAGGTGGCCGCCGGCCGCCCGGCCGACACCGTGCTGGCGCGGGCCCTGCGCGACGAGGTCGCGGCGCTGCGGGCTCTGCTGCCCGACGTCGACCGCGCCGCCGCACTGGCCCGCGAGGTCGGCGAGGTCACGCGCCGGGTCGAGACGCTGCAGACGCGCTGCGCCCAGGACGAGGTGGCCGCGCAGGAGTGGCCGACGCGGCTGGCCGAGCAAGAGGGCCGGGTCGGTGAGGCCGCGGAGGCGGCGTCGAGCCTGCCCGGGCTGACCGCCGTGCTCGAGGGCCGGCGCACCGCCCTCGCCGCGGCACGGGCCGCCGGCTCGCTGGCCGGCCGGCGGGAGCAGCAGCGCAGCGACGTCGACGCCGCCCGGGAGGCCTGGCTGGACGCCCGGGAGACGTGGGGCGACCTGCGCACCCGGCGGCTGGACGGGATGGCCGCCGAGTTGGCCGCCGGCCTGGCCGACGGCCAGGACTGCCCGGTGTGCGGTGCGCTGGAGCACCCCCGGCTGGCCCAGCACGACGGCACCGTGGTGACCCAGGCCGACGAGGACGCCGCCCGCACGGCCGCGGAGGAGAGCGAGGCCCGGCTCGCCGTCCTGCGCACCGCCCTCGAGGAGACCGACCGGGAGCTCGCGGTGCTCCGTGCCCAGGCCGGGCCGGAGCCGTTGGCCGACAAGGAGGCCGCCCTCGCCGAGGCCGCTCACCAGGAGGCGCAGGCGCGCACCGCGGCCGGGGCCCTGGACGGTGCACGCCGGGCGCTGACCGCGCTGGCGGCCCAGCGGGACGCCGCGCTGGCGGCCGCCGCCACAGCCCGTGAGGAGCTGGCGCGGCTGACCGCCGAGCGCGCCGCGGCGCAGGAGACGCTCGCCGCGCTGCAGCAGCGGCTGCGCGCCGCACAGGGGGAGGACCAGGGCATCGCCCCCCGGATCGCCCGCCTCACCACCGAGGCCGAACGGTGCGAGGCGCTCGTGGAGGCCGAGGGCGCCGAACTGCGCGCCCGCACGGCGGCCGACGCAGCTCGCCGGCTCGCCGAGGAACGCGTCGCCGACGCCGGGTTCCCCGATCTGCTGGCCGCCGCGGACGCCCTGCTGGACCGGGCCACCGCCGCGTCGGCCGGTCGGCGGGTGGCCGAGCACGACCAGCGGTGGTCGGTGGTCACCGCGACGCTCGCCGAACCGGAGCTGGCCGACCTCGCACCCCGGCCGGACCTGGACGCGCTGACCGACAGCTGCCGCGGCGCGACCCGCACCCGGGAGGCCGCCGTGGGCTCGCTGGCCGAGGTGCGCCGCTGCGCGGACGCCCTGGAGTCGCTGACCGCCGACCTCACCGAGATCGAGGTGGAGCTGGACGAGCGCCGGGCCCACGCCGAGCAGGTCACCGCGCTCGCCGACCTGGTCAACGGCCGCGGATCCAACACCCTGCGGATGCGGCTGCAGTCCTTCGTGCTCGCCGCCCGGCTGGAGCAGGTCGCGGCCGTGGCCAGTCGGCGGCTTCGGGACATGTCCGGCGGCCGGTACACGTTCCTGCACAGCGACGCCCAGGGCCGGCACGGGGCTCGGGGCGGGCTGGGACTGGACGTGCTCGACGAGTACACCGGCGCCCGGCGGCCGACGAAGACGCTCTCCGGCGGGGAGAGCTTCATGGCCTCCCTGGCCCTCGCCCTGGGCCTGGCCGACGTCGTCTCGGCCGAGAGCGGTGGGGTCCGGATCGACACGCTCTTCGTCGACGAGGGCTTCGGCACCCTGGACCCGCAGTCGCTGGACGCGGTGATGACCGTCCTGGACGAGTTGCGCCGGGGCGGCCGGACCGTCGGCGTGATCAGCCACGTCGAGGAGCTGCGGACCAGGATCAGCAGCCGCCTGGAGGTGATCGCGAGCCGGGAGGGTTCCCGGCTCGCGAGCTGACCGGCTCGCGGGCTGACCGGCTCGCGGGCCGGTCAGGTCTGGGTGGACCCGGTCAGACGGCGCCGTCGCTGAGCAGCGGCTGACGTGGGTCGGTGCGGGCGTGGACGGAGTCGAGGGCCGGGAACACCCAGCGACGGTAGGAGAGGTACCGGATGGCGGTGCCGAGGACGATGGAGGCGATGTTCGCGGCCTGCATCACCAGGGCGCTCTCCTGGTCGAGGCCGTACCGGACCGCGGCGACGATGCCCAGCCCGAGCAGCAGCGTCGCGCCGTTGATCATGGCGAAGAGCACGTACTCCCGCCCCACCCCGGTGCGCGCCCGGTGGGCGAACGACCAGTAACGGTGCCCGAGGTAGGCCACCGTCATCGAGACCAGGGTCGAGCCCAGCTTGGCCGTGACGGCGCCCGTGCCCAGGTGCGCGTAGAGCAGCTGGAACAAGCCGATGTCGATGAAGAAGCAGATCCCACCCACGACGCCGAACGCGCTGAACTCCTTCAGCAGCAGCCGCCACCCTCTGCGCAGGCGGCCACCCGGTGGGTCGAAGGACATGCCTCCAGCCTAGGAGGCCCGCGGAGCGGGGGCCTGCGCTGCGCCGGCGCGCTGGTGCGCCGGGTCGCCTGCGGCCTGACGGGAGGCAGCACTGCGCTGCACTAGCGTGCCCACGTGACCGTTCCACCCCCCACGCGGCTCCCGCGGATCTCGCCCACGATGGTCCGCTACGTCGGCGTCGGGTTGCTGAGCCTCGTCGTGGACGCCGGGACCCTGTGGCTCCTCTACGACGTCGCGGGGCGGCCGCTGTGGCTGGCCACGACGGCGGGCTTCTGGCTGAGCTTCGTGGTCAACTTCCTGGCCAACAAGTACTTCACCTTCGGTGTCCGCACCGACGGCACCCGCCAGCTGCTCCGGTACGGCCTGCTGGTGGTGCTCAACTACCTCGCCAACCTGGGGATCGTCACCGGCCTGGTGGCGGTCGGCCTCCCGGCGGTGCTGGCCAAGGTGATCGCGGTGGCGCTGCTCACCGGGTTGAACTTCTTCGCCTACCGCCACTGGGTCTTCCGTTCCTGAGCGGGCCGGGACGCCGGTCCCGCGGACCCGCCGGAGCCCCGGGGCAGCTGGTCGGCCCCGGATCACCGGGCCGGCGACCCCGGAGGCGTGCCGGGTGGACGAGCGATCTAGCCTTCCGGGCACCATGGGCACTCCCACAGACCGCCGCACCGGACTCCCGGTCGTAGCCATGGTCGGCGGGGGCCAGCTGTCCCGGATGACGCACCAGGCGGCGATCGCGCTGGGCCAGTCGCTCCGGGTGCTGGCCGCCGACCCGGCCGAGTCCGCGGCCCTCGTGGCCGCCGACGTCCAGCTCGGCGACCACAACGAGCTCGCCGACCTCCGGCGCCTCGCCGCGGGCGCCACCGTGGTCACCTTCGACCACGAGCACGTCCCGACCGAGCACCTGCGCGCACTGGAGGCCGACGGCCACCGGGTCGCCCCCGGCCCCGCTGCCCTGGTGCACGCCCAGGACAAGCTGGTGCTCCGCCGGGCACTGGCCGAGGCAGGGGAGCCGCAGCCGGCCTGGGCCGAGGTCCGCACGGTGCACGACGTGACCGCCTTCGCCGACGGCGTCGGCTGGCCGGTGGTGCTGAAGACCCCCCGCGGCGGCTACGACGGCAAGGGCGTGTTCGTCGTCTCCGGCCCCGACCAGGTCGCCGACCTCCTCGAGCGGCACGGCACCCTGCTCGCCGAGGAGCGGGTGGGCATGGTCCGCGAACTGTCGGCGCAGGTCGCCCGGTCCCCGTTCGGCCAGGTCGCGGTGTGGCCGGTCGTCGAGACGATCCAGCGGGACGGCGTCTGCAACGAGGTGCTGGCGCCTGCCCCCGGCCTGTCCGAGGAGCTGGCCACCGCCGCCCAGGAGCTCGCCGTCCGGATCGCCGACCGGCTCGGGGTGGTGGGCATGCTGGCCGTGGAGCTGTTCGAGACCGCCGACGGGGTCCTGGTCAACGAGCTGGCGATGCGCCCGCACAACTCCGGGCACTGGACCATCGAGGGCGCCCGGACGAGCCAGTTCGAGCAGCACCTGCGCGCCGTCCTGGACTACCCGCTGGGGTCGACGGCGATGACCGCGCCGGTGGTCGTCATGGCCAACGTGCTCGGCGGTGCGACCGCGGCCGACGACTGGTCCGGGCCGGGTCTGGACGAGCGGGTCCACCACCTGATGGCGCACTGGCCCGACGTGAAGCTGCACTGGTACGGCAAGGGCCAGCGGCGGGGCCGCAAGCTCGGTCACGTCACCGCGTTGGGCGAGGACCTGGCCGAGGTGCGGGCCCGCGCGGTGGCTGCCGCCCGCTACCTGGCCGACGGCGTCGTCGACCCCGCGTTCGCCTTCGACACCGAGCACTGAGGAGTGGCCGTGAGCGACCCGATCGTCGGCATCGTCATGGGCAGCGACTCCGACTGGCCGATGATGGAGCCCGCCGCCCAGGCGCTGGCCGAGTTCGACGTCCCGTGGGAGGCGCACGTCGTCTCCGCGCACCGCACCCCGCGGCGGATGCTCGACTACGCCGAGTCCGCCGCGGGACGGGGCCTGCGGGTGGTGATCGCCGGCGCCGGGGGAGCAGCGCACCTGCCCGGGATGGTCGCCGCTGCGACGCCGCTGCCGGTGATCGGTGTGCCCCGGCCGTTGGACCGGCTGGACGGGCTGGACAGCCTGTTGTCGATCGTGCAGATGCCGGCCGGCGTCCCAGTGGCGACGGTGTCGATCGGCGGCGGGCGCAACGCCGGCCTGCTGGCGGTGCGCATCCTGGCGGCCGGCGACGACCGGTTGCGCGCCGCCGTGGAGCGGTTCCAGGCGGACCTGGCGGCGTCGGTCGTCGCCCGGGACGACGCGCTGCAGCAGCGGATCGCACCCTGACCGATCACCACCCCGCCGTGGGGTGAGTCGCTTCCCTGGGCAGCCGGCCGGGCTTAGCATCTACTGGTGGGTAACAACGCCGGGCTGTACGCGCTGACCGAGGAGCACGAGGCGATCCGGGAGGCGGTCCGCGAGATCGCCGAACGGGAGATCGCCCCCTTCGCCGCGGAGGTGGACGCCGACTCGCGCTACCCGGTGGAGGCCCAGAAGGCGCTCACCGCGGCGGGCTTCCACGCCACGCACGTGCCGGAGGTCTACGGCGGTGAGGGCGCCGACGCGATCGCCACCTGCATCGTGATCGAGGAGGTCGCCCGGGTCGACGTCAGCGCCTCGCTGATCCCCGCGGTGAACAAGCTCGGCTCGGTCCCGGTGATCCTGTCGGCGTCCGAGGACCTCAAGCAGCGGGTGCTGCCCTCGATCGCCGCCGGCGACGCGATGATCAGCTACGGGCTCTCCGAGCGCGAGGCCGGCTCCGATGCGGCGGCGATGCGGACCCGGGCCAGGCTCGAGGGCGACAGCTGGGTGCTCAACGGCACCAAGGCGTGGATCACCAACGCGAGCGTCTCGGAGTGGTTCACGGTCATGGCCGTCACCGACCCGGAGAAGGGCGCGAACGGCATCTCCGCCTTCGTCGTGCACCGCGACGACCCGGGCTTCGCCGTGGGCCCCAAGGAGAAGAAGATGGGCATCAAGGGCTCGCCCACCTGCGAGCTCTACTTCACCGACTGCACCATCCCCGCCGACCGGATCGTGGGGGAGCCCGGCACCGGGTTCAAGACGGCGCTGCGGACGCTGGACTTCACCCGGCCGACCATCGGGGCCCAGGCGGTCGGGGTCGCCCAGGGGGCACTGGACGCCGCGATCGCCTACACCAAGGACCGCCGCCAGTTCGGCTCCGCGGTCAGCGACTTCCAGGGCGTCCAGTTCATGCTCGCCGACATGGACATGAAGATCCAGGCAGCGCGGCACCTGGTGTACGTGGCAGCTGCCGCCGGTGAGCAGGGGCGCGCCGACGTCACCCGGGTCTCCGCTGCGGCCAAGGCCTTCGCCTCCGACACCGCCATGCAGGTGACCACCGACGCCGTCCAGCTCTTCGGCGGGGCCGGCTACACCCAGGACTTCCCCGTCGAGCGGATGATGCGCGACGCCAAGATCACCCAGATCTACGAGGGCACCAACCAGGTGCAGCGCATGGTGATCGCCCGGAGCCTCCTGAGGTAGGACGTCGACCGGCGTCCCTGCAGCTCAGTTCGGGTCCGGGTCAGGTGTCCAGTGGCAGTGGCCTGGCCGGCCACTCCAGCAGGCGGGCGCCCAGCACGGCGGCGTGCAGGGACAGCCGCTGGTCGGGCCGCCCGACGCTGTAGCCGCTGAGCTCGGCGACCCGGGCCAGCCGGTAGGTGACGGTGCGCACCGAGACGTGCAACCGCTGGGCGGCCTCGGTGGCGACGTCCCCGGCCTCGAAGTACGCCTGCAGGGTCTCCAGCAACACGCCCGCGCCGTTGCGGCTGCGCTGCAGCGGGCCGAGCACGTCACCGACCAGGTCCGCGATCGCCGCCTGGTCCCGGCCCAGTACCCGGTAGACCAGCAGGTCGCGGGCGTGCACGACGTCGGTGTCCAGCCCGAGCCGGTCGGCGAACACGAGGGCCTCCCGGGCCTCCTCGTAGGACCGGGCGACGCCGTAGGCGCCGGGGAACGCGCGCCCCGCGGCCACCCGCCAGCGCCGGCCGCCGTCGACCTGGTCGAGCTGGGCACGGATCAGCGCACCGAGGTCCACCGCCCGGGAGGTCACGGTCGCGCTCCCCGCCGGCACGACGACGACCACCCGCGCGTCCTTGGTGGCGACCAGCACGTCCCGGTCACCGAACCGGTCCACGACGGCCCGCTCCAGCGCGATGGCCGCACGGTCGACCGGGCTCTCGGGCCCCCGAGCCGCGGCGAGGGCCACGTGGTGGGCCTTGCCCAGGTCGATGCCGAAGGGCTCGGCGCGCTGGACCATCCGGGCGACGTCGGCGTCGCCGCGGAGCAGGTCGTCGACGAACCCGCGCCGCAGCGCCTCCTCGTGGCGGATCATCTCCCGCCGCTCGGACTGGTGGCCGTCGACGAGCACCCCGACGGCGTCGTCGAGGACCCGCAGCACCGCCTCGCCGGCCTGGCGCACCTTCTCCGAGTCACTGGAGCGCACCACCGCCGGCAACTGCCGCCACAGCCGCCAGGACGCGGACAGGTAGAGGTCCACCGCGCCCCGGGCACTGACACCCTGGGCCGCCGCTCGCCGTCCCAGCTCACGGACCGCAGCCAGTTCCCGCGGCTCAGGACGGCGCCCGTGGATGGCCGCGTCGGCCAGCATCGGCAGGTA
Source organism: Modestobacter sp. VKM Ac-2979 (assembly GCF_026967995.1). Taxonomy (NCBI): domain Bacteria; kingdom Bacillati; phylum Actinomycetota; class Actinomycetes; order Geodermatophilales; family Geodermatophilaceae; genus Modestobacter; species Modestobacter sp. VKM Ac-2979. Next base: position 156,520 of record NZ_JAPVBO010000004.1, read on the forward strand.
GTCACCGAGGAGGTCCACCGGGGCGGAACAGGCGGCGGCTGCCGACGCTGCCACGGCGTCCAGCCAGTCCTCGCCCGCCGGTCCGTCGCCGGACTGCCGGTCGGTCATCGCACCCCTCCGTCCCGCCGGCGTCCCGGACCGGCGTTGCCGGACCTCGGCAACGCCAGCATGCCGCGGCTGACCGCGGCGCCGGGCCGACCGGCGTCTCAGCGGTCCGGTCGCAGGGTGGGCGCATCGCCCACGAGCGAGCCCAGGCGGGTCACCTGCAGCTGGTCCAGGACGGTGCGCCGGCCGGCGCACCGCAGGACCAGCCGGGCACCGCGCCGCCGGCACCGACGGTGCGCCCGGGTGAGCACGGTGACGCCGGCGGGGCCCAGGACGGTGACCTCGGCGAGGTCGACGACGAGCTCACGGAGCTCCTGCTGGGCGGTCTGGCTGTCCAGGCACAGCCGGAGCAGCGGTGCGGTGGTGCTGTCGACCTCGCCGGTGACGTCGACGAGGACACGACCCGGCCGGTCGCCGCGCACGGCGGTGACGGACAGCAGCTGGTCGTCGGGGACGGCACGAGCGGCGGACGGAGCGGACACGGGGCGGCCCCTCGCGGTCGGTGTGGTCACCGGCAGGAGACGCAGCTCGCTGCGAACGGGCGGAACTCGAGTCGCTCCGGGGGGAGGGCCGATCCGCAGTGCGCGCAGGAGCCGTACGTGCCGGTCGCGATCCGGTCCAGCGCCGCGTCGATCTCCTCGATGGTGCGCAGCAGGCTGTCGGCCCGGCGAAGGGCGACCGGGTCGGGCACCGACGTGACCGTCTCGGCCAGGGCGAGCTCGCGCTGACGGAGGCAGTCGGCGCGCTGGGCCTCCAGGAGCAACCGGGAAGACGCCGAGTCGGTGCCCGGTGTCGCGGAGGAGGTGGCGGTGGTGGTGGTGCGCATGGGCTGCTCCTGGGGACGGCGGAGAGCACGCCCCCACCGGACCGGGGCGCGCGGGGAGGAACGGGGGACCCGCAGGTCCTCCGTCCAGGCGCCGGCCGTCACGGACAGCTCCCGGCACCTGGGGACCTGGGGTCAGCCTGCCCGTACACCGGGACGGGGGACAGGTCGGTGACCGGCCATCCCGATCGCGGTGTGGTTGCCGGTCACCGGCAACTCCGGGCACCGGGCCGGCTGCCCTGTGCCCACGCCAGGGCCGGGCGACCTGGTGCGCGACCGGGTCGCCGGAGTCGTCGACCCGCAGGTCCACCACGAGGGCACCGACCAGCTGCAGGGCATGGTGATCGCCCGCAGCGTGCTCCGCTGATCGCTGATCGCTGATCGCTGATCGCTGATCGCTGGTCCGGCCGGCCGTCAGCCGCCGGTCACGATCCCGCAGGTCAGCTCGACGGCCCAGGGCTCGGCGGGAGCGATGGGGAGCACCACCACCTGCTCGGGGCCGCCGGCCGCGCACTCCTGCACCGCCTCCTCCACCGAGTCCGACCACTCCGGGGCGGTGGCGCGCGGGTCAGGTTCGCCGCGGTAGTCGAACCCGGCCATCAGGGCGACGGGGAGGAGCGCGGTCACCAGGACGAGCGCGCGCCAGCTGCCTGACAGCCGCTCAGCGACGCCCTGGGCAGCCACAGCGAGCGCCGACAAGAGCAGCAGCGACGGCACGATGGTGTAGCGCGCGCTCAGGTGGAGGTCGGTCGCCAGCGCCCCGGCCGGTGGGTACGCGACGTTGAGGGCGAAGAGGCTCTCCACGCAGAACAGCCCGACCGAGGCGACGGCCGCCGTGACGATGAGCGGACGGCGTTCGGGCCGGGAGAACAGGAGGGCGACGAGCAGCGCGGCCGCGACCACCACCCCGACCGTCCAGACGAGCTCACGACCGCCCGCGCCGACCAGCCGCCCGGTTCCCCCGTTGCCCACGATCGAGGTCGACACCACGCGGAGCGCGTAGCCGAAGGCGATCTCCATCGCAGCCGGGCGTGCGCCGGTCGTCCGCTCGGCGGACAGGACGACGATCAGCTGGACGGTCATCGCGATGAGGTACGTCCCGGCCACCCACCACTCACGGCGGGGCAGCAGGACCAGGCGGCCGAGCGCCAGCGGGAGGAGCACGACGGCGAGGGGGTCGCTCAGTGCGGCCAGCATCACGATGAGGGCGGGCAGGACGTGGCCCCAGGCCGACTGACGCCGGCCGATGAGCGCCCAGAAGGCGGCGAAGATCAGGAACCAGTGGCTGTTCGCGACGTTGTCGACGGCCTCCAGGCCACCGGCGGGCAGCAGTGCGACGGCGGCCGCAAGGCCACCACGCAGCCAGGGAGAGGGCAGGTGGGCCCGCCCGAACACCCACACCGACCAGGAGGCGGTCCCGACGACCAGCGCCGCGGAGATGCTGAAGACGAGGCCGGCCAGGTGCAGCGGCAACCAGCTGGCGACCTCGGCGACCAGCCGGGGGAGCAGGTGCAGGTAGCCGGAGTACGGCCGGAAGAGGGGATCCAGTCCCATGCTCTCCTCGGCCTGGCGCAGGAAGACGACGCCGTCCTCTGCCCAGATCGTGTCCAGCCGGCCCGGTGGCAGCCGGAACAGCGCCACCGCAGCGGAGAGCAGGAGGACGACGGCGCCCTCGTACCAGGGGGTCCGGGGGGTGGGGCGGTAGAGCCAGCCACCCAGACGGCGCCGGGCGGTGGGCCAGCTGGTGCGGCCGCTCGAGGAACCCGTGCGCTCGGTCGCAACGGGTTGGTCTCGGCTGACCACTGAGTGCTCCCACCCTCACCGAGTCGCATGCTGTCGACCTCGTCCTGGACGGACTCTAACCGGCAGCTCGCGCGGGGGCAGGGGGTCATTCCAGCAGCCGGGAGACCCCAGCCAGCCGGGAGTCGCCGGCCATCGAGGTCAGCCACGTCGACCAGCCCGGGCGGGCGCGCACGGCCTCCAGGGCGCTGCGGGCTGCGGCCCGGTCGCCGCGGCGGGAAGCGGCCAGTGCCGCGTACAGGTCCCGGGCGCCCTCCGGCGCGAAGACCGCGAGGGTCTCGTAGTCGCGCTCGTCGTAGGCGCGCTGCAGGTTGCGCAGCATCCGCAGCTGGGCGACCGGGTCCCCGGAGTCGTCGACCCGCAGGTCGACCCGGACCCCGTCGTCGTCCTCGGTGGCCGGGGTGCCGCTGACCACCTGCAGCGCGGCGGACTGCCGGCCACGCAGGTCGCCACCGGCGTCCTGGCCGGCGGTCAGCGCGGCGATCAGCCGGTCGGCCAGCGCCCCGCCGGTCGCGGCGAGGGCCTGCACCATCGCCGGCAGGACGTCGGGGGACGCGAGCATGTTGCCCTGCACGCTGCACCCCTCGCCCAGCACGTGACCACTGGTGGGCAGCGAGCCTGGGCCGGTGTCGACGGCCACCCGGCCGGTCGCATCGAGCACGGCGATCTGGCGGTCGGCGTCCTCCGCCGCGTGCGCCGCGCGGCGGACCAGGTCCTGCGGTGACGCGCCGTCGGCCAGACCGGCCATCAGGGTGGTGCCCAGTCCCCGTCGGCTGCGCGCCTGGACCGCGATCACCCCGACTCCCGGCCGGACCGTGGGCACGGCCCGGCCGACGGCCAGGATGCAGGAGGAGACGGCGATGCCCAGCTCGCCCGTCGCGGCGTCCCGGGCGACGACGGAGAAGGTCATCGACTCTCGTTCCTGCCCCGGGGGCTCTTCCTCACACGGTGGCCGGCAGGCCCATGGTGGGCACCTCGCCGTCGACCTGCAGGGGTGCGCCCGTGGCGGCGACGACGTCGGCGACGGTGACGCCGGGAGCGGTCTCGCGGAGCACCAGTCCGGTGTCGGTGACGTCGATGACGGCCAGGTCGGTGATGACGCGGTCGACGCAGCCCTTGCCGGTCAGCGGCAGGGAGCACTCCTCGACGATCTTGGGGGAGCCGTCGCGGGCGACGTGCTCCATCATCACGATCACCTCGCGGGCGCCGTGGACGAGGTCCATCGCCCCGCCCATCCCGTTGACCATCTTCCCGGGGATCAGCCAGTTGGCCAGGTCGCCGCGGGTGTTGACCTGCATCGCGCCCAGCACGGCGACGTCGATGTGGTGGCCGCGGATCATGCCGAAGGACAGCGAGGAGTCGAAGAAGCTGGCCCCGGGCAGGATCGTGATCGTCTCCTTGCCGGCGTTGATCAGGTCGGCGTCCTCCTCGCCCTCGAAGGGGTAGGGGCCGACCCCGAGCACGCCGTTCTCGCTCTGCAGCACCACGTGCACCCCGTCGGGGATGTGGTTGGGCACCAGGGTGGGCATGCCGATGCCGAGGTTCACGTACTGGCCGTCCTGCAGGTCCAGGGCGACCCGGGCGGCGAGTTCGTCGCGGGACAGTGCCATCTCAGGCCTCCGTGGTCTCGGTGCCGGCGGCCGCGGGTGCAGCCGCGCCGGGGCGGGGGCGGGTGGTGCGCTTCTCGATCCGCTTGCCCTCCTCGCCGACGACGACCACCCGTTGCACGAACACCCCGGGCAGGTGCACGGCCTCGGGCGGGATCTGCCCGGGCTCCACCAGCCGCTCGACCTCGGCGATGGTGATCGCCGCGGCCATGCCGCACAGCGGGTTGAAGTTGCGGGCCGATTCGCGGAAGACCAGGTTGCCGTGCCGGTCACCGACCGCCGCACGGACCAGGCCGAAGTCGGCGGTCAGCGCCGTCTCCAGCACGAAGTCCTGGTCGCCGAACCGACGGACCTCCTTGGGCTCGCTGGTGGCCACCACGTTGCCCTCGGCGTCGTAGCGCACCGGGATGCCGCCGTCGGCCACCAGGGTGCCCACCCCGGTGGGGGTGTAGAAGGCGGGGATCCCGGTGCCCCCGGCGCGCAGCCGCTCGGCCAGCGACCCCTGCGGGGTCAGCTCGACCTCCAGCTCCCCGGAGAGGTACAGCCGGGCCAGCTCCTTGTTGCCACCCACGAAGGAGCTGATCGTCTTGGCGATCCGCCCGGCGTAGAGCAGCACCCCCAGCGCCTGATCGTCGACCCCGCAGTTGTTCGAGATCGTCGTCAGGTCCGACGCGCCCTGCTCCAGCAGTGCGTCGATCAGGGCGACCGGTACCCCGCACAACCCGAACCCGCCGACCGAGAGGGTCGCTCCGTCGGGCACGTCGGCCACGGCCTCCCGTGCGCTCGCGACGACCTTGTCCATGCGCTGACCACCGTCCGTTCGAGGGCTGGGCAGGCGATTCGTCAGGCGGGGCGGCCCAGCTCGCGGATCCCGTCGAGCTCCACCCCGAGCGTAGCGGTGACCCGTTCGGTCTCCGCCCGACGGAGCAGGCCGGACGGTGCGGCCGCCCGGCAGAGCACGAGCGAGGCCCCGGCCGCCAGCGGCGCCAGCAGCCAGGCGACCGGCCCGGCCTCCGTCGCCGTCTGCTGGTCGATCAGCACCCGGTCGCCGGCGGTCATACCCAGCCGGCCGGCCAGCTCGGTCGCCGTCTCGACCAGGGCGGACAGGCTCAGCTGCCCCCCGCCGAGCACCAGACCGACCCCGGCGGGGTCGACCGGCTGCCAGGGGGAGAAGACGTCGCCGTGGCCGCGCACCTCGAGCGCGAAGTCCCGGGCCGGGCCGGTGTACCCGGTCATGCCCATGCCCAGGGGGTGCAGGGAGAGGCCCAGCAGCTCGTCGAGGCCCAGCTCCTCCAGTGCGGGCAGCCGGTCGGCGTCGGCCAGCACGACGTCGGCGTCGGTGAGCCGGTCGTCGTCCTCGGCGGCGGTCTCCCACACCGCCGCCCCGCAGCTCCAGACCCCGAGCAGCACTGCGGCGGTCTGCCAGTGCACCGGCAGCGCCAGCCCGACGGTGCTGCCCGGGCCGACGTCGAACTCCTCCTGCAGCAGGTTGGCGGTCTTGGCCACCCAGTTGGCGAGGGTGGTGGCCGAGAGCTCGGTCCGTTCACCGGAGACGTCGTCGTAGAAGGTCACCAGGGGAGCGGCGGCGTCGCGACGGAGCGCGGCGGTCAGGAGGTCGGCGGGCACGACTGGACCGGAGTGGGGCACCGTCTCAGAGTGACAGCCCCGGAGGGAGGGGTGCTGTGAGGGGCGCCCGGGCAGCCGGGGCGCGGCTACAGTCGATCCTCGATGAGCGCAACCCCCGACACGATGCTGCTCCGGTTCGACCACTCCTTGCTCCGGTCCACGCGGCGCGCCCTGGGTGGCACGCCCGCAGTCCCGGTGGCCCGGGGCATGTCCCACTTCGGCGAGCACGCGATCGGGTGGATCGCCCTCGGTGCCGCTGGCTGGCTGCGTGGCCGCGACCGAGCCGACTGGGCCGCCGCTGTGACCGGGGTCGTGGCAGCGCACGGGGCCGGCGTCGTGGTGAAGCGGGTGGTCCGCCGGTTGCGCCCCGCCCTGGACGACGTCCCGGCGCTGGTGGCCACTCCCAGCCGGCTGTCCTTCCCCAGCGCGCACAGCACGTCGACGGCGGCCGCGGCGATCGGGTTCGCCCCGATGCTCGGCGGCCCGCTCATGACCGGGGTGACCGGTGCGATGCTCGTGTCCCGCGTCCTGCTCGGTGTGCACTACCCGTCGGACGTCCTCTCCGGCGCGGCCCTGGGTGTCAGCGTTGCCACCGTCGTCCGGCGGCGGATGCGCCGTTCAGTCCCCAGGAAGGCGTGATCATGTCCGTCCGGCCCGAACACAGTCCTCGGCCCGCCACGGCACCCGGCCTGCCGACCGAGGTCGAGCCGAACTCGGTGCTCCCGCTCCCCGTCGACCCGGCACCACGATCGGCCGACCCGAACCCGGTGACCGACCCGCCGGCTCCGGCTCCGGCCCCGCTCACCGCGGTGGACAGCGTCGGGCCGGCAAAGGTCCCACCGCCGCCGCGCACCCCCGGCTTCCGGGGTTCGCGACCGTGGGGTGTCGTCCGCGCCCTGCGCCCTCGCCAGTGGGTCAAGAACGGGCTGGTGCTCGCCGCCCCGCTCGCTGCCGGTGAGGTCTTCAACCCCGACGTCATGGGCCCGACGGCGGTGGCCTTCCTGCTGTTCTGCCTCTCGGCGTCCGGGGTCTACCTGGTCAACGACTCGATCGACGTCGAGGAGGACCGCCGGCACCCGCGGAAGCGGTACCGCCCGATCGCCGCGGGCCTCGTGCCCCGGCCGCTCGCCGTGGTGCTGGCCGTGGTGCTCTTCGCCGTCGCCCTGACGGCTGCGGTCCTGCTGACCCGGCCCGCACTGGCCGGGGTGCTGGGCACCTACGTGGTCATCCAGCTCGCCTACTGCGTGTTGCTGAAGAACCAGCCGGTCATCGACCTGGCCGTGGTGGCGTCCGGCTTCCTGCTGCGCGGCATCGCCGGCGGCGTCGCCGCGGGTCTGCTCCTCTCGCAGTGGTTCCTGCTGGTGGCCGCCTTCGGCTCGCTGTTCATGGTGGCCGGCAAGCGGTACTCCGAGCTCGTCCTCGTGGGCGATGAGGCAGCCACGCGCAAGACGCTGCAGGAGTACTCGGCCAGCTACCTGCGCTTCGTGTGGAGCCTGTCGGCCGGCGTTGCCGTCACCGCCTACTGCCTGTGGGCCTTCGAGATGGCCGCGACCCAGGACGGCGTGCCCTGGGCGACCATCTCGATCGCTCCGTTCGTGATGGCGATCCTGCGGTACGCGCGGGACGTCGACAAGGGCGCCGCCGGCGCCCCAGAGGAGATCGTCATGCACGACCGTGTCCTGCTGGTCCTCGGCGCCCTGTGGGTGCTGACCGTCGGCCTGGGGGTCTTCGGTGCCTGACCCCGCCACCTCGATCGTCCCGCTGGTCGGGTGGGGCCGCACCGCGCCCACCCGTGCGGCGCTGGTCCCGGTGAGCAGTGACGACGACGTCCGCGCCGCCGTGCTCGCCGCCACCGGCCGCGGTGTCGTGGCCCGTGGCCTGGCCCGCAGCTACGGCGACGCCGCACAGAACGCCGGCGGCACCGTGCTCGACATGACCACCTCCGCCCAGGTCCTGCACGCGGACCTGGAGACCGGACTGGTCGACGTCGAGGCCGGCATCTCCCTCGACGAGCTGATGAACCAGTTCGTGCCGCAGGGCTTCTTCGTCCCGGTGACGCCGGGCACCAGGCTGGTGACCGTGGGCGGGGCCATCGCTGCGGACATCCACGGCAAGAACCACCACGTCGCCGGCAGCTTCGGTTCTCACGTCCGGTGGTTGGACCTGCTCACCGCCGACGGCCAGGTCCGCCGGGTCAGCCCGGAGTCCGACCCCGACCTGTTCTGGGCCACCGTCGGCGGCATGGGCCTGACCGGCGTCGTCCTCCGGGCGCAGGTGCAGCTGAAGGCGATCGAGTCATCGCGCTGTCTGGTCGACACCGACCGCACGCCCGACCTCGACTCCCTGATGACCCTGCTGGCCGAGACCGACCACCTCTACGAGTACTCGGTGGCCTGGATCGACACCCTGGCCAAGGGCAAGCGGATGGGCCGCTCGGTGGTCACCCGGGGCCGGTTCGCGAAGCTGGACGAACTGCCGGCCAAGCGCCGGTCCGACCCGCTGAGGTACCACGGCTCGGTCAAGGCGTCCGTGCCCGACGTCTTCCCGCCCGGCCTGCTGAACCTGGCCACGGTCGCGGCGTTCAACGAGCTCTGGTACCGCAAGGCCCCGAAGCTCAAGCGCGACCAGCTGCAGAGCATCCCGACGTTCTTCCACCCGCTGGACGCCGTGGGGAGCTGGAACCGCATCTACGGCCCCCGCGGCTTCGTGCAGTACCAGGTCACCCTGCCCTTCGGGCAGGAGGAGGCCGTGCGTGAGGTACTGGACCGGCTCAGCTCCTTCGGGACGGCGTCCTTCCTCGCCGTCCTCAAGCGGTTCGGCCCGGGCAACCCGGGCATGCTGTCCTACCCCTCACCCGGCTGGACGCTGGCGCTGGACATCCCGGTGATGAAGGGGCTGGCCGGCCTGCTGGACTCCCTCGACGAGGTCGTCATCGCAGCACAGGGCCGGACCTACCTGGCGAAGGACTCCCGGGTGCGCCCGGAGACCTTCGAGAAGATGTACGACCGCCTCGACGACTTCCGGGCCGTGCGCAAGCAGGTCGACCCGGACGGCGTCTTCACCTCCGACCTGGCCAGGAGGCTCGCGCTGTGATCGACGCGCTCGGTTCGCCCAGTTCGCTGCTGCTCGTCGGCGGTACCTCCGACATCGCGGTGGCCACCGCGCACCGCTACCTCGCGGAGCGCCCGCTGCGGGTGGTCGTCGCCGCGCGGGACACCCCACGCCGCAGCGCTGTCGCCGCGGAGCTCACCGCCGCGGGCGCGCAGGTGCAGGTCGTCGACTTCGACGCCGACGACCCGGCGTCGCCGGGCCGGATGGTCGCCGAGGCAGCTGCCGCGGGTGACATCGACATCGCGGTGGTCGCCTTCGGGCTGCTGGGGGAGGCCGACCAGCTGCGGACGGACGCGACGGCCGTGGCCCAGCTGGCCCAGGTCAACTACGTCGCGCCCACGGTGGTCGGCACCGAGCTGGCCAACCAGCTGCGCCGGCAGGGTCACGGCGTCATCGTCGCGCTCTCCTCGGTGGCCGGTGAGCGACCGCGGGCGTCGAACTTCGTCTACGGCTCCACCAAGGCCGGGCTGGACGCCTTCTACTCCGGGCTGGCCGACTCGCTGGTCGGCACAGGCGTCTCCGTGCTCGTCGTCCGGCCGGGCTTCGTGCGGTCCAAGATGACCGAGGGCCTGGACGACGCGCCGCTGGCGACCACCCCGGAGGCGGTTGCCGAGGCGATCGTCACCGGCATCCGCAAGGGCCGGCACACGGTCTGGGTGCCCGGCGCGATGCGCTGGGTCATGAGCGGGCTGCGGCACACCCCGCGCGCGCTGTTCCGCCGCCTGCCCATCTGAGCCCCGGACGCCCCACGTGCACGAGGGAGGTCCCACCCGATCGGGTGGGACCTCCCTCGTCGTCTGCCGTGGCTGCCGGCGTCGGCTCAGTTGATGCAGTCGGTGTCAGCGGCGGTCCGGGCGTCCGCGCCCTCCGTCACCGGCGCCGGGGGCGCGGCGGTCACGGCCTGTCCCACGCCGTTGAAGTCGGAGCCGAGCACCAGCTGGACGGTGCCGCTGGTCGCGTCGTCGACGACCTTGGTGATCGCACCGGGGACCTGGGCGGCCAGCGCTGCCGCCAGCGCCTCGTCCCCGGCGGCGTGCCGGATCTCGGTGACCTCGTAGTCCATCGAGTCGGCGTTCGCCGTCCCGGTGACCTGGAAGCCCGACGCCGTCAGCTCCTCGCCGGCGTCGCCGGCCAGCCCGGAGATGCCGGAGCCGTTGTAGACCTCCACGTCCACGTCGGCGGCGCTGACCACTGCGGGTGCCTCGGTCTCGGCCGCCTCCTCCGCCGGCGCGGGCTCTGCGCTGAGCTGGGCGAAGAAGGCCTGCAGGGTCTCCTCGTCCTCCAGTCGGATGATCGACCGGTCCTGCTCGTCCCGGTCGGTCCCGACGTAGGGGACGGTCTGGAATTCGATGCTGCCCGGGGTGACCGACTGCATCTGCTGTGCCAGCCGGAGCAGGTCGAGGTTCTGGTCGACGGTCAGGGCGTCAGCGGCGGCCTGGACCAGCTCGCGCTGCTTGCCCAGGTCCAGCAGCACGTTGTCGCTGAGCATCTTGCGGATCATGCCGCCGATGAACGTCTGCTGCCGGACGATGCGGTCGAAGTCGCCCCGCGGCAGGCCGTGCCGCTGGCGCACGAAGGCCAGCGCCTGCTCGCCGCTGATGGTCTGCACGCCGGCGGGCAGGTCCACGCCGGAGAAGCTGTCCTTCGCCGGTTCGCAGAGGTTGACCTCCACGCCGCCGACGACGGTGGACAGCTTGAAGAAGCCCAGCAGGTCGACCTCGGCGTAGTGGTCGATCCGCAGGCCGGTCAGCGAGCTGATCGTCTGGATCAGCAGCTGCGCACCGGCCGCCTGCACCGCGGCGTCGGAAGCGCCGTCCGGGGCCTCCATCCCGCCGTAGGCGTAGGCGGCGTTCAGCTTGTCCCACCCGTAGCCGGGGATCTCCACGTAGGAGTCGCGCGGGAAGGAGACGAACGACGCCGCGGACCCGTCGGCCGGGACGTGCGCCAGGATCATGGTGTCGGTGTTCAGCCCGGGGTTGGCCTCGGTGTTGAGCAGGGCCAGCTCCTCCTCCGTGGCGCCTGCGCGGCTGTCGTTGCCCACGAGCAGCAGGTTCATCGCCTCGCCGGTGTCCACGGTCTGCTCGTTGCCCGAGGTGGGGATGGCGTTCGTGCGGTTGACGCTGGCGTCGGCGACGCGGCCGAGGTACCAACCCCAGCCGCTGGTGCCCAGCAGGACCAGCGAGAGCAGGCCGGCGACCACCCGGGCGCCGGCGGCGAGTCGGCGGCGGCCGGAACCGGCCGGGTCCCCGGCGGCATCGGGTCGCGAGGGACGGCCGGCGCGCGGGTCCAGCCGGGGCGGCAGCGGGCGGGAGGCCCCGGTGCGGTCGTCGTGGTAGCTCACAGATGTCCTCACGTAGCGGCGCCGGCCTCGGTCGTTCAGCGCGCCTCAGGTCTCGCGGCGGAGTGCGGGCGACGATACGTGCAGAACACGTCCACGCCGGGCAGCGACGCAGTTCTGCGAGACTGCTCAACACCACCTGTCCGCCCAGTCACTCGAAGGGCTCTTCTCAGATGCGCATCCTGGTCACCGGCGGCGCCGGCTTCATCGGCTCGCACTACGTGCGGACCATGCTCTCCGGCGGTTACCCCGGCTTCGAGGACGCCGAGGTGACGGTCTTCGACAAGCTGACCTACGCCGGGAACCTCGCGAACCTCGCTCCGGTGGCGGAGAACCCGCGGTACCGGTTCGTGCAGGGCGACATCTGCTCGGCCGAGGACCTCGACGCCGCCCTCCCCGGTCACGACGCGGTCGTCCACTTCGCCGCCGAGTCGCACGTCGACCGGTCGATCACCGGCGCCGCCGACTTCGTGCTGACCAACGTGCTGGGCTCGCAGCAGGTGTTCGAGTCCGCGCTGCGGGCCGAGGTGGGGCGGGTCGTGCACGTCTCCACCGACGAGGTCTACGGCTCCATCGACGAGGGCTCCTGGGTCGAGGACCACATCCTGGAGCCGAACTCCCCGTACTCGGCGTCCAAGGCCGGCAGCGACCTCATCGCCCGCGCCTACGCCAAGACCTACGGGATGAACATCTCCATCACCCGGTGCAGCAACAACTACGGGCCGTACCACTTCCCGGAGAAGGTCATCCCGCTGTTCGTCACCAACCTGCTCGACGGGCTCACGGTGCCGCTGTACGGCGAGGGTGCCAACGTCCGCGACTGGCTGTTCGTCGACGACCACTGCCGTGGCATCCAGCTGGTGCTGGAGAAGGGCGCGCCCGGCGAGTACTACAACATCGGCGGCGGCCGCGAGCTGTCCAACCGCGAGCTCACCGAGAAGCTGCTGGAGGCGACCGGGCGGGACTGGAGCTCCGTCGAGCACATCGTCGACCCGCGCGGTGGCGGTCACGACCTGCGCTACTCGGTCGACTACTCGAAGACCGGCGCGCTCGGCTACGCCCCCCGGATGTCCTTCGAGGACGGGCTCGCCCTCACCGTGCAGTGGTACCGGGACAACCGCGCCTGGTGGGAGCCGCTCAAGGCGGCCGCGGCGACCGCGCGCGCATGAGCACCGTCTCGCCGATCAGTTGGCTGGTCACCGGCGCCCGCGGGCAGCTGGGCCACGACCTGCTCGAGGTGCTCGCCGGGCGGCCGGACGACCAGGTGACGGCCGTCGGCCGGGCCGAGGTCGACCTCACCGACGAGGCCTCCGTCCGGGCGACCGTCCGCGACTGGCTGGACCGGTCCGCCGGTTCCCGGCCGGTGCTGCTGAACGCCGCCGCCTACACGGCGGTCGACGCAGCCGAGACCGACGAGGCCACCGCCCAGGTCGTCAACGGCGCGGCGCCGGGGTGGCTGGCCGAGGAGATGGCCGGCCGGGGGCGGCTGGTGCACGTCTCCACCGACTACGTCTTCGACGGCTCGGCCACCGAGCCCTACCGGGTGGACGCGCCCACGGCTCCTCGGTCGGCGTACGGCCGCACCAAGCTGGCCGGCGAGCAGGCGATCGCCGCGGTCGGGGACGACGCGACCGTGGTCCGCACCGCCTGGGTGTACGGCCGGCACGGTGGGAACTTCGTCCGCACGATGACCAACCTGGAGGCTCAGCGCGAGACCCTCTCGGTCGTCGACGACCAGGTCGGCTCGCCGACGTGGTCGGCCGACCTCGCCGCGGGCCTCGTCGAGCTGGGGGAGCGGGCCGGCGCCGTCCCGCCGGTGCTGCACTACACGAACAGCGGGCAGGTCAGCTGGTTCGGCCTGGCCCGCGCCGTGTTCGAGGAGTTGGGTGCCGTCCCGGAGCGGGTGCAGCCGACGACCACGGATGCCTTCCCCCGCCCGGCGCCGCGACCGGCGTACTCGGTGCTCGACGGGTCCGCGTGGGGGGCGGCCGGGCTGACCCCGGCCCGTCCCTGGCGTGACGCGCTCGACGTGGCCATGCAGCAGGGGTTCCGCGACTGATCGACGGCTCGCGGTCGCGCGCGCCTCAGCTCGAAAGATTCACGTCCTGGCGACTTTTCGTCACTTTGTGCTGCAGGTACACGCGGGGTCCTGCCGATGGAATGGACAGAGAACCGGTCTGACCTCTGGGTCGACCACCGCTGTCGCTCATCGGAGGACCCCTCGTGCGCCGCACCACCGCGGGCCTGACTGCATTCATCGCGATGACCGGTGCGTTCATCGTGCTGCCGGTCTACGTCGCGCCGGGACCAGCTCCCGAGCCCGTCGCACCGTCGGTGGACACCATCGCTCTCGGGTCGTTCGCGGCGTCGACCGACTCGACGGAGGTCGCCGAGGACACCGTCGGCGGCGCACCGGCCGCACCGGCCGCACCGGCCGGCTCGGCCGCACCGGCCGCACCGGCCGAGCCCACCGGCAGCAGCCCCGCGGTCGGGCAGCCTGCTGAGGGCGGGGACGCGGAGGAGATCGACCCGCCGGCCACCGGCGAGGAGGTCCCCGGGCTGCCCGCCCTGACGGTCTCGCGGCCGGAGTCCGCCCCCTTCTCCGCGGTGGGGGTGACCTGGGAACGGGACGACTCGGTCGACGACGTCGTCGCCCAGGTGCGGGTGCGGGCCGAGGGCGGCTCCTGGGGCTCGTGGACCCGGCTGGAGAAGGACGACGCGGAGCAGACCGACCCCGGCGACGGCGTCCGGGACGGCACCGCGCCGTACTACACCGGCCCGGCCTCGGGGATGGAGGTGATCGTCCAGGCGCTGGACGGGAGCTCCCCGCGGGACGTCCGGATCGAGCTGATCGACCCGGGCACCAGCCCCGCGGACGCCGCGGTCACGGAGTCCAGGGCGCTGGACGAGGCCGAGGCGGCCACGCCGATGCCCCCCGTCTACTCCCGCGCGCAGTGGGGCGCGGATGAGTCCATCCGCGCCTGGGACCCGAGTTACGCGCCGTCGATCAAGGCGGCGACCATCCACCACACGGCGGACAAGAACAGCTACACCGCCGACGCGGTGCCGGGGATCATGCGGGCGATCTACGCGTACCACACCATCAGCCGGGGCTGGGGGGACATCGGCTACAACGTCATCGTCGACAAGTTCGGCCGGGCATGGGAGGGGCGCTACAGCGGCTCCCGCGGCATCGCCAGCCCGGTGGTCGGTGCGCACGCAGGAGGCTTCAACACCGGCACGTTCGGCGTCTCCATGCTCGGTGACTACTCGACCACCACGCCGAGCGAGGCGGTGGTGGACACGGTGGCAGCGCTGGTGGCGTGGAAGCTCTCCCTCTACGGGGTCGACCCCCGCGGCACCACGACCCTCGTGTCCGGGGGTGGCGGCACCGCCAAGTTCGCCGCCGGTACGAGTGTCCGGGTCCCGACGGTCTTCGGGCACCGGGACGTGGGCAGCACGTCGTGTCCGGGGCAGTCCGGATACGCCAAGCTGGGCGACATCCGCACGCGGGCCGCGGCGTTCGTGGCTGCGTCGATGGCACACGACCCGCGGGGTTCGGTGGACTCGTTGGCCGTCACGCCGAGCGGGGTCACCGCAGCGGGCTGGGCCTACGAGCCGGACGCGCTCTCCTCCCGAGCCGTGGTCGGCTTGGTCATCGACGGTGCCAAGGTCAGCGGCACCTCGGTCACCGAGGCGAGGCCGGACGTCGATGCAGCCTTCGGGGTCGGCCCCAACCATGGCTTCCGGGTGTCCGCCCTGCTGTCCCACGGCGTCCACGACGTGTGCGTGTACGTCGAGAACAGTGCCGGGCCGGGGTCGGCGGTGCGTCTCGGGTGCGCAGAGGTCAACTTCACCAACCGGGCCCCCGTCTTCTCGGTGGACCAGTTCGCCGAACAGGCAGACGGCACCGTGCGGATCAGCGGGTGGGCCTTCGACCCGGACGGCTCCCCTCCGGAGCTGCAGCTGTACGACAACGACCGGGGTCGCGCGTACACGACGACGGTCGCGCGTCCTGACGTACAGGCCGCCTTCCCGGCTGCCGGGCCGACGGCGGGTTTCGCGATCACGGTCGGACCGCTGACCGGGGGGCACCGGTTGTGCCTCTTCGTGGCCGACACCGTGGCCGCGGGCAACAACGTCTTCGACGGTTGCCGTGACCTCAGGTACCGGGAGCCGTTGGGCTCGCTGGACAACGTGGTGGAGACCACCACCGGCGAGCTGCGGGTGACCGGCTGGGCGATGGACGAGAGCTCGGCGCAGACCGCGCTGGACGTCCACGTCTACGTGAACGGTCGGGGCACGGCGATCGGCGCCGGCGGCTCCCGACCGGACATCGGCAGGGCGTTCCCCGGCGCGGGTGACGCGCACGGCTTCGACGCCACCCTCCCCGCAGGCGCAGGCTCGAACCGGGTGTGCGCCTTCGCGATCAACGTCGGGATCGGCGGGGTGAACCCCCTGCTCGGATGCCGGACGGTCTCCACGGAGTACGTGGCCCCGGACGGCGTGGTCGACGCCTATGCCCCCGTGGGCGACGGGCGGCTGCGGGTCAGTGGCTGGGCCGTGGACCGCAGCGTCCCGGCGGCTCCGGTCGGCGTGCACTTCTACGTGGACGGGCAGTACCAGCGCGCGGTGCAGGCCACCAACTCCCGCCCGGACATCGCCTCGGCGTTCCCCGGAGCGGGTCCGCAGCACGGTTTCAGCGAGATCTTCGACCTCGCTCCCGGGCAGCACTCGGTCTGCGTGTTCGCGATCAACCTGGGGACCGCCGGCACCAACCCGCTGATGGGCTGCCGGACGG
This sequence comes from Modestobacter sp. VKM Ac-2979, assembly GCF_026967995.1. Lineage (NCBI taxonomy): Bacteria > Bacillati > Actinomycetota > Actinomycetes > Geodermatophilales > Geodermatophilaceae > Modestobacter > Modestobacter sp. VKM Ac-2979. The sequence continues at coordinate 172,731 of NZ_JAPVBO010000004.1, forward strand.
TGACGGTCCACGACCGGCCGCCCGTGGGATCGGTGGACTCGATCGCAGCCGCTGGTGCCGGGCAGCTGCGGGTGTCCGGGTGGGCGTTCGACCCGGATGCGCCGGCCAGGAGCACGACGGTGCAGGTCTCCGTGGACGGCGTGGACCAGGGCAGCTTCGCCGCCGACGCGTCCCGGCCCGACGTCGGTCGGGTGTACCCGGAAGCCGGCGCCGCGCACGGCTTCTCGATCGACCTGGCAGCTCCCCCCGGCCAGCGCGAGGTCTGCGTCTCCGCCCGGTCCACCGACATCAGGACGACGCCGACCCTCATGCGGTGTGAACGGGTCACCGTCTGATCGGTTCGGTTCATCACCGAAAGTAATTAATCAGACACAGAAAGATGCGGACGCCCGGCGCGGCGGTTCGTGCCGAGGCGGGGGTGCCCTGCACCCTCCAGTGCGGCCGTCCGTCGGGCGGCCGTGTCACAGAGCGGCGAAGGGCATCGGGATGACGACGACGAGGCGACGGGGCGTGTTCCTCGTGCTGGGCGCGGTGCTGGCCGCCGCGGTGGTGGCCGTGGCCCTCTCCACAGGCGAGGCGGACCCCGCCCCGGCCGCGAGCGGGCCGACGGCCGCCGCCCCGACGGAGTCCGCACCCACGGCGTCCGTACCCACGGAGGACCCCGACCCGGCCGCGGGGGCGGACGCCGGCACCACACCCGTGGCGCCGATCAGTGCCACTCCGACCACCCCGGGGAGCGACGCGCCGGAGCTCACGACGGCCGTGGTCGGGCTGGCCTACGCCGACTGGGCCGTCGCCGAGGGCCGGGTGGAGGCCGCCGGGTTCGTCGCCGGTGTGATCGAGTCCGGTGGCACGTGCACCCTGGAGCTCGTCCGCGGCGCCACGCAGGTCACCGGCACGAGCACCGGCGAGGCCGATGCGACGACGACCAACTGTGGCCTCATCACGATCCCCGGGGACGGGCTCGAGGCAGGGGAGTGGCAGGCCACGCTCTCGTACGAGTCGCAGACCACGCGTGGCTCCTCTGAGCCCATGCCGGTCGAGGTGCCGACCCGATGAGCAGGCTGGTGCGCCGGGTCGTGGTGGCGCTCGCCGTCCTGGTGACGGCAGGGTCCCTGCTCACACTGCAGGGAACGCGACCGGACGACCTGTGGCCGTTCGACCGGGTGGCGGACCTGAGCCAGTTCGACGCAGGGAACATCATCAGCGACGAGGTCTTCTTCGCCGGCTACGCGATGTCGGCGGGGGACGTGCAGACCTTCCTCAACGCCAAGGTCGGGAACTGCAAGCCGGGAGCCGATGGCTCGCCGTGCCTGAAGGACTACCGGCAGGACACGAACAACCGGCCGGCGGACGTCTACTGCAACGGCTACGCCGGCGCGCCCGGGGAGTCGGCGGCGACGATCATCGCCAAGACGGCGATCTCCTGCAGCATCAACCCCAAGGTGCTGCTCGTCATGCTGCAGAAGGAGCAGGGGCTGGTGCTCGGCTCCGGCTCGGGCCTCACCGCCACCCGCTACAAGAAGGCCATGGGCTTCGCCTGCCCGGACACGGCCCCGTGCGACGAGGCCTACTTCGGCTTCCACAACCAGGTGTACAGCGCTGCGCGGCAGTACCAGCGGTACACGGCGAACGCCGCCAACTACGCCTACCGAGCCGGTCGGACGGTGAACGTGCTGTGGAGCCCGACCGCCACCTGCGGATCCGGTCCGGTCACCATCGCGAACCAGGCGACGGCGAACCTCTACATCTACACCCCGTACCAGCCCAACGCTGCCGCGCTGCGGGCCGGGTACGGCACCGGCGACGGCTGCTCCGCCTACGGCAACCGCAACTTCTGGCTGTACTTCACCGACTGGTTCGGGTCCACCCAGAGTGACGCGATCGCCGCCGCGACCCCCAAGGGGCTCGCGGACAACCTCTCGCTGACTGCCTCGGGCTTCACCGCCAAGGGGTGGGCCTTCGACCCGGACGCACCGCACTCGCCGGTCACGGTGCGTGCCACGGTGGACGGCGCGACGGTGGCCTCGACCTCGGCCGGCGGATCACGCCCGGACGTGGGCTCGGTGCACGGCGTGGGGCCGAACCACGGGTTCGAGGTGTCCGGGCTGCTCAGCTACGGCACCCACCAGGTCTGCCTGATCGCGGACAACCTCGCCGGTCAGGGGATGAACTTCCAGTTCGGTTGCCGTCCGGTCACCTTCACCGACCGCGCTCCGGAGATGTCCCTGGACGTCCTGGCCGAGCAGCCCGACGGCTCGATCCTGCTGTCGGGGTGGGTCTACGACCCCGACGGGAACGCGCCCCAGGTCCACGTCTACACGAACGGGCGCGGCGTGGCCCACACCCCGAACGTCCCCCGGCCTGACGTCCAGGCCGCGTTCCCGGCGGCGGGACCGGCCGCCGGGTTCCGGATCACCGTGGGACCGCTCTCGGGCAGGACCGACCTGTGCGTCTTCGCCGTGGACGGCGTCGCCCCGGGGAACAACCGCACCGTCGCCTGCCGGGAGTACGCCTATCGCGCACCCGTCGGGTCGGTCGACTCCATCGCCGAGACCGTGGACGGGAAGATCCGCATCCAGGGGTGGGCGCTGGACGAGAGCATGCCCGCGGCACCGATCCAGGTGCACGCCTACGTCAACGGACGGGGTGTGGCCATCGACGCCACCGGGACGCGGGAGGACATCGGTCGGGCGTACTCGGGAGCGGGGACGGCGCACGGCTTCGACGCGACGCTCCCCTCGTTCCCGGGACGCAACCAGATCTGCGTGTTCGGGATCAACATCGGTGTCGCCGGGACCAACCCGGTGATCGGTTGCACCGCGGCCGACCTGCAGTACAAGGCCCCGGAAGGTGTGGTGGACGCCGTTGCCCCGGTGGGCGACGGGCGGGTCCGCGTCGGGGGCTGGGTGTTCGACCCCAGCGTCCCGACCGCGCCGGCGAACGTCCACATCTACGTCGACGGCCGCTACCACGGTGCGTTCACGGCCGACGGGCACCGGCCGGACATCGCCGCAGCGTTCCCCGGGGTCGGGGCAGCGCACGGCTTCAACACGTACCTCGACATCGGAACGGGGCGGCACCAGGTCTGCACCTTCGCCATCAACCTCGGTCTCGCCGGGACCAACCCCCTCCTCGACTGCTCGCAGGTGACGGTCACCGACCGCATGCCCATGGGGTCGGTGGACTCCGTCGCGGTCGGCGCGCCCGGTGAGGTCGCGGTCCAGGGTTGGACGTTCGATCCGGACGCGCCGACCCAGACCGTGCAGGTGCGGGTGGCCATCGACGGCGTCGACCAGGGGGTGTTCCCCGCCGCTGGCTCCCGCCCGGACGTGGGGCGGGTGCACCCCGAGGCCGGGGCTGCGCACGGGTTCGCGATCAGGCTGCCGCTGGCAGCCGGACCGCACGAGGTCTGTGTCTCCGCACACTCCACCGGCGTGGGCGGGACGCCCACGGTCCTCCGGTGCGTCCGGTTGACCGCCTGACGCGCGAGCTGCGCGCCGGAGGACGTGGCTCCCGCCGGGGAGGTCCGCCCGGCGCGTCCTGATCGTGCAGGTGCCTGATGCCCGCTCCCCGCCGACGGCGGGGAGCGGGCATCGCGCTTTCCGGGACCCGGCTCTCCTGCCGTCCCCGACGGTCCGGTGCAGCAGACCGCGGTCCGGGCCGGGGTGGGCTCTGGTCCACCGGGCCGGCGCTGAGTGCGCCAGGCAGCGGGCCGGCCGCCTGGTGCCGGGGAACACCTCCGGGCCACCTCCGTGACCCACCGCCGGCTGCGCCCTCGTCGCCAGGGTGCACGCCAGCGCTGACGACGGGCTCAGCGCCGCGGACCGACACCGCACAGGGGACGCTCCGTCCTGCACGGCGGTCCGGAACGTGAGAAGACCTCCGCGGAGCACCCTGCTGGGTGCTCCGCGGAGGTCTCCGCAGGGTCAGGCGTCCGATCCCGTCGCTGGCGGACGGGGGATCACGGCTCTGCCGTCGGCGTCAGGTGAGCATCGTGTGGGCCATCCCGGCGACCGACGCGACCGCCACGGCAGCGAAGGCCACGCGAGCCGGCTTGGGGCGGATGAACGTCAGCCCGATGGCGAGCGCGGCCGGGACGAGCGACAGGCCGTACCGGGAGGTGATCAGGACGAAGATGCTCACCGCTTCGTAGTTCACGATGATCAGCAGCATCGGGACGAACAGCGCCGTGCCGCCCAGGGCGAACGCCAGCGCGCGGACCTGGCTGCCCCGTGCGGCCATCACGGCGCCGAGGATCGTCAGCGTGATCAACCCGTAGTCGGTCAGCACCGCGACGAGCCGGGCCGTGTCCCCGGCCAGGGTCGAGTCGTAGAACTCCGGGTTGATCGGCGTGAAGAACGCGTCCATGGAGCTGATCAGCCACATCGGCTCGAAGCTGGGGGCGAAGAACGACTGGTTCTGCGGGACCAGCAGCGGGTCCATGGTCTGCAGCTGGGCCTGGACGACGGTCCAGGCGAGCCCCACGACGGCGGAGGTGACCCCGAGGGCGACGATGGCCAGCAGGGGCCTGCGGGACGGCAGCCACTCCCGCCAGGAACGGGGGTTCGTGCCCTGCCAGTGTCGGGCGAGCACGAACAGCGCGACCGCGATGACCATCGTCACGTTGGTGGACTTGATGGCCACGGCGACGGCCGCGATCAGCACCAGCCACCGGAGTCCGAGCAGGCCCCGTTCCCATCTCAGCGCCGCCAGGGTCAGCGCCGCGCCGGCCGGCAGGGCCGTGACGTCGTTGTTGACGATGGTGAAGGTCTGCAGGATCACCGGCGAGGCGGCCAGGACCAGGATGCCGGCCGCGCCGACCCACTTGTGCACGCCCAGCTCACGGAAGAGCCGCCACGCGATCCCCACGAACAGTGCCCACCACAGGACGGAGGAGAAGCGCATGACGTTGACCAGGTCGCCGTCGACGCCCAGTGCGCTGCCCGCGAGCGCGGCGACCGCCGGGGTGACGTAGTAGAACGGCGCGTGGATGTAGGCGGTGTCGTAACCACCGCCCGGCATCCGGCTCAGGTCGTACGGTCCTCCGCACGGCATGCCCAGGGGAGCCGCCGTGTCGATCCACCGGCAGGCCAGGATGTCCTGGCCCTCCTCGGTGAAGGTGTCCCCGGCTCCGACGGCGTCCCCGTCCAGCATGTGCAGGACGTAGTCGATGTGCTGGATCTCGTCCACGGGCGACAGTGGGTTGTAGATCGCGATGTGGAGGACGAACAGGGCGGAGGTGACCACCAGCGCGCCCCACCAGGCGATCGAGCTCCTCGCGCGGGCGAGGAACCGGCCCCCGGTCCTGGCGGCGTGGGACCCCGTCGAGTCGGGACCAGTCCCTGCGGCGGGCGTGTCGTGCTGCTGCCTCGCCTCGGCGCTGCCATCCAGGTCCGCCTCGGCTCTGCGCTGCGTGTCAGTGCTCGTCATGACCCTTTTCCATCGTCCGGCGGGGTGTGGCGCAGGGGCGCGGTCCGGCGTGCGCGCCGGGGCCGGCGGTGTCGCTGCGGCCCGGCGTATGTAATCAGCTCCGGCCGGGCATTTGGGGCCACGAGCACGGGACCGTGCCGTCCGGCGCCACAGCAGTCCCGCCCGGCGCTGTGACCCCACGGGGCGCACCGGGTGCTGGCCTCCGGCGTCCGGGTGCGCTTTCCTCAGGGTCTCGCCTTCGGGGTCCACCCCTGACCGCCGGACGGTCGATGGCGCCAGAGCGGGTAGCCTGCTCGCCGTCGTCGCGGCTGTGTGCCACGTCCCGGTGAGTGACGCTTCCACGCCCTCCTCCCCTCAAGACAGAGGTCGCAATGCCCCCCACCGTTCCGTCCGTAGCCGTCGAGACCGCCACGCCGATCCGGCAGGCACGTCCCGATGCGGTGTCGGGGAGCCCGACGCTGCTCCGGGACGTCGGTTCCGGCTACCGGGACGGCGCCGAGGAGGCGCTGCTGGAGCTGGTGCGCGGCAGCGAGGACCGTGGGTCCCTCAACGAGGAGCTCCACTCCCGGGCGGTCGGCTGGGCCGAGCGCTACCACCTGGACCGCCAGCGGGCGAACGTGCTGCGGGCCTTCGAGGTCGGGGCGGCCACCCGGGTGCTCGAGGTGGGTGCCGGGTGCGGCGCCATGAGCCGTTACCTGGCCGAGGAGTGCGCCGTCGTGGACGCACTCGAGCCGGTGCCGGCGCGCGCGGCCGTGGCCGCCGCGCGGCTGGCCGACCGCCCCGGGGCCCGCGTCTTCACCGGTGAGCTCGCGGACCTGCCGGACGAGCCCGCCTACGACCTGGTGGTCGTCATCGGCGTGCTGGAGTACGTGGGCGGCGGGACGGCCGATGAGGCCCCCTATCTGGCGTTCCTCGACGACATCCGTCGCCGGTTGCTGCCGGGAGGGCGGCTGCTGCTGGCCATCGAGAACAAGCTCGGCGTCAAGTACCTGGCGGGCTCACCCGAGGACCACAGCGACCGGGCCTACGACTCCCTCGAGGACTACCCGATCGGCTCCCCGGCACGGACCTTCGACCGCGCGGCGCTGGGCAGCCTGTTCCAGCGCGCCGGCATGGACCCCACCTTCTTCAGCGCGTTCCCCGACTACAAGCTCACCCGCGCCGTCATCGCCGACGAGCTCATGGTCCACCCCTCGGGGCTGGCCGGTCGGTTGCCGCGGTTCCCGAGCCCCGACTGGCAGACCGCCCGGGACTTCGGCCCGAACGAGGAGCTGCTGTGGCGCACCCTGGTCTCGGCCGGCCAGGGCAAGGAGCACGGCAACTCGTTCGTCGTCGTCGGCACCCCCGACGGCAGCCAGCAGGACCTCTGGCCGACCGACCGGCGGGCCGCCTTCTACACGACGGAACGGCGTCCCGGGCGGGCCACCGAGAGCGTCATCCGTCAGGACGGAACCGGCCTGGTGCTCGAGCGCAGCGTGCTCGGGGACCGGCGTGAGTCGGCCGGACCCGCGCACCGCGTGACCTCCGGTCCGATCCTGCCCGGGAGCTCGCTCGTCGACGAGATCGCCAAGGGCGACGTGGAGTTCACCCGCCGCGCGCTGACCGAGTGGCGGGAGCTGGTGGAGGCCTCGGCCGCGGAGCCCGACGGCGTGGCCGTCGACCTCGTCCCGCACAACCTGCTGGTCGACGAGGACGGCGGGCTGGTCCACATCGACGACGAGTGGCGCAGCACGGAGTGGACCGTCGACGAGGTCGTCGCACGCGGCCTCATCTGGTTGTGCGAGCGGCTGTCCACCGTGCCGACCCCCTGGCAGACCCGGCCGTCCCGGCGGGCACTCCTGGACGAGTTGGCCGCGCTGGTCGACACGCACCTCGACGAGGAGCGGCTGTCCCGGACCCTGCACCGCGAGGCCGTGCTGCAGACCGAGCTCCTGCGCTGCGGCCGCGACGACGAGGCCTTCGCAGCGGAGGTCGAGCGCACCGAGGGTGAGCTCGCGGGGCTGCTGGACCACCCCATGTCCCCGCTGCGGCCCAAGCTCGGACCGCTGATCGCCGAGCGGGACCAGGCGCGGGCCGAGGTGGCGCAGCTGCGTTCGGAGGCCGAGCAGGCCCAGCGGCTCGAGGCGCAGCTCCACGACGAGGTGGCGCGCACCCACGCCGCGCTCGAGGTGACGGTGCAGGAGCTGACCGGGATCAAGGAGTCGGGCGGGTACCGCGCCCTGGCTCGTGGCCGCGTCGTCGCCGGCCGGGTGGTGCCCCGTGGCTCGGTCCGGCGCTCGGTCATCGGCGGCGTCCTGGACGCCGTCCGCCGCCGGGTCCGGTGACCCCTGAGGCCGGCCGTGACCACCGGGGTCACTGGGACGGCCTCCCTCGGCGCGTCGCTCGAGACGGCCGTTCCGCCAGGTACTGAGAGGTAAGGTTCCGTCACGATGCGAGAACAACTGTCATGAGCGTCGTGAGTGACCTCAAGGACTCCCGAGGGCTCCTGGTCAACCTGACCCTCCGCGAGGTCCGGGGCAAGTACAAGCGCACCCTGCTCGGTCAGGGGTGGTCGCTGCTCAACCCGATCGCGACCCTGCTGATCTACACCCTGGTCTTCGGGTTCGTGCTCCGCGTGCCGGTGCCCGTGGGCGAGGACAGCGGCCTGCAGGTGTTCGTCCTCTTCCTGGCCTGTGCCCTGCTGCCGTGGAACTTCTTCAACAACGCGGTGAGCAGTGGCATGGGCTCGCTCATCGCCAACGCCAACCTCCTGCGCAAGGTCTTCTTCTGGCGACCGACGCTGGTGGTCGCGACGGTCCTGTCGTTGAACGTCACCTTCGCCATCGAGCTGGGCGTTCTGGTGGTGCTGCTGCTGCTGTTCGGCAGCATGCCGCTGCCGTGGATCCCGTTGCTGCTCCTCGTCGTCGTCCTGCTGACGGCCTTCGCCCTCGGCATCGCGTTGCTGCTGTCGGTCGCCAACGTCTACTTCCGGGACACCCAGCACTTCGTCACCATCGGCATGCAGCTGTGGTTCTACGCGACGCCGATCGTCTACCCGTACCAGCTCATCCAGGACCAGGCCGCCCGCATGCGGGCGGCCGGGAACGACTTCCCCTTGGAGACGATCTACCGTCTCAACCCGCTGGAGCGGTTCGTGAGCGTCTTCCGGGCCATGCTGTACGACAACGTCATGCCGTACTGGGGGGACCTGCTGTTCTGCCTCGTGGCGGCAGTCGGCTCCCTGGTGATCGGCTTCGCGGTGTTCAACCGGAGTCAGCACCGCCTCGTGGAGGAACTGTGAGCAGCACCCCGGCCGTCGTGGTCGACGAGGTCTCGAAGCGGTTCCGGCTGTACAAGGAGCGCAACCAGTCCCTCAAGGCGGCCCTCATGCGCGGGGGCCGGGCGAGCTACGACGAGTACTGGGCGCTGCGCGGCGTCTCCTTCGAGATCCCGCAGGGCTCGACCTTCGCGCTGATCGGCGAGAACGGGTCGGGCAAGTCGACCCTGCTCAAGTGCATCGCCCGGATCCTGGAGCCGGAGAAGGGGGACATCCGCACCCAGGGCACGGTCGCCGCCCTGCTGGAGCTGGGGTCGGGCTTCCACCCCGAGCTGTCCGGTCGGGAGAACGTCTTCCTCAACGGCTCGATCCTGGGCATGACGAAGCGTGAGCTGGAGCGCAAGTTCGACGAGATCGTCGACTTCGCCGGCATCGAGGCCTTCATCGACCAGCCGGTCAAGAACTACTCCTCGGGCATGTACATGCGCCTGGGCTTCTCCGTGGCGATCAACGTGGACCCGGACGTGCTCCTGGTCGACGAGGTGCTCGCCGTCGGCGACGCCGCCTTCCAGGAGAAGTGCATGGAGAAGTTCGTCGACTTCCGCCGCGCGGGCAAGACGGTGGTCATCGTCAGCCACGCGATGGGCTCCATGCGGACGCTGTGCGACCAGGCCGCGTGGCTCGACCGCGGCTCCCTCGTGGAGGTCGGCCGGGCGGACCAGATCGTCGACCGCTACGTCGACAAGAGCCACGAGCAGGAGGTCGTCGTCCCCTCGTCGTCGGCCACGTCCGCGTCGTCGGACGGCGCCGCTCCCGACGGCACGCCGGTCCAGACGCGGATCGGGTCCGGCGAGGCGATCCTGACGGACGTCACCGTCCTGGACGCCCGGGGACTGCCGGCCAACCGGTTCCGGACCGGCGAGCAGGCCACCATCCGGATCTCCTACGAGTGCTCGGAGCGGGTCGAGCGGCCGGCCTTCGCACTGGCGCTGGACACCGTCGACGGCATGCGCATCTGGGCGCACCACACCCGCGACGGCGGGCTGGACATCGCCTACATCGAGGGGTCGGGCCACATCGACCTCGCGATCCCCAACCTCACCCTGCAGCCCTACACGTTCGACCTCAGCGCCCGCATCCTGGACCACACGCTCACCCACACCTACGACTTCCTGCGCCACTGCTACCGGTTCGTCGTCGAGACCGGTGAGCTGCGCGAGTCCGGGGGAGTGGTCGCGCTCGGTGGTCGCTGGAACGCGGATCTCCCCTCAATCGCCTCGGAGGCCACCGTCTGATGCCCACCGAACCGCTGGTCTCGGTCGTCCTCGTCAACTACAAGGGCGCCGAGGACACCATCACCTGCCTGCGGTCCCTCGGCGAGCTGGACTGGCCCGCGGACCAGCTCGAGCTGATCGTCGTGGACAACGACTCCGGGGGCGACGACGTCGACCGGATCCGTCGCGAGGTGCCCGGGGCCGTCGTCATCGAGGCGGGTGAGAACAGCGGCTTCGCCGGCGGGTGCAACACCGGGGTCCGCCATGCCCGCGGTGAGGTCGTCGGCTTCATCAACAACGACGCCCGCCCCGACCCGCAGTGGGTGCGCGCCGCCGTCGACGTCCTCCAGCGGGACCGCTCGGTCGCCTCGGTCGCCAGCAAGGTGCTGGACTGGGAGGGCACCCACATCGACTACGTCGACGGGTCCCTCACCTGGTTCGGCATGGGCTACAAGCGCGAGGTCGAGCGGCCCGACAGTGGCGAGTGGGAGACCCCGCGGGACGTGCTCTTCGGCACGGGCGCGGCGATGTTCGTCCGCAAGGACGTCTACGAGACCGTCGGCGGTTTCGACGAGCGCTTCTTCATGTTCTACGAGGACGTCGACCTGGGCTGGCGGCTGAACCTGCTGGGCTGGCGGGTGCGCTACGTGCCCGACTCGATCGCCTTCCACAAGCACCACGCGTCGATGAAGAAGTTCGGCAGCTACCGGGAGACGTTCCTGCTGGAGCGCAACGCGCTGTTCAGCATGATCAAGAACTACGGGGACGACGCCCTGTCGCGGACCCTGGCGCCGGCGCTCATGCTGGCCATCAGCCGGGCCGCCGAGCGGGGCGAGATCGACCCGGGTGCCCTGGACCTGAAGCGCTCACCCGGCGGCGACGACATCGGCGAGATGAGCGTCCCCAAGGTCACCATGGCCGGGGTGCTGGCCATCGCCGACGCCGCCACCGACGTCGCCGGGCTGTGGGCCGACCGGGCGCGGCTGCAGGAGCAGCGCACCCGCAACGACCTGGAGCTCGCACCGCTGTTCCGCCAGGCGATCGAGCCGGCGTTCCCGCTGGCGCGCTACCTCAAGGCGCACGGTGAGCTCGTCGAGTCCTTCGGCATCGCCGACCTCTTCGCCACCCGGCGGCGCATCCTGGTGATCACCGGCGACCCGCTGGCGGCCAAGATGGCCGGCCCGGCGATGCGCGCCTGGGCGATCTCCGAGCACCTCTCCGACGAGCACGACGTCCGCCTGGTCTCGACCAGCGGGGCGAGCATCTCCGACCCGCGCTTCGCGGTCTCCGCGGTGGGGGTGCCCGACCAGCTCAAGCCGCACGAGGCGTGGGCCGACATCATCGTGTTCCAGGGCTTCGCCATGGCCGCGGCGCCCTGGCTGGTCCGCTCGCAGAAGATCATCGTCTGTGACATCTACGACCCGATGCACCTCGAGCAGCTCGAGCAGACCCGCGGGCAGGAGGGCGGCCAGCGCACCCGCGACGTCGCCAACACGACCACGGTGCTGAACCAGCAGCTCAGCCGCGGTGACTTCTTCCTCTGCGCGAGCGAGAAGCAGCGGCACTTCTGGCTGGGGCAGATGGCCGCCGTCGGCCGGCTCAACCCGGCGACCTACGACGCGGACTCCTCGATGAGCAAGCTGCTCGCCGTCGTCCCCTTCGGGCTGAGCTCGGTGCCCCCGCGCCGCACCCGTCCGGCGATCAAGGGCGTCGTCCCCGGCATCGCCGAGACCGACAAGGTCGTGCTGTGGGCCGGCGGCGTCTACAACTGGTTCGACCCGCTGACCCTGGTCCGGGCGATCGACCAGCTGCGCCAGCGCCGCCCCGACGTGCGGATGTTCTTCCTGGGCATGCGCAACCCCAACCCGCACGTGCCCGAGATGCGCATGGCCGCGGCGACCCGAGAGCTGTCCGACTCCCTGGGCCTCACCGGCAAGCACGTGTTCTTCAACGAGGAGTGGGTCGACTTCCGGGACCGGGAGAACTACCTCCTGGACGCGGACGTGGGCGTGTCCACGCACTTCGAGCACGTGGAGACCACGTTCTCCTTCCGGACCCGGATGCTGGACTACCTGTGGGCCCAGCTGCCCATCGTGGCCACCGGCGGCGACACGTTCGGCGACCTGATCTCGGCACAGGGGCTCGGTGTGACGGTGCCCGAGCAGGACGTCGATGCGCTGGCCGAGGGACTGGAGCGGACGCTCTACGACGAGCCCTTCGCCGCTGCCTGCCGGGACGCGGTCGACCGGGTCCGCAACGACTACGCGTGGGAGCGGGCGCTCAGCCCGCTGCTGGAGTTCTGCCGCGCCCCCCGCCGGGCACCCGACCTCGCCGGGGCGAACGGCAAGGAACTCGAGGCCGTCGTCCAGGGGCGGCTCATCGACACGTCGTACGAGCCGAACCTGCGTGGCGACCTCGGGTTGATCCGGGAGTACATGCAGCAGGGTGGGCCGGTCGAGCTGGGCCGTCGGGTCGCCGGGCGGATCCGCAAGAACGTCCGTGGCGGGGTCGCCCGCTTCCGGTGATGCCTGGCCGGCCGGGTTGCGTCAGTCGGCGACGAGGAGGGTCGCGGTCTGCGCTCGCGGGACGAGCGCGGACCGGCCCGCTGCCCGGCGTACCCGCACGGCACGGGGGAGCCACCGCAGGTAAGAGCCGAACGCCCGCAGCCGGGTGACCGTCATCGCCGTGGCGGGCCCTTGGCGCAGGGTCAGGTGCAGCACGGTCACCGGGTACCGCAGCGCCGCCCGCACGGCCAGCCGGCCGGGGGCGTTCCGGGTCAGCACCAGGAGCCGGTTCCGGTCGTCGTGGAAGCGGAACAGCGCCGACCGGACGTCGCTGCTGGCGGCGTGCTCGTGCCGGACGACCGCCGTGGGCTCGTACCGGATCGTCCACCCGGCCGTGCGGAGCCGCCACGACAGGTCGGTGTCCTCGTAGTACAGGAACAGCCGGGGCTCGAAGTCGCCGACCTGGGCCAGCGCGGCGGCGCGCAGCAACACCGCTGCGCCGCAGAAGGCGAAGACCTCGGCAGGGGGTTCCCGGCCCTCGTCCGGCTGGAGCCACCCGCGGTCCCTGCCGTAGCCCGAGCGGGTCACCTCGTTGCCGGTGGAGTTGACCAGGTCGACGTCGCCGTCCGGGGTCGGGCGGTAGGTGCCCGTCGGTGCCACCACGTCGCCCTCGGCGGTCGGAGCGCCGGGCGGCAACCGGCGGAAGCGCGGGCGGAGCAGCACCTTGCCGGTCACGGCGGCCACCCGTTCGGCCCCGGGTGCCTCGATCGCCCGCAGCAGCGCTGACAGGAACCCCGGCTCGGGGACCGCGTCGTTGTTCAGCAACACCGCGTACGGGGTCGACACCGCTGCCAGGGCGCGGTGCGCGCCTCCCGCGAAACCGGTGTTGTACGGCGCGGTCAGGACCCGGACGTCGGGGTGGTGCCGGGCCAGGTGCTCGACGGTCCCGTCGGTGGAGGCGTTGTCCAGCACGACCACGTCGAAACGGTCCCGGCCGAGGTCCTGCCGGGCCACACCGCCGAGGCAGTCGTCGAGGAGGTGCCGACCGTTCCAGGTCACGATCACCACGGTGAGCACGGGCCGTCGCGGGGTGCCGGTCACCCGATGGCCCGTCGGTAGGCGTCGACGGTCGCCTCGGCGCACGCCCGCCAGGTGTGCTGCCGCGCCCAGGCCGCAGCCTCGGCCCGGCGTGGTCCCTCCGACGGCGCAGCGGCGGTGAGCGCCTCGGCCCAGCCGTCCACGTCCGTCGGCGCGACCAGGGTGGCGTGCCCGCCGGCGACCTCCCGGTGTGCCGGAACGTCGCTGGCGACCACCGCGGTGCCGGCGGCCATGGCCTCCAGCAGCGGCAACCCGAAGCCCTCGTAGTGGGACGGCAGGAGCACGGCCCGGGCCCGGGCGACCACACCGTGCAGCTCGGACTGGCTCAGCCAGCCGGTCACGTGCACTCCGGCGCCCTGCTCGGCCTCCGGCCCCCAGCCGGCCGGCCCGGCGAGCACCAGGTCGGGGACCGAGCCCTCCGCGCGCGCTCGCCGGTGCGCATCGAGCAGGGTGCTGAGGTTCTTCCGCGGCTCGCGTGCCCCGACGAAGAGCAGGAACTCGTCCGGCAGGCCCCGGGCCGCCAGCCACGCATCGTCGACCGGGTGGGCTCCGGACCAGGCCGGGTCCACCCCGAGCGGGGTCACGACGACCCGGTCCTCGGGCAGGGAGTAGGCCGCGGTCACCTCGTCGGCGACCGCCCGGGTCGGGGTGACGACCACGGTGCCCGGCCGGTCCAGCGCACGGGGCACCAGGTCCCGGTAGCGCAGCACCGCGTCGGTCACCCACTCGGGGAACCGGAGGTAGGTCAGGTCGTGCACGGTCACGACCGACGCCGTGCGCAGCGCCGGCGGCGCGACGAAGTTGGTGGCGTGGAAGACGTCGACCCGGCCGCTGAACGCCTCGACCGGCGGGAGGGGGGCCCGGGTCCAGGCGGCCTGCAGCGCTCGGGCGGGTACCGGCAGGTGCCGCCAGTGCACCGCCGGGGGCAGTCCCGCCGGACGGCGCCCGCCGCGCAGCGTGAACGGCACGGCCCGCAGGTCGAGGCCGGGCAGTTCCGCCAACCCGGACGTGAGGCCACGGACGTATGTGCCGACCCCGGTGCTACGGCCGAGCAGCGGGGTGGCGTCGAGGGCGATCTTCATCCGGCGACATGTTCTCACGGTGCGGTGCCCCGCGGGCCGGGGCGGCCGGCTCCCGTGCCGGGACCTAGGGTCGGGGCCGTGGAGGTGGCCGTCGTCCTGGAACAGTGCTTGAGCCCTGTCCCCGGCGGCACCGGCCGGTACTCCGCGGAACTGGCCCGCTCGCTGGTGCGCCCGCCGGGCATCGACGTCCGTGGCTGGGTCGCCTGGCACCGGCACACCACCGCTGCGCAGGTCCCGGGGGTCTCCGGACCTCGTCGGTTCCCCCTGGCCCGGCGTCCCCTGGTCGCGGCATGGGAGCGGGGCGTCGGGCCCGCTCCGCGGCGAGCGGACCTGGTCCACGCGCCGACCCTCCTGTTCCCGCCGCGGCGCGGTCGCCCGCTCGTGGTGACCGTCCACGACGCCGTCCCCTGGACGCACCCCGAGACGCTGACCCCGCGGGGGGTCCGCTGGCACCGGTCCATGGCCGAGCGGGCAGCAGAGCAGGCGGATGCCGTCGTCGTCCCGACCCGTGCGGTGGAGGCGGCGCTGCGCCCGCACGTGCGGCTGCCCCGGGTGGAGGTCGTGGGGGAGGGCGTCGCCGCCGTCCTCACCGGGCCCGTTCCCGACGCCGACGCACGTGCCGACCGGCTCGGGCTGCCCCCGGGCGGGTACCTGCTCAGTCTCGCCACCCTCGAGCCACGCAAGGGGCTCGACGTGCTGCTGGCGGCGCTGGCCCTCCCCGGCGCCCCCGACCTGCCGCTCCTGGTCGCCGGCCAGGCCGGGTGGGGCGGTGTCGACCCGCTGCGGCGAGCTGCGGAGCTGGGTCTGCCCCCGGGCCGGGTGCGGGTCCTCGGGCGGGTCACCGACGAGGACCTGGCCGTCCTGCTCGCCCGAGCGACCGCGCTGGTGGTGCCCAGCCGGGCCGAGGGGTTCGGCCTGCCGGTCCTGGAGGGGATGGCGGCCGGGGTCCCGGTGGTCACCTCCGACGACCCGGCGTTGCTCGAGGTGGGGGACGGGGCGACCCGGACGGCGCCGGTGGGCGACGCGCCGGCGCTGGCCGGGGTGCTGGGCGAGGTCGTGGGTGAGCCGGGGGTCCGGGCGGCGATGATGGCCGCCGGGCGACGGGTGTCGGCGGTGGCCACCTGGGACCGGGCAGCCGACCGCCTGGTGGAGCTGTACGCCGAGCTGTGCGGTTGAGGTCGGGGACCCTGGGGCGGGTGGGCAGCCTGTGCAGCGTCGGTCGCCAACTCGCCAGCACCGTGCCGGGGAGCCGGTGGCCGGCGGGTTAGCGTCGCGCGTGCCGTCCTCCGCCGTCCGGGAACGCGCCGCCACGGACCCGTCTGCCGTGGCCGGCGCCGGGCGTCTCGCAGCCGGCGGTCCGGCGAGCCGGGTCACCCGCACGCTCGACCTCGCGGTCCTGGCCGGGCTGGCCCTCTTCGCCACCTGGACCGGTGCCTACCTCCTGGCCCTGGCCGGTGCGATCCCGTCGGCCTGGGCCTTCTGGGGGTGGGTCGCCCTCGGGCCGGTGGTCGTGATCGCCGTCCGGCGGTCGCTGGCCCCGACGGTCGCCGCCCTCCCGGTGGCCGGGCCGTGGGTGCCGCTGGCGGTGTCGGCCGTCCTGGCGGGCCTCGCCGCCGTCATCGTCCGGTTCGACCTGGACGACGCGTCGTACGTCGTCCGCAGCACGTGGATCGCCGCGCACGGCGACGTCCGGGTGGGGGACGTCATCTTCTCCGGTGGCCGGTGGCCCGGACTGCCGGCCCAGACCCCCTACCTCCCGTCCATCGAGGCACTCCTGGGCTGGGTCTCCCGGGTGACCGGTCTCAGCGTGGGCGACGTGGCCTACGTCCTGCTGCCCCCGCTGGCCACCGCGGGCGCGGTCTGGGCGCTGTGGATGCTGCTCCGGGCGTGGCGGGTGCGTCGTCCCGCGGTCGGGCTGCTCCTCGCCGCGCTCTTCCTCGTGCTCGGGGGTGCGACGCACGCGTCGTGGGGGAACCTGCACCTCGCCCGCATGTGGCAGGGCAAGGTGCTGTTCCTCGCCATCGTCGTCCCGTTGCTCTACGCGGCGTGCGCCTGGCTGTGGGCCGCGGGGGCCGGTCGGGAGCGCCGAGCCGCGATGGCGGTGGTCGGGCTGGCGTCCGTGGCGGCCGTCGGCCTCACCCCGGCGGCCGTCTTCGTGGTCCCCGGGGTCGTCCTGGCCGGCAGCGTGCCCGGCGCACTGCGTCGCCAGTGGGCCGACGTCGGCCGGCTCCTGGCCATCGGCGCCGGCCCGGCACTGGCCGCCGGTGCGGTGATGCTCGTCGCCGGGGGCACCGGGCAGGGCGGTTTCGTCCCGGGAGCCGCCGGTGAGGACGCCTGGGAGAAGGTGCTCGGCACCGGTCTCCCGGCCGTCGTGGCCCTCGCGGCGGCCGTCGTCCTCATTGCCGGCTGCCTCCTGCCGGAGCACTGGGCGACCTGTGCCCCCGAGGCTCGCTGGACGGCGCTGGCGGCGGTCGCCGCCGGCCTGCTCATCGCGGTCCCGGCGCTCTACGCCCTGGCCGGGTCGGTGATGGGCACCGACGCCATCGCGTGGCGGCTGACCTGGATCGTCCCCGTCCCGGCCCTCGTCGCGTTGCTCGGAGGGGTGCCCGGTCGGGTGAAGGGCGGTGTGGTCGCCGTGGGCGCGGCAGCCGCGCTGCTGGTGGGAGGACTCCCGTTGTGGAGCCCGCTGAACGGGGCGACCGTCGCCGCGCCGGGCACGTGGGAGCTCCCGGCCGGTCCGCTGGCCGCGGCGCGGTGGGCGGCGGCCGAGGCGTCCGGCGAGCGTGTGCTGGCGCCGGTCGACGTGGTCGCCGCGCTCGGGGTGGTCCAGCCCGACGCCCGTCCGGTCAGCTCCCGCGGGGAGTACCTCGAGGTGTACGCGGATCGGCCCGGGGCTCGGGTCGCCACCCGGCTGCTGCTCCAGCGGCTGGTCGAGGGAGGCACGGACCCCGCCGACCTGGCGCGCGCACCCGAGGCCCTGACGACGCTCGACGTGGGCGTGGTGTGCCACCGCACGGGACTCGTCGAACTGGCGACCGTCCTGGAGGAACAGGGCATGGAGGTCGGCTACACCGGGACGGACGACCTCGTCTGCCGGGTGCCCAGCGCGTGATCAGCAGTCCCGTGCGGTCGCGGACGATCCGGCGGCCGCAGTCACCAGCGGAACGGAGGAGTACCGGCATGCGGCGGTGGGGGATGTGGGTGGTGGCTGCCCTGGCGGCCGTCCAGGTGGTCGTGGGGCTGGTCTGGTGGCTGGCCAACCTGACCGCCGTCCCGGCCTACGGCGACACCCCCGAGTACTTCCGGCTGGCCGATGACCTGCGCGTGGACGGCTACCGGACGCTCGCCTACCCGCTGCTCGTACGGGTGGCGTCGGTCGTCAGCGAGCCGCTCGGTGTCCCGCTGCAGGTGCCCATCTACCTGCTCCAGACGGCGGCGGTCGCAGGAGCCTCGTGGTACCTGATCCACACCGTGGCACCGGCTGCCAGGCGTGGCGTCGTCGCCTTCATGACGGCGGTCGTCGTCACCTCGCCGCTGGCCCTGCACTACGCGACCAGCGTGCTCAGCGACTCCCTCGCCGCTTCGGGGTTCGTGGTGGCACTCACCGGCCTCGCCCGTGTGGTCATCGACGGGGACGTCGCCCGCCGGACCCTTGCGATCACGGTGGGGTCGGCGCTGAGCACAGCTCTGCTCCGCACCGAGAAGGCGACCGTGCTGCTGGTCCTGGCCATCGTTGCCGGGATCGCGTGCCTCGTGGTGCGCCGGCGGCAGGCGGGAGTGGGCCGCAGGTGGTTGCCCGTGGCGGCGGTCCTCGTCCTGGCGCTGCCCGCTCTCCTGGGGTCGGCGGTCAACCGGGCCACGCAGACGACCGACTACGGCCGGCCGGAGGCCGGTGCCGCGCCGGCGGCGGTCAGTCGGATCGTCTGGCCGCATCTGTCGGAGGTCCGTGGCGACCTGGCTGCGGACGTACGCGCGCAGATCTCGGCCGAGGAAGCGGCGGCCTTCGACGAGCACAACAACAACGCGTTGCCGATGACCCAGCGCATGCTGGAGATGGACGACGGGGGATCCGGCGTGGTCCGCGCCGCTGTGGCTGCCACCCTGCGCTGCTGCGCTGTGGAGGTGGCGGCCACAGCGGGTGCGGATGCGATCGAGTACGCGTTCGCCCCGGTCACCTTCGCCGTCGAAGGGACCGCCAGAGCGGTGACCGGAGACGACTCCGACACCCCGACCGCGTGGAACATCACCCGGATGAGCGCACACCGGCCCGACCTGTCCCGCGCCTTCCTCGCGGTCGGGTTCGTCCTCCTGCCCGTGCTCGTCACAGCCGCCGTCACACGCAGACGAGGGCAGCGAGAGCCCGCGCGGTCGGGCGGCCGGCGGCAGACCCTCGTCCTGGCGACCGTCTGGCTCGGGACGGTCGTGAACGGCTGCTTCTTCGCAGCCGCCCAGGGCGCGGACGCCAATGTCCGCTACGGCCTCAGCAGCGCGGTCGTCCTGACCGCGGCCCTCGCGGTCCTCGCCCTGACGGATCGACCGGCCGCTGCGCGGCCTCCGGCCCTGGACGGCTGAGCCGGAGGCCGGGCTGAGTCGACGGGGAGGACCCCGCCGTCAGTCCAGTCCGGGCTCGGCCAGGAGGTTCAGGAGGTAGTCGCCGTAGCCGCTCTTCCGCAGGGGCTTGGCGAGCGCCTCGAGCTGCCCGGCGTCGATGTAGCCCCGCCGCCAGGCGATCTCCTCGATGCAGCCGATCTTCCAGCCCTGCCGGTCCTCGACCACCCGGACGAACTCCGAGGCCTGCATCATCGAGACGTGCGTGCCGGTGTCCAGCCACGCGGTGCCACGCTCCAGCACGGTGACGGTGAGCTCGCCGCGGCGCAGGTACTCCTCGTTGATCGCGGTGATCTCCAGCTCGCCCCGCTCACTGGGCGTGATCTTCGAGGCGATCTCGACGACGCGGTTGTCGTAGAAGTAGAGGCCGGGAACCGCGTAGTTGCTCTTGGGCACGGCCGGCTTCTCCTCGATGGAGATGACCCGGCCGTCGGCGTCGAACTCCACGACGCCGTAGTCGCGGGGGTTGGCCACGTGGTAGGCGAAGACGCGGCCACCGGTGGGGTCGGTGTTGGCCCGCAGGTTCTTGCCCAGACCGGTGCCGTAGAAGATGTTGTCGCCGAGCACGAGCGCCACCGGCTGGTCGCCGATGAACTCCGCGCCGATGACGAAGGCCTGGGCCAGCCCCTCGGGCTTCGGCTGGACGGCGTAGCTGATCTCGATGCCGACGTCGGAGCCGTCGCCGAGCAGCCGCTGGAACTGCGCCTGGTCGTCGGGGGTGGTGATGATCAGGACCTCACGGATCCCGGCGTTCATCAGCAACGACAAGGGGTAGTAGATCATCGGCTTGTCGTAGATGGGCATCAGCTGCTTGCTGATGGCCTTGGTGATCGGGTACAGCCGGGTGCCACTTCCGCCCGCCAGGATGATGCCTCGCATCGGGCCAGCGTATCGGCGCGGTCCCGCAGCGGTCCTCTCGTAGTCTCGAACAGTCCCCACCCGCCTCGACCGCCCCCGGAGTCACTCCTGAGCAACCGACCTCGCGTGCTCGTCGACGCCACTGCCGTACCCGCCGACCGGGGTGGGGTGGGCCGCTACGTCGACGAGCTGCTGCCGGCGCTGCAGACCGAGGGTGCGGACCTGGTCGTCGTCTGTCAGGCGCACGACGTCGCCCACTACCAGCGGCTGCTCCCCGGCGTCGAGCTGCTGGCGGCGCCCGCGGTGATCGGCCGGCGGCCGGCCCGGCTGGTCTGGGAGCAGGTCGGACTGCCGCTGCTGGCCCGGCGGGCCCGTGCCGACGTGCTGCACTGCCCGCACTACACGATGCCCCTGGCCGGAGGGCTGCCCGTCGTGACGACGCTGCACGACGCCACCTTCTTCACCCACCCGGAGCTGCACCTGGCGGTCAAGCGCCGGTTCTTCACCACCTGGACCCGGGTGTCCCTGACCCGGGCCGCCCGGTGCATCACGCCCTCGGCCGCCACGCGCGAGGAGCTGGTGCGGGTGGCCGGTGCCGACCCCGCCCGGATCGACGTCGCCCACCTCGGGGTGGACGCTGCCCGGTTCCACGTCCCCTCGGACGCCGAGCGCGCCGCGGTGCGGGAGCACCTCGGCCTCCCCGGCCCCTACGTCGGCTTCCTCGGCACGCTGGAACCGCGCAAGAACGTGCCGGCGCTCATCCGGGCGTGGAGCGCGCTGACCGACCCGCCCGCCCTGGTCCTGGCCGGGGGCCGGGGATGGGACGCGGAGGTGGACCGGGCGGCCGCCGAGGTGCCGGACACGCACCGGCTGCTGCGCCCGGGCTACCTGCCGCTGGAGATGCTCGCCGGTTTCCTGGGGGAGGCGACGGTGGTCGCCTACCCCAGCCTCGGCGAGGGGTTCGGCCTGCCGGTGCTGGAGGCGATGGCCTCCGGTGCGCCGGTGCTGACCACCCGGCTGCTGTCCCTCCCCGAGGTCGGCGGCGACGCCGTGGCCTACACCGAGCCCGACGCCCCAGCGATCACCGTGGCGCTCCGGGACCTCCTGGCCGACCCCGTCCGCCGGGCCGAGCTGGCTGCCGCCGGCCGGGCCCGCGCGGCGCTGTTCGATTGGCGTGCCTGTGCCCGGGCGCACCTCGCCACCTATGCCGCGGCGGCCGCGGCGTGACCGGCCCGCTGCGCGTGGTCGCCGTCACCTACTCGCCCGGTGAGGCGATCGAGGGGCTGCTGAGCAGCCTGCGGCGGGCGACGACCCGACCGCTGGACGTCGTGCTCGCCGACAACGGCTCGACCGACGGCTGGCCCGAGCGGGTCGCGGCCGGTGCGGACGACGTCCGGCTCCTGCCGATCGGCGGGAACGTCGGGTACGGCCCGGCCGCGAACGCCGGGCTGGCCGACCTGCGCACCGGGTGGGCGGTGGTGGTCAACCCCGACGTCCGTTTCGAGGACGGCGCGGTCGACGAGCTGCTCGCCGCGGCGGCCCGCTGGCCCCGGGCCGCGACCCTGGGGCCGGGGATCCGCACGCCGGAGGGCGCGCTGTACCCCTCGGCGCGGGACCTGCCCTCGCTCTCGACCGGGATCGGTCACGCCCTGCTGGGCTGGGTGTGGCCCAGCAACCCGTGGACCGCCCGCTACCGACGCGAGCGGGAGGCGCCCCGGGAGCGCCCCGCGGGCTGGTTGTCCGGGTCCTGCCTGCTGGTCGACCTGGAGGCGTTCCACTCGGTCGGCGGTTTCGACCCGGGCTACTTCATGTACTTCGAGGACGTCGACCTGGCCGAGCGGCTCGGCCGGCGCGGCTACCTGCACGTCTACGTGCCCAGCGCGGTGGTGGTGCACGAGGGCGGCCACGCCACCCGCCGGGAGCCGCACCGGATGCAGCGGGTGCACCACACCAGCGCCCTGCGCTACCTGTCCGGCCAGTACCCGCGCCGGCGGCACGCGCCGCTGCGCTGGGTGCTGCGCGGCGGTCTCGGCGCCCGGATGCTGACGTCCTACGTCAGTGCGCGGGTCGGTGCGGGCGCGCAGCCGCAGCAGCGTGCCGAGCAGCTGCCCGGTCGCCGCCGGTGGCGCAGACGATGACCTCCCCGACGGACTGGAGCCAGCAGTGCAGCACGCGGTGATCATGGCCGGCGGGTCCGGCACGCGGCTGTGGCCGCTGTCCCGGGCCGCCCGGCCCAAGCAGCTCCTCGACGTCGTCGCCGATGCCGACGGCGCCGGGGCCCACAGCCTGCTCGCCGAGGCGTTCACCCGGCTGCAGGCCGTGCTGCCCACCGAGCAGATCTGGGTCTGCACCGCCGCCCGGTACGGCGACCAGGTCCGGGCTGCGCTGCCCGAGCTGCGCGCCGACCGGCTGGTGCTGGAGCCGGTCGCCCGGGACACCGCCAACGCCGTCGGGCTTGCGGCCGCGCTCGTCGCCGACGTCGACCCGGACGCCGAGCTCGCCGTGGTCAGCGCCGACCACGTGATCCGGCCGGTCGAGCGGTTCGCCGCCGCGCTGCGCACCGCCTACGACCTGCTCGCCGTCCGGCCGCGGGCCCTGGTGACCCTCGGCGTCACCCCCACCTCGCCGGCCACCGGGTTCGGCTACGTGCAGAAGGGCGCACCGACCGAGGTGCCCGGCGCGAGCGAGGCCGCCTCGTTCCGGGAGAAGCCGGACCGGGCCACCGCCGAGCAGTACCTGGCCAGCGGCGAGTACGTGTGGAACTCCGGCATGTTCGTCTGGCGGGCGCGGACCGTGCTCGAGGCGCTCGCCGACCACCTGCCGGAGTCCGCCGCCGGCCTGGGGCGCATCGTCGCCGCACCGGCCGGCCCGGAGCGGGAGGCCGTGCTCGCCGAGGTCTTCCCGACGCTGCCCAAGATCAGCGTCGACTACGCCGTCCTCGAGCCGGCGGCCGCCGAGCCGGGCCGGGTGGCCGTGGTCGACCTGGACGTCGACTGGTTGGACGTCGGCTCCTGGCCGGCCCTCGCCCACACGCTCAGCACCGACGCCGCCGGCAACGCGACCCGTGGGCTGACCGTCCTGCTGGACAGCTCGGGCAACGTGGTGCTCAGCGACGACCCCGACCACCTGGTCGCGCTGGTCGGCGTCCGGGACAGCGTGGTCGTGCACACCGCGGACGTGACGATGGTGTGCCCGGTCGGGGACGCCGAGCGGGTCAAGCAGTTGCTGGCCACGGTGGAGGAGCGGTGCGGCCGGGGCTTCAGTTGACGGTGTGACGCAAGGGGCGGGTGCTGTGGCGGGTCTTCGGCTCGGCGCCGTCCCGGGTTTACATTCGACCGCGATGAACCCCAGCCAAGCGCGTTCCGAGGCCGTCGCGGAGTTCGCGGCTCCGCACGGCGCGTCCGCCGAATGGGCCGACACGGTCGTCGTGGTCCGCGTCTTCAACGAGGCGCCGGTCGTCGGCGGGGTGATCGCCGAGCTGATCACCGCCGGGCTCACCGTCATCGCCGTCGACGATGCGTCCACGGACGCGTCCGCGGACGAGATCGACAAGACCGGGGCGCTGCGCGTGACGCACCCGGTGAACCTGGGCGCCGGTGGCGCCCTGCAGACCGGCTACGAGGCGGCCGTGCGGTTCACCGACGCCCGCTACGTGGCCTGCTTCGACGCCGACGGTCAGCACCAGCTCAACGACCTCTTGGGCATGATCCGGCTGATCCGCGAAGGCCATGACGTCGTCATCGGCTCCCGCTTCCTGGACGGGAAGACGGAGATGAGCTGGCTGCGCAGCCTCATGCTGCGGACCGCCACGAAGCTCCTCAACCGTGGGGCCGGGACGCGGCTGACGGACGCGCACAACGGGCTGCGCATCGTCACGCGGGAGATCGCCTCGCAGATCAAGCTCTCCCACTCCGGCATGGCGTACGCGTCGGAGCTCGAGTACTTCCTGACCCGGCCGCAGAACGAGATCATCGAGTACCCGGTGCACATCCTCTACACGGACTACTCGCGCTCGAAGGGCCAGCCCTTGCTCAACAGCGTCAACATCCTGGTCGACACCTTCGCCCACCGGGTCAGCCACGGGCGGCGCAAGTGATCATCAAGTTCCTGCTCGTCCCGGCGCTGGTGGCGGCCGTCGTCCTGTCGTTGCGGGCTCGGTCGTCCCTGCGGGGTCAGGCCCGGCGGAAGATCATGGCCGGGCTGACCGTCGTCGCCGGCGCGATCGCGGTGTTGTTCCCCGACCTCCTCCAGGCCGCGGCCGATGCCGTGGGTGTCACCCGCGGTGCCGACCTGATGCTCTACGGACTGGCGCTGGCCTTCATCTACCTGGTCGGCAGCACCGGCGTCCGGTTCCGGGAGCAGGAGGCGCGGATGGTCACGCTGGCCCGTGCGGTCGCCCTGACCGAGGCGGAGAGGCGACTCCCCGACCGGGAAGCGCGGTCGGGGCCACGGGCCCGGGGCTCGGTCGCCTGACCGCCTGAACGGCGTGTGGGCGTGGCTCCCGCAGTCGCGGGCAGACGGCTCTGGTTAACCTCGGGCGCATGAAGAACCTCGACGTCGCCGCGGTCGTCACCGGCGGGGCCTCGGGCCTCGGTGAGGCCACCACCCGTGCGCTGACCGCGGCCGGTGTCGCGGTCACCGTCCTGGACCTGCAGGAGGATCGCGGGCAGGCACTGGCCGCCGAGCTGGGTGGCCACACGACCTTCGTGCGCACCGACGTCACCGACGAGGCGTCGGTGCAGGTGGCGATCGAGGACGCGACGGGCAAGGACCGCCCGCTGCGGATCGCGGTCAACTGCGCCGGGATCGGCTGGGCGCAGCGGGTGCTCGGCCGCGACGGCTCCCCGCACGACCTGGCCCCGTTCAGCCGCACCGTGACCGTCAACCTGATCGGCACCTTCAACGTGCTGCGCCTGGCGGCCGCTGCGATGGCCCGTACCGAGCCCGACGAGGACGGCGAGCGGGGCGTGGTCGTCAACACGGCCTCCATCGCCGCCTACGACGGCCAGATCGGGCAGATCGCCTACGCCGCCTCCAAGGGCGGCATCGTCGGGCTGACCCTCCCGGCGGCGCGGGACCTCTCCTCCGTGGGGGTGCGGGTCTGCACCATCGCCCCCGGCCTGGTGGACACGCCCCTGCTCGCTGCCCTGCCCGAGGAGGCCCGGACGGCACTCGCCGCGGGCATCCCGTTCCCCAAGCGGCTGGGCCGCCCCGAGGACTTCGCCGAGCTCGCGCTGGACGTCGTGCGGCACGGTTACCTGAACGGCGAGGTCATCCGGATGGACGGCGCGCTGCGGATGGCGCCCCGCTGACGGCAGCGCGGGCTGGGGGGAACGTCATGGGGGAGCAGTTGCTGGTCGTCGACGCGCCGGTCCACGACCGGGTCTGGACGCCGGACTGGCCGCTGGACGTGCGCCGGACGCTGTCCCGGGACCGCCGCGGCACCGGTGACCCGACGCTGCGCTACGCCGAGGACGGCGTCTGGCGGACCACGACCACGCCCGACGGCCCCGCCACCGTGCGGCTGACCGGGGGTCCCGCCGCGATCCGGGTGCAGGCCTGGGGCCCGGGGGCCGGCTGGGCAGGGGAGGCGGCGCCGCGCTGGCTGGGCGCGGAGGACCGGCCGGACGACTTCGACCCCACCCCGCACCCGCTGGTCGCCCGGCTGCACCGCGGGGCGCCGTGGCTGCGGCTGGGCAGCACCGGCCGGGTGTGGGACGCGCTGCTGCCCGCCGTGCTGGAGCAGAAGGTGACCGGCATCGAGGCGCACCGCACCTTCCGGGAACTCCTGCGGCTGGCCGGTGAGCCGGCCCCCGGACCGGCGCCGGCGGGGATGCGGGTCGTCCCCTCGGCCGAGCGGGTGCTGGCGGTCACCGACTGGCAGTGGCACGGCTGCGGCCTGGACGGCGCCCGTCGCCGGGCGCTGCGGGCGGTCGCCTCGGTCGCCTCCCGGCTCGAGGCCGGCGTGCACGACGACTGCGCCGACCTGCGCCGCCGGCTGCAGTCGGTGCCCGGCATCGGGGTGTGGACCGCCGCCGAGGTGGCCCAGCGGGCCGTCGGCTGCCCGGACTCGGTCAGCGTCGGTGACTACCACCTGAAGAACCTGGTGGGCTGGTCGCTGGCCGGCCGGAAGACCGACGACGACGGGATGCTCGCGCTGCTGGAGCCCTGGCGCGGGCACCGGCAGCGCGTCGTCCGGCTGCTGGAGGTCGGCGGCAGCATGCCGCCCAAGCGGGGTCCCCGGATGGCGCCCACCCAGTACCGGTCGATCTGAGCAGGGGCCTCAGCAGAACTGGGCCTGCGCCTCGGCCGGGTCGGCCGGGATCCGCAGCGAGGTGCGGGACGGAGCCCCGGTGAGGTTGTCCCAGAAACGTCCCCAGGTCAGCGGCGCGTTGGTGGCCTCGAGCAGCTCACGCACCGGGCCACAGTCGAGGGTGGCCCGGGCAGCTGCCACGTCGGCGGGAGCAGGCAGACCCGTCGTGGCCTCCTCGGCGAGCTCAGGAGCGCCGTACCGCGCCATGAACCACTCCGCGGGGAACGACTTCTCGTGCCCGGCGCGGCCGGGCGGAGGTGCCTCCATGTGCGAGCCGATGGGGTCGGTGAGCCCCAGCCCGTCCACGACCCGGACCTCGAGCCCGGGCGCCACTCCGTAGAAGCCCGCGTTGCCCACGCCGAACACCACTCCGCCAGCGGACGGCGCGATGCGTGCCACTCCGGAGTCCGGGGTCACCACGGGCGGCTGTGCGACGACCAGGTCGGCACCCTGCTCGTGCAGCGCAGCCACCTGATCGCTGTAGGGGATGACGCTCTGCACGCCGTGGTCCTCCAGGGTCACCGGGTTCTCCCGGCCGGCCAGCTCGGCCCAGTAGCGGCGTTCGTCGGTGATGCCTGCCGAGCTCATGCCCTCCGGGTACTCCGCACGGAGCACCACCACGGACGCGGCAGCCCACACGGCCAGCACCGTGAGGACCGCGCTCACCGCGATCCCCCGGAGGCGCAGCGCGGGCACCGGGACGACCATGACCGGGCAGAGCACCAGGAACAGGCTCGGCAGGAGCAGTCGACCGTGCATGAAGTCCCCGCCCACGCGCACCACGTAGGCAGCGTGGAGCAGAGCGGCGACCAGGACGACGGCGACCAGGGACCACTCGCGGGGCCGCCAGCCGGCGCGCGGGGCCAGGAGGGCGAGCACTGCGAGGACGAGCGCGAGGGGGAGCCACAGCAGGTGCGGTCCGACCAGGTCGGCCAGGTAGTCGGCACCGCGGCCCCACACCGCCCGGCTGGACTCCTTCGCCACGGCCGTGTTCGGCACCAGGAGCCCGTAGTACCCCGCTCGGAACACCTCCACGGCCACCGGGAGGGCGCCGGCTGCCGCGACCCGTGCTGCGCGCGCCGGCCAACTGCCCGGGACGCTGAGCAGCCAGAGGATGAGCAGCGCGCTGATCAGCGCGAGGTCCGGGCGGACGAGGGGGCCCAACCCCAGCAGGACGGCCACGACCAGCGTCCGACGCTGGTCCACGGGCTCCCGACGGGCCACGTGGACCAGGGCGGCGAAGGAGGCTCCGAGCCAGCAGAAGGACAAGCCGGTCTCCAGACCGGAGCTGGCGAAGTCCCAGAAGGGGGGGAGTGCGGCCACGACCACGGCCCCGCAGGGGACGGCCAGCCACCGCGCGACGCCGCCGTACAGCCGGCGGCTCCCGAGCGACGCCAGCACCACGCCGACCAGGGTGGCGACGATCCCGAGCACGACGGAGATCCAGGCGACGGCGTTCCCTGGTACCAGGGCCTCGGCGACGGTGAGCACCGCCAGCCACAGCGAGCTCGTGGCCACCTCCACCCGTTCCCCGGCGTTGTACACCGGGCCGTTGCCGGCGAGGAGGTTCTCCACGACGCGGAAGTTGATGAACGCGTCGTCGGAGGTCCAGCGTCGCCGCCAGCTCAGGAGGGCCAGGGCGAGCACCACGAGACCGAGGAGGGCCAGCTCGACCCGGTTGCGGAACCGCGCTCGCGGGTCGTGCACGGGGGTGGTGGCGTCGGCGCTGGTCGGGGTGGTCTGCGTGGTCAACGGGGGAGCCGGTGGTCGGGGCGGGTCAGCGGGCGCGCAGCCCGGCGTACCGCGCCGTGCACTGGGCCATGGTCGGCAGCAGGCCCTGCTCGCGGGCCTCGGCCAGCGTCGGGGCGGCCGTGTCCTTGCCCGACAGCTCGAACTCGACGTCGGTGGGCCAGGGCAGGTCGAGTGCGGGGTCCATCGGGTTGATCCCGAACTCGCGACCGGGGGAGTAGCCGCTGGAGACCAGGTAGGTCACCGAGCTGTGGTCGGCCAGCGACACGAACGCGTGGCCCAAGCCCTCGGCCAGGTACACCGCGCGCGGCTGCTCGCTGTCCAGCAGCACGGAGTCGTGCACGCCGAAGGTGGGCGAGTCGACCCGGATGTCGACGATCACGTCGAGCACCTTGCCGGCCGGGCAGTAGACGTACTTGGCCTGACCCGGGGGGACCAGTGCGAAGTGGACGCCCCGGAGCACCCCGCGGGCGGAGACGCTGTGGTTGGCCTGCGCCAGGGTGAGCCCGAACCCGGTCTCGGCGGCGAGCACGTCGGCGCGGTACCACTCGGTGAACCGGCCGCGGCTGTCACCGTGCGGGACGAGGTCCAGCACGTAGCTGTCAGGGACGGCGAGCTCGCGGATCTGCACGGCTCGACGCTAGCCGAGTGGCGCACGCCCGGCCCGACCTGCCCCGGGCGTCAGCCGGCGTCGGCGCCCAGCCACAGCCGGCCGGCCAGCGACGCACCGCCGAAGGTGCCGGCCGGCTCCCAGCGGGTCGCCCAGCCGTCGGCCTGCAGCTGGACCAGTGCGGCACCGACGACCGCGCCGAGGGACAGCGAGGTGACCGGGGTGATCGGGTCGGCCAGGTGGACGTCGACGACGTCCCCGCCGCCGCCCTCCTCGTCGCCCTCCTCGCTGCCGTAGCGGAAGACCACCGGGAACTCCGGCAGCGCCGCCACGGCGGTCCGGAAGGCCTCGGTGACCGCGGCCAGGGCGCCGTCCCGGCGGGTGAGCGTGGTGGCGGTGCGACGGCTGCCGACCAGGTCCCGGGTGCCGGTGGGGAACAGGTCGCCGGCACCCAGCCGGACCAGCGGACGGGTGCCGGTGTCGGGCTCCGGTGGGCGGAACCGCAGACCCCGGACGACGGCCACCGGGATGCCGCCGAGCTTGCCCTTCACCAGGTCCCCCGCCGCGGCCAACTCGTCGACCACCGCGACCTGGGTGGTCTCGAGCCGGTTGCCGTGCGGGTCGACCGCGCCCCGGTGGTCGACCAGCGCGGGCAGGCCGGCCGCACCGATCGCCACGTCGGTGACGCCGTCCCGCCACGGGCGGCCGAAGGTGTCGCTGACCACGACGGCCACGGTCACCCCGAGCAGCCCGTGCAGCCCGTCCCGCAACCGCCGGGCGGAGGCGTCGGCGTCCTCGGGCAGCAGGACCAGCGCGTCGGCGGCGACGTTCGAGGCGTCGATCCCCGCTGCGGCGACCACCCAGCCGTGCCGGGTCTCGACGATCCGCAGCGGCCCGCGGCGGGCGACGACCCGGACGGTCTCGGCGTCGACGGCCTGCTGCCGGGCGGTCTCCCGGTCGGTGCCGGGCTCGACCCGGACCAGGTTGCCCTCCACCTTGGAGACGACCTTGGAGGTCACCACCACGACGTCGTCGTCGGCCAGCCACGGCGCCGCCCCGGCGATCGCGGCGGCCAGGTCGTCCCCCGGCGCGAACTCGGGGAGGCCGGGCACCGGGTGCACGGAGATCCCCGGGGGGAGGCCGGGCCCGGTCACGGGGTGGTCGGGACGCCTGCGGCGTCCAGCGCGGCCCGGGCCAGCGCCCGGGTCGCCTCGGGTGAGCTCATCAGCAGTGGGACGGCGCGCACGTCGACGCCGGGCACGGTGGCCTGGTCGCCGGTGTGCACCAGCCAGGCGTCCAGCAGGCCGTCGGCGGACCGGGCGCCGTAGTGCCGGCCGACGCCCTCCGCACTGACCTCGACGCCGACCACGGGCAGGCAGCGGTCGGCCATGCCGCGCAGCGCGGCGCCGTCGACGATGGGGGAGATGCCGACCACCCGTCCGGTAGCCCCCCGGACGGCATCGCGGATGCCGGGCACCCCCAGCACGGTGCCGATCGAGACGACCGGGTTGGACGGCGCGAACAGCACCGCGTCGGCGGTGGTCAGGGCCTCGACGACGCCGGGGCCGGGCCGGGCGTCGTCCACCCCCACCTGGACGAAGCTGCTGGCGTCCAGGGCCGCCCGGTGCCGGATCCACCACTCCTGGAAGTGGATGGCCCGGGGGCGGCCGGTGTCGGGGTCGGTCACCACGACGTGCGTCTCGACCCGCTGGTCGCTCATCGGCAGCAGCCGCACCCCGGGCTGCCAGCGCTGGGCGAGCGCGGCGGTGACGTCGGAGAGGGGGTAGCCCGCGTCGAGCATCCGGGTGCGCACCAGATGGGTCGCGAGGTCGCGGTCGCCGAGGCCGAACCAGGTCGGTTCGGCACCGTAGGCGGCCAGTTCGTCCTTGACCGTCCAGCTCTCGCTGCGACGGCCCCAGCCACGTTCGTCGTCGATCCCGTCACCGAGCGTGTACATGACGGTGTCCAGGTCGGGGCAGATCCGCAACCCGTGCAGGGTCACGTCGTCGCCGGTGTTGACCACGGCGGTCACCTCGGCGCCGGGGGCCGCGGCGAGGACGCCGCGCAGGAAGCGGGCGCCGCCGACCCCGCCGGCGAGTACGACGATGTGCACCCGACCATGGTGCCTGATCGGCAGAACTCCACGGCGGACCCGGGTCGGCCCCGGACGATCTCTACGAAACCGCTCGGTCTCGATGGCAGATGGTGTTCCTGGGCGCGGCGTGTCGGGGTGGTCTGTGACGACCCACGGACGAGTTGTGATCGGTGTGGTCCGTGTGGCGTCGCGATACACCGGCCCGACTTGACCTCGACTCAACGACACGCGTGTAATTCCG
The DNA here is from genome assembly GCF_026967995.1 of Modestobacter sp. VKM Ac-2979. Taxonomy (NCBI): domain Bacteria; kingdom Bacillati; phylum Actinomycetota; class Actinomycetes; order Geodermatophilales; family Geodermatophilaceae; genus Modestobacter; species Modestobacter sp. VKM Ac-2979. The sequence continues at coordinate 203,852 of NZ_JAPVBO010000004.1, forward strand.
ATGTCGTCATCAGGCGCTGGCGACTGGGAACCGCCCAGGAGCAGGCGTCGTGACGGAGCGAGAGGGGACGCAACGTGATGGCCGAGGTGTCGTGGTTGACCGAGCACGAGAGCTCCACAGCAGGGGCCGCACCGGCCTCCTACGGGCGGGACGTGCTGGGCATGGCCGACGTCTTCGACGCCGGCCTCCCGGGCGCGGACGTCGAGGACCAGAGCTGGCAGGAGCGCGCCCTGTGCGCCGAGACCGACCCGGAGGCGTTCTTCCCGGAGAAGGGCGGCTCGACCCGGGAGGCGAAGCGGATCTGCACCGGCTGCGAGGTGCGCGCCGAGTGCCTGGAGTACGCCCTGACCATGGACGAGCGCTTCGGCATCTGGGGCGGGCTCTCCGAGCGCGAGCGTCGCCGCCTCCGCCGCCAGGCCGGCTGACGAAGGACCCACCCGCACCACTGCACCACCGGCTCTCCTCCCGCACGGTCGGCGCAACGACGCGCCGACGAGCAGCCCGGCGAGGCCCTCCCTCGAGCTGATCGCCCGGCCACTCCCCAGCTCTCCACGTCGGGCCCCGTGTGGTCGACTGGAACCCGTGCACACCTGGGTCGTCGACGGCCGCGCCGCCGTGGTCCGCGAGGTCCGCGCCGCTGCGCCCCTCCTGGCCGAACGCGCCGTACCCCTCCCGGCTCGCGGGCCGTGGCTCACCGCCGCGCTGAACGCGCAGGCCGGCCGGCCCTTCTGTCGGGTCCGTCCGCACGCGGTGGTGGTGGAGCGGGACGCCCACAGCCGTCCCGCCGGGGCGGCCCTGTTGTCGTTCCGGCGCCGCGGCGTCGGCACCGTGGTCGGCCTGCTCGGCGCCGAGCCCGGTCCGCTGCCGCCCGGGCGGCCACAGTCCCGGTTCCCCGCGCAGGACGACGACGTCGCCGAACGCCTCGCCGCGGGGGTGATCGGGCTGCTGGACCAGGTCCGTGGCCCGTGGACCCTCCGGCTGGCCGGGCTGCCGCTCGGCGACCCGACGGTGCGGCACCTCGCCGCCGGGCTGCCGGACGCCCAGCTGGCCACCACGCGCAGCCGCCGGCTGATCGACGAGCTGGACAGCGTCGCCGACGTCTCCCGCAGCCGGGACCCGGGCGAGGTCGAGCGCTGGCTGCCGGCCGTGCTCGCGCAGCTGCCTCCCGCCCAGCGGACGTTCGTGCGCGCCGCGGCCCGGCTGCACGCCGCGATCGGTGAGCTGGAGGTCGCCGTCGTCCCGGCGGACGACGGGCCGCGGGCCTTGCTGCTCACCCTGCTCGATCGCGGGGCCGCCGGCGAGGAGCGCTGGCCGTGGTGGGGGACCAGCGAGATCGGCGGCCTCCGCCGCGAGCTCGGTGCACCCTCGGGCACGTTGACCGCTGCCGCCGGCCTCACCCAGCTGGGCCGCCGGGGCGCGCTCAGCCGGGGTGCTGCAGCCGGCTGACCCCACGCTCGGGTGCGGTGGTCGCGCTGTCCAGCCCGATCCGCACGACCCCGGTCGCCGGGGTGGTGCCGTCCCGGCGCGGGCCGTCGGGGGCGATCGAGGCCGCCAGCTGGTACGCCCGCCCGGTGTAGCTGGGCGCGCTGCCGTTCGGGCGCGTGTAGGTGGGGAAGAGGCCGGCCAGCTCGATGCGGTCGCCGTCCCGGGTGACCTGCAGCTCCGGGCTGGCCAGGTCGGCGTACTCGGTGATCGACCGGACGCAGCCGGCGGCCACCGGGTCGGCGGGCGGCTCGGTGGTCAGGCAGTTGTAGGTGGGCAGCCGGACGTGCGCCAGGGCGCGTCGGCCGTCGGTGGTGAGGCTGACGTCGGGGTAGGTGACGGTCAGCCCCACGGCCCGTTCCTCCAGCAGCACGCCGCCGAAGCTCGCCGTGGCCGCGAGCCCGTCCGCGCCCAGCGGCACCGATCGGAACGCGAGGGCGCCGGCGCCCGTCCCGGCGGCCGGCGTGATCGGCGCTGTGACGGCCGGCTCCGACGCAGTCGGGGTGGGTGCGGTGGGGGCGGTCGCGGTGGGGGTGGATGCGGTACCGATCGGCGGGGCGGCCACGGTGTCGTCCCCGGCCCGGCCGGTGGGGGCCCCGACCGCCACCGCCGCGAGGACCAGCAGCGCTGCGGCCGTCAGGGTGGCGACGGACGCGGTCGTGCGGGAGGCGGCGCCGCCGGGTGACCCGACCGGGACGGCCGTCGCTCCCGTCCGGCTGGTCCGCGGCGGCACGGGTGCGGGGGAGCCCGGCGGGTCCGCCAGGAAGCCGGGCAGGTCGTCGAGCGCCTCGACGCGGGCCTCGGCGTCCGCGCTCCCGGTCGCCCGCCCGGCAGCCCGCCCCCTCGTCAGCAGAATCGAGGCCAGCGCGGCGCACAGCCCGGCGGCGAGGGCCAGCAGCACCGAGACGACCACCCACCGGGCCGTGGCCGACGAGCCGGTGGTGCGGGCCGGCGAGGCCTCCCGCCCCGGGTCGACGTCCACGAGCTGCTCGTCGGCGCCCGCCTCGACGAGCCGGCCGACCACCGCGTTGGCGGCGGTCACGGCCGCGTCCCGGTCGGGCAGCGTCACCTGCACCACGACGGTGGCGGTGCCGGGCGGCCGCCCGGCCTCGATGCCCTCCTGGAGCTCGGTGGGCGACACGTCGGCCAGCGCCGGCTCGTCCGCCTGCGCCGCGTCCAGGACGTCGGCCGACCCGGCGAGCGCGGTGTACCGGTCGGCCAGCAGCAGGGCGGCGTCCGCGCCGGCCTCGGTGCGGGGGGTCACGGTCAGGGTCGCGGTGGCCGTCGTCGTCCGGGGCTGGAGGGCGAGCAGCACCAGGCCGGCGGCGAGGACGACCAGGACGGCGAGGACCCCGGTGACGGCTGCCCGCCGGACACCGCGCGGGCCGGACTGCTGGTTCGCTGCGCTCATCTCGGCCCCCAGCATGGCAAAGGGGTCGGGCGCGACCCGGTCAACCGGCGGGGTCGATCTCCTCGGGGTCCCGGCCCAGCAGCACCGCCACCTGGTCCACGACGACGTCCCGCACCAGGTCGGCGAGGTCGTCGCGGTCGGCGGCGCGGATCTCCAGCGGACGGCGGTAGACCACGATCCGGGCCGGGTGCTCCTGCCCGCCCTCCCGGTGCGCGGGCAGCACCCGGGCCAGCGGGACGCTGCCGTCCTCCAGCACGTCGGCGTCCAGCACCACGTCGTCCGGGCTGGTGTGGTCGACCCAGGGGACGTCCTCGACGGCGAACTCGACGCCGGCGAGCTCGCGCTCCCAGCGGCGCTCCAGGTCCTCGACCGCGTCGAGGACCAGGTCGTCGAACTGCTCGGCGCGGCTCCGGGAGAGCGGCACCGTCGGCGGCACGAGACGACCGCGCAGGCCGCGGCCATGACGGTCGCGCCGGGCACGGGCAGGGAGGCGGTCCATCGCGGCAGGAGCCTACGGCCTGCCGGTTCCCCGGCCGCGCCGGATCACCGGGGCATGCGGCGCCAGAGGGGGCGAGGCAGGAGTCGCAGGACCGCCGCGAGCACCCGCAGGGTGCCCGGTACCCAGACCACGGACCGGTCCCGGCGCAGTGCGTCGGCCACGGCTGCGGCGACCTGGGCGGGCGTGCTGGACAGCGGGGCCGGGGACATGCCGGTGGTCATGCGCCCGACCACGAACCCCGGCCGGACGAGCAGCAGCCGGACCCCGGAACCGTGCAGGGCGTCGGTCAGGCCGCTGGCGAAGCCGTCGAGGCCTGCCTTTGCCGAGCCGTAGACGTAGTTGGCCCGGCGCACCCGGACCCCGGCGACCGAGGAGAAGACGACGATGTGCCCTCCACCTGCGGCACGCATCAGCCGGGCCAGGTGGGTGAGCACGGAGACCTGGGCCAGGTAGTCGGTGGAGACGACGGCCAGGGCGTGGGCCGCGTCGATCTCGGCGCGGGCCTGGTCGCCGAGCACACCGAAGGCCAGGACGGCGACCGTGGCCGCGGGGTCAGCGCCTTCTGCCGGGCTCAGGGCGGTGGCCAGCAGCTGCTCGTGGCCGGCCAGGTCGTCGGCGTCGAACTCCAGCCGCTGCACCGACGTCGCGCCGGCCGCCCGCAGCCGCCCCTCCTCGGCGTCGAGCTCGTCGCTGCGTCGGGCGGCCAGCTGCACCCGCCGGGCGCCGTCGCGCACCAGCCGTTCGGCCAGCTCCAAGCCGATCTCGCTGCGCCCGCCGAGCAGCAGGACCGTGTCGGGGCCGGTCGTCATGCTCTCTCCCAGGTCGTGCGGCAGGGGCGGCTGGGTCGGGTGTGCCTGGACGGAGGGGAGGGGGTGGACGTGCGCGATCCGGTGCGCCTCCTCCCCAGACGACGCCGGCTGCGGATAGTGTGCCCGGCGTGAGGAACCGGTGGTGAGGCAGTCACGTCGCTGTTCGCGCAGCGGCTGCGCGCAACCGGCGGCAGCCACCTTGACCTACGTGTACGCGGAGTCCACGGCCGTCGTCGGCCCGTTGGCGACCTACTCGGAGCCGCACAGCTACGACCTGTGCGAGTTCCACGCCGAGCGGCTCACCGTGCCGCGGGGCTGGGAGGTCGTCCGCCACGAGATCGACGCCGATGACGCCGGCCCGACCGGCGACGACCTGCTCGCGCTCGCCGACGCGGTCCGCGAGGCCGCGCGCCCGGAGCCTCCGCGCGACCCGGCCGACGACGGCAGCGGTACCCGCCGCGGCCACCTGCGCGTCCTCCCCAACCTCCCTTAGCCGCAGGCGGCCCCACTGCAGGGTCCCGTCGCGAGCCTGCGAGCGGTGGGGGGCAGTGGGGCCCTTATAGGGTCAGCGCCGTGGCAGACCTGACGTCGATCATCAAGGCCTACGACGTGCGCGGAGTCGTCCCGGATCAGTGGGACGAGACCGTCGCCCGCGCCATCGGGACCGCCTTCGCCGAGTTCGTGCACGCCGAGACGGGGGCCACCTCGGTCGTCACCGCCCACGACATGCGCGACTCCTCGGTCCCGCTCTCCCGGGCCTTCGCCGAGGGCGTGCTGTCCCGTGGGGTCGACGTCGTCGAGGCAGGTCTGGGCTCCACCGACATGCTGTACTTCGCCGCCGGTTCGCTGGAGATGCCGGGTGCGATGTTCACCGCCAGCCACAACCCGGCGCAGTACAACGGGATCAAGATGTGCCGGGCGGGGGCCGCGCCGATCGGCCAGGACTCCGGGCTGGTGCAGGTCCGGGAGTGGGCCGAGCAGCTCCTGGAGGGGTCAGCGGTGTTCGACCGTGACCCCGGCCGGGTGGGCACGGTCACCACCCGTGACGTCGCCGTGGAGTACGCCGCCTACCTGCGGGACCTGGTCGACCTCTCCGGCATCCGGCCGCTGAAGGTCGTGGTCGACGCCGGCAACGGGATGGGCGGGCACACCGTGCCGGTCGTGCTCTCCGGCCTGCCGCTGGACATCGTGCCGATGTACTTCGAGCTCGACGGCTCGTTCCCCAACCACGAGGCCAACCCGCTGGACCCGGCCAACCTGGTCGACCTGCAGGCGGGGGTCCGGGAGCACGGCGCCGACATCGGGCTGGCCTTCGACGGGGACGCCGACCGCTGCTTCATCGTCGACGAGCGCGGCGAGCCGGTGAGCCCGTCGGCGATCACCGGCCTGGTCGCCGTCCGCGAGCTCGCCAAGGGCACCGGGACGGTCATCATCCACAACCTGATCACCTCCCGGGCGGTGCCGGAGATCGTGCGCGAGCACGGCGGGGAGCCGGTGCGCACCCGGGTCGGGCACTCCTTCATCAAGGAGGAGATGGCCCGCACCGACGCCGTCTTCGGGGGCGAGCACTCGGCGCACTACTACTTCCGCGACTTCTGGCGGGCCGACACCGGCATGCTGGCCGCGATGCACGTGCTGGCCGCGCTCGGCGAGCAGTCCCGCCCGCTGTCGGAGCTCACCGCCGCCTACGAGCGCTACGCGGCCTCCGGTGAGGTCAACTCCACCGTCGAGGACCAGGCCGGGCGGGTGGCGGCGGTCCGGGAGACCTACGGTGAGCGGGACGGCGTCACCATCGACGACCTCGACGGCCTCACCGTCTCCCTGCCCGACGGGTCGTGGTTCAACCTGCGGGCCAGCAACACCGAACCGCTGCTGCGCCTCAACGTCGAGGCAGCCGATGCGGCGCGGATGGCCGAACTGCGCGACGAGGTACTGGAGATGGTGCGGGCATGAGCGACGACACGCCGGCAGGCGCCACCGACCAGACGCTGGGCATCGAACCGGCCCTCCTGGAGATCCTGGCCTGCCCGGACACCCACCACACGGCGCTGACCGTCGACGTCGAGGCGAGCGAGCTGGTCTGCCCGACCTGCTCCCGGGCCTTCCCGGTGCGTGACGGCATCCCGGTGCTGCTGCTCGACGAGGCCCGGCAGCGCCGCGCATGACCTCGCCCGAGCTCGCCGAGGAGGTCCTCGACGACCTCGACCTGCTGCGTGCCCGCGACCCGCGGGGACTGCTGCCGGCGGTGGCCGGTGCCGGCGCCCAGGTGCGGGAGACCACTCAGCTGACCCGGGAGGCCGGGCTCCAGCGGGCGACCTCGGGGGGCCGCCCGCGGGGGCTGGTGATCGTCGGCCGGCGCGAGGGAGCGGTCGCGGCGTCGGTGCTGCGGGCGCTGCTCGGCCCGGCCAGCCCGGTGACCGTGGACGTCGTCCCCGGCCCGGACCTGCCGGTCTGGATGGGCCCCTCGGACATCGCGGTGGTGGCGACCCGCACCGGCGCCGGTCGGTACGCGGTCACCCCGGCCTACGAGGCCGCGCGGCGCGGTGTCGTGCTGGTCGGCATCGGCGCGGAGGACGCGCCGCTGCACGCGGCGTGCGCCAGCGCCCGGGCGCCGTACGTGCCGCTGCCGGCGTCCCGGGTGCAGCACACCGCACTCTGGTCCCTGCTCACCCCCATGCTGCTGCTCGCCGCCGAGCTCGGGCTGGTCGCGCAGGACGCCGCCGACACCGAACTGGTCGCCGCCGCGCTGGACGAGGCGGCGGCGGAGTGCGGCCCGGCGCGTGAGTCGTTCGTGAACCCGGCGAAGACGCTGGCGCTGGAGCTGCTGGACGCGCTGCCGGTGATCGTTGCCGAGGGGCCGCTGGCCGGGGCCGCCGCCGGCCGCGTCGCCGACCAGCTGGCCACGCTGGCCGGGCTCCCGGTGACCGGTTTCCGGCTGCCCGACCAGCGGGTCGCTGCCCGCACGGTCCTCGGCGGGCCGCTGGCCCCCGCGGAGGGCCAGGACGACTTCTTCCGGGACCGGGCCGACGACGCCGGCCGCCGGCTCCGGCTGATCACCATCCGCGACGCGGACGCCGGCGAGCACGACGGCGGCGAGCGGGACCCGCGCTCGGCCGGCGAGGCCATGGCCGAGGTGCTCCGCACCGCCGCAGCGCACAACGTCCCGGTCAGCGCGCTGGCCGAGCACGCCGAGCCGGAACGGCACCCCCGGCTGGCGCGGCTCGCCCGGCAGCTGGCCGTCGCCGACTTCAGCGCCGTCTACCTGGCGCTGGCCCTGGACCACGAGCGGGCACTGCACCCGTGACCGGCCGGGACCGTCGGTCGATCGGCCGTGGAGCGGCCGGCGACCCGACTGCCCCGCGCGGGTGAGCGCCGTCCCCGTGGGCTCCAGCACGGGCCGGGCCGATCCGACGTCTGTCCCGTGACGTCCCCGCCGGTAACCTCAGCCCCGATGTGGCAGCTCAGCAGTCCGGTGCGGCACTACCCGTGGGGCAGTCGCACGGTCATCCCGCAGCTGCTCGGGCTCCCCTCGCCGGCTGACCAGCCGTACGCCGAGCTGTGGATGGGGGCGCACCCCGACGCGCCCAGCGTGCTCTCCGACGGCCGGACCCTGACCGAGGCGATCGCTGCCGACCCCGCAGGACTGCTCGGCCCGACGGTCCGCGAGCGGTTCGGTGACCGGCTGCCGTTCCTGATGAAGGTGCTCGCGGCGGACAAGCCGCTGTCGCTGCAGGCGCACCCGACCACCCAGCAGGCCGAGACGGGGTTCGCCGCCGAGGAGGCCGCGGGCATCCCGCACGACGACCCCACGCGCACCTTCAAGGACCCCTTCCACAAGCCGGAGATCCTGCTCGCGATCACCCCGGTCGAGGCGCTGTGCGGGTTCCGCCCGGTGGAGGAGTCGCTGCACTGTCTGGCGAAGCTCCAGCTGCCGGAGCTGATGCCGACCATCGCGGCCCTGGCCCGCGGTGGACTGCGGGCCGCCATCCCCCAGTTGCTGGCCCTGTCGAAGCGCCGGCGCGAGTCGCTGGTCCGCGCCGTCGCGGCCCGGGCGGCGTCCTTCGTCGCCGCGCACGACCCCGAGTTCATCAACACCTATCGCTGGGCCGCGACGCTCGCCGGCACCTACCCCGGTGACCCCGGCGTGGTGATCTCGCTGATGTGCAACCACCTCCGGATCGCTCCGGGGGAGGCGGTCTTCCTGCCGGCCGGCAACCTGCACGCCTACCTGTGCGGGGCCGGGATCGAGGTCATGGCGAGCTCGGACAACGTGCTGCGCGGCGGGCTCACGAGCAAGCACGTCGACCTCGCAGCGCTGATCGAGGTGCTGGACTTCACCGACGGCAGGGTGCCGGTGATCCACCCGGTGCTGGGCCCCGGCGGGCTGCGCTACCCGACGCCGGTCGACGACTTCGACCTGACCCGGGTGCAGGTCGACATCGACCCGGGGGTGCTCACCACAGCCGGGCCGCAGGTGGTCCTGTGCGCGGAGGGCGACGCGGTGCTCACCGGCACGGACGGCGACCTGACGGTGCGGCAGGGGGAGTCGGTGTTCGTGCCGGCCGGGCAGGCGGTCACCGCCCGCGGGCCCGCGGTGCTCTACCGCGCCACCACCGCGTTGCGCTGACGAAGGACCCTCCTACCCCCTTGCAGTGGGGTCGGTCCAGCACGATCCCGCGCTCGCGGCGGTACCCTGGACGACGGCACGAGCCCCGCCGAAGCCTCGGCATGCTCGCTCGCCCCGCACGAGCGGGGACCACAGCGACCGACAGAGCCCGCCCGCCCCGGGCAGGGCCGGACACTGGAGCGACATGACCGCCAGCACTGGCACCCGCACCCTGACCGACGGCGACTTCAAGGTCGCCGACCTCTCCCTGCACGGCTTCGGCCGCAAGGAGATCAGCCTCGCCGAGCACGAGATGCCCGGCCTGATGGCGCTGCGCGCCGAGTACGGGGACGCCCAGCCGCTGGCCGGGGCCCGCGTCGCCGGCTCGCTGCACATGACCATCCAGACCGCCGTGCTGATCGAGACGCTGGTCGCCCTCGGTGCCGACGTCCGCTGGGTCAGCTGCAACATCTTCTCCACCCAGGACCACGCGGCCGCCGCGATCGTCGTCGGCGACGGCACCCCCGAGGAGCCGACCGGCGTGCCGGTCTTCGCCTGGAAGGGCGAGACGCTGCCGGAGTACTGGTGGTGCACCCAGCGGCTCTTCGAGTTCGCCGACGCCGACGGCACGATCATCGGGCCGAACATGCTGCTCGACGACGGCGGCGACGCGACCCTGCTGGTCCACCTGGGCACCCGCTTCGAGGCCGACGGCGTCGTCCCGGACACCACCGAGGCCGACTCCGAGGAGTACGGCGTCATCCTGGACGCGCTGCGCACCAGCCTGACCGAGGACGACCAGCGCTGGACCCGCATCGGTGCGGCCATCAAGGGCGTCACCGAGGAGACCACCACCGGCGTGCTCCGCCTGTACGAGCTCGCCCGCGAGGGCCGGCTGCTCTTCCCGGCGATCAACGTCAACGACTCGGTCACCAAGAGCAAGTTCGACAACCTCTACGGCTGCCGGCACTCGCTGATCGACGGCCTCAACCGCGCCACCGACGTGATGATCGGCGGCAAGGTCGCCGTCGTCTGCGGCTACGGCGACGTCGGCAAGGGCTGCGCGGAGTCGCTGCGCGGCCAGGGCGCCCGGGTCATCGTCACCGAGATCGACCCGATCAACGCCCTGCAGGCGGCGATGCACGGCTACGAGGTCACCACGCTGGACGAGGTCATCGGCAAGGCCGACATCGTCATCACCACCACCGGCAACAAGGACATCATCTCCGCCGAGCAGCTGGCCTCGACCAAGCACCAGGCGATCATCGGCAACATCGGCCACTTCGACAACGAGATCGACATGGCCGGCCTGGCCCGCACGCCCGGCGTGGTGCGGACGACCATCAAGCCGCAGGTCGACGAGTGGCGGTTCGCCGACGGCCACACGATCATCGTGCTCTCCGAGGGCCGGCTGCTGAACCTGGGCAACGCCACCGGCCACCCCAGCTTCGTGATGAGCGCGTCGTTCTCCAACCAGACGCTGGCCCAGATCGAGCTGTGGGGCAACCGGGCCGCCTACGAGGGCCAGACCCCCGGCGTCACCGTGCTGCCGAAGAAGCTGGACGAGCACGTCGCCCGGCTGCACCTGGACGCCCTCGGGGTGAAGCTCACGACGCTGAGCAAGGTGCAGGCCGACTACCTCGGCGTCCCGGTCGAGGGTCCGTACAAGAGCGACCACTACCGCTACTGAGAAAGGACCCCCTCCCTCCCCACCACTCGCAAGCTCGTGGTGGGCCCCTGGAAGGGGGCCGGCGGCTGGTGACCTCGGACGGTCACCTGCGGCTCTGATCTGCACGTTCCGCCCCGTCCGGGGAGATCTCCCGGGCGGGGCGGACCGCTTCCTGGACTTCGTCACGCAGAATGGGGCCGTGCCACCTTCAGCTCCCACTTCCGGGACCAGCCGCGGCCGCGTCCTCGTCGTCGACGACGACGCCGCCCTCGCCGAGATGCTGGGCATCGTGCTGCGCCGGGAGGGCTACGACCCGGCGTTCGTCTCCGACGGTGCCCGAGCCGTGGCCACCTTCCAGCAGGTCCGCCCGGACCTGGTGCTGCTGGACCTGATGCTGCCCGGCCGCAACGGTCTGCAGATCTGCGCCGACATCCGCACCCAGTCCGCCGTGCCGATCGTGATGCTGACCGCCAAGGGCGACACCATCGACGTCGTCCAGGGGCTGGAGGCCGGGGCCGACGACTACGTGACCAAGCCGTTCAAGCCGGTCGAGCTGGTCGCCCGGGTGCGTGCCCAGCTCCGCCGCGGGGAGAGCGGGCAGGCGGAGACCCTGGCCATCGGCGACGTCCAGATCGACGTCCCGGCCCACCAGGTCATCCGGGACGACGAGCCGATCGCGCTGACCCCGCTGGAGTTCGACCTGCTGGTGGCCCTCGCCCGCAAGCCCCGTCAGGTCTTCACCCGCGAGCTGCTGCTCGAGCAGGTCTGGGGCTACCGGCACGCCGCCGACACGCGGCTGGTGAACGTGCACGTCCAGCGGCTGCGCGCGAAGGTGGAGCGCGACCCGGAGAAGCCCGAGGTGGTCCTCACCGTCCGTGGCGTGGGCTACAAGGCCGGCCCGCCGTGATCAGGGCACCCCGCCGGTCGTGAGCACGTCGCCGGTCGTGGGCACCGACACCGGGGAGCCGGCCGTCGACCGGGCCGGCGTGGCTGCACCGGGCACCGCCGCCGTCCGCGCGCCCGGGCCCCGGCCCGACCGTCGTCCGCCGGCGGCACGGGTACGCCGCCGGGCGCGCCGGGCACGGCGGCGCGCCCTGGTGGTCGGGGCGCGCGCCCTGCGCCGCGCGGTGCACGCCTGGCGGTCCTCGCTGCAGCTGCGGATCGGCGCGATCACCATGCTGGTCGCCAGCACCGTCGTGGTGATCGTGAGCCTGGTGCTGTTCAGCCAGATCAGCGACCAGCTGCTCCGGGTCAAGCGCGACGCCGCCATCGACCAGGTGCTGAACGGGGTGGCGTACGCCCAGACCGAGGTCAGCGGCATCGCCACCGGTGACTCGGCGAGCGTCCGGTCCACGCTGGCCCGCACGGTCGAGGGGCTGACCTCCCGCGGTGGTGCGGCCGGTGACTTCGAGGTCGTGATGGTCTACGGGTCGGGCGACCAGGAACGCCCGGCGTGGAGCCGGCTGGACATCTACCCGGCCCTCCCTCCCGACCTGCGCGCCGAGGTGGCCGACGGGTCCCCGGCCTACAAGTACGCCCCGGTGCCCGGTGGGCAGGGGGAGCCCGTGCCCACCCTCGTGGTCGGGGCGCCCGTGCCCACCGATGCCCGCAGCGGCGACCGGGTGGAGGTCTACTTCGCCTTCCCGCTGGACCAGGAGCAGGAGAGCCTGGGGCTGATCCGCAGCACCGTGGTGATCAGCGGGACCGCGCTCGTGCTCTTCGTCGTGGGCATCGGCGTCCTGGTGACGCGGCTGGTCGTCGGCCCGGTGCGCAGCGCCGCCGGAGGGGCCCAGCGGCTGGCGGCCGGGCACCTGGAAGAGCGCCTGGCCGTGCGCGGCGAGGACGACCTCGCGCGGCTGGCCACCAGCTTCAACGCCATGGCCGAGAGCCTGCAGAAGCAGATCACCCAGCTGGAGGGGCTCTCGCAGCTGCAGCAGCGGTTCACCTCCGACGTCTCGCACGAGCTGCGGACGCCGCTGACCACGGTGCAGATGGCGGCGGACGTGCTGCACGAGGCGCGCGCGGACTTCGACCCGGCCGTCGCCCGCTCCGCCGAGCTGCTGCGGGCCGAGCTCGACCGGTTCGAGGGCCTGCTGACCGACCTGCTGGAGATCAGCCGCTACGACGCCGGTGCGGCGACGCTCGAGGCGGAGGCGCAGGATCTCGGCCCGCTGGTCGAGCGGGTGGCCGGCGGCATGTCCGCGCTCGCCGAGCGGCACGGCTGTGCGCTGCAGATCTCCGTCCCGACGTCGCCGGTGATCGCGGAGGTGGACGGTCGACGGGTGGAGCGGGTGCTGCGCAACCTGATCGGCAACGCGATCGAGCACGGGCAGGGGCAGCCCGTCGAGATCGTCCTGGCGGCCAACCGGTCGGCGACCGCGATCACGGTCCGCGACCACGGTGTCGGCCTGGACCCGGTCGCCGCCCAGCACGTGTTCGACCGGTTCTGGCGCGCCGACCCCTCGCGGATGCGCACCGTCGGCGGCAGCGGCCTCGGTCTGTCCATCAGCCTGGAGGACGCCCGGCTGCACGGTGGCTGGTTGCAGGTGTGGGGCCAGCCCGGGCAGGGCGCCCAGTTCCGGCTCACCCTGCCGCTGACCGCCGGCGCCGGGCTGGCCAGTTCACCGCTCCCGCTGCGCCCGGCGCCGGCGCGCGTCGTCGGGGGTGCACCGTGACCGGGCGCAGCACCGCCCGGCGCGCGCCGCTGGTCACGGTGCTCGCCGCGCTCTTGCTGGCCGGCTGCAGCACGGTGCCCAGCGATTCCCCCACGGTGCGGATCACCCAGGCGGCCGCCCCGCCGGCCGGCGCTGTCGGCATCGAGCCGCCGGCGCCGGTACCGGGGGCGACGCCGGAGGAGGTCGTCCGCGGGTTCGTCGACGCCAACGCCAGCACCGTCCGCAACCACCCGGTGGCCCGTCAGTACCTGACCGAGGAGGCCGCCGAGACCTGGCGGGACAGCGACGGGCTGACCGTCATCAGCGGCGACTACGCACCGGTGCGCACCGAACCCGGCGTCGTCGAGGTCACCGCAGCCGAGGTGGGGAGAGTCGATGAACGCGGCAGCTTCACGGTCGGCACCGGCGAGGTCTACAACCGGGACTTCACGCTCACCGACGAGTCGGGGGAGTGGCGGATCAGCGACCCACCCGACGGGCTGCTGATGCTCGAGCCGGACTTCGCCCGCACCTACGAACCCGTCGACGCCTACTTCCTCGACCAGTCCGGCACCCGGGTGGTGCCCGATCCCCGCTACCTGGTCGAGGGCGGTGCCCAGCCGAACACGCTCGTGGAGCGCCTGCTCGACGGCCCGTCCCCGCAGATCGCCGCCGGCGTGCTCAACCCGCTGAGCGGCGCGGAGCTGCGCAGCACGGTGAGCACCTCCGGCCGGACGGCGACGGTCGACCTCAGCTTCCCCGCCGACGTCGACGACGCGACCCTGCAGGCGGCCTCCGCGCAGTTGGTCTGGTCCCTGGACCAGCTGGACCTCACCTCGGTCGAGGTGCTGCGCGACGGCCAGGACCTCGGCCTGCCGGACGTGCCCGGACAGCAGCGCGTCGACGACTGGCAGCAGTACGACCCGGACGTCGTCCCGGCCGATGCCGTCGGGCACCACATCGCCGACGGTGCGCTGCGTCGCGCGTCCGACGGCAGCGCCGCGCCGGGTCCCGCCGGCGAGGGCGTGTACCGCCTCGACTCGGCGGCGGTCTCGGTCGACGGCCGGACCAGCGCGCTCGGGCTGACCGTGGGGGTGTCCACCTCGGTCTCGCCGTCGGGGGCGCCGGCCACGCTGTACGCCGGCCAGTACGGCGGGGAGTTGGTGCCCGCGCTGACCGGCGCGAGCTTCACCGAGCCGACGACGGCCGGCACCCGGGCGGAGGTGTGGACCGTCCGGGACGGTGCCGAGGTGATCCGGCTGCCCGACGGCGGTGCGCCGCAGACCGTCAGTGCCCCCACGCTGCCCGGTCTGGGCCGGGCGACCACGTTCCAGCTCTCCCCGGACGGACTGCGGGCCGCCGTGGTGATCGACGGCCCCGAGGGCGGCCAGCTCTACGTCGGGACGGTCGTACGGGCCGAGGACGCGGTCAGCGTCCGGGACCTGCGCTCGGTGACCCCGTCGATCCGGCAGGTGGTGGACGTCGCCTGGCGGAACGCCGGGTCGCTGCTGCTGCTGGCCGGTGACCCGAGCACCGGGCGCACCGTCCCCTACGAGGTGAGCGTCGACGGCTGGGGGCTCACCGAGCTGACCACCGCGGGGTTGCCCGCACAGCCGACCGCCGTGGCGGCAGCGCCGGGGCGTCAGCCGTTGGTCAGCGCCGGCGGCACGCTGTGGCAACTGCCCGGGGGCAACTGGGTGACCGCGGTACGGGGTGCCGAGCCGCTGGCGGGACGGGCGCCCTTCTACCCGATGTGACCGGACGGCGCCGGCCGTCGTCCCCACCCGCACCCCGGGTCCCCAGCTCCTCGCCGGGCGACCGGGGTGCGGCACGGGACGGGCAGGCTCCCGGCATGGGACGGGACGCGGACGGCGGTGTCGTCGAGGTGCTGCGGGCCGGGAGTCGGGTGCTGGCCGACCTGGTGCTGCCGCGCAGCTGCGCCGGCTGCGCACGGCCCGGTGACGTCCTGTGCCCGGCCTGCCGTCGCCGGCTCACCCGGCCCCGGCTGGCCGAGCCGCGGCGACACCCGCCCGGCTTCCCGCCGACCGTGGCGGCGGGTGCCTACGCCGGTCCGGTCCGCCCGGCGGTGCTGGCGTTCAAGGAGCACGGCCGCGCCGAGCTGGCCGGGCCGCTGGGCACGGCGCTGGCCCTGGCGGTCGGCGTCGTGCTGGCCGGTGCTGCGGGGCCGGCGGCCGCACCGGTCGTCCTCGTGCCGGTACCGAGCTCCGCGGCGGCGGTGCGCCAGCGGGGTCGGGACCACGTGCGGGAACTGGCTGACCGCGCCGTGGTCGAGCTGCGGGCAGCCGGGGTGCCCGCCCGGACCGCGCCGGTGCTGGGGAGGCTCCGTGGGCGGGCCGGGCGGACCCGGGACTCCGCCGGCCTGGACGCCGCCGCCCGGCGGGCCAACCTGGCCGGTCGGTTCCGGGTGCTGCCGGCCGGGCACGGGGCGTGGGCCGGGGTGTCCGCCGGCAGTCGGCTGGTCCTGGTGGACGACGTCGTCACCAGCGGCGCGACGCTGACCGAGGGGGCCCGGGCGCTGGTCGGGGTCGAGGGCACGCCGGGCCGGGACACGCCGGTGGTCGCTGCGGTCGTCGCGGCCACTCCACGGCGCGTGCAGCGACCGTTCACCCCGCCGCCACCTGGGGCGTTCACGGTGCGTGGTGGAGCTGGGGGTGAGCTGTGCCCGGCTTCCACTGTCGGGACCGGGACAAGGCGTCTAGCGTCGGGTTGATCACACCCCGCTCAACCGGGAGGTCCCATGGAGATCGTGGTCCGTGGTCGTAACGTCGAGGTGCCGGAGCACTTCCGCCAGAAGGTGGAGGACAAGGTCGGCCAGCTGGAACGGTTCGACGGCAAGGTCATCCGCATCGACGTGGAGCTGCTGCACGAGAAGAACCCTCGACAGTCAGCCAACGCCCAGCGCGTGGAGATCACGCTGCGGGGCAAGGGGCCGGTGGCCCGCGCCGAAGCCTCTGCCCCCGACTTCTACGCCGCGCTGGAACTCGCGGCCGGCAAGTTGGAGAACCACATGCGACGGGCGAACGACCGTCGCCGCGTGCACCACGGCCGCCGCACGCCGCCCAGCGTGCGGATCGACAGCGTCCCCGCTGTCGAGGAGGCGGCGCTCCCCGCGGTGGTCACCACCCCTGAGCCGGCTCTGGACGGGACGTCCGCCGACGTCGAGGCCGCGCTGGCCGACGGGCCCCTGACGACCGACCTGGACGAGCACCTGCCCGGCCAGATCGTCCGGGAGAAGGTCCACCCGGCCACGCCGATGCACGTCGACCAGGCCCTCTACGAGATGGAGATGGTCGGCCACGACTTCTTCCTGTTCCTCTGTGCCGACACCGGGGTCCCCTCGGTGGTCTACCGCCGGCACGCGTTCGACTACGGGTTGATCCGGCTCGGCGCCCCGGCGGCCGCCGAGGACGACGACGCGGCAGCCATCGCGGCGTCCGCGGCTGCGGGAGACCTCGAGCCCGCGCACGCCTGACCCGGTCGCCCCGGCGAGCCGCCCTCCGCACCGGCGGAGGGCGGCTCGTCCGCGTCGGCCTCCCGGCAGGGGCCCGCCACGAGCTCGGGAGTGGTGGGGGGAGGTCCTCCTTCAGTCGCCGGGGAGCCGGGAGAAGACCGCGGCGTCGCCCCGGCTGCCGTCGCGGTAGGCCAGGTAGGACCGCAGCACGCCCTCCTGGGTGAACCCGGCCCGGCGGGCGACGGTCTGGGACCCGATGTTGAGCACGTCGGCGACCAGGTACACCCGGTGCGCACCCAGCCCGATCGCCCACTCGGCGAGCGCATGCGCCGCCTCTGCGGCGTACCCGTGGCCGCGGGCCTCGGGGGCGATCCAGTAGCCCACTTCCGGGCCCATCGGGTGCTGACCGATCCGGTGCACGCCGCCGGACCCGACGAGCCGCCCGTCGGCCTCGATCGCCACGGTCAGGCCGGTGCCCTCGCGCCGCATGGCCGGCGCCTCGCCGGTGACCCACCCGGCGGCGTCGGCACGGGTGTAGGGCACCGACACCGCCGCGATCCAGCGCGCGATGTCCGGGCTCTGACAGGCGGCCAGCACCGGGTCGACGTCGTCCTCGCGGAAGGGGCGCAGCACCAGCCGGTCGGTGCGGACCACCTCGGTGGTCAGGTCGATGCCACTCAGGTCCATCCCGGTCACTCCTCCTCCTGCCCGAGACCCCGCCAGCGTTCGGCGTTGCCCAGCACCCGGTCGACCGAGATCTCCAGCACGACCCGGGCCGGGTTGACCCGCGGCTGCTGGTAGCGGACGGCGTACCGGGCCTCGGCGTCGGCGACGGACCCGGCGTCCTCGCGCACCGTCGCCGTCCCCTCCAGCGTCGTCCACACCTTGCCGTCGACCTGGCAGACCGCGACCCGGGTCTGCCCGCCCCGCACGTGCCGGACCTTCGCCGAGGTCCCCGAGGTGATCACCCGGGCGATGCCGGTGTCGGCGTCCACGGTCACGCCGACCGGCACGAC
This sequence comes from Modestobacter sp. VKM Ac-2979, assembly GCF_026967995.1. Taxonomy (NCBI): domain Bacteria; kingdom Bacillati; phylum Actinomycetota; class Actinomycetes; order Geodermatophilales; family Geodermatophilaceae; genus Modestobacter; species Modestobacter sp. VKM Ac-2979. The sequence continues at coordinate 221,470 of NZ_JAPVBO010000004.1, forward strand.
GTGCGGGCTGCCGTCGGCGCGCAGGGTGGTCAGCGTGGCCAGGTGCCGCTCGGTGAAGAAGGCCACCACCCCGGGTCCGAGCAGCGGGGGAGGCGAGGAGTCTGAGGCGGAAGACACGTCGCGGAGGGTACGAGTCCGGGGCTCCGGGCAGGACGCTCGGCCGCGCCGGGACCGCTTCACAGCCGCGCCGCCTACGCTGGGGTCGTGGTGTTCAACAAGATCCTGCGTGCCGGTGAGGGCAAGATCGTCCGACGGCTGACGAAGATCGCCGACGCGGTCGAGGCCCTGGAGCCCGACGTCACCGATCTGACCGACGCCGAGCTGCGCGCGAAGACCGATGAGTTCAAGGCGCGCTACGGCGACGGGGAGACCCTCGACCACCTGCTCCCCGAGGCCTTCTCCGTGGTCCGCGAGGCGACCAGTCGGACGCTGGGCCAGCGGCACTACCGGGTGCAGCTGATGGGTGGTGCGGCACTGCACCTCGGGAACATCGCCGAGATGAAGACCGGTGAGGGCAAGACGCAGACCGGTCTGCTGCCGGCCTACCTCAACGCGCTCAGCGGTGACGGCGTGCACGTGGTCACCACCAACGACTACCTCGCCCAGCGCGACGCCGAGTGGATGGGCCGGGTGCAGCGCTTCCTCGGCCTGTCGGTCGGCACGATCGTCTCCGGCCAGCGCCCCGACGTGCGCCGCGAGCAGTACGCCGCGGACATCACCCACGGCACGAACAACGAGTTCGGCTTCGACTACCTGCGCGACAACATGGCGCAGAGCCGCAACGACCTGGTCCAGCGCGGGCACGCCTTCGCCATCGTCGACGAGGTCGACTCGATCCTCATCGACGAGGCCCGCACCCCGCTGATCATCAGCGGCCCCGCCGAGACCAGCGCCAAGTGGTACGGCGAGTTCGCCCGCATCGCCCCGCTGATGAAGCGCGACCGGCACTACGAGGTCGAGGAGGCGAAGCGGACCATCTCCATCAGCGAGGAGGGTGTGGAGTTCGTCGAGGACCAGCTCGGCATCGAGAACCTCTACGAGGCCGCCAACACCCCGCTGATCAGCTACCTGAACAACGCGCTGAAGGCCAAGGAGCTCTACAAGAAGGACCAGCAGTACATCGTCACCGACGGCGAGGTCCTCATCGTCGACGAGTTCACCGGCCGTGTGCTCTCCGGCCGGCGCTACAACGAGGGCATGCACCAGGCCATCGAGGCCAAGGAGCGGGTGAAGATCAAGGACGAGAACCAGACCCTCGCCACGATCACCCTGCAGAACTACTTCCGGCTCTACGAGAAGCTCTCCGGGATGACCGGCACGGCCCAGACCGAGGCCGCCGAGCTCTCCCAGACCTACTCGCTCGGCGTCGTGCCCATCCCGACGAACCGGCCGATGGTGCGCGCCGACCGCGCCGACGTCATCTACAAGACGGAGAAGGCCAAGTTCGACTCCGTGGTCGAGGACATCGCCGAGCGGCACGAGGCGGGCCAGCCGGTGCTGGTCGGCACCGCGAGCGTGGAGAAGTCCGAGCTGCTGGCCAAGTACCTGCTCAAGCGGGGCATCCCGCACGAGGTGCTCAACGCGAAGAACCACGCCCGGGAGGCGTCGATCATCGCGATGGCCGGGCGGCTCGGTGCGGTCACCGTCGCCACCAACATGGCCGGCCGCGGCACCGACATCCAGCTGGGCGGCAACGCCGAGTTCATCGCCGACGAGCAGCTGCGCGCCAAGGGCCTGTCCCCGGCGGAGACCCCGGAGGAGTACGAGGCCGCCTGGGACGAGGCGCTGGCATCGGCCAAGTCGCAGGTCAAGGCCGAGCACGACCAGGTGACCGAGGCCGGCGGCCTGTACGTGCTGGGCACCGAGCGGCACGAGAGCCGGCGGATCGACAACCAGCTGCGTGGGCGGTCCGGGCGCCAGGGCGACCCGGGGGAGTCGCGGTTCTACCTGTCGCTGGGCGATGACCTGATGCGCCGGTTCAACGGCCCGATGCTCGAGTCGATGATGACCACGCTGCGGGTCCCCGACGACCAGCCGATCGAGTCGAAGATGGTCAGCCGGGCGATCCTGTCGGCGCAGACCCAGGTCGAGCAGCAGAACCACGAGGTCCGCAAGGACGTCCTCAAGTACGACGAGGTGCTCAACCGGCAGCGCACGGTCATCTACGACGAGCGGCGCAAGGTGCTCGACGGCGAGGACCTGCACGTGCAGGTGCAGACGATGGTCGACGACGTCGTCATCGCCTACGTCAGCGGTGCCACCGAGACCGGTTACGCCGAGGACTGGGACCTCGAGCAGCTGTGGAGCGGCCTCAAGGCGCTGTACCCGGTGGGCCTGGACCGGCAGGAGCTGCTGCACCGGGTCGCCGACGGTGACCAGGCCGCGCTGACCGCGGACGTGCTGAAGGAGGAGCTGCTCGCCGACGTGCACGCCGCCTACGCGATCCGCGAGGAGTCGCTCGGCTCCGAGGTCATGCGTGAGCTCGAACGGCGGGTGCTGCTCACGGTGCTGGACCGCAAGTGGCGCGAGCACCTCTACGAGATGGACTACCTGCGGGCCGGCATCCACCTGCGCGCGATGGCCAACCGCGACCCGGTCGTGGAGTACCAGCGCGAGGGCTACGACATGTTCAACGCGATGCTCGACGGCATCAAGGAGGAGTCCCTCGGCTTCCTCTTCAACCTCGAGGTCAAGACCAAGGAGCAGCAGGCCACGGAGGCCGCGCAGAAGCAGGCCGCCGCCGAGGCGGAGGCGCTCGCCCGGGCGCAGGCCGGCACCGAGCGGGTGCTGGCCCGGCAGGCCGCAGCCCAGGCGGCGGCCGCAGCGCCGGTCGCTCCCGCTCCCGCTGCCGAGCCGACCGCTCCTGCCGCCCCAGCTGCCGCCGACGGCAACGGTGCTGCCCCGGCTGCCCCGGCGCCGGCGGCCGCGCCGACGTCCGACGGCAACGGCAGCGGGACGACGAGCTCGGCTCGGCGCACCCGCAAGCCGGCCCCCGTCGCCGCTGCCGCACCGGAGGCCGCCGCACCGGAGGCCGCCGCACCGGAGGCCGCCGCACCGGAGGCCGCCGCGCCGGAGCCTGCCGGGACGGCTGCAGCAGAGCCGGCGGATGCCGCACCGGAGCTGGAGATCAAGGGTCTGGAGGCGCCGGAGCAGGGGGAGCTGACCTACAGCGCGCCCAGCCTCGACACCTCGGCCAAGGACAGCGGCCGGGCGAAGGCCGCGAAGACCGCGACCGTCACCGGCACCAAGGAGACCCCGCGCAACGCCCCGTGCCCGTGCGGTTCGGGCAAGAAGTACAAGCAGTGCCACGGCGTCGCAGGCTGACGCACTGAACCCACCGACGCCCCGCCGACCACTGGTCGGCGGGGCGTCGGCGTGTGGGCACGGCCTCGCTCGGCGGGCGCGGGACCGGACCTCCGTCAGCCGATCTGCAGCGCCGTGCAACGCCAGCGCCCGTCGATCCCCTCCAGGCGTGCCGCGACCGCGTGTGCCCGCCCTCCCCGTCGGGCCACGGCGCTGACCTCGGCCACCCCGTCCACCGGCTCGCAGACCCGCACCGAGCCCAGCAGCAGCGGTGCGGTCCCCTCGGTGCACCAGCGCGGCCGGCGGCGACCGCTGAGGGCCTGGAAGAGCGCCGGGCTCACCAGTGACTGCAACTGGCCGATCGGCCGGCGGCCGGCGAACGCCTCGAGGGTGAGGGTGACCAGGCGCCGTCCGGCTGCCTGCGGGTCGGGCAGCTCGGCCCGGCGCGTCCAGGCCGGACCGAAGTCCGCCGCATCACCGGCCGGCCGGACCGGCTGGTCCAGGCGCGGCCGCGGACCGGGCGGAGGTGTCGGCCGTGGTGTACGCCGGCCCGGGACCAGCAGCCGCACCGGCACGCGCGGGTCCTCCAGCGGAGGTCCGGGCGTGGGGACGGCGACCAGGTGCAGCCGCCGGGGCGCCGGCGCCGGAGCGGCGGTCAGCGACGGGGGCGCAGGTGGTGCAGGGGCGAGGCTCGGCGAGGCGGTCATCGGTGTCTCCTCGGGACGACGGGGAACGGCGGATCGGGGCGGGCGGCGGGGTCAGGTCGGGGGCCGCAGCACCTGACCGGGCAGCAGCAGGTCCGGATCGGGGCCGATGACGGCGGCGTTGGCCTGCCACCACGCCTGCACGGCGGAGGCGATCTCGGCGTCGGCGACCGGGTGCCCGGGCCGGCGACCGGTGAGCCAGTCGCGGGCGATGTCCCACAGGCAGTCGCCGCGGAGGACGACGTGCTCCCCGGCCGTTGGTCCGGGCCAGTCGGGGACCGCGGGCGGGGAACCGGGCAGGTCGGTCCCCGGTCCGCCCGGCCAGTCGGCCTGCACCACGGGCGCGGGGGAGCCCGACGACCAGTCCGTCCCGGGAGCGCTCGTCTCGGCCGAGGCGGTGACCAGTGGGCTCGCTCCGGCGGGCAGTGCGATGGGCGCCGCGGTGCTGAGGCCCACGCCGATCGCGATGGCCGCGACCCGCCGGGCGCCGGCGGGCAGCACGCCGCGCAGCAGCACCCCGGCCGTCCGACCGGCCAGGCCCGGGGCGGCGCTCGCTGCGGTCAGCAGCAGGCCGAGCGCGCCCCAGGCCCAGCACGCCCAGGCCAGCGCGGTCACCGCCACCAGCACCAGGGCGTCCGGACCGGCGGTGTCGACCAGCCGCTGCGGGTCGGCCAGCGCAGTGCGGACCGCTCCCGGCCCGGGTCCGAGCCAGCGCAGGCCGCCGGCGACGAGGACGAACGTCGTCGTCGTCGCCGTCCAGCGCACCGCGGACATGCCCACTCCGGTCACAGCGATGACCAAACACCATCAACGAAAGCAAATGCAACCAAACGCAAGGATCTGTGGACGGACTAGCCTCCGTCCATGCGCTGGGAGCAGCTCTTCTCCGACCTCGAGGCCCAGATGGCGGAGCAGGAGGCCGCCGTCGACCAGGCCGACGAGGCCTCCCGGGCGCGCGCCGAGCACGGCCGGATCCGGCTCGCCGACCGGCTGCGGGGCGCGACCGGGCAGGAGGTCTCCCTCAGCTGCGGCGCCGGTGAGCTGGCCGGGCGGCTGGTCGACGTGGGCGTCGACTGGGTGCTGCTGGTCGATCAGCAGCACCGCGAGGTGCTGGTCGCGCTGGGTGCGGTGCGCGCGGTGTCCGGGCTCACCGCCGTGACCGCCGCGGCTGCCGCGGAGGGCGTCGTCGACCGGTCGCTGGACCTCCGGCGGGCGGCGCGGGCGCTGGCCCGGGACCGGGCCGCCCTGCACTGCCTGCTGGCGGACGGCGCCGTGCTGGCCGGCACGGTCGACCGGGTCGGCGCGGACTTCCTGGAGCTGGCCGAGCACCCCGTCGACGAGCCCCGCCGTCGTGGGGTGGTCACCGGGGTGCGGGCGGTGTCACTGGGCGCGCTCGTCGCGCTCCGGACGGCCGGGCCGGCGTTCGGCTGAGCACCCGGCGATCGGCTCAGCGGGTGGAGTCGACCTCGGCGTCGTCCGGGACCGGCTCCTCCGTGACGGCCGAGGAGCGCGCCTCGGCGTACTTCTGCTGGATGAACCGCTCCAGCTCGTCCTTCTCGACCCGCCACTGGCCCCGCCCGCCGATCTGGATGGCGATCAGCTCCTTGCGGCGCACCAGTGCGTAGGCCTGTGACCAGGAGACGTTGAGGATCTCCGCGACGTCGTCGAGGGTCAGGAAGCGCTGGGTGGCCATGGGGTCGGTGTTCTCCCGTCGAAGGTGCCCGCCAGTGTGGCAGTCGGGTGACAGTGGCCCGGACGGTCCACCCGAAGGTGTGGACAACGGCTGCGCACCGGCTCGCCCCTCGGTCATGATCTCCCCCCGCGACCCCGTACGGCGAGGTCAGCCGGGTGACCGGCCGGAGACGGACAGGCAGGCGAGGGATGACCGGGCGAGGGATGACCGACCGATGAGCGCGCCCACCGCGGCGCCGTCCGGCGCGCGCACCGACACGGCTCCACCCGGCCCGGCGGCCCGCCGGGTCCGCCCGCCCCGCTGGCTGGACCTGCGGCTGGTGCTCGGGGTCCTGCTGGTCCTCGGCTCGGTGCTGGTCGGCGCCCGGGTGGTGACGGCCGCGGACGCGACCGTGCCCGTCTGGTCGGCGGCCGGTGACCTGGCGGCCGGCACCGTGCTGTCCGACGCCGACCTCGTGCCGGTCGCCGTCCGGCTGGACGACGTCGCGGAGGCCTACCTGGCCACCAGCACCCGACCCGCCGGCCGGGTGCTGGCCCGCGCGGTCCGGGCCGGGGAGCTGCTGCCGCGATCGGTGCTCGAGGAGGCCGGTGACCTGGTGCAGCTCGCGCTGCCGGTGCAGGCCGGCTACGTCCCGCCCGGGCTCGACCGCGGGCAGGTGGTGGACGTCTACGCCGTGGCCGACCCGGTGGTGGGCGGTTCCGCGCCGACCGGTGGCGGGGTGGACGTCGTGGTGTCCGGTGCACCGGTGCAGGCGGTCACCGGGCGTGGGGACGGCGTGCTCTCCACCGCCACCTCGACCGTGCAGGTGGTGGTCGCCGTGGCCGCCGAGGACGCTGCCGACGTGCTCGCCTCCATCGGAGGGCGGGGCCTGGTGGTCGTCGTCCGGAACTCCGTCGAGGCCACGGCCGGCCCCGGCGGCGCCGCGGCCGGGGCCGTCCCGGCCGGGCCGACCGACTGATGGCCCTGCAGGTCATCACCGCGGTCACCGGCGCGTCCTGGGAGTCCGAGCTCGTCGGGGCGCTGGACCGTGAGGACCACGGGGTCACCGTCGTCCGGCGTTGCGTCGACGTCGCCGACCTGCTGGCCGCCGCGACGACCGGCACCGGCCAGGCGGCGCTCCTGTCGGCCGAGCTGCGCCGGCTGGACGGCGCGGCGGTGGCCCGGTTGACCGCCGCCGGCATCGCGGTCGTCGGGCTGGTCGAACCCGGCGACACCCGGGCGGCCGACCGGCTCCGCCAGCTCGGCGTCGTCCGGGTGCTGCCCGCCGACGCCCCGGCCGAGGAGATCGCCCGCGCGCTGCGGGACGCGGTGAGCGGCGGGCCGGTGGGTGGCCACGACGTCGGTGACCCACGGTCGGCGCTGCCGGTGCTGGGGCTCCCGCCCGAGGAGTCGACCCGCCCGGCCGGTCGGGGACGGGTCGTCGCGGTCTGGGGGCCGACCGGGGCGCCCGGCCGCACCACCGTGGCCGTCGGGCTCGCGGACGAGTCGGCGCGGCTGGAGGTGTCCACGCTGCTGGTGGACGCCGACGTCTACGGCGGGGTGGTCGCCCAGGTGCTGGGCCTGCTGGACGAGTCACCCGGCGTCGCAGCCGCCGCCCGGCAGGCGGCGGCGGGGACCCTGGACGTCGCCGCGCTGGCGCGTCTGGCGTGGGCGGTGGACCCGCACCTGCGGGTGCTGACCGGCCTGGCCCGGGCCGACCGGTGGCCCGAGCTGCGGCCGCAGGCCGTCGCCGTGGTGCTCGAGGAGGCGCGGCGCCTGGCAGCGCTGACCGTCGTCGACTGCGGGTTCTGTCTGGAGGAGGACGAGGAGCTCTCCTTCGACACCGCAGCTCCGCGCCGGAACGGGGCCACCCTCACCGTGCTGGAGGAGGCCGATGAGGTGCTCTGCGTCAGCGGCGCCGACCCGGTCGCCCTACAGCGCACCGTCCGGGCACTGGCCGAGCTGCGCGAGGTGCTGCCGGACGTGGAGCCGGTCGTGGTGGTCAACCAGCTCCGCCGGGGTCCGGTGCCCGGTGACGCGCGGCAGGAGATCGCCGGTGCGCTGAGCCGCTTCGCCGGCCGCGAGGTCCGCGCCTTCCTCCCGGCCGACCGGCGGGCCACCGACGCCGCCCTGGCGGCCGGGCGGACGCTGGCCGAGGTCGCACCCGCCTCCGCACTGCGCACCGGACTGCGCACGCTGGCCGCGCAGCTCAGCGGGGCCACCGAGCCGGGCGGTCGTCGGCGGCGGCGCTCCCGCTGAGCGGCGCCGGCCGGGCGGCGGTGCTCCCGCGGGGCCGGGCAGGGGGTGGGGTCAGCGGACGTGGGCCCGGCCCGTAGCGTGGACGCAGCACCAGTGAGGGAGGTCACGTTGGTCGAACGGCTCACCGCGTTGGACGCGTCCTTCCTGTACCTCGAGGAACCGGGCACCCCGATGCACGTCGGTGCGGTGCTGGTCCTGGAGTGCCCGTCCGGGACGCTGGACCACGACGCGCTGATCGAACTGGTGCGCGCCCGGCTGCCCCTGGTGCCTCGGTACCGGCAGAAGGTGCTCGAGGTGCCCGGCCACCTGGCCAACCCGGCCTGGGTCGACGACCCCGACTTCGACGTGAGCTACCACGTCCGGCGGTCCGCGCTGCCCCGTCCCGGCACCGAGGAGCAACTGCTGGACCTGGTCGCCCGGCTCACCGCCCGGCCGCTGGACCTCAGCCGGCCGCTGTGGGAGATGTACCTCGTCGAGGGGCTGGCCGGCGACCGCACGGCGGTGGTGACCAAGACCCACCCCGCGCTCGTCGACGGGCTCGGGGCCATCGACATCGGGCAGGTCATCCTCGACCCGGACCCGGACGCTGATCCCGCTCCGACGGCAGCGGACGAGTGGCGCCCGCGCCGTCCGCCGGGGTCCGCCGCCCTGGTCTGGGAGGCAGTGGAGGACTACCTGCAGCGCCCCTCGGCGGTGCTCGAGACCGCCCGGACGGCAGCGGGTGACCTGCGGGCCACCGCGACCCGCTGGGCCGGGGTGGCCGGCGGGCTGGTGGCTGCGGTCGCCCGCACCGCGGTGTCCCCGGCGCCGGTGAGCCCGCTGAACGCACCCATCGGGCGGCAGCGCCGGGTGGCCGTCGCCCGCGCTTCCCTGGACGACCTGCGGACGGTGCGCAAGGCGCACGGCGGCACGGTCAACGACGTCCTGCTGACCTCGGTGACCGGCGCACTGCGGGAGTGGCTGCTCTCCCGGGGGGAGCCGGTGGTGGGCAGCACCTCGATCCGGGCCCTGGTCCCGGTGTCGGTGCGGGCCGAGGAGGACGGTGCGGCCAACGAGGTCCGGTCGTTCCTGGTCGACCTGCCGGTGGGGGAGCCGAACCCGCGGGTGCGGTTGGCCCGGATCAGCTTCGCCATGCGCGGCCTGGCGCCCAGCGGGCAGTCGGTCGGTGCGGACACGCTCAGCGCGCTGTCGGGTTTCGCCCCGCCGACGCTGCACGCCCTGGGTGCCCGCGCCGCCAGCGGGCTCTCCCGGCGGCTGTTCAACCTGGTGGTCACCAACGTGCCCGGCCCGCAGGTGCCGCTCTACGCGGGCCCCGCGCGGATGGTCGAGGTCTACCCGGTGGTGCCGCTGGTCCGTGGTCAGGGGCTGGCGATCGGGCTGACCAGCTACGACGGCACCGTCTACTTCGGGTTGAACGCGGACCGGGACAGCGTCAGCGACGTCGACGTCCTCGCCGACCTCATCGAGCAGGAGATCGCCTACCTGGTGGAGGCGTCGAGCTGACGGAGGGCTCTGCTGCTCCCACCGCTCGCGGGCGCGCGGCGCTCAGCTGACGCGGGACTGGGAAGATCGTCGGGTCAGCGGCGTTGATGTCGCTGGAACTCTCGACCTGGAGGAGGCGAACCGGTGCGCGTGTACCTGCCGGCCACGACGACCGTGCTGCAGCGGTTGCTCGACGAGGGCCGACTGGAGGGACCGCACACGGTCTTCACGGTCACCCCGCAGCTGCGGGACTTCTACGAACTGAGCGACGACGCCGAGGAGCTGGAGTACGCGGCCCTGCTCGCGGCGGCGCGGGCGAGTCTCCGGTTGTTGGACGTCGACCCGCTGGCCGCCCGCCGCCGGGTGGTGCTCGCTGCGGACGTCCCGGAGACCTCGGTGACCCCCATCCAGGACGAGGGGGCCGACGCCGGTGCCGCCCGCACCACGGCCGACCTGGCCACCTCCGACATCGCCAGTGCGCTCATCGACGGGGCCGAGGCGGAGGCGGACGTCCGCGCGGCGACCGCCGTCGTGCTGGAGGCCGACCTGGGGAGCGAGGAGGCGCAGTTCGTCGTCGACCAGGCGGAGGGGCACGAGCTGGCCTGGTACGCGACCCAGGAGATCGGCCCGGCGCTCGAGCTGCTCTGACCGGTCGGTCCTCCCTCACGCGTCGACCGGCTCGTGGCGGTGCCGGGCGACCTGCACCCGGGTGACCTCCTGCGGCGTCACCAGCCAGCCCGAACCCGGCCGCGCGGGCAGCGGCGTGCGGGGCAGCCGGAGCCCGAGCAGCTCGGCGTCCCCGGGTGCCGGCCGCAGCAGCACAGCCGTGCGGCCGCGGCGCAGCGCGGCAGCCGGACCGCGGAACGCCCCGGCGACCTCCGCCGCGGTCCCGGCGCCGACGACCGCCGTCCGGCCGGGCGCGGAGCCGAGCGCGGTGAGCACGTCGCCGACCTCGTCGGAGAGCGAGCTCAGGTCGTCGGCGAGCACGAGGACCCGGCGTTCCTCGTGCCGGGCCAGCCAGCTGCGCACCCCTGCGGCGTCCGTGCTCGACAGCTGAGCGCAGGCGGGCTGCGGCCGACCGTCGGCCGCTGGGCTCTCCGCGGTGAGCGGCGCGGGGGTCGGCTCGGAGACCAGCGTCAGGACGGCGGCCCCGGCCGACCGGCCGTGCGCGCCGAAGGCCCGCAGGGCGCTGGAGCGGCCGCTGCCCGGAGGCCCGACCACCAGCAGGCCGCCGGTGCGCGCGAGGTCCACGCCGACCGCCGCACCGGCGTCGCCGCCGGGGCCGATGGGCAACCACCACGTCCGGTGTCCGTCACCGGCCTGTCCGGCGATGGTGGAGGTCGGGCCGGCAAGCGGGAGGCGCGGGTCGTCGGGCAGCTCGACCACCCGTACGGGCGGTGGGCACGGTGCGCCCGGCGGGTCGACGGCGGGCACCAGTGGAGTGCGGGGCAGCGCCAGCTGGCACTCGGCGGCCTCCTCGCCGACCAGGGCGCGCCCGGGCGGGCGGTGGCCGGGCACCGCCCGCCCGGCCACGCCGGCCACCGCGTAGTCGGCCCGGTCGGGCAGCGGCAGCACCAGGCGTTCGCGGACAGCGCCGGCCAGCCGGCCACCGGGGACGGCGCGCTCGGCGGTGAGTGCGACGGTCAGGCCGACGGCGGCGCCGTCCCGCGCGAGCCGCAGCAGCGCCGCCGCACCGATGGCGGGGTCGGCGGCCTCCAGTTGTGCGGCCACGCTCTCGTAGCCGTCGACCAGCAGGAGGAGGTGCGGTCCGTGGTGCCCCTCATCGCCGCCACCGCCACCGCCACGGCGCCGGTCCACCTCCTCGGTCAGGCGCGCCAGCAGCCGCACCGTGCGGTGCGCGTCGTCCCGGCCGACGGCCGTGCCCGTGTGCAGCAGGCCGCGGGCCAGCCCCGCGAGGCTCCCGCCGCCGTGGTCGAGCACGTGCACCTGCAGGCGCCCGGGCGGCAGGTGGTGGACCGCCTCGCCCAGCACGGTGCGCAGCGCGGTGGTCCGCCCACTCCGGGGGCCACCCACCACCAACCAGCCGCCACCGGTGGCCAGGTCCAGCTCCAGCGGGGTCTGCAGCTGCGTGTCGGGGGAGTCGCGCAGGCCGAGCCGGAGCCGGGACGCCGGTGCCCCCGACGACCAGCGGTCGAGAGCGGCGGCGGGGAGCTCGTCGGGCAGCGGGGGGAGCCAGGGGCGGTGCGGCGGGCTGATCCCGTCCGCCCGCGCCCGCTCCGCGAGTGCCCGGACCAGCCGCTGCAGGTCACTGGGGCCTTCGCCGCCGCCCGGTTCCCCGGGCTGCGATGGACCTGGCCGTGGCGGCCACGGACGCCGGGCGACGGTCAGCGGTGCCACGGTCGGCGCCGACCGGCCGGAGACCTGCGCCACCTGCAGGAGCACGGCCGGCCCGTTGCCGGTCCGCAGGTAGGCCCGGCCCGGACGGTCGGGGGGCAGGTGCGCGGGCAGAGTGCTGCCGAGCACGTCCCGGGCGTCGCCCTCGTCCGTGGTCCGCAGGCAGATCCGCAGCGAGCAGTTCGCCCGGATCTCCGGGCTCACCACACCGGCCGGGCGCTGCGTGGCCAGCACCAGGTGCACGCCGAGCGACCGGCCGCGCTGGGCGATGCCCACCAGGCCGCTGACGAAGGCCGGGAGCTCCTCGGCCAGGGTGGCGAACTCGTCGACCACGATCACCAGGCGGCTGGCGGCGACCGGCACCGGCAGCGAGGCGAGGTCCCGCACGCCGTGCTCGGCCAGCAGGCGTTCCCGGCGGGTCAGCTCCGCCGACAGGGACCGCAGCGCCCGCGCCGTGGACTGGGGGTCCAGGTCGGTCAGCAACCCCACCGTGTGCGGGAGCGCCGCCGCCTCCCCGAAGGCCGCTCCGCCCTTGTAGTCGATCAGCAGGAAGCTGCACCGGTCCGGCGGATGGTGCTGGGCCAGGCTGGCCACCAGGGTCTGCAGCAGCTCCGACTTGCCCGCGCCGGTGGTGCCGGCGATGAGTGCGTGCGGGCCGTCGGCGACCAGGTCGATCCCCACCGGCCCGTCGCCGGCGACGCCCACCGTGGCCAGGAGGCGGCTGCGCACCCGGTCCCAGGCGCCGGACACCTGCTCGTGGCCCGGGTCCAGCCGGAGCCCGGAGGCCGGGAGGTCGAGCAGTCGGGCCGCGTCGGGCAGCTCACCGGCGGACGCCGGGACGGCGAGCCGGGCCAGGTCCCGCGCGATCCGGTCGGCCGTCGCCGGGCCGACCGCGTCCAGGTCGACGAGCCGCTCCTGGTCGGCGCCGGGCAGTCGCAACCGGCCTCCGGTGCCGGTCTCCCCGGCGACCTGGAGACGGGCCAGCGCCGGCAGCGGGAGGGCGGCCTCGGACCCGGCCACCTCCAGCCACACGGCCCGTTCGCCCGCCCGCGCGACCAGGGCTGCGGTCGCCTGGTCGACCGGCCCGTCCAGCACGACCAGCGTCCGGGGCTCGGCGTCGGCTCCCGCGGTCGGGGCGCCGGACAGCACGGCCAGCAGCCGGTCGGGGACGGGCTCGCCCGGGACGACCACCCCCTGCAGGTGCGGCAGCCAGCGGCACCACCGCCAGTCCGCGAGCTCGGGCTGGCCGCTCACGAGCACGATCCGCAGGCCCGCCGGAGGGGTCAGCACGGCCAGCTGGCAGACCAGTGCGCGCGCCACGCCGAGGACTGCCGGCCGCGGCCCCACGACCCCCAGACCCGTCCCGGTGGGCAGCGGCAGCGCCACCGGCAGGTGCTCGGCCAGGACGGCGGAACGGTTCCCGCCGGGCTCGGCGGTGGTGACGGTGGTGGCGCCCGGACCCGTGCCCAGCCGCACGCTGAGCGGGGCGGCGGCGCTGCTCCGGGACCACAACGGGCTGCTGCGCCGACGCGCCGCGGCAGCCAGCAGGGCGAGGTCGGGGTGCTCGGCCTCCTGTGCCGCGCGGTGCGCCGCGACCGCACGGCTGAGCTCGGCATCGGCCCGGGCGAGCGCCACGGCGTGCTCGGCGACCTCCCGGCGGTGGCCGCGGCGGCCGGACAGTCGGTCCGACGACCAGTTGGCCACGGCGACGACCGGGCTCAGCAGGGCGAAGAAGAGGAAGTGCGGTGTGGCCAGGAGCCAGGCCATCAGCACCCCGCCGAACGCCGGGAGCGCGACGGCGACCCAGCCCAGCCGTCGCCGTGACGGCTCGGACGGGGGCGTCGGCCGGAGCACCGTCGTGCTCCCCGGAGCAGGCGGGGTCATCGGGAGAGGACGGACGTGCACCCGCCCCGCCGGCGCGGCGGCGCACTCCAGACCGGCGCCACGGGGGCCGGTCAGCCGCAGAGCGCTGGCACCCACCCGGAGCGTCGAGTCGACCGGCCACTCCTGCGCATCGGCACCCACGGGGGTGGTCGCACCGGAGCGGTCGGTCATCGTGGTGCCGTTGGAGGAGCCCAGGTCGGCGACCGTGACCCGGCCCTCGGCCACGGACACGACGACGTGACGTCGCGAGACGTCCAGGTCCTCGAGCGTCAGCCCGCAGGCCGCGCCGCGGCCGACGACCAGCACCCCCTTGCCGAGCGCGACGGTACGGCCGGCGTCGGCTCCCGCCACGACGTGTAGCTCGAGTGCGCCGCCGTCGGCCGGGTCGCGGGGGCCGGGGCGGCCCCACCCGAGCAGCGCGCCGTGGCGCAGGGCCTCCGACGTCAGCGGGGTGCTGGCCGGCAGGGCGCTCGACCCGGACCACAGCTGGGCCGGGGGGAGGCGGAGCCGGTCGGACAGGCACGCCTGGACGTCGCCGAGCACGGCCTCCTCGGGTGCCCGTACCTCGACGTCGAGGACGCCGTCGGGCGCCTGCAGCGTCCAGCAGCGGGCGGTGTGCTCGCCGGGCGTCGACGTCATGCGGGACACCGCACCGGGGACCTGACCACCCGGTGATGGTGCCGGTGGCCGACGCGGTCGCGGGGGTCTCGATCGACATCTGTGGACGACCGGGTGGGCTGTGGACAGCCGCGGTCGCGCGCGCCGCGGCGGCCCTACGTTCGGACCCGCCGGGACGTCCCCGGCAGCTGAGGAGAAGTCATGAAGGTCGACATCGCGACGCTGGACACGATGGCAGGGCGGTGCCGGGCGGAGGCCGCCGACACCTCGGCCCGGCACGCGACGCTGTCCGCCGGGATCAACAGCTCGGTGCTGGAGGGCTGGACCGACAGTCAGGCCGCGGTGCAGTTCAGCGAGCTCTACGAGAAGTGGCGGCTGTCCAGTCAGGGGGTGAGCGAGGCGCTCACCGGCATGGGGCAGCTGCTCACCAGCGTCTCCTCGGCCTACCAGCAGCACGAGGCCGAGATGGCCGCCCGGATCGGTGCCATGCTCTGACGCCGGCGCGGCACAGCGCAGCCGCCGGTCGGGCGGGTCAGCCTGGGGCGGGGGTCCCGGGCACCGCCGGCAGTCCGGCCGGGCTGTCGCGGCGCTGGAGCACCGTCAGTCGCTCCCACGGCAGGATCGACAGGATCGCGACGCAGTGCGGCAGGAAGATGATCGTGACCCCGGCGTAGACCATCGCGTGGAAGCCGAGCAGGAAGAGCACCAGCCCGATCCGGGCCCGGTCGGTGCGCACCAGCAGGATCAGCGGTGCCGCCAGCTCGAGCCCGATCATCACCCACTGCACCGTCGGCAGCAGCCAGGCCACGTCCAGAGTCCACATCGACAGGTCGGTGCCCCGGCGGACCAGCGCGCGGGTCAGCGTGGCACCGGTCGCCCAGTCCCAGCCGCCGAACCGGATCTTCGCCCAGGCGGCGAGGAAGTAGGTGAGCATCACGGTGACCAGCACGGCCGCCATCGCGAACCCGGCGGCCTCCGAGGAGCGCCGGTCCCGCAGCCGCGCCCGCCCGATCGTCGGCAACACCGCCAGGGCGACCAGGAAGGCGATCCGGTCGTGGTCGACCTTCCCGTAGCTCATCGCGATGACCATCCACTCCGAGTAGAGGAGGAAGACGGCGAGGCCGAGCAGCCGTGGCGCCCGGCCGGTGGCGGCGGCCACCGCGGCGATCACCAGCGCCCACTGGACGACCAGCACGAGGGTGTGCGTCGGGGTGGGCAGGTTCAGCAGCCGGCCGATGAGCAGCGGCGCGTACCAGTCGGTGGGCACGTCGGCGTGGGCGCGCACCCACGCCGTGGTCAGGAAGACGTCGACCGGGATGAACAGGTAGGCGATGGCCCGGAAGACCGCGATCCGGGCCAGCGGCACCGGGCGGAACCACCAGCGGGGCGTGCCGGGGACGGCCGGCGCCACCTCCGGGCGCACCGGCGCGGCAGTGCCTGGGGTGGTCGCTGCGGTGCTCACTCGCCGTCCTCCAGCTGGTACTCGATCAGCACCTGGTCGGTGACGTCGCCGGTCCGCTGGCCGCCCTCGAGGTCGATGCGGCGCTGCACGACCTGCACCTCCACCAGCTCCTCGGCGGCGGGGTTGCGCTCGGCGTAGGAGTCGGCGAGGAGCCCGAGCAACGAGGGGTCCTCGTGGATCCGGGGCAGCTGACCCTCGAACTCGGCCCGGCGCAGCCCCACCTCACCCCCGGAGAGGCGGACCTCCTCGCCCGCGGCGGTCAGCCCGACCACCCGGGTCGAGACGACCGGGGTGTCGGGGTTCGCGCGGGTGGAGTACATCCGGAACGGACCGAAGGGGAAGGTGTCGTCGTCCCCCCACACCGTGCCGGCCAGCAGCAGGGCCAGCACGATCGCGGCCGCGGCCAGTCGGGCGCGCCGCCCACCCGGGGTCAGGCGCTCGACCTCGGCCTCGGCGGGCAGCTCAGGGGCGGACTGCAGGGGCACCGGGTCATCGTAGGATCGGCGCCCGTCCAGACGGGTCATCGTCGCTCCGTGGCGGGCAGCCGGGCGCACGCGTGCACCCGGCCGCCCCGGCAGTCCCACCTGCGTCGTCCGTCACCCGATGTCGACCAGCGGGAGCAGCCAGATGCAGTTCGGCCGGTACTACGAGGAGTTCGAGGTCGGCGCCACCTACAAGCACTGGCCCGGCAAGACCGTCACCGAGTACGACGACCACCTGTTCTGCCTGCTCACCATGAACCACCACCCGCTGCACCTGGACGCCCACTACGCCGCGGAGACCACCGACTTCGGCAAGAACGTCGTCGTCGGCAACTACGTCTACTCGCTGCTGCTCGGCATGAGCGTCCCCGACGTCTCCGGCAAGGCGATCGCCAACCTCGAGGTCGAGTCGCTCAAGCACGTCGCGCCGACCTTCCACGGCGACACGATCTACGGCGAGACCACCGTGCTGGACAAGACCGAGTCCCGCTCCAAGGACGACCGCGGCGTCGTCCACGTCGAGACGATCGGCTACAAGCAGGACGGCACCGTGGTCTGCGTCTTCCGCCGGAAGGTCATGGTGCCCAAGCGGTCCTACGGCGAGGCCCGCGGCGGGGAGCAGCCCGGGCGTCCCGAGCCCGTCCGTCGGTGACCGGCCCCGGGCACCCCGTGCCGGCGGACGCCGCCGGCCACCGCGACGGCGGAGAGGGCGGTGGGTGATGGACCCGATCTCGGTCCTCGTCGGGGTGGGGGCGGTGCTGCTGGGGCAGGCCATCGGCTACGTGCAGGGGCGCCGCCACCGGGCCCCCAAGCCGATCCAGGCGATCTGCGGGTGCGGTCACGGCATGTCGATGCACAACGCGGAGACCGGGCGGTGCCACGGGATGATGAACGGCGACCCGCTCAAGTACGACTCCGACAAGGAGCCCACCGCGTTCAAGCAGGTCCCGTGCACCTGCCAGCGGTACGTCGGGCCGCTCCCCATCGACCAGGTGTTCTCACCGCCCCTGCTGCCGCCGTCGGACTCGAGGTGAGTCCGGCTCGGGGTGCGCGCGAGCTCAGTGGGGGAGCACGCCCCAGCCGGAGAGCGCGGTGAGCACGCCGGGCGCCATCTCCAGCGCGGTCAGCCCGGCGGCGTCCACGAAGGCGGCGTCGTCGGCGTCGTCCCCGGCCACCGGCTGTGGCTCGGGCTCGACCACGGTGCACAGCCAGTCGGTGACGGTGAAGACGACGCCGTCCCCGTCGATCCGGACGTGGCCCAGCACCCGCACCGGGCGCACCTCCAGCCCGGTCTCCTCGGCGGTCTCCCGCACGACGGCGTCGGCCTCGGACTCGCCGGGTTCCACCCGCCCGCCCGGCACCGACCACAGGCCCGCACTGGGGGCGTGACCCCGGCGGATCAGCAGCAACCGGCCTCGCGCGTCGTGCACCACGGCGCCGACACACGCCACCTCCGGCCGCAGGTCGCCCACCTCGGCGAGCCTACGGGCGGCCGGTGACCCGGTGCCCGGGACGGCGGGACGCTGAGGCGATGCTTGACGAACCCACGGCAGAACAGGACGGTGAGCGGCGATGAGTGTCTCCCCGGTGTGCCCGCGCTGCGGCGAGGCGCTGGTCGTCCGCCCCGGCTCGGCCGACGAGGGCTGGTGCCACGTGCACGCAGCCGTCACCCCGCTGCACCACACCGCCGTGGTCGCCCACGACGCGATCAGTGCGGTGTGCGCCGATGCCCGGGTGCCGGCCTGGGTGCCCGACCCGATGCCCGGCGGGTGGGCGGTCACCGGGCTGGCCTGGGGCGGTGAGCCCGGGGCCCGGGCGATCGTCGTCGCCTGCGCCGGCCCGGCCCCGCTCGGCGGCTCGGCCGAACTGGTGCTCGTGGCCGAGGAGCCCGGCACCGGCCTGGGCTGCGGCTACGCGGGGCTGCCCGGCGTCGACCCGGGCGAGCTCGTCGGCGGCCCCTCCACCGTCGCGGTCGAGGCCGCCGGGCAGCGGGTGCCGCTGTGGCTGGTCCCGGTCGGCGACGACCGCGCCGCCTACGTCGGGGAGGCCCACGGGGTCTGGCTGTGGCTGGTCACCTGGCCGGCGTCGGCTGCCTGGTTGCTGGCCGAGGACCTCTCCCTGCTCGACCTCCGCGACCGGGTCTACCCCGACCTCCCGCTCGGCCCGATGACCGATCGGCTGCTGCCCGGCCGGTGAGCGGGCGGTGACGAACCGGCCGGTGTGGATCCGTTCGACACGTGGTCGGCGTGGCGAGTGGTGTTCCGGGCGGGGCTGCTGTTACTCATGGGACGCGGTCCAGACGGCCGTCGTGGTGCACTGCCGTCGGCCCGCTCGCCCGGTCGCCGTCGAGTCCGCCTGGCCACCTGAGGAAGGGAAACGGTGCGACCTTGCTGAAGAAGGTGCTCACCTGGCTGGCCATCGCGTTCGTGGTCTTCTACGTGATCCAGCGACCCGAGGATGCGGCCGGCATCGTGCGCAGCGCCGGCGGCGCCCTCAGTGACGCGGCCGGCTCGCTGTCGGCCTTCGTGGAATCCCTGGTCTAGCCCGGCCGTGTCCGGCGCCCGTACCCGGCGGCCCCGCTGGGGCAAGGACGCCGAGAAGTACCTGCTCCCCGACGAGCCACCGGTGATCGCCACCCGCCGTCACCCGGCGGTGCTGGCGCGCCCCCTGGCCCGGGGCGTCCCGGCCCTCGTGGTCGGGGTGTGGGTGCTGCAGCTCGACCTGGACAACGCGGGGGCCGGGGCCGTCGTCGGCCTGCTCGTCGTGCTCGGCGCGCTGGGCTACCTCGGGCTGCACATCGGTGAGTGGTGGGTGCGGCACTTCCTGATCACCCGCCGGCGGGTGCTGATGACGTCGGGGGTGATCATCCGGACCGTCGCGGTCATGCCCCTGCGCCGGATCACCGACCTGACCTGGAAGGAGACCTTCTGGGGTCAGGTGCTGGGCTACGGCACCTTCCGCTTCGAGTCCGCCGGGCAGGCGCAGGGCCTGGACGAGATCACCTACCTGCCGCACGCGAAGGCGCTGTACAAGCGGCTGTCGGAGCTGATGTTCGGCTCTGACTTCTCCACCAACCCGGTGAGCTCCGACGAGGACGCCGAGGGGTCGATGAGCGCCGACGACCGGGGGGACGGCGAGGCCCCCGAACAGCACATGCCACCACCGCTGACGTCGGGGCGCGGGCACGACACCGCCCCGATCCCACGCACCCGCCCGCCGTCCTGACCGGTCCACCCGACCACCCTGCGGCGGGCCCCGCGCCGGTGCGGCAGGCTGGGGGCGTGCGCATCGACCTGCACACCCACTCCTCGGTCTCCGACGGCACCGACAGCCCCGCCGCCCTGATCGCCACCGCGGCCGCGGCCGGGCTCGACGTCGTCGCCCTCACCGACCACGACACGACGGCAGGCTGGGCCCGGGCCGAGGAGGCGCGCCCGCCGGGGCTGACGCTCGTGCCGGGGATGGAGATGTCCTGCCGGTACTTCCCCGCCGGGGGGTCGCCGATCAGCGTGCACCTGCTGGCGTACCTGTTCGACCCGCTGCACCCGGCCTTCGCCGCCGAGCGGGTACGGCTGCGCGAGGAGCGGCTGAGCCGGGGGGAGCGGATCGTCACCGCGCTCGCCGCCGACGGCTACCCGGTCGTCTGGGCGGAGATCGTCGCCCGCAGCGAGGGCGGGGTGGTCGGGCGGCCGCACGTGGCCCGGGCGCTGGTCGAGGCGGGCGTGGTCGACTCGGTCGACCACGCCTTCGGCACGCTGCTGCACCACGGAAGCCCCTACTACGCGGCCAAGGCCGACACCGACGTGCTCGACGGCATCCGGTTGGTCCGCGCCGCGGGCGGGGTGCCGGTGTTCGCCCACGGCCTGGCGACGAAGCGGGGCCGGGTGGTCGGCGACGACGCGATCGCCGAGATGGTCGCCGCCGGGCTGCTCGGCCTGGAGGTCGAGCACCCCGACCACACGCCCGACCAGCGGGCGTACCTGCGTGCCCTGGCCACCGGGCTGGGCCTGATCCAGACCGGCTCCAGCGACTACCACGGCACCAACAAGCGCACCGCGATCGGCGCCTGCACCACCGACCCCGAGCAGTACGAGGCGCTGCTGGCCGCCGGCACCGGCAGCGCCGTGCTCTCCGACTGACCCTGTCGGTGGCCCCGGTTACCGTGGCGGCGTGGCGACGGAGGGAGACCGGTGAGCGACCAGCTCGAGATGCCCGGCATGCCCAAGCGGCTGTTCTCCTGCACGCCGAGCAAGCTCGCCACCTTCGCCGACTGCCCACGCCGGTACCGGTTCGCCTACCTCACCCGGCCGAGCCCGCCGAAGGGCCCACCGTGGGCGCACAACACCGTCGGCTCGGCGGTGCACGCGGCGCTGCGCTCGTGGTGGGAGCTGCCGGTGGAGAAGCGCACCCCGGCCGCGGCCCGGCAGCTGCTCTACAGCGGCTGGTCGCGGGCCGGCTTCCGGGACGACGAGCAGGCCGCGCAGTGGCGGGCCAGGGCCGCGGCCTGGATCACCGACTACGTGGCCGAGCTCGACCCCACCGACGAGCCGGCCGGCACCGAGCGCACGGTCGGCGCCACCACCGAGGCCCTCGCCCTCTCCGGCCGGGTCGACCGGATCGACCGCCGCGGCGACGAGCTGGTCGTCGTCGACTACAAGACCGGCCGCGTCCCCAGCACCGAGGACGAGGCACGCGGGTCACCGGCACTGGCGCTGTACGTGCTGGGCGTCCGGCGCACGCTGCGCCGTCCGTGCAACCGGGTCGAGCTGCACCACCTCCCGTCGGGCACCGTCGCCGCCTTCGAGCACACCGACCGGTCGCTGGCCAACCACGTCCGCCGGGCCGAGGACATCGCCGCCGACATCGGCACCGCGACCGAGGCGCTGGCCGCGGGCGCGGACGTCGACGAGGCATTCCCGCCGATGCCCGGCCAACAGTGCAGCTGGTGCGACTTCCGCTCCAGCTGCCCGACCGGTCAGGCGGCCGCCCCGGCCCGGGAGACGTGGAGCTTCCTGCCCACCGAGCCGGTGGCGGCGGCCGAGTGAGTCAGCCTGCTGCGGAGCCGGCCGGCACGTCGGTGTAGCGGGCCGTCAGCACCTCCAGCAGGTGGCCGTCCGGGCCGCGGAAGTACAGCCGCCGTCCGCTGCCGTCGGGGTTGACCTCGCCGACCTCGCCAGGACGGCGCCCGGGCGGGTCGGCGGTGTACGGCGTCCCGTCGGCGTCGAACCGGGCGCGGACGCGGTCGAAGTGCTCCTCGCCGATCAGGAAGGCCAGGTGCAGCGGCTCCGCGGCCGGGGCGGCAGCGAAGTTCAGCACGATCGTGTCGTCGAGCTGCACGGACCGGAAGAAGCCGTCCGTGTAGGGCTCGCGGAGTTCCAGCAGGTCGACGAACCAGTCGACGCCGGCGTCCCGGTCGGTGACCGGGACGATCATGTGGTGCAGGGCAGCAGTGGGCACGGGTGCTCCGAGGGGTGAGGGACCGGCCGCACGAGGGGCCGGGGACTGCACAGTGGCGGCCGGCTCGGGGGCCGGGTTCAGGTCGTGGTGCCACCGGGATCGACACGGTGCGCGGGGTGCTGCGCCGGAGGCGGCCCGCGGGGCCGCCCGGGGGTCACGTGCGGGCCGGGTACCCGACTCGCTCACGGCTCGAGGCCGACCCGGCAGTCATGGCGGCGACCGTAGCGCCGCGAGCCGGCCGCGCACAACGCTCAGCTGCCGGCCGCACCCCGGACCGCCAGGGAGATCGCCAGGACGACCATGACGACGGCGATGCCGGCGTCGAAGACCTGCCAGGCGCGCGGGCGGGCGAACACCGGGCGCAGCAGCCGCGCGCCGTACCCGAGGCCCAGGAACCAGACCGCACTGCCCAGGGCGGCACCGGCGCCGAACCACCAGCGGCGGTCGTCGTAGGTGCTGGCCAGCGAGCCCAGCAGCACGACGGTGTCCAGGTAGACGTGCGGGTTGAGCCAGGTCAGCGCCACGGCGGTGGACACGGTGACCGCGAGCCCGGTGCGGGCGCCGGAGGCGTCGGGGAGCAGGGCGGCCGGCCGCAGCGCCCGGCGTGCGGCCAGCAGCCCGTAGACCAGCAGGAAGGCCGCCCCGGCGAAGCAGACGACGGTCACCACCCCCGGCGCCCGGGTGACCAGTGCGCCGGCACCGGCGACCCCGGCGGTGATCAGCACGACGTCGGAGAGCAGGCAGACCGCGACCACCGCGGCGACGTGCTCGCTGCGCAGCCCCTGCCGCAGGACGAGGGCGTTCTGCGCCCCGATCGCGACGATCAGCGACAGCCCGAGCCCCAGTCCGGCGGCGGCGGCGAGCAGGGCGGGGGACACGACGACCACGCTAGGTCGGGCCCGTATCGGAAGACCAGCTCACTTCCCTGATGCACCTGAAGCGTGTCTGATGGTCGCTGTGGACCTCGACCTGGCGCAGCTGAGGGCGCTGGAGGCGACCGTCACCACCGGCACGCTGGACGCCGCTGCCCGCGCCCTGCACGTGACGCCCTCGGCGATCAGCCAGCGGATCAAGGCCCTGGAGACCGCGACCGGCCGGGTGCTGCTGGTGCGCAGCCGGCCGGTGCAGCCCACCGAGTCCGGGCAGGCGCTGCTCCGGCTGGCCCGGCAGATCGACCTGCTCGCCGCCGACGCCACCCGGGAGCTGGACAGCTCGGGGCACGGTCCGGTCGCCCTGCCGATCGCGGTCAACGCCGACTCACTGGCCACCTGGGTGCTGCCCGCGCTGGCGCCGCTGGCCGGTGACCTCGTCCTCGACCTGCACCGCGCCGACCAGGCGCACACCAGCGCGCTGCTGCGGACCGGCACGGTGATGGCCGCGGTCACCGGCGACGCCGACCCGGTCGCGGGCTGCAGTTCGACCCGGCTGGGCAGCATGCGGTACCGGCCGATGGCCGCTCCTGCCTTCGCCCGGCGCTGGTTCGCCGACGGCGGGACGGCGGAGTCCCTGGCCCGGGCGCCGGTCGTCGTCTTCGACCGCAGTGACGACCTGCAGCACGCGCACCTGCGGGCCCGGGGGGTCGACCCGGCTCGCCCGCCGATGCACTTCGTGCCCTCCTCGGCCGACTTCCTCACCGCGGTGCGGCTCGGCATGGGCTGGGGCATGGTCCCCGACCTGCAGGACACCGACGGCGACCTGACGGTGCTCGACCCGGACGGCGCGGTGGACGTCGTCCTGCACTGGCAGCAGTGGCGGCTGCGGTCGCCGTCGCTGGACCGGGTGGCCGACGCCGTCCTGGCTGCCGCGCGCCGGGTGCTGGTGCCCGGGCGCCGCTGACCGGCTTGCCCGGGTCCCGGACGGTGACCAGACTCGGTGACCTGCGGGAGGGCGAGACGAGGAGGTCGGCGGTGCTGCGCTGGTCCGCGCTCGGCCTGGCGGCGCTCATCGCCGCGTGGCTGGCCGCCGAGGTCTGGCGGGACGCGGGTGCGTTCGCGTTCCTGCTGCTCGGGCTGCCGGTCGTCGTCTGCCTGGTCGCGGTGCTGACGTCGCGCAGCCGGTACGCCCGGTGGGTCACCTGGGCTGCCGCGGCGGTCGTGCTCGGCTGGTCACTGGTGCTGGGCCTGGGGATCGGCCTGTTCTTCCTGCCGGTGGCGTTCGTGCTGGCGGCCGCCGCTGCCCGGGACGACCCGGCCCGGCAGGACCCGGCAGGGAGCCGCCCGCTCAGGCGCTGAGCGGCTCCACCGCGGCCACCCGCTCCCGGGCCGCCCGCACGATCGGCGACTCGCGCACCCGGGCCGGCACGGCCAGCGCGGTCTGCCGGAACGCCCGGAGGCCGGCCGTCGCCGCGGCGTCGGTGAGCCCGAACCCGGGCAGCCCGTAGAGCCGGCGGGCCCAGCCGGGCAGCGTCGCCGCGCCGAGCGAGGCCAGCGTGCTCCACGCCGGCCGGGCCGGGGTCAGCACCTGCACCCAGCCGGGCATCGGTGGCAGGAGGATGAAGCGGGAGGCGGTGCGCGCCGCGGGTGTGACGGCCAGCTGGGCGCGGACCCGGTCGAAGTAGGCGTCCAGCTCGGCGACCGTGCGCGGCACGTCGGCCTCCTCGCAGCCCACCAGCACCGCGGCGACCACCTGCTCCTCGACGTACCGGTCGGCGTCGGCGTCGGTCAGCGGCACCCCGGCCCGGCGGGCGGTGGACAGCAGTGACTCGACTTCGCAGTTGTGCACCCACAGCAGCAGGTCGGCGTCGTCGACGTTGAAGTGCCGTCCGGTGGTCTCCTCGACCCCGGACTTCCCCCGGTGCAGCCCGCGTACCCGGCGCACCTGCCGGAGGGCGTCCCGTCGGGTGCCGAAGGACAGCGTCGCCACGTACTCCGCCGTCCGGGTCAGGCGCGCCCAGGGGTCGGTGGCGAAGGCCGTGGAGAACTGGTGGACGCCGCCCATCGCCACCGGGTGCAGGGCCTGCAGCAGCAGCGCCCGGATGCCGCCCACGGAGAACGCCGGGTCGCTGTGCACCCGCCAGGTGACGCTGTCCGGCCCGAAGAAGCCGAGCAGGTCCTCCCGCTCGGTGAAGTCGTTGATCGACGGGGTCGGCCTCATCGCACGGCCCCGGCGGTGTCGTCGTCGGCGGCGGCCGACGAGCCGTCCGGGTCGCTCCAGAAGGTGACCAGCACCTGCAGGGTGCGGGAGGGGTTCTCGATGGCGGGGGAGTGCACCGCCTGCGGGATCACCTCGTGCCGGGCGCGCAGCCGGGCCGCCATCTCCGCCTGGACCGCGGGGCTCCACGCGTCGTCGGCGACGCCGTGGGTGACCAGCACCGGCACGCCGGTCGCGGCCAGCTCGGCCACCCGGTCGGGCTCGGCGAGCATCGCGTCGGCCATGCCCAGCAGCCCGGCGGCGGTGTTGGCCAGGAAGCGGCGGGTGAGGAACTCCCGGGTCGGCGCGGGCACCGCCTGCGCCCGCGGATCGGTCATCGCCAACTGGTCCAGGGTGTCGCTGACCAGCTGGACGCCGCCGGCCTCCAGCAGCGGGGACAGGTGGTCCAGCATCTCGGCCCGGGGGCCGGTCAGCGCGGCAGGGCCGCTGCCCAGCAGGGTGAGCGTGGCGAACAGCGTCGGCTCGGCGAGCACCGCCGCCCGGGCGACGATGCCGCCGAAGCTGTGCCCGAGCAGGTGCACCGGGCTGCCCGTCTCGGTGTGCAGCTGCCGGGCGACCGCGACCACGTCGGCCGCGAGGTCGGCCACCGAGTACTGCGCCGGGTCGTCCGGGCCGGGCGACTCGTACTGCCCGCGCTGGTCCATCGCCACGGCCCGCACGCCGGCCTCGCCCAACGGGGACAGCAACGGCGCGAAGTCCTCCTTGCTGCCGGTGTAGCCGGCCACCAGCAGCACCGTCGGCCCGTCGCAGGCGCCGGTGTCCAGGGCGGCCAGCGGGCCGGAACGACCGGGGAAGGTCACCCGGGCTGCCTCGTGCACCGCCAGCTGGCGGAGGTCGTCGGGGGCGGTGTGTTCGGAGCCTCCAGGCAGGACCATGCCCCGAGTGTGCCTCGCCGTGCGGCCCCGCGCCGCAGTGCGTGACTACGTGTGTGCGAGCACCGCGGTGTCGGTGGCGTAGACGACGATCGGGCCGACCAGCGACGTGCGCCCCCCGGCCGGGACCTCGTCGGCGGTGGACCAGCGCTGCAGCTCCGTCCCGTCGGCGAGGCTGCGCTGCACGAACGCCCCCGCCTCGGGCACGGTGACGGCCTCCTCACCGGTGGCGGGCAGCCCCAGGGCGGGCACCTGCCACCGTGGCAGCCCGGTCGTCTGGTCCAGGGCCAGCACCTGGCCACGTGCCCAGAGCAGGGCCACGTCGGCGACGCCGACCTGCTGCAGCGGCTCGGTGCCGGCGTCCTGGCCGGCCGGCAGGGCCGGCAGCTCCACCTCGGTCAGCAGCGCGCCGTCGGCGGGGGAGAGCACGTGCACCCGGTCGCCGACGACGACGTCGACCAGCCGGTCGACCCCGGCCAGTCGGGCGGTGTCGCTGCCGACCTCGAGGTCGCGGGTCCAGACGACGTCGCCGGCGAACCCGTCGAGCAGACGGACCTGCACCGCAGCGAGGCCGCTGCACCGCTGCAGCACGACGACGCCGGAGCTGCCGACGTCGGACCCGACGATCCGGCAGCCCTCCGGCGGCGCGTACCGCCAGCGGGTGTTGTCGCCGACCGGGTCGATCGTGACGATCCCCGTGGGGCTGCTGGCGAGCAGGATCTGATTCGTGGCGGCCAGGTCGACGTCGGTGCGGAACCGGACGTTGCGGTACCACTCCCGGGCGCCGGTCGAGGCGTCCAGACCGGTCAGCTCGTTGCAGCGCCCGGTGGTGCGGAAGGCCACCACCACGATGCCATCGACCGCGGTCGCGTCGCAGAGGGTGGCGTTGGCCCGCCGGTAGTGCCACGCCTCCTCACCGGTCGCGGCGTCCAGCACGGCCACCCCGCGCTCGTCGGTGACCAGCACCCGGCCGCCCTGCACCGCCTGCCGCGGTGCCGGGCCGGTGGGCGCCGCCCACGCCTGGGCGAGCTGGGCAGCCGGTGCCTCATCGGGGACGGCGGCCGGCTCCGCCGTCGTGCGGGAGGTCGCCGAGACGTCGGAGGTGCGCCACAGCAGGACGGCGACGGCGGCCACCACGAGGGTGACCGCCGCCCACACCCACACCCGCAGGGGCGGGCCGAGAGACCTCACGGAAGACCTGCTCCTGACGCGGTGACCTGCTCGTCCGGCCCGCCTCCAGGGGGGAGGAGGCGGGGCCTCTCTCAGGCTGCGGACTCGGAGCCGCCGCTGCCGCCGCGGCCACCGCGCCGACGACGTCGCCGCGGCCGGCCGCCGCCCTCGCCGCCGTCCGTGGACCCGGTCACGGCGGGGGCGTCCCCGTCGGTCGCCGAACCGTCCATCGCCGCCGCGGCACCCGCGGCGGCGGCGCCGTTGCCCCGGGTGCGCTGCCGCGGGCGGCTCTTGGGCGGTCCGACCGTGGGCTTGTCGTCCTCGGCGGTGGGGCTGGTGCGGCCGGGGCCGGCGGAGGTGCCGCCGGTGCGCTGGCGCTTGCCGGTCTCGCCGAGGTCCTCGAGGGTCTCCGCGCCCAGGCCCTCGCGGGTCCGCTGCGCGCGGGGGAGCCGCCCGGTCGCCGTCGTCGGGACGTCGAGGTCGGTGTACACCCACGGCGAGGTGGAGTAGGTCTCCGGCGGCTCGGCGAAGTCGAGGTCCAGCGCCTTGTTGATCAGCTGCCAGCGGGGGATGTCGTCCCAGTCGACCAGGGTGACGGCGACGCCGGTGCTGCCGGCCCGGCCGGTGCGGCCGATCCGGTGCACGTAGGTCTTCTCGTCCTCGGGGCACTGGTAGTTGACGACGTGGCTGACGCCGGTGACGTCGATGCCGCGGGCGGCGACGTCGGTGGCGACCAGCACGTCGACCTTCCCGGCCCGGAAGGCGCGCAGCGCCTGCTCGCGGGCGCCCTGGCCGAGGTCACCGTGCACGGCTGCCGCAGCGAACCCGCGGTCGACGAGCTCGTCGGCGACCTTCTGCGCGGTGCGCTTGGTGCGGCAGAAGACCATCACCAGGCCGCGGTCGCGGGACTGCAGCACCCGGGACAGCAGCTCGGGCTTGTCCAGGTTGTGCGCCCGGTAGATGAACTGCGTGGTCTGCGGGACCGTCGAGCCCTCGTCGTTGCCGTGCGCCCGGATGTGCGTGGGCTGGCTCATGAACGACCGGGAGAGCGTGACGATCGGGCCGGGCATCGTCGCGGAGAACAGCATCGTCTGCCGCTTGTCCGGGACCATCGCCAGGATGCGCTCGATGTCGGGCAGGAAGCCCAGGTCGAGCATCTCGTCGGCCTCGTCCAGCACCAGGCCGCGGACCTTGCCCAGGATCAGGTGACCCTGCTGGGCGAGGTCGAGCAGCCGGCCGGGGGTGCCGACGACGACCTCGACGCCGGCCTGCAGCGCGGCCACCTGCGGCTCGAAGGCACGCCCGCCGTAGATGGCCTGCACCCGGATGCCGCGCTTGGCGCCGGCGGCGGCCAGGTCCCGGGAGACCTGCACGCACAGCTCACGGGTCGGGACGACGACCAGCGCCTGCGGGACGCCGTCACCGCCCTCAGCCGCGGGGACGACGCGCTGCAGCAGCGGGACGCCGAAGCCCAGCGTCTTGCCGGTGCCGGTACGGGCCTGCCCGATGAGGTCGTTGCCGGCCAGGGCGAGCGGGAGCGTCAGCTCCTGGATGGCGAAGGTGCGGTGGATCCCGACCTCGGCCAGCGCGGCCACGATGTCGGGGTGCACGTCGAAGTCGCTGAACAGCGGGCTGTCGGGGGCGACGGGCGCGCCACCCAGCTCCTCGACCTGCTGCTCGAGCTCCTCGGGGGCGGGCGCGCCGGTCTCGGCGTGCTCCAGCTCCGGAGCGGCGGGGGTGCTGCTGGCGGTGGGGGTGTTCTCGGTGGAGGTCAGTTCTCTCGCCTCGGTCTGGTGGGGGACCGCGGTGCGTCGTCGGTGCCTGAGCTCGGTCTCGAGCTCCGGCGTTGCCCGACTCGCTCGCCGGTCCCGGGGTCGGTTCCGGGATGTTCGATCCAAGCGCCGACGCGGCCAGCAGACCGGGCGTCGAGTGCAGACTGCCCGGGAGACGGCCCTCGGGGGGCCGGCCTCGAGGAGGTGATCCGGCGGTCATCAGCGCACACGGAGGTTGCGCAGGAACAACGAGCCTGGCGGCTCGCCGATTCCATCCTAGCGTGACCTGCCCGTTAACCTCGCTGCGCTGCCGTGCGACACGGGCGCCGAGGGCGTCGAGCGGCCGCCGGCGGCGCGCTCGGAGCGCCGCTGGGCATGAGGAGGGGGAACCGTGATCAGCGTCGAGGAGGGCTCCGGCCGACCGGCCGGTCAGCCGGCGGTGATCGACCTGCTGGGCGTGCTGGCCTACGCCGAGCTGACCGCGTTCGACCGGCTCGCCGAGGACGCCCGGCTGGCGCCGACCCTCGAGGGCCGGGCCGCCCTCGCCCGGATGGCGGCGGCCCAGATCGGGCACCACGAACGGCTCACCCAGCGGCTGCGCGAGCTCGGCGTGGACGTGGCCCAGGCGATGACCCCGTTCGTCGCCGCGCTGGACGCCTTCCACGACGGCACCCGGGCCAGCACCTGGCTGGAGGGGCTGGTCAAGGCCTACGTCGGTGACGGGTTGGCCACCGACTTCTACCGCGAGGTCGCGGCCTTCCTGCCGCAGCCGGATCGCGCGCTGGTCGAGGAGGTGCTCGACGACACCGGGCACGCCGACTTCGCGCTCCGGGAGGTCCGGGCCGCCATCGCGGCCGACCCCACGCTCGGTGGCCGGCTGGCGCTGTGGGCGCGACGGTTGGTCGGTGAGGCGCTGACCCAGTCCCAGGCGGTCATCGCCGAGCACGACCAGCTGGCCGACCTGCTCATCGCCGGCACCGGGGACCTGACCGGGGTCGCCCGGCTGCTCCAGCGGCTCACCGCCGCGCACTCGGTCCGGATGCAGGCCCTCGGCCTCAACCCCTGAGGGGCCCGGGACGTGCGACAGGGCGCCGCCGCGGTGCGGCGACGCCCTGTCGGCGTCCGTGCGGTCGATCAGCTGCTGATGAAGCCCACCCGGCGCTGGTCGGCCTCGGCGATCTCGACGTAGGCGATCCGGTCGGTCGGGACGACGATGCGCCGACCGCGTTCGTCCACCAGCGTGAGCAGGCCGTCCTTGGACCCGGTCATGGCCTTGGACACCTCGGCCGCGATCTCGTCCGGGCTCTTGGGGCTGTCGATGACCAGCTCACGGGGGGAGTGTTGGACACCGATCTTTACTTCCACGCGGGGATGCCTCCTCAGGTCCGGCTACTGGCCACCCACGCTAGTCCAGCCCGGTGGGAGGCGGCCGGTCCAGCGGGTCCGCCGTCAGCGAACGTCGGCGGTCAGTCGGTGTCCTCGCGCAGCGGGAAGCCCGACATGCCGCGCCAGCCCAGGGACGACGCGAGGGCCACGGCCTCGTCCCGGGACAAGGTGCCCTTGCGGGCCAGCCACCACCGCGCGCTCGTCTCGGCCAGCCCGGTCATCCCCGCGGACAGCAGCAGCGCCCGCTCGGGGTCCGCGCCGGTCTCCATCGCGATGACCTCGGCGATGGCCTCGATGCACTGCCGGGCGCCGCGGTCGGCGATCCGCCGGACGTCGGGGTCGTTGCGCAGGTCGGACTCGAACACCAGCCGGAACGCCTCGCCGTCGGCGTCCACGAAGTCGAAGTAGGCACCGACGGCGCCGTTCACCCGCTCGCGGTTGTCCTCCGTGCCCGCCATGGCCTCGCGGACCCGGTCGGTGAGCTCGTCGACCTGCTGCTCCAGCAGCGCCAGGTAGAGCTCCCGCTTGCCCGGGAAGTGCTGGTAGAGCACCGGCTTGCTGACCCCGGCCCGATCGGCGATGTCGTCCATCGCCGCGGCGTGGAAGCCCTGGGCGACGAAGACGTCCTGCGCGGCCCGCAGCAGCTGCAGCCGCCGGGCACCCCGCGGAAGGCGGGCGGTGCGACGGGCGGCCGGCGGCGCGGGCACGGGTACGGGTCGGCTGGGTCGCATGGCCCGACGATGTTACCGGCGCGCCGGGCGGAGGACGTCCCACCCCGGCCGGTCGCGGCAGAGGGGTCGGCGCGGTGTTCTACCGTCGGGTAGGTGACCGACGCCCGGCTGTCCTCGGTGCCGCTGCCGCGGCCCGGTGCCCTCCTCCCACCCTGGCCCGGTGCGATGGTGCCGGTCACCGGCGGCGAGGTCTTCGTCCGGCACACGCCCTGGTGCGGCCCGCTGCCCGGCAGCGACCCGGTCGAGGGGGAGGCGCCGCACGAGCGGGCGCTCTACGTCCACGGCCTGGGTGGCGCCTCGACCAACTGGACCGACCTGGCGGCCTTGCTGGCCGTCCGGTTCGACGGCTGGGCGCTGGACCTGCCCGGGTTCGGCCAGTCGGCGCCGCCGCCCCGCTACTCCATCCACCGGCACGTCCAGGCCGTCGTCGACGTCCTGGAGTGGATCATCGCCCGGCCCGGCCCCGGGCAGGGTCGTCCCGTGCACCTGGTGGGCAACTCGCTCGGCGGCCTGGTCAGCGTGTGGGTCGCCGCCCGCCGGCCGGACCTGGTCGCCACCCTCACCCTGATCTCCGCGGCCATGCCGGTCTACCGGGTGCCGGCGGCGTTCGACCGGGCGATCGCGCTGGTGCTGCTGCCCGGCGTCCCCGCGCTCGCCGAACGGCGGCTGGCCGGGGCGAGCCCCGAGCAGCGCGTCCGCGGGCTGCTGCAGATGTGCTTCGGCGACCCGAGCCGGGTGCCGCCGGAGCGGGTCGCGGAGGCGGTGGAGGAGACCCGGCGGCGGGACGAGCAGCCCTGGGCGGGTCAGGCGCTCACCCGCAGCCTGCGCGGTCTGATGAGCTCCTACCTGCGGGTGGGACGGGCGAACGCCTGGCGGATGGCCCGGTCGGTGCGGGCGCCGTCCCTGGTGGTGTGGGGTGACCGGGACAGGCTGGTCGACCCCGAGCTCGCACCGCGGCTGGCCGAGGTGCTCCCCGACGCCCGGTTGCAGGTGCAGGCGGGCATCGGGCACCTGGCGATGCTCGAGGCACCGGAGCCCACGGCCCGCGCGGTGCTCGGTCTGGCCGAGGACGCCGCCGGTGACCTCGCGACCGACCCCGTCGGCGGGGACGACCTCCCGGCCGGACAGGTGTGACCGGCGGTCCGGGAACGGCGCCGCGCCCGGCCGACGTCCTCCCGGAGGTCGGGGCGTCATGAGAGCCTGGCCGCCGTGACGAGCTCGGGACCCCGCCCGTCCGGACGGCGCCCGGGAGGCGAGCCGCTGGTCGCCCGCCGCGACCCCGCCCCGTCCGCACGTCCCGCCGTGCTGCCGCGCGGCCGGTTCCGCATGTTCGTCCGCCGGTACGGCTGGCGGGCCTATGCCGTGCCGCTGCTGGCCATCGCGACCGTGATCGCCCTGATCGACGTCGTCCGGCCGGGTGGTGGCGAGAGCCCCACCCCGACGTCAACGGCCGAGGCCGCCGTCGACGCGTCCGCGCCGGCCACGCCGATCGCCCCGCAGGTCACCGAGGCCCAGGGCGAGGGGGTGCCGGCCGAGGTGTCCAGCACCCCGACGGCGCCTTCGGAGACCGTGCCCGCGGCGCCGACCTACGTCGAGCAGGGCACCGGGAGCGTGAGCGTGGTCGACGGCACGTCCACGGTGTACGGCACCGGGCCGCTGGAGCGCTTCGTCGTGGAGGTCGAGGACGGCATCGGCGTCGACGGCGCCGCGTTCGCCACCGCGGTCGAGGACATCCTCGGCGACCCCCGGTCCTGGGGCGCCGGCGGCCGGCTGTCCTTCCAGCGGGTGGGTGCTGCCGAGGCCGCGGCCGGCGCGTACGAGTTCCGGGTCAGCCTGGTCAGCCCGGGCAGCATGGAGATCTACTGCCCGGGCGTCGGCACCGGCGGCTACACGTCCTGCCGCTACGGCGAGCGGGCGGTGATCAACCTGGCCCGCTGGGAGACCGCCGTCCCCGACTACGGCGGGGACGTCCCCACCTATCGGCAGTACGTGGTCAACCACGAGGTCGGGCACGCCCTCGGCAACGGCCACGAGCAGTGCCCCGGCGCCGGGCAACTGGCCCCGGTGATGCAGCAGCAGACCCTCGGCCTGCAGAGCTGCGTGAAGAACGCCTGGCCGTTCCCCTCGTGACCCTGCGGCCAGGGGCCGTCCGTCGGCAGCGCCGAGCCGTGCGCAGCCGTGCGGATCACCCCGCGCCCAGGGCCGTTCCGGAGAGGCTCCCGCGGGTCTAGGGTCACTGCCGGTGCGCCGGGAAGCCTGGTCGGCAGTCGTGTTCCCGACTGCGATCGGAGGGCCCCGATGCCCACCTCTCCCACTGCCGTGCCCGCGCTGCGCGCCGAGCACCTGAGCAAGCGCTTCTCCCGGACCGTCGCCGTCGACGACCTGTCGCTGTCGGTGCCACCCGGGGAGGTCTTCGGCTTCCTGGGCCCGAACGGGGCCGGCAAGTCCACGACGATCCGGATGGCGCTGGGGCTGCTGCGCCCCTCCGGTGGCCACGTCGAGGTGTTCGGCGTCCCGGCACACGACGTCGGCCGAGCCCACCGGCACCTGGCCTACGTCCCCGCGGACGTCGCGCTCTGGCCGGCGCTGACCGGGCGGGAGTGCCTGGACCTGCTCGCCGGCGTCGGTCCGGGCACCGACCTGGACTACCGGGCCGAGCTCCTGGAGCGGTTCGCGCTCGACCCGGACCGGCGGGCCCGCACCTACTCCACCGGCAACCGGCAGAAGGTCGCGCTGATCGCCGCCTTCGCCACCCGCGCCCCGCTGCTGGTCCTGGACGAGCCGACCAGCGGGCTGGACCCGCTGATGGAGCGGGAGTTCCGCCGCTGCGTGACCGAGGCGGCCGGGCGCGGCCAGACGGTCTTCCTCAGCTCGCACCAGCTCGCCGAGGTCGAGGCGGTCTGCGCGCGGGTGGGCATCCTGCGCCAGGGCCGGCTGGTGGAGGTCGCCGGGTTGCCGGAGCTGCGGCGGCTGCGCCGCAAGGAGATCAGCGTCACCCTGGCTCGTCCGGCTGCCGCGGGAGCCGGCCTGGCCGGGGTCGACGGCGTCGCCGACCTGCGGTGGAGCTCACCGCTCGAGCTGACGATGACGCTGGCCGGCCCGCCCGCCCCGGTGCTGCGTGCGCTGGCCGACCTGGACGTCGTCGCCCTCGACGTGCGGGAGCCCTCCCTGGAGGAGCTCTTCCTCGACTTCTACGGGGACACCGCCGGCGACCGCCGGTCCGCCGGCGAGGAGGTGCGGGCATGACCACCGGCACCGCGCCCGCCCCGACGGCGGCCGCGGCCGGGTGGACGCCGGAGCCCGGTCCGGCCGGCCGGGCGGTGACCGCACTGGCCGTGCGGTCGGTCCGTCGCGGCGCCGTCCTGGTCACCGCGGTCGCCGCCGGGATGCCCGCGCTGGTCGCGGTGCAGCACCGGCAGCTGGACCAGGAGCTGGCCGGGGCGTCGCTGGCGGCGCTGGCGGAGAACCCGGCCATCCGCACCCTGTTCGGCCCGCCGGTCGCCCTCGACGACCCGGGCGGCTTCACGGTGTGGCGCACCGGCACGGCGATCGCGGTGCTCGTCGGCGTCTGGGCGGCGCTCGCGGCGACCCGGGTGACCCGGGGCGAGGAGGAGACCGGCCGCTGGGACCTCCTCCTCGCCGGCCCGTCGCGGCTGCCGGCGGTGCTGCTGCGGCACCTCGCCGTGCTGCTGGGCGCGAGCGCGCTCGTCGGCGTCTCGGCGGCCGCCGGCCTGGTGCTGGCCGGCACCGCCACGACCGGCGCCGTGCTGTTCGGCGCGCTCATCGGTGGCACCGGGATGGTGGGCGCGGCGCTGGGCGCGCTCGCCGCCCAGCTGCTGGCCGAGCGCCGGGCTGCGGCCGGTCTGGCGGTGGGGGTGCTGCTGGCCGGTCTGCTGGCGCGGATGGTCGCCGACGGGGTGCCCGCGCTGGGCTGGCTGCACTGGCTGAGCCCGTTCGGGCTGCTGGGCCGCAGCGCCCCGTTCGCCGCCGACCGGGTGCTGCCGCTGCTCGTGCTGGCCGCTGCGGTCGCCGTCCTCGTCGCGGCGGCAGCGACGGTCTCCGCACGGCGGGACGTCGGCAGCGGACCGTGGCGCCGGCCCGGCGCCGTCCGGCCCGGCGCCCGGCCGCTGCGGTCCCTCCCCGGGCTGGCGGCCCGGCACACCGGTCGGCCGGTGCTGGGCTGGGGTGCGGCGGTGGTGGCCTACTTCCTGCTCATCGGGCTGCTGGCCACGACGATGACCGACTTCCTGACCGAGAACCCGCGCTTCGCCGAGCTGGCCGCCCAGGCCGGCTTCGCCGAGCTGGGCAGCGTCCGCGGCTACGTGGCCTCGCTGTTCTCCCTGCTGGCCGTGCCGGTCGGCGCGTTCGTCGCCAGCCGGGTCGCCGCCACCGCGGCCGACGAGGTCGCCGGCCGGTTGACGCTGCTCTACTCGCTGCCGGTGCGCCGGATCCGCTGGCTGGCCACCGAGCTGACCGGGGTGGCCGTCGGTGCCGTGGCGCTCACCGGTGCGGCCGGGCTGGCGACCTGGCTGGGCGCCACCTGGGTGGGCGCCGACCTGTCCGCGGGTGCCGCACTGGCGGGGGTGTCCACCGTGCTGCCGGTGGTGGCGGTGTGCCTGGGTGCGGCGGTCGCGGCGCTGGCGTGGGCGCCGGGCGCCGTCCTGCCGCTGGGGGTGCTGCCGGCCGCCGGCGGCTACCTGCTGCTGGTGCTCGCCGACACCCTGAGCTGGCCGGGCTGGGTCCGCGGAGTGTCGCCGTTCGCCCACCTGGCGGCCGTGCCCGCCGAACCGGTGGACGTGCCGGGGCTGGTCGGGCTGCTGGCCGTCGCCGCGGCGCTGACCGCCGGGGGGCTGGCCGGCTACCGGCGCCGCGACCTGCGGGGATGACCCCGGGGGCGGATGCGGGAAGAGGGCGGCGTGCCACGCTGTTGGGCAGTGCAGGACACCGGCCTCTGGAGCCGGTCAGCCCTGTGACCACAGCCGTGAGGAGCGCTCCGTGCAGTTGCCACCCCTGGTGGAGCCCGCCGCCGACCTGTCGATCGACGAGGTCCGCCGCTACAGCCGCCACCTGATCATCCCCGACGTCGGGATGGACGGGCAGAAGCGGCTCAAGAACGCCAAGGTGCTGGCCGTCGGTGCCGGTGGCCTCGGCTCGCCGGTGCTCATGTACCTGGCCGCGGCCGGTGTCGGCACGCTCGGCATCGTCGAGTTCGACACCGTCGACGAGTCGAACCTGCAGCGCCAGATCATCCACGGTCAGTCCGACGTCGGCCGGTCCAAGGCCGAGAGCGCCCGCGACTCGATCAAGGAGATCAACCCGCTGGTCGACGTGCGGCTGCACGAGACCCGGCTGGACTCCTCCAACGTCGAGGAGATCTTCAGCCAGTACGACCTGATCGTCGACGGCACCGACAACTTCGCCACCCGCTACCTGGTGAACGACGCCTGCGTGCTGCTGGACAAGCCGTACGTCTGGGGCTCGATCTACCGGTTCGACGGCCAGGTCTCGGTCTTCTGGAACGAGCACGGGCCCAACTACCGCGACCTCTACCCGGTGCCGCCGCCGCCGGGGATGGTCCCCTCCTGCGCCGAGGGCGGTGTCCTGGGCGTGCTCTGCGCGACCGTCGGCGCCATCCAGGCCACCGAGGCGGTCAAGCTCATCACCGGCATCGGCGAGACGCTGCTCGGCCGGCTGATGGTCTACGACGCCCTGGAGATGACCTTCCGGGAGATCAAGGTCCGCAAGGACCCGGAGGGCGAGCCGATCACCGGCCTCATCGACTACGAGGCGTTCTGCGGCGTCGTGTCCGAGGAGGCCCAGGAGGCCGCCGCGGGTTCGACGATCACCGTCGACGAGCTCAAGGACATGATGGACGCCGGCAAGGACTTCGAGCTGATCGACGTCCGGGAGCCCAACGAGTACGAGATCGTCTCCATCCCGGGCGCGAAGCTGATCCCCAAGGACGAGATCCTGTCCGGCCGGGCGCTGGCGCAGCTGCCGCAGGACAAGCCGATCGTGCTGCACTGCAAGACCGGTGTCCGTTCGGCCGAGGCGCTCGCCGCGGTCAAGAACGCCGGCTTCAAGGACGCCGTGCACGTCCAGGGCGGCGTGACCGCGTGGGCCACGCGCATCGACAAGGCGCTCCCCACCTACTGAAAGGACCTCGTCTCCCCCCGCGACGCGCTCCGCGCGCCACGGGACCCTGAGACGAGGCCGAGCCGGGCCCCGGTACGCCACTGCGCGTGCCGGGGCCCGGCTGCGTTCTACTGAGGGCATGCCCGATCCCCGCCGTGCCGACCTCTTGATGCGGTACCAGCGCGCCCAGGCGCAGTTCACCGACCGGGTGGACGCCGTCGAGCCCGGCGAGTGGGACGCCCCCGCGCTGCCGGAGTGGAGCGTCGTGGACCTGGTGGCCCACCTGACCGGCGAGCAGCTGTGGGCCCCGCTGCTGCTGGCCGGGGAGTCGCCGGACGTCGTCGGTCCCCGGGTCCCGACCGACCCGGCCGAGCTGCTGGGCGAGGACCCGCTGTCGGCCTGGGAGTCCGCGGCCGACGCCGCGCTGACCGCCTGGGCCGCCGACGACGCGCTGTCCCGCACCGTGCGGCTGTCCTCCGGTCCGGCCCCGGCGAGCGACTACCTGATCGAGATGACCGTCGACCTCACCGTGCACGCCTGGGACCTCGCCCGGGCGGTCGACGGGGACACCGAACTGGACCCCGAACTCGTGGCCGAGGCGTTCCGCTACGCCGAGGAGCACCTCGGCGAGGACGGGGTGCCCGGGGTGTTCGACGCCCCGGTCGAGGTGCCGCCGGGCGCGGACCTGCAGACGCGCCTGCTGGCCCGGTTCGGCCGCCGGGCCTGACCGCCCTGCCGGACTCGCCGTCGGTGCGGACACCCGGGCCGGACGGGACACCCGCGGCCTAGGCTGCCGTCCCGACACAGCCGAGCCGGAGGTCCCACGATGAGCCAGCCACCCCAGGGCCCGCCCCCGTACGGCTCGGACGGGTCGTCGCCGTCGGGTGGCCGGCCGCCGCAGGGCGCTGGCTGGGGTCAGCAGCCGGGGCAGCCAGGCGGCTGGGGGCAGCCGGCGCCAGGACAGCCCGGTGGTGGCTGGGGTCAGCAGCCGGGGCCGCCCGGTGGTGGCTGGGGTCAGCAGCCGGGGCCGCCCGGCAGCTGGGGCCAGCCCGGGCCGGGGCAGCCGCCCGGCGGGTACGGCCCACCTCCCGGTCCCGGGGGATGGGGTGCGCCCCGCCCGCCCGGCTACGGTGACCAGCCCACCCAGGTGGGCGGGTTCGGCGGCCCCGGGTGGGGCGCCCCGGGCGGGTCGAGTGCCTCCGGTGGTGACGACGACCGCAAGAAGCGGACCACCGTCCTCGTGATCATCGCGGCGCTGCTGCTGCTCGTGGTCGTCGCGGTCGTCCTCACGCTCACCCTGATCGGGGACGACGAGGGCCCCGAGCCGACGGCCGCCGGGACCACCTCGTCGTCGTCGGCCTCCTCGTCCGCGCCGTCGTCCGCGTCGTCCGCGTCGCCGTCCGCCCCTCCGGCGCCGGCGCCGGAGGGCCTGCTGGCGCAACTGCCCAGCGACTTCACCGACTGCCAGGAGCGCGGACTCCGCGGCGACGGGGACCTCGCGGCGGCGGAGTGCGGGCCCGCGCTCACCCAGCCGGGCCCGGCCGGTGCGGTCTACCACCAGTACCCGGACGTGCCCACGCTGGACTCGGTCTTCGCCGCCGACGCCGTCGAGCTCGGGCTCAGCGAGTGGTCCGGGGACGACGACTGCTCGACCACCACCGGCTACGGCGAGTGGACCTACCCCGACGGCGTCACCGGTGGCCTGGTGGCCTGCGCCCTGCTGCCCGACGGCGACGCGGTGATCGTCTGGACCGACGACGAGTACCTGGTCGAGGGAGCGGTCCACGCCCCCGGGACGACGCAGGACGAGGTCGCCGACCTGTACGAGTGGTGGACGGTCAACAGCGACTTCACCGGCTGAGGCCGGCACCGTGCGAGCTCCCGGACCCGAGCCGCGCTCGGCGGAGGACGTCGACGAGGCCGTCTACGACGTGGTCGAGGCGATTCCGCCGGGGCGGGTGAGCACCTACGGCGCGATCGGGCGCCTGGTCGGGGTGGGACCGCGCCGGGTCGCCCGGGCGCTGTCCGCCGGTGGCGCGGCCGTGCCCTGGCACCGGGTGGTGCGCGCCGACGGGACGGCGGCCGAACCGGTCCGGGTGCGGCAGCTGGAGCTGCTGGCCGGGGAGGGCGTGCCGCTGCGCGGTGCCCGGGTCGACCTGGCCGCCGTGGGCTGGCCGGACGACGGCTGAGCCGGACTGCCTGAGCCGGACTGTCGTACCCCCGTGGTCTCATCGGGGTGTGCGGGGGGAGGCGGGCAGTCCAGCGGTGGTCACGGCCGAGTCGTCGGCGGGCGTCTCCGGACCGGTGTACCGGCTGGTGCAGTCGGAGCCGGAGCCGGTGGTCCGCCCGAAGCTCGACCCGACCCAGCAGGCGGTGGTCGACCACCGGGGCGGTCCGCTGCTGGTCCTGGCCGGCCCCGGCACCGGGAAGACGACCACGATCGTCGAGGCCGTCGCCGCGCGGATCGACGCCGGCGCCGACCCCGAGCGGCTGCTGGTCCTCACCTTCAGCCGCAAGGCCGCCGCCGAGCTGCGCACCCGGATCACCGCCCGGGTCGGGCGCACCATCCGGGAGCCGGTGGCCCGCACCTTCCACTCCTACGCCTTCGGGGTGCTGCGCCGGGCCGCGGTGCTGCGCGGTGAGCCCCCGCCGCGGTTGCTGACCTCCGCCGAGCAGGACGCCGTGCTGGCCGAGCTGCTGCGCGGGGACGCCGACGAGGAGGGCGCCGTCCGCTGGCCCGCCGACCTGGCCGCCGCGCTGGGCACCGACGGCTTCCGCGACGAGCTGCGCGAGCTGCTGCTGCGGGCCACCGAACGCGGGATCGACAGCCGGCGGCTGTCCGCCTGGGGTCGGGAGCGCGGGCTGCCGCACTGGGAGGCGGCCGCGGACTTCCTCCGGCAGTACCAGGACGTCTCCTGGTTCGCCACGGTCGCCCGCGGCGGGGCGTCCGGCTACGACCCGGCCGAGCTGGTCCGCACCGCCATCGACGAGCTGCACGACGACCCGGAGCTGCTGCGCACCGAGCGGGAGCGGGCGGGCTGGCTGTTCGTCGACGAGTACCAGGACACCGACCCGGCGCAGGTCGAGCTGGTCGAGCTGCTCGCCGGGGGCGGGGGTGACCTGGTCGTCGTCGGCGACCCCGACCAGGCGATCTACGCGTTCCGGGGCGCCGAGCCGCGCGGGATCATCGACTTCCCGAGCCGCTTCCGGCACCGCGACGGCCGGCCGGCCGACCGGCTCTCCCTGGGCGTCTGCCGCCGTTCGGGCACCGAGCTGCTCGCCGTCAGCCGGCGGGTCGCCGAGGGGCTGCCCGGGCCGTGGGAGCACCGCCGGCTGCAGGCGGGGGAGCACACCGCCCCCGGCGCGGCCGAGGTGCACGTCTTCGACTCCCCGTCCACCGAGGCCGCCTTCCTCGCCGACACCATGCGCCGCGCACACCTGTTGGACGGCGTGCCGTGGTCGCAGATGGCGGTGGTGGTCCGGTCGGCCGCCGCCGGCCTCGGCTCGGTCCGCCGGGCGCTGAGCCAGGCCGGGGTGCCGGTCGCCGTCTCGGCCGACGACGTCGCGCTCGCCGGTCAGCCCGCCGTCCAGCCGCTGCTGGCCGCGCTCACCGCACTGCTGCCGGCCGCTGCCGACACGGCTGCGGATGCCGAGCCGCCGGCGGAGACCGGGCTGGACGAGCCCGGCGCCGAGGCCCTGCTCGCCTCCCCGCTGGGTGGGGCGACGGTGCTGGACCTGCGGCGGTTGCGCCGGGCCGTCCGCCGCGAGCTGGCCACCCGGGGTGAGGACCCGACGGTCCGGGGGGCGCCGTTGGCGGCGGTGCTGGCCGACGCCACCCTGCTCGACGCCCTGCCCGAGCACCTGGCCCGGCCGGCGCTGCGGGTGGCCCGGGTGCTGTCGGCCGGCCGGCTCTCCCTGGCGGCCGACGGGAGCGCCGAGGACGTCCTGTGGGCGATGTGGCAGGCCAGCGGGCTGGCCAACCGGTGGGCGCGGGCCAGCGCGGCCGGGGGCCCCTCGGGTGCGGTGGCCGACCGTGACCTGGACGCCGTCGTCTCGCTGTTCGACGCCGCCGCCGGCTTCGTCGACCGGCTCCCGCACGCTCCCGTGGCCGCGTTCGTGCAGCACCTGGGTGCGCAGCAGTTGCCCGGGGACAGCGGCGCCGCGCGGGCACCGATGGGGGAGACGGTGCGGCTGCTCACCGCCCATGCGGCCAAGGGCCTGGAGTGGGACCTGGTCTGCGTCGCCGGGGTGCAGGAGGGGATCTGGCCCGACCTGCGCAGCCGGGTCAGCCTGCTCGGCGCCGAGGACCTGGTCGACGCCGCCGGTGGCACCGACCCGGCCACCCTGGACCGGCGCACCCAGGCGATGGCCGAGGAGCGGCGGCTGTTCTACGTGGCCTGCACCCGAGCGCGGCGCCGGCTGATGGTGACCGCCGTCGACGGTGCGCTGGACGGCGGTGACGCCGGGGCGACCGCCTCGCGCTTCCTGGACCTGGTGGTGCCGGCCCCGGCCGAGGGGGACGGCGCGCGCCCGCACACCCCGCTGCCCCGGCAGCTGACCCTGCCCGCACTCGTCGCCGAGCTGCGCCGGCACCTCACCGACCCGCACACGCCGCCGGCCCGCCGGAGCAGCGCCGCCGCCGTGCTGCGCCGGCTGGCCGAGGAGCGGGTGCCCGGGGCCGACCCGGCCGGCTGGTGGGGGCTGGCCCCGCTGTCGGACGACGCGCCGCTGGTCGACCCGGCCGAGGTGGTGCCGGTGCGGCCCTCGGCGATCGACACCTTCCAGCGGTGCCCGCTGCGCTGGGTGCTCGGCGCGGTCGGCGCGGAGGCGGCCCCGGAGGCCACCCGC
Organism: Modestobacter sp. VKM Ac-2979; assembly: GCF_026967995.1. NCBI lineage: Bacteria > Bacillati > Actinomycetota > Actinomycetes > Geodermatophilales > Geodermatophilaceae > Modestobacter > Modestobacter sp. VKM Ac-2979. The sequence continues at coordinate 263,212 of NZ_JAPVBO010000004.1, forward strand.
ACGGTCGGGTCCGCGGTGCACGACGTGGCCCAGCAGGTGGCCGAGGGACTGCCGCCCGCCGACGCCCCCGCCGTGCTGGACACCGAGCTCGACGGCCTGGACCTGGGGCCGGGCTGGTTCGACCAGCGCCAGCGCGACCGGGCCCAGGAGATGCTGACCAAGTTCCTGGCCTGGCACACCCGCGCCGACCGGGAGCTGATCGCCGCGGAGGAGGACTTCGACGTCACGGTCGGCCGGGCCCGGCTGCGCGGGCAGGTCGACCGGCTGGAACGCGACGCCGAGGGCCGGCTGGTCGTCGTGGACCTGAAGACCGGCAAGACCGCGCCCCGGGACGTGGCGGAGCACGGGCAGCTGGCGGCCTACCAGCTCGCCGTCACCGAGGGCGCCTTCGCCGAGCACGGCACCGCCACCGGCGGCGCGGCGCTGCTGCAGGTGGGCGGCGCGCAGAAGGCGGCCAAGGAGCACGTGCAGCCGCCGCTGCCCGTCGACGTCGACCCGCGGCAGAGCTGGGCGGGCGAGCTGATCGCCGAGGTCGGCGCGGGCATGGGAGCGGGGGAGTTCGTGGCACGCACCGACACCGACTGCGAGCGGTGTGCCTTCCGCCGCAGCTGCCCGATGCAGGAGTCCGGCCGGCAGGTGACCCGATGACGCCTTCTGCCGGTTCTTCCCGGCCCCGTCCCGGGTTCCCTCGCGAGCTCGCGAGCGGAGGGGAGGACGGGGTCCTTCAACAGCTCAGCTTCGACCTCCCCGGCATGGTGCCGGTCGTCGCGCCGGAGCCGCCGCGGCTGCTGACCCCGGCCGAGACCGCCGCTCGCAGCGGGGTCGGCCACTCGCCGTCGGCGGAGCAGGCCGGCGTGGTCGCCGCTCCCGTCGACCGGCCGCTGGTGGTGGTCGCCGGCGCCGGGTCGGGGAAGACCGAGACGATGGCCGCCCGGGTCGCCTGGCTGGTCGCCAACCAGCTCGTCGCGCCGGAGGCGGTGCTCGGCCTGACGTTCACCCGCAAGGCGGCCAGCGAGCTCAACGCCCGGGTGCGCAAGCGGCTGGCCGCGCTCGCCCAGCACCCGGACACCGACCCGGCGCTCCGGGAACGGCTCGCCGTGGCGGCACCGACGGTGGCGACCTACCACGGCTACGCGGCCAGCATCGTCGCCGAGCACGGGCTTCGGATCGGCGTCGAGCCCGGGTCCGGTGTGCTCGGGCCGGCCATGTGCTGGGGCCAGGCCGCGACCGCCGTGGCCGCGCACACCGGCGACATGAGCGACGTCGCCCTGGGCCTGGTCACCACCACCGAGGACGTGCTGCAGCTCGCCGCCGAGCTGGGGGAGCACGACATCACCCCCGACGCCCTGCGGGCCTGGACGGCGCGGTTCGAGTCCCAGCTGCGCGGCTACGCGGACGCCGGGCGGAAGAAGGGCCCGTACGCCGAGGTGCTCAAGCTGGTGGCCCGGCAGCGGGCCCGGGTCGCCCTGCTGCCGATGGTCGAGGCGTTCCAGGCGCGCAAGCGGGCGGCCGGGGCGATCGACTACGCCGACCAGGTGTCCCTGGCCGCCCGGGTCGCCGTCAGCTCCGCCGAGGTGGGCCGGCGGGAGCGTGCCCGGTGGCGGGTCGTGCTGCTCGACGAGTACCAGGACACCAGCGTCGGCCAGCTGCGGATGCTCGAGTCGCTCTTCGGCGGCCCGGGCGGGCACCCGGTGCTGGCCGTCGGTGACCCGCGGCAGTCCATCTACGGCTGGCGCGGCGCCTCGGCCGGGACGATCGAGCGGTTCGCCCGCACCTTCCCCGGCACCCCCGAGCGCCCGGCCGAGCGACTCACCCTGTCCACCAGTTGGCGCAACGACCAGGCGGTGCTGGCCGTGGCCAACACGGTGGCCGCCGCACTGCCCGAGCCCGAGCAGCCGCTGCCGGACCTCCAGCCCTCCCCGGTCGCCGGTCCGGGTGCGGTGCACTGCGGGCTGTACGACACGGTCGCCGAGGAGACCGAGGCGCTCGCCGACCGGCTCGAGCGGTGCTGGAAGGGCTCCGAGGACGCCGCACCGGGGGCTCCCGCTGCGCGGCCGACGATCGCCGTGCTCGCCCGGCGCCGCGCCCAGCTGCCCGGCATCGCCGCCGCGCTGCGGGCCCGCGGCCTGCCGGTCGAGGTGGTCGGGCTGGGCGGGCTGCTGGACGTGCCCGAGGTCTCCGACGTGGTGGCCACCCTGCGGGTGCTGGTCGACCCGAGCGCCGGCGACGCGCTGGGCCGGCTGCTCACCGGCGCCCGCTGGCGGATCGGGCCGCGCGACCTGGCGGCGCTGGAGGCGCGGTCCCGGGCGCTGGTGCGGGAGCGCCGCACGCCGTCTCCCGAGCCGGTCGAGGACGGCACCCCGCCGGCGGCCGGCGCCCCGGCGAGCCCGGTCCTGCCGCGGGAGCGCGGGAGCATCGTCGAGGCGCTCGACGACCTCGGCCGCCCCGACGCGTACTCGCCCGAGGGGCACCGGCGGCTCCGGCGGCTGGCCAACGAGCTGTCCGGGCTGCGCTCCCGGCTGGGTGAGTCGCTGCCCGACCTGGTCGACGAGGTGGTCCGCAGCCTCGGCCTGGAGACCGAGCTGGCCAGCCACCCGGACGTGACCCCCGGCGGCGCCCGCACGCACCTGGACGCACTGCACGAGGTCGCCGCCGAGTTCTCCGAACTCGCCGAGCTGCCCTCGCTGCCGGCCTTCCTCGGCTACCTCGCCGACGCCGAGGTGCGGGAGCGGGGCCTGGAGCCCGGCGAGGTGGCCGTCAACCCGGAGGCGGTCCAGCTGCTCACCGGGCACTCGGCGAAGGGCCTGGAGTGGGACGTCGTCGCGGTGCCCGGGATGACCGTGGGGCAGTTCCCCGCCAAGGGCGACGCCTCGGACTCCTGGATCCGCGATCCCGGCGCGGTCCCGGTCGACCTGCGGGCCACCGACCGCGCCGAGCTGCCGCGGCTGCACCTGCCGGTCCCCGGTTCCGGTGACCAGGCCGTGGTCCGCGACGCCCTGGCCGACTACGTCGAGGAGTGGAAGGACTTCGGGCTGGCCGAGGAGATCCGGCTCGGCTACGTGGCGGTGACCCGGGCCAAGCACCTGCTGCTGTGCTCGGGCAGCTGGTGGCGCGACGGCAAGACCGTCTGCGGGCCGTCGTCCCTGCTGCTGGCGGTCAAGGGCGCCTGCGAGGACGGCTCCGGTGTCGTCGACGCGTGGGCCGAGCCCCCGGCGGACGACGCGGAGAACCCCGCCCTGGCCGAGTGGCCGGTGGGCGTGTGGCCGACCGACCCGTTGTCGACCGGCCGCCGCCGCTCGCTCACCGCCGCTGCCGACCTGGTCGCCGGCACCGAGCCGCACCCGCTGACCACCGAGGCGCTCGGCGCGACCGACGACCCGCTGGTCGCCGAGTGGCTGCGGGACGCCGACCTGCTGCTGCGCGAGCGGGCCGAGCACTTCCGCGGCACCGTCGACGTCCCGCTGCCCGCCCACCTGTCGGTCTCCGCGCTGGTCGCGCTGCGCCGCGACCCCGGTGAGCTGGCCCGCCGGCTGCGCCGGCCGATGCCGGCCGCGCCGGCACCGCTGGCCCGGCGGGGCACCGCCTTCCACGCCTGGCTGGAGGAGCGCTTCGGTGCTGCCCGGCTGATCGACCTGGACGAGCTGCCCGGCAGCGGTGACGCCGGCGCGGCCCCCGATGCCGCGCTCACCGCGCTGCAGGAGGCCTTCCTGGCCGGGGAGTGGGCCGACCGCCAGCCGGTGGACGTCGAGGCGCCGTTCGAGACACCGCTGGGGCCACTCACCCTGCGCGGCCGGATCGACGCCGTCTACGCCACCCCCGACGGGGGCTTCGAGGTCATCGACTGGAAGACCGGCCCCGTGCCGGGGGCCGCCGAGCTCGCTGCCGCCGGCGTCCAGCTGGCCGCCTACCGGCTCGGCTGGTCCCGGCTGACCGGCGTGCCGGTGGAGCGGGTCAGCGCCGGGTTCCACCACGTCGCCGCCGGGGTCACGCTGCGCCCGGTCGACCTGCTCGACGAGGACGGCCTGCTCGCTCTGGTCACCGGGCGCCCGGCCGGCTGAGGGGCCGTGCGGCTCGGTGCCTCACCTGCGGTCGGCCTCGCCCTCCGGGCCGGGATCCCGCTCGTCGCGGACGGTCGACGGTGCCAGCGGTGCGCCGGACAGGTGCGCGGCCTGGGCGATCTTGTAGCCCGCGATGGGCACGGTGAACAGCTGCAGCGCGATGGCGACCAGCAGGGTCACCACCGCCGACACCCCCGGCGCGAGCACGACCACGCCGAACAGCACGCACACCAGCCCGAGGCTCGCTGCCTTGGTGGCTGCGTTGGCCCGGTTGTAGACGTCCGGCAGCCGCACCAGGCCGACCCCCGCCGCACCGATCAGCAGGACGCCGACGATCGCCAGGCCCTGGCCCAGCACGCTCTGCAGGGTCATCGGGACCGCTCCGCGACCAGCCGCGCGAAGGCCACCGTGGAGAGGAAGCCGACCAGCGTCGCGACGAGGACCAGGTCCAGCAGCGCCGGTGTGCGCAGCCGCACGGCCAGCACGGCGATGCCGGCGACGACGACCACGAAGCCGTAGTCGACGGCCAGGGCCCGGTCGGCGTCGGTGGGTCCGGTCCACAGCCGCCAGGTGGCGACCAGCAGGCACAGGGCCAGCACGACGAGCGCTCCGTCCAGCACGAACACCGCTCAGCTCCGGCGGTCGTCGTCGGGGGCCCGGTCCTCGGGCTGCTCGGTCACCGGCCGCCAGGCAGTCAGCATCTGGTCCTCCAGGTCGCTCAGTTCGGCGCGGAACGCGTCCGGGTCCCCGGCGTGCATCCCGTGCACGGTCAGCAGCCGCCGTTCCCGGTCCAGTTCGATCGGCAGCGTGCCGGGGGTCAGCGCGATCAGGCTCATGAACGACGCCACCTCGAACGGTGTCCGGCTGCGCACCGGGATGACCACCACGGCCGGCGCCACCTGGAGCCCGGGGGTCAGGACCTCCCGGGCGACCGCGAGGTTCGCGCGCAGGAACCGGAGGAGGAACTGCCCGGCGAAGGCGGTGACCCGCCAGGCACGCAGGGCACCGCGCTGCAGCAGCGAGGCCGGACCGGCCCCGGGGTCGGCGCTCATCGCCCGGTCACCGCCGCCACGTAGGCAGCGGGGTCGGCCAGCTCGGCACCGGCCACGGTGCTGAGCGAGAGCAGCGGCTCGGCCCAGAGCCCGAGCACGACGGCGGCCGCAGCCAGGAACAGCGGCGGGGCGAGCACCAGCGGCCGCACCCGGTTCCCGAGGGCGCTGGCCACGGGCGAGGCACCGCCGTCCGCGGCGGCCGAGGCCTCGCCGGGCTCGGCGTCCCCGTCCGCGCCGGGCTGCTCGGCGGGCGGTTCCCAGAAGACGCCGTTCCACAGCTTCACCATCGACAGCAGGGTCAGCAGGCTCACCCCGACGACGAGGGCCACGGCCAGGTGCTGCCCCGCCGTGGCGGCCGCCGAGGCCAACCCGAGCTTGGCGACGAACCCGGACAGCGGTGGGATGCCCGCCAGCGTGAGCGCGGAGACCGCGAAGACGCCGGCCAGCAGCGGTTCCCGCCGGGCCAGGCCGCCGAGCCGGTCGAGGTCGCCGGTGCCGTAGCGGTGCTCCACCACCCCGGCGCACATCAGCAGGGCCGTCTTGACCAGCACGTACTGGACCAGGAAGAACACCGTGGCGCTCAGCCCGGCGGCCGTGGACAGGGCCAGCCCGACGAAGACGTAGCCGATCTGGCTCACCATGTGGAAGGTGAGGACCGGCCGCATCGCGTGCTCGCCGACCGCGCCCAGCACGCCGACCACCATGGTCAGCAGGGCGACGGCCATGATCACCCAGAGATACCGCGGTGCGCCCCCGTAGACGACCGAGTACAGCCGGATGACCGCGTAGACGCCGACCTTGGTGAGCAACCCCGAGAAGAGCGCGGCGACCGCGGGGCCGGTCCGTGAGTAGGTCTGCGGCAGCCAGCCGTGCAGCGGGACGACCGCCGACTTCACGCCCAGCGCGAGCAGCACGACCGCCGCGGCGAACCCGACGGCCGGCGACGACTCGGCGGCCCCGGCCAGCTCACCCAGGTTCACCGTGCCCGCGACGCCGTAGACGAGACCGACCCCGGCGAGCAGGACGGTGGAGGCCATCAGGCTGATGCTCACGTAGAGCCGGGCGGCGGCCAGCCGCTCGGCCCCGCCGCCCGCCGCGAACAGCAGGTAGCTCGGCACGAGCATGACCTCGATGAAGACGAACAGGTTGAACAGGTCCGCGGTGAGCACGGCGCCGGAGACCCCGGCCAGCAGGACCAGCACGAGCGGGACGAAGGCCGGGTCCTCGTCCTCACCGAGGGCCGCGGCGAAGGGCAGCGAGACCAGCACCAGCAGTGAGGTGACCGCCAGCATCACCGCGCTGAAGGTGTCCGCGGCGAGGACGATCGCGATGCCCGGCTGCCAGCCGCCCAGCTGGAGCACGGGCACCGCACCGTCCGACGTCGCGGCCAGCAGGAACCCCGCGAAGACCAGCACCCCGCCGGCGGCCGCCGGCCCGACCACCCGGTCGAGCCGGGTGGTGTGCGGCCACCGGTGGTGCACGAGCGCCAGCAGTCCGGCCAAGAGCAGCGGCCCGGCCACGGGCAGGACGAGGAGCCCGCCGGTCACGACGGCCCACCCTCGGTGCGCTGGTCGGAGGCCTCGCCGTCCCGGTCCGCGTCCTCCCCGGGGAACGGCTCCCCGGTCGTCGCACCCGGGTCGCCCGCCCGGGCCAGGGCGAGCATGTACACGGTGATCCCGAAGGTGATGACCACCGCGGTCAGCACGAAGGCCTGGGGCAGCGGGTCGGCGGCTCCGTCGGCCTCGGCCTCTCCGAGCAGCGGGACGCCGCGTCGCTGCATGCCACCGGCGGAGACCAGCAGGACGTTCACCGCGTGCCCGAGCAGCACGAAGCCCAGGACGACGCGGAGCAGCCCCCGGCGCAGCAGCAGGAAGACCCCGGAGGCCACCAGGAGGCCCACCACGAGCGCGGCGGTCACGGCGCCCGCTCCGGGACCCGGTCGGTGACCAGGGGACGGGCGGCCGAGGAGCTGGTGCCCGGCGGGCCCGGCCCGTCGTCGTCATCGGTGAGGTCCGGGTGCTCGAGCCGCGTGACGGCGGCCGCGAGGAGGCCCAGCACCAGCAGGTAGACGCCGAGGTCGAACAGGAACGTGGAGCCGATCCCGAGGGCGTGCAGCAGCGGGAGCTCGACCGGGGTCAGGAACGCCTCGCCCTGCACGGTGGGCAGTGCCCCGATGGCCACGGTGAGCACCAGGCCGGCGCCGGCGAGCCGGTCCGGCCGGATCAGCCGGCCCAGCAGCGTGTCCGGCCCGGAGGTCAGCTGGCTCAGTGCGATCGCGGCCCCGGCGACCAGGGCGGCGATGAAGCCACCGCCGGGCTCGTCGTGCCCCCGCCAGAGCAGGAAGGCCGAGAGCGCGAACATGCCCGGCACCAGCACCCGGCTGCTGACCTCGAGCACGGCGTCCCGCCGGTGGCCGGCCGGGGTCCCCGGCGCGGGGGTGCGGCTCCGCTCGGAGCGGCCGAGGACCAGGGCCGTGCCCAGCGCGGTCGTGCCCAGCACCACGGCCTCGCCGAGGGTGTCCAGGCCCCGGTAGTCGACCAGGATCGTGTTGACGACGTTGGTGCCGCCGGTCTGTTCCTCCGTGGAGGTCAGGAAGTGCTCCCCGACCGCGGAGAGCTCCCGGCGACCGGTGAACGCCAGGGTGGCCAGCGCCGCGGCCACGCCGGCGCCCAGCGCGAGCGCCGCGGCCGGGACGGCCTCGCGCCGCGGGGTGCGCACGAGCCGGCCCGGCACGTCCCGCAGCACCAGGACCGCCACCACTGCCGTCATCACCTCCACGAGCATCAGGGTGAGCGCGACGTCGGGCGCACCGGCGAGCAGGAACCACGTCGCCACGAGCAGGCCGGTGACGCCGACCAGGCCCACCGCCGCCATGGTCGAGCCGGTCAGCACCGCGGCGAGCACCACCACGGTCAGCAGCGCAGCGACCACCCAGTCGAGGGGGCGGTCGGTGTCGGCGCGGCCGGGCAGTCCGCCCACGAGCACGGTCCCCACGACCCCCAGCGCGACCAACGCCACCAACGGGCGGCTGAGGTGGGCGGCAGGGGAGGAGGTGCGTTCCGGACCGCCCACCACGTGCCCGAGCGCGATCACCCCGTCGTGCGCCCGGTCGAACAGCCGCCCGGCGTCGGGGAGGCGGAGGCGCTGCAGGGACCGGTCGACCGGGGCGCGGAAGGCGAACAGGACCAGGCCGAGCACGATCGTCAGCGCGGACATGGCCAGCTCCGGGCTGAGCCCGTGCCAGAAGTACACCTCCGGGGGGTCCCCGGCCGGGGCGACGTCGCGGGCGGCCGAGACGATCATCGGGCTCAGTACGCTGACCGCGGGACCGAGCACCAGGCCGAGCCCCGCGGCGACAGCCCCGGGCAGCAGGAAGGCGGCCGGGGGCTCGGAGACGTCGGCGTGCTGTTCGGAGCCACCGAAGCCGCCGTGCACGATCCGGGCGGCGTAGGCGAACGTCAGCACCGAGGCCGTGACGCCGAGGCCCAGGGCCACCGGGCCGGCCCACGGGGCGCCCTCGGCCTCGAGCAGCCCCATGAACAGGTACTCCTTGCTCACGAAGCCGAGCATCGGGATCACCCCGGCCAGCGAGAGGGCGGCCAGCACCGTCGTCGCCGCGGTGACCGGCATGGCCCGCCACATGCCGGAGAGCTCCCGGATGTCGCGGGTCCCGGTCTCCTCGTCGACGATCCCGGCGAGCATGAACAGGGTCGCCTTGAACAGCGCGTGGGCGAAGGTGTGCAGGACGGCGGCCGCCAGTGCCTCCGGAGTCCCGACGCCGATGACCGCGACCAGCAGGCCGAGCTGGCTCACCGTCGAGTAGGCGAGGATCCCCTTCAGGTCGTTCTCGCGCAGGGCCAGGAACGCCCCGGTCACCGCCGTCAGCAGGCCGACGCCGATCAGCGCCGTGGACCACGCGGCTTCGTCGGCGAACAGCGGCGAGAAGCGCAGCAGCAGGTAGATGCCGGCCTTGACCATCGTCGCCGAGTGCAGGTAGGCGCTCACCGGCGTCATGGCCACCATCGCGCCGGGCAGCCAGAAGTGGAAGGGCAGCTGCGCGGACTTCGTGCCCGCCGCCAGGACGAGGAGCCCCCCGATCGGCCAGGCCAGCCCGGACTCCAGCACCCGGTCGGGCTCGGCGAGGATCGTCGCCAGGTCCGTCGTCCCGGCGGCGACCGTGAGCAGCACCACCGCGGCGAGCAGCGCCAACCCGCCGGCCGCGGTGACCAGCAGGGCCTGCCGGGCCGGGCGGGCAGCGGCGGCCCCCGCGGTGGAGATCAGGAAGAAGGAGCAGACCGTGGTCAGCTCCCAGAAGACGTACAGCAGCACCACGTCGGCGGCCAGGACGAGACCGAGCATGCTGGTCGCGAAGAGGGTCAGCAGCAGGTAGACGGTCCCGTGCGGCTCCTCGTCGCCGAGGTAGCCGGGGCAGTACGCCATGACCAGGGCGCCGACGCCCAGCACGATGAGGCAGAAGACGCCGGCGACCCCGTCCAGCCGCAGCGAGAGCGAGACGCCCAGCGACGGCAGCCACTCCCACGACGCGGTCTCGGTCTCACCGGCCCACACCCGCGGGGCGGCCGAGGCGAGCAGCGCCGCGACCGCCAGGTAGCCGGCCGCCAGCGGGTACCCGGTCCGCCGGCCGAGGCGCCGGGCCAGCAGCGGCGCGGCCACGGCGAGCGCGAGCATGCCCAGCAGGGCGAGGGCGAGGAGCACCGGTCAGTCGTCACCCGGGCAGGTGGCCGCCGCCCGGTCGGGGCAGCGCGGCGGCACGGTCACGGCGTCGCGTCTACCCCTGCTCGCTCCGTGCCAACCCGCTGTCTGTCGCCCGGCCGGCCGCCGTCCCTCGGGCGATCCGGTCCAGCACCGCCCGGGCGAGGTCCTCGGGTGCCTGCTCCGGGACCCAGTGGGTGACCCCGGGCAGCTCCACGAAGCGGTAGTCGCCGGTGACCTGGTCCGCGCACGCCTCCGCGGCGATCCGGCCCACCGCCACGTCGCCGTCGCTCCACACGTACGTCGTCGGCACCTCCACCGGGTCGACCCGGGTGGCCGAGCTCATCGCCCGGTACCAGTTCAGCGCCGCGGTCAGCGCGCCCGGCGCGGACAGCTGCCGCACGTAGACGTCGACCGCCTCGGGAGGCACGCCCGGGGCGTCGAGCATCCGCCGCAGTCGTCGGGCGTCGTCGTCGAGCAGCACCTCCTCGGCCTTGCCGGCCTGCCAGAAGAGCTTGATGTAGGCCGACCGCTCCTTCTGTTCCGGATCGGCACGGAAGGCCAGCGTGTAGGCCGTCGGGTGCGGCACCGAGACGGCGGTCAGGGTGCGGACCCGGTCGGGGTGCCAGCCGGCCAGGCCCCAGGCCACGTTCGCGCCCCAGTCGTGCCCGACGACGTCGGCGACCGGCACGTCCAGGGCGGTCATCAGGTCCGCGGTCACCTGCACCAGGTTGGTCAGCGCGTAGGCGTCCACCTCCCCGGGACGGGCGCCGGGGGAGTAGCCCAGCTGGTCGGGTGCGTAGGTGCGCAGCCCTGCCTGGGCCAGCAGCGGGGTCACCGCCGACCAGCTCAGCGACGTCTCCGGGAAGCCGTGCAGCAACAGCACCGGCGGACCGTCCTCCGGCCCGTCCGTCCGGACGTCGAAGGTCAGGTCGCCCACGTCCACCTGCAGCATCCCCACGGCCATGCAGGCAACCTAGCCCGGCACCTGGCCGGTTGCGTCGGCACGGCGGGATACCGTCCACGGCGTGAGCAGCTCCGCCGAACGCGACTTCGTCACCGCCCACCTCGACGACCTGCACGCCGACCTCGACGCCTGGTTGCGGATCCCGTCGATCTCGGCCGACCCGGCACACGCCGGCGACGTGGCCGCCAGTGCCGAGTGGCTGGCGGAGGCGCTGCGCCGCACCGGGTTCCCGACCGTGGAGATCTGGCCGACCGAGGGCGCTCCGGCCGTCTTCGCCGAGTGGCCCTCGGCGGACGCCGGTGCGCCGGTCGCGCTGGTCTACGGGCACCACGACGTCCAGCCGGTCGACCCGCTGGAGCTCTGGGAGCGGCCGCCGTTCGAGCCCACCCGGGTCGAGGGCCCCGACGGCCCCGAGCTGCACGCCCGCGGCGCCATCGACGACAAGGGCAACGTCGCCTTCCACCTGCTCGGCATGCGCGCCCACCTGGCCGCCACCGGCCGGGACACCCCCGCCGTCACGGTGAAGCTGCTCATCGAGGGCGAGGAGGAGTCCGGGTCGCCGTACTTCGCCGACCTGTTGCGCGCCCACACCGACCGGCTGGCCTGCGACGTCGTCGTGGTCAGTGACACCGGCATGGCCGCCCCCGACGTCCCCAGCGCCGTCACCGCCATGCGCGGGCTGGCCGACGCCGAGATCACCCTCCGCGGACCCGCCGTCGACCTGCACTCCGGCTCCTTCGGTGGCGCCGTGCCCAACCCGCTGCACGCCATGGCCGAGCTGCTGGCCGCGCTGCACGACGAGTCGGGGCGGGTCACCCTGCCCGGCTTCTACGACAAGGTGCGGCCGCTCACCGACCGCGAGCGCGAGCTGATGGCCCGGGTGCCGTTCGACGAGCAGGCGTGGCTGGCCGGCCCGGCCGCCTCCCGCGTGGCCACCGGCGAGGCGGGCTTCAGCACCCTGGAGCGGATCGGCGCCCGCCCGACCGCCGAGGTCAACGGCATGTGGGGTGGCTACACCGGCCCCGGCCACAAGACCATCGTCCCGGCCGAGGCGCACGCCAAGGTGACCTTCCGGCTCGTCGCCGACCAGGTGCCCGCCGACCTGGGCGAGCAGGTCCGCACCTGGGTGCAGGCGAACACCCCGGCGGGCATCGAGGCCGACGTGCACGTCCCGCCGGGCGGCGTCGCCCCGTGCCGCAGCGACATCGACCACCCGGCCATGGACGCGCTGCTGCGCTCCATCGGGCAGGCGTTCGACACCGACGCCGACCAGGTGCTGTTCACCCGCGAGGGCGGCAGCGGCCCGGAGGCCGACCTGGCCGGCATCCTCGGCGCCCCGCTGCTGTTCCTCGGCGCCGGCCTGCCCACCGACCGGATCCACTCGCCGAACGAGCGGGTGCTGCTGCCGATGCTGTACCGCGGCGCCGAGGCCGCCGCCCACCTGTGGCGCGAGCTCGCCACCGTCCCGTTCCCGGCGCGCTGAGCACGAGGGGGGAGCGCCGACGATGAGCGGGCCGGGCCCCGAGGTGGCCGGGCAGCCGACCGGTCAGGGCAGCGCGCCCCCGGCCGGCTGGTACCCCGACCCGGACGGCGCCCCGGGGCTGGTCCGCTGGTGGAACGGACTGACCTGGTCCGACGTCACCACCCCGGCCGGCCCGGGGGTCACCGTCGGACGGCCGTTCGAGGCCCCGCCGGCGCAGGTCCCGCCGTCGTCCTGGGACTCCTGGGGGAGCCCCGAGCCGGCCCGGCCGCGCCGCAACCCGCTGCTGCTCGGGCTGGGTGGGTTCCTGCTCGTGCTCGTGCTGGTGCTGGCCGGGCTGCTGATCGGGAGCTCCGGGACCGATCCGGAGCCGGACGACGAGGCACCGATGGCCGCAGCTGCCCCTGCGCCCGGCCGGGAGTTCCCTCCCGGGACGGTGCGGATCATCGACGAGGCCGCCGGCATCTCCTACCCCTTCCTCGGTGCCGGCTGGTTCGAGTGGGACCGGGGCGTGCAGCTGGAGATGGCCGCGGTCGCCGGCCAGTACTTCGTCACCCAGGACGACCTGCCCGGCGAGAGCGGGGTCTTCATCGCCCAGTGCACCTCGGGGCCGCTCGCCCCCTTCTACGGGTGGGCCGGCCCCGACACCCTGCAGTCCACGGCCACCGCCGTGGCCGACTCGGTGCGCGCCCGCTACTACCCGGAGCCCAACGAGCGCGAGATCCGCCGCGACGAGGCGGTGACCGTCGACGGGGCGGCGGCCTGGGTCGTCGAGTTCGACCTCACCTGGGACGCCGAGGGCTACGACGCCAGCGGCGAGCGGGCCGCCCTGCTGCTGATCGACGTCGGCCGGCCCGCGCCTGCCCTGCTCTACCTGTCCGTACCGAACACGCACGCCGAGCTGTACGGGGTCATCGACCGGGTGCTCGCCGACGTCGACGTGCTGTGACCTCGCGGTCCTCCGGGTCGCACCGCGGCCGGCGGCCCTGCTCCGGTCGCGCTGAGCCGTCCCCGGGTCTCCGGCGCGGCTGACCCTGTGGTGCTGACCTGCGATGCCATGCGCATGGCGCTGGCCGTGGGGCGCTGGCCGTGGGGCGCTGGCCGTGTGGCGCTGGCCGTGTGTGGTGCCTGGCGCGCTCGTGCTCTGGCTGCACTGATGCACCAGAGCACAAGTCTCCGCAGGTCGACCCGCCCCGGACCGTGGGCTGCCGCGGCGCACGGCCACGGGCCGCTACGCCGGCTCGAGGTCGGCGGCCCCACCAGGTGGGGCGGTAGCCCGGCCGGGGTGGCTCGGCCGTCCCCGTCTGCGGCGTGTCGTCCGGCGCGGTTAGGGTCGGTGGCGTGACAGCAGCTGGGCCCGACCTGACCCTGCGGCACCCGGTGGAGCGGTTCACGCTCGACAACGGGCTGCGGGTCGTCCTCGCGCCGGACCGGAGTGTCCCCGTCGTCGCCGTGAGCGTCTTCTACGACGTCGGCATGCGATCCGAGCCGCCGGGCCGCACCGGCTTCGCGCACCTCTTCGAGCACATGATGTTCCAGGGCTCGGCGAACGTGCCGAAGATGGAGCACGCCCGCCTCGTCCAGGCCGCCGGCGGCACGTTCAACGGGTCGACCCACCAGGACTACACGAACTACTTCCAGGCCCTGCCCGCCGAGGCGCTGGAGCGGGCGATCTTCCTGGAGGCCGACCGGATGGCGGCCCCGGCGATCACCGAGGAGAACCTCAGCAACCAGATCGACGTGGTCAAGGAGGAGATCCGGGTCAACGTGCTGAACCGGCCCTACGGCGCGTTCCCCTGGCTGCAGCTGCCGGAGATCGCGTTCGAGAGCTTCGCCAACACGCACGACGGCTACGGCTCCTTCGTCGACCTCGAGTCCTCCACCGTCGACGACGCCACGGACTTCTTCTCCCGCTACTACGCCCCGTCCAACGCGGTGCTCTGCATCGGCGGCGACCTGGACCCGGCCGAGACCGAGGTGCTGGTCCGCCGCTGGTTCGACCCGGTCCCCGCCCGCCCGGCCCCGCCGGCCCCGGTCGTCGGCGAGCCCTCGCCCACCACGGTCCGCCGCGGTGTGGTCGAGGACCGCCTGGCGCCTGCGCCGGCCGTGGCGATCGGCTGGCGGGTGCCCGACCCGGTCGGTGACCTGGACACCTATCTGGGCACCGTGCTGCTGGCCGAGCTGCTCAGCGAGGGCGATGCCTCCCGGCTCGAGCGCCGGCTGCTGCACACCGACCGGCTCGCGGTGGCGCAGAGCACCTACCTCGGCCTCTTCGGTGACCCCTTCGACGTCCGTGACGCCACGCTGCTGGTCAGCCAGGTCCACCACCCGGCCGACGTCCCGGTCGACCGGGTGCTCACCGCGGTGCACGAGGAGGTCGACAAGGTCGCCACCGACGGCGTCCCCGCCGACGAGCTGGCCCGGGTGACCGCGCGCACCGAGGCGCAGCTGCTCCAACAGGCCGACTCCGTGCTCGGCCGCACCCTCGGGTTCGCCTCCGCCGAGCTCATCCACGGCCGGGCCGAGCTGGCCGGCGAGCTCGCCGCCCGGCTGGCCGCGGTCACGCCCGACCAGGTGCAGGCGGCGGCCCGCGGGCTCTCGCCGGACACCGCCGCCGTCCTCGAACTGCGCGCGACCGGAGGAGCAGCCCGATGAGTGCACCCGTGCTGGACTTCTCGTTGATCCCGCCGCTGCGCGAACCGCGGCCCGCCGTGGCGCCGGAGGTGCACCAGACCACGCTGCCCAACGGGCTGCGGCTGGTCGTCGTCCCGCGGCCGGGTGTGCCGCTGGTCGAGCTGCGCCTGCGCGTCCCCTTCGCCGCCTCCGCGCCCCGGGCGGCGGCCACGCACGCGGCCCGCACCGCGCTGCTGGCCAGCGCCGTGCTGCTGGGCACCGCCCGGCACGACCAGCTGGAGATCGCCCAGCTGCTGCAGACGCACGGTGGCGAGCTGTCGGTCTCGGCGGACGCCGACCGGCTGCTGTTCTCCACCACGATGCTCCCCGACGGGCTCGGCGCCGTCCTGGACGTCCTCGCCGAGCTGCTCACCGCGCCGACCTACCCGGCGGGCCCGGTCGACGCCGAGCGGGCCCGGGTGGGGGAGCGCATCCTCATCGCCCGGTCCCAGCCCGGTGTCATCGCCCGGTCGGCGCTGGCCGCCCGCCGGTTCGGTGCCCACCCGTACGCCCAGCAGCTGCCCGCGGCCGAGCTGGTCGCGGCGGTCACCCCGGCGGCGCTGCGCAAGCTGCACCGGGAGCGGGTCCTGCCCGCCGGCAGCACGCTCGTGCTGGTCGGCGACGTCGATCCCGCAGCGGCGGTCGACGTCGTCGGCACCGCCCTGGCCAACTGGGTCGCCGAGGGCAAGGCGGTCGCGGCCGCGCCGGTGCCCACGCTCGCCCCCGGCCCCCTGGAGCTGGTGCACCGGGCCGGCGCGGTGCAGTCCAACGTCCGGCTGGGCGGGCCGGCGCCGGGCCGCACCGACCCGCAGCTGCCCGCGCTCCGGCTGGCCAGCATGGTCTTCGGTGGCTACTTCTCCTCCCGGCTGGTGGAGAACATCCGCGAGCGCCGGGGCTACACCTACAGCCCGCGCAGCTCGGTCGAGCACCTGATGGCCGGCTCCTCGTTCACCGTGGAGGCCGACGTCGCCACCGGTGTCACCGGCCCCGCCCTGCTCGAGACCGTGTACGAGCTGGGCCGGATGGCGCTGACGCCGGTCACCGAGGCCGAGCTCGACTCCGCCCGCCGCTACCTGCTGGGCACGCTGGCCCTCGGGACGGCGACGCACGCCGGGCTCGCCAGCACGCTCTCGGCGCTCTTCGGTGCCGGCCTGTCCGCCGACTGGCTCGCCGACCACCAGCAGGCGCTGGCCGCGGTGACCGTCGAGGAGGTCACCGAGGCCTCCCGGCGGTGGCTGTCGCCGGCCGGGCTGACCGCGGTCGTCGTCGGGGACGCCGAGGAGGTCGCCGACCAGCTGCGCGTGCTCGGCCCGATCGAGGTCACCGCCCCGTCCGTTGAGCCGGTGCCCGAGTCGCTCGCGTGAGCGTCCCACCCGGCGGCAGCACCCCGGCCGACAACCCGCCGCCGCCGGCCCGCGGTGACTGGCCGGAGGACCGGCACGCCGGCGCCGTCACCGAGCTCCCGCTGCTGTCCCGCGCCGCCCACGACCGGGGCCACCTGGCCCGGTCGCTGCCCGACCCGGCGCAGGGCCGCCCCGTCCGCGTGCTGCGCGTCGACGAGCGGCGCACGGCGCCGGTGCACGAGGGGCCGGCCGGCCCGGAGCTCGTCTACGAGGAGCAGCCCGCCTGGCCGGAGGGTGCCATCTACCTCGGTGAGGCCGACGGGGTCGTGTACGGCGCGCTCCGGACCCCGCGCTCACTGACCGTGGCCGGCCGGCCGGTCGACTCCTGGGCCGGCCTGCGCGAGGTCGGTGGCGCACTCGGTGACCTGGACGCGGGCCTGCTGGTCCAGGCGGTGGGCATCATCGAGTGGCACGAGCGCAACCGGTTCTCCCCGATCACGGGAGCGGCGACCACGATCGAGCGCGCGGGCTGGGTGCAGCGCGACCCCGACAGCGGCCGCGAGGTGTTCCCGCGCACCGACCCCGCGGTGATCATGCTGGTGCACGACGGGGGCGACCGGTGCGTGCTGGGCCGGCAGGCGGTCTGGCCGGCGGGCCGGTTCTCGATCCTGGCCGGTTTCGTCGAGCCGGGCGAGTCCGCCGAGGCCGCCGTCGCCCGTGAGGTCGCCGAGGAGGTCGGCATCGCGGTCACCGACGTCCGCTACGTCTCCAGCCAGCCGTGGCCGTTCCCGCAGTCGCTGATGCTCGGTTTCGTCGCCCGCGCGACGAGTGAGGAGCTGCGCATCGACCACGACGAGATCGAAGAGGCCCGGTGGTTCAGCCGGGAGGAGCTGCGCTCGGGCACCGGCCCGCAGGCGCTGCCCCCGACGGTCTCCATCGCCCGGCACATCATCGACCGCTGGGTGGCCGGCGAGCTCTAGGAGGCGCCCCTCGCGAGCTCGCGGCGGGCGCCGGGCAGCGGGGTCGTCAGCTCCAGCGCCCCTGCAGGACCAGGGCCGGCCGGTCGGCGTGGTCGGCCAGGACCACTGCGTCGGCCAGCGCCATCGGGTCCACCTCGTCGTCGTAGCGGTCGAAGGCCGGCAGCTCCCAGGCCCGGTCGGCGGGCGCCCGCCGCCGTCGGGCGGCCGGGCTGACCCGCAGGTGGACGACGACGTCGAACGCCAGCCCCAGCCCCTGCAACAGCGAGCCCGGCACGAGCAGCACCCCACCGGCGGGGGCGGGGCGGTACTCCGCCCGCGCGGCCCGGTCCCGTTCGAGGTCCCACAGCGCGGGCAGGTGCTCCCCGGTGCCCCGCGGGCCGCACCGGTCCAGCACCTCACGGGCCAGGGCGGCGGCGTCCAGCCAGTCGCTGTACCGGGCGTCGGGGTCGGTGCGACCGTGCTCCAGTCGCAGCGAGGCGGGTCGGTAGAAGCCCTCGGCCGGGACCACGACCGCCGGCCGGCTCAACGTGGGCAGCCGCTCGGCCACGGCATCGGCCAGCACCTGCGGACCGGTCGTCCCCGGCGCGCCGGGCAGCTCCGGTCCGTCGACGGCGACCCGGAGCGAGGTGGCGCCGGACTCGGGCGGCAGCCCCGACAGCAACTCGGCCAGCCGGTCGGCCAGCGCGTCGGGGGAGAGCGGGAGCGGAGCGGTCAGCTGGGGGCCCCGGAGACGGCGTCGCGCGCGGGGAGGGCCTCGAGCACCTCCGCGGCGAGTTCCGCGGCCGGCCGGCCCTGGGACCTGGCCTGCCCACGCAGCTGCTCGAACGCCTCCCGGGGGCTGGTGCCGTGCCGCTCGGCCAGGACGCCGATCGCCCGCTCGATCGAGACCCGGGCGGCCAACGCGTGCTCCAGCTGGGAGACGGTGCGGCGCAGCGCGGCCATCTCCTCGTCCCGCGGGTCGCCGCACGCGCCCGCACCGCTCGCGGCAGGGGCCGGTGGACCGGCCGTCCGGGCCGCCCGCCGCGCCTGGCGGTCCGGCTCCGGCGTGGTGCCCAGTTCGCCGGCCACGAGATCGGCCAGGGTCATCGCCTCGACCAGCGCCAGCCCGTCGACCATCTCGCCCCAGCCGCCGCCGGAGTCGCCGACCGGCCCCTCCGGCGCGCCCCCGAGGGGGTGCAGGGGGCTGAGCACCGACCAGCCGCGCCTCGTGCGGACCACGACGGCGGCAGGCCCTCCGGACGGGCTCAGCAGGACGTCGGTCGGCAGCGCGACCGCCACCGGCCGGCTCCCGGGCAGCGACGGCCCGGTCATCGGCTCCATCTCGGCCTCTCTCGGTGCCGGGGCCCGGTCGGCGGGAGACGAGCCGCAGCTCCCGGGCGGACGATCATCGCTCCCGGGGGCCACGGACCAGCGATCACGCGCCGGGCAGCTGCGCGAGCTGGGCCTTCACCTGGTCGATGCTGGGGTTGGTGAGCGCCGAGCCGTCGGCGAAGACCAGGGTCGGGACGGTGCGGTTGCCCCCGTTGGCCTGCATGACGATGTCGGCAGCGCCCTCCTCGACCTCGATGTTGACCTCGGCGTAGTCGATCCCGTCGCGGTCCATCAGCTTCTTCAGGCGCATGCAGTAGCCACACCAGTTGGTGGTGTACATCGTGACCGCGGCCGTCGGAGTGCTCATCGGGTGGATCCTCCCTCGTGTGTCCCCCGGGAGGCCACCCGGGGAGGGTGGCCCCGTGCCCCGGGGCCTGCCGCTGGCGGAACGCACCGGGCCTGGGGATCCTTCCCCCCGGCCGTCGGAGGCGGCTGGGAGGATCGGGTCGTGGCGATGCAGCGGATCGAGGACGAGCGGAGCACCGCCGAGGGGCCGACCGGGCCGGAGGCCGTGCTCGCGGGCCTGGACGAGCAGCAGCGGGCAGCGGCCGAGGCGGTGCGCGGGCCGGTGTGCATCCTCGCCGGCGCCGGGACGGGCAAGACCCGCACCATCACCCACCGGATCGCCTATGGCGTCCACCTGGGTGAGTACGTCCCGGAACAGGTGCTGGCGGTCACCTTCACCGCCCGGGCGGCCGGCGAGCTGCGCGGCCGGCTGTCGGCCCTGGGCGTGGGCGGTGTCCAGGCCCGCACCTTCCACGCCGCGGCGATGCGCCAGCTGCGGTACTTCGCGCCGCGCGTGCTCGGCGGGCCCATGCCCGAGCTGATCGAGAACAAGCTGCGCGTCGTCGCCGGTGCGGCGACCAGGGCGCGGTTGACCACCGACCGCACCAGCCTGCGTGACCTGGCCAGTGAGATCGAGTGGGCGAAGACGACGCTGGCCACCCCGGAGGACTACCCGGTCCGGGCCGCGGCCGCCGCCCGCGACCTGCCGTTCGACGCCGCCGCCGTCGCCGAGGTGTACCGCGGGTACGAGGCGGCCAAGCAGCGCGACGGCGCCCTCGACTTCGAGGACCTGCTGCTGGTCACCGCCTACGCGATCGAGGAGCACCGCGACGTCGCCCGCGAGGTGCGCGCCCAGTACCGGCACTTCGTCGTCGACGAGTACCAGGACGTCAACCCGCTGCAGCAGCGGCTGCTGGACGCCTGGCTCGGCGGTCGCGCCGAGGTCTGCGTGGTGGGCGACCCCAACCAGACGATCTACTCCTTCACCGGCGCCGACCCGGAGTACCTGCTGGGGTTCGCCGACCGCTACGGCGACGCCGAGGTGGTCAAGCTCGAGCGCGACTACCGGTCCACGCCGCAGGTCGTCGGGCTGGCCAACAAGCTGATCGGCCAGGCGCCGCCCCGCAAGGGGCTGCCCGGGCTGCGGCTGCTGGGCCAGCGGGCCGAGGGGCCGGCTCCCCGGTTCGTCGAGCACCCCGACGAGCCGGCCGAGGCCGCCGCGGTCGCGCGCGCCTGCCGCGAGCTGGTCGACGGTGGGCTGCCGGCCAGCGAGATCGCGGTGCTCTTCCGGATCAACGCCCAGTCGCAGGTGTACGAGTCCGCACTGGCCGACCTCGGGGTGCCCTACGTGCTCAAGGGCGGCGAGCGGTTCTTCGAGCGGCCGGAGATCCGTGAGGCGGTGCTGCTGCTGCGCGGGGCCGCGGCCGGTGGGAACGACCCCGGCGCCCTGGTGCCCGCCGTCCGGGACGTGCTGGCCTCCACCGGCTGGGTGGAGCACCGGCCACCTCCCGGTGGCACCGCGCGGGACCGCTGGCAGTCCCTGGCCGCGCTGGTCGACCTCGCCGTCGACCTGGTGGCCGAGCAGCCCACGCTGGACCTGGCCGGCTTCGTGGCGCACCTCGCCGAGCGGGCCAACGCACAGCACGCCCCCACCGTGCAGGGGGTGACGCTGGCCTCGATGCACGCGGCCAAGGGCCTGGAGTGGGACGCCGTGTTCGTCGTCGGGCTGGTCGACGGCGTGCTCCCGATCGCCCAGTCGCAGTCCCGCCCCGAGGCGGTGGAGGAGGAGCGCCGGCTGCTCTACGTCGCGGTCACCCGGGCCCGCGAGCAGCTCACGTTGTCCTGGTCGCTGGCCCGCAACCCCGGTGGCCGCCGATCCCGGCCGCGCAGCCGGTTCCTCGACGGCCTGACGCCGGACGCGGCTGCCACGCCGCGCCGTCCGGCCAAGCGGCCGAAGGTCGTCCTCGAGGGCGAGGCGGGGGAGTTGTTCGAGAGGCTGCGGGCCTGGCGCAGCACCGCCGCCGAGGCCGCATCCGTGCCGGCGTACGTCGTCTTCACCGACGCCACGCTCCAGGCGATCGCCGAGACGCGTCCCACCACGGCGCGCGAGCTGTCCGCGCTGCCGGGTGTGGGAGCCCGCAAGCTCGATCTCTACGGCGCCGAGGTGATCGCCACCGTCGAGGGCCGACACGGCCCCGACCAGGGCGAACACACGTCCTGAGGAATCTCGGTTAATTCGATTGACCCGTCTCCGGCAGCTCCCCTAGCCTTCGTTCCACCACCTGGGAGTGATCCAGGACGCACCACCGCACCAGCAGCAGCGCACCACCCCGCAGCAGACCGCAGCGAGACCGGCCGAGAGGCCGGACTCCGACCCTCGGAAGGAGGGGCCCCGTGATCACCACCGACATCACCAACGCCGGCGTGCGCACCGTGACCTCGCCGGCCGTCGGCCTGCGCTGCTCCGTCCCGGCCGAGTGGGTCGTCGCGATGGCGCCCGCCGCCGCTCCGCAGTACGGCACCGGTCTGTCCTTCGCCGGCTCGGTGCCTGCTGTCCGCCTCCGCGGCCTGACCGCCGCCGCCGGCACGACCGGCCTGTCCACCACCGGTGCGCGCCTCGGCACCGATGCTCTCCCGTCCGTCCAGACCACCGCCCTGAAGGGCAACGCCGTCATCGGCGCCCCTGCTCGGCACACCAGCAACACCCCGGGTGACCTGCCCCCGGAAGACCCACTGGGCTAGCACGCCCAGCAGGTCCTCCTCGAGGCCGCGGAACCCGGACACCGGGTACCGCGGCCTTCGTCTTGCTCCAGCGTCTCGACGAGCCGCCGCGGAACCCCGACCACACCGGTCGGCGGGGCCCCGCCGACCGGCCGCACAGACGAAGGAAGAGGAGGAGCGGCCGTGCAGACCACGATCGACCCCGCGACGTCCCATCGCCGACCCGGGCTCGACCGCACGCACGTGTCCACCCAGGCGCCGGCCCGGGAGGTGGCCCGTCGGGGGCTGCCCTGCCGGGTGCAGGACGCCGACCTGTGGTTCGCCGAGAGCCCGGCTCAGCTCGAGCAGGCCAAGGCGCACTGCGCGACGTGCCCGGTGCGGTCGGCCTGCCTGGCCGGGGCGCTCGACCGGGCCGAGCCCTGGGGCGTCTGGGGCGGGGAGATCTTCGACCACGGGGTCGTCATCGCCCGGAAGCGGCCCCGGGGCCGCCCGCCCAAGGTCCGGACCGAGGCCGCGGCATGAGGCCGCGGCACCGGAGCAGCGGGCTCCCGCCCGTCCGGCGTCCCCACCCGGGGCGACCGGCCACCCGATGTACCGCCACCCGGCGACCGCGCAGCGGTACCGGCACACCCTGAGGGACCACGATGCACTCGTTCGACCAGGACCTGACCAGATCCCACATGACCCGGCGGATGTCCGAGGCGGAGTCGTCCGCCCGGGCCCGGCGGCTGATCACCGCCCGGCGCTGGGCGCGCCGGGCGGAGCGGGCCTCCCAGCGGGCCGCCCGCGCCAACTCCGCCGTCTGGTGACGACGGCGGGGCGACGCGAGCACAGGACGGCGTCACAGGACAGCACCACCGTGCGGCGGCAGCCGCTGTCCGTCCCGACCGCGGGGCCGCAGGCTCCCGGTCGGGACGGACCCAGCGGCTCCGCCTGAGCCGGGACGGTAGCTGGCCGCGGTGTCGTCCGTGAGGACGACAGGTCAGCCGGCGAAGCCGGGCAGCCACTCCTCGCAGACGCCGCGGTAGGGCGCCTCTGCGTCGAGCTGGCACAGCACGCCGATCGACCCCATCGTCACCCGGTGGATCAACAGGTAGGCCGGCGGCAGGTTGAGCTGGCGGCCCAGCCGGCTGGCGTCACTGCGCGGGTCGCCGATCCGGTTCGCCTGCTCCTGCATCCACGCCCGGTTGAACTGGAACGACGGGGCCGACACCGGAGCCAGGAAGGGCAGCAGGAAGTCCAGCACCCCCTGGGCGTCGACCTCGATGGACTCGCGGACGAAGCCCTCGGCGCGGAGGTCGGCCAGCACGTCCTCGGCGCGGCCCTCCAGCGCCCAGCGGACCAGCCGGCCGATGGGCTCGGGGTGGCCTCCGGGCAGCCGGGCCGTGGCACCGAAGTCGATGACCCCGAGCCGCCCGTCGGGCACCAGGCGGTAGTTGCCCGGGTGCGGGTCGGCGTGCAGCAGCCCGGCTCGCTGCGGCCCGGAGAAGTGCAGCACCGACATCAGCAGCCCGGCCCGGTTGCGCTGCTCCCGGGTGCCATCGGCGATGACCCGGGACAGCGGGATGCCCTCGAGCCACTCGGAGACGATGACCTTCGGTGCGCTGGCCACCACCCGGGGGACGACGATCTGGTCGTCGCCGGCGTAGGCGGCGGCGAACGCCCGCTGGGCGTCGGCCTCCAGCCCGTAGTCCAGCTCCTCCTCCGCGCGCAGCTTGAGCTCGGCGATGAGCGGCTTGACCTCCATGCCGGGGAAGAGCACCGCGAACATCCGGGCGAAGCGGGCGAGCTGGTTGAGGTCGGCCATCAGCGCGGTGCCGGCACCGGGGTACTGGATCTTCACCGCGACGTCCCGGCCGTCCCGCCACGTGGCCCGGTGCACCTGACCGATGCTGGCCGCCGCGGCCGGGGTGTCGTCGAACTCGCGGAACCGCTCGCGCCAGCTCCCGCCCAGCTGCTGGGCGAGCACCGCGTGCACGGTGCGCACCGGCATCGGCGGAGCCGCCTCCTGCAACTTGACCAGCGCCTCGCGGTAGGGCCCCGCCATCTCCTCGGGCACCGCGGCCTCGAAGATCGACAGCTGCTGGCCCAGCTTCATGGCGCCGCCCTTGAGCTGGCCCAGCACGGCGAACAACTGCTCGGCCGTCTGCTGCTGCAGCTCCGCGCTGACCTCCTCGGACGAGACCCCGGAGAGTCGCTTGCCGATGCCCAGGGTGGCGCGCCCGGCGGCGCCGAGCGGCAGGGAGGCGAGCCGTGCCGTTCGTGACACCGCCCCCCGCGGGATGTCCCGTCCGGTGTCACTCACCACACCAGTGTCCCCTCTACGGCGGTGGCGCGCCCCGACCGGCCCCTCGACAGGCGCATCCCGGGTGTGGCGGCCAGCGGCGCAGGCGGGGGAGGAGGTCGGGCGGGTGCAGCTCGAGAGCCGCGCCCACGGTCACCGGGTCGTCGTCGCCGTCGAGGTGGGCCAGCACCTGGACGGCCGCGGTGACCGCGGTGAGCAGGCAGGTGACGGTGGCGCCGCTGGGGGCCGGCTCGACCGCGGCGAGCTGGGCGGCCAGCCGGGGCCACGCCGGGTCGTCGTCCCGCCGCCAGGCGTCGGCGCAGCGCAGGCAACCGCCTCCAGGGCTGCCCGGCAGCACGAGCGGACCGACGACGCCGGTCTCCTCGCGCACCGTGGCGACCAGGTGCGGGGTGCCCGCCTGGTGCAGGGCCGCGGACAGCGGATCGGCGGCTGCCCAGGGGCGGCACAGCACCACCAGGTCCGGTGCCCGGTCCGGTGGGAGCGGCCGGAGGTCGGTCAGCGGACTGGCCCGCCGGACGGCGTCGGCCGCAGCCAGCGCCCGGGGGCGCCCCTCGTCGGCCGCCGTCACCCCACCGACGACGGCGTCCTCGGCGCGGGTCGCGCCCCGGTCCCGGACGTGCACCCACCCCACCCCGCTCGCGGCCAGCATCGCGGCGAGCGGCGCGCCCACCCGGGTCGCGCCGTCGACGACGACCGCGCTCTGCCGGCGGACGCGCCACCGCCCGCCCGTGCCGGCCCGCGGGACCGCAGCGGGCAGCTCCAGCCCGGCCCGGGCGACCGCGGCCGGGCCCGGGTCGGTGGCCAGCAGGTCGGCGGCGGCCAGGTCGTGCAGCAGGCCGGTGCCGCGCAGCCCGGCCAGCAGGTCGTCCACCACGTCACCGGGCACGCCGGCGGCCACCGACTCGGCGCGCACCGTGCGCTCGCTGCGGCGGCCGTCCAGCCGGCGCAGCAGGGCGGCGACCTCCTTGCCGGCCGGGTGGACCCGCAGCCCGTCGCGCCCGTCGACCCCGCCGATCTGCAGCAGCTGCGGGTCCAGCCGGAGCAGCGGCGTGGCGGCGGGCAGCAGCGGGTGTGGGCTCTCGGTCATCGGAGGGAGGGTGCCAGCGCGGCGGCCCGGCCCGCAGCCGTCGTCCACAGGCCTGGGAGCGGGGCCGCCGGCCTTCCCCCACAACCTGTGGACGGCGGTGTGGACACGGTGTTGACCGGCTGGCGTGTCGCTGTGCACGACCGGGGG
This sequence comes from Modestobacter sp. VKM Ac-2979, assembly GCF_026967995.1. NCBI lineage: Bacteria > Bacillati > Actinomycetota > Actinomycetes > Geodermatophilales > Geodermatophilaceae > Modestobacter > Modestobacter sp. VKM Ac-2979. The sequence goes on from NZ_JAPVBO010000004.1 coordinate 288,394, forward strand.
AGTGGGCGGGGACGACGCCGGGCAGAGGACGCCGTCCGCTCCACTCACCTGCAGGAACGCCCAGGCGGACTTGTGGAGTGACCACCCGCCGTCCATCGATCGGGGGACAGCTGCCCGACCGGTGTCCACTGTCCGTGTGCACCTGTCCACGACCGGGTGTCCTCACCCTCAGCGTCCGCCGCCCGGCCCGATACGGTGCGTGCGTGGAGAAGCGACCCGACCGCCGCGCGCCGTCGACGGCCGTCCCCGCTGTCCGCACGGCTGCCCGTCCGGTGCCGGAGGTGGAGGTCCGCCGCAGCGCCCGACGCCGCCGGACCGTCACGGCCTACCGGGAGAACGGGCGCACCGTGGTGCTCATCCCGGCGGCCTTCAGCGCTGCCGAGGAGCGGCGCTGGGTGGACCAGATGGTCGCCAAGCTGCAGACCCGCGAGGAGCGGCGTCGCCGCACCCTCGCCTCCGACGACGAGCTGATGGACCGGGCGCTGGAGCTGTCCCGGGCGCACCTGGGCGGGCGGGCGGTGCCGGCCAGCGTCCGTTGGGTGGACAACCAGAACCGCCGCTGGGGGTCGTGCACCCCGGCCGACCGGACCATCCGGCTGTCGAGCCGGCTGCGGGGCATGCCGGAGTTCGTCGTCGACTACGTCCTGGTGCACGAGCTGGCGCACCTGCTCGAAGCGAACCACGACCAGCGCTTCTGGGCGCTGGTGCACGCCTACCCGCAGGCCGAGCGGGCGCTGGGCTTCCTCGAGGGCTTCGAACACGGCTCCACGGGCGACCAGGCCACCGACGGCGACGAGCTGGAGCCCGGCGCCGTCGACTGAGGAAGGACCCCGTCCTCCTCACCCCTCGCAGGCTCGGGGCGAGCCTCGGGACGGGGCCGTTCCAGCGCGTCACCACGCTCGCGGGGGGACCTGGCAGCGGGGCCGTGCCAGTACGGCACGAGCCCCGCCGCCAGGGGGAGGTCAGGCGCGGGGCTCTGCTCCGCCGTCCTCGTCGTCCGGGGTGGTCTCACCCTGCTCGGGCGGCGTGCCGTCCGGCTGCTCGTCCATGCCGCCGGTCAGCTCGGCGAACGGGTCGCCCGCTCCCTGGCGGGAGACGAAGTCCAACGGCTCGTCGAGGTCGTCGGAGGTGGGCAGCAGGTCCGGGTGCGACCACAGCCGGTCGCGCTCGGCCGGGCCGTGCTGCTGTGCCATCGCACCCCAGACCGTGCTGGCGTCCCGCAGTCGCCGCGGGCGCAGCTCGAGCCCGACGAGGGTGGCGAAGGTCTGCTCGGCCGGCCCGCCCGAGGCCCGGCGCCGGCGCATCGTCTCGGCCAGCGCCGAGTGGCCGGGCAGCCGCTCGGCGGCGGCCGCGGAGACGATGCTGTCCACCCAGCCCTCGACCAGGGCCAGCAGCGTCTCCAGCCGGCGCAGCGCCATCTGCTGCTCCGGGGTCTCCTCCGGCTCGAGCAGCCCGCTGCCCAGCAGCTTCTGGATGCTCTCCGGGTCGCTGGGGTCCAGCCCGCCCTCCATGCCGCTCATCGCGTCGTTGAGGCCGCGCTCGATGGCCTCCCGGTCGACGTGGATGCCACGGGCGTAGGCGTGTACGGCGTCGGTCAGCTGCTGGCGCAGCCACGGCACGTGGGCGTACAGCCGCTGGTGGGCGGCCTCGCGCAGCGCCAGGAAGAGCCGGATCTCGTCCTCGGGACGGTCCAGACCCTCACCGAAGGCAGCGACGTTCTGCGGCACCAGGACGCCGGCGCCCTGCGGCCCCAGCGGCAGGCCGACGTCGGTGCTGGTGGTGACCTCGTCGGCGAGCCGGGCCAGCGCCTGGCCGACCTGGGCGCCGAACATGACGCCGCCCATCTGGCCCATGATCCCGGCGAGCGGGCCGGCGATGGACGCGGCCTCGGCCGGGAGCGCGCTGGTCATGGCCGCCACCACGCGCTCGGCCAGCGGGTCGATCAGCGCGGTCCAGGCCGGCAGCGTCTGCTCGACCCACTCCACCCGGGACCACGCCAGGCCCCGGTCGACGCCGGAGGGCAGGTCGGTGACCTGGTCCAGCCAGAGGTCGGCCAGTCGCAGCGACTCGGTGACGGCCGCCTGCTCACCGGCGGAGGTGGGCTGGTGGCCGGGGGCCAGCTGGCTGATCGCGCCCTGCCGGGCGAGGTCCCAGTTCACCGGGCCGCCCGACCAGTTCATCAGCTTCTGCAGCTCGGCGAACAGCGGCATCTTGCCGAGCAGTTCCGCGGGGTTGCCGCCGCCTGCCCCGGCAGCGCCGAAGAGTGCACCGAGGCCGAAGGGGTCGTTGCCGGCCGGCCCGTCGCCGCCCTGCCCGCCGGGCTCGCCCCGGCGCTCGGGGTCACGGTCAGGGGGCCCGAAGCCGAAGGGGAGATCGCTCATGTCCCCACCGTAACCGCGCTGGACGCCGGTCGACCGCCGTCCGGACCCGGCACCGGTCGTTCCGCCCCGGCCGGCCGCTGACCTGCGTCGGACCGGCGACCTGCGCTGGTCACCTACGCTCGCCGTTCGACGGGCCCGCCCGCCGGGCCGCGGGCCCGACGACGGTGGCAGGGCCCGCCGAGGGCGGTCGACCGCCAGCGAGGAGGAGTCGTGGTCGAGGGCACGGGCGTGGACACGGCGACGTCGCGGACGGAGCCGTCCGCCGCGGGTGCGGTGCACCGGTGACCCGGCGGACCACCGTCCTGGTCGCCGGGACGCTGCTGCTGCTGGTGTTCGGCATGCTCGGGACGTTGCTCCCGGTGCCCTTCGTGGCCCAGGTGCCGGGCCCGACCTACAACACCCTGGGCGACATCGACGGCACGCCGATCATCAGCGTGGAGGGCCGCGAGCCCAACGACGTCTCGGGCAACCTGAACCTGACCACCGTCGGCATCCCGCAGGACGAGCTGACGCTGGTGGGCGCGGTGCAGGGGTGGTTCGACAGCGAGGTCGTGGTCGTGCCGAGGGAGCAGGTCTACCCCTCGGGCCGATCGGTGCAGGAGACCCAGGCGGAGAACCGGCAGGCCTTCCTCACCTCCGAGCAGGCCGCCCGGGGCGCTGCGCTGGGCGAGCTGGGGTACTCCGAGGCGGTCGTCGTGCAGGAGCTGGCCGAGGAGTCGGCGTCGGAGGGGCGGCTGGAGGCCGGGGACGCGATCGACGCGGTGGACGGCACGCCCACCTCCGACCTGGACGCCCTGTCGGCCGTGCTGGCGGCCACCCCGCCCGGCTCCGAGGTGGTCGTCGACTACCGGCGGCGGGGTGAGCCCGGGTCGACGACGGTGACCACGTCCGCCGCGGCCGAGGGCGAGGGGTCGGCGCTCGGCGTGCTGGTGCTGCAGACCCCGTACGCGCCGTTCGACGTCGGGATCGAGGTCGCCGACGTCGGTGGCCCGTCCGCCGGCCTGATGCTCGCCCTGGGGATCATCGACCTCGTGGGCGACACCGACCTCACCGAGGGGGCGGTGATCGCCGGTACCGGGACGATCGACACCGAGGGCGTGGTGGGGCCGATCGGTGGCATCCCGCTCAAGCTCGTCGCGGCCCGGGAGATCGGGGCCGAGCTCTTCCTGGTGCCCGCCGAGAACTGTGCCGAGGCGGTGCAGAACGCCCAGGAGGGGCTGCCGACGGCCCGGGTGGCGACGCTGGACGACGCGCTCACCGCCCTGGCGGACCTGCGTGCCGGGCGGACCCCCACGCCGTGCTGACGGTGCCCCTGCAGTGCTCACCGCCCCGTGTGGCACCGACTGTCAGCCCGCCGTGACCTGCCCGTGACCCGCTGGGAACCCGGCGCCGTCGACAACAGTTGAGGGAGCGGACCCCAGCGGTCCCGCCTCCCGCCACTGGCGGTTCCCGGGTCCCCTGTGATCGTGTTCCCCGGCCGGGCCCTTGAGCCCGCGCCATCTCGAAGCAGCAAGAAGACAGGAGACCGACCGTGGCCATGCGGCCCCCCGTGCCGGTGCCGACGCTGTCCCGGCGCGCCAAGCTGGTCATCGGCGTCGTCGCCGTCCTGCTGGTGCTCTTCACCGTGATCGGCACGCTCACCAACGTCTACGTCGACTACCTCTGGTTCGACGAGACCGGCTTCACCGAGGTGTTCTGGACCGAGCTCCAGACCCGTGCTCTGTTGTTCGCCGTGGCCGCGGTGGCCACCGGGGGGCTGGTCGCCCTCGCGGTGTACCTGGCCTACCGGTTCCGCCCGACCTTCCGGCCGATGTCGCTGGAGCAGCAGAACCTCGAGCGTTACCGCCAGTCGGTGGAGCCGCGGCGCAAGCTGGTGCTCGCCGGCATCGGCGTCGTCCTGGGCCTGTTCGCCGGCATCACCGCCCAGGGCAGCTGGCAGACCTGGCTGACCTACCGCAACTCCACCGACTTCGGGACGGTCGACCCGCAGTTCGGGCTGGACATCTCGTTCTTCGTCTTCGACTACCCGTTCTACCGGCTGCTGCTGGGCTTCGGCTTCGCCATCGTCCTGCTGTCGCTGATCGGGTCGGTGCTGACCCACTACGTGTTCGGCGGTCTGCGGCTGCAGACCCCGGGCCAGAAGCTCACCGGCGCGGCGCGCGTGCAGCTGTCGGTCCTGGTCGGGGCGTTCGTGGCGCTCAAGGCGATCGCCTACTGGCTGGACCGCTACGAGCTGGTCTACTCCAACCGCGGTGACGTCTACACCGGTGCCTCCTACACCGACCTGAACGCCCTGCTGCCGGCGAAGAACATCCTGGTCGTCGTGGCCGCGATCTGCGCCATCGCGTTCTTCGCCAACATCCTGGTGCGCAACACGCTGCTGCCGGCCGCGGCGCTGGTGCTGCTGCTGGCCTCCAGCCTGGTGATCGGCGTGGCCTACCCGGCGATCGTGCAGCAGTTCGTCGTCAACCCGAGCGCCAACCAGCGCGAGGCGCCCTACATCGAGCGGGCCATCGAGGCCACGCGCGACGCCTACGGCCTCGACGACGTCGAGTACGTCGACTACGCGCAGGACACTGCCGGCGATCCCAACGTCGGTGCCGTCCTGTCCGAGCTGCGCAACGACGACCAGACCATCCCCAACGCCCGCCTGCTGGACCCCAACGTGCTCAGCGACACGTTCACCGCGCGCCAGCAGATCCGCAACGTGTACGGGTTCCCGGAGAAGCTCGACATCGACCGGTACACCATCGACGGCCAGACCCAGGACTACGTGGTCGCCGTCCGCGAGCTGGACAGCGACGGCCTGAGCGAGAACCAGGACAGCTGGATCAACCGGCACACCGTCTACACCCACGGCAACGGCTTCGTGGCCGCGCCGGCCAACCAGGTGACCGCGGGCCGGGAGGGCGGCGAGCCCAACTTCACCACCGGCAACCTGCCCACGACCGGCAACATCCCGGTGGACCAGAGCCGCGTCTACTACGGCGAGCTGATGAACGACTACTCGGTGGTCGGTGCACCCGAGGCAGCCGAGCCGCGGGAGTTCGACCAGCCGGAGGGCGGCTCGGACGAGGGGCAGATCAACAACACCTACGACGGCACCGGCGGGATCGCGGCCGGCAGCTTCTTCCGGCAGCTGACCTTCGCCATCTTCTACCGCGAGCGGAACTTCCTGCTCTCCGAGGCGGTCAACGAGGAGTCCAAGGTCCTGCACATCCGCAACCCGCGGGACCGGGTGCAGAAGGCCGCACCGTTCCTCGAGGTCGACGGCGACCCCTACCCGGCGGTGATCGACGGGCGGATCGTCTGGATCCTCGACGGTTACACCACCTCGGACTCCTACCCCTACGCCGAGCAGATGGAGCTGGGCGAGGCCGCGACCGACGCGCTCACGGGCACCGGCACGACCGCGCTGCCCAACGAGACGTTCAACTACATCCGCAACTCCGTGAAGGCCACGGTCGACGCCTACGACGGCTCGGTGACGCTGTACGAGTGGGAGTCCGACCCGGTCCTGCAGACCTACATGCAGGCGTTCCCGGGCGTCGTCGAGCCGCGGGACTCGATGAGTGCCGAGCTGGAGAGCCACATGCGGTACCCGGAGGACCTGTTCAAGGTCCAACGGGAGATCCTCACCCGCTACCACGTCGACGACCCGGTCGACTTCTACAACCAGAACGACCGCTGGCAGATCCCGGACGACCCGACCCAGGACACCACGCAGGACCAGCCGCCGTACTACATCCTGGCCCAGCGGCCGGGTGACGCGGAGGCCAGCTTCCAGCTGACCAGCCCGATGAACGCCTTCGAACGGCAGAACCTGTCGGCGTTCATCTCCGCCTCGAGCGCGCCGGAGACCTACGGGGAGATCCAGGTCCTGCAGCTGCCCGGGAACACGCCGTTCCGTGGACCGGGCCAGGTGCAGAACGCCTTCGAGACCAACAACCTGATCCGGCCCGACCTGACCCTGTTCAACAGCGACAGTTCGACGGCGGTGTTCGGAAACCTGCTCACCCTGCCCATCGGGGACGAGGGGCTGCTCTACGTCGAACCGCTGTACGTCCGGTCGTCGGGTGAGGGCGGGTTCCCGCTGCTGCAGAAGGTGCTGGTCAACTTCGGGGACCGGATCGGTTACGCCAACACCCTCTCCGAGGCCCTGGACCAGGTCTTCGGCGCCGGAGCGGGGGAGTCGGCCACCGACAGCGACGACATCGCCGACACCGTCGACGAGGACGCCACCCCGGACGTCGTGCCGGAGCCGGTACCGGATCCTGAGGTGCCGGTGGGTGGGGGCGACGCGAACGGCACCCCGGAGATGGCCGACGCGGTCTCGGACATCAACGCCGCGCTGGAGGCGCTCCGCACTGCCCAGCAGGGCGGTGACTTCGCCGGCCAGGGTGCTGCCCTGGAGGACCTGCAGGTCGCGGTGGAGACGTACCAGGCGGCGCAGGCGGCGGCCGAGGCGTCCCCGGGCGGCTGAGCTCAGGCGGGGAGGGGGCCCTCCGGCCCCTCCCCGCAGAGCTGGTACTGTCCTGTCTACCGACGCGGGGTGGAGCAGCTCGGTAGCTCGCTGGGCTCATAACCCAGAGGTCGCAGGTTCAAATCCTGCCCCCGCTACGACGACGGAACGGCCCTCACAGTCACTGTGAGGGCCGTTCCCGTTCGTGCAGGAGCGTGGCCTGCCCCGCCGACCTCCCCGGTCGGGGGAATGGCCGTTAGCATGGGTGCAGCACCTGCCGCAGGGACCTGTCGCACGTCCGGCGACGACTTCTCCCGTGTGGTGGGTGTCCCGGTCACCGAGTGGTGGCTGCAGGTCCCCACCGCAGGTGGGCTGTCCGGCCCCGATGCGTCGATCTCCTGCAGATCCGTGGGGCCGGGTCGTGGACCGGAGTGCCCGTCCTGGGCGCTCCTCGCGACCGCCGTCACCGGCGACCGCGGACCTGTGTGCGGCACCCGCCGCGGCACCGTGCCGGGCGTTCCAGAGGAGGATCCTTGGCTCGACGAGGCCAGGCCCAGGCGGGCACCCGCCGGGGCGCCCCGCGCACCCAGCGACGCGCCCGCGACCGCGAGGACGGCGACCTGATCGCCGTGCTCGCCCGCACCGTCCGGGAGGTCGAGGCGGCCGCCCAGCGCGGCCGGGTGACCCCGGCCGTGCGCGCGAAGTTCCAGGTCGTGGCACTGCTGGTCCGCGAGGAGCACGCCCGGGTCCGGGCGGAGGAGGCCGGCAGCGACAGTCGCCGGACCGAGCAGCTCAAGCGGCTGGACGGGATCGGGACGATCCTGGCGAAGACCGCCGTGCGGGACTCCGGCCTGCTCGCGCTCCTCGCCGAGGACGCGGTCGTGTCGGAGGCAGCCAGGTCGCTCAAGCGGCAGGTGCTGGAGTCCGTCGGGGTCGAGCCGACCGCCGACGAGGCCCCGCCGCCGGAGCCCGCTGCCGCCCCCGTCGCCCCGGAACGTCAGGTGGTGCCCCAGTCGGTCGTCTCGCGGCAGATGGCCAACCCGTTCCTGGCTCCGGACTTCTCGGCCGTCCGGCCGGCCGCCCCCCGTCCGCGCCGCCTGGCCGGGTGGGAGCTGCTCGGCCCGTTGCTGAACTCGTTCGAGCGCGCCTCCGGGGGAGCCCCGGCGTGCCTGGACCTGCCCTTCCCGACCAGCCGGTTCACCCCGGCCGGCCTGGACCTGATGCCGCACCAGGGCCAGCTGGTCGCCGCGGCCGCCGCCGGTCACCGGACGTTCCTGCTCGCCGACGAACCCGGCCTGGGCAAGACGGCGCAGGCGCTGCTCGCCGCAGAGGCGGCGGACGCCTACCCGCTGCTCGTCGTCGTCCCGAACGTGGTGAAGACCAACTGGGCACGTGAGGCCGGGCTCTGGGTGCCGCACCGCTCGGCCACCGTGATCCACGGCAACGGGGACACGATCGACGGCTTCGCCGACATCGTCGTCGTCAACTACGAGGTCCTGGACCGCCACGTGGGCTGGCTCGGCGACTTCGGCTTCGGCGGCATGGTCGTCGACGAGGCGCACTTCATCAAGAACAAGACCTCCCAGCGCTCCCAGCACGTGCTGGAGCTCTCCGAGCGGATCCGGACCCGCAACCCCCGGCCCCTGCTGATGGCCCTCACCGGCACGCCGCTGATCAACGACATCGAGGACTTCCGGGCCATCTGGCAGTTCCTCGGCTGGATCGACGACGCCAAGCCGCTCGCCGAGCTGATGGACGCGCTGGAGGAGACCGCGCTGACGCCCGCCGACGCCGGGTTCTACAGCGCCGCCCGCCGCTGCGTCATCGACCTGGGCATCGTCCGGCGCCGCAAGGTGGACGTGGCCGCCGACATCCCCGCGCGCCGGGTCGCCGACCTGCCGGTCGAGCTGGACGGGCCGGCCGGGCGGTCGATCCGCGCCGCCGAGCGTGACCTCTCCCGCCGGCTGGTGAAGCGGTACGAGTCGGCGATCGCGGCCCGGGAGTCCGCCACCGTCGTCGAGGGCATCGACGCCGGCCTCGTGCGCCAGGTGGCCCGTTGGGAGCTGAAGGACGCCACCACGGCCAAGGCCGGGGAGAACGTCTTCAGCATGATGCGGCGGATCGGTGAGGCGAAGGCGGGCCTCGCGGCCGACTACGCGGCCCAGCTCGCCCGCAGCGCGGGCAAGGTCGTCTTCTTCGCCAAGCACATCGACGTCATGGACACCGCCGAGGAGGTCTTCACCAAGCAGGGGGTCCGCTTCTCCTCGATCCGCGGCGACCAGACGCCGGGGGCGCGGCAGCGGAACATCGACGCGTTCGTCAACGACCCGGACGTCGCCGTCGCGGTCTGCTCGCTGACCTCGGCCGGCGTCGGGCTCAACCTGCAGGTCGCCTCCAACCTGGTGCTCGCCGAGCTCTCCTGGACCGACGCCGAGCAGACCCAGGCCATCGACCGCGCCCACCGGATCGGCCAGACCGAGCCGGTCACCGCCTGGCGGATCATCGCCGCCCAGACGATCGACGCCCGGATCGCCGAGCTGATCGACAGCAAGGCCGGTCTCGCCGCCCGCGCGCTGGACGGGTCCGACGAGGAGGTCGGGTCGTCGACCGACGTCCAGCTCGAGGCGCTCGTCGCCCTGCTGACCGACGCCCTGGAGGCGGCGGCGCCCCCGGTGCCGGCCGCCGAGATCGCCCTCTGACCCCCCGGTGCAGGTGGTCTGAGGGGTGCGGTAGTGTTCTCCCTGCGACGCGGGGTGGAGCAGCTCGGTAGCTCGCTGGGCTCATAACCCAGAGGTCACAGGTTCAAATCCTGTCCCCGCTACCAACCGGAGGGCCCGGTCACCGTCACGGTGACCGGGCCCTCCGTCTGTGTGTGCCGAGCCGGTTGGGCAGACTCGTGCTGCTGCGCGGTGGGCGCCGGGCGATGAGGAGGACCTCCAGATGGACGCGGGACCGATCGCCGACCCGGCACAGCGATGGCCGGGGCAGGTCACCGAGCGCACGCTGGCCGACGGGCGGCCGATCCTCTACTTCGACGACGAGGCGACCGCCGGTCCGGTGCACGAGACGGCCGACGACCGTCCGCTGCTCGAGGCGCCGCGGGCCGGGGAGGTCCGCTACGACGTCCTCACCGGTGAGTGGGTGACGATCGCCGGGCACCGGATGAACCGCACGTTCCTGCCCAGCGCGGCCGACTGCCCGCTCGACCCGACCCGCGACCCGGCCCGCCCGACCGAGGTGCCCGACAGCGCGTACGACGTCGCCGTCTTCGCCAACCGGTTCCCCAGCTTCGCGCCGCTGACCGCCGGCCCGGCCGAGGGGGCGCCCGCCGTCCCGTTCGGCCCGCCGGACGCCCCGGCGTACGGCCACTGCGACGTGGTGGTGTTCTCCAGCGACCACGACGCCGCCGTCGTCGACCTGCCGGCAGCCCGGATGCGCACGATCGTGGAGGCCTGGGCGCAGCGGACGGCGGCGCACTCGGCCGATCCCGGGGTCGCCGAGGTCTTCGTGTTCGAGAACAGCGGCCAGGAGATCGGGGTGACGCTGACCCATCCGCACGGGCAGGTCTACGCCTACCCCGTCGTCGCGCCGCGCACCGGCCAGCTGCTCGAGCAGGCCCGCCGGCACCGGCAGGCGACCGGCGGCAGCCTGCTGGCCGACGTGCTCGCCGCCGAGCAGGCCGAGGGCACCCGGGTGGTGCTGGCCGGTGAGCACTTCACCGCCTACGTGCCGCGGGCCGCCCGCTGGCCGGTGGAGGTGCACCTCGCGCCGCACCGCGACGTGCCCGACCTGGCCGCGCTGGACGACGCGGAGCGCGCCGAGCTCGCGGTGGTCTACCAGGAGCTGCTGCGCCGGGTGAACCGCTTCCACCCCGGCGTCGAGCGGGTGCCCTACATCTCCGGCTGGCACCAGGCGCCGACCGGTGAGGAGCGCGACCTGGGCCGGCTGCACCTGCAGCTGTTCTCGCTGCTGCGGGCGCCCGGGAAGCTGAAGTACCTGGCCGGCTCGGAGTCCGGCATGGGCGCCTGGATCAACGACACCACGCCGGAGCGGATCGCCGAGCGGCTGCGCGAGGTGGCGTCGTGAGCGACGGGCGGTCGCAGGCCGACCTCGCGGTGGCCGAGCTGCGCGAGGCCTGGGGGAGCCGGCCGGACGGCGTCTGGACCGCGCCCGGCCGGGTCAACCTGATCGGTGAGCACGTCGACTACTCCGGCGGTCGCTGCCTGCCCTTCGCCTTGACGCGGGTGACGGCCGCGGCCGTGCGCCGGCGGGACGACGACCGGGTGCGGATCAGCAGCACCGACCCGGACGCCGCGCCGTTCGAGGGGACGCTGGCCGACCTGGGCCCCGGCGCGGTCTCCGGCTGGGCCGCCTACGCCGCCGGGACGCTCTGGTCGCTGCAGCAGGCCGGGGTCGAGGTGCCCGGGCTGGACCTGGCGGTCAGCAGCGACGTCCCGCTGGGCGCCGGCCTGTCCAGCTCGGCATCGCTGGAGGCGGCGGTGGCGCTGTCGGCGGCCGAGCTGGCCGGCCGGACCGACGACGAGCAGCTGCGGCACCTGCTGATCCAGGCCGCGATCCGGGCGGAGAACGAGGTCGTCGGCGCCGGCACCGGCGGGATGGACCAGACCGTCGCCCTGCTGGCAGAGGAGGGCTCGGCCCTGCTCATCCACACCCGGGACTCCCGCACCGAGCCGGTGCAGCTCGGGCTGGCCGAGGCCGGCCTGGAGCTGATGGTCATCGACACCCGGGTCAAGCACACGCTGGCCGATGGCCAGTACGCCCAACGGCGCGCCGACTGCGACGAGGCGGCCCGCCAGCTCGGCCTGGAGTGGCTCAGCGACGCCACGCCGGCCGACGTGGAGCGGCTCAGCGACCCGCGACTGCAGGCGCGCACCCGGCACGTGGTCACCGAGAACCAGCGGGTCGACGCGGTCGTCGAGCTCGTCCGGGCCGGGCGGGTGGCCGAGATCGGGCCGCTGCTGGACGGTTCGCACACCTCGCTGCGCGACGACTACGAGGTGTCGGCCGTGGAGCTCGACGTCGTCGTGGCGGCGGCCCGGGCGGCGGGTGCACTCGGCGCCCGGATGGTCGGCGGCGGCTTCGGGGGGTCGGCGATCGCGCTGATCCGGTCCGCGGACGCCGCGGCCGTCGAGGAGGCGGTCGTGGCCGCCTGCCGCGAGCAGGACCTGACCACCCCCGGCGTCCTCACCGTCACCTCCGGTCCGGCGGCTCGCCGGCTGTCCTGACCCGTCGCGGCAGGGGGAACACCCTGACCGCGACGGGGGTTCGGCAGAGCATGGAGCCGACCGTCAGAGACGCCCCCGAGGACAGCCGCTACGAGATCCGGGACGGCGACCAGCTGCTCGGGCAGGCCGTCTACCAGCGCCGCGGTGACCAGGTGGTGTTCACCCACACCGAGGTCGACAGCGACGCCGGGCACTCCGGGCTGGGCAGCACGCTGGTGCGCGCCGCCCTGGACGACGTCCGGAGCAAGGGCGGCACCGTCGTCCCGATGTGCTCGTTCGTGCAGGGCTGGATCGAGCGGCACCCCGAGTACCGCGACCTGGTCGCCGACGAGGCCTGAGGCCGCTGCGGGCGCGTGCGGCGCGCCTGAGAAGCTGGGGACATGCGTGTCCTGGTCACCGGTTGGTTCAGCTTCGACGAGGTGATCGCCACCATCGGCGACGAGCTGGGTGCCGATGCGGTGGTCGGCTGGCTGACCGAGGCCGGCATCGACCACGACGTCGCCTGGGCGCCCTACCTCCAGCGGGGTGCGAACTGGCGCGACCTCGACCCGGCCGACTACACCCACCTGGTCTTCGTCAGCGGTCCGCTGTCGGACACCCCGCTGCTGCGGGAGCTGACCGCGGCCTTCGCCGACGCCCAGCGGTGGGCGGTGAACGTCTCGGTGGTCTCCGACGCCGGGCGTGGCCTCTTCCACCGGGTCTGGGAGCGGGACGCCCCGGGCATCGCCCGGCCGGACCTGGCGATCGGCACGACCACGCCGGACGTCCCCGTGGTCGCCGTGGCCTTCGCCCCGCCGCAGGAGGAGTACGGCGACCGCAGCCGGGCCGCCCAGGTGCGGGCCGCGATCGAGAGCTGGCTGGGTGCCCGGGCCATCCCGTGGTTCGAGCTCACCATGGACCTGTACGAGAAGCCGCACGAGCGGTTCCCGCTGCAGGTCGAGGCGCTGGTCCGCCGGGCGGACGTCGTGGTCAGCATGCGGCTGCACGCGCTGGTCCTCGGTCTGGCGCACGGCGTCCCGGTGATCGCGTGCGACGCGATCGTCGGCGGGGCCAAGGTGAGCGCCCAGGCCGCGGCGCTCGGCTGGCCGGTCGTGCTGCCCGCGGAGCAGGTCGACGCCAACGCCCTCGACGCAGCGCTGGAGCACGCGCTGTCGGGCACGCTGACCCAGGAGCTGGCCGAGGCCCGCCGCCGCGGGGCGGCCGGCAACGCGGCGGCCCGCGAGTGGTTCCTCCGGGAGCTCGCGGGCGGGTGAGCCGGGGTCTGTGACGCCGGTCATGGCTGGGTTAGCGTCGGGGTGCTGCGTCCCCGTCGTCCGCCCTGGAGGCCGACCGTGAGCCCACCGACGCTGGACCTGGACACCGTCGACCTGTCCGACCGGACGTTCTGGGGCGCGCCGCCGGAGCAGCGGCACGCGGTGTACGACCAGCTGCGCCGCGAGCGCCCGTTCGCCTTCTTCGCCGAGCCGGTGATCCCCTACATCGAGCCCGGCCCCGGCTACCACGCGGTGACCCGGTACGCCGACGTCGAGGCGATCAGCTGCCAGCCGGCGCTGTTCTCCTCCGGGTCCGGCGCGGTGTCCATCGCCGACATGCCGCCGGACCTCAACGAGTTCTACGGCTCGCTGATCAGCATGGACGACCCCCGGCACGGCAAGATCCGGCGCATCGTCGCCAAGGCGTGCACGCCCCGGGTGCTGGCGGAGCTCGTGGGCAACGTGCAGGCGGTGGCCGACGACGTGGTCGCCCGCGCCCGGCGGACCGCCGAGGACGGCGACGGCACCATCGACGTGGTCGCCGACCTGGCCGCACCGATCCCGCTGCGGGTCATCTGCGACGTGATGGGCATCCCGGACGGCGACCGGGCGATGGTGCTGCGGCAGTCGAACGTCATCCTCTCCGGCGGCGACCCGGAGCTCGTCCAGGACGAGGAGCAGATGGTCACCGCCTTCCTGAAGGCGGGGGAGGAGCTCGCCGGCCTGATGGCCCGGCTGGCCGCCGAACGGCACGCCCACCCGGCCGACGACCTGACCACCGCGCTGGTCAGCACCGAGGTCGATGGCGAACGGCTGACCCGGCAGGAGATCGCCTCGTTCTTCATCCTGCTGCTGGTCGCCGGCAACGAGACGACCCGCAACGCGATCTCCCAGGGCGTGCTCGCGCTGTCCGAGCACCCGGCCGAGCGTGACCGGTGGGCCGCCGACCCCGGGCTCACCCGCACCGCGGTGGAGGAGGTCGTGCGCTGGACCAGCCCGATCACCTGGATGCGGCGGACGGCCACCCAGGACGTCGAGCTGTCCGGGCAGTCCTTCCCGGCCGGGTCGAAGTTCCTGCTGTTCTACGGCGCGGCCAACCGCGATCCCGCCGTCTTCGCCGACCCGCACCGGTTCGACCTGTCCCGCGACCCGAACCCGCACGTCGGGTTCGGCTCCCGCGGTCCGCACTTCTGCCTGGGCGCGCACCTGGCCCGGCGGGAGATCGGCGTGGCCTTCCGGGCCTTCGCCGACCAACTGCCCGACCTCGAGGTGGTCGGGCCGCCGGCCCGGCTGGAGTCCTCGTTCGTCAACGGCCTCAAGCGGCTGCCGGCGCGGCTGGCCGGCGCCAGATGACCCGCGTGGTGGTCGACCGGGAGGTCTGCATGAGCGCGGGGGTGTGCGAGATGGAGGCACCGGAGGTGTTCGAGCTCGACGCCGACGGCGTGCTCCAGGTCGGTGAGCCGACCGACCTCACGGCGGTGGAGACCGCGGTGCGCGCCTGCCCCACCGGTGCGCTCACCCTGGTCGACGAGGACTGACCGCTCAACCCGCCTGGTCCAGCGGGCGCAGGGCGGTGGCGAACCGCCGTTCCAGCTCGGCCGGCACGGGCCGGCGCCGGCGCAGTGCGGCAGGCAGTCGGCGCAGCACCCCGGCCAGCGCCTGGCGGGCGGCGGCATCCCGCGCGGCGCGGCGCGCCAGCTGCCCGGTCGCGGCGAGCGCCACCGGGAGCGGTCGGCGCAGCCAGTCGACGAGCACGTCGTTGCGGGTCTGCAGCGCCCAGCGGGCCGGGCTCGGCCGGTCGGGTCCGGCGGGGTCGTGCCAGGCGACGACGTCCTCGGCGAACACCTGCTGCCAGCCCGCAGCGCCGAGGTCGAGGGCCAGCAGGTGCTCCTCGCCGCCGAAGAACAGCAGCGGCGAGAACCCGCCCACGGCCAGGTGGGCGTCGCGGCGGACGACGGCGGCGAACGCCGGGAAGCTCAACACGTCGGGCCCGGCGGGGGAGCGGCCGAGCACCGCGGCGCGGTGCTTGCGGGTCACGGCGTCCTCGCTGCCGTCACCGGCCAGCCGCACCCGGCCGACCACCACCGCCACCCCCGGGTGGGCGTCCAGCAGGTCGGCCGCGGCCGCGAGCGCACCCGGCTCCCACCACGAGTCGTCGTCGGCGAAGGCGACGTAGCGGGTGGTGGCCCGCTGCACCCCGTGGGTGCGGGCGACCGCCCCGGCGTTGGTCGGCAGCTCGACCACCTGCACCCGCGGGTGGCCGGCCCGGACGGCGTCCGCAGTCCCGTCGGTGGAGCCGTTGTCCACCACGATCACCGGTGGCCAGCCGGGGGAGTCCAGCCGGTCGAGCGACCGCAGCAGCGACTCACGTCGGTCCATGGTGGCGATGACGACGCTGACTCGGGGCTCGCTCACGACGAGCCCCCTACCCGGCTGCCCGGCACGGCACGGGTGGTCGCGGTGTGGGACCGGCCACCGGGCCTGCCCCCTGGGGGCTCAGGCGATGAGGGCGGTGCCTTCGGTCGGGGTGTGCAGCGCGGTGGCCAGGGAGTCCAGTGGCAGGTCGAGGGCGCCGGCCAGTGCGGCCACGGTGAAGAACGCGGGGGTCGGCACCCGGCCGGACTCGATCTTCCGCAGCGCCTCGAGGCTCACCCCGGAGGCGGCGGCGACCTCGGCGGGCGACCGGTCGCCGCGGGCCGCGCGAAGCAGGGCACCCAGTCGGCGGCCGCGCTCACGTTCCTCGGGGCTCAGCGGTGGTCGGACCATGGGCGTGATAGTAATACCGGGATACCAATCCCGGAAGGACCACAGATGATCGAGCTGCGCACACCCGGGGAGATCGACGCCATGCGCGCCGCCGGGGCGGTGGTCGCCGACATGCACGCCGCCGTGCACGCGCTGGCCGCACCAGGGGTGCGGCTGACCGAGCTGGACGCCGTCGCCCGCCAGGTCCTCGCCGACGCCGGCGCCACCTCACCGTTCCTCGGCTACGCGCCGCTGCACAGCACGCCGCCGTTCCCCGGCGTGCTCTGCCTGTCGGTCAACGACGTGGCCCTGCACGGCATCCCGACGTCCGAGGAGCTGGAGGACGGCGACCTGCTCAGCGTCGACGCCGGGGCCACCCTCGACGGCTGGGTGGGCGACGCGGCCCGCACCTACCCGATCGGCACGCCCCGGCCGGAGGACGTCCAGCTGGTGGAGACCACCGAGCGGGCGCTGGCCGCCGGGATCGCCGCGGCGGTGGTCGGCAACAAGATCGGCGACATCTCCGCCGCCATCGGTGCGGTCGGCCGGGCCGGCGGCTGCGGCATCAACACCGACCAGGGCGGCCACGGCGTCGGCCGGTCCATGCACGAGGCGCCCAGCGTGCCGAACGAGGGCCGGGCCGGTCGCGGGCTGAAGCTGCGCGCCGGCCTGGTGATCGCCATCGAGCCGTGGTTCCTGGCCGGCGGCAGCGACGACTACCGGGTCGACGCCGACGGCTGGACGCTGCGCAGCGCCGACGGCAGCCGCGCCGCGCACGTCGAGCACACGGTGGCTGTGACGGAGGACGGCCCCCGCATCCTCACCGCCCCCCGGTGACCCCCGCCGTTGTGCGCTCACTGTCGCTTCTCAGCCGAGGAACCGACAGCGAGCGCACAACGGCGATCAGGCGAGGGACTGGTCCAGGTCGGCTAGCAGGTCCTCTACGTCCTCGATGCCGACGGACAGGCGGACCAGGTCGGCCGGCACCTCCAGGGGGGAACCGGCGGCGCTGGCGTGGGTCATCCGGTGCGGGTGCTCGATCAGCGACTCCACGCCACCGAGCGACTCGGCCAGGGTGAACAGCTGCGCGCGCTCGCACACCCGCAGCGCTGCCTCCTCGCCCGCCTTCAGCCGGAACGAGATCATCCCGCCGAAGCCGGACATCTGCTTGGCCGCGATGTCGTGGTTGCGGTGCTGCGGCAGCCCCGGGTACAGCACGTCGCCGACGGCCGGGTGCTCCAGGAGCCACTCGGCGATCCGGCCGGCGTTCGCGCTGTGCCGGTCCACCCGGACCCCGAGCGTCTTCAGGCTGCGCAGCACCAGCCAGGAGTCGAACGGGCCGGCGACCGCACCCATCGCGTTCTGGTGGTAGGCCAGCCGCTCACCCAACTCGGTGTCGGCGACCACGAGGGCACCCCCGACGACGTCGGAGTGCCCGCCCAGGTACTTGGTCGTGGAGTGGACGACGACGTCGGCGCCCAGGGTCAGCGGCTGCTGCAGGTAGGGGCTGGCGAAGGTGTTGTCGACGACCAGCAGCGTGCCCGAGGCGTGCGCGATCTCGGCCAGCGCGGCGATGTCGGAGACGTTGAGCAGCGGGTTGCTCGGCGTCTCGCACCAGATCACCCGGGTCGTCTCCGGCGCGACCGCGGCGCGGACGGCGTCCAGGTCGTTGAGGTCGACCGGCTGGTGGGTGACGCCCCACGGCTCGAGCACCCGGGAGATCAGCCGGTACGTGCCGCCGTAGGCGTCGCCGCCCAGCACGATCCGGTCACCGGGCCGGCACACGGTGCGCAGCAGGGTGTCCTCCGCGGCGAGCCCGGAGGCGAAGGCGAGCCCGCGGGTGCCCTGCTCGAGGGAGGCCAGCGCCGTCTGCAGGGTGTCCCGGGTGGGGTTCGCGCTGCGGCTGTACTCGTAACCGCCGCGCAGCCCGCCGACGCCGTCCTGCTTGTAGGTGGTGGTCAGGTGCAGCGGCGGGATGACCGCGCCGGTGGCGGGGTCGGGCTCCTGCCCGGCGTGGATGGCGCGCGTGTTGAAACCGGTCACGACTGCACCGTAGGCGCCGGGATGCCGACGAGGTGGCCCAGCACGTCCTGCCGGGTGACGACGCCGGCGGGCTTGCCGTCGACGTGCACGAGCAGGGCATCGGCGTCGCCGAGCGCCCCGACCGCGGCCGAGACCGGCTCACCGGACCCGATGATCGGCAGCGGGGCGGACATGTGCCGCTCCACCGGGTCGGCCAGCGAGGCCCGGCCGGTGAACAGCGCATCCAGCAGGGCCTTCTCCGCGACCGAGCCGACCACCTCGCCGGCGGTGACCGGCGGCTCGGCCTTCACGACCGGCAGCTGGCTCACCCCGTACTCGCGGAGGATGTCGATCGCGTCGCGCACCGTCTCGTTCGGGTGCGTGTGCACCAGCGTCGGGGTGCTGCGGGACTTGGCGTCCAGCAGCTCGCCGACGGTCTCGCCGCCGCCGGCGTCCAGGAAGCCGTAGTCGGCCATCCACTCGTCGTTGAAGATCTTGTTCAGGTAGCCGCGGCCACCGTCGGGCAGCAGCACGACCAGGACGTCGTCCTTCGTCAGCCGCTCGGCCACCCGCAGGGCCGCCACGACGGCCATCCCGCAGGAACCGCCGACCAGCAGGCCCTCCTCGCGGGCCAGCCGCCGGGTCATCGCGAAGGAGTCGCCGTCGGAGACCGCGACGATCTCGTCGGCGATCGACTTGTCGTAGGCCTCGGGCCAGAAGTCCTCGCCGACGCCCTCCACCAGGTACGGCCGGCCGGTGCCGCCGGAGTAGACCGAGCCCTCCGGATCGGCACCGATCACCTGCACCCGGCCCTCGCTCGCCTCCTTGAGGTAGCGGCCGACGCCGGAGATGGTGCCGCCGGTGCCCGCACCGGTGACGAAGTGGGTGATCCGTCCGTCGGTCTGCGTCCAGATCTCCGGCCCGGTGGTCTCGTAGTGCGAGCGCGGGTTGTTCGGGTTGGCGTACTGGTCGGCCTTCCAGCCGCCGGGGGTCTCCCGGGCCAGCCGGTCGGAGACCGAGTAGTAGGAGCGCGGGTCGGCCGGGTCGACGGCGGTGGGGCAGACGTGCACCTCGGCGCCGTAGGCCTTGAGCACGTTGATCTTCTCCTGGCCCACCTTGTCCGGGCACACGAAGATGCACTTGTAGCCGCGCGTCTGGGCGACGATGGCCAGGCCGATGCCGGTGTTGCCGCTGGTCGGCTCGATGATCGTCCCGCCCGGCCGCAGGGCCCCGGACGCCTCGGCGGCCTCGACCATCCGCAGCGCGATCCGGTCCTTCACCGAGCCGCCCGGGTTGACGTACTCGACCTTGGCCAGCACCAGCGGCGCGTCCGGGCCGAGGTGGGCGGTCACGGTGTTGAGCCGGACCAGCGGGGTGTTGCCGATGAGCTCGACGACGGACTCGGCGTACTGCACGGGGGCTCCTGCTCTGCGGGTGGGCCGGCGGCGGATCGCGCGCACCGGCGTACCCGACCATCCCACCAGACGCCGCGGGGATGCGTCAGTACGGCAGGTAGTAGGTGAGCAGGTCCGCACGCAGCGGTGGGAAGAGCGCCGCGTAGAAGTCGGCGTCCCGGCCCGGGTACACGTCCGGTCGGCGACGGGAGAGCCCGTGCATGCCGTGCGGTCCGAAGAGCAGGGCGCCCAGCTGGTCCGGGGCGACGCCCGCGCCGCGGACCGTGCCGGGGGCCTGCAGCCGCCCGCCGGGGACCACCGGACCCAGCCCGTCGTCGGTGACCGGCAGCCGCCAGCTGGCCCGGTAGGTGGAGACCACGATGTCGTGTCCACCGCGATCGGCTCCGGCGGCGGCGACCCGGCGGCCGAGCACCGGCCGCAGCGCCTCCAGCAGCGCACCCGGCTCGGGGACCCGCACGTAGTACTGCTCGGCCAGGTCGCTCCCGTCGCCCAGCCGGTCGGCCCACGCGCGGCCGGGGAGGCTGCCCGGGCGGTCGGTGACCCGCACCGGCCGGCCGGCGGCGAGGGCGGCGACCCCGGCCAGCAACCCGGTGGCCGCGGCGTCGTCCACCGCGGTCGGCTCGGCGACCAGCACGTCGTCGTCGGGTTCGGGGACCCGGGCGGAGGCGACGACCGCGCCGTCCCGCTCCAGCACCCAGGTGGTGCTCGCCTCGTGTGCCACCAGCCAGCGCAGCCGGGCAGCCGGGTGCGGCATCGCGACGTCCGCGCCGGCCTGGGCGGCGCCCTGCAGCCGGGCCAGCGTCGGCAGGTCCGCCGGGGTGGCGGGCCGCAGCCCGGGGTCCGGATCCGGGAGCGAGCGCACCGGCCGGGCCGGGGGGACGTCGATCGCGTACTCGTAGCCGAACAACCGGTAGAAGTACGGGATCCCGATCATCACCTGCAGCAGGTCGCCCCGGGCGGCGGAGCGGTCGTGCGCCCAGGCCATCAGCGCACGCACCAGGCCCCGGCCCTCGTAGGCGGGGTCGGTGGCCACCAGCTCGACCTGACCCGCGGGCAGGACGACGTCCTCCAGCCGAACGGACTCGGCCAGCAGGGTGGCGGTGGAGACCACCCGGTCCCCGTCGACGACGACGGCGGTGGCGTCCCAGCCGGTGTCCGGGTCCTCGACGACCAGCCGCTGGTCCAGCGCGTCCGCCGGCTCGCCACGGTCGCTCAACAGTGCGCCCACCTGCGCCAGGTCGCCGGGGCGGCAGCTCCGCAGGAGGAGACCGCCGGGGAGGAGCTGCTCCGCTGCTGCCGTCGCGGTCATCCCCGGACCCTGGCGCGGACGTCGGGGCGGGGCAACCGAGTTCCGGGCCGGATTCGGTGCCCGGCTGTGCGGCAGACGCGTTTACGGCGTATACGCTCGGTCGGCCGGTCGGGCATGCCACCCGCCGGAGGCGGACGTCGAACCGACGGCCCACCCGCCGGACTGGAGAGGGAACCCCCGAGACGATGACCGAGAGCCTTGGCGCGCTGCACCAGGAGCTGGCCGGAGTCGTGCTCGCGGGGCGGGAGCTGCCCGAGGTGCTGACCGAGATCGTCCAGATCTCCCACCGCGCGATCCCCGGTGCCGAGGCCACCTCGATCACGCTGATCCGTGACGACCGCGCCTTCACCGCTGCCTTCGACGGGCAGATCGCGATGGACGCCGACGAGCTGCAGTACGAGCGCGGGTACGGCCCGTGCCTCGACGCAGGGCGGTCCGGGGAGGTCTTCCTCGTCGAGGACATGCGGCACGAGGACCGTTGGCCCGACTACGCGCGGCACGTCGCGGAGCTGGGGGTGCGGAGCTCGCTGTCGATCCCGCTGCCCTTCCAGGGCGCGAACATCGGCGCGCTGAACAACTACGCCCGACACCCCGGTGCCTTCGGCGACGTCGACGTCACCGCCGGGGAGGAGGTGGCGGCCTTCGTCGCGATCGCCGTCGGCAACGCGGAGGCGGCCGCCCGGGCGACCGACGACGTGGCCAACATGCGCCAGGCGATGGCCTCCCGCGCGGTCATCGAGCAGGCCAAGGGCATCCTGATGGAGCGCTACAAGGTCACCTCCGAGCAGGCGTTCACGCTGCTCACGCACGCCTCGCAGCGCACCAACGTCAAGCTGCGCGACATCGCCGAGGAGCTCACCGCCACCGGGCTGCTGCGCGGCAGCTGACCGCGGCTGGCGGCACGCTCGCGGACGGGGCCAGGATCAGGGCGTGACCCAGCGCAGACCTGCAGCGGGGCTGAGCGCCCGATGACCGTCGTGCTCGGCGCGGACCTGGGCACGAGCGGGCTCAAGCTCGCCGCACTGGACCTCGACGGGGCGGTGGTCGCGGAGAGCGAGGTCGGCTACCCGGTCGCGCGTCCGCAGCCGGGCTGGGCGCAGACGGAGGTCGCCGTCTGGCGGCGCGCGCTGGACGACGCCCTCACCGCGGTGGCCGCGACGCTGGGCGCCCGGCCTGTCGCGGCCCTCGGGTTCTCCGGCCAGATGCACGGTGCCGTGCTCGTGGACCGGTCCGGCGCCGCGCTCGCCCCGGCGTTGCTCTGGCCCGACCAGCGGGCGACCGCGGAGCTGTACCGCTGGCGGGAGCTCCCCGAGCGCGACCGCGCCGCGCTGGCCAACCCGCTGGCCGCCGGGATGACCGGTCCGCTGCTGGCCTGGCTCGGCGTGCACCACCCGGAGCTGGTGGCCCGGGCGGCGACGGTGCTGCTGCCCAAGGACGCCGTCCGGGCCGCCCTCGTGCCCGGCGCCGACCCCGCCGTCACCGATCGCAGCGACGCGTCGGCGACCCTGCTGTGGGACGTGCCCGGTGACCGCTGGTCGACCGCGGCCACCGCCGCGGCCGGCGTCGACCCGGCCCTGCTCCCCGCCGTCCGGCCGGGGTCGACCGTCGTCGGTACGGCGCGGGTGCTCGGCCGGGGAGTGCCGGTGGTGGTCGGCGGTGCCGACACGCCGCTCGCCCTGCTGGCCGCCGGCACCCGCACCGGCGTCCAGGTCAATCTCGGGTCCGGGGCCCAGGTGATCCGGCCGGGTGTGGCGCCCCGGCCGGCCGCGGAGCCCGCCGTCCACTGCTACGGCGACGCCGGGGACGGCTGGTACGCGATGGCCGCGCTGCAGAACGCGGGCACGGCCTGGGCCTGGGTCCGCGAGGTGCTGGGCCTGGACTGGCCGACGTTCGCCGCGACCCTCGCCACCACCCGGCCGGGGGCCGGGGGAGCGGTGTTCTCCCCGTTCCTGACCGGCGAGCGCGGTGGGGTGGCCGGGCCGACCGACCGTGGTGGCTGGACGGGGCTGTCGGCCGACACCACCCGGGCAGACCTCGCCCGCGCGGCGCTGGAGGGCGTGGCGTGCGCCGTGGCGGCGGCGCTGGACCTGCTCGGGCCGGGCGCCGATGGGCCGGTCGTGCTCACCGGTGGGGGAGCGCGGGACGCCGGGGTGCAGCAGCTGCTCGCCGACGTGCTCGCCCGACCGGTCCAGCACGTGCAGGTCCGGAGCGCATCGGCGGCCGGCGCCGCGGTGCTGGCCGCCCGCGGGGTGGGACTGGACCTGGTGCCCGCACGGGCGGCCGGGCCGGTCGTCGAGCCGGGGCGGGCGGCGGAGTCCGGCGCCGTCCGCGCACGCTGGGCAGCCGCCCGGGGCTGATGCCGGCCCGTCGCGCGGAACGTCGGTGCTGCTGGCACCGTTGACGTCGACGAGCGGCCCGACCGGGAACCGCAGGAGAGCAAGGGGGTGGGCGCACCATGGCGTCGCTGATGAACAAGGTCATGCAGCTCGCGAACAGCCCGAAGGGCAAGCAGGTCCTCCGCCAGGCGGCGGACAAGGCCCAGCAGCTGGCCAACGACCCGAAGACCCGGGCGAAGTTCGACAAGGTCGCGAACAGCCCGAAGGGCAGGCAGGTGATCCGTCAGGCGACGGACAAGGCTCAGCAGCTGGCCAGCGACCCGAAGACCCTGGCGAAGCTCCAGGACGTCCGGCGCCGGGTGCAGGGCGGCCGCGGCGGCTCCGGCACGGGGCCGGGCACCTCGTCCTGACCCGTTCGACCCGTGCCGACGGCGCTCACTCCCCCCGGGGGGCGAGCGCCGTCAGCACGTCGGGGTGCAGGACGCCGTTGCTGGCCACGGCGCTGCCGCCGGCCGGCCCGGCGTTGCCGGCCAGGTCGCTGAACGCGCCGCCGGCCTCGCGCACGATCACGTCGAGGGCGGCCAGGTCCCACAGCGAGACCTCCGGCTCGCAGGCGACGTCGACGGCGCCCTCGGCGACCATCATGTAGCTCCAGAAGTCGCCGTAGGCCCTGGTGCGCCAGACCGAGCGGGTCAGGTCCAGGAACGGCTCCAGCCGGTCCTGCTCCTCCCAGCCGGAGAGGCTGGAGTAGGACAGGCTCGCGTCGGCGAGCGCGCCCACCTGGGAGACCGTGCAGCGCGTGGCGTTCTCCAGCCGGCGTCCGGTCCAGGCGCCGGTGCCCGCCGCTGCCCACCAGCGGCGGTTGAGCGCGGGTGCGGAGACCAGGCCGACCACCGGCAGGTCGCCGTCGAGCAGGGCGACGAGGGTCGCCCACACCGGGACGCCGCGGACGAAGTTCTTGGTGCCGTCGATCGGGTCGATGACCCAGCGCCGGTCGCCGCGGCCGGTGCTGCCGAACTCCTCGCCGAGCACGGCGTCCCGGGTGCGCGCGCGGGCCAGCGTGCTGCGCAGCTGCTCCTCGACCGCGCGGTCGGCGTCGGTGACCGGGGTGAGGTCGGGCTTGGTGTCCACCCGCAGGTCCTGCGCCCGGAACCGGTCCAGGCTGATCGCGTCCGCCTGATCGGCCAGTACGTGCGCCAGGCGCATGTCCTCGTTGTATCCCCGCTGACCAGCCGTCATGGCCCGAACCTAGCGGGCGGGCCCGTCCGGGCCCGCCCGGAGCCTGGCGACGTGCTGGAGCGGCCCCTTCTCAGGGGCCCGCGCCGAGCGTGGTGATGAACTGGAACGGCCCCTTCTCAGGGGCCCGCCCCGAGCTCGCGAGGGGTGGGGGGAGAAGGGGTCCTTCTAGTCGAAGACGGCCTTGCTGACCGCTGCCGGGGTGTCGTACTCCTGGTCGTCGATCCCCTTGAGGGCGTCGATGACCTCCGCGCTGCCCCCTTGGGACTCCGCGTGCTTCACCACGTCGTCCTTCTTGGCCGGGTAGTCGATGCCGGACAGGGCCTTCTGGATGTCGATCGGGCTCACCATGGGCCCCCGGGTACCCGCAGCCGTGCCGGCGATGCACGGATACCGTCGGGGAGTGGAGGCCGGGACCATCGTCGGGTTGTTGGCCGATCCGGCGCGGCTGAAGGTCGTGGCCGCCCTGGCGCTCGGCGCGGGGACCCTCACCGACGTCGCCGAGGCGTCGGGGCTGCCCCTGAAGGACGTCGCGCTGGCCGCACGGCGGCTGTCCCGGGCCGGCCTGGTGCACCGCGACGGTCACCTGCTCGCGCTGCACACCGAGCGGTTCGGGGAGGCGGCCCGGGCAGCGGCCGCCACCGCCCCGCCCGTGCCGCGGCTGTCCGACGACCCGGGTGCGGACGCCGTGCTGCGCGCGTTCGTCCGGGACGGCAGGCTGGTCTCCGTCCCCGCGCAGCACAGCAAGCGCCGGGTCGTGCTCGAGCACCTCGTGCACGTGTTCGAGCCGGGCGTCCGCTACCCGGAGCGGGAGGTCAACGCACTCCTGGCCGCCTGGCACCCGGATGTGGCCGCGCTCCGCCGATACCTGGTGGACGAGGCGCTGTTGACCCGGGAGTCGGGCGTCTACTGGCGCAGCGGCGGTTACGTGGAGGTGTGACGGTGCAACGGCAGGTGTTCGCGTTTTCGGGGGTCATCGAGCCGCAGCCGGGGGAGCGGGGCAACCGCCCGCTCCTGGAGCACGTACTGGCGCTGGGGGCCGCCCGCCGGACGAGCGGTGGGCCGGTGCGGCTGTGCTACGTCCCGACGGCGGTGGGCGATGACCCGGCGGCGGTCTCGGCGTACCAGCGGGTGTTCGGTGGCCGGGACGACGTCGTCCTGAGCGTGCTGCGGTTGTTCCCGCAGCCGAGCGTCCCCGACGTGCGCGGTCACCTGCTCACCCAGGACGTCGTGCTCGTCGAGGGCGGCAGCGTGGTGAACCTGATGGCCGTCTGGCGGGCACACGGCCTGCCGGCGGTGCTGCGCGCGTGCTGGGAGGCCGGGGTGGTGCTCGCCGGCCCGAGCGCGGGCAGCCTGTGCTGGCACGTGGGTGGGCCCACCGACTCGTGGTCCGACCGGCTCGACCCGTTCACCGAGGGCCTGGCGCTGGTGCCGTTCAGCAACGGGGTGCACGACGACCTGACCGCCCAGCCGCGCCGGGAGACCTATCGCCGGCTGGTGGCCGCCGGGGCCCTCCCCGCCGGCTACGCGACCGAGGACGGCGTGGGCCTGCACTACCGGGGCACCGACCTGGCGGAGGCGGTCACGGTGCGGCCCGGCGCCCGCGCGTACCGCGTCGACCCCGACGACCGCGGCGGCTGGACCGAGCGCGCGATCACCCCTCGCGAGATCTGAGAGGCCCTCCTTGCAAGCTCGGCGCGGGCCCTTCGGCCCCGTCCCGAGGCTCGTCCCGAGCTCGCGAGGGATGAGGAGGACGGGGTCCTTCCTCAGTGGCCGGGGGTGAGCTGGTCGACGGCGGTGAGCAGTCGGCGGAAGCTGCCCAGCCGCTCCCGCGCTGCGGGTGGGCCCTGGGCGGCCCAGGGGTCCAGGGCGCACTCCGGGTCCGCGGCGGTGTGCCCGCAGGCGGGCGGGCAGTCGACCGCGGCCTCGGCGAGGTCGTCGAAGGCGGCCAGCACGTCCTGCGGGGTCACGTGCGCCAGCCCGAAGGAGCGGATGCCCGGGGTGTCGATCAGGGTTCCGCCCCCGGGCAGGTCCAGCAGCACCGCCGAGGAGGACGTGTGCCTGCCCTTGCCGATCTTGCTCACGTCGCCGATGGCCCGGAAGGCGCCCGGGATCAGCCGGTTGAACAGCGTCGACTTGCCGACCCCGGACTGGCCGACCAGCACGCTCATCTGGTCCCGCAGCCGGGTCACCAGCTCATCGAGCGGCGCCTCGCGGGACATCGGGACGGCGTCGACCTCCAGTCCGGCGTACCGGTCCAGCAGTGGCTGCGGGCTGGCCAGGTCGGACTTGGTCAGCACCAGCAGTGGCGACAGCCCGCCGGCGTAGGCGGCGACCAGGCATCGGTCCAGGAAGCCGAGAGCCGGCTCGGGGTCGGCGATCGAGGTGACGACGACGAGCTGGTCGGCGTTGGCCACCACGATCCGCTCGGTGGGGTCGGTGTCGTCGGCGGTGCGGCGCAGCGAGGTGACCCGGTCGGCGATGGTCACGATCCGGGCCAGGCTGTCGGTGCGCCCCGTCGTGTCGCCCACCAGCCGCACCCGGTCACCGACGACGACGCCGTGCTTGCCCAGCTCGCGGGCGCGCATGGCGGTCACGTCGACCGGGGAGCCCTCAGGGCCCTCGACCCGCACCGTCATCCGGCCGCGGTCCACCGCGATGACCAGCCCGGGCACGGCCTCCTCGTGCGTGGGGCGGGTGCGGGTGCGGGGACGGGAGCCGTGCCGCGAGGCCCGGACGCGGACGTCGTCCTCGTCGGACCGGCTGTCCATCTTCCGGCTCACGCGGGCACCCCGGCACCCTCGCCGAGCAGGCCGGCCCAGCGTTCCCGGTAGTCCGGCAGCGTCTTGGTCACCGCGGCCGGGTCGGTGACCTCGATGCCGTCGACCGCCAGGCCGAGCACCGCCGCCGCGTGCACCATCCGGTGGTCGGCGTAGGAGTCCAGTCGCGCGGCCCGGCGCGGCCCCGGGGTGATGACCAGCCCGTCGGGCAGTTGCTCGACCCGGGCGCCGACGGCGCTGAGCACCTCGTCCAGGGCCTGCAGCCGGTCGGTCTCGTGGCCGCGCAGGTGGGCGATGCCGGTGAGCCGGGAGGGCCCGTCGGCCAGGGCGCACAGCGCGGCGAGCACCGGGGTCAGCTCACCCACCTCGCCCAGGTCGGCCTCCAGGGGGGCGATCCGGGCGCCCCCGGTCACCTGCAGCCCGTCGGGCGTGCGGGCCACCGCGGCGCCCATCGCGGTGAGCAGCTGGTCGAGCTGCGCGCCGGGCTGGGTGGTGTGGGTCGGCCAGTCGCGCACGGTCACCCGGCCGCCGGTGACCAGGGCCGCGGCCAGGAACGGGGCGGCGTTGGACAGGTCGGGCTCGACGACGCGGTCGAGGGCGGCGATCGGGCCCGGGGCGACGTGCCAGCCACCGTCGGTCCGGCGCACCTGCACCCCGTGCTCGGCGAGCGTCCGCACGGTCATCTCCACGTGCGGCAGGGACGGGAGGCTCCCGGCGAGGGTCAGCTCGATGCCGGTGTCGAAGCGGGCCGCGGCCAGCAGCAGACCGGACACCACCTGGCTGGACTCACTGGCATCGACGGTGACCGCACCGCCGCGCACCGCACCGGTGCCGTGCACGGTGAACGGGGCCCGGCCGCGGCCGTCGTCGTCGACCCGGACGCCGAGGTCGCGCAGGCCGGCGATCAGCCCGGCGTTGGGCCGGTCGCGCAGCCGGGCGTCGCCGTCGAGCCGCACCGGCCCGGTGG
Source organism: Modestobacter sp. VKM Ac-2979 (assembly GCF_026967995.1). Taxonomy (NCBI): domain Bacteria; kingdom Bacillati; phylum Actinomycetota; class Actinomycetes; order Geodermatophilales; family Geodermatophilaceae; genus Modestobacter; species Modestobacter sp. VKM Ac-2979. The sequence continues at coordinate 316,546 of NZ_JAPVBO010000004.1, forward strand.
CCAGCGCGGCCACCGGCGGCAGGAACCGGAGCACCGTGCCGGCCAGCCCGGCGTCCACCTCGGCCGGCCCGTGCAGCGAGCCCGGGGTGACCAGCCAGTCCGCGCCGTCGGCGGCGATGCCGACCCCGAGCGCCCGCAGCCCGGCGGCCATCAGGTCGGTGTCCCGGGCGCGGAGCGGGCGCACCAGCCGGCTCGGCCCGTCGGCGATCGCAGCCAGCACGAGGGCGCGGGCGGTGATCGACTTGGACCCGGGGAGGGTCACCACGGCGTCCACCGGAGTGCGGCGGGCAGGCGTCGTCCAGACCTCGGTCATGCGCTCATCCTGCCCTGCCGACGTCCTCGGCCGGCGCCGTGACGGCGCCCCCCGGCCCCGGGCAGCTGCCCGGGGCCGGGGCGCCCGTGCGTCAGCCTCCGACGTGCTGCGCCGGCGCTGCCTGCTTCTTCGGCGGCATGGTGCGGACCAGCCGCCGGTTGGCGAACTCGAACATGCCCAGCTCGGAGAGCTCACGGCCGTAGCCCGACCGCTTCACCCCGCCGAAGGGCAGCTCCGCGGAGGAGCCCGAGGGCTGGTTGATCCAGACCATCCCGGACTCCAGCCGGTCGGCGACCGCCCGGGCGCGCTCGGTGTCGCCGCTGTAGACGGCTGCCGACAGGCCGAAGTCGCTGTCGTTGGCCAGCGCGACCGCCTCGTCGGCGTCCTTCACCCGGTAGACGACGGCCGCGGGGCCGAAGAGCTCCTCGTGGTAGGCCCGCATCTCCGGGGTGACGTCGGCCAGCAGCGTGGCCTCGACGAAGGCGCCGTCGTGCTCGGGGCGGTTGCCGCCGGCCAGCACGGTGGCCCCCTTGTCCACGGCGTCCTGGATCTGCGCGGCGAGGTCCTGCGCGGCCCGCTCGGTGGACAGCGGGCCCAGCGTCGTGGCCGGGTCGGCCGGGTCGCCGGGGGCGAAGCTGCCGAAGGCCTGCTGCAGGCCGGCGACGACGTCGTCGTAGACCTCGTCGAGCACGATGATCCGCTTCGCCGCGATGCAGGCCTGGCCGGTGTTGGCCATCCGGGCCATGGTCGCGGCCTTCACCGTGCGGCCCAGGTCAGGGGCGTCGAGCACGATGAACGGGTCGCTGCCGCCGAGCTCCAGCACCGACTTCTTGAGGTGCTTGCCGGCGAGCTGGGCCACGCTCGCCCCGGCCCGCTCGCTGCCGGTCAGCGTCACGCCCTGCACCCGCCGGTCGGCGATGACCTGCTCGACGTCGGCGATCCGCAGGAACAGGTTGGTGTAGACGCCCTCCGGGGCCCCGGCGTCCCGGAACAGCTGCTCCAGGGCCAGCGCGCACTGCGGGTTGTTCTCCGCGTGCTTGAGCAGGACGGTGTTGCCCAGGGTCAGGTTCGGGCCGACCACCCGCACCACCTGGTACAGCGGGTAGTTCCACGGCTCGATCGCCAGCAGGACGCCGATCGGCTCGTTGAGCACCTCGGCCTCGCCGCCGCCCATCACGTCGATCGGCTTCGGCGCCAGGAACCGCGGGCCGTTGGTGGCGTAGTAGTCCAGGATGCTGGCGGCCAGCTGGACCTCACCGGCGGCCTCCTGGATCCGCTTGCCCATCTCCCGGGTGATCAGGGCGGCGAACTCGTCCTGCCGCTCGCGCATCAGCTCGGCGGCCCGTCCGACGACGGCGGCGCGCTCCTCCACCGACCGGCGGCGCCAGTCGCCGAAGGCGGTGTGGGCCTGCTCGACGACGCCGTCGATGGCGTCGGTCTCCAGGAAGGGGAACTCCTTCTCCGTCTTCCCGGTGTAGGGGTTCACCGTCGCGTACGGGCGTGCGCCTGCGTCGCTGGCGGTCTTCGGCTGCTCTGTCGAGGGAGCCTGGGTGGTCGTCACGTGTTGTGCCCTCCGTCGTGCTTCGTCGCGGTGCGTCGGGTCTGTGTCCCCGTCCTACCCCTCTTCTGCCAGGTGACGCACGGCGGGCCGTCGGTGGGCGCACCTAGGCTCGGTGAGGTCGTCGTCCGGGAGGAGCCCCGCATGTGTGGTCGCTACGCCGCCAGTCGCCGTCCGGAGGACCTGGCACTGGAGTTCGAGGCCGTCCCGGTCGAGGGCCAGGCGCCGCTGCCGGCCGACCACAACGTCGCCCCCACCAAGGACGTGTACGTGGTGCGGCACAAGAAGGAGCGCGACGCCGAGGGCGCGCTCACCGGCGGCGGGCACCGCGAGCTCCGGGCCGTGCGCTGGGGCCTGGTGCCCTCCTGGGCCAAGGACGTCTCCGTCGGCAACCGGATGCTCAACGCCCGGGTCGAGTCGCTGGCCGAGAAGCCCGCGTTCCGCACCGCCGCGGCGAGCCGGCGCTGCCTGGTCCCGGCCGACGGCTGGTACGAGTGGGCGCCCCGCCACGACCGCCCCGGCAAGCAGCCGTTCTACGTCACCCCGGAGGACGGCTCCGGGCTCGCCTTCGCCGGGCTCTGGGAGGTGTGGGGTCGAGGTGAGGACCGGCTGTACACCTGCACCGTGGTCACCGCCCCCGCGGTCGGCGCGCTCACCGAGGTGCACCACCGGATGCCGCTGGTGCTGCCGCCGGACCGCTGGGCGGAGTGGCTGGACCCGGCCCGCGAGGACGTCACCGAGCTGGCCGGCCCGACGCCGCCGGAGTACGTCGAGCGCCTGGAGATCCGCCCGGTCGGCGCGGCCGTGGGCAACGTGGCCAACAACGGGCCGCAGCTGACCGCACGGGCGGAGTCGGTCAGCGAGCCCGCCGACCAGCCCGCCCTGTTCTGACCGTCCCCCGATCCCCGAGGTGAGCCCGCTGGACCCCGCCCCCTCCACCCCGTCGACGACCCCGTCGACCACCACGGAGACGACGACCCCTGGTTCGCGGGCGCTGCCCGACTGGATCGCCGCCGGCGTCACCTTCCTGTCCTCCGGGGCGGTGCTCGTGCTCGAGGTCGTCGGCCTGCGGCTGATTGCGCCGTACGTCGGGATCACCGTGCAGACCAGCACCGCGGTCATCGGGTTCGCGCTGGCCGCGATCGCCGTCGGCGCCTGGGCCGGGGGCGCCGCCGCCGACCGCACCGACCCGCGGCGGCTGATCGCCCCGCTGATGGTGGCCGGCGGTGCCCTGATCGTGGCGGTGCTGCCCCTGGTCCGGTTCGCCGGTGCGCTGTTCACCGGTGCCGCGGCCGGGAACGTGCTGCTGCTGGCCGCGCTGGCCGTCGTCGTCCCGGCCGCGCTGCTGTCCGCCGTCCCGCCGATGATCGTCGCGCTGCAGCTGGGCAGCCTGGCGCAGACCGGCTCGGTCGTCGGCCGGCTGTCGGGCATCGGCACCATCGGCGGCATCGTGGCGACGTTCTCCACCGGCTTCCTGCTGATCGCGGTGCTGCCCAGCAGCGTGATCCTGGTCGGCACCGGGCTGCTCGTCGTCCTGGTCGGGGTGGCCCTCGCGGTGCTGCTGCGCCGCCGCACCCCGGGGGTGACCGGCCGGTTGCCCGTCGGGCTGCTGGCCCTGGCCGTGGCCGCCCCGGTGCTGGCCGCGGTGGCGCCGACGCCCTGCGAACGGGAGACCGCCTACCACTGCGCCCGGGTGGTGGCCGACCCCGAGCGCGACACCGGGCGGGTGCTGCTGCTGGACACCCTGCGGCACTCCTACGTCGACCTCGAGGACCCGACGTACCTGGAGTTCGAGTACGTCCAGGCCATCGCCTCGGTCACCGACGCGCTGGCCCCGGCGGGCGAACCGCTGTCGGCGCTGCACGTCGGTGGCGGGGGGCTGACCCTGCCGCGCTACCTGGCCGAGGTGCGGCCGGGCACGCTGAGCCGGGTGCTCGAGGTCGACCCCGGCGTCGTCGCGATCGACGAGCAGGAGCTGGGGCTGGAGACCTCCGACCTGCTCGAGGTGCGGGTCGGTGACGGCCGGGTCGGGCTGGAGGCGGAGGAAGCCGGGGAACGGGACCTCGTCGTCGGTGACGCCTTCGGTGGGTTGTCGGTGCCGTGGCAGCTGACCACCGTGGAGGCGCTGCGCCTGGTCGACGAGGCGCTGGCCGAGGACGGCGTCTACGCGGTCAACCTGATCGACAACCCGCCGCTGTCCTTCCTGCGGGCGGAGCTGGCGACCGTGCAGCAGGTGTTCGACCACGTGCTGCTGCTGGCCCGGGCGCCGGTGCTGGCCGGGGAGGACGGCGGGAACGTGGTCGCGGTCGCCTCGCAGCGTCCGCTGCCGTCGGCGGAGATCGAAGCCGCACTGGCCGAGCGGGGGCTCGCCTGGCAGGTGGCCGAGGGGCCCGAGCTCGACCGGTTCATCGGGGACGCCGACGTCCTCACCGACGACTTCGCGCCGGTCGACCAGCTGCTCACCCCCTACGGCTGACCCTCCCCGGCCTCGTGCAGGGGCCCGCGGCGCGCGTGCGAGCCGCGGGGGCGCGGAGGTCCGTCAGCCGAGACGGGCGATGGCGGCGGTCCGGGCCCGGGTCAGCCGCACCAGGTCCGCCGGGGACAGCTCCACCTGGAGCCCGCGGCGTCCGGCGCTGACCAGCACCGTCGGGAAGGTCAGCGCGCTGTCGTCCACCACGGTCGGCAGCGCCTTCCGCTGACCCAGCGGGCTGATCCCACCCCGCACGTAGCCGCTGCTCCGCTCGGCGTCGGCCGGGTCGGCCATGGTGGCCTTCCGTCCGCCCGCGGCGGCGGCCAGTGCCTTGAGGTCCAGCTGGCCGCTGACCGGTACGACGGCGACGGTGAGCGCCCCGTCGACCCGGGCGACCAGGGTCTTGAACACCTGGGCCGGATCGGCGCCCAGGGCGGCCACCGCCACCTCGCCGTAACCGTGTCCGTCGGCACCGTCGGACGGGTCGTACTCGTGCAGGGAGTAGTCGGCCCGCGCCTGGTCCAGGGTCCGCACCGCCGGTGTCGCCGCCACGGCGCAGCAGCCTAGAACCCACCCACCGATGCTGGGAGCGGTTTCCCCGATGACCGTCCCCGGTGGGGAATCGAGCCCGGGTGCGTGCCGTTGCACCGACCGTGAGCAGCACAGTCCCGGGCGCCCCGGCGCGCATCGCGCGCGGATCCGCGCCCGCCCGCCGTCCCCCCGGCCGCCCCGGCCGCACCCGGCTAGGATCGAGCGACGTGGTCGCCCGCTCCCGGGCGCCGCAGAGAGGACGGTCGGTGCCCGAGGAGCCCGCGAGCGACAGCCCCGTCATCGAGACGGCGAAGCCCGATGAGACGCCGGAGGCGCGCGCCGACGGCAGTCGTGCCGAGCTCGCCGAGACCCGGGCCCAGCGCGACGCCCGCTTCGAGCGCGACGCCCTGCCCTACCTGGACCAGCTCTACCCGGCGGCGCTGCGGATGACCCGCAACCCCGCCGACGCCGAGGACCTGGTGCAGGAGACGTTCGTCAAGGCGTACTCCGCCTTCCACCAGTTCGCCGAGGGCACCAACCTCAAGGCGTGGCTGTACCGGATCCTGACGAACACCTACATCAACAGCTACCGCAAGAAGCAGCGCCAGCCGCAGCAGTACCCCACCGAGCAGGTGCAGGACTGGCAGCTCTACGCCGCGGAGGAGCACACCTCCAGCGGCCTGCGCTCCGCCGAGATGGAGGCGTTGGACCACCTGCCCGACACCGACATCAAGGAAGCGCTGCAGCAGCTGCCGGAGGACTTCCGGCTCGCGGTCTACCTCGCCGACGTCGAGGGGTTCGCGTACAAGGAGATCGCCGAGATCATGGGCACGCCCATCGGCACGGTGATGTCCCGCCTGCACCGCGGTCGACGCGGTCTGCAGAAGCTGTTGGCCGACTACGCCCGGGAACGCGGCTTCGTCGCGGCCGGAGCTGCTGAGGAGGCGACCCGCTCATGAGCACCGACGCTCACGACGGCGCCCGGCACGACCTCCACGGTGACGACGTCACCTCCTGTGACGACGTCCTCTCCCACGTCTTCGAGTTCCTCGACCACGAGACCGACGACGCCCGGCGGGCGGTGATCGCCGAGCACCTCGAGGACTGTTCGCCCTGTCTGCGCCAGTTCGGCATCGAGCAGGAGTTCAAGGCGCTGGTACGTCGCCGCTGCGGCGGTGACCCCACGCCGATGGGCCTGCGCGACCGGATCAAGGTGCAGCTGACGACCGTCTCGTTCGAGGAGGACGGCACCCAGGTGCGCGTCGAGAAGGCCAGCATCGAGACGACGACCTTCGAGACGACGAGCGTCCAGACCGGCCAGCTGCCGGGGGAGCGCCCCACCGCCTAGGGCGGCGCGGCGCTCCCCCCGCCGTCAGGCGTTGGGGCGCTTGCCGTGGTTGGCGCCGCTCTTCTTGCGGGCGCGCCGCTTGCGTCCACGCTTGGACATCGCTGCCCCTCCTCTCTGTGCTCCACCCGGGCGGGACGCCCGGCTGCTGATCGGTCCCGGCGCGGGATGCAGAGCACCCCGGTACCGGCCAAGCTGACCCTGCAAGGCTCTCACGGGTGGGCCCGGCACCGTGCGCTGGTGCGCGGTCGGGACCAGCGGTGGCACGGGCCATCGGCAGGAGGCCGGCGCAGCCGGTGAGCGCAGGACGCCGGCGCAGCCGGGAAGAGGAGACGACGTGGTCCAGGCAGTCGACAGCGTGCTCGTGGCCGGCCGGGGGCCGATGGCCTGTGCGGTGATCCGAGCGTGCGGCCGGCTGGGCGTGAAGGCCGTGGCCGTGTACTCGGAGACGGAACGCGACGCCCGGCACGTCCGGATGGCCGACGAGTCCGTGCTGCTGGGGCCGGCACCGGCAGCGGAGTCCTACCTGGACGTGCGCCGGCTGGTGGAGGCCGCTCGCCGCACGCGGGTCGACGCGGTGCTGCCCGTCCCCCCGGCCCTCGCCGGGAACGCGCGGCTGGCCGCCGCGGTGGCCGACGCCGGGCTGGGCTGGATCGGGCCGGAGGCCGGGGTGCTCGAGCGGCTCGGCGGTGACGGCGTCGAGCCGGCCAGTGAGCGCGGCTTCCTGGCCTGGGTGAGCGCCGACGGGCTGCACCACGTCACCCCGGTGCTGCGTGACCGCGCCGGCGGCACCCCGCGGGTCTCCTGGACGCCGCCCGACGGGCTGGGATCACTGCCCGCGGCCGCCCGGCGGCTCCCCGAGCTCGGCTGGCGCGGACTGGTCACGGTGGGCATCGACCCCGGCGGGGAGCTGGCCGAGGTGGCGGCGGGCTTCTCCCTGGACATCGCCGTGCTCGAGCGGGCACACGGGCTGGACGCCGTCGCCCTCGCGCTGGGCAGGGTGTCCGGCGCGCCCGCGGGCGGGGCATCGGACGCCGCCGAGGGGCCGCCGTACGCCGGGCTCGCCGTCCAGCTGCGGTCGACGCTGCCTCCGGGCACGGCGGGTCGGGTCACCGGCCGGCTGCCCGACGTCGTGGTCGCTGACCGGCGGGCGGGCGGGGACGCCGAGCTGGTCGCGGTGAGCGGCTACGACGCGGGTGACCGGCTCGACGGCTGGTACGACGCACTGCTGGCCACGGTGAGTGCCGCTGGCCCCGATGCGGCGAGCGCCGCGCGGGCGGCGACGGAGCTCCTCGCCGGTCTCCCGGAGACCGGCGTCCCGCACGACGGTGCGGCCGTCTGCGGTGTGCTGCAGCGCATCGCCGGTGCGCTGGTCCCCGACGGCACCTGACCGGTGCTCGGCGCGGTGCGGTTCCGGCCCGCACCCGTGCTTTCATGAGCACACCGTCGGCTCAGGCGGGTCGTTGCAGGTCAGGGAAGAGGGGGCGCCGGTGGCGGTCGAGGAGATCCACGCCGAGATGGTCTCCAGCGTGTGGAAGGTGCTCGTGGCCCCCGGTGCGGAGGTCGCCGCCGGTGACACGCTGGTCATCCTCGAGTCGATGAAGATGGAGATCCCGGTGCTCAGTGAGCGCGCCGGCACGATCGGCGAGCTGCACGTGGTCGAGGGCGAGGTGCTCCAGGAGGGCGACCTGATCGCCACCGTCGTCCCGGCGTAGCGCCCTCTCCCGGACGACGACGGGGCGCGTCAGGTCAGGTCGAGGGAGTAGACCCGGAGGTCGACGCCGGGCACCGGCGCCCAGTCCCGCTCCGGCAGCCGGGTGAAACCGAACTGGGCGTAGAGCCGGTGCGCTGTGGCCATCCGCTCGCCCGTGGACAGCACCATCCGTCGTTTGCCGGCGGCCCGGGCCCGGTCCAGGCAGGCGCGCACGAGCGCCGCCCCGATGCCCTGGCCGCGCGCTCCGGGGTCGACCGCCAGCATCCGGAACGCCGCCTCGTCCGGGGACTCGACGACCTCGCCGAAGTCCCCGGACAGCACCAGCGCCACGCTGCCGACGATGCGCCCGTCGTGGTCGCGGGCCACGAGCAGCTCCGCGCGGTCCGCCCGCCCCGCCACGTCGGCCAGCTGGGGCAGGTACTGGGCCGGTGCGAGGTCCTCGGCTGCGTAGGCGGCCACGGTGAGCTCGGCGATGCGGGCGTGGTCCGCGGGCCCGGCCGGGCCGACGACGGGTGCGGGGACGGTCACCGGAGCAGGGTAGACAGAGGACCCTGTCCCGCTCCTCCCTCGCAAGCTCGGATGAGCCTCCGGACAGGGCCGTAGGCTCCGCTCACGATGAGCAGCCTGTCCGAACGTCTCACCCGTGGCTCGGCCAGCCCGTCCCAGGTCGACCACGCGCGCCGGCTGGTGGCCGACTGGCAGCTGCTGGCCGACCTCTCCTTCGCCGACCTCACGCTGTGGGTGCCGCTGCAGACCGGGGCCTGGTGGTGCGTGGCCCAGGTGCGCCCGCTGACGGCGCCCACGAGCCAGCCGGAGGACCTGGTGGGCAGTGAGGCCACCGGGGCGGACGCCGAGCCGCTGGTGCGTGCGCAGCGGGAGGGGCGGCCGATCACCGAGGGCGAGCCCGACTGGTCGGGGGCGAGCCCCCGCCGCCGGGAGGTCATCCCCGTCCGGCACGACGGTGCGGTGGTCGCGGTGCTGGCCAAGGACACCAACCTGGCGGCGACCCGGTCGCCGTCGACCCTGGAGCTCACCTACCTCGACATCGCCGCGGACCTCTCGTTGATGGTGGCGGCCGGCACCTTCCCGCCGCGGATGCTGGACGACGCGGAGATGAGCCCGCGAGTGGGTGACGGGCTGGTCCGGCTGGACGGCACCGGTCACGCGGTCTACGCCAGCCCGAACGCCCTGTCAGCCTACCGGCGGATGGGGGTGACCGGCGACGTCGTCGGGTCCGACCTGGGCGAGGTGACCCGGCAGGTGTCGGGGGACCGGGTGGCCGGTGAGGCCGTGGCGGCGAGCATCGCCGCAGCGGTGGCCGGCCGGTTCCCCGAGCCGATGGACGTGGAGAACGACGCGGCCACCATGCTGGTGCGTGCCCTGCCGCTGCAGGCCCCCGGCGGTGAGGAGGGCGCGCTCGTGCTGGTCCGCGACGTCACGGACGTGCGCCGCCGGGACCGCGCGCTGATGACCAAGGACGCCACCATCCGGGAGATCCACCACCGGGTGAAGAACAACCTGCAGACCGTGGCCGCGCTGCTGCGGCTGCAGGCCCGGCGGATGACCGAGCCGGCGGCCCGGGCGGCGCTGGAGGAGTCGGTGCGCCGGGTGGCCTCGATCGCGGTGGTCCACGAGACGCTGGCCGGCAGTCGGGACGACGTCGTCGAGGTCGACGACGTCCTCGACCAGGTGCTGCCGATGCTCGGTGACGTGACGTCGGTGGGGCCGGCCGCCCGGATCACCCGGGAGGGCGCGATCGGGGAGCTGCCCGCGGCGTGTGCGACGCCGTTGGTGATGGCGGTGACCGAGCTGCTGCACAACGCGGCCGAGCACGCGTTCGACGAGGGCGAGCCGGGGACGATCGTGCTCGCTGCCGAGCGGACCGGCGACGACCTGGTGGTCCGGGTCCGCGACGACGGGCGCGGGCTGCCGCCGGGCTTCGACCCGGCGGCCAGCACCGGGCTCGGGCTGCAGATCGTGCGGACGCTGGTGACCAGCGAGCTGCACGGGACGCTGGAGATGGGACCGCCGGCGGACGGCGGCTCGGGTACTGAGGCGGTGCTCAGCCTCCCGGGCGCCGGGCGCCCCCGCCGCTGAACGACAGCAGGGACCGCTCCGGTCACGGAGCGGTCCCTGCTGTTCGGCCCCGTCCGGAGGCTCACCCTGAGCGTGCGAAGGGTGAGGGGGACGGGGTCCTTCCTCAGGCGGTGCGGACCCGGGTGCGCGCGGTACGGCGCTTCAGGGCACGGCGCTCGTCCTCGGACAACCCGCCCCAGACCCCGGAGTCCTGGCCCGAGCTCAGCGCCCAGTCCAGACAGGACTCGACGACCGGGCAACGGCCGCACACAGCCTTGGCCTGCTCGATCTGGACGACTGCCGGGCCCGTCGTCCCGATCGGGAAGAAGAGCTCCGGGTCTTCGTCCCGGCAGAGCGCGCGGTGGCGCCAGTCCATGGCGGTGTACTCCTCGATCTCGTCAGGGTGTCCGGTCGTCGGTCCGGAGACCGCCCCCGCAGGTCCGTGCGCTGATGTCAGCACGAAGAACGACGACCGCCTGCTGTGTTACCAGCAGGTTGCTTGCTTGTGATGCTTTCACGAGTAGACGCACTGTCAAGCAGTTCGCCGGGCGTCGGCGGGGCTCGTGAGCAACCTCACCACGCCCGGCGGGGCCTCGCCACTTCGTCCTACCTCACCCGGCGCGTCCCTGCATCACGCAGCGGGGGCTCATGACCGAGCGCTCGGTCACACGACGACGCGCAGCGCGTCCGGGACCGACCGCACGCGGAGCCCGGTGGTGGTGCCCAGGTGGTCACCGTCGAGCTGCCACCCCTGCGGTCGGGCCGACGTCAGGGTCAGTTCCCCGAGGTCGTGCCAGCGGTGCACCCCGCGGCCCCGGGCGTCCGGCCGGGCGGCCATGGTCTGGCGCACGTGGTGCAGCATCCGCACCACGCCGACGCGGCCCATCGCGAAGAGGTCCAGACCGGTGTCGAAGGACGCCTCGGGGCTCGGGTCGATGGGCCGGGCCCCCAGGTAGGTCCACGGGCTGACGTTGGAGACCAGGGCGAGGAACAGCCCGTCGACGGGGGGCGCGCCGGGCAGCTGGAGGGTCATCGGCGGACGACGGCGGTCGCGGCCCAGCACGAAGGCGTTGACCCCGGCCCCGATGTAGAGGCTGCCGGTGGACCGCCGTCCCCGGGCGCGCTGGGCCTCGACCCGGGAGATGACGTCGGCGTCGAAGCCCATGCCCGCGGCGAAGACGAACCAGCGGGGGGTGGTCCAGCCCTCCGTCGTCCCCTCCCCGCCGGTGCGGGCCTCCGCGGTGCCGAGGGACACCAGGCGGGTGCGGCCGGCGCGCAGCGAGTCGAGGATCTCCCCGGTCGCCTCCACCGGGTCGCGGGAGCGGCCGAGCGCGCGGGCGAAGACGTTGGTCGAGCCGCCCGGCACGACGGCCAGCATCGGCCCGTCGGGCGCCGGCCCGGCGGCGAGCAGACCGTTGGCTGCCTCGTTGACCGTGCCGTCGCCCCCCAGGGTCACGACGAGGTCGACCCCGTCCGCGGCGGCCCGGGCGGCGAGCTCCCGGGCATGACCGCGGTGGGCGGTCTCGGCCAGCTCGACGTCCAGCTGGCTGGACAGCGCCCGGACCAGCACGTCGCGGACCTTGCGGGTGGTGGTCGTGGCCGCCGGGTTCGCCACCAGCAGCGCACGCATGCCGCCCAACATATCCAGCGGCTGCGGGCCGGCCGTGCGGCACGTCCGGTGCGGCGGCTCGCGCGGTGCCCGCGGGTAACCTCGACGGCGTGTCAGGTCAGGACGGACAGACCCCGGGCCGCCGTCGGCCGAGGGCGCAGGGCCTGCTCGGGAGGTCGGCGCAGCCGACCGCACCGCGCCCGCAGCGGGAGCGCCAGGCGGCGCCGACCGCCGTCCGGCGGGCCGCCCTGGTGGTCGCCGTGGAGGCGCTCGCGCTGACGGTCCTCGCGCTCGTGCTGCTGGTGCTGACGCTGACCGGCTCGCCGGACAGCGTGGGCCGCGCGCTGGCCGAGGTGGTCTACGTCGGGCTGGGGGCGGGGCTGCTCGCTGCCGCCGCGGTCGGGCTGTGGCGGGTGTCCGGCTGGGCCCGCGGCCCGGTCATCGTGCTGCAGATCCTGCTGGGCCTGCTCGGCTACAACGCGGCCTTCGAGGCGCAGCAGCCGCTGCTGGGCCTGCCGGTGCTGGCCCTGGTGGCGACCGAGCTCTGGCTGCTGGCCACCCCCGAGGCGCGGCTGGCCTTCTTCGAACGCTGACGGAGGCCCCGCCGGCCTGGGGGTGGGTTCGGACTAGATGAGCTCGATGACCTCGGCGATCGAGGGCAGCACCCGGCTGGGCCGGAAGGGGAAACGGCTGACGTCCTCGGCGCGGGTCGAGCCGGTGAGCACCAGGATCGTGTCCAGCCCCGCCTCGATGCCGGCGACGACGTCGGTGTCCATCCGGTCACCGATCATCGTGGTGGACTCCGAGTGCGCCTCGATGCGGTTCATCGCGCTGCGGAACATCATCGGGTTGGGCTTGCCGACGAAGTAGGGCTCCGCCCCGGTGGCCTTGGTGATCATCGCCGCCACCGAGCCGGTCGCGGGCAACGGGCCCTCGGGGGAGGGGCCGGTGACGTCGGGGTTGGTGGCGATGAACCGGGCTCCGGCGCCGACCAGCCGGACCGCTTGGGTGATCGCCTCGAAGGAGTAGGTGCGGGTCTCCCCGAGGACGACGTAGTCCGGGTCGGTGTCGGTCATCGTGTACCCCGCCTCGTGCAGCGCGGTGGTCAGGCCGGCCTCACCGATGACGTAGGCCGAGCCGCCGGGCAGCTGGGAGGCCAGGAAGTCCGCCGTGGCCAGGGCCGAGGTCCAGATCGCCTCCTCCGGCACCTCCAGGCCGCTGCGGGAGAGCCGGGCGGAGAGGTCGCGCGGGGTGAAGATCGAGTTGTTGGTCAGCACCAGAAACCGGCGGTTGCGCTCGACCAGCCGGGCCAGGAAGTCGGCCGCGCCGGGCAGCGCCTTCCCCTCGTGCACCAGCACGCCGTCCATGTCGGTCAGCCAGCACTCGGACTCGCCGCGTTCGGTGGTCACGCCGTTCTCCTGTCGGTCGGGTGGGTCAGCGACGGTCGGCCGCGAACCGGGTCAGGGCGTCATCGGTGAGCCGGAAGACCGTCCACCCGTCCATCGGCATCGCACCGGCGGCTCTGTAGAAGTCGATGGACGGGGTGTTCCAGTCCAGGACGGACCACTCCAGCCGGGCGAAGCCGCGCGCCACGCACTCGTCGGCCAGCGTCCGGAGCAGTTCACGGCCGAGCCCCGTACCGCGGTGCGCGGGGGAGACGTAGAGGTCCTCGAGGTACAGCCCGTGGGTGCCACGCCAGGTGGAGAAGTTGAGGAACCACAAGGCGAAGCCGGCGATCTCGGCGTCGTCGCCCGCACCGGTCAGGGCCACGTGCCCGAACAGCGCCGGTGACTCCCCGAACAGCGCGGCGTGCAGCTGGTCGGCGGTCATCCGGGCCTCGTGCTCGGACTCCTCGTAGGCGGCGAGCTCACGGACCAGCCGCAGCACGGTCGGGACGTCGTCCGGCCGGACCCGGCGCACGCTCAGGACAGCACCTCCTTCACCCGTGCCGGGACGAGCCGGCCCAGCGGGGACAGCACCGGCATCACGAGCGGGGAGAGGAGGTAGCTGTAGGCGACCACGAGGCAGGTCACGGTCGGCACGGTGATCAGGCCGACGACGACCAGGACGACGGCGATGACCAGCCCGTAGGGCTTGCCGCTCTTCGGGCTGACCAGGGACCGGAACGAGCGGTAGCGGACGTTGCTGATCATCAGCAGCCCGGGGACGACGACCACCAGCAGCACCCACAGCCGGTCGCGGCCCTGCATCGCGTCGGCGAAGGCGAACACGCTGGCCAGCACCACCCCGGCCGCGCCGGGGCTGGGCAGGCCGGTGAAGAAGCGCTTGTCCGCCGTCGGGTCGATCGTGGTGTTGAAGCGGGCGAGCCGGATGGCCGCGCAGGCCACCCAGAGGAAGCAGACCACCCAGCCCAGGGCGTCGAGTTCGTCCCGGCCGTCGGAGAAGAGGGCGAAGGCGAGCAGGGCCGGGGCGAGGCCGAAGGAGACCAGGTCGGCCAGTGAGTCGAACTGCAGGCCGAACGGTGAGACGGCGCCGACCAGCCGGGCGACCGCGCCGTCGGCGATGTCGAACACGACCGAGAGCGCGATCAGCAGACAGGCCAGCCGGTACTCGCCGCGGAACGCGACCAGGATGGCGCCGAAGCCGCACATCATGTTGGCGAGGGTGAACAGGCTGGGCAGCCACGAGCGAGCCCGCCGGCGCCCGCCGCGCACCGAACCACGGACGAACTCGACGGTGGTGGTGCGCCTCCCTGGCATCCGCCGGCTCCTCAGCTGGGCTGGGACCAGCGGGCGATGACGGTCTCCCCGCCCCGCACCCGCTGCCCCTTCGTGACGGTGACGGTGCACTCGGGTGGCACGAAGACGTCCATCCGGGACCCGAACTTCATCAACCCGATCCGATCGCCGGTGGCCACTTCCTGCCCGGGCACCACACGGGTGACGATCCGCCGGGCGAGCACGCCGACGATCTGCCGGAAGACGACCGTGCGGTCGCCGTCGCGCACCCACAGCTCGCTGCGCTCGTTGCGGTGCGCGCTCTCCGCACGATAGGCGGCCAGGAAGCTGCCCGGCGTGTACGTGGACGTGGTGATCCGGCCGCCGTAGGGGGCGCGGTTCACGTGCACGTCGACGACGGACAGGAAGACGCTGACCTGCTGCCAGTCGCCCTCGGGGGCCACGCCCGGCTGTGGGTCACCGGCGACCATGACGACGCCGTCGGCCGGGGAGAGCACGTCCTCGGGCGACGGTGGGACCGAGTCGCTCCGCCGGTCGGGGTCGCGGAAGAAGACGGCCATGTACGCCGACAGGGCGAGGAGGGGCCACGCCAGGACGCGGGCCCAGCGGAGACCGCTGCCCCGACCCAGGACGGTGGAGACCGCCGCAGAGGCCAGGGGAACGGCGAGGAAGGGCCAGCCGGCCCGGTCGATGCGCATCGCAGACCGAGGCTACCGGGACCGGGCCCGAACGCCTGCCGTCGGCCGCGTCGCGGCGGGCACGACGCCAGGCGGTTCACCCGGAGGCGAGCAGGTCGCTGGCCCCGGACCGGCTGTCTCGTTCCCTCGGCGGGCCTCCGTACCAGTCGAGGCAGACGACGGAGGCGTCGTCCCGGAGCACGCCACCGGTGGCGCGCAGGACCGCCTGGCCGAGCTCGTGCACGACCTCGCGCGGGTGCAGTGCCGCCGTGGCGGCCAGTGCGGCCGCCACGTCGAGGGAGGCCGCGTTGCGCTCCTGCATCCCGTCGGTCACGAAGACGACCCGGTCGCCGGGCTCCAGGGGGAAGCGCTGCAGGCGGTACTCGGTGCCGGCCTGGACGCCGAAGGGCAG
This sequence comes from Modestobacter sp. VKM Ac-2979, assembly GCF_026967995.1. NCBI lineage: Bacteria > Bacillati > Actinomycetota > Actinomycetes > Geodermatophilales > Geodermatophilaceae > Modestobacter > Modestobacter sp. VKM Ac-2979. Next base: position 331,950 of record NZ_JAPVBO010000004.1, read on the forward strand.
GTCGATGGCCAGCTCGACCTCCTCGACGCGGCCGTCGCGGAGCCGGAGCGGGAAGGGGTGCCCGGCGTTCACGATCTGGGCCTCCTGGGTGTGCAGGTCGACCCGCATGACCTGACCGGTGACGAACTCGCCGGGCGCCGAGTGCGCGGTCACGGCGTCGTTGGCGTTGCCGGTCTGGTCGCCGAGGCTGAGCCCGCGGCGCCGCTCGTTGCGCAGGCTGCCGACCAGCAGCGTGGCCAGCAGGGCGGCGCCGACCTCGTGTCCGACCGCGTCGCTCACTGAGACGTGGAGGGAGTCCCGGTCCAGCGTGTAGTCGAAGGTGTCCCCGCCCACGGTGGCGGCCGGCTCCAGCCACCCGGCCAGGGTGAACTGCCCGGCCTCGCAGGTGAACGCGTTGGGCAGCAGCCGGCGCTGGATCTCCGCGGCGAGGGAGAAGGGCGTCGTGCGCTGCCCCCACTCGAAGAGGTCGGTGTGCCGCCGGTTGGCGATGATCACGTACGCGAGGGCGTGGCCGGCCGCGGAGATGTCGGCGAGCTCCTGCTCCTCGGGGGGCTCGGGCAGCACCAGTTCCAGCACGCCGATGGCGTCGCCGCGGTCGGTGACCGGGACGATCACGGAGGCGCCGTGGTCGCCGGTCTGCACGACCGCCTGCTGGGTGCGCAGGACCTGGTCGTGCACCGTGCCCGCCAGCCGGAGGGTCTCGGCGTGCTCGAGGCCCCGGACGCGGGAGCCCTCCGGCGCGTGGGTCGCCGTCCCGAGCCGGACCAGGGCGTGCCCGCTGAAGTCGGCGATCAGGAAGGACACCTCGGTGGCGCCGGACAGGGCGGCGAGCTCTGCGGTGACGGCGGTGACCGCGTCGATCGGCGGGGCTGCCTCCACCCGCTCGAGCAGCGAGCGCAGGTCGAAACGGGGGCTCACGAGTGTGTTGGCCTCCTGGTTCGGGGGAGCTGCCAACCCGGACCGGCGACAGGTACGACACTGCCGGGCCACCCCGGAGGGTGACCCGGCAGTCCGGCCCCGTCCAGAGCCTCGCCCCCAGCTCGCGAGGGGTGAGGAGGACGGGGTCCTTGATCAGGCAGCGGCCTTGGTCTCCCAGAAGATCTTGTCGATCTCGGCGATGTAGTCGAGCAGCTTCTGGCCCTCGGCCGGGTCCATGCTGCCCTTGCCGCCGGCGGCACCGGCCTGCTTGGTCGCCTTGTTGAACAGCTCGTGCAGCTGCGGGTACTTCTCGAAGTGCGGGGGCTTGAAGTAGTCGGTCCACAGCACCCACAGGTGGTGCTTGACCAGCTCGGCCCGCTGCTCCTTGATGAGGATGGCCCGGGTACGGAAGACCGGGTCCTCGTTGCCCTGGTACTTCTCCTGGATGCCCTTGACGCTCTCGGCCTCGATACGGGCCTGGGCCGGGTCGTAGACGCCGCAGGGGAGGTCGCAGTGCGCGGTGGCCTCCACGGCGGAGAACATGCGGAACAGACGCATGGGTGTGCCTCCGGGTTCGCGGGGATGGGTCTTCTGCGACCCTACCCGCGGTGATCAGCGAGAACACGTCGAGCAGCAGCGGTCCGGGGAGCCTCCCCGGGCTGCCGACCCGTTGGGTGCTGGCCCGGGTCGCCGGGCCGTCGATGGCCCCGACCGTGCGGCACGGGGACCGGCTGCTGGTCCGCCGGCTGCCTCCCGGAGCGCCCGTGCGGCCCGGCACCGTCGTCCTCGCCCGCTTCCCGGCCCGGCCGGAGCTGCTGGTGGTCAAGCGGGTGCGCCGGCGGGTGCCCGGCGGGCACTGGGTGGAGGGGGACAACTCCCTGGTCACCGACGACTCCCGGGCCTTCGGGACGGCGGTCGTCGTCGGGCGGGTGGTGGCCCGGCTGTGGCCCCGGCCGGGGCGGCTGCCCGTGGCGCCGCCCGGCTGACCGCCCGGCTCAGCCGAGCCGCTGCAGCAGTGGGTCGACGAGCTCGTGGGCTGGGGTGTTGAGGTAGAGCAGGACGACGGTCGCCACCAGGAACAGCGGGACGAGCACCGCCTTCTCCACGATCGCGCCGGTGCGCAGGTGCACCGGCGCCAGTCGGCTGCGCCGGACCAGCCAGAAGACCGGGACCGGCACCCCCTCCTTGGTCAGCCAGTCGCCGGCGATGTGGGTCAGCGTGCCGAGGACGACGGCCAGGGGGAGCCACCCGGGGGCCGGGCTGTGCGCGAGCAGCAGCCACGCGCCGCCCCAGGAGAGGACGAGGTTGCCGATGACGGTGTTCTCCGCGCGGCCGGGGATGACGAAGTGCAGGGCCCGCAGGGCCAGCCCCATCGCCAGGGCCAGCAGGAGCAGGCTGGACCAGCGGTGCCAGGTCGCCGCGGTGGCCAGCAGCCCGAAGGCCAGCGAGCCGAGGACGGCGTCGTGGGTGCCCCAGCGGTGTCCCCGCGCGATCGTGTTGACGAGCCCGGAGGGGACGTCGGTGAGCGGGCCCCACATCCCGGAGATCGTCGAACCGCGCTGGTCCAGGTCCGGGAGCATGGCGAACCCGCCGACGGCGGACACCCAGGCGACCTGGGCGACCGTGCCGTGCACCGGCACCCAGGGGAGCGTCGCGGCACCGGCCGCCAGACCGGAGAGAGCGTGTGAGTGACCGAGCACCTACGCAGCGTCTCCCCGCGCCGCCGTCATCCCGCGGAGGCGCGCGGAGGTGGCCCCTCAGTCCTCGTCGACGTCGTCCGTGCCGCCCCGGGCCAGCCAGGTGGCCAGCCGCTCGACCGGCACCTCGAAGTCGGGGTGCTGGTCGACGAAGGCCTGGAGCTGGTCGGCCAGCCAGGAGAGCGAGACCTCTTCCTCGCCCCGCCGGCCGGCCAGCTCCTCGATGCCGCGATCGGTGAAGTACATCGTCGTGTCCTGCCGCGCCGTGCTCAGTCGGCGAAGGCCCGGGCGACCAGCTGGCGCTGCTCGACCTCGTGCACCTTGGCCGAGCCCACGGCCGGGCTCGCCGAGGCCTTCCGGGACACCCCGCGCAGCGTGCGCCCGGCCGGCAGGTGCTCGGGCAGGTTCACGGCCATGAACTGGGCGGCGCCCATGTTCGCCGGCTCCTCCTGCACCCACACGACGTCGGTCGCGTTCGGGTAGGCCTCCAGCGCCTCGGCGATCTCCTCGGCCGGCAGCGGGTAGAGCTGCTCGACCCGCAGGATCGCGGTATCGGCGGTCCCCTCGTTCTCCCGCTGGGCGAGCAGCTCGTAGCTGATCTTCCCGCTGCACAGCAGGACGCGGTGCACCGCGGAGCCGTCCAGGGGCTGCCCGCCCACACCCGGGTCCGGGAGCACCGGACGGAAGTGCTGCTCGGTGAAGTCGCTCACCGAGCTGACCGCGGCCTTGGCACGCAGCAGCGACTTGGGGGTGAACACCACCAGCGGGCGGTGCACCTCCGACAGCGCCTGACGGCGCAGCAGGTGGAAGTAGTTCGCCGGCGTCGAGCAGTTGGCGACCGTCATGTTGTTCTCGGCCGACAGCTGCAGGAAGCGCTCGATCCGGCCGCTGGAGTGGTCGGGCCCCTGGCCCTCCAGCCCGTGCGGCAGCAGCATGACGACGCCGGAACGCTGGCCCCACTTGGCCTCACCGGAGCTGATGAACTCGTCGATGACCATCTGCGCGCCGTCGACGAAGTCGCCGAACTGGGCCTCCCAGAGCACGAGGGCCCTGGGGTTGGCCACCGAGTAGCCGTACTCGAAGCCGAGCGCGGCGTACTCCGACAGCAGCGAGTCGTAGACGAAGAACTTCGCCTGGTCCTCGGTGAGGTTCAGCAGCGGCGTGTGCTCCTCGGCGGTCTCCCGGTCGATGAGCACCGAGTGCCGCTGGACGAACGTGCCGCGGCGGGAGTCCTGCCCGGCCAGCCGGACCGGCACGCCCTCCATGAGCAGCGACCCGAAGGCCAGCAGCTCGCCCATCGCCCAGTCGACGCCGCCCTCGCTGGCCATCGCCGCCCGGCGCTCCAGCATGCGCTGCAGCTTGGGGTGCACGGTGAAGTCGGTCGGCAGTGCGACGTGCGCGTCACCGATCGCCTTGAGCACCTCGGGGGTGATCGCCGTGTCGACCGTGGCCTCCTGCGGCGAGCGCGGGTCCATGACCGGCTCGGGCGTGGAGGAGTCACGGGCGTCGTGGGTCTCGGCGAAGGCCCGCTCGAGCTGCCCGCGGTAGTCCTTCAGGGCCTCCTCGGCGTCGGCCAGCGTGATGTCACCGCGGCCGACGAGCGCCTCGGTGTACAGCTTTCGGACCGAGCGCTTGCGGTCGATGATGTCGTACATCAGCGGCTGGGTCATCGACGGATCGTCGCCCTCGTTGTGCCCGCGCCGGCGGTAGCAGACGAGGTCGACGACGACGTCCTTCTTGAACTCCTGCCGGTAGTCGACCGCCAGCTTCGCCACCCGGACGCAGGCCTCGGGGTCGTCCCCGTTCACGTGGAAGACCGGAGCGCCGATCATCCGCGCCACGTCGGTGGAGTAGAGCGTCGAACGGGACTGGGCCGGGCTGGTGGTGAAACCGACCTGGTTGTTGATGACCACGTGCACGGTGCCGCCGGTGCGGTAGCCGCGCAGCTGGGAGAGGTTCAGGGTCTCCTGGACGACGCCCTGGCCGGCGAACGCCGCGTCGCCGTGCAGCAGCAGGGGCAGCACGGTGAAGCCGCCCTCGCCCTTGTCGATCATGTCCTGCTTGGCCCGCACGATGCCCTCGAGCACGGGGTTGACGGTCTCCAGGTGGCTGGGGTTGCTGGCCAGTGACACCGCGACCGAACGGCCCTCGTGCTCGAAGGTGCCCTCGGCCCCGAGGTGGTACTTCACGTCGCCGGAGCCCTGCACGGTGCCCGGGTCGATGTTGCCCTCGAACTCGCCGAAGATCTTGGCGTAGCTCTTGCCGAGGACGTTGGCCAGCACGTTCAGCCGGCCGCGGTGGGCCATGCCGATCGCGACCTCCTCGATGCCGTGCTCGGAGGAGCTGACCAGCACCTCGTCCAGCAGCGGGATGACCGACTCGCCGCCCTCGAGGCTGAACCGCTTCTGGCCGACGTACTTCGTCTGCAGGAAGGTCTCGAACGCCTCGGCGGCGTTGAGCCTGCCGAGCACGCGCTTCTGCTTGTCCCGGCTGGGCTGGTCGTGCTTGACCTCGATGCGCTCCTGGAGCCAGCGGCGCTCCTCGGGGTCGGTGATGTGCATGTACTCCACGCCGACGGTGCGGCAGTAGGAGTTGCGCAGCACCCCGAGGATGTCGCGCAGCAGCATCGTGCGCTCGCCGGCGAAGCCACCGACCGGGAAGGGCCGGTCGAGGTCCCACAGGGTCAGCCCGTGCTGGACGATGTCCAGGTCGGGGTGGGTGCGGACCTTGAACTCGAGCGGGTCGGTGTCGGCCATGAGGTGGCCGTTGCGCCGGTAGGCCTCGATGACCTCGATGACCCGGGCTTCCTTGGCGATCTGGCCCTCGTGGGTGACCCGCATGTCGGGCACCCAGCGGACCGGCTCGTAGGGGATGCGCAGCGAGCGGAAGACGTCGTCGTAGAAGCCGTCCTGGCCCAGCAGCAGGTGGTGCATCCGGCGCAGGAAGTCGCCGGACTCCGCGCCCTGGATGACCCGGTGGTCGTACGTCGAGGTCAGCGTGATGATCTTCGAGACGGCCATCTCGGCGAGCGCCTCGGGGCTCATCCCCTGGAACTCGGCCGGGTAGTCCATCGCGCCGACACCGACGATCGTGCCCTGGTTGGTGGTCAGCCGCGGCACCGAGTGGTTGGTGCCGATGGTGCCCGGGTTGGTGAGGCTGATCGTCGTGCCGGAGAAGTCCTCCATGGTCAGCTTGCCGGCCCGGGCGCGCCGGATGATGTCCTCGTAGGCGCCCCAGAAGGCGGCGAAGTCCATCGCCTCGGCGCCCTTGATGGACGCCACCACCAGCGAGCGGGTGCCGTCGGGCTTGGGCAGGTCGATGGCCAGGCCGAAGTTGACGTGCTCGGGCTGGACGTGGGTCGGCTTGCCGTCGACCTCAGCGAACGCACTGTTCATGTTCGGGAAGTCGTCCAGCGCCCGGACCAGCGCGTAGCCGATCAGGTGGGTGAAGGAGATCTTCCCGCCCCGGGCGCGGGCCAGGTGGTTGTTGATGACGATCCGGTTGTCGACCATGAGCTTGGCCGGCACCGCCCGCACGCTGGTGGCCGTCGGCACGGTCAGCGAGGCGTTCATGTTCTTCACGACGCTCGCGGCGGCCCCGCGCAACGGGGTGCGCTTCGGGCCTCCGCCGTCCTCGTCGGCGGTGGCGCGGCCGGCCCCCGGCTTGACGACCGGCTTGGCCGGTGCCGCCGGCTTCTGCTGCGAGGCGCGCTCGGCAGCCCGGGCCACCACGGTGCCCTCGGACCGGGCGTCGCTCGCGGCGGCGCTGAGGCCCGGGGCGGCGCCCTTGTCGGAGGGACCCTTGTCGGAGGAACCCTTGTCCGAGGCGCTCTTGTCGGAGGCGCTCTCGTCGGAGGGGCTCTTCTCGGCGGAGCTCGTGCTGGCGGGCGCCGGCTTCGGCGCGGCGGGACCCGACTGGGTCATCTGCGGTGCGACCTCTCGGCTGGGCGCGGGGGAGGCGTAGGTGGTGGCCGGCGGCGCGGACGCCGCCTCGGATGTCTCGGGCTCGGCCGGCGCAGCGGGCTCGGCCGGCTCGGAGGTGCGGTCCTGGCCGTCGGCGACGGGGCTGCCGGGTCGGTAGTCGGCGAAGAAGTCGTGCCAGGCCTGGTCCACACTCCCTGGATCGGCGAGGTACTGCTGGTACATCTCCTCGACCAGCCACTCGTTGGTGCCGAAGCCCGCCACCGGGTTGGCGGAGTGGGCGGGGGACGGCTGGGATGAGCTCACGCTTGACACGGGGTCGAGTGCCTTCTTCGTCGGTGGACGTCGTTGGACCGGGTGCCGACTTTACGCCCCCGGTCCGGGGGTGCAGCGCTCCCGCGTGAGATGCCGCACGTGTCCCGGGTCACTGGGGCCTGTGGACCGGGCAGAACCGGCACCGTGCGGTCCGATCCGCCGCCGGGCGCGACGTCATCCGCTCGCGCCGGCGGTGACCAGCATCTCGGCGAGCGAGTCGGCCACCGGCGCGTCCCCGGCGGCCTCGGCGCGCTGCCGTGCGGCCGCCACCCGGGCGATGTCCAGGGCGGAGGCGCCGTCGTGGGTGGTGGCGTCCACGTCGGCCCCGGCGTCGAGCAGCAGCCGCACCACCGCCTGGGCATCGCCGCCGGAGGCCGCGTCGGCATCGCCACCGGAGGCCGCCGGGGCACCGTCACCCGAGGCGGCGCCGGCGACGGCGGCGTGCAGGGGGGTGCGGCCGGTGGCCGGGTCACGGACGTCGGCGTCCGCGCCCGCCGCCAGCAGCGCCTGGACGACCGCCGGCGCACCTCCGGCGGCCGCGGCGTGCAGGGCCCGGCCGGGCGCCGCACCGCGGTCCAGCAGCACCTGGACCGTGCCGGGTCGGCCGCCGGCCGCCGCCCAGCTCAGCAGGTCGGTGTCGGTGGCCGGGTCGGTGAGCGGGACGCCGTCGTCCAGCGCCCGGGACAGCGTCTCGACCTCGCCCAGGAACGCTGCGGAGGCGGCGTCGACGGGCGCACCCGCCTCGCGGAGCACCTCCACCAGGGCCGGCGCGTGCAGCAGGGCCAGGTTCAGGGGGGTGCGGCCGTCCTCGGTCCGGGCGGTCGGGTCGGCCCCGGCCTCGACCAGTGCGGCGACCATCGGGGCCTGCCCGGCGAACACGGCCAGGTGCAGCGCGGTCCAGCCGTCCACGCCGTCCCGCTCGACGGCGGCCGACAACAGGCGCGGCTGCTCCTGCACGGCCGCCCGGACGGCGTCGAGCTCGCCGTCGGTGACCAGTCGCCCGAGCCGCTGGACGGTCATCCGACTGGTCACGCAGCCTCCTTCGGTGTCGCCTGGCGGGTGCGCACTCAGACCACGTCCCGGCGGACGGCCAGCAGCGTGCCGAGCAGGGCGGCGACCAGGCCGTAGCCCAGCAGCAGGAGGGCGCCCTGCCACTGCTCGAGCAGGTCCGGGCCCTCGAAGGTCGCCGTCATCGCCTCCAGCGCGCCACCGGGCAGCCACTTGTAGGCCCCCGAGGTCGCCGGGATGCTGCGCAGCAGCGGTTCCACGACGAAGAGGTAGATCAGTGCGGCGACGATGGCACCGACCTGGTTCTTCAGCAGCGCGCCCAGACCGACCCCGATCACCGTGTAGATGACCAGCGCGAGACCGGCGAAGGCGAGCACCTCGAGGTTGTCGCCGCTCAGCTCCGGAGCGCCACCGCGGGCGTTGCCGTAGACCAGCACCACCGCCGCGGTCACGGCGCAGACGACGACCGCGTAGGGGATCGCCACCAGGGCGTAGGCCAGCAGCTTGGCGATCACCACCCGGCCACGCTGCGGGGTGGCGAGGAAGGTCGGCGTCGCGGTGCGGTGCCGGTACTCCTGGGTGATCCCGATGATCCCGAGGACCACCGAGATCACCGTCGCGTTCGTGGCCAGGGAGAAGGCCAGCTGGCCGTACGCGGGCGAGTCCAGCGGCGGCAACCCGCTGTCCGGGTTGCCGGCAAAGGCGGTGAACAGCGCCGCGAACGCACCGGACAGCACGCAGGCGCCGACCAGCAGCCCGATCCACACCCGGGTGCTGAAGAGCTTCGTCCACTCCGCGCGGACCAGTCGCGCCACGACGGTGCCCATCAGGCAGCTCCCTGCTCGGCGTGGACGGCGGCGTACTGCTCCGAGCCGGCGGTGAGCCGGAAGTACACCTCTTCCAGCCCACTGGTGCGCGACCGCAGTTCGTGCAGCTCGATCCCGCCGGCGAACGCCCGCCGGCCGATCTCGTCGGTGCTCAGCCCGGTGACCGTCAGCCCGTCGGGGGTCGCGTCGGTCAGGGCCACCGTCGTCCCGTCGGTGCGCAGCAGGTCGGCCAGCGCGGTGCTCTGCGGACTGCGCACCAGCACGCTGCCGGCGCTGCCGGAGCGCAGCTCGGCCAGGGTCCCCTGGCGGACGAGCTTGCCGGCGCCGACGATCACCACCCGGTCGGCGGTCTGCTCGACCTCGGACAGCAGGTGGCTGGAGACCAGCACCGTGCGGCCCTGGTCGTGAGCCAGGTGGCGGAGGAACCCGCGCAGCCACTGGATGCCCTCCGGGTCCAGGCCGTTGGCCGGCTCGTCGAGCACCAGCACGGCCGGGTCGCCCAGCAGCGCCGTGGCCAGCCCGAGGCGCTGGCGCATGCCCAGGGAGTAGCCCCCGGCCCGGCGCCGGCCGGCGGTGCCGAGCCCGACCAGGCCGAGCACCTCGTCGGCGCGGCCGACCGGCAGGCCGGTCGCGCGGCAGTACACCCGCAGGTGGTCGCGGCCGCTGCGCGCCGGGTGGAACGCCGTCTCCAGCACCGCGCCGACCTGGCGCATCGGCTCGGGCAGCCCCGGGTAGCCGACGCCGTTGAACGTGGTCGTGCCGGTGTCGGGCGTGATCAGGCCCAGGGCCATCCGCAGCGTGGTGGTCTTCCCCGCGCCGTTGGGCCCCAGGAAACCGGTCACCTGCCCGGGTTCGACGGTGAAGCTCAGGTCGTCGACCGCGCGCACCTTGCCGAACGTCTTCGTGAGGCCGTTCACCTCGACCCTGACGGGGTCGACGGCGGCCGATCTGCCGCTGCTGATCTCGCCCTCCTCGCTCCGCCGGCGGGTCCGGCGCCGGGGCCATCCAAGCGCACCGGCACCCTCCAACGCGAGGACCACGGCGGCGGTGCCACCTGATCGGTCGTGGGTTCGGTAGGTTCCGCGCGGTGGGCGAGCTCGCACACCGACGGATGTCCCAGCAGTGCCGTGCACGCGGCCGACGAACGCCCGCCGAGGAGGCCCGGTGACCGTCTCTCGCAGCACCAGCGGCCGGCCGGCCGCTGCACACCGCGCGGGCTGAGCGCTGCCGACGTCCGAACCGGGTCCCGCCGACGGTCCCGACCCGCGCGAGTCCCTGGAGCGGCTGCTGCTCGAGGGGCCACGCCGGTACACCCGCCGGCAGGTGGCCGAGCTGGCCGGCATGCCACCCGAGCGCACCCAGCGGCTGTGGCGTGCGCTGGGCTTCGCCGACGTCCCCGAGGGCGACCCGGCGTTCACCGACGCCGACGTCACTGCCCTGGCCCGGCTGTCGGCGCTGATCGACTCGGGCTTCGTCGAGCCCGGCGCCGAGGCGTCCATCGCCCGCGCCATGGGGCAGTCGCTGTCCCGGCTGGCCGACTGGCAGACCGACATGCTGGCCACCCTGCTCACCGCCCCCGGCGGCCCGGAGGACCGCGCGGCGGTGGAGGCCGACGCCGTCCGGTCCACCGAGCGGCTGCTACCGCTGATGCGCGAGCTGCAGGACTACGTCTGGCGGCGGCACCTGGCCGCCAACGCCGGGCGGCTGTTCCTCGCCGCCCCGGGGGCCGGGGACCGGCGGGAGCTGGCGGTCGGCTTCGCCGACCTGGTCGGCTACACCTCGCGCAGCCGCGGCATGGGCGGTCAGGAGCTGGGCGCGATGGTCGAGGACTTCGAGGGGCTGGCCGCCGACGTCATCGCCCGGTTCCGCGGCCGGGTGGTGAAGACGGTCGGGGACGGCGTGCTGTTCACCTGCGCCGACCCGGTGGACGCCGTGGAGATCGCGCTGCTGCTCCCGGACGAGTGGACCGCCGCGGACCGGCCACCGCTGCGGGTGGGTGCTGCCCACGGGGCGGTGCTCACCCGGCTCGGGGACGTGTACTCACCGGTGGTCAACCTGGCCAGCCGGCTCACCTCGCTCGCCCGGCCCTCGACCGTGCTGGTCGACGAGCAGCTGGCGCGCGAGCTGCGCGGTGTCCGGCAGTACCGGGTCCGGCCGCTGCGTCGGGTGTCGGTGCGCGGCTATGACAACCTGCGCCCCTGGCTGGTCCGCCGGAGCGGCACGGGGGACGAGGCACCCGGGGTGGCCGCGTTCGAGGAGCTGCTCGACGAGATCGCCGACGACGTCCTCGCGCTCCCCGAGGACGAGGAACCGCCCGGCGGGGCCGGCCCCTTCGCCGACTGACCCCGGTCCGCGCCGGGGCCGCTCACCGGTCGTCCGGCCGTCGGGCGGCACCATGTGCGGGTGTCCGCCACGCTGCTCGCCCGTGGACTGGCCGCCGGTCACGGCGCCCGGGTCCTGTTCGCCGACCTCGACCTGGTCGTCGCCCCCGGCGACGTCGTCGGCCTGGTCGGGGTGAACGGCGCCGGCAAGTCCACCCTGTTGCAGACCCTGGCCGGGGTGCTGCCGGCCGAGTCCGGGGAGATCGCGCTCAGCCCGCCGTCGGCGACGGTCGGCTACCTCCCGCAGGAGACCGACCGGCGGCCGGGGGAGACCGTGCTCGACCTGCTGGCCCGCCGGACCGGAGTCGCCGCCGCCGAGCAGGTCATGGAGGAGGCCACCGAGGCGCTCACCGCGGGTGCCCCGGGCGCCGACGACCGGTACGGCGACGCCCTGGAGCGCTGGCTGGCCCTCGGCGGCGCCGACCTGGCCGAGCGCGCCGAGGCGGTGGTCGCCTCGGTGGCTCCCGGTGTGGCACTGGACGCGGCGACGGCCGGGCTCTCCGGCGGGCAGGCCGCCCGGGTCGGGCTGGCGTCGCTGCTGCTCAGCCGGTACGACGTCCTGCTGCTCGACGAGCCCACCAACGACCTCGACCTGGCCGGGCTGGAGCAGCTGGAGCGCTTCGTCGCCGGCCTGCGCACCGGGGTGGTGCTGGTCAGCCACGACCGCGAGTTCCTCGCCCGCACCGTCACCCGGGTGGTGGAGCTGGACCTGGCGCAGCAGCTGGTGCGGGTGCACGACGGCGGCTACGAGGCCTACCTGGTCGAGCGGGAGGTGGCCCGTCGGCACGCCCGCGAGGAGTTCGAGGAGTTCGCCGACACCAAGGCCTCGCTGGAGTCCCGGGCGCGGATGCAGCGCAACTGGATGGCCAAGGGCGTCCGCGACTCGATCAAGAAGTCCAAGGACGGCGACAAGCACATCAAGGCGGCCAACCGGTCCTCGTCGGAGAAGCAGGCCGCCAAGGCCAAGCAGACCGAGCGGCGGATCGAGCGACTCGAGGTGGTCGACGAGCCGCGCAAGGAGTGGGAGCTGCGGATGGAGATCGCTGCGGCTCCGCGGGCCGGCGCCGTGGTCGCCACGCTCCGTGGCGCCGTCGTCCGACGTGGTGGGTTCACCCTCGGGCCGGTGGACCTGCAGGTCGACTGGGGTGACCGGGTGGCGATCACCGGGGCCAACGGGTCGGGGAAGAGCACCCTGCTCGCCGCACTGCTGGGCCGGTTGCCGCTGGACGAGGGGACGGCGGCGCTCGGCTCGGGCGTGCGACTGGGCGAGGTGGACCAGGTCCGGGGCAGCTTCCTGGGGGACGAGCCGCTGGCTGCGGCGTTCGGGGCCGAGGTGCCCGACCTGCCCGATGCCGAGGTGCGCACGCTGCTGGCCAAGTTCGGGTTGCGCGCCGACCACGTGGTGCGGCCGGCCGGCACCCTGTCGCCGGGGGAGCGGACCCGCGCGGCGCTGGCGCTGCTGCAGGCCCGCGGGGTCAACGTGCTGGTGCTCGACGAGCCGACCAACCACCTGGACCTGCCGGCGATCGAGCAGCTGGAGCAGGCGCTCGCCGACTACACCGGCACGTTGCTGCTGGTCACCCACGACCGCCGGATGCTCGAGGCGGTGCGCACCACCCGGCGGTTCGCGGTGGCCGACGGCCGGGTCCAGCAGGGCTGACCAGGCCGGGGACGACGCCGCCCGCCCGGGACGAGGTGTCCTGGGCGGGCGGGGAGTCGCGGTACGAGCTGGGCTGGTGTGCCCCCGGCAGGATTCGAACCTGCGCCCCTGCCTCCGGAGGGCAGTGCTCTATCCCCTGAGCTACGGGGGCTCGTCCGCGTGTCGTGCTGTCCTGCGATCGTGCTGCGCTCTGCTCCCGCTCGGCGCCCGTGGCACGTTACCAGCCCGCGGATGCGTCACCGGCAGGGGCCCCGCCTCCGCGGCGACCGGGTCAGGGTGCCGGCAGGGGCTCCCCGCCACGCGCCCGGAGCATCGCCGCCATGGTGGCCGTCTCGGCGTCCTGGGTCTCCGCGATCGAGCGGGCCAGCCGCTCGACGACGTCGACGTCGGAGTGCTCCCGGCCGTACTCGGCCATGGCCAGCCCGCCCTGGTGGTGCCGGATCATCAGCTGCAGGAACATCCGGTCGAACGCCGTCCCGGACAGCGAGCGCAGCTCGGCGAGCTCCGCCTCGGTCGCCATCCCCGGCATCAGCGCCGCGCCGGCCGTCTCGTGGCTGGCCATGTCGTGTCCGGCCATCTCCCCGTCCGACATCCAGGCCATGGTCTCCCCGCCGTTGAACGGCAGGTCCCACAGCGACAGCCAGCCCTGCATCCGGCCCAGCTGGTTGGTCTGGGTGGCGGAGATGTCGAAGGCCAGCTGGCGGATCTCCGGGTCCTCGGTCTCTGTGAGCGCCAGGTTCGCCATCTCCACCGCCTGCAGGTGGTGCCGGGACATGTCCCGGGAGAACCCGGCGGCGACCGAGTCGGTGGTGGGCTGCTCGTCGCGCCCCACGCCCAGTGCCACGGCCAGCCCCCCGCCGGCCACCAGGAGCCCGACGGCGATCACCGCCACCAGGACGCCGGTCAGCCAGCCCCGGGGCCGGCCAGCGCTCGTCGCGCCACGGCCGTCCTCGCTCGCGGGATCGGTCATCGGGTCCTCCGGTGGTGCGGCAGGTGCTGCGACGGGCGCGGGGTGGGTCAGGGGGCCGAGGTGGTCTCGGCCGCCGGGGTCGACGTCGTCGGCGCGTCGGTGGCCATGGCGTCGGAGCCCCGGCTGTTGTCGTCCTCCACCAGCGGGTCGGCGATGAACAGCGGGTTCTCGCAGCTCGCCCCGACCTCCGGGTAGAAGTCGGCGTTGTAGGTCATGAAGTCGGCGTACTGCTGCACCCGCACGTCGTCGGCGGAGTCGACGGCCAGCTGGTGGTTCCACGACTGCAGGCTGATCGGCGTGCCCAGCCCGGCGTAGGGGGAGAGCATGAGGCCCGACGTGCCCTCGACCAGCTCCTCGAGCGTGGCGAGGTCGCCGTCGGCGATGAGGTCGGGGTCGTAGGCGATCCAGGTGGCGCCGTGCTCCATGGAGTGGACGGCGTTCTCGTGCCGGATGTCCACGTCGTAGACGGTGCCGGTGCAGTCGGCCCACTCGCCGTCGTGCGGCCCGCCGACCGGGGGGGTCTCGGTGTAGCTCACCGGCGTGGTGACGTGCTCCTGGCCAGCGGCGTACTCGAAGGTCTCCAGGCCGCTGATCTGGCTGGCCTCGGTGACCCGGTTGGCATTGGACTCGTTCACCTGGACGACGGCGTAGCTGATGATCGCCGCGGCGAAGACGACCACCGCGACGGCGGCGGCGATCAGGCCCCACGGCTTCTGCTGGGTGACCACGGTGGTCGGCGGGCGGGTGCGCCCCCGGCCGCCGGAGCCCTTGCCGGGCACCCGTGACCCCCCACGGGAAGCGCCGCTGGTCGCGCGGCCGTTCTCGGGCTTGGGGTCCTTGGCCACTGCCGCTCCTCGCTCGCTGTGCGTCGTGGGTCGCGCTGTCTCGCGAGCCAGCGCGTGCCCTCGTCCGTCCCGGGCTGCTCCCGTTCGGCGGGTGCGAGTCTAGGTCGCAGACCTGTGGAGTCCCTGGCCGTCGGCGGCCCGGCGGGGGTGTCGCGGCCCACAGCCCGGCGGGCAGGTCGGAACGGGGATGCCCGGCTCCGTACGATCGAACGGTGACACCCGAGCAGCTCAGCGACGTCGTCCGGTCCGCAGTCGCGGCGGCCGTGGAGCGCGGCGTGCTCTCCGTCGCCGTCCCCGACGAGGTCGTGATCGAGCGGCCGAAGAACCCCGAGCACGGTGACTACGCCACCAACGTGGCGCTCCGGCTGGCCAAGGCCGCCGGGCGCCCGCCGCGTGAGGTCGCCGAGGTGCTGGCCGCTGAACTGCGCGGTGTCGAGGGCGTCTCGGCGGTCGACGTCGCCGGGCCCGGCTTCCTCAACGTCACGCTGGCCAAGGACGCGCTGGGCCAGATCGCCGTCCGGGTGGTCGCCGCGGGCGAGGCCTACGGGCGCACCGAGGTGCTGGCCGGGCAGCGGCTCAATCTTGAGTTCGTCTCGGCCAACCCGACCGGCCCGGTGCACATCGGCGGCACCCGGTGGGCCGCCGTCGGCGACGCCCTCGGCCGGCTGCTGACGGCCAGTGGCGCGCAGGTGACCCGGGAGTACTACTTCAACGACGCCGGCGCGCAGATCGACCGGTTCGCGCTGAGCCTGCTGGCGGCGGCGCACGGGCGGCCGGTGCCGGAGGACGGCTACGCCGGTGACTACATCGGTGAGATCGCCGCCCAGGTGGTGGCCGCCGAGCCCGGCGTGCTCGAGCTGCCCGAGGCCGACCAGCAGGAGCGGTTCCGGGTGCTCGGCGTCGACCTGATGTTCGCCGAGATCAAGCGGACGCTGGCCGACTTCGGCGTCGTCTTCGACGTGTACTTCAGCGAGCGCACGCTGCACGAGACCGGTGCGCTGGAGAAGGCGGTGGCCCGGCTGCGCGAGCAGGGTCACGTCTTCGAGGCCGACGGCGCCGTCTGGCTGCGGACGACGACCTTCGGGGACGACAAGGACCGGGTGCTGGTCAAGAGCGACGGCGAGACGACCTACTTCGCCGCCGACTGCGCCTACTACCTGGACAAGCGCGAGCGCGGCTTCGACAAGGTCGTGATCATGCTGGGCGCCGACCACCACGGCTACATCGGCCGGTACAAGGCGCTGGTCGCCGCACTCGGCGACGACCCGGACGTCAACCTCGAGATCCTGATCGGGCAACTGGTGAACCTGGTCCGGGACGGGGAGCCGCTGCGGATGAGCAAGCGGGCCGGCACGGTGGTGCTGCTGGAGGACCTGGTGGCCGCGGTCGGGGCAGATGCGGCCCGGTACGCGCTGGCCCGGGCCTCGGTCGACCAGCAGATCGACCTGGACCTGGACCTGTGGAGCCGGCAGACCAACGACAACCCGGTCTTCTACGTCCAGTACGCCCACGCCCGGATCTCCTCGCTGTTGCGCGGCGCCGCCGACCTCGGCCTGCCGCTGGGCGAGGCCGGTGACGTGGACACCGCGGCGCTCGCCCACCAGCGGGAGGGTGACCTGCTGCGGGCGCTGGGGGAGTTCCCGCGGGTGATCGCCTCGGCCGCGGAGTTGCGGGCCCCGCACCGGGTGGCCCGCTACCTGGAGGAGCTGGCCGGCACCTACCACCGGTTCTACGACTCGTGCCGGGTGCTGCCGCGCGGTGACGAGGAGGCCACCCCGGTGACCACCGCCCGGTTGTGGCTCTGCGCGGCGACCGCGACGGTGCTGCGCAACGGTCTGGCCGTGCTCGGCGTCTCCGCCCCGGAGCGGATGTGAGAGCGCACCCGGCCGGTCCGCTGCACGGCAACATCGCCCCGCCCCCGGCGGCCGGCCCGGCACCGACCGACCTCGGCGTGCTGGACCCGCAGGTCTGGCCGCGGTCGGCCCGGCGGGTCGACGGCGAGCTGGAGCTGGGTGGCCGCCGGGTGACCGACCTGGCCCGCGCGCACGGCACGCCGCTGTTCGTGCTGGACGAGGACGACTTCCGCAGCCGGGCTGCCGACTTCGCCGACGCCTTCAGCGACGCCGACGTGCACTACGCCTCCAAGGCGTTCCTCTGCGGCCAGGTGGCCCGCTGGATCGCCGACGACGGGCTGCACCTGGACGCCTGCAGCGGCAACGAGCTCGCGGTCGCGCTGGCCGCAGGCTTCCCGGCCGAGCGGATCGCGCTGCACGGCAACAACAAGTCGCTGGTCGAGCTGCAGCTCGCGGTCCACGCCGGGATCGGCCACGTGGTGCTCGACTCCTTCGACGAGATCGACCGGCTGGTGCCGCTCGGGGAGGCCCGGGTGGCCGGCGGTGGCGCGCCGGTGTCGGTGCTGATCCGGTCGACGGTGGGCATCGAGGCGCACACCCACGAGTTCATCGCCACCGCCCACGAGGACCAGAAGTTCGGCTTCTCGCTGGCCACCGGCGACGCGCTCACCGCGGCCGTCCGGGTGATCCGGGAGCCGGGGCTGCACCTGGCCGGACTGCACAGCCACATCGGCTCGCAGATCTTCGACACGGCCGGCTTCGAGGCCGCCGCGCACCGGGTCGTCGGCCTGCTGGGCCAGGTGCACCAGGCGACCGGTGAGGTGCTCGGCGAGCTCAACCTCGGCGGCGGGTTCGGCATCGCCTACCTCGCCGAGGACGACCCGGTCAGCCCCGAGGACGTTGCGGTGAAGCTGCGGTCGGTCATCGCCGCCGAGTGCGCGGCCCTCGGGCTGCCGGTGCCGCGGCTGGCCGTCGAGCCGGGCCGCGCGATCGCCGGGCCGGGCACCGTGACGCTGTACGAGATCGGCACGATCAAGCCGGTGCGGCTCGGGGCCAGTGGCGCGCCGGGCACCCCGCTGGTGCGCAACTACGTGTCCGTCGACGGCGGGATGAGCGACAACATCCGCACCGCCCTCTACGACGCCAGCTACACCTGTGTGCTGGCCAACCGCGCCTCCGACGCCCCACCCGCGCTCTGCCGGGTGGTCGGCAAGCACTGCGAGAGCGGTGACGTGCTGGTCCGCGACCTGTGGCTGCCCTCGGACGTCCAGCCCGGCGACCTGCTGGCGGTGGCCGCCACGGGCGCCTACTGCTGGTCGATGGCGAGCAACTACAACTACCTGCTGAAGCCGCCGGTGGTCGCCGTGCGGGACGGGGTGGCGACCGAGATCGTGCGACGTCAGACACTGTCCGACGTGTTCGCCCTCGATGCCGTCCTCGCCGACGTGCCCGCCCCCAGCCCGGCGATCGACCAGCCGGCGCCCGAGCACGCCGCAGGAGCCCAGTCGTGAGCGATTCCCTGAAGGTGGCCCTGCTGGGCTGCGGCACGGTGGGCGGCGCCGTCCTGCGCCTGCTGTCCGAGCAGGCCGATGACCTGACCGCCCGGATCGGGCGCCGGGTGGAGGTCGCCGGGGTCGCCGTCCGCCGTCCCGACCGGCACCCCGAGGTGCCCGCCGAGCTGCTGACCACCGACGCCGAGGAGCTGGTCACCCGGCCCGACGTCGACCTGGTGGTCGAGGTGATCGGCGGCATCGAGCCCGCCCGCACGCTGCTGCTGGCCGCCATCGGCGCCGGGAAGTCGGTGGTCAGCGCCAACAAGGCACTGCTGGCCGACGACGGCGTCGCGCTGCACGCCGCGGCCGCCGAGGCCGGCGTCGACCTCTACTACGAGGCCGCGGTCGCCGGGGCGATCCCGCTGCTGCGCCCGCTGCGCGAGTCGCTGGCCGGTGACCAGCTCCGGCGGGTGGTCGGCATCGTGAACGGGACGACGAACTACATCCTGTCCCGGATGGTCGAGACCGGGGCCGGCTTCGGCGAGGCGCTGGCCGAGGCGACCGAGGCCGGGTACGCCGAGGCCGACCCGACCGCCGACGTCGACGGGTTCGACGCCGCCGCCAAGGCCGCGATCCTGGCCTCGCTGGCCTTCCACTCCCCGGTCACCGCCGCCGACGTGTACCGCGAGGGCATCTCCGCGGTGTCCGCGACCGACGTCGCCCGGGCCGCCGAGATCGGCTGCACGGTGAAGCTGCTCGCGATCTGCGAGCGGGTCGCGGGCAGTGACGGCGCCGACGACTCCGTCGCCGTCCGGGTGCACCCGGCCATGATCCCGACCACCCACCCGCTGGCGGCGGTGGGCGGCGCGTTCAACGCCGTCTTCGTCGAGGCCGAGGCGGCCGGTGAGCTGATGTTCTACGGCCAGGGCGCCGGCGGGCAGCCGACCGCCAGCGCGGTGCTCGGCGACCTGGTCGCGGTGGCCCGCAACCGGGTGGCCGGCGTCGCCGGACCGGGGACGACGGGCTACGCCGGCCTGACCGTGCGGCCGATGGCCGACACCCCCACCCGGTACCACGTCAGCCTCGACGTCGCGGACAAGCCCGGCGTGCTGGCGACCGTCGCGCACGAGTTCGCCGCGCAGGGCGTCAGCATCGCCACGGTCCGCCAGGACGGGCACGGCGACGCCGCCACGCTGGTGATCGTGACCCACCGAGCCCCGGACGCGGCCCTGGCCACGACCGTCGCCCGGCTGCGGGAGATGTCGGCCGTCCGGGGCGTGACCAGCGTGCTGCGGGTGGAGGGGCTGTGAGTGGAGTGATCCGCGGAGGCGAACGGGTGATGTGGTCATGAGCGCTGGACTCCCGACGGGGCTGCGCGCCCCGGTCTCGCCGTACTGGCCGGGCCTGATCGAGGCCTACCGGGACCGGTTGCCGGTGAGCGCCGCGACCCCGGTGGTGACACTGCAGGAGGGCGCCACCCCGCTGCTGCCGGCGCCGGAGCTGTCCCGCCGCACCGGGTGCGAGGTCTGGCTCAAGGTCGAGGGGGCCAACCCCACCGGGTCGTTCAAGGACCGCGGCATGACCATGGCCATCTCCAAGGCCGTGGAGGAGGGCGCGCAGGCGGTGATCTGCGCCTCCACCGGCAACACCAGCGCCAGCGCGGCGGCCTACGCCGCCCGGGCCGGTCTGACCTGCGCCGTCCTGGTCCCGACCGGCAAGATCGCCACCGGCAAGCTGGCCCAGGCGCTGGTGCACGGGGCGAAGCTGCTGCAGGTCGAGGGCAACTTCGACGACTGCCTGACCCTGGCCAGCAAGCTGGCGATCGACTACCCGGTCAGCCTGGTCAACAGCGTCAACCAGTACCGCATCGAGGGCCAGAAGACGGCGTCCTTCGAGATCGTCGACGTGCTCGGCGACGCCCCCGACGTGCACTGCCTGCCCGTCGGCAACGCCGGCAACATCACCGCCTACTGGCAGGGCTACCGCGAGTACGCGGCTGACGGCCCGGCCACCCACACCCCGAAGATGTGGGGCTTCCAGGCCGCCGGCGCCGCGCCCATCGTCACCGGCCGGGTGGTCGACCGGCCCGAGACCATCGCCACCGCCATCCGGATCGGCAACCCGGCGTCCTGGACGAAGGCGCTGGACGCCCGGGACACCTCCGGTGGCCGGATCGACGCGGTCACCGACCGGGCGATCCTCGCCGCCTACCGGCTGCTGGCCCGCAGCGAGGCGGTCTTCGTCGAGCCGGCGTCGGCCGCGTCGGTGGCCGGTCTGCTGCAGGTGGCCGAGGCCGGCGGCCTCGAGCCGGGACAGCGGGTGGTCTGCACGGTCACCGGCAACGGCCTCAAGGACCCGGAGTGGGCGATCTCCGGTGCGCCGGCACCGGTCACCATCCCGGTCGACGCGGCCGCCGCCGCGGCACAGCTGGGTCTCTGAGTGGAGCAGACCGCCGCGGTCCGGATCCGCGTCCCGGCGACGAGTGCGAACCTCGGTCCGGCCTACGACTGTGCCGGGTTGGCGCTGTCCTGCTGGGACTCCCTCGACGTCGCCGTCACCGACGGTGGGCTGACCGTCGAGGTGGCGGGTGCCGGCGCCGGTGAGCTGCCGACCGACGAGTCGCACCTGGTGGTGCGCGCGTTCCGGGCCGCCTCCGCAGAGCTGGGGTGGACACCGGCCGGCCTGCGGTTGTCCGCGCGCAACACCATCCCGCAGGGCCGGGGGATGGGCTCCTCCGCCGCGGCGGTGACCGCCGGGGTCCTGGCGGCGTGGGCGCTGTGCCCCGACGTCGCCGAGGTCGACGCCGAGGCCGTGCTGCGGCTGTGCTCCGAGCTCGAGGGCCACCCGGACAACGTCGCCCCGTGCCTGCTCGGTGGGGCGACGCTGTCCTGGACGACGGCCTCCGGCGCGCGCGCCGCGCGGCTGGCCGTCGACCCGCGGATCGCCCCGGTGCTCTTCGTCCCGGCCACCACGCTGGCCACGCACCTGGCCCGGGGGCTGCTGCCCGAGACGGTGCCGCACGCCGACGCCGCACACGCCGCCGGTCGCTCCGCACTCCTGGTGCACGCGCTCACCCGCGATCCGGCCCTGCTCCTGGAGGGGACCGAGGACCGGCTGCACCAGGCGCAGCGGGCGCCGGCCATGCCCGAGAGCGCCACCCTGCTGGCCCGGCTGCGGGCCGACGGGCACGCCGCCGTCGTCTCCGGCGCCGGTCCGTGCGTGCTGGCGCTGGCGGTGCTCGGTCCCGACGAGGACGCCGGCGCGCCGGCCGCTGCGGTGCAGGTGAGAGCCCTGCAGGAGGCGACGCCGGCGGGCTGGGAGTGCCGGCCGCTGCCCGTCGACCCCACCGGCGCCGTCATCACCCCGCTGTCCGGTGATCACGATGCGGTATCGTCCGAGGCGCCTGGAACACACCCGTGACGGACTGTGTTGAAAGGTGTGTCGGCCTGTGTCTAGGCTGACGACGTAGCCGCCTCCGGGCGAGCCTCACGCGGGGCGTTGCAGACGGTCGATCCGTCGCCGTTGAACCCCTCGCAATCCACAGATCCGCGTCATCCCGGTCGATCCGACGAGTCCAACACTGGCTCTCGCGTTCCGGGGCCGGGTCACCTCCTGCGCTGGTAGGCGCAGGTCACCGCAGGGAAGGACCTGTACGTGAGCGAGAGCACCGACCTCATCGACGGCGAGCGCGACGCCGCCCCGTCCGACGAGGCAGCTGCCGGCAGCGGGACGGCTCCCCGTTCGCGCCGCCGTGGCAGCGGACTGTCCGGCATGCTGCTGCCCGAACTGCAGCGCCTGGCCGGCGAGCTGGGCATCCCCGGCACCGGCAAGATGCGCAAGAGCGACCTCGTCGCCGCGATCTCCGAGCGGCAGGTGGGCGCCGGCTCCGCCTCCGAACCGACCTCGTCCGCCGGTGCGCCGGCCAGCACCCCGAGCGTGCCCGCTCCCCGTGCCGACGAGAGCACCGCTCCGGCCGCGCCCCTGGAGGCCCCGGTCAGCGGCGGTGCGAACGGCGGTCCGGCGGCCGTCCCCAGCACCGACGCGGCTCCCGCCGACGCCGCTCCCGCCGACGCCGCTCCCGCCGACTCGGCCCCCACGGGCCGTCGCCGCCGCGGAGCCAGCCGTCCGGCCGGGGCGCCCACTGTCGACTCCCCGGCCACGGCTCCCGCCGCTCCAGTCGGCGCAGACGACACCGCGGAGCCGGCCACGGTCGAGGCGGCCGAGCCGGCCGAGTCCGACACCCGCCCCGACGGTGACCGACCGCAGCGCAGCCGCAACCGGGACCGCGCCGAGCGCGCGCCCCGGGAAGGCGGCGAGCGCGAGGAGCGGGGCAACCGGGACTCCGGCAACCGCGACTCCGACACCCGCGAGGAGCGGGGGAACCGCGACTCCGGCGAGCGTGAGGACCGCAACCGCGACTCCGGGACCCGCGACGAGCGCAACAGCCGCGAGGACCGCAACCGGGACTCCGCCGGCCGGGACGAGCGGGGCAGTCGCGAGGGTGCCGACCGTGACGGGGAGCAGCGCGGCGGACGCAACCGCAACGACGGCGAGTCCGGTCGGCCCGGCCGCAACAACCGGGACGGCAACCGCAACGACGGCCCCGGCAACCGGAACGACGGGCCTGGCAACCGGAACGACGGGCCCGGCAACCGCGGCGACGCGGGCGCCAACCGGAACGACACCCGGAACGACACCCGGAACGACGAGGACGACGACGACTTCGAGGGCGGCCGCGGTCGCCGTGGTCGTCGGTACCGCGACCGCAACCGGCGCGGCGGCAGTGCCGGTGGGCGCGAGCGCTTCGACCAGGGCGAGCCCACCGTCAGCGAGGACGACGTCCTCCTCCCGGTGGCGGGCATCCTGGACGTGCTGGACAGCTACGCGTTCGTCCGCACGTCGGGGTACCTGACCGGCCCGAACGACGTCTACGTCTCGCTGTCCCAGGTGCGTCGCTACGGCCTGCGCCGCGGCGACGCCATCACCGGCGCCGTCCGTCAGCCCCGTGAGGGCGAGAAGAAGGACAAGTACAACGCGCTGGTCCGGCTGGACTCGGTCAACGGGCTGGACCCGGAGCAGGCGCGCAACCGCCCCGAGTTCACCAAGCTGACCCCGCTCTACCCGCAGGACCGCCTGCGGCTGGAGACCGAGTCGCACCTGATGACCACCCGGCTCATCGATCTGGTCATGCCGATCGGCAAGGGCCAGCGGGCGCTGATCGTCAGCCCGCCGAAGGCCGGCAAGACGATGGTGCTGCAGTCGATCGCCAACGCGATCACGACCAACAACCCCGAGGTCCACCTCATGGTGGTGCTGGTCGACGAGCGGCCCGAAGAGGTCACCGACATGCAGCGCTCGGTGAAGGGCGAGGTCATCGCCTCGACCTTCGACCGGCCGCCGGCCGACCACACCACGGTCGCCGAGCTGTCGATCGAGCGGGCCAAGCGCCTGGTCGAGATGGGCCACGACGTCGTCGTCCTGCTGGACTCGATCACCCGGCTGGGCCGCGCCTACAACCTGGCGGCCCCCGCCAGCGGGCGCATCCTCTCCGGTGGCGTCGACTCCACGGCGCTCTACCCGCCCAAGCGCTTCCTCGGTGCGGCTCGCAACATCGAGAACGGCGGCTCGCTGACGATCATCGCCTCGGCGCTGGTCGAGACCGGTTCCACGATGGACACGGTCATCTTCGAGGAGTTCAAGGGCACCGGGAACGCCGAGATCAAGCTGGACCGGCGGCTGGCCGACAAGCGGGTCTTCCCCGCGGTCGACGTGAACGCCTCGGGCACCCGCAAGGAGGAGATCCTCCTCTCGCCCGACGAGCTGGCGATCATCATCAAGCTGCGCCGGGTGCTGTCCGCCCTGGAGCCCCAGCAGGCCCTGGAGCTGCTGCTCGACCGGATGCGCAAGACGCGCAACAACATCGAGTTCCTGATGCAGGTGCAGAAGACGACGCTGGGCGTGAACGAGAAGGACTGACGAAGGCCCCCTGCGCCCCGTCGCGAGCCAGCTCGCGGCGGGGCCCCGGCATGGGGGCCGTACACTGGGCGATCGAGCCTCTGCCGTCAGGGGTCGCCCAGTTCCCCGACGGTGCCATGACCAGCAGACTGACCAGCAGACCACGAGACCAGAGAGAGGGTGTACCGGCATGAAGGCCGACATCCACCCGCAGTACAACGTCACCGCGGTGACCTGTGGTTGCGGTAACACGTTCACCACCCGCAGCACCTCGCCGTCCGGTCAGCTGACCGTCGAGGTCTGCTCGGCGTGCCACCCCTTCTACACCGGCAAGCAGAAGATCCTGGACACCGGTGGCCGCGTCGCCCGCTTCGAGAAGCGGTTCGGCAAGCGCGCCGCCGGCACCCCGGCCGACAAGTAGCACCCCCGACGGCGCCCGCGCCGCCCTGCACCAGGGCGGCGCGGGCGCCGTCGTCATGTCCGCCTCACCCGCCCGCGGCCTGTCGGGACCGAAGACCAGAGGAGTGCCCGTGAGCAGCAGCACCGGAGCCGGCAGCGACCGGCTCGCCGGCCTGCTCGCCGAGCACCGCGAGCTGGAGGCCGAGCTCGCCGACCCGGCGGTGCACGGCGATGCCGCCCGGGCCCGTCGGCTGGGCCGGCGGTACGCCCAGCTCGCCCCGGTCGTGGAGACCGCGCGCCAGCTCGACGCCGCGACGGACGACCTCACCGCGGCCCGCGAGCTCGCCGGGGAGGACGCCTCCTTCGCCGCCGAGGCCGACGAGCTGACGGGGCGCGTCGGGGAGCTGACCGGCCGGCTCACCGAGCTGCTGCTGCCCAAGGACCCCGACGACGACAAGGACGTCATCCTCGAGATCAAGGCCGGGGAGGGCGGGGCTGAGTCGGCGCTGTTCGCCGGCGACCTGTTGCGGATGTACCTGCGCTACGCCGAGCGGCGCGGCTGGGCGACCGAGGTCCTCGACGCCGTCCCGGCCGAGCTGGGCGGGTACAAGGACGTCGCCGTGGCGATCAAGTCGCGCACCGACGAGGGCATCTTCGCCCGGCTGAAGTTCGAGGCCGGCGTGCACCGCGTGCAGCGGGTCCCGGTCACCGAGTCCCAGGGCCGGATCCACACGTCGGCGGCCGGGGTGCTCGTGCTCCCCGAGGCCGAGGAGGTCGACGTCAGCGTCGACCCGAACGACCTGCGCATCGACGTCTTCCGCTCCTCCGGGCCGGGTGGGCAGAGCGTCAACACCACCGACTCCGCGGTGCGGATCACCCACCTGCCCTCCGGGATCGTGGTGAGCTCGCAGAACGAGAAGAGCCAGCTGCAGAACCGCGAGTCGGCCCTGCGGGTGCTGCGCTCCCGGCTGCTCGCCGCCGCGCGGGAGGAGGCCGCCGCCACCGCGTCGGACCAGCGGCGCAGCCAGGTGCGGACGGTCGACCGCAGCGAGCGGGTGCGCACCTACAACTTCGCGGAGAACCGCATCGCCGACCACCGGGTCGGCTTCAAGGCGCACAACCTCGACCAGGTGCTGGACGGCGACCTCGACCCGGTCCTGGACGCGCTGACCGCGGCCGCGACCGCCGAGCTGCTGGCGGTCGGCTCCTGAGCACCACCCCGTCGACCGGCCGGGCGCTGCTCGGCGACGCCGTCCGGCGGCTCGCCGCGGCCGGCGTGGAGTCGCCCCGGGTGGACGCCGAGCTGCTGCTGGCCGCCGTCCTCGGGGTGACGCGCACGGCGCTGCTGACCCTCGGCGAGGTGCCCGGCGAGCAGGCAGCCCGGTACGCCGCACTGGTCGAGGAGCGCGCCGCCCGGGTCCCGCTGCAGCACCTCACCGGGACCGCACCCTTCCGGCAGCTCGAGCTGTCGGTCGGTCCCGGGGTCTTCGTGCCCCGCCCGGAGACCGAGCTGCTGGCCGGCTGGGTGCTGACCAGGATCGCCGGGCTGGCCGCGCCCACCGTCGTCGACCTGGGTGCGGGCTCCGGTGCGATCGCGCTCGCGGTGGCCAACGAGCACCCCGGCGCCCGGGTCGTGGCCGTCGAGCGGGACGCCGCGGCGATCGAGTGGACCCGGCACAACGCCGCGGCCCGCGCCGCGGCCGGTGACACCCCCGTCGAGGTGCTGGCCGGCGACATGACCGACCCGGCGCTGCTGTCCGAGCTGGACGGCGCCGTGGACGTCGTCGTCTCCAACCCGCCCTACGTGCCCGACGGCGCCCGGCTGCCCCGGGAGGTCACCGAGCACGATCCGCCGCTGGCGCTGTGGGGCGGGCCGGACGGGCTCGACGTCGTCCGCGGGATGCTGGGCACGGCCGCCCGCCTGCTGCGCCCCGGCGGCTGGCTGGGCATCGAGCACGCCGACCAGCAGGGGAGTGCGCTGCCGGCGCTGGTCCGGGCCCACGGCCGGTGGGCCGACGTCGCCGACCACCGTGACCTCGCCGACCGGCCGCGCTACACGACCGCCCGGTCGTCCCCGCGGGGACAGTGACAGACTCCCCAGCCGTGGCCGACGTCTTCGACTGCAGTGACCCTGACCAGCGCGAGGCGGGGCTGACCGCTGCCGCCATGGCGCTGTCCCGCGGTGAGCTCGTGCTGCTCCCGACCGACACCGTCTACGGGGTGGCCGCCGACGCGTTCACCCCGGGCGCGGTCACCCGGCTGCTGGCGGCCAAGAACCGGGGCCGCAACATGCCGGTCCCGGTGCTGGTGGGGGAGGCCTCCACGCTGGCCGGGCTGGTCGTCACCGTGCCCCAGGTGGCCCACGAGCTGGCCGCGGCCTTCTGGCCCGGCGGCCTGACCCTGGTGGTGGAGCACGCACCGTCGCTGGCGTGGGACCTCGGGGACGCCGAGGGGACGGTCGCCGTCCGGCTGCCGGACGACGACGTGACCCGGGACCTGCTGCGGCGCACCGGCCCGCTCGCGGTCTCCAGCGCCAACCGCTCCGGCCGCCCGGCCGGCACGACCGCGGCGGAGGCGGCCTACCAGCTGGGCGAGCACGCCGCGGTGGTCCTGGACGGGGGGCCGCGGACCGGCTCGGCGCCCAGCACGATCGTCGACTGCACGGCCCCGACCCCTCGGGTGCTCCGCCTGGGCGCCATCGAGCTGGAGCAGCTGCGCGAGGTCGTCCCCGACATCACGGACTGAGGAAGGACCCCGTCCTCCTCACCCCTCGCGAGCTCGGGGCGAGCCTCTGGACGGGGCCTC
Organism: Modestobacter sp. VKM Ac-2979; assembly: GCF_026967995.1. NCBI lineage: Bacteria > Bacillati > Actinomycetota > Actinomycetes > Geodermatophilales > Geodermatophilaceae > Modestobacter > Modestobacter sp. VKM Ac-2979. The sequence goes on from NZ_JAPVBO010000004.1 coordinate 358,996, forward strand.
ACCGGGCCGCACGGCGTCCGGCGGCCGTCCCGAGCGACTCACCTCACGGGCGAACGACAGCCGGCCGCGGTGCGATGCGGACCGTCGCCGCGCCACAGCGATACCGTGGTGCGACAGCCGCGCGGCCCTCATCGACGAGTGCACGCGGGCACCCGCACCGAGCAGCAGGAGTGCACCCGCGATGAGCACCCCCTACTGGGGCCCGGACTTCGACGCCCTGGCCGACTTCGACCCGGAGATCTCCGGCGTCGTCCTCGACGAGCTCGACCGGCTGCGGGGCGGCCTGCAGCTGATCGCCAGCGAGAACTTCACCAGCCCCGCCGTCCTGGCCGCGCTGGGGAGCACGCTGTCGAACAAGTACGCCGAGGGCTACCCGGGGCGCCGGTACTACGGCGGCTGCGAGGTCGTCGACCGGGCCGAGGAGATCGGCATCGCCCGGGGCAAGGAGCTGTTCGGCGCCGAGCACGTCAACCTTCAGCCGCACTCCGGTGCCAGCGCCAACCTGGCGGCCTACGGTGCCTTCCTGCAGCCCGGCGACACCCTGCTGGGCATGGCGCTGCCGCACGGCGGGCACCTCACCCACGGCACCAAGGTCTCCTTCTCCGGCAAGTGGTTCAACGCCGTCCAGTACGGGGTCGACGAGAAGACCGAGCACATCGACTACGACCAGGTGCGCGACCTCGCCCGCGAGCACCGGCCCAAGCTGATCGTCGCCGGTGGCTCGGCGATCCCGCGGCTGATCGACTTCGCCGCCTTCCGGGAGATCGCCGACGAGGTGGGCGCGATCTTCATGGTCGACGCGGCGCACTTCATCGGCCTGGTGGCCGGCAAGGCGATCCCCTCGCCAGTGCCCTACGCCGACGTCGTCACCTTCACCACGCACAAGGTGCTGCGCGGCCCCCGTGGCGGGGCGATCGTCTGCAAGGCCGAGCACGCCAAGGCCATCGACAAGTCGGCCTTCCCGATGATGCAGGGCGGCCCGCTCATGCACGCCATCGCGGCCAAGGCGGTGAACCTCAAGGAGTGTCTGCAGCCGGAGTACCAGGCCTACGCCCGACAGGTGATCACCAACGCCCAGGCGCTCACCGAGGGCCTGGCCGCCGAGGGCCTGCGGCCGGTCGCCGGCGGCACCGACACCCACCTGGCGCTGCTGGACCTGCGCGAGGTCACCGACACCGCCGGCGAGCTGGTCACCGGCAAGGTCGCCGAGGCCCGCTGCGACGCGGCCGGCATCGTGCTGAACAAGAACGCCATCCCCTTCGACCCGCAGCCGGCCTCGGTCGCCTCCGGCGTCCGGGTCGGCAGCCCCTCGGTCACCACCCAGGGCATGGTGGAGGACGACATGAAGTCGATCGCCTCGCTCATCGGCACCGCGATCCGGGACGCCGACGGCTCCCGGACGACCCAGGTCGCGGCCGGGGTGCGCGAGCTGGTCGGCGCCCACCCTGCCTACCCCGAGCCCACGCGCGTCGGCTGAGCCGTGCGCGAGTACGCCGTCGTCCTCCTCGCCGCCGCGCTGGTCACCTTCCTGGCCACGCCTGTGGTGCGGGTGGCGGCGGTCCGGTTCCGGGTGATGGCGGCGGTCCGTGACCGCGACGTGCACGTCATCCCCACCCCGCGGGGCGGGGGAGTGGCGATGTACCTCGGCGTCGCGGCCGGCGTCCTGGTCGCCTCGCAGCTGCCCTCGCTGCAGCGCAGCTTCGAGTTCAGCACCCAGACGATCGCCGTCCTGGTGGCCGGCGGGCTGATCTGCGCGCTGGGGGTGCTCGACGACCGGTTCGGCCTGGACGCGCTCACCAAGCTGACCGGCCAGATCGCCGCGGCCGGGGTGATGGTGCTGCTCGGCGTGCAGCTGGCCTACGTGTTCCTGCCGGTCGCCGACATCGGCACCCTCTCCCTGGGCCCGGACGTCGGGGTGCCGGCGACGATCCTGCTGACCGTCCTGACGGTCAACGCGCTGAACTTCATCGACGGGCTGGACGGGCTGGCGGCCGGGGTCTCGGCGATCGCGGCGCTGGCCTTCTTCGCCTACAGCTACCACCTGGGGCTGGTCGGCTTCGACGACGTGGCCAGCGCACCGGCGCTGATCACCGCCGTGCTGGCGGGGGCCTGTCTGGGCTTCCTGCCGCACAACTTCAGCCCGGCCCGGATCTTCATGGGCGACTCCGGCTCGATGCTGGTCGGGCTGATGCTGTCGGCCGCCGCGGTCTCGGCCACCGGGCAGACCGACTCGCAGACCCTCGGCTCGGCGGCCAGCCTGCTGCCGCTGACGCTGCCGCTGCTCGTGCCGATCGCCGTGCTGTTCATCCCGTTCATCGACCTGCTGATGGCCGTGGTGCGCCGCACCCGGCGGGGACAGTCGCCGTTCAGTCCGGACAAGATGCACCTGCACCACCGGCTGCTGTCGATCGGCCACTCGCACCGCCGGGCCGTCCTGATCATGTACTTCTGGGCCGCGCTGCTGAGCTTCGGCGCCGTCGCCCTGTCCATCACCGGTGGCACCGTCGAGGTCCTGGTCATCGTGGGCGCGCTGCTCGTGGTGGGCGTCGTCGTCGTGCTGAGTCCACGCGCCCGCCGGGCGGCGATCGCGGCCCGTGAGGCCGAGCTCGCGGCGATGAAGGAGCGCAGCCGCGCCGCGCACCCCGCCAGCCGTGCCGTCCGGGACGGCGCCGGGACGACGCGCCCCCCGACCCCGGTCGCACCGTCCACCCCGGCCGGGGTGCGCCGATGAGCGGCACCCGGGCGACCGGTGACGCACCCTGGGACCTGTCCTTCCTCCGGATCGGGCTGCTGGTCACCGCGGTGGCGACCGCGGTGGCGGCCGTCGCCGTCGGCGTGGCCCTGACCTGGGCGGATGCGCTGACCGTGGTCATCGGTGCGACCGTCGTGACGGCGTTCTTCTGCGTCTCCGGGCTGGTCGTCGCGTGGGCCGGCAAGGTGGACGACACCTGGACGATGCCGGCGGCGCTGGGCACGTTCGGGCTCAAGGCGCTGGTGCTCTTCCCGCTGCTGACCGGCCTCCCGGCCGACGGGTGGCCGGACCGCCAGGTGCTGGCCTGGACGGTGGTCGCCGGCGCGCTGTTGTGGAGCGGTGTGCAGCTGCGCTGGGTCTGGACCCGGCAGTTGTTCTACGTCCCACCGCCGACCCCACCGGGGGAGCGGCGGCATTCCCCGGAAAACCCGGCGCCGCGCGGCTGATAGTGTCCGAAGCGATGGCCGAGGACACCTCCGAACCTGGGGGCGCACGACCACGACCTGCGCGTCCAGCTCGTCAGCCCAGCGGGGCCGACATGGGCTGGGCGGTCACCGGGACGCTCCTGTCCGGGATGGCGGTGTGGGGCGGGGTCGGGTGGCTGATCGACCAGTGGCTGGACACGCGAGTGTTCTTCCCGGTCGGGATCATCCTCGGCGTGGCAGTGGCCATCTACGTGGTGGTCAAGACATACGGCGAACCCGATCCGGCCTCCGGGCGGGACGCCGGACACCCCCCGGGCGGACGACGGAGCCGGCCCAGGACGCAGAAGGGACAACGGTGACCTCCAGCGCCCACGCGCTCGGCGACGTGCTCGCTGTGGAGAGCGACCCCGGCGGCGGCTTCACGCCCCCGGGCATCGGTGAGTTCTACCCCGAGGTTCTGACCAGCTTCTCCGTGCTGGGTGTCGGCTTCGAGATCACCCGGATCACGATCATCGCCTGGGTGGCCACGCTGGCCATGATCGCCTTCCTGGTGGCCACGGTCCGCAAGCCGGAGATCGTCCCCGGCAAGATGCAGTTCATCGGGGAGACCGGCTACTCGTTCATCCGCGACGGGATCGCCCGGGACGTCGTCGGCCCCAAGGGCCTGCCGTTCGCCCCGTTCCTCGCCTCGCTGTTCTTCTTCATCCTGGCGAACAACCTGATGGCGATCATCCCCTTCGCCCAGATCTCGCCGATGTCGAAGTTCGCGTTCCCGCTGGTGCTGGCGCTCATCTGCTGGGTCGTCTACATCGTGGTCGGGATCAAGAACCAGGGGCTGTGGCCCTACTTCCGGGACATCATGTTCCTGCCCGGCGTGCCGAAGCCGATGTACCTGCTGATCACGCCGCTGGAACTGCTGCAGAACTTCATCGTGCGGCCGTTCACGCTGGCGATCCGACTCTTCGCGAACATGTTCGCCGGCCACATGCTGCTGGTGACGTTCGCCCTCGGAGCCACCTACCTGCTGTCGGTCGGCAACTTCTCGGCCGTGTTCGGGCCGATCTCCGCGCTGATGGCGATCGTGATGACGTTCTTCGAGCTGCTGGTCATCTTCCTGCAGGCCTACGTCTTCACGATGCTGATGGGCACCTACCTCAACGGCTCCGTCGAAGCGGCCCACTGACCCGCACCACGGTGGCCCGCGCGCCGGGCCGCTCCCATGAACTGCACCACCCGCAGGACCCCGCCAGCCGCCCGGTGACCACCGGGCGACGACACAGGAGGAACACCCCGCAATGATCGAGGTACTCGCAGAGCTCGAGGGCAGCATCGGTTCGGTCGGCTACGGCATCGCCACGATCGGCCCCGGCATCGGTGTGGGCCTCGTCTGGGCCGCCTACATCCAGGCCACCGCACGTCAGCCCGAGTCGGCCGGCCTGACCCGTACCTACGCCTTCCTGGGCTTCGCCCTGGCCGAGGCGCTGGCACTGATCGGCTTCGTCGCCCCCCTCGTCTACGGCACCTGATCCGCACTCGTCGGACGAGTTCGGTCACTGACACCCAGACGAGGACGTTGAGAGCATGAGCATCCTGGCTGCGGAGAGCGCGAACCCGCTCCTCCCGCCCTTCGGCGAGATCATCGTCGGCTTGATCGCCTTCGCGGTCCTGCTGTTCGTGGTGGTCAAGTTCGTCGCGCCACGGTTCGAGCAGGTCTTCCAGGCCCGGCGCGCTGCGATCGAGGGCGGGATCGAGCGGGCCGAGGCCATGCAGGCCGAGGCCAAGGCAGCGCTGGAGCAGTACCGGGCCCAGCTCGCCGAGGCCCGCAACGAGGCCGCCCAGATCCGGGACTCCGCCCGGGCCGAGGGGCAGCAGATCATCGAGCAGCTGCGCACCCAGGCCCAGGAGGAGTCGGCCCGGATCGTGGCCCGCGGCGAGGAGCAGCTCACTGCCTCCCGTCAGCAGGTCGTGGCCGAGCTGCGTGGCCAGATCGGCAGCCTCGCCGTCGAGCTGGCCGGCCGGGTGGTCGGCGAGTCCCTGGCCGACGACGCCCGCCGCAGCGGGACCGTCGACCGGTTCCTCGACGAGCTGGACCAGATGGCCGCGAGCAACCCCGCCGGGAACGGCGCGGTGCAGCCGGCGGAGGGCGCCAACACCGGCAGCTCGGTGTACGTCCCCGAGGGCAAGCGCTGATGCACGCCTCCAGCCGGGCCGCGATGGAGGAGTCGCGGGCGAGCCTCCAGGAGAAGTCGCAGGGGGCTCGCAGCCGCAACCACGGTGACGTCCTGCTCACCCTGGCCGACGAGCTCTTCGCGGTGGCGAACCTGCTGGACAGCCAGCCGTCGCTGCGGCGCGCGCTGTCGGACGCCTCCGTGCGGCCCGACGACCGCGCCGGCCTGGCTCAGCGGCTGCTCTCCGGCCAGCTCGGTGCCGACACCCTGTCGGTCGTCGAGACGGTCGCCCGGCAGCGCTGGTCCCGCCCGCGGGACCTCGTGGAGGCCACCGAGACCCTCGGCACCGAGGCGGCCCTGGATGCCGCCGACGCGCGTGGCGAGCTGGAGGGGGTGGAGGACGAGCTGTTCCGCTTCGGCCGCATCGTGGCCGGTGACGCCGACCTCGCCCGCATCCTGGGTGACCGGTCCGCGCCGCGGGAGGGCAAGACCGCCCTCCTCGACCGGCTGCTCTCCGGCCGGGTCAGCCCGGTGACCGAGCGGCTGGTGCGGAACGCACTGACCAGCTCGCACGTGCACAACCCGGAGAACGAGGTCGAGCGGCTGTCCACGATGGCCGCGCGCCGCCGGGGACGTTCGGTCGCCCACGTGACCTCCGCCGTCCCGTTGACGGCCGCGCAGGAGCAGCGGCTCATCGACGTGCTCGGCCGGCTCTACGGGCGGACGATGGGCCTGCAGGTCCAGGTCGACCCCGACGTGCTCGGTGGCCTGGTCGTCCGGGTGGACGACGAGGTCATCAACGGCAGCATCGCTGCGCGACTCGAGGCCAGCGGCCGGCGGCTCGCCGGCTGAACCAGCTCGACCGGCACCGCCGCACCGCACCACCACAGACACCAGCAGGAAGAGGACGCAGAGCCATGGCCGAGCTGACGATCTCCGCGGACGAGATCCGCAGTGCCATCCAGAACTACGTCACCGACTACACCCCGGACGTCTCCCGGGAAGAGGTCGGGGTCGTCACCGAGTCCGGCGACGGGATCGCCCGGGTCGAGGGCCTGCCCTCGGTCATGACCAACGAGCTGCTCGAGTTCGAGGGCGGCGTGCGTGGCCTGGCCCTGAACCTCGACGTGCGCGAGGTCGGCGTCGTCATCCTGGGTGACTTCTCCGGCATCGAGGAGGGCCAGACGGTCCGCCGGACCGGCGAGGTCCTCTCGGTCCCCGTCGGCGACGGCTTCCTCGGCCGGGTCGTCGACCCGCTGGGCAACGCCATCGACGGCGGCAGCCCGATCGAGACCACCACCCGGCGCGCCCTGGAGCTGCAGGCGCCGACCGTGGTGCAGCGGCAGTCGGTGCACGAGCCGATGCAGACCGGCATCAAGGCCATCGACGCCATGACGCCGATCGGCCGCGGTCAGCGGCAGCTGATCATCGGCGACCGGCAGACCGGCAAGTCGGCGATCGCGCTGGACACGATCATCAACCAGAAGCAGGCCTGGGCGACCGGTGACCCGGCCCAGCAGGTGCGCTGCATCTACGTGGCGGTCGGCCAGAAGGGGTCGACGATCGCGGCGACCAAGGCCGCGCTCGAGGACGCCGGCGCGTTGGAGTACACGACCATCGTCGCCGCCCCCGCCTCCGAGGCCGCCGGCTTCAAGTACATCGCCCCCTACACCGGCTCGGCCATCGGCCAGCACTGGATGTACGAGGGCAAGCACGTCCTCATCGTGTTCGACGACCTGTCCAAGCAGGCCGAGGCCTACCGCGCCGTGTCGCTGCTGCTGCGCCGCCCGCCGGGCCGTGAGGCCTACCCCGGCGACGTCTTCTACTTGCACTCCCGCCTGCTGGAGCGTTGCGCCAAGCTGAACGACGAGCTGGGTGCGGGCTCGATGACCGGTCTGCCGCTCATCGAGACCAAGGGCAACGACGTCTCGGCGTACATCCCGACCAACGTCATCTCGATCACCGACGGCCAGATCTTCCTGGAGACCGGCCTCTTCAACTCCGGTGTCCGCCCGGCGATCAACGTGGGCGTGTCGGTGTCCCGGGTCGGCGGTTCGGCGCAGATCAAGGCGATGAAGTCGGTCGCCGGTCGACTGCGCCTGGACCTGGCCCAGTTCCGAGAGCTGGAGGCCTTCGCCTCCTTCTCCTCCGACCTGGATGCCTCCAGCCGGGCGACCCTGGAGCGGGGGCAGCGTCTGGTCGAGCTGCTCAAGCAGGGCCAGTACTCCCCGTACCCGGTCGAGCGCGAGGTCGTCTCGCTGTGGCTGGGCACCACCGGGAAGCTGGACAAGGTGCCGGTGGCCGACGTCCGCCGCTTCGAGTCGGAGTTCCTGGAGTTCGTCGACCGGGGCGACAACGTCGTCTTCGACTCGATCCGGACCTCGAAGAAGCTCGAGGACGACACCATCGCCAGCCTCGAGTCCGCGGTCGAGACCTTCTACGGTCGGTTCACGACCTCCGACGGTGAGTCGCTGCAGGTCAACGAGCCCGAGGCCGAGGCCATGGACGCTCGTGAGCGGGGCCAGGAGACCGTCCAGGTCAAGCGGGCCGGCTGACGATGGCTGGTTCCCTCCGCGCGCTGCGCCGCCGGATCCGCTCCACCCAGTCGACGAAGAAGATCTTCTCGGCTCAGGAGCTGATCGCTGCCGCGCGCATCGTCCGTGCCCAGGCCCGGGTGGAGGCCTCCAAGCCCTACGCCCGGGAGATCACCCGCGTGCTGTCGGCGCTGGCGGGCTCGGCGAGCCTGGACCACCCGCTGCTGACCGACCGGGAGAACCCCCGGCGGGTCGCCGTCCTGGTGGTCACCTCCGACCGTGGGTTCGCCGGCTCGTACAACGTCAACGTGCTGCGCCGGACCGAGGAGCTCCTCGCCCTGCTCCGCGACGAGGGCAAGGAGCCGCTGCTCTACGTCGTCGGACGCAAGGGCGAGACGTACTACCGGTTCCGCGACCGGGACGTGGAGGAGACCTGGAGCGGGTTCTCCGAGCAGCCCGGGTACGAGAACGCGCAGGACATCGGCCGCACCCTCATCGCCGCCTTCACCGCAGGTGAGGACGACGACGAGACCGGCGGCGGTGCCGACGACGTGCTCGGCGTGGACGAACTGCACATCGTCTACACCGAGTTCCGCTCCCTGCTCTCCCAGGTGCCGGTGGCCAACCGCATGGCGCCACTGGTCGTGGAGGAGGTCGACGAGCTGCGGGACGACCGCGACGCACAGGTCGAGGAGTCGCGCAGCTCCGACATCACGCCGTCGTACGAGTTCGAGCCGTCGCCCGAGCAGTTGCTGGACGCGTTGCTGCCGAAGTACGTGACCACCCGGATCTACGCGGCGCTGCTCGAGGCAGCCGCCTCGGAGTCGGCGTCGCGCCGCCGGGCGATGAAGTCGGCGTCGGACAACGCCGAGGAGCTGGCCAAGAACCTCTCCCGGCAGGCCAACGCGGCCCGTCAGGCGGAGATCACCCAGGAGATCAGCGAGATCGTCGGCGGTGCTGACGCACTCGTGTCGGCCAACGCCGACGACTGAGCCACCCGCCCCGTCCGCGGCACCGACCGCCGCGGACGGGGACCATCAAGACGCGAGACCACCGAGCCCGAGGGCAGGAGAGCAGCACAGATGACCGTCACCGAGGAACGTCCGTCCAGCCAGGAGACCGTCGGCGCAGGCCGCGTCGTCCGGGTCACGGGCCCGGTCGTCGACGTCGAGTTCCCCCGCGACGCGATGCCCGAGCTCTTCAACGCCCTCAAGGTCGAGGTCACCCTCGCCGACCTGGGCAAGACGCTGACCCTCGAGGTCGCCCAGCACCTGGGCGACAACGTGGTCCGCACCATCTCGATGGCCCCGACCGACGGTCTGGTCCGCGGCGCCCCGGTGAGCGACACCGGGTCCCCGATCATGGTGCCCGTCGGCGACGTGGTGACCGGCCACGTGTTCAACGCCCTGGGGGAGTGCCTGGACACCCCGGGCTACGCCGAGGACGCCCTGCACTGGTCGATCCACCGCAACGCGCCCAAGTTCGACCAACTGGAAGGCCGTACCGAGCTGCTGGAGACGGGGATCAAGGTCATCGACCTGCTGACCCCCTACGTCCGCGGTGGGAAGATCGGCCTCTTCGGCGGTGCCGGTGTCGGCAAGACGGTGCTCATCCAGGAGATGATCCGTCGCGTCGCCCAGGAGTTCGGTGGTGTGTCGGTGTTCGCCGGCGTCGGGGAGCGCACCCGTGAGGGCAACGACCTCATCACCGAGATGACCGAGTCCGGTGTCATCAACTCGACTGCACTGGTCTTCGGCCAGATGGACGAGCCGCCGGGCACCCGGCTCCGCGTGGCCCTGTCGGCCCTGACGATGGCGGAGTACTTCCGCGACGAGCAGGACCAGGACGTGCTGCTCTTCATCGACAACATCTTCCGGTTCACCCAGGCCGGCTCCGAGGTCTCCACGCTGCTGGGGCGCATGCCCTCCGCGGTGGGCTACCAGCCGACCCTGGCCGACGAGATGGGCACTCTCCAGGAGCGGATCACCTCCACGCGGGGTCGGTCCATCACCTCGCTGCAGGCGATCTACGTGCCCGCCGACGACATCACCGACCCGGCGCCGCACACCACGTTCGCCCACCTCGACGCGACGACCGTGCTCTCCCGGCCGATCTCGGAGAAGGGCATCTACCCGGCCGTCGACCCGCTGGACTCCACCAGCCGGATCCTTGACGCGCAGTACATCGGGCAGGAGCACTACGACACCGCCCGTGAGGTCCAGCGGATCCTGCAGCGTTACCAGGAGCTGCAGGACATCATCGCGATCCTCGGCATCGACGAGCTCGGCGAAGAGGACAAGCTCACCGTCAACCGCGCCCGTCGCATCGAGCGGTTCCTCTCGCAGAACATGTTCGTCGCCGAGGCGTTCACCGGGCAGCCCGGGTCCTACGTCCCGCTCACCGAGACGCTGGAGGCCTTCAAGGCCCTGACGGTGGGCGACTACGACCACGTCCCGGAGCAGGCCTTCTTCATGTGCGGTGGCCTCGAGGACCTCGAGCGGAACTACGACAAGCTCAAGAAGAGCTGAGGAGGACCCCCTCGCCCTGCGAGGGGGCCGTTCCAGCACCTCGCCACGGCCGGGCATCCCTTCGGGGGTGCCCGGCTGTCGCGCTTCCCGGCCGTGACGGTCTGCGTGCGCACGGCGCCGCTGTGCTGGCGGCACGCCATCCGTTCGAGTGGCCGGGAGCGCAGGGCCTCAAGTTCGGGTGGCCAGGTGACGAACATGTGCTCCGGTACGTCCGAGCGGCGGGCGTCACGCACAGGAGTACGACTCGTGCACACCAGAATGACCTCTCTGGTCCCCGGCACACGCCGGCTGTCACCGGGGCCTTCCAGGGAGGCCGACGACCGGCCGCTCCCTGACGACGTCCTGGAGTGGAGCTGGCCGCCGTACGCACCGCTGCCCGTGGACAGCGAGCCATTCGACACGGCGGAGTGGGCACCGCCGTCGGTGGTGTGGCACCCTCAGCTGCGGCTGGGGCGCTGGACGGTCGTCTACCGCCGCACCGTCTGCTGACGGAACTCACCACCCGCCGGCCCGCGACGTGGTCGGCAGGGGCCCAGTTCCCTCGATCGGGGCGGTGGTCGGGGAGGACCGGCAGCCTGTGGCGGGACCGGGGCCCGGCCGCCGGTACAGTGTCAGGGACCCGCTGCCGCGTCCGTCCGGACCGGCGGCCCGCATCACCGGCCTGGCACGGGCGGTCGATGACCCTGGAGGACTGACGTGGCGACCCTGCAGGTCGAGCTCGTGGCCGTGGAGAAGATGCTCTGGTCCGGTGAGGCCAGCATGGTCATCGCCCGCACGACCGAGGGTGAGCTCGGTGTCATGCCCGGTCACTCGCCCCTGCTGGGCGAGCTGGCTCCCGGTGGCGTCGTGACGATCCGCACGGAGTCCGGGGAGGACCTCGTCGTCGCCGCGCACGGTGGCTTCCTCTCGGTGACCGAGCGAGGCGTCTCCATCCTGGCCGAGACCGCCGAGATCTCGACCGACATCGACGTGGAGCGGGCCCGCGAGGCGCTCCGCCGCGCAGAGCAGGACCGCGACGACCCAGAGGCCGTCGCCGCCGCGAGGCGAGCCCAGTCCCGGCTCCGCGCCGCCGGCCAGGACGCCTGACCGCCGCCTGAGTCCGTCCCGACCCGCCCTCGGCCGACGAGCCCCGCCCGGTGACCACCGTCGTCCTGGTCCTGGTCGGGCTGTTGCTGGTCGCGCTGGTCGCCGCCTTCCTGCTGCGCCGGCGGTTCCTGCTCTCCGGGCTGGGCGCGGTCACCATGTGGCTGCGCGCCCCTGGCACCTCCCGGTGGTCCGTGGGCGTGGCCTGGTACTCCGGCGACATGCTGCTCTGGTACCGCGCGTTGTCGCTGTCGGTCCGGCCGAACCGGCGCCTGTGCCGCGCCCAGTTCCAGGTCGACGCCCGCCGTCGCCCGACCGCCGAGGACCTGTCCCTGCCCGCCGACAGCGTGATCCTCACCGTCCGCACCGGAGCGGGACCGCAGGAGCTGGCGATGGACTCCTCGACGGTGACCGGGTTCCTGTCCTGGATCGAGTCCGCCCCGCCGGTCGACCGCTGAAGAAGGACCCCGTCCTCCTCACCCCTCGCGAGCTCGGGGCGAGCCTCGGGACGGGGCCTGACGGGCCTTCCCCGGTCCTAGCTCTCGCGAGCCGCGCGCTGGGCGTGGACGCCGCTGTGGGCGCCGGGCTCCCAGAGCACGTCGCCGTCCGGGTTCGCGGCGCGGGCGAGGATGAACAGCAGGTCCGAGAGCCGGTTGAGGTACCGGGCGGTCTCGGCGTTGGTCCGCTCCGCGTCGACCGTCAGCAACGCCCACACGCTGCGCTCGGCTCGCCGGGACACCGTCCGCGCCGTGTGCAGCAGTGCGGCGAGCGGGGTGCCCCCCGGGAGGACGAACGAGGTGAGCGCGGGCAGCTCGGCGTTGGCGGCGTCGCAGGCCGCCTCCAGCCGCTCGGTGTAGGCGGCGGTGATCCGCAGCGGCGGGTGTTCCGGCGCCTCCTGGATCGGGGTGGAGAGGTCGGCGCCGACGTCGAAGAGGTCGTTCTGCACGCTGCGGAGCAGCTCGGTGACCTCGGCGGACGGCCCGCCCAGCGCGACGGCGACCCCGAGCGCGCTGTTCGTCTCGTCGACGTCGGCATAGGCCACCAGCCGCGGATCGGTCTTGGCCACCCGGGACATGTCCCCGAGGTGGGTCTGCCCGGCGTCACCGGTGCGCGTGTAGATGCGGGTCAGCCGGACGGTCATGGTGCCGAGCCTAGGCCGGACCGGGGGGCGAGGTGCCAGCCCCGCGCCCCGTCGGGCGACATCTGCCGCCGCATCTAGGCTGGGCAGCGTGGAGTGCTTCGAGGTGACCGGCGGGGCGTCCCTGCGTGGCCGCGTCCGGGTGACCGGTGCCAAGAACAGCGCGCTCAAGCTGATGGCGGCGGCGCTGCTCGCCCCGGGCCGGACGACGCTGGACGAGGTGCCCGACATCCTCGACGTCACGATCATGAGCGAGGTGCTGCGGCGCCTGGGCTGCGGCGTGACCTTCGAGCGCTACCCGCTGGAGCCCGGCGGCAGCCCGAGCGGCGGCGGGCAGGTGCTGATCGACGTCCCCGAGCGGCCCTCCACCGAGACCGACTACGACCTGGTGCGCCGGATGCGTGCGTCGATCAGCGTGCTCGGCCCGCTGGTGGCCCGGCTGGGCACCGCCAAGGTCGCGCTGCCCGGTGGCGACGCCATCGGCTCCCGCGGGCTGGACATGCACATCGCCGGCCTGGAGCGGCTCGGCGCCACCGTGGTCAACGAACACGGCTTCCTGATCGCCACCGCACCCAAGCTGGTCGGCACCTCGATCTGGCTCGACTTCCCCTCCGTGGGCGCCACCGAGAACCTGGTGATGGCCGCCGCCCTCGCCCAGGGGACGACGATCGTGGACAACGCCGCCCGCGAGCCGGAGATCGTCGACCTGTGCCGGATGCTGGTCGCGATGGGCGCCGAGATCGAGGGCGCCGGCACCTCCACCATCACCGTGGAGGGCGTCCGGGAGCTGCGGCCGGTGGCCTACTCGACCGTCCCGGACCGCATCGTCGCGGGCACCTGGGCGATCGGTGCGGTCATGACCCGGGGCGACCTGGTGATCGAGCGGGCGGTGGCCGAGCACCTGAGCGTGCCGCTGGAGAAGCTCGTCAACGCCGGGGCGACCGTGGAGTCCCTGGACGACGGCATCCGGGTGGCGATGGCGGACCGGCCGCGGGGCATGGACATCGTCACGTTGCCCTTCCCGGGCTTCCCGACCGACCTGCAGCCGATGGCCGTGGCGCTCGCCGCGGTCTCCAGCGGCACCGCGCTGATCACCGAGAACGTCTTCGAGGGCCGGTTCATGTTCGTCAACGAGCTGGTCCGGCTCGGGGCCGACGTGCGCATCGACGGCCATCACGCGGTGGTGCGTGGGCGGGAGCGGCTCTCCAGTGCCCCGGTGCTGGCCACCGACATCCGTGCGGGTGCCGGGCTGGTGTTCGCCGGGCTCCTCACCGACGGCGTCACCGAGGTGCAGGACGTGCACCACGTCGACCGCGGCTACCCGGACTTCACCGAGCAGCTGCGTGGCGTGGGCGTGCAGATCGAGCGGACCCAGCGCCCCGACTGACGTCCTCGCTCAGCGCCCGCCGAAGGAGAGCGCGAGTGCGCGGGCGCGCTCGAGGTCCTCGGGGAAGACGAGGACGTCGGCCCGGTGTGCGGCCGGCTCGCGGATCGTGGACCGGATGCCGGCGTCGCTCAGCACGGCCCGCAGGGCCAGCGCCGACTCCCGGCGGGTGAGCGTGGCCACCGGGGTGAGCAGCTCCTCAGGCCGCCCCGGCTTGCCCGACGAGGAGCCCGAGGCGAAGGCCCAGCGCAGGAAGAGCGCGATCAGCACGATCATGACCAGAGCGAGGGCCGGGCCCACGGCGTAGTGCAGGCTCCCGGCGTCGATCGGCACGCTGACCTCCCTGCGGCGGGGGCGGCCGGCCGGCCGCGAGCCCGGAGCCGAGTGTGCCACCGCCGGAGGACACCCGTGGCTACTGGCCAGTAACCGCCCTACACTCCGCTGGCATGCCGTTCCCTTCAGCGCCGAAGGACCGCGACCGTCCCTGGGTCATGCGCACCTACGCCGGCCACTCCTCGCCCGCGGAGTCCAACGCCCTCTACCGGCGGAACCTCGCCAAGGGACAGACCGGGTTGTCCGTCGCCTTCGACCTCCCCACCCAGACCGGCTACGACCCCGACGACGAGCTGGCCGTCGGGGAGGTCGGCAAGGTGGGCGTGCCGGTCACGCACATCGGCGACATGCGGGCGCTGTTCGACGGCATCCCGCTGGACGAGATGAACACGTCGATGACGATCAACGCCACGGCGATGTGGCAGCTGGCGCTCTACCAGGCGGTCGCGGAGGAGCACGGCCACGACGTCGCGCAGCTGGCCGGGACGACGCAGAACGACATCATCAAGGAGTACCTCTCCCGCGGGACCTACGTCTTCCCGCCGGCGCAGAGCATGCGGCTGATCACCGACATGGTCGCCTACACGGTGACGGCGATGCCGCGGTGGAACCCGATCAACATCTGCAGCTACCACCTGCAGGAGGCCGGGGCCACGCCGGTGCAGGAGATCGCCTATGCGATGAGCACCGCGATCGCCGTCCTGGACTCGGTGCGCGACTCCGGCCAGGTGCCGGCCGAGCGCTTCGGCGACGTCGTCGCCCGGATCTCCTTCTTCGTCAACGCCGGGGTGCGGTTCGTCGAGGAGATGTGCAAGATGCGCGCCTTCGGCCAGCTCTGGGACGAGCTGACGGCCGAGCGCTACGGCGTGACCGACCCGAAGCAACGGCGCTTCCGGTACGGGGTGCAGGTCAACTCCCTCGGGTTGACCGAGGCGCAGCCGGAGAACAACGTCCAGCGGATCGTGCTGGAGATGCTCGCGGTCACGCTGTCCCGCGACGCCCGGGCCCGGGCGGTGCAGCTGCCGGCCTGGAACGAGGCGCTCGGCCTGCCGCGGCCCTGGGACCAGCAGTGGTCGCTGCGGCTGCAGCAGGTGCTCGCGTTCGAGACCGACCTGCTGGAGTACGAGGACCTGTTCACCGGCTCGGTGGTGGTCGAGCGCAAGGTCGCGGAGCTGGTCGAGGGCGCCCGGGGGGAGATCGCCCGGGTGCAGGAGCTGGGCGGCGCGGTGGCCGCGGTCGAGTCCGGCTACATGAAGGGCGAGCTGGTGGCCTCGCTGGCCCAGCGCCGACGCCGGATGGAGAGCGGCGAGGACGTCGTCGTCGGCGTCAACCGGTACACGACCAGCGAGCCCAACCCGCTGCTGGCCGACCTCGAGACCGCGATCCAGACCGTCGACCCGGCGGTCGAGGCAGCGGCGCAGGCCGCGGTGCAGCGGTGGCGCGCCGAACGGGCGCCCGGGCCGGTGGCCGAGGCGCTCGCGGAGCTGCGCGCGGCCGCGGGCACGGACGTGAACCTGATGGCCGCCACGCTGCGCTGCGCCCGGGCGGGCGTGACGACGGGGGAGTGGGCCGGCGCGCTGCGTGCGGTGTTCGGCGAGTACCGGGCGCCCACCGGCGTGGGCGCTGCGGGCGCCGGCGCGGCCGACGCCACCCTGACCGAGGTGCGCGAGCTGGTCCGCCGCACCGGTGTGGAGCTGGGTGGCCGGTTGCGCTTCCTGGTCGGCAAGCCGGGGCTGGACGGGCACTCCAACGGTGCCGAGCAGATCGCCGTGCGGGCCCGGGACGCCGGCTTCGAGGTGGTCTACCAGGGCATCCGGCTCACCCCGGCGCAGATCGTCTCCGCGGCCGTCGAGGAGGACGTGCACGTGGTCGGACTGTCGGTGCTGTCGGGATCGCACCTGCAGGTGGTCCCTGCGGTGCTGGACGGTCTGCGGGCGGCCGGCCTGGACGACGTCCCGGTCGTGGTCGGCGGGATCGTCCCGGACGGCGACGCCCGGCGGCTGCGAGACCTCGGGGTGGCCCGGGTGTTCACGCCGAAGGACTTCGGGATCACCGACATCATGGCCGAGGTGGTCGCCGTCGTCCGCGAGGCGAACGGCCTCCCGGCGCTCCTGCCCGTCTGAGGGACGAACGGCGCCGACGCGGCGCGTCTATTGACAATCGATCGACAGCTGGCGAATCTCGATCCATGTCGCCCGCGCATCCGCTGCTGTTCCCGATCCGGTTCCTGCTCGCCCTGGTGTTCGCCGCGCTCGTCGCCGCCCAGATCTGGGCCGTGCCCGGGATGCTGCCGGACCTGGCCGACCCGTCGCTGGAGCAGTCCCTCGTGCGGTGGACGATGCTCGCGGTCTCGGTCCTGGGGCTGGCGTGCGTCCAGGTCGTCGTCGTCTGCACCTGGCAGCTGCTGACCATGGTCCGGACGGACTGCATCTTCAGCGCGAGGTCGCTGCCGTGGGTCAACGCGATCGTGGCGGCGATGGCCGTCGGCTGGCTCATGCTCCTGGGCGCCTTCGTGAGCTCGTACTACTTCATCATCGACGAGGTCAGCGACGACCCGGGCCCGCCGGTGCTCCTGCTGGTGCTGCTGCTGGTCGGGGCCGTGGTGGGGCTGCTGATGGTGGTCATGCGCGCGCTGCTGCAGCAGGCCACCACGCTGCGGACCGACATGGAAGCGGTCATCTGATGGCGATCGTCGTGCGCATCGACGTCGAGCTGGCCAAGCGGAAGATGAGCGTCGGGGAGTTCGCCGAGCGGGTCGGCCTCACCCCCGCCAACGTCGCGGTGCTGAAGAACGGCCGGGCCAAGGCCGTCCGCTTCAGCACCCTGGAGGCGATGTGCCGGGTGCTGGACTGCCAGCCCGGCGACCTCCTCGAATGGGTCGAGGACGACCACGCCGAGCCGTTGGCCGTACAGGCGGCCCGCCGGTGATCGAGGTCCGCGGTCGACGCGGACCCGGAGAGGCACCGACGGGTCGCCCCGGCCGTCAGTCGAGCCGGACGACGACGCCCTCGGTCGCGCTGCGGCGGGCGGCGTCGAGCACGGTGAGCGAGGCGACGGCGTCCCGCGGCTCGACCGGCACCAGGCCCAGGCCGCGGACCGCGGCGGCGAACGCCGGGTAGAACGTGTCCCAGGCGCCGGGCAGGGTGGGCACCCGGTCCTCGTGGTCGCCCCGCCGGACCCGGCCCCAGCGCTCCTCCGGCTCGGCGCCCCAGTCCGGCCCGAGCGTGGCCGGGGTCTCCCCGGCGATCAGTGCGTCCTCCTGGCCGTCCATCGGCCCGCCGACGACGTAGCTGCCGGCCGTGCCGGTGACCCGGAACCGGTCGCCCGGCGCGCCCTCGCTCCAGCTGCCGGCCAGGTGCGAGCGGGCCCCGTCGGCGTGGGTGAGGGCGATGAAGACGTCGTCGTCCAGCCCGTTCGGGCGCACCCGCCACTCGGCGTAGACCGACGTCACCGGGCCGAGCAGCACCATCGCCTGGTCGACCAGGTGGCTGCCGAAGTCCAGCAGCGTGCCGCCTCCGGACGGTGCCGGGCCGGGGTCGGGCGTGAACCGCTCGAACCGGGACTCGAACCGGGTGATCCGGCCCAGCGTCCCGGCCTCGGCGAGGGCCTGGACGGTGCGGAAGTCGGAGTCCCAGCGGCGGTTCTGGTACGGCGCCAGCGGCAGGCCGAGCCGGTGGGCCCGCTCGGCACTGGACCGGGCGGAGGGGGCGTCCAGCGCGAAGGGCTTGTCGCAGACGACGGCCAGGCCGAGGTCGAGCGCCTCGTCGGTGAGCGCGGTGTGGGTGTCGGCGGGTGTGGAGATGGCCACCGCCTCGACGCCGGCCGCGGCCAGCTCCGCCAGGGACCCGACGGCGGTCACACCCGGGTGCTCCCGGCTGAGCAGCTCGCGGCGCTCGGTCGAGGAGGTCGCCACGGCGACGAGGTCGCACTCCACGGCGGCGGCGAGCAGCGGGGCGTGGAAGTACCGGCCACCGAAGCCGTACCCCACCAGGCCGAACCGAACGGGATCCATCAGTGTCGTGCTCCTCGGGTCGTGTGTGCCGCGTCGGGGGCGTGCCGGGTCATCGTGCCGGTCAGGGCAGCCGCGGGCCGAACCGGACGTCGACGCCGGGGGAGAAGAGCACGCTGTCCGGGGCGCCGCCCACCGTGGGCAGGCCGGCCGCGGCGACCAGGTCGTCCTCGAGGTCCAGCAGCTCGGCCGCGTGCAGTGGCCACTCCGGGTGCTCGTTCGGCCAGTAGGCCAGCCGGCCCAGGCTCTGCTGGTGCAGCCCCCAACGGCTGGTGAGGAACCGTGGCAGCGGACCGGGGTCGGGCAGCGGGGCGCCCACCCGGACGGCGATGCTGCCCCCGGCCCCCCGAGGCCCGGGCCACCGACGGGCCGCCCGGTAGCTGATCTGGTCGCCGTCGCGGGCGATCCGCATCCGGGACCACAGGTAGGGCAGGTGGGCGACCCAGCGGGCGGCGAGCACCGGCAGCAGCCGGTCGGCCTCCAGCGACCGGAAGACCACGCCCCGCCGTCCCTGCGCGTCGACCGAGTACAGCCGCACGTTCGTCTCGGCGAACGAGCCGAGGTAGGGCAGCCCCGGCGCCCCGAGCAGGCCGATCCGGCGCATCCGGAAGGGGATGAGTCCGACGTAGGTCGCGCCGTCCAGCTCGTCGGGCCGGGTGCCGGCCGGCAGCAGCGGGGCGACCAGGGCCGGGTCGACGGCCCAGTGCAGGAACGTGACGTCCCGCCAGCCCTGGGTGAAGACGGTGCGGCTCACCGGCCGCGGGGTGGTGGGGGTGATGCTCTCGGCGGTGCTCACCCGGTCAGCCTGCCCCCACCTCGGCCGGGGCGCGCTCGGCCCCGGTGTCGCCGGAGGCCGCGGTGTCACCGGAGGGCGCTGTGTCACCGGAGGGCGCGGTGTCGTCGGAGCCCCGTCGCCGGTGCAGCAGGAACCGGAGCCCCTCGCCCAGCGCAGCCAGGGCCAGGGCCAGACCGATGCCCAGCAGCAGGCCATGGAGCGGGTCGCGTTCGAAGGCCAGCCCGCCGACGTACCCGATGCCGGCCGACCAGCCGGCCCAGGTGAGGGCGGCCAGCGCGGCGAAGGGGGTGAACCGGCGCAGCGGCCAGCCCACCGCCCCGGAGGTCAGCGTCACCGCCGTCCGCAGGCCCGGCACGTACCGGGCGGTGACCAGCAGGACGCCGCCGCGCGCGGCCAGCAACCGCGACGCCCGGTCCAGTGCTGCCCGGCGCCGGCTCCCGGGCCGGGCCCACGCGTACAGCCGGGGGCCGGCCAGGTGCCCGATCAGGTAGGAGGTGTGGTCACCGACGAAGGCGCCCAGCGTGGCCACCGCGACCACCAGCGCCAGGTCGGGCTGCCCGGTGGCGGCGAAGACCCCGGCGGTGATCACCACGCTCTCGCCCGGCACCACGGGCAGGAAGCCGTCAAGGGCGGCCAGCGAGAACAGGACCAGGTACACCCACGGCGAGGCCATCAGCTCCTGCACCCAGCTGAGCACGGCGTCGGTCACGGTCGGCTCCCCGGGGACGGCATGCCCCGAGCCTGCTCGGCGGGTGAGCCGCGCACATCCCCCTCAGGTCCCCGACGACCTCCCCCGAGAGGGGGACCAGGACTCCGCCCATGGACGGATGCAGGCCCGCCCCGGCTCCCGGGGCCGGTTGCTCGATCATGATCCCGCTCACGCCGCGGAATGGCGGCGGGCAGCGCGGACCTTCGCCTGCACGTGACCGATCGCTGGGGGCTGACGCGGCGGCGCGTCATCGACCACGGGCGGATGACCACCTCGCGCTAGGTGCGCCGTTCCTCCCGTCGTCCCCTCCTCGCCCTGCCCAGAGAGGCACCCTCCCGTGCTCGCACGTCTCCGCCGCGTCCCGTTCGCGGTCCAGGTCCTGCTCGGCCTCGTCGTCGGCATCGCCCTCGGCCTGGTGGCCCGCGCGATGGGCCCGGTCTCCGGCTCCTTCGTCGACGGCATCCTGGTTCCCGGCACCGACGCCAACTGGCTGACCAGCACCCTCACCACCATCGGCAACACCTTCGTCGGGCTGCTGCGCGCGATCGTCGTCCCGCTGATCGTCACCGCCATCATCGTCAGCATCGCCAACCTCAAGCAGGTCTCCAACGCCGCCCGGCTGGCCGGTCAGACCCTGCTGTGGTTCGCGATCACCTCGCTCATCGCCGTCTCCATCGGCATCGGCCTCGGACTGCTCACCCAGCCCGGCAACCGCAGCTCCGTCGATGCCGACCTCGCCGAGGCCCCGCAGACCACCGGCTCCTGGTGGGACTTCCTGACCGGGCTGGTCCCGGCGAACTTCCTCGGCCTGGAGGGGAACGGCGACGGCGGGGTCAGCTTCAACATCCTGCAGCTGATCGTCGTCTCGGTCGCCATCGGCGTGGCCGCGCTGAAGGTCGGCGACGCCGCGGACCCGTTCCTGTCGGTCACCCGCTCGGTGCTGGCGATCGTGCAGAAGGTCCTCTGGTGGGTCATCCTGCTCGCGCCGCTGGGCACCGTCGGGCTGATCGGCAAGGCCGTGGCCAGCTACGGCTGGGAGTCCCTCGGTTCGCTCGGGGTATTCGTCGGCGCGGTGTACGCCGGCCTGGCGATCGTGCTGCTGGTCGTCTACCCGGTGCTGCTCAAGCTCCACGGGCTGTCGCCGGTGCGCTTCTACGCCGGTGCCTGGCCGGCGATCCAGCTGGCCTTCGTGTCCCGCAGCTCCATCGGCACGCTGCCGGTGACCCAGCGGGTGACCGAGGCCGACCTCGGGGTGCCCCGCAGCTACGCCTCCTTCGCGGTGCCGCTGGGCGCGACGACGAAGATGGACGGCTGCGCGGCGATCTACCCGGCGCTGGCCGCGATCTTCGTGGCGGAGTTCTTCGACGTCGACCTCTCGATCACCGACTACCTGCTCATCGCACTGGTGTCGGTGGTCGGCTCGGCGGCGACCGCAGGCGTGACCGGGGCGGTGGTGATGCTGACCCTCACGCTGTCCACGCTGGGCCTGCCGCTGGCCGGCGTCGGCCTGCTGCTGGCGGTCGACCCGATCCTGGACATGGGCCGCACCGCCACCAACGTGACCGGCCAGGCGCTGGTGCCCACGATCGTGGCCAAGCGCGAGGGGCTGCTGGACCTGGTGCGGTTCAACTCGACCCGGACCGCCGACCCGCTGGCCCCGATCGAGCAGCACGACGGGGTGGACGGCGACCTGCGCTCGCCGCAGCCGGCCTGAGCCCGGGTGCTCCCCGGGTCACGCGCCCGGGGAGCACCCCCGCCCTCAGTCGGTCAGGTCGGCGCAGCCGGACTCGTGCGGCAGCAGCGGGCGGAAGGTGATCGACCAGCGCGCACCGTCCGCACCCACCCAGGGGGTCAGGGTGGTGGCGTCCCGGGCGGCGTCGACGAGGGCCTGCGCCTCCTCGCCGGTCGCCGTCACACAGGTCACCCCCGGTGCGATCGGCTCACCCGGCAGTGCCGGCCCCGGCCAGGGCAGCTCCGGGTGGGCCAGCTCGTCGGCCGGCTCGGTCCACGGCCGGACGAGCGCTGCGACCGCGTCCGGGGTGTAGGGCTCCGGCGCCTCGCTCTCGGCGCCGGCGGCCTGGGTGAGGTCGGTCAGGTCGTCGATCAGGTCCTGGAGCTCCGTCCGCGCCTCCTCCTGCTCCTCGGTGAGCCCGCCGGCGCCCACGGACTCCCGCAGCGCGTAGACCTCCCGGGTGACCGGGCCCTCGTCGGTGACCAGGGTGAAGCGGGTGGAGGTCGCGTCGGCCAGCGGCGGGGAGCCGAGGTCGGCGGTCTCCGCGATGCCCGCGTCCATGGCCCGGGCGGCGAGCTGCTGCACGGTGGCCTGGTCGACCTGCTGGACCTGCACGTTGGGCCAGGCCGGCCCCGGGTAGATGGCCGGCACCGGCCCCTGGGTGATCACCCGGCCGTCGGCGTAGACGCTCACGACCGGCAGCCGAGCGGCCAGCATCTCCGGCGTCGTGAAGCCGCCGACGTCGGCGACCTGGAGCACCAGCGCGTCCTCGCCCTCCGGCAACGAGACCGTCTCCGACTCCGTCGGCGTCTCGCCGGACGGTCCGGGCGGCGCGGCCCCGGTCCCGCCCTGCTCGGCGCAGGCGGTCAGCAGCAGGACCGCCAGCACCAGGCCGACGGCGGGACGGAGGGCAGGTGGGTTCCGCACAGGGAGTACACGGCTCGGCTGCCCGCGGGGTTCCACGGGCAGGTCCGGGCCCGGTCCCCGCCGGTGCGGAGGGCGGCACCGACAGCCGGTAGCGTCGTCGTCCGTGCGCCTGGTCATTGCCCGCTGCTCCGTGGACTACATCGGGCGGCTCACCGCCCACCTCCCGCCGGCCACCCGGCTGCTGCTGGTCAAGGCCGACGGCTCGGTGTCGATCCACGCCGACGACCGGGCCTACAAGCCGCTGAACTGGATGAGTCCGCCGTGCTCGGTCAAGGAGGAGCTGACGGACTCTCCGGACGGCGGCACAGCGGGCACCTGGACGGTCACCAACAAGGCCGGCGAGCAGCTGATCATCACCATCGAGTCGGTCGAGCACGACTCCCGGCACGACCTCGGCGTCGACCCCGGCCTGCAGAAGGACGGCGTGGAGGCCGACCTGCAGCGGCTGCTCGCGCTGCACGTGGAGACCTTCGGCGAGGGCTGGTCGCTGGTGCGCCGCGAGTACCCGACCGCGATCGGCCCGGTCGACCTGCTCTGCCGGGACGCCGGCGGCGCGACGGTGGCCGTGGAGATCAAGCGCCGCGGCGAGATCGACGGGGTCGAGCAGCTGACCCGCTACCTGGAGCTGCTCAACCGCGACCCGCGGCTGGCCCCGGTCAAGGGCGTGTTCGCCGCCCAGGAGATCAAGCCGCAGGCCCGGGTGCTGGCCGCCGACCGCGGCATCGACTGCCTGACCGTCGACTACGCCGTCCTCAAGGGCACCGACGACCCCTCGCAGCGCCTCTTCTAGAAGGACCCCGTCGCCCCCCACCACCCGCTCCGCGCGCGGCGGGTCCCTGCGACGGGGCCGAACTACCGGCCGGTAGCGCCGGGGTCGGCCGCTGGTGCGAAACTGCTCGTGATCACCGGACGGCGGAGGGATGGCAGCGTGGCCAGAGAACTGACCGAGGTCGGCGTGGTGGGGCTGGGCACGATGGGTGCCGGCATCGCCGAGGTGCTCGCCCGGGCCGGGTTGTCGGTGACGGCGGTCGAGGTGACCGACGACGCGCTGGACCGCGGGCGGGCGCACGTCGAGCAGTCCACCGGCAAGGCCGTCGCCCGCGGGAAGCTCGAGCCCGGCGAACGCGACGCCATCCTGTCCCGGATCCGGTTCACCACCGCGATGGAGGACCTCGCCGTCGCCGAGCTGGTCGTCGAGGCCATCCCGGAGCGGATGGAGCTCAAGGCCCAGCTGTTCTCCAAGCTGGACGCGATCTGCCCGCCGGACACCATCCTGGCGACCAACACCTCCAGCCTGTCGGTCACCGAGCTGTCGGTCACCACCGGCCGCCCCGGCAAGGTCATCGGGATGCACTTCTTCAACCCGGCGCCGGTGATGAAGCTGGTCGAGATCGTGCGCACCGTGGTCACCGAGCCCTCGGTGGTCGAGGACGTCGAGGCGCTGGCCAGGCGGCTGGGCAAGATCGACGTGACGATCGGTGACAAGGCGGGGTTCATCGCCAACGCCCTGCTGTTCGGCTACCTCAACCACGCCGTCTCGATGTTCGAGAACCGCTACGCCAGCCGGGAGGACATCGACGCGGCGATGCGGCTGGGCTGCGGCCTGCCGATGGGCCCGCTGGCGCTGATGGACCTGATCGGGATCGACACCGCCTACGAGATCCTCGTGACGATGTACCAGCAGTCGCGCAACCGGCTGCACGCTCCCGCGCCGATCATCAAGCAGATGATGACCGCCGGGCTGCTGGGCCGGAAGAGCGGCCGCGGCTTCTACACCTACGCCGGCCGCGACTCCGCCGAGGTCGTCCCGGACGCCGCGACGCCGGCCACCGGCGGCGCCGCCGAGGGGGCCCGCCCGATCCGCAGCGTCGGCGTCGTGGGCTCCGGGACGATGGCCGTCGGGATCGTCGAGGTGGTCGCCAAGGGCGGCTACGACGTCACCTTCGTGGCCCGCACCCTGGACAAGGTCGAGGCCGTGCAGCACGCGCTGACCCGGTCGCTGGACAAGCAGGTCGCCCGCGGCCGGCTGGACGAGGCGGAGCGGGACGCCGCCCTCGCCCGGGTCACCGGGTCCGCCCAGCTCGACGACCTCGCCGGCGCCGACCTGGTCATCGAGGCCGTGGTCGAGCACCTGGGCGTCAAGCAGGCGCTGTTCGCCGCGCTGGGGGAGATCGCCAAGCCCGGAGCGGTGCTGGCCACCACGACGTCCAGCCTGCCGGTCATCGAGTGCGCGAAGGCCAGTGAGCGCCCCGGGGACGTCGTGGGGCTCCACTTCTTCAACCCCGCGCCGGTGATGAAGCTGGTCGAGGTCGTCTCCACGATCGCCACCGAGCCCGACGTGGCCGCCACCGCGCACGCGCTCTGCGCGCAGGTGGGCAAGCACGCGGTCTCCTGCACCGACCGCGCCGGGTTCGTCGTCAACGCGCTGCTGTTCCCCTACCTCAACGACGCGGTGAAGATGCTGGAGGCGCACTACGCGACCGCCGACGACATCGACGCGGCGATGAAGGTCGGCTGCGGCTACCCGATGGGCCCCTTCGAGCTGCTGGACGTCGTCGGGCTGGACGTCGCCCTGGCGATCGAGCGCGAGCTCTACACCGAGTTCCGGGAGCCCGGGTTCGCCCCCGCGCCGCTGCTCGAGCACCTGGTGACCGCCGGCTACCTGGGCCGCAAGGCCGGCCGCGGCTTCCGCGACCACGCGAACCGGTAGCCGGTGCCCCGCCGAGGTGGCTCGCGGCGTGGTCCGGGGCGCGCCCGGACCGCGCAGCCGGGGCGTGCGCCGATGGCGGCCCGGCAGCCGGTCGAGGAGGCCTCCGACGGCGACTGGGTGGTGCGGCCGCTCAGCGGGTCGGGCAGCGACAAGAGCTACCGCTGCCCGGGGTGTGACCAGCTGATCCCGCCACGGACCCCGCACCTGGTCACCTGGCCGGCCTACGCCCGGGACTCCGACCTGGACCCGTGGGACACCGACTCCGCCGCCGACTGGCGACGGCACTGGCACACCGTCTGCTGGCGGGCCCGCGGCCGCCGCCGCTAGAGGGGTCCTTCCTCAGGTCGCCCTGGCGTGGACGACGACGTTGTCGGTGTAGCTGCGGCGGCCGTGGTCGAAGCTGCCGCCGCAGGTGATCAGCCGGAGCTCGGCGCCGGTCGTCGGCCCGTAGACCTCGTCGGTGGCGAAGTCGTCCTTGGGATGAGCGGCCACCCGGGTCACGGTGAACGTCACCGGCCGGCCGTCGCTGCCGGTGACGACCACCTGGTCTCCCGCGCTGAGCTCATCCAGCCGGGCGAACACCCCGGGGCCGGCGTGGTCGTCGACGTGGCCGGCCAGCACCGCCGGGCCCACCTCGCCGGGCGCTGGGCCGGCGGCGAACCAGCCCGCCTGCTGGACGTCCTCCGGGGGCAGCAGGGCGCCGGCGTCGTCGACCCCGATCGGGACGAGGTCGGTGTCCACACCGATCGCGGCGATGCGCAGCCCGACCGGGGCCGCGACGGTTCGCTTCGCCGGCACCGCCGTGGCGGAGCCGAGGACCACCGGCCCGGGCGGGGAGGCGACCGCGGTGGCGGGCACGGCGTCGTCCGGGTGGTCGGCGAGTGCCGCACCGCCGGCGACGAGGGCCACCACGAGCAGTCCCGCCCGCAGTGCCGCCCGCCCGCGCCGGCCGGTCGATGTCGTCATCGTCGGTCGGTCAGGACGTCGGGGACGGCGGTGCGTGCTCACGGCGGGGCCGGCGCACCCCGGCGGCCAGCAGCAGGGCGGTGAGCGAGAGGGCGGCGAGAGCGGTGCGGCCGACGTGCGGCCCGTCGTCCGTCGCGGTGCCGCCACCGCCGGCCTCCACCCCGCCGACCGGCACGACGCCCGGGCCGGCGGCGTCCAGCGTGGTCGTCACGGCGCGCCCGCCCCCCTCGCGGTCCAGGACGAGCACGGTGTGGACGGCCCCGGCGGCGAGGTCGACGGGCAGCTCGGCAGAGGTCCCGTCGGCGCCGGTGACGACGAGCGTGCCGGCGCCACCGGGCACGTCGACGGGGTCGGTCGAGTCGGCGAACGCCAGGTCGGTGGCGAGCACGGTGCCCGCGCCCAGGGTGACGTCCAGCGGGGAGCCGGTCGACGCGGCGTTGAGGACCCGGGCGCGCGCGGAACCGGCCGGCGGCAGCGTGAGGTCGTCGGTGAGCACGGCGAGGCCCAGGTCGGCGAAGAGCCCCACACCGGCGACCGTGGTCGCGCTCCCGGGGGCCACGGTGACCGTGGTGGCCAGCACCGGCGGGCTGCCCGGGTCGGCCCCGGCCGCGCGGGCGCTGACGGTGTAGGTGCCCGCCGGTACGCGCTGGTAGGGCGAGACGTCGCCGTAGCCGACCGCGGGCAGCGCGACCTCCACGTCCGGCTCGGACACCGCGTCGATGGTGGCGTCGACCGAGGGGGTGTCCGGGGACAGGTGGACCATCCGCACCAGGCCGCTGTCCGTCGGGCCGCTGTCCGCTGGGGGTGCGGCCGCCGCCCCGGAGGCGAGGGGCAGCCCGAGAGCGCACAGGCCCGCGCTGAGCACGGCGACGAGCGTGGTCCGCGACGACCGGGGCCGTCGCGGAGCAGCGGCCGCGGTCAGCTCCGGTTCGCCGGGGGCGGCCCGCCCTGACCGGCCGGCACGGCCGGGGTCGGCTGGACCCGCGTCGCCGGACCGCGGGCCGGTACCGGCGGCGTCTGCCGCACGCCGGGCTGGGGCCGCTGCTGCGGTGCCCGCTCGGCCGCCGGCTGCTCCGCCGTCGTCCGCTCTGTCGCGGGCGCCTGCTGCTGGCTCGGGTGGGCCGGTGCCGGCGTCCGGACCGGCTGCTGGGCACCGGCCGTGGGCACCGACTGGGCCGGGACCGACTGCGTCTGGACGGACTGGACCGGCACGGCCTGGGTCTCGGTGGGCTGGGGCTGGGCGGTCTCCGGCTCCGGTGCGGCCGGGCGGTCCTCCGCGCTGGGCTGCTCCGCGCTGGGCTGCTCCTCGGTGGGCCGGGACGGCCCGTCCTGCTCGGACTCGGCCGCGGTGGGCTGCGACGGGGCGGACTCGGCCTGCTGGGCCGACGCGGCCGGAGCCGCCGGTCGTGGCTCCTCGTCCTGCGGCGCCTGGTCGGAGAGGTCCGGCAGCCGGCCGAGCAGGGTGCGCACGTCGGCCAGCCGGCGGGTCAGGTCGTCCCGGACCTTCCGGATCGCCGCCGCCGACGCCTCGGCCTCGGTGAGCGTGTGGTGCGCCCGCTCGTCGGCCTCGGCGATCCGCTGCTGGGCGGCGCCGATCGAGGACTGCTCGCGCTCCTCCTCCAGCCGGGCGGCCTCGGTGCGGCGGGCCCGCTGGGCGATCTCGAAGTCCTGCTCGGCCTTGGTCCGGCGGCCCACGGAGTCGGCGTCCAACTGCGCCACCCGCTCCCGCGCCTTGGTGACCAGGTCGTCGGCGCGGGACTGGGCGACCGCGGCGATCTGCTCGGCGTGCTGGCGCGCCTCCGCGACCAGGCGCTCTGCCTCGGCCCGGCTGGCGGCCGAGCGCTCCCCGAGGGCGCGCTCCTCACCGGCGATCCGCTCCCGGATCGCCTCCGCCTCGGCGGCGACGGCGGCCTGCAGCTGGGCGGCCTGCTCCTCGGCCTGGCGGCGGATCTCCGACGCCTCGTCCTGCGCGAGCTGCAGCATGTTGGAGATGCGCTCGCCCATGTTCTCGAACGTGGGCGCGCTGGCACTGGCGGCCCGGCGCCGCAGCGACTCGACCTCGCCGTGCAGCGCCTGCAGCTGGCGGGCGAGGTCGGCCGACCGGGACACGGCGGCGTCCCGGTCGGCCAGCGCCACCCGCAGGTCGGCGTCCAGGCTGGCCAGGGTCTCGGCGACCTGGTCGCGGTCGTACCCCTTGCGCACCACGTCGAAGGTGGGGCCGCCGTCGCGGAAGCCGAACTCGTCGTCGCGGGGGTCGCTCATGCCCTCATCCTCGCATTGATCCAGGGCCGCAGTCAGCGTGTCGAGGGCCGCACCCAGGGAACTCCCAGGTGCCCCGTCATCACACGTCGCGGAAGCGGTTGATCGCCGTGAGGTGCCGCTCCCGCTTGGCGTGGTCCTTCACGCCCAGACCCTCCTCCGGGGCGAGGGTCAGCACGCCGACCTTGCCCTGGTGCCGGTTGCGGTGGACGTCGTAGGTGGCCTGGCCGACGTCGTCCATGGCGTAGGTCTTCGACAGCGTCGGGTGGATCAGGCCGCGGTCGATCAGCCGGTTGGCCTCCCAGGCCTCGCGGTAGTTGGCGAAGTGCGAGCCGACGATCCGCTTGAGGTTCATCCAGAGGTAGCGGTTGTCGTAGGAGTGCAGGAAGCCGCTGGTCGAGGCGCAGGTGACGATCGTGCCGCCCTTCTTGGCGACGTAGACGCTGGCGCCGAAGGTCTCCCGGCCGGGGTGCTCGAAGACGATGTCGGCGTCGTCCCCGCCGGTCAGCTCGCGGATCTTCGCGCCCAGCCGCTGCCACTCCCTGGGGTCCTGGTTCTCCTCGTCCTTCCAGAACCGGTACTGCTCCGCGGAGCGGTCGATGACCAGCTCGGCGCCCATCGACCGGACGATGTCGGCCTTCTCCGGGCTGCTCACGACACACACCGGGATGGCCCCGCCGTTGAGCGCCATCTGGGTGGCGTAGGAGCCGAGCCCGCCGGAGGCGCCCCAGATCAGGACGACGTCGCCCTGCTTCATGTTCGCGCCGTTGTGGCTGACCAGCTGCCGGTAGGCGGTGGAGTTGACCAGCCCCGGGCAGGCCGCCTCCTCCCAGGTGAGGTGCGCCGGCTTGGGCATCAGCTGGTTGCTCTTGACCAGGGACAGCTCGGCCAGGCCGCCGAAGTTGGTCTCGAAGCCCCAGATCCGCTGCTGCGGGTCCATCATCGTGTCGTCGTGGCCGGCCGGGTCCTCGAGCTCGACGGACAGGCAGTGGGCGACGACCTCGTCGCCGGGCTTCCACTTGTTGACCCCGGGGCCGACCGCGACCACGACGCCGGAGAGGTCCGAGCCGACCACGTGGTAGGGCAGGTCGTGCTTCTTGGTCAGGTCGTTGAGCCGGCCGTAGCGGGCGAGGAACCCGAAGGTCGAGACCGGCTCGAAGATCGACGTCCAGACGGTGTTGTAGTTCACCGAGGAGGCCATCACCGCGATCAGCGCCTCGCCCGGCCCGATCTCCGGGGTGGGCACCTCCTCGACGTGCAGGGCCTTGCGGGGGTCCTTCTCCTTGGTGGCCAGGCCCTCGAACATGTCCTGCTCGTCCTTGCGGACCAGCACGGCGCGGTAGGACCCCGGTGTCGGGAGCCCTCCGATCGCGTCGAGGTCGTCGGCGAGGATGGCGTCCCTGATCTGGTCCATGCGTGCGCTCCCGGGTCGTCGTTGGCTCGGAGGGTGCAGGTGGTGGCGCGGAGGTTACTGACCAGTAGCTCCGGTTGACCAGGTGATGTGACCCAGGCAACTCATCCGTGGGTGGCGGGTTCGACCAGCTCGATCAGCACCCCGCCGGCGTCCTTGGGGTGCACGAAGTTGACCCGGCTGTCGGAGGTGCCGCGGCGGGGCTCGTCGTAGAGCAGCCGGAGGCCGCGCTCGCGCAGCGCAGCACTCGCCGCCTCGACGTCGGTGACCCGGAAGGCCAGCTGCTGCAGGCCCGGGCCCGAACGGCCGATGAACTTCGCGATGGTGGACTCCGGGGTCAGGGGCGCGAGCAGCTGGACCCGGGTCTCGCCGTCGCCGAGCGCGAGCATCGCCTCGCGGACGCCCTGCTCCTCGTTGGTCTCCTCGTGGACCGAGTGGATGCCGAAGGTCGTCGCGTAGAAGGCGATCGCCTCGTCCAGGTCGGGGACGGCGATGCCGACGTGGTCGATCGTGGTGAACAGGCCGGTGTGCGCGTCGTCGGGCACGGCGGAGGTCATGCCGCGCATCCTGCCGCCGTCGCTCGGCCACCGGCAGCCGGTTGTGACGGGGTTCACGCTCGTTCGGTGGCCGCGGTCACCGGCCTGGGTCCGCCGGACGGCGCGAGCCCTATCCTGGCGGCAGCCCGTGGTGCCCCGAGGGACTGCCCGAGGAACTGCGCGGTGTCCTGCCGAGACGGTCGCCAACGGCGGTGACCGGAAGCCACTGGAGCCTCGATGAGCCAGCCCGCATCCACCCGTTCCGTCATCGTCGGGGGTGCACGTACCCCGATGGGCCGCCTGCTCGGCTCGCTGAAGGACTTCTCCGCCGCCGACCTCGGTGGCATCGCGATCAAGGCGGCGCTCGAGCGCGCCGGCATCACCGGCGACCAGGTCGACTACGTGATCATGGGCCACGTCATCCAGGCCGGCGCCGGCCAGAACCCGGCCCGCCCCGCGGCCGTCGCCGGCGGCATCCCGATGTCGGTGCCCTCGTTCACGCTGAACAAGGTGTGTCTGTCCGGCATGGACGCGATCGCCCTGGCCGACCAGCTGATCCGGGCCGGCGAGTTCGACGTCGTGGTCGCCGGCGGCATGGAGTCGATGACCCAGGCGCCGCACCTGCTGCCCACCTCGCGCACCGGCGTCAAGTACGGCGACGCCACGCTCGTCGACGCGATGGCCCATGACGGGCTCACCGACACCTTCGACCAGGTCGCCATGGGCGCGCTGACCGAGCAGGCCAACAGCCGGTACGGGCTGACCCGGGAGGAGCAGGACGCCTTCGCCGCCGCCAGCCACCAGAAGGCCGCCGCAGCGCAGAAGAACGGCCTGTTCGACGACGAGATCACCCCGGTCCTCATCCCGCAGCGCAAGGGTGACCCGATCGAGTTCCGCGAGGACGAGGGCATCCGCCCGGACACCACCGCGGAGAGCCTGGGCCGGCTGAAGCCGGCGTTCTCGAAGGACGGCACGATCACCGCCGCCACCGCCTCGCAGATCTCCGACGGCGCCTGCGCGGTCGTGGTCATGTCCGCGGCCAAGGCCGAGGAGCTGGGGCTGACCGTGCTCGCCGAGATCGGTGCGCACGGCGTCGTCGCCGGGCCGGACGCGACGCTGCAGAGCCAGCCGTCGCGGGCGATCGCCAAGGCCTGTGCGCGGGAGGGCATCGACCCCGCCGACCTGGACCTGGTCGAGCTCAACGAGGCCTTCGCCGCCGTCGGCATCGTCTCCACCCGCGAGCTGGCGGTCGACCCGGAGAAGGTCAACCCCAACGGGGGCGCCATCGCGCTGGGCCACCCGATCGGGATGAGCGGCGCGCGGATCGTGCTGCACCTGGTGCTGGAGCTCGGCCGCCGCGGTGGCGGGGTGGGTGCCGCGGCGCTGTGCGGCGGCGGTGGCCAGGGCGACGCGCTGGTCCTGCACGTGCCCGCCCGGGCGTGACCTCGCAGCCGGAGGGCACTGCCGTCCAGGCGCCGGCCTCCGTCGTCCCGTCGGGGCGGCGGGGCCGGCGGGTGGCCGACGTCGGCACCCTGGTCTCCCGCGCCCGCGAGGGAGACGCCCGCTCGGTGGCCCGGCTGATCTCCCTCGTCGAGGACGCCAGCCCGCTGCTGCGCGAGGTCGCGGCCGCGCTGGCGCCGCACACCGGCCGGGCCCGGGTCCTGGGCCTCACCGGCCCGCCCGGGGTGGGCAAGTCGACGACCACGACCGCCCTCGTGCGCGCCTTTCGCCAGGCCGGCCAGCGGGTCGGGGTGCTGGCGGTCGACCCGTCGTCCCCCTTCTCCGGCGGCGCGCTGCTGGGCGACCGGGTGCGGATGCAGGACCACGCCGGCGACAGTGGCGTCTACATCCGCTCGATGGCCTCCCGCGGCCACCTCGGCGGGCTGGCCTGGGCCACCCCGCAGGCGATGCGGGTGCTCGACGCCGCCGGCTGCGACGTCGTCCTGGTGGAGACGGTCGGGGTGGGGCAGTCCGAGCTGGAGGTCGCCTCGCTCGCCGACACCACGCTGGTGCTGCTGGCGCCGGGGATGGGCGACGGGATCCAGGCGGCCAAGGCCGGCATCCTCGAGGTCGCCGACGTCTTCGTCGTCAACAAGGCCGACCGGGACGGCGCGGACACCACCGTGCGCGACCTGCGGGCGATGCTCTCCCTCGGCGGCCGGCACACCGAGGCCGGGGCCTGGCGTCCGCCGATCGTGAAGACGGTCGCCTCCCGCGACACCGACAACGGGGTCGACGACGTCCTGGCCCGGCTCGCCGAGCACGGCGAGTGGCTGGACTCCTCCGGGGAGGGGCGCCGGCGGCGGGTCGAGCGCGCCGCCCGCGAGGTCGAGGCGATCGCGGTCGCCGGGCTGCGGGAGCGGATGGGCGACGTCTCCGGCTCCGCGGCGCTCGGTGCGCTGGCCGAGCAGGTGGTGGCGGGGGAGACCGACCCCTACCGCGCAGCCGACCAGCTCATCGCGCAGCTCTAGGGGTCGGCGGGCAGGATGGCGGCGTGAACGGGACCCCGGATGCCGTCGTCGTCGGAGCCGGACCGAACGGGCTGGCGGGCGCGCTGCGGCTGGCCGCGGCCGGGCTGTCGGTGCGGGTGGTGGAACGCGGCGAGCGGGCCGGCGGTGGGCTGCGCACCGAGGAGGTGACGCTGCCGGGCTACCAGCACGACATCTGCGCCTCGGTGCACCCGATGGCCGCGACCGCGCCGTTCTTCCAGGAGTTCGACCTGGCCTCCCGCGGGGTCCGGCTGCTGCAGCCGGAGATCAACTTCGCCCACCCGCTGGACGGCGGCCGCGCTGCGGTCTCGCACCACTCGCTGGAGCAGACCGCCGCGGGGCTCGGTCGGGATGAGCGTGGGTACCGCAGGCTCTTCGGGCCACTGCTGCGCCAGGCCGACGAGATCACCGACTTCTTCCTGACCTCGGCGTTCCGGCGGCTGCCGCCGGTGAAGGGGTTCGCCGGGATCGCCGGCTTCGGGCTGCAGGGGCTGCCCAGCGTGGGCTGGCTGGCCCGCCGGCACTTCGACGACGACGCGGCCCGGGCGCTGATCGCCGGTGCCGCCGCGCACGGGATGCTCGACCTGAGCCGCCCGCTGACCGCGGCCCTGGGCATGTTCCTGGGGATGATGAGCCACCACAACGGCTGGCCGCTGATCGAGGGTGGCTCCCAGCAGCTGGCCGAC
The DNA here is from genome assembly GCF_026967995.1 of Modestobacter sp. VKM Ac-2979. Taxonomy (NCBI): domain Bacteria; kingdom Bacillati; phylum Actinomycetota; class Actinomycetes; order Geodermatophilales; family Geodermatophilaceae; genus Modestobacter; species Modestobacter sp. VKM Ac-2979. The sequence continues at coordinate 392,571 of NZ_JAPVBO010000004.1, forward strand.
GCGATGGTCACCGCGCTGGAGCAGCAGGGCGGCGAGGTCGTCACCGGCCACGAGGTCACCGACCTGCGCGAGTTCGACGGCGTCCCGGCCGTGCTGCTGGACACCTCGCCCAGCGCGTTCGTCGCGATGGCCGGCAACCAGGTGTCCCCGGGCTACCGGCGCTGGGTGAAGCGGTACAAGCACGGGCCCGGGGTCTTCAAGGTCGACTGGGCGCTGTCGGAGCCGGTGCCGTGGGCCAACGCCGACGTCCGCCGGGCCGGCACGGTGCACGTCGCCGGGACGATGGAGGAGACGATCGCCGGGGAGGCAGCACCGGCAGCCGGGCGGATCACCGACCAGCCGTACGTGCTCGCCGTCCAGCCCACGGTCGTCGACCCCTCACGCGCCCCGGAGGGCGGGCACGTCTTCTGGGCCTACGTGCACGTGCCGCACGGCTCGACCGTCGACATGACGGAGGCGATCGAGGCACAGGTGGAGCGGTTCGCCCCCGGGTTCCGGGACACGATCCTGGCCCGGCACACCATGCACGCCGGGGAGATGGAGCGCTGGAACCCCAACGACGTCGGCGGGGACATCTCCAACGGCGAGGCGTCGCTGCGGCAGATGCTGGCCCGGCCGGTCCCGCGGTGGAACACCTACAAGACCCCGGTCCGCGGCACCTACCTGGCGTCCTCGGCGACCCCGCCTGGGCCCGCGGTGCACGGCCACTGCGGCGACAACGCCGCCCGGGTCGCCCTGCGCGAGGTCTTCGGCATCCGGGACGCCCCGCCGCTCCGCCCCGCCCCGCCCACCTGACCCCTGCTCGGCTGCCCTCGCCGAGTGTCGAGTTGTCGACCTGTCGCCCCCGCGTGAGGGGTCGACGAGTCGACACTCAGCGAGCCAGTTCGGCCGCGATCCGGGTGATCAGCTGATCGGGCCGGTGCAGGTCGGCCGCGGTCACGAAGAGGACCCGCCAGCCGGCGGCGAGCAGTCGGTTGAACCGGCGGCGATCAGCAGCGAACTGGCCGGGATCGGCGTGCCAGAGCCCGTCGTACTCCAGCGCCAGCCGCTGCTCGGGCCAGGCGAAGTCGACCCGGGCCACGAACACCCGCCCGTCGTGCACGGAGTGCTGGGCGACCGGCGTCGGCAGCTCGGCGCGGTGCAGCAGCAATCGCAGCCGGGTCTCCTGGGGCGAGCCGGCCAGCCCGTCGGCCAGCCCGGCGGCGGCCCGGGCCCGGCGGCACCCTCGGCCGGTGGTCGCCGCGGCCATGGCCCGGACGACGCCGAGGTCGAGCAGGCCGGCGGCGGCGAACTGGGTCGATGAGCACCACGGCCTCGTCGAGCGGCCGGTCGGCGCCCAGCGACACGGCGGTCCGTTCGGGCGTGGTGACCGGGGCACCGCGCCGGCGGGTGACGTCCTCAGGCAGGAGCTCTGCGCGGCGGACCCGTACGCCGCTGACCACGCTGGTCTGCGTCGCGGGCGGCACGGTCAGCTCCACGTCGTCCTCCGGGCCGGCTGCGGCCACGCCCCACAGGACGGCGGCACTGGCCCCGGTGACGACCGAGCCGGGGAGCAGCACCGATGCGGCGGCCGCGGCCCGCAGCTCGTGCGTGACGGTCAGGTCGGCACACGCGTAGACGTCGCGGAAGAGCCGGTGCCAGGCGCTGCTGTCCAGTTGCCGCCGGGTGAGCAGTCCCGCCGCGACCGCGGCGGTGCCGCGGAAGACGCGTCACGCAGCGCCGCTGGACGGTGCGCGGGTACGACCACCGGGCGAGCCTGGCCGACACGGGGCGGTGACCGTGCCCGCCGTCCACAGGCCTGCCGCGGTCGTGCGCCGAGTGTCGACTCGTCGACGTGTCCCTGCATCGACAGAGGTCGACAACTCGACACTCGGCGGCGCCCCCGGCGGCCACCGGGGGTGCGTCGGCGGAGAACTAGCCTCCCGGGCATGGTGCGACCGCTGGGCCTGCCCTTCGACCCGATCGAGCGCGCGGCGCAGAGCTGGGAGCAGCACTTCGGCCCGGCCGCCTCGATGCGGGCGGCGACGAGCGTGTTCCGGGTGCAGCAGATCCTGCTGGCCCGCTTCGACGAGGCGCTCAAGCCGCACGGGCTGACCTTCGCCCGCTACGAGGTGCTGGTGCTGCTGACCTTCTCCCGCACCGGGCAGCTGCCGCTGAAGGTGATCGGCAGCCGGTTGATGGTGCACCCGACCAGCGTCACCAACGCGATCGAGCGGCTGGTGGCGGCCGGGTACGTCGAGCGGCGGCCCAACCCCGCCGACGGCCGCGGGGTGCTCGCCGCGATCACCGACGCCGGACGGGACGTCGTCCCGCGGGCGACCGAGGCGCTGACCGGCCAGGACTTCGGGCTGGCCGACCTGCCCGACGCCGAGCTGGACGTGCTGTTCGACGTGCTGAAGAAGGTCCGGCTCGGCGCGGGGGACGTCGCCGACGACTGACCCGCCCGGAGGGTGGCCACAAAGTAGTTGGACGTCCTAGCATCTGGGCATGACGGAGCAGCCGGGCAACGAGGCCCGCAGCCGGTGGCAGCAGCGCTACGACGCGGCCCTGGCCGCCGGGCGGGTGCGGGACGCGGACTTCACCACGCTCTCCGGGCTGGAGGTGGAGCCCGCCTACGGACCGGCCGACGAGTCCGCCGTCCCCGGGTTCGACCGGATCGGCTGGCCCGGCGAGTTCCCGTTCACCCGCGGACTGCACGCCACCGGCTACCGCGGGCGGGCCTGGACGATCCGCCAGTTCGCCGGCTTCGGCAACGCCCGGCAGACCAACGAGCGGTTCCGGTCGCTGCTGGCCGAGGGTGGGGGAGGGCTGTCGGTCGCCTTCGACATGCCGACCCTCATGGGCCGGGACTCCGACGACCCGCTGGCGCTGGGCGAGGTCGGGCACTGCGGGGTGGCGATCGACTCCGCGGCGGACATGGACGTGCTCTTCGAGGGCATCCCGCTGGAGAAGACGACGACGTCGATGACGATCAGCGGCCCCGCCGTCCCGGTGTTCTGCATGTACCTGGTCGCGGCCGAGCGTCAGGGGGCGGACCTCGCGGAGCTCGACGGCACGCTGCAGACCGACATCTTCAAGGAGTACATCGCGCAGAAGGAGTGGCTGTTCGCCCCCGAGCCGCACCTGCGGCTGATCGGCGACCTGATGGAGTACTGCGCCGCGGAGATCCCGGCCTACAAGCCGATCTCGGTGTCCGGCTACCACATCCGGGAGGCCGGTTCGACCGCTGCGCAGGAGCTGGCGTACACGCTGGCCGACGGCTTCGCCTACGTCGAGCTGGGGCTGTCCCGCGGGCTGGACGTCGACGTCTTCGCCCCGGGCCTGTCGTTCTTCTTCGACGCGCACGTCGACTTCTTCGAGGAGATCGCCAAGTTCCGCGCCGCCCGGCGGATCTGGGCCCGCTGGCTGCGCGACGTCTACGGCGCCCGCACCGACAAGGCCCAGCAGCTGCGGTTCCACACCCAGACCGCCGGGGTCTCGCTCACCGCCCAGCAGCCGGACAACAACATCGTGCGGACGGCGGTCGAGGCGCTGGCCGCGGTGCTCGGCGGCACGAACTCGCTGCACACCAACGCCCTGGACGAGGTGCTCGCCCTCCCCAGTGCGCGGGCCGCCCAGATCGCGCTGCGCACCCAGCAGGTGATCGCCGAGGAGACCGGGGTGCTCAACGTGGCAGACCCGCTCGGTGGCTCCTGGTACGTCGAGGCGCTGACCGACGAGCTGGAACGGCAGGCGGAGGAGGTGTTCACCCGCATCCGGGAGATGGGCAGCGACGGCACGATGACCGCCGGCATCCTGCGCGGCATCGAGGACGGCTGGTTCACCGGCGAGATCGCCGAGGCGGCGTTCGTGTACCAGCGGGCGCTGGAGAAGGGCGAGAAGAAGGTCGTCGGCGTGAACACGCTGACCGGCACCGGCGCCGCCGCCGACGACCTGGAGATCCTCCGGGTCAGTCACCAGGTGGAGACCGACCAGCGGGCCGAGCTGGCCGGCCGACGGCAGAGCCGGGACGACGCCGCGGCGCGCGCCGCCGTCGCCCGGATGGTCGAGGTGGCCCGGACCGAGGAGAACATGGTGCCGGCGATGCTGGCGGCCGCCCGGGCGGAGGCGACGCTGGGCGAGATCTGCGACGCGCTGCGCGCCGAGTGGGGCACCTACACCGAGGCCGCCCGGTTCTGACGTACCCGCCGGGCAGCATGCCCGGCATGGCAGACCACACCGGGCACCGTCACCACGCCATCGACTACGTCGAGCTCACCGTCCTCGACCTCGCGGAGGCGCAGCGGTTCTACGCCGACGCCTTCGGCTGGGAGTTCACCGCCTACGGCGACACCTACGCCGGCATCCGCGGTCCCTCCGGCGACCCGGCAGCGGAGGTGGGTGGTCTGGCCGTCGGCACCGAGGTCCGCCCGGGCGGCCCGCTGGTGCTGCTCTGGTCGGCCGACCTCGACCGCACCCTCGCTGCGGTGGAGGCCGCCGGGGGCCGCGTCGTCCAGGGGCCCTACGACTTCCCGGGCGGCCGGCGGTTCCACTTCGCCGACCCGAGCGGCAACGAGTTGGGGGTCTGGTCACCGGCCTGACCCGGACCCGGGGCGGCCCGTCGCCGGCGAGTGGGATGATCGAGGTCATGCAGCCCAACCGTCCCGCTCGAACCGATCCCCGGGCCGCTGCCCAGCAGGCCCAGATGGCGGCGTCACTGGCCGGTGCGGTCGACCTCGCCGCCGTCCAGGCGCGCAACGAGGCGGCAGCCCGCGCCGCAGCCGCCCCGCCGCCGAGCGCCACCGCCCCGGCCGGTGCGCCCGGCAGCGCCGTCATCGACGTCACCGAGGAGACCTTCCAGAGCGAGGTCCTCGACCGTTCCTTCCAGGTCCCCGTCGTCCTGGACCTGTGGGCCGAGTGGTGCGGGCCGTGCAAGCAGCTCTCCCCGGTGCTCGAGCGGCTGGCCACCGAGGGTGCCGGTTCCTGGGTGCTGGCCAAGGTCGACGTCGACGCGAACCCGGCGCTCGCCCAGGGCCTGCGGGTCCAGGGCATCCCGGCGGTCAAGGCCGTCTGGCAGGGCCAGTTGGTCGCCGAGTTCACCGGCGCCATCCCCGAGGAGCAGGCCCGGCAGTTCGTGACCGAGCTCGTCGCGGCGACCTCCGGGGGTGCGGTGCCCGGTGCCGCGGAGGACGACGGCGAGGCCGAGGAGCCGGAGGACCCGCGCCTGGACGCCGCCGAGGCCGCCCTGGACCGGGGTGACCTTGCTGCCGCCGAGGCGGCCTACCAGGCGATCCTGGAGACCGAGCCGGAGCACCCGGTGGCCGGGCTGGCGCTGCGTCAGGTCCAGCTCTTCCGCCGGGCCGAGGAGGCCGGGCCGGATGCGCTGGCCGCCGCCGAGGCCGCGCCCGACGACATCGCCGCGCAGACCCGCGCCGCGGACTTCCTGCTCGGCACCGGCGACGTCGACGCCGCGTTCGGCTGGCTGCTCGACGTCGTCCGCCGCACCGCGGGCGAGGAGCGCGACGCCGCCCGGCAGCACCTGGTGGAGCTGTTCGGCATCGTGGGCGACGAGGACCCGCGGGTCGGCCCGGCCCGCCGCGCCCTCATGACCGCCCTCTTCTGAGCCCTACTCCGGCCGGGCTCCTCGTCGAGGGCCCGGCCGGAGCGCCTCAGGCGCCGATGTCGCAGGCGGCCAGGCCGTCGACGACCCCGCTGCGGAAGACGTCGACCAGTTGGAACCCGGTCAGCTGCACGTCGGGCAGCACTGCGGGGTCGGTGGCGTGCTCGAGCAGGAACGAGACGCTCTCGTCGGCGTCGCCGGGGGAGATGCTCAGCACGGTGGTCTCGTTGCCGAGCACCGCGGAGGTGAAGGCGCCGGACAGGCAGACGGCGGACCGCAGCGCGGCCCGGTCGTCGACCGACAGCCCCAGCTGGTCGCGGGCGGCGAGCGCGTAGGGGATCGCCACCGCGGTCAGCACGGCGTAGTCCCCGCCCTCCTCGGCGGCGTACAGCGGCAGGGTGAGGTCGGCCTCGTCGTAGCGCACGGTCGCGTCGGCGGGGCAGTAGAGGAGGTCGACGTCGGTGTCCTCGCCGGCGCAGTCCGGGGCCTCGCCGGAGAACGGTTCGACGTCGGGCGGGGTGAACTCCTCGCCCAGCTGGTCGAAGGCCAGCTGCCAGAACTCCCCGAGCCCGTCGGGGACGAAGTCCTCGACCGTCTGTTCGTAGGGCGCGTCGCCGCCGGTGGCGAAGTCGAGGTCGCTCTGGAAGCCGCTCTGCGTGTACAGCCGGGTGGCGTCGAAGTCGTCGCGGCAGGCCGAGGGGCCGTCGTCGAACCCCTGCTGGAACGCCGACACCCGGTCGAAGTACGAGCCGTGCGCCTCGCCCTCGTAGGCGCCCGTCCCGACCGGGTCGCGCAGCAGCAGGTAGCCGCGCAGCACGTCGTCCAGCTCGCCCGGGCGGATCGAGTTGTACCGGGCGTTGCCGTCGGCGACCCACGCCGTCCAGGCGCCGGCGAAGCAGTCGGCCTGGGTCTCGATGTTGATCGATCGCTCCACCGGGTAGCCGACCCGGCCCTGCACGGCGTGCCCGAACTCGTGCGCCATCACCAGGGCCGGGATGAACCGGCCGTACCCCTCGCTGCCGACGGCGCCGAAGGCCAGCGCACCGAGGAACGCCCGGTCGTACTGGATCGCGTCACCGTTGGGGTACTGGGTGCCCGGGCCGCAGTAGAAGGCGTTGTCGACGACGGCCTCCGGTGGTTCCCCGCAGCCGATCTCCCCGTTCGGGTACTGCGCTGGGTCCAGGTCGCCCGGGTCGACGGAGTAGTAGCCACCGGCCAGCGGGGTGAAGGCCTGCCCGAAGGTCGGGGTGAACTGCGCGGTCCAGTAGGTGTTGAGGTCGGCGAGCGCGTTGCGGGAGATCCGGTCGACCTCGTCGTCGGCCGCACCGATGATCGGGAACTCCGCGGGCGTGACGTCGCCCTGGGGCCCGGCTGCGGGGCTCGCGCGCCCCTCGATCAGGGTCACCGCGCAGCCGGACAGCACGGCCGACCCGAACAGCACACCCGCGACGGCGCCGGCGAGCAGCCGGCGGGGCGAGGAGGACATGGGTTCTCGAATCCGTTCAGGCCGCCTGCGGCGGCAGCACCGCCGTCCATCCTGCCGGACCGTGCCGGCCTCGGCAGCGAGGGGAGGACCGGTCGGGCCGCCGGACGGCGACGGGGCGGGGACCCTCGCAGGTCCCCGCCCCGTTCCCGATCGACTCGATCCGCTCAGCGCTCGGTGGGCTCCAGCCCGCTGCCCGGCCCCTCGGCCGCGCCGGACGCCTCGGCCGCGGCGATCTGCGCCTGGTCGGCCGGTGCACCCGCGTCGGGGAGCTCCGGCTCCGGGCCCTCGTGCACGAACCACACGGTGGCCAGCGGGGGAGCGGTCAGCGTCGCCGACCACGGCTGCCCGTGCCACGACTGCGGGACCGCCTCGATGCCGCCGAGGTTGCCCACCCCGGAGCCGCCGTAGCCCTCGAAGTCGGTGTTGATCACCTCGCGCCAGCGTCCGCCGCGGGGCAGCCCGATCCGGTACTCCTCGTGCGGCTGGCCGGAGAAGTTGACCACGCAGGCCAGCAGCTGCCCGCCCTTGCCCAGGCGCAGGAAGGTGAGCGTGTTGCCACCGGCGTCGTTGGCGTCGATCCACTGGAAGCCGGCCGGGTCGACGTCCTGGCTCCAGAGCGCCTCACTGTCCCGGTAGACCGTGTTGAGGTCGGTCACCAGCTCCAGCACGCCGCGGTGTGCCGGGTCGTCGAGGTGCCACCAGTCCAGCGACCGGCTCTCCGCCCACTCCGACAGCTGCCCGAACTCCGAGCCCATGAACAGCAGCTGCTTGCCGGGGTGGGCCCACATGTAGCCCAGGTAGGCGCGGAGGTTGGCCAGCTGCTGCCAGCGGTCGCCCGGCATCTTCCGCAGCAGGGAGCCCTTGCCGTACACGACCTCGTCGTGGCTGATCGGCAGCGTGTAGTTCTCCGAGTAGGCGTAGACCATGGAGAACGTCAGCTGGCCGTGGTGGTAGCTGCGGTAGACCGGCTCGTTGGCCATGTAGCCGAGCGAGTCGTGCATCCAGCCCATGTTCCACTTGAAGCCGAAGCCCAGGCCGCCCAGGTACGTGGGCCGGGTGACGCCCGGCCACGCGGTCGACTCCTCGGCGATCGAGATGACGCCGGGCACCTCGCGGTAGAGGGTGGCGTTCATCTCCTGCAGGAAGGCCACGGCGTCGAGGTTCTCCCGGCCGCCGTACTGGTTGGGCGTCCACTCGCCGTCGTTGCGCGAGTAGTCCAGGTAGAGCATCGAGGCGACGGCGTCGACCCGGATGCCGTCGACGTGGAACTCCTGGGCCCAGAACAGCGCGTTGGCGACCAGGAAGTTGCGCACCTCGGGCCGGCCGAAGTCGAAGACGTACGTGCCCCAGTCGGGCTGCTCACCGCGCTTCGGGTCCGCGTGCTCGTACAGCGGCGTGCCGTCGAACCGGGCCAGTGCCCACTCGTCCTTCGGGAAGTGCGCGGGCACCCAGTCGACGATGACGCCGATGCCGGCCTGGTGCGCGGCGTCGATGAGGTACCGCAGGTCGTCGGGGGAGCCGAAGCGCGACGTGGGCGCGTAGTACGAGGTCACCTGGTAGCCCCACGAGCCGCCGAAGGGGTGCTCGGCCAGCGGCATGAACTCCAGGTGGGTGAACCCGGCGTCCTTCACATAGGCGACCAGCTCGTCGGCCATCTCGCGGTAGGAGAGACCCTGCCGCCAGGAGGCCGCGTGCACCTCGTAGACGCTCATCGGCTGCTCGTGCCACTTCGCCTTGGCGCGCTCGGCCAGCCACTCGGCGTCGCCCCACTCGTGGGTGGAGGCGGTCACGACCGAGGCGTTGGCCGGGGGCACCTCGGTGGCGAAGGCCATCGGGTCGCTCTTGACCTGCCACTGCCCGTCGGCGCCGAGGACGTGGAACCGGTACCGGGTGCCGACCTGGGCGCCGGGCACGAAGATCTCCCAGACGCCGGAGGAGCCCAGCGACCGCATGGGGTAGGCGCGGGCCTGCCAGTAGTCGAAGTCGCCGGTGACCTTCACGCCGCGGGCGTTGGGCGCCCAGACGGCGAAGGAGACACCGTCCACCCGGCCGCCGGGGGTGTCGTAGCCGATCACGTGCGCACCGAGGACGGTCCACAACTTCTCGTGCCGACCCTCGCGGAAGAGGTGCTGGTCGAGCTGGCCCAGGGTGGGCAGCCAGCGGTACGGGTCGTCGACGGTGAAGGTGTCGGTGCCGCCCTGCCCGTCGGGGTAGACGACCTCGATCCGGTAGTCGCCCGGCTGCTGCGGGAGTCGGGCCTCGTACACGCCGCCGCGGAAGATCTGGCGGGCCTCGTACCGGCTGCCGTCCTGGTCGACGACGGCGACGGCCTCGGCGTCCGGCCGCAGCGTGCGCACGGCCCAGCCCTCGGACACGCGGTGGGCGCCGAGCACGCCGTGCGGGTCGAAGGACCAGCCGTCGACGATCGCGGCCAGCTGTTCCTGGCTCACCTCGTGCGCGGACGGGCTCGCCTGGGCGGGCACCGAGGTGCTGACCGGCGGCTCCCCCTCGGGGAGGGCGTCGAGGAGCCCGGCGGCAGCCGGCTCGGGCGCCTCGTCCGGCGCGGGAGGCAGGTCGGTGACCTGGTCGGTGGCCAGGTCGGCGGTGGTGACGGCCGCGCCGGCCTGGTCGTCAGCGGCCGGGGCGCCGGTGGCGGGGCCGTCGGCCGAGGTGGTCTCGGTGGATGCGGTCTCGATGGATGCGGTCTCGGTGGACGCGGTGTCGGTGGACGCGGGGGACACCGTGTCCGGAGCGGGCTCGGAGGCCGTCTCCGCCGGGGAGTGGCCGCCGGTGCCGCCCTGCTCGCCGTCCTCGGGGGCCTGCGGCGTGTTCGGCTCGGCCGGGTCGGGGCTCGGCGGCTCCGGCTGGGGAGCCGACGGGGCCGTCGGGTCGCCCGGCTCGGCGATCGGCGCCGGCGCGATCACGGGCGCGGCGGTGACCTTCTTGGTCGCCTTCCGCGGTGCCCGCTTGGCCGGGGCCTCGCCGGGCGCGGCCTTCTTCGCCGCGCGCTTGGCCGCCGGGGCAGCCCCGTCGGCGGCGGCGCTCACCTGGTCACCGTCGGACGCGTCGGCGGCAGCGGTGCCCTTCGCCGGTGCCTTGCGGGCGGTGGGCTTCGTGGCGGGGGCCTCGGCCGCCGCCTTCTTCGCCGGCGCCTTCTTGGCGGCGGCCTTGCGGGTGGCCTTCTTGGCCGGCGCGGGCGGGCTGTCGGTCTCGCTCGCCTGGCGGACCTCCTCGGTCTTCTCCTCGACCCGGCGCATGAGCTCTGCCCTGTCGGCGGGCTCGCTGCTGGTGTCCGTGCCCGGCGGGGTGCTGGCGTCGTCGGTGCTCATCGGTGGTCCTTCCAGGTCTGTCTCGTCGTCGTGCTGGTCGTCCGGTCAGGCCCTTCTGCAGGGTCCCGCCGCGAGCGTGCGAGCGGTGGGGGCAGCGGGGCCCTCCTTCAGTTGCCGGCGGCCAGCCGGGACAGCGAACTGAGCGGGATCATCAGCCAGTGCGGTCGGTTGCGCGCCTCGTACACACACTCGTACACCGCCTTGTCGGCCTCGAAGGCCCGCAGCAGCGCGGAGTCGCTGGACAGGGTGACGCCGCCGGCGGCTGAGTAGCCCTCGCAGAAGGCGCGCCGGTTGCGCTCGGCCCACTCCTGCGCCCGGTAGGCCCGCTGCGGGTCGTCGGGCTGCTCGACCAGCATGTGCCGGGCGGCGTAGTCGAAGGAGCGGAGCATCCCCGCCACGTCCCGCAGCGGGGTGTCCAGCTCGCGCCGTTCGGCCAGCGGACGGGCCGGCTCGCCCTCGAAGTCCAGGACGATCCAGCCGGTCGTCGTCCGCAGCACCTGGCCCAGGTGGAGGTCGCCGTGCACCCGCTGACGGACGACCGGCTCGGTCGTGTCGGCGACCGCGGCGTACAGGTTGCGCAGCGCGTCGGCGTGCTCGGCGAGGTCGGGGACGACCGCCAGGGCCGCCTCCAGCCGAGCGGTCATCTGCCCGGCGACGGTGACGTACCACTCACGGTCGGCCGGCTCGGAGGGGAGCACCCGGGCGAGGTCGGCGTGGACCGAGGCGGCCGCCTCGCCCAGCCGCTCGCTCTCCCCGGCGAAGTCGCCCCCGACCTCGTCGGCGTGCAGGTCGGCCTCGGCGTACAGGTCCCGGACGCTGGAGGTGGCCAGCCGCCACCCGTCGCTGGCGTTGGGGACGAAGGTCTGGAGCATGGCCACGGTGGCCGGCTCGAGCCCGTTCGGGTCGTCGACCTCGATGTACCCGAGCAGCCCCGCGATGTGCTGGTTCTCCGCCTGCCGCAGGGCGTCGTGGATCTCCACGTCGGGGTTCAGCCCGGGCTCGAGCCGACGGAACAGCTTGAGGATCGCGGTCTCGCCGTAGACCAGTGAGGTGTTGCTCTGCTCGGTGGAGATCACGTCCCCGGGCAGGCCCTCGGGGATGTAGGCCACGCCGGCCGGGTGGAACCGCATCGGCCCGACGGTGGAGGCCGCCACGAGGTGGGTCAGCCACGGCACGGTCGCGTCCCGGTCCCGCATGGCGTCGTAGGCGTAGTTCTCGCCGTGGGACCCGGAGACCGCGCCGACGAAGGCCGTGGAGAGCTCCTCGGCCGGTGCGCTGCGCCAGGACAGGGGCACCAGGTACGTGTCACTGGCCCCGTCGGTGTACTCGACCCGCACGCGGTGCACCGACAAGGCCGGGTCGGACTGGTCGAGGAAGAAGCCCTCCTCGGTCACCCCTGCCCACTCGCGGCCCTTGCCGCCGAACCAGCGCTGACCGGGCATCCAGTCGGCCAGCATGTCGGTCAGAGCGCTCATCGGGACTCTCCGTCGGTCGGGGTCGTGGTCGTCGGGGCCTCGGCACCGAGGTCGCCGGTGCCGGCGGTGGCGTCGGCGGGGCCGACCACCCCGGCCTCGAGCAGCGACTGCGCCACGCTGCCGCTCGCGGTGGTCTCCCAGTCCTCGTCCTCCTCGCCCGCCGCGGCGGTGGGCTTGGAGAGCTCGAACCAGTAGAAGCCGTGGCCGCCGAGCGTGAGCATGTACGGCAGGACGCCGATCTGCGGGAACTGCACCCGCCCGGTCAGCTCGACCGGGGTGTAGCCCTCGAAGCGGCGGAGGTCGAGCTCCACCGGCTGCGGGAACCGGGACAGGTTGTTGACGCAGAGCACGACGTCGTCCCCGAACTCGCGCACGAAGGAGAGCACCGTCGGGTTCCGCGAGCCGATCTCGGCGTAGCTGCCGACACCGAAGGTCGGGTGCTGCTTGCGCACCGCGATCATCGTGCGGATCCAGTTCAGCATCGAGTTCGAGTTCCGCAGCTGGGCCTCGACGTTGGTGACCTGGAAGCCGTACTCCGGGTCAGCCACCAGCGGCAGGTGCATCCGCTGCGGGTCGGCGGTGGAGAACCCGCCGTTGCGGTCCGGGGTCCACTGCATCGGGGTGCGGACGCCGTCCCGGTCACCGAGCCAGATGTTGTCGCCCATGCCGATCTCGTCGCCGTAGTACATGACCGGCGAGCCCGGCAGCGACAGCAGCAGGGCGGTGAAGAGCTCGAGGGTGTCGATGTCGTTGTCGAGCAGGGGTGCCAGCCGCCGGCGGATGCCGATGTTGGCCTTCATCCGGGGGTCCTTGGCGTACTCCCCCCACATGTAGTCGCGCTCCTCGTCGGTGACCATCTCCAGGGTCAGCTCGTCGTGGTTGCGCAGGAAGACACCCCACTGGCAGTTGTCGGGGATGTCCGGCGTCTGCGCCATGATCTCCGAGATCGGGAACCGCTGCTCCCGGCGCACGGCCATGAACAGGCGCGGCATCACCGGGAAGTGGAAGGCCATCTGGCACTCGTCGCCGTCCTCGCCGAAGTACTCGACGACGTCGGCCGGCCACTGGTTCGCCTCGCACAGCAGCACCCGGTCGGGGTACTCGGCGTCGACGACCTTGCGCACCTTCTTGAGGAACTCGTGGGTGCGGGGGAGGTTCTCGCAGTTGGTCCCCTCCTCCTCGAAGAGGTAGGGGACGGCGTCGAGCCGGAAGCCGTCGATGCCCAGGTCCAGCCAGAAGCGCAGGGCGTCGATGATCGCCTCCTGCACCTTCGGGTTCTCGAAGTTCAGGTCGGGCTGGTGGCTGAAGAACCGGTGCCAGAAGTACTGCTTGCGCACCGGGTCGAAGGTCCAGTTCGAGCTCTCGGTGTCGACGAAGATGATCCGGGCGTCGGCGTAGCCGGTGTCGTCGTCGGCCCAGACGTAGAAGTCGCCGTAGGGGCCGTCGGGGTCGCTGCGGCTGGCCTGGAACCAGGGGTGCTGGTCCGAGGTGTGGTTCATGACGAAGTCGATGATCATCCGCATCCCACGGGAGTGGGCCTCGCCGATGAGCTCCTTGAAGTCCTCGATGTCGCCGAACTCCGGCAGCACCGCGGTGTAGTCGCTGACGTCGTAGCCGCCGTCGCGCAGCGGGGAGGCGAAGAAGGGCGGCAGCCAGAGGCAGTCGACACCGAGCCACTGCAGGTAGTCGAGCTTGCCCAGCATGCCGCGCAGGTCGCCGATGCCGTCGGCGTTGCTGTCGGCGAAGCCGCGGACGAGCACCTCGTAGAAGACGGCGCGCTTGAACCACTCGGGGTCGGTGCCAGGGGCGGGCAGGCCCGACTGCTCGCCCGCGCCGGGGGTCGTCTGTGCGGGGACGGGGAGGGTCATGAACTCGGTCCTCGTTCGTTGCGGGGGGCGGTGGATCGGTGCGGCTGGTGCGCCGGCCGGGGGCTCGGCCGGCACACCCGCAGCTGTCGAGGACGGGGTCAGTGCGGCGGGCGCGAGGCGGACAGGCTGCGGTGGACGGTGAACACGTGCGCCGGCTCCCGGTAGGGGTCCAGCTCGACGTAGTTGGCCTGGCCCCAGTCGTAGTGGGCCCCGGTGATGTCGTCGGTGACCGAGAAGCCGTCCGACCAGTCCAGGCCCAGCGCGGGCATGTCCAGGGCGGTCATCCCGATCTGGGTGTAGGTGCTGTTGAGCGACACCACCACGAGCACGCAGTCGTCGGAACCCGGGTCGGTCTTGGAGAAGCAGAGCAGGTTCGGGTTGTCGATCGGGTGGAAGCGCAGCGTGCGCAACTGCTGCAGGGCCGGGTGCGCGCGCCGGATCTCGTTCAGCCGGCGCAGGTAGGGCGCCAGGGAGCGACCGGAGGCATCGGCGGCAGCCCAGTCCCGGGGGCGCAACTGGAACTTCTCGGTGTCCAGGTACTCCTCGCTGCCCGGACGCAGGCCGACGTGCTCGAACAGCTCGTACCCGGAGTAGACGCCCCAGGTCGGGCTCATCATCGAGGCCAGCACCGCGCGGATCTTGAACATCGGCGGGCCGCCCACCTGCAGCGTCTCGTGCAGGATGTCCGGGGTGTTCACGAAGAAGTTCGGCCGCATGTAGTGCGCGTTCTCGGCCAGCTCACGACCGTACTCCTCCAGCTCCCAGCGCTCGGTGCGCCAGGTGAAGTAGGTGTAGCTCTGGGTGAAGCCGATCCGCGCCAGCTGGTGCATCATCGCCGGCCGGGTGAACGCCTCGGCGAGGAAGAGGACGTCGGGATCGGTCTTCTTGACCTCCCAGATCAGCCAGTGCCAGAAGTTCAGCGGCTTGGTGTGCGGGTTGTCCACCCGGAACACCCGGACCCCGGCGTCCACCCAGTGCCGCACGACCCGCAGCACCTCGGCGTAGATGCCCTCGGGGTCGTTGTCGAAGTTGATCGGGTAGATGTCCTGGTACTTCTTCGGCGGGTTCTCCGCGTAGGCGATCGTGCCGTCGGGCTTGGTGGTGAACCACTCCGGGTGCGAGGTCACCCAGGGGTGGTCCGGCGCCGCCTGCAGGGCGAGGTCGAGCGCGACCTCCATGCCCAACCCGCGCGTGCGGCCGACGAAGGCCTTGAAGTCGTCGAGGGTGCCGAGCTGGGGGTGGACGGCGTCGTGTCCGCCCTCGTCGCTGCCGATCGCCCACGGTGAGCCGACGTCGTCGGCCTGCGCCACCAGGGTGTTGTTCTTCCCCTTGCGGTTGACCTTGCCGACCGGGTGGATCGGCGGCAGGTACACCACGTCGAAGCCCATCTCGGCGATCGCCGGCAGGCGCTCGGCGGCCTGGGCGAACGTCCCGTGCGTCGGGGTGCCACCGACGACGGGGCCCTCCGAGCGGGGGAAGAACTCGTACCAGGAGCCGTACAGCGCACGCGACCGGTCGACCCACAGCTCGTGCCGCTGCGACCCGGTGACCAGCCGGCGCACCGGGTGGTCGTGCAGCACCTGCTGCAGGGCGGGGGAGAGGGCGGGGGCGATCCGCGCGGTCAGCTCCAGCGACCCGTCCCGCAGCGCGGTGGCCGCACCGGTGAGCGCCTCGCGGTGCTCCTCGGGGGCCGCGGCGGCCACCTCCTCGAACAGCCGGGCGCCGGACTCCAGGTCGTTGGCCAGCTCCTCGGGACCCTGGCCGGCCTCGACCTTCACCTCGACGTCGTGGTGCCAGGTGCTCAGCGGGTCGTCCCAGGCCTCGACCTGGTAGGTCCAGAGACCCTCGCGGTCGGGCACGACCGTGGCGGTCCAGCGGTCGGGCTCGGGCCCGAACTTCGTCATCCGGAGCAGCGGGGCCGCCGAGGGTTCCTCGCCCGGAGGCGTGAAGACCACGTTGGCGGCCACGGCGTCGTGGCCCTCGCGGAAGACGGTTGCGGTGATCGGCAGGTGTTCACCGACCACGGCGCGGGTCGAGAACGACCCGCAGGACACGACGGGGGCGACATCGGAGATGCCGAGGCGGAGGTCAGCGCGGCCAGTCATCGGGGCAACGCTATCCAGAAGCCCTGTCCCGCACACGTCGGCGGGGGACCGGCTCAACCGGGAGGGGGAGAGGCGGGAGGGGCAGGAGTGGTCCCGGAGGGGTGCGGATCGATGGTCGCCCCACCTCGGACGTGAGCGCCGTCACGCTAGGGTCCCGGACGTGCGAGCCCTCCGCAGACTCACCGTCCGCGCCTCCCTCCCCGAGGCACTGATGCCGCTGTCGCAGCTGGTCACCAACCTGCGCTGGTCCTGGCACCCCGAGACCCGCGACCTCTTCGAGGCGCTGGACCCGGAGCTGTGGGCGAGCTGCGGTGGTGACCCGGTCAGGGTCCTCGGCGAGGTCAGCGCCGAGCGGCTGGCCGCGCTGGCCGACGACCCGGCCTTCCTGCAGCGGCTGACGGCGGTCGCGGACGACCTCCGCGAGTACCTCGACGCTCCGCACTGGTACCAGTCCCTGGGCGACGAGGCGCCGGCCACCATCGCCTACTTCTCCGCCGAGTTCGGCATCACCGAGGTGCTGCCGCAGTACTCCGGCGGGCTGGGGATCCTGGCCGGTGACCACCTCAAGGCCGCCTCGGACCTCGGCGTCCCGCTGATCGGGGTGGGCCTGCTCTACCGGTCGGGCTACTTCTCCCAGGGCCTGTCCGCCGACGGCTGGCAGCTGGAGCACTACCCGGCGCTCGACCCGCACGGCCTGCCGCTGAAGCTGGTCCGGGACGCCGACCGCAACGCCGTGGTGATCGCCGTGCCGCTGCCGGAGGGGCGCACGCTGTACGCCCACGTGTACCGGGCGCAGGTCGGTCGGGTGTCGCTGCTGCTGCTGGACAGCGACATCGAGGAGAACAGCCCGGCCGAGCGCGGGGTCACCGACCGGCTCTACGGCGGCGGCGAGGACCACCGGCTCCGCCAGGAGATGCTGCTGGGCATCGGCGGGGTCCGGGCGCTGCGCGCCTTCTGCTCGCTGACCGGCACCCCGCCGCCGGAGGTCTTCCACGCCAACGAGGGCCACGCCGGCTTCCAGGGCGTCGAGCGGATCCGGGAGCTCACCGAGTCCCACGGCCTGTCCTTCCCCGAGGCGCTGCAGGCGGTGCGGGGCGGCACGGTGTTCACCACCCACACCCCGGTGCCGGCGGGCATCGACCGCTTCCCGAAGGCGCTGATCGAGCGCTACTTCGCCGGCTTCGGCGTCCCGCTCGACCAGCTGCTCCCGCTGGGCGCCGAGGAGGACCAGAGCAAGTTCAACATGGCCCACATGGGCCTGCGGCTGGGGCAGCGGGCCAACGGGGTGAGCCAGCTGCACGGCCACGTCAGCCGGGACATGTTCGGCCCGCTGTGGCCGGGCTTCGACCCCGACGAGGTCCCGATCGGGTCGATCACCAACGGGGTGCACGCCCCGACCTGGACCGCCCGCGAGCTGGTGGAGCTGGGCACCCAGACCACCAGCCAGGGCGACCCGCTCGAGGTGGACGGCGACGTGCACTTCGACGGCGTGGACCGGATCCCCGCCGCGGAGCTGTGGCGCACCCGCCGGCTGCTGCGCGGCCGGCTGGTCGAGGAGGTGCGCCGCCGGGTGCGCGCCACGGCGTTGTCCCGCGGGGCGGCGGAGGCCGAGCTCGGCTGGACCGAGACCGCGTTCGACCCCGACGTGCTGACCATCGGCTTCGCCCGCCGGGTGCCCTCCTACAAGCGGCTCACGCTGATGCTGCGCGACCCCGCCCGGCTCAAGGCGCTGCTGCTGGACGACGAGCGGCCGGTCCAGCTGGTCATCGCCGGCAAGAGCCACCCGGCCGACGACGGCGGCAAGCAGCTGATCCAGCAGATGGTGAAGTTCGCCGACGACCCGGAGATCCGGCACCGGATCGCCTTCCTGCCCAACTACGACATCGGCATGGCCCGCTACCTGTACTGGGGCTGCGACGTCTGGCTGAACAACCCGCTGCGGCCGCTGGAGGCCTGTGGCACGTCGGGGATGAAGTCCGCGCTCAACGGCGGGCTCAACCTCTCCATCCGCGACGGGTGGTGGGACGAGTGGTTCGACGGCCAGAACGGCTGGGCGATCCCGACCGCCGACGGCGTCGAGGACCCGGAGCGACGGGACGACGTCGAGGCGCAGGCGATCTACGAGCTCCTCGACCGGCAGGTGGTCCCGCGCTTCTACGAGGTCGACGCCGAGGGCCTCCCCACCCGCTGGGTGGAGATGGTCCGCGACACGCTGCGGGAGACCGGCCCGAAGGTGTTGGCCACCCGGATGGTGCGGGACTACGTGCAGCGGCTCTACGTGCCGGCTGCGGGGGCCGCCCGCTCGATGGCCGCCGGCGGCTACGAGCCGGCCCGCGCCGAGGCGGCCTGGCGGGCGAAGCTGCTGGAGCACTGGCACGGTGTCCGGGTGGCCCACGTGGAGGCGACCGGGGTGGGGGAGACCCCGGAGATCGGTGGCGGCATCGACCTGCGGGCCGAGGTGGAGCTGCCCGGGCTCGTCCCGTCCGACGTGCTGGTCGAGGCGGCCTACGGCCGGGTCGACGACGCCGACGGCCTGCACCAGATCACCACGTTGGAGCTGCGGCACGACGGGGCGGAGGGCTCTCGGCACTGGTTCACCGGCACCGTGCCGCTGACCCGCACCGGCGCGTTCGGCTACACCGTCCGCGTGCTCCCGCACTCGGCACACCTGGTGGTCCCCGCAGAGCTCGGCGTCGTCGTCAACGCCTGAGGAGAGGGCACCCGGTGGTCATCTGACCCCGGTCGGTGTCCACACGGGTGCGACGGGTGTGGCGGCTGGTGCAGGTCGTGCGCAATGGACCGACGTCCCGGCGAGCCACGCGCCCGAGCGGCACGGGATCCTCGTGCGGTCATTAGGCTGGCCGTCATGCCCGACCGCTGTGAGGTCCTCCCCGGAGACTCTGTCGTCGCCCGCCATGGCGGTGGTCTGCTGTGGGTCGATGCCCCCGGGTCACCGGCGCTGGTGGCAGCCCTGCACGCCTGCCTGGGGGTCTCCGGCCCCGGGGCCGAGCGCGTGCTCGGCGCCGTCGCCGGTCAGGTGTCCCGGCTCGCCGACGGGCCGGCGTCCTTCGCCCTCGTGCTCGCCGACACCTCCGGCGGCACCGGGGCCGGCGTCGCGCTCTGGTCGGGCAAGGGCCAGCCGGCCGTGGACGGCGTCCCGGTCTCCGGCTCGGCGGTCGACGGCTGCACGCTGGCCTCCGGGTTCGCGCTCGGGCAGACCCTCTACGTCGGCCCGGGCCAGCCCGCCGCGGCCATGCCCCCGGGTGTCGCGCTCGACCTCGTCGAGGGAACCGTGCCCGGTTCCGGTGCCCTGCTGCAGCTCGCGGCGCCCGCATCGCCGTCCGTCGCCGTCCCGCCGGCCACCTCGCTGCCCACCGGTGAGTCCTTCACCGCCGGCTCCGACGCCGGCTTCGGCAACTCGGGTCGGATCGCCAGTCAGCCGGTCGGTCAGGGCGGGGAGCAGACCGCCTTCTGGCGGCCCGAGCCCCCGGCCGCGCCGGTGCTGCGCTTCGACGACGGCCTCGTCGTCAACGTCGACGAGGACCTGGTCCTCGGTCGTCGTCCCGACGGCCACGACCTGGTGACCACCGGCAACGCCCGGCCGGTGCCGATCGCCGACACCCAGAACGTGCTCTCCTCGGCCCACGCGGCCATCCAGCGCGCCGGTCGGGAGGTCTCCCTGACCGACCTGGGCTCGCTCAACGGCACCCACGTCGCCGGCCCGGAGGCCACCGAGTGGACCCAGCTGGAGCCCGGCGTGCCGCACCCGCTGGCCGACGGCGACCGGCTGCTGCTCGGCTGGACCGTCATCACCTTCGAGCAGGCCGCGGAGTAGCTCCGACTGCGACGACACGGCCCCGTTCCCATGAGGGACGGGGCCGTGTCGCGTTCTCGAGCGGCCGGGGACGAGGTCGGCTGTCGAGCCCGTAGCCGGCTACGCCTGGGGATCGTGAGGAGTGGGGCCCGGAGGGTCCCGCGACCGAGCGACGAAGCGGCTCCGCCCAGCGGGGGACGTCCCCTGGCTGCGGTGCGGCCCGTCAGGGTCGCCAGGTCATCGCGTCAGGCATGGCGGACCACCCGCATCGCCCAGACGGAATGGCCGGGCAGCTGGGCGGGGCCCGGCGGCAGCGCGGTCGGCTGCGGCGGAGTGCCGGTCGGGTACTCGGTGGCCAGCACCAGCTCGTAGCCGTCACCCCAGGGCGCTCCCGGGAGGACGACGTCGATCGGGTCGGCGCCGGCGTGCAGCCAGACCAGCCACGAGTCGTCGAGCACCGGCCGCCCCCGCTCGTCGCGGTGCCGCATGCCCCGGCCGTCGAGGTACATCCCGAGGGTCTGCAGGCCGGTGTCGAACCAGTCGCTGCTGGTGAGCTGGTGCCCGCCGGGGGCGAACCAGGCCAGGTCCCGGGTGCCGCCGGTGCCGGCGATCTCGGTGCCCTCGAAGAAGGCCTCCTGCCGCAGCACGGGGGAGCGGCGCCGCAGCCCGACCAGGGTGGACACGAAGCTCCACAGGTCGGGGTCGATGGCGCCCCAGTCGAGCCAGGAGACCTCGTTGTCCTGGCAGTAGGCGTTGTTGTTGCCGCCCTGGGTGCGCCCCAGCTCGTCACCGGCGGTCAGCATCGGCACCCCGGTCGACAGCAGCAGCGTGGCCAGGTGGTTGCGCACCTGCCGGGACCGCAGCTCGCGCACCGCGGGGTCGTCGGTCGGGCCCTCGACGCCGCAGTTCCAGTTGCGGTTGTGGCCCTCGCCGTCCCGGTTCTCCTCGCCGTTGGCCTCGTTCCGCTTCTGCTCGTAGGTGACGAGGTCGGCCAGGGTGAACCCGTCGTGGGCGGTCACGAAGTTGACCGAGGCGAAGGGGCGCCGGCCGTCGGAGCGGTACAGGTCGGAGGAACCGGTGAGCCGGTAGGCCAGGTCGCGCACCCCCACTCGTGCGCCGGACCAGACGTCGCGCACGGTGTCCCGGTACTTGCCGTTCCACTCCGTCCAGGGCGGCGGGAAGTTGCCGACCTGGTAGCCGCCCTCGCCGACGTCCCACGGCTCGGCGATCAGCTTCACCGTGCTGACCACCGGGTCCTGGTGCACGACGTCGAAGAAGGCCGACAGCCGGTCGACGTCGTGCATCGACCGGGCCAGGGCGGAGGCGAGGTCGAACCGGAAGCCGTCGACGTGCATCTCGGTGACCCAGTAGCGCAGCGAGTCCATCAGCAGCGCCAGCACCGGGGGACGGCGGACGTCGAGGGTGTTCCCGCAGCCGGTGTAGTCGGTGTAGCGCGACGGGTCGTCGCTGTCGGGGCCGCCCAGCCGGTAGTAGCCGCCGTTGTCGATGCCGCGGAAGGACAGGGTCGGCCCGGTGTGGTCGCCCTCGGCGGTGTGGTTGTAGACCACGTCCAGGATCACCTCGATGCCCGCGGCGTGCATCGCCTTGACCATCGCCTTGAACTCGGTGACCTGCTCACCGCCGGTGCCGGCCGAGCTGTAGGCCGCGTGCGGGGCGAAGTAGCCGAGCGTGTTGTAGCCCCAGTGGTTGGTCAGCCCGCGGCGGAGCAGGTGCGGCTCGCTGACGAAGTGGTGCACCGGCAGCAGTTCGACCGCGGTCACCCCGAGGGACAGCAGGTGCTCGATGAACGCCGGGTGGGCGAGGCCCGCGTAGGTGCCGCGCAGCGCCGGGGGGACGTCGGGGTGGCTCATCGTGGCGCCCTTGACGTGCACCTCGTAGATGACCGTGTCGCTCCACGCGGTCCGCAGCACGTGGTCGCCGTCCCAGGGGAACGAGTCGTGGATGACCACCCCGCGGGGCACGAACGGCGCCGAGTCGGTGGGGTCGGCGGCGAACGGGTCGGCCGGGGACCAGCCGAAGAGGGCGTCGTCCAGGACGAGCTCGCCGTCCACGGCCCGGGCGTAGGGGTCCAGCAGCAGCTTCGCCGGGTTGTACCGGGCGCCGGAGGCGGGGTCGTGCGGGCCGTGCACCCGGTAGCCGTAGCGCTGGCCGGGGCCCACGCCGGGCAGTCGGCCGTGCCACACCTGGTGAGTGGTCTCCTGCAGCCGCTGCCGGTGCTCGGTGCCGTCGGGGTCGAACAGGCACAGGTCGACCGCGGACGCGCCGGCCGACCACAGGGCGAAGTTGGTGCTCGTGCCGTCCCAGTGGGCGCCCAGCGGCGCCGCCGAACCGGGCCACACCTCGACCGGTCGGTCACTCGTCCATGCGGTCACCCCGGCATCGTGCCCGACGACGGGCCCGCACCCGGTGACCGCGACGCGCGGCGGGTTGGTTGGATGGCAGGTGTGTGGACTGAGCCGGTCGTCGAGATCCGCGGAGTGGACGTCGTCCGGGGCCAGGCGCACCTGCTGCGCTCGGTCGACTGGACCGTCCGGCCCGACGAGCGCTGGGTGCTGCTGGGCCCCAACGGGGCGGGGAAGACGACGCTGCTGCAGCTGGTCGGCGCGCAGCTGCACCCCACCCGCGGGGAGGTGGGGATCCTCGGCGAGACCCTCGGCGCGGTCGACGTCTTCGAGCTGCGCCCGCGGATCGGGCTGACCAGCGCGGCGCTGGCGCAGCGGATCGACCCGGGCGAGCGGGTCGGCGACGTCGTGGTGAGCGCCGGGTACGCCGTCGTCGGCCGCTGGCGGGAGCGCTACGACGTGCACGACCTGACCCGCGCGGCGCTGCTGATGCAGCAGTGGGGCGTGGCCCGGATGGCGCACCGCCCCTTCGGCACGCTGTCGGAGGGGGAGCGCAAGCGCACCCAGATCGCCCGCGCACTGATGACCGACCCCGAGCTGCTGCTGCTCGACGAGCCCGGCGCCGGGCTGGACCTGGGCGGCCGGGAGGACCTGGTCACCCGGCTGTCGGACCTGGCCCGCGACCCCAACGCGCCCGCCCAGGTGCTGGTCACCCACCACGTCGAGGAGATCCCGCCGGGGTACACCCACGCGCTGCTGCTGCGCGGCGGTGAGGTGGTCGGCTCCGGCCCGGTGGACGACGTGCTGACGGCGCCGCTGCTGTCGGACGCCTTCGGGCTGCCGCTCGAGGTGCAGCGCGAGAACGGGCGGTTCAGCGCGCGCCGCGCCACCTAGGGTCTGACCCACCACCGATCCCGGACACCGACGTCCCGCAGCACACGGAGGCCCGCATGGCAGCGCCCGAGTTCGTCACCCTCCAGGTCGAGGACGGCGTCGGCACCATCCGGCTCGACCGGCCGAAGATGAACGCGATCGACGAGCAGCTGCACTGGGAGGTGCGGGCTGCGGCGCTGGAGGCCGGCAAGGACCCCGAGGTGCGGGCCGTCGTCCTCTACGGCGGGGAGCGGGTGTTCGCCGCCGGGGCCGACATCAAGGCGATGTCCCAGCTGACCGGGGCGAGCATGGTCGCCTGGGGCCGGGAGCTGACCGCCTCGTTCACCACGGTCGCCCACATCCCGAAGCCGGTGATCGCCGCGATCACCGGCTACGCCCTCGGTGGCGGCTACGAGCTGGCGCTGTGCGCCGACTTCCGGATCATGGGCCGCGACGCGAAGGTGGGGCAGCCGGAGATCCAGCTCGGGGTGGTCCCGGGCGCCGGCGGCACCCAGCGGCTGGCCCGGTTGGTCGGCCCGGCCAAGGCCAAGGACCTGGTGTTCACCGGCCGGCACGTGGGCGCCGAGGAGGCGCTGGAGATGGGGCTGGCCGACGCCGTCGTGCCCGACGACGAGGTCTACGCGACCGCCGTGGCGATGGCCCGGAAGTTCGCCGCCGGTCCGCCGCTGGCACTGGCCGCGGCGAAGCGGGCCATCGACGAGGGGCTGGACGGCACCCTGGCGGCCGGGCTGGAGCTGGAGAGCCGGCTGTTCGCCGAGCTGTTCGACACCGAGGACCAGGCGACCGGGATGCGCTCGTTCCTGGAGAGCGGCCCGGGCAAGGCGACGTTCACCGGCCGCTGAGCACCCGGCGCCGCCGGGGACGGGCATGCGGGACCATGCCCGGGTGACCGCCGTGCGCCCCACCGACGTCGACCGTTCCGACCCCAGCGGGCGGGCATGGGCCGAGCGGGCCGTCGCGCTGGTCGAAGCCGACGCGCACCGGTCCGCCGACACCCACCTGCTGGTCTACCCGCTGCCGCCCGAGTGGGGCATCGACCTGTACCTGAAGGACGAGTCGACGCACCCCACCGGCAGCCTCAAGCACCGGCTGGCGCGCTCGCTGTTCCTCTACGCGCTGTGCTCGGGGCAGCTGCACGAGGGCAGCACCGTGGTGGAGTCCTCCAGCGGGTCGACGGCGGTCAGCGAGGCCTACTTCGCCCGGATGCTCGGCCTGCCGTTCGTCGCGGTGATGCCGGCGACGACCAGCGCGGAGAAGATCGCGCTCATCGAGTTCCACGGGGGCCGCTGCCACCTGGTGGCCGACGCCGGCACGGTCTACGACGAGGCCCGGCGGATCGCCGCGGAGACCGGCGGGCACTACCTCGACCAGTTCACGAACGCCGAGCGGGCCACCGACTGGCGCGGGAACAACAACATCGCCGAGTCGGTCTTCGAGCAGCTGAGCCGGGAGCGGCACCCGGTGCCGGAGTGGGTCGTCGTCGGCGCCGGCACCGGCGGCACCAGCGCCACGATCGGCCGGTACGTCCGGTACCGCCGGCTGCCCACCCGGCTGGCCGTCGTCGACCCGGAGGGCTCGGCGTTCTTCCCCGGCTGGCGGGACGCCGACCCGGCCACCACCGGGCGTGGCTCGCGGATCGAGGGCATCGGTCGGCCCCGGGTGGAGCCCTCGTTCGTCCCGACCATCGTCGACCGGATGGTGTGCGTGCCCGACGCCGCCTCGCTGGCCGCCATGCGCCACCTGCAGCACGTGACCGGGCGCCGGGCCGGCGGATCGACCGGCACCAACCTGTGGGGCGCGTTCGGGCTCATCGCCGAGATGCTCGCCGCCGGCCGCACGGGCAGCGTGGTCACGCTGTTGTGCGACGGCGGGGAGCGCTACGCCTGCACCTACTACGACGACGCCTGGGTGACGGCGCAAGGCCTGGACCTCGCACCGCACACCGCCGTCCTCCAGCACTTCGCCCGCACAGGGGAGTGGAGAGCCGCCGGTGAGCCGGGTCACTCAACCCCGCCCTCCCCGTCGGGTGTTACCCGCAAGTAGCCTCGATGATCGGCACGAGGCGGGCTTCGCCCGCGCCCACCCGAACCACCGCGGAGGTTGGTCTGACGATGAACATCGTCGTTCTGGTCAAGCAGGTCCCCGACTCCGGCAGCGAGCGGAAGCTGGACCCGTCGGACAACACCGTCGCGCGGGCCACCGCCGACAACGTGATCAACGAGATGGACGAGTACGCCATCGAGGAGGCGCTCACCGTCAAGGAGGCGCAGGGCGGTGAGGTCACGGTGCTGACCGTCGGCCCCGACACCGCCACGGACGCCATCCGCAAGGCCCTGTCGATGGGCGCGGACAAGGCCGTGCACGTCAGCGACCCGGCGATCCACGGCTCCTGCGCCGTGCAGACCAGCGCCGTCATCGCCGCCGCGCTGTCGCAGCTGGAGTACGACCTGGTGCTGTGCGGCGCCGAGTCCACCGACGGTCAGGTGTCGGTGATGCCGGCGCTGCTGTCGGAGCGGCTGGGCATCCCACAGCTGTCCGGCGCCCGCAAGCTCACGATCGAGGGCTCGATGGCCAAGATCGAGCGGCAGACCGACGGCGGTTACTGGGAGGTCGAGGCGCCGCTGCCGGCGATCGTCTCCACCTGGGACACGATCAACGAGCCGCGCTACCCCTCCTTCAAGGGGATCATGGCCGCCAAGAAGAAGCCGGTGGAGACCAAGACCCTCGCCGACCTGGGCATCGACGCGTCGACCGTGGGCCTGGCCACCGCCACCAGCAAGGTCGTCGACTTCGCCGGCCGCCCGCCCAAGGGCGAGGGCGTGAAGGTCGCCGACGAGGGCGACGGTGCCGACAAGCTGGTCGGCTACCTGGCCGCCCAGAAGATCGTCTGACCGGCGCGACTCAGAGCTGAGGAGAGAACAGACATGGCAGAGGTCCTGGTCCTTGCCGAGCTCAACCCCGCCGCCGGTGGGCCCCGCAAGTCGACGCTGGAGGCGCTGACCGCCGCTCGTGCGCTCGGTGAGCCCGCCGCCGTCGTCATCGGTGCCCCCGGCACCGCTGCCGGCATCAAGGACGTGCTGGCCGAGTACGGCGCGGCGAAGGTCTACGTCGCCGAGTCCGACGACGTCGACGCCTACCTGGTGGCCCCCAAGGCCGAGGTGCTGGCACAGCTGGTCGCGGAGAAGTCCCCGGCCGCGGTCGTCATCCCGTCCACCCCGGAGGGCAAGGAGATCGCCGGCCGGCTGGCCATCAAGACCGGCAGCGGCTTCCTGACCGACGTCACCGAGATCGCCGCCGACGGCACCGCCACCCAGGTGGCGTTCGCCGGGGCGACGATCGTGCACTCGCAGGTCACCGTCGGCACCCCGATCTACACCCTGCGCGGCAACTCCGTCACCCCCGAGCCGGCCCCGGCCGCAGGCACCGAGGAGACGGTGCAGGTCGCCGTCTCCGAGGCCGCCAAGCAGACCCGGGTGCTCGACCGGGTCGTGGAGCAGAAGTCCAACCGGCCGGAGCTGACCGAGGCCGCGATCGTCGTCTCCGGCGGTCGCGGGGTGGCGAGCGCGGAGAACTTCTCGGTGATCGAGGGGCTGGCCGACTCCCTCGGGGGCGCCGTCGGCGCCTCCCGCGCCGCCGTCGACTCCGGCTTCTACCCGCACTCCTTCCAGGTCGGGCAGACCGGCAAGACGGTGTCGCCGCAGCTGTACATCGCGGTGGGCATCTCCGGGGCGATCCAGCACCGGGCCGGCATGCAGACCTCGAAGACCATCGTCGCGGTCAACAAGGACCCCGAGGCGCCGATCTTCGAGCTGGCCGACTTCGGCGTGGTGGGCGACCTGTTCACCGTCGTCCCGGCGGCCACCGAGCAGATCAGCGCCCGCAAGTAGCACCGAGGGCCCTCCTGCGCTCCCTCGGTGGGCTGCAGGAGGGGTGATCGAGCACGTCGCGTCGGGCGCCGGCCTCCGGGTCGGCGCTCGACGTACGTCGCGGCCACAGGCACGAGGAGGCGGAGGAGCCGTGCGCACTCCCACCAGTCGGACACGACCGGGTTGCCCCTGGCGCGCTGCGCCTACGCTGGCTGTGCCATGACCTACCTCGACCACGCGGCCACGACCCCGATGCTGCCGGCCGCGCTCGCGGCCATGACCGAGCAGCTGGCCCGGGTGGGCAACGCCTCCTCCCTGCACGCCAGCGGCCGCGAGGCCCGGCGGGTGGCCGAGCAGTCGCGAGAGCGCCTGGCTGCCGCCCTGGGGGCGCGGCCGTCGGAGGTGCTGTTCACCGGTGGTGGCACCGAGGGCGACAACCTCGCGGTCAAGGGGCTGTACTGGGCCCGCCGCACCGCCGATCAGGGGCGTCGCCGGATCGTCGCCAGCCCGGCCGAGCACCACGCCGTCCTCGACAGCGTCGAGTGGCTGGAGAAGCACGAGGGCGCCGAGGTCACCTGGCTGCGGGTCGAGCCGACCGGCCGGGTCACCACCGACGCGCTGGCCGACGCCCTCGGTGACGGGCGGGACGTCGCCCTGGCCACCGTCATGTGGGCCAACAACGAGATCGGCGCCGTCAGCGACGTGACCGCGCTGGCCGCCGTCGCCCACGAGGTCGGGGTGCCGCTGCACACCGACGCGGTGCAGGCGATCGGACAGTCGCCGCTGGACTTCGCCGCCATCGGCGTCGACGCCCTGACCATGACCGGGCACAAGGTGGGCGGCCCGATGGGCGCCGGGGCGCTGCTGCTGCGCCGGGACGCCGAGTGCACCCCGCTGCTGCACGGTGGTGGGCAGGAGCGCGACGTCCGGTCCGGCACCCTGGACGTCGCCGCGATCGTCGGGCTGGCCGCGGCGACGCACGCCACGGTCGCGGACCGGGCCGAGCGCACTGCGCGGGTGGCCGCGCTGCGTGACCGGCTGGTCGCCGGGGTGGTCGCCGAGGTGCCCGACGCCCAGCTCAACGGCCCGCCACTGGACGACGTGGTGGCCGGTGGTCCGGGGCGGCTGCCGGGCAACGCGCACCTGTCCTTCCCCGGTGCGGAGGGCGACGCTCTGCTCATGCTGCTGGACGCCCGGGGCATCGAGTGCTCGACCGGGTCGGCCTGCAGCGCAGGCGTCGCCCGGCCCAGCCACGTGCTGCTGGCCGCCGGCGCCGACCCCGCCCGGGCCCGCAGCTCGTTGCGGTTCAGCCTGGGCCACACCTCGACCGACGCCGACGTCGACGCGCTGCTCGAGGTGATCGGCCCGGTCGTCGAGCGGGCCCGCCGGGCCGGGACCGGGCAGCACTGAGATGCGACTGATCGCCGCCATGAGCGGGGGAGTGGACTCCGCGGTCGCCGCCGCGCTGGCCGTCGAGGCGGGACACGAGGTCACCGGTGTGCACCTGGCGCTCTCGCCCGACCGGCAGACGCTGCGCAGCGGTGCCCGAGGGTGCTGCAGCGTCGAGGACTCCCACGACGCCCGGCGGGTCGCCGACGAGCTGGGCATCCCGTTCTATGTCTGGGACCTGGCCGACCGGTTCCGTGAGGACGTCATCGACGACTTCGTCGCCGAGTACGCCGCCGGACGGACCCCGAACCCCTGCCTGCGCTGCAACGAGAAGATCAAGTTCTCCGCCGTGCTCGACCGGGCCCGGGCGCTGGGCTTCGACGCCGTCGTCACCGGGCACCACGCCCGGCTGGCCGACGGCGAGCTGCGCCGCTCGGTCGACGCCGCGAAGGACCAGTCCTACGTGCTCGGTGTGCTCACCGCCGAGCAGCTGGCCGGCGCCGTCTTCCCGCTCGGCTCGATGACGAAGGAGCGGGTGCGGGAGCTGGCGGCCGAGCGCGGCTACGCGGTCGCCACCAAGCCGGACTCGCACGACATCTGCTTCATCTCCGACGGCGACACCCGCGGCTTCCTCGCCCGCCGGCTCGGTGAGCAGCCCGGCCCGGTCGTCGACGCCGCGACCGGCCAGACCGTCGGGACGCACGCCGGCGCGCACGGCTTCACCATCGGCCAGCGTCGTGGGCTGGGTGTGACCGCCGGTGACCAGCGCCCGCGGTACGTGCTCGGGATCGAGCCGGTCAGCCGCACCGTGACGATCGGCACGGCGGACCAGGCGGAGGTCGACGAGGTGCGCACCGGGACGCCCACCTGGACCGGGCCGGTGCCCGACCTCCCGTTCCGGGCCCAGGTGCAGCTGCGCGCCCACGCCACGCCGGTCGCCTGCGAGGTCTCCCTCGCCGAGGACGGCGGGCTGTGCCTCGTGCTCGGCGAGCGCCAGCGCGGAGTGGCCCCGGGGCAGTCGGCCGTGCTGTACGCCCCGGACGCCGAGCGGGGTGACCTGGTGCTCGGTCAGGGCACCGTGCTGCGCGCCGGTGAACGGCCGGAGACCCCACTGAGCTGACCGTCACCGGTGCCGGCGGGACGGCGGGCTACGGTCGGCACGTGACCTCGGCGACGCACCTCCCGGACGACAGCAGTGAGCCGGGCGCCGACGGCGAGGTGCGGTCGGCGCTCCCGGTGTGGGGACCGGCCACCGGCGTCGGGTCCCTGCCCGGCACCGACCCGGTCGAGGCGATGCGGCTGGTCGTCGGCGAGCTGCCGGACCTGCCGCACCTGCCCGAGCTGCCCGGCCGCGGCGCCGGGTCGGACCTGATCGGTCGCGCGGCCGCCCTGCTGGTCGACCTCTACGTCGACCTCACCCCAGCCGGCTGGCGGCTGGTCGCCCGTCCGGGCGCCGACCTGCGCCGGGCCAGGGAGGCCCTGGCCCGCGACCTGGACGCGCTCTACGAGGTGGCCGAGCGCTACGTGGGGCCGTTGAAGATCCAGGTGGCCGGTCCGTGGACCCTGGCCGCCGGGCTGGAGCGCAGCCGCGGCGACCGGGCCGTGGTGGACGCCGGGGCGCGCCGCGACCTGGCGCAGTCCCTCGCCGAGGGGATCGCTGCCCACGTCGCCGCCGTCTCCGCCCGGGTGCCGGAGGCCTCGGTCGTCGTGCAGCTGGACGAGCCGTCGGTGCCCGCCGTGCTGCAGGGCGGCCTGCCCACCGTCAGCGGGTTCGGCAAGCTGTCGGCGATCGAGTCGAACGTCGTGGAGGAGCAGCTCACCGGGCTCATCCGCCAGGCGTCGGCGCCGGTCGTGGTGCACTGCTGCGCCCAGCGCGCCCCGCTCGACCTCTTCCGGGCCGCCGGGGCGCAGGGGCTCTCCTTCGACCTGGGCCTGGTCCAGGACCTCGACGCCGTCGGCACCGCCATCGAAGCCGGCACCCACCTGCTCGTGGGCGTCGTCCCCGGCACCGACACCGACCTGGGCCGGCCGAAGGCGACCGCCAGCCGCGTGCAGGCCTGGTGGCGGGAGCTGGGCTTCCCGGCCGAGGAGCTGGCCGGCGCGGTGACGCTCACGCCGTCCTGCGGCCTGGCCGGGGCGAGCCAGGCCTACGCCCGGACGGCGATGGCGCACGTCCGCGAGGCCGCGAAGTACCTGCTGCCGGAGTGACGCCCCGGTCGAGTCCTGGCTGCCGACCTCCTTGACCGGGACGTCGTCCCGTTAGCACACCCGCCAGGCGGCGGCATCCCGGGCCTGCGCCGACGTGGCGAGGCGGTCGTCGAGGACCGGCTGGAGGGCGCGCTCGACGTCGGGTGCGCCAGGCGATGGTGTCGTCCGGGTCGGTGGCGGGTGTGCTGGACCGACCCTGTCAAGGGGCGGCGGCAATCTGTGGACAGGCGTCTGACCTGCATATTCGTGTTGCTGGAGGTCCTCGACGGCGGTAGCATTCGTACACACGTTCGAATGCTGCGGGAGGTGTCGTGAGCGAGTTGATGTCGGCTATGGACGCCCTCGCGGCCGACGATCTGCACTCGTTCACGGACGGTCAGGTGCTGGATCGGACGGCGATGCTGGTGCAGCTGGTCAACCGTGCGTCGGCGGAGTTGACCCGCACCGTGCGCCGCGCGGACAGCACCCAGGCCGCCGAGCACGACGGGCTGAAGAGCATGCGGTCGTGGCTGACCGGGCACACCCGGCTGGCGCCGGCCGAGGCGTCGCGGATCCTGCGGTCGGGTCGGGCGTTGGAGCACTTCCCGGCGTTGGCCGCCGGGTTCGCTGAAGGTGCGGTGACGGCGGCGCAGATGGACGTGGTCGCCGCTGCGGTGGGGGACCGTGAGCGGGCGCAGGCTGCCGAGCAGGGCATCGACCTTGCTGCGTTCGATCGGGTGTGGGCGCAGGTGGCCGCGGTGGCTCCGCACCAGTCGCTGGTGGCCGCGGTGCAGGCCTTCGAAGACGCCCTCGACCCGGACGGCCCGGAGCCGGACCCGACGGAGGGTCGCCGGTTGACGATCGCCAAGCACGCCGATGGCAGCGTCACCGGCCGGTTCGACCTGGATGCGGTGGGTGGGGAGAAGGTGCAGGCGGCGATCGAGTCGATCGTGCAGGCCGACCGCCCGAAGGGCGATGAGCGGACCCGCGCGCAGCAGAACGCCGACGCCCTCGTCCAGCTCTGCGACAACCAGCTCGCCTCGGGGAACCTGCCCATCCTGCGCACGGTGAAGCCGCACGTGGTCGTGGGCATCGACCTCGACGACCTGGTCGACCCCGCCACCGGCGCCGGTGCGGCGGAGCTGGGCTTCGGGGCGACGATCTCCGCCGCCCGGGCCCGCTACCTGGCCTGTGACGGCAGCATCTCCCGCATCGTGATGGGCCCCGACGGGGTCCCGCTGGACCTGGGGCGGGACCACCGGGTGGTCACCCCCGGGCTGCGCAAGGCCGTCGAGCGGCGGGACGGGTCCTGCGTGTTCGCCGGCTGCGGCGCCCCGACCCACTGGTGCGACGTCCACCACCTCGTCCACTGGCTGCACGGCGGCGAGACCAACCTGCAGAACTCAGCCCTGTTGTGCGAACGGCACCACACCAAGGTGCATCACGGCTTCCGGGTGCAGCGAGATCCCGGCGGGCGATGGCGCACCTACCGCCCCGACGACACCGAGATCCTCATCGGGTCACCGCTGTAGTGGCGTAGGAGGCTGCTCGCTGCCCGAGGTGGCGCGCTGCCGACTGTGCTGCCGTTTCCCGTCGGAGCCGCCGGATAACGTCTCGTCCGTGAGCAGCGAGGCAGGGGAGCAGGACACGGTGGAGCGGGCGGACCAGCCCACGGTCGAGGCGGCCGTCGACCGGCAGGACGTCACCGAGGTGCCCGACGAGGCCCGCACCCGGCACCGCGACCTGTCCGAGGAGCTCGACCGGTACGCCTTCGCCTACTACGTGCAGGACGCCCCGCTGGTCAGCGACGGCCAGTACGACGAGCTGATGGGCGAGCTCAAGGCGTTGGAGGCGGCCCACCCCGCACTGCTGACCCCGGAGTCACCCAGCCAGAAGGTCAACGGCGGGTTCGGCGCCACCTTCGCCCCGGTCACGCACCCGGAGCGGATGCAGAGCCTGGACAACGCCTTCTCCTCCGACGAGCTCTCCGCCTGGGCCGCCCGCGCGGAGCGGGACGGTGCCGCCGGCGCCGGCTACCTCTGCGAGCTGAAGGTCGACGGGCTGGCCATCGACCTGGTCTACGAGCGCGGCCGGCTGGTCGGCGCGGCCACCCGCGGCGACGGGACGACGGGGGAGGACGTCACCGCCAACGTCCGCACCCTGGCCGTCGTCCCCCAGCAGCTCACCGGCGACGACGTGCCGGAGTTCCTCGAGGTCCGCGGCGAGGTCTACTTCCCGGTCGCCGCGTTCGCCGAGGTCAACGCCGGCCTGGTCGAGGCGGGCAAGGCGCCGTTCGCCAACCCGCGCAACGCCGCGGCCGGCTCGCTGCGGCAGAAGGACGCCCGCGAGACGGCGAAGCGTCCGCTCAGCATGGTCGTGCACGGCATCGGCGCGCGCCGCGGCTTCGAGCCCGCCCGCCAGTCCGACGCCTACGAGCAGCTGCGCGCCTGGGGGCTGCCGGTCAGCGAACGGTACGAGGTGGTCGACGACCTCACCGGGGTCTGGGCCTACATCGAGCGGTACCGCGAGCAGCGGCACGCCGTCGAGCACGAGATCGACGGAGTCGTCGTCAAGGTCGACCAGGTCGCCCTGCAGCGCCGGCTCGGGTCCACCAGCCGCGCGCCGCGGTGGGCCATCGCCTTCAAGTACCCCCCGGAGGAGGCGACGACGAAGCTGCACGACATCCGGGTCAACGTCGGCCGCACCGGGCGGGTCACCCCGTTCGCCTACATGGAGCCGGTGAAGGTCGCCGGGTCCACCGTGCAGCTGGCCACGCTGCACAACGCCAGCGAGGTCCAGCGCAAGGGCGTGCTGATCGGCGACACGGTCGTCATCCGCAAGGCCGGCGACGTCATCCCCGAGGTGCTCGGCCCGGTGGTGGCGGCCCGCGACGGCTCCGAGCGGGAGTTCGTCTTCCCCACGCACTGCCCCGAGTGCGGCACCGAGCTGCGGCCGGAGAAGGAGGGCGACGCCGACATCCGCTGCCCGAACGCCCGCTCCTGCCCCGCCCAGCTCCGGGAGCGGGTCTTCCACGTCGCCGGCCGCGGCGCCTTCGACATCGAGGTGCTCGGCTACGAGGCGGCGAGCGCCCTGCTGGAGAGCCGGCTGCTCGCCGACGAGGGCGATGTCTTCACCCTCGACGAGGACGCGCTGTGCCGCACCGACTTCTTCACCAAGAAGGACGGCACCCTCTCGGCCAACGGGAAGCGGCTGCTGACCAACCTGCAGACCCGCAAGGACGTCCCGCTGTGGCGGGTGCTCGTGGCGCTGTCGATCCGGCACGTCGGCCCCACGGCGGCCCAGGCGCTCGCCCGGGAGTTCCGCTCGGTCGACCGGTTGATGGCGGCGAGCGAGGAGGAGCTGGCCGCCGCCGAGGGCGTCGGGCCGACCATCGCCACGGCGGTGCGCGACTGGTTCACCGTCGACTGGCACCGCGACGTGGTGGAGAAGTGGCGGGCCGCGGGGGTCCGGCTGGCCGACCCCGAGTCCGACTCCGGGCCCGGGCCGCTGACCGGCATCACCGTCGTCGTCACCGGCTCGCTGCGCGACCACAGCCGGGACCAGGCGATCGCCGCCATCCAGGAGCGCGGGGGCAAGGTCACCGGCTCGGTGTCGAAGAAGACCGGCTTCGTCGTCGTCGGCGCCGACCCCGGCAGCAAGTACGACAAGGCGGTCGCGGTGAAGGCGCCCGTCCTGGACGACGACGGCTTCACGGTGCTGCTCGAGCAGGGGCCGGACGCCGCCCGCGAGGTCGCCACCATCGGCGACGGTGCGGAGCCGGCGGACAGCTGAACCGTCGCCCCCGGCGGGCCGGAGAGCTACACCGGTGGGAGCCGGGTGACCGTCGCGGCGAGCCCGGTCAGGTGGGCCAGTCGCAGCAGCTCCGAGCGACGGAACGCCGGCCCGCCGGACCGGCCGAGCAGCACCGCAGTGCCATCGGCGCCCAGCGGCGCGGCCATCATCTCCACCGCCATCTCCTGCCAGCGCAGGGGCACCCAGTCACCGTCGCTGGGCAGCAGCAGGGGCGTGGTCAGCGGCAGCCACGGGGTGCGCATGCCCTCCAGTGAGGGTGCGGCGTCGGACGCGGCCAGCACGGTGAGCTGGTCGGCGGGACCGGCGAGCACCACCGCCCAGCCGCTGCGGAACACCCGGGGGAGCTCGGCGGCGAGCACCTTGGCGGTGCCCGCCCCGGCCGGGGCCAGCGCCTCGAGCAGCTCCAGCTCCCGGTGGGTGTCCAGCGGACCGGCGAAGGGGCGCAGCGACTCGACCTGCACGCCCGGCACGGCGGTCGCCGCGGTGATCAGGCTGTCGGCGACCCGGTCGGCGGGGAGCTCGACCACGATGTCGTCGACGGCGACACCGTTGCCGCGCTCCAGGACGTCGACGGAGACGATGTCGATGCCGGCCTGGCCGAGCGCCGTGGCGACGGCACCGAGCGTGCCGGGCCGGTCGGGGACGACCAGCCGCAAGAGGTAGGACACGGATCCCCCCGGACGTCGTGCTGAGGCGGGGCCGATCACCGTCGATCGCGGACAGGGGGAGCCTGCCGCATCGAGGGCCCCGGGACCAACCCGGCTCGCGGTCGGGCGGCCCGGTCGCGCCACGTAGAGTGGCTGAGTCCTGGAGCGAGTCGAGGCCGGGCCCGTCCGGCCGCCGAAGTGGGGTCCCAGCGCAGCATGAGCAGCATCTCCCGTTCCGACGTCGCACACCTGGCGCGTCTGTCGCGCCTGGCCGTCACCGACGAGGAGCTCGACCGGTTCGCCGGCCAGCTCGACCAGGTGCTCGCCGCCGTCGCCCGGGTCGGTGAGGCCGCGGTGGCCGACGTGCCGCCGATGACCCACGCCGTCCCGCTGACCAACGTGCTCCGCCCCGACGAGGTGACCCCCAGCCTGTCCCGCGACGTCGTGCTGGCCGGTGCGCCCGCCGCCGAGGACGGTCGCATCCGCGTGCCGCGCATCCTGGGGGACGCCGAGTGACCGGCACCAGCAGTGACCTGACCCGCGCCGACGTCGCCGAGCTGTCCCGGCTGCTGGGCTCCGGCGAGGTGAGCGCCGTCGAGGTGACCCGCACGCACCTGGACCGGATCGCCGCCGACGACGGCCGGCTCGGCGCCTACCTGCACGTCGAGGACGACGCCGCGCTCGCCGCGGCCGCCGCGGTCGACCAGGCCCGCGCCACCGGCGCCGAGCTCGGCCCGCTGGCCGGCGTGCCGCTGGCCCTCAAGGACCTGGTGGTCACCGAGGGCGTGCCCACCACGAGCGGCTCGAAGATCCTCGAGGGCTGGCGCCCGCCGTACAGCGCCACGGTCGCCACCCGGCTCGCCGAGGCCGGCACCGTGCTGCTGGGCAAGACCAACATGGACGAGTTCGCGATGGGCTCCTCCACCGAGAACTCCGCCTACCAGGTGACCCGCAACCCCTGGGACGCCGACCGCATCCCCGGCGGATCCTCCGGCGGCTCCAGCGCCGCGGTCGCCGGGCACCTCGCGCCCTGGTCCATCGGCACCGACACCGGCGGCTCCATCCGGCAGCCGGCCGCGCTCACCGGGCTGGTCGGGCACAAGCCGACCTACGGCTCGGTCTCCCGCTACGGCCTGATCGCCTTCTCCTCCAGCCTGGACCAGGCGGGGCCGATGGCCCGCACGGTGCTGGACGCCGCGGTGATGCACGAGGTCATCGGCGGCCACGACCCGCGCGACTCCACCAGCATCGACACCCCGCTCGCCCGGCTGGCCGACGCCGCCCGGGAAGGCGCGGCCGGCGACCTGCGCGGCGTGCGGGTCGGGGTCGTCCGCGAGCTCGGCGGGGAAGGTCACGCCGACGGCTACGAGCCCGGCGTCCTGGCCCGCACCCGCGAGGCGATCGAGGTGCTGGCCGGGCTGGGCGCGGAGGTCACCGAGGTCTCCTGCCCCTCCTTCGACCTGGCGCTGCCCGCCTACTACCTGATCGCGCCGAGCGAGGCCTCCAGCAACCTGGCCCGCTACGAGGGCGTCCGGTTCGGCCTGCGGGCCGGCGACGACGGCAGCCGCGACCTGGACGAGGTCATGGCGATCACCCGGGAGCAGGGCTTCGGCCCGGAGGTCAAGCGGCGCATCATCCTGGGCACCTACGCGCTGTCCAGCGGGTACTACGAGGCCTACTACGGCCAGGCGCAGAAGGTGCGCACGCTGATCACCCGCGACTTCAGCGCCGCCTTCGCCGACGTCGACGTGCTGGTCAGCCCCACCACCCCGACCGTCGCGTTCCCGATCGGCACCCGGGTCGACGACCCGATCTCGATGTACGCCGCCGACCTGTGCACCCTGCCGGCCAGCCTGGCCGGCCTCCCGGCGATCTCGGTGCCCAGCGGGCTGTCCGAGGGGCTGCCGGTCGGGCTGCAGGTGATGGCCCCGGCGCTGGCCGACGACCGCTGCTACCGGGTCGCCGCCGCGCTGGAGGCCGCGCAGGACGCCGCCCGAGGCCACCGGCTGCTCGACGAGCTGGGCACCCCGGCGGGTGCCGCGTGAACGGGCCCATGAAGGCAGCCTGGGGGCTGACCGTCTTCGTGATCGTCGCCGGCGCCGTGCTCTGGGCCGTGACCGGCCAGGCGATCTTCGCCGTCTTCATCGTGCTGGGCGTGCTGACCGCGATCGGTGCCTGGTTCACCACCCGCAGCGCCGCCACCGGCTCGACCACGACGTCCCACCCGGAGGAGAAGCCATGACCAGCACCGCCGACCGGCTGGTCGAGTTCGACGACGTCCTGACCCGCTACGAGCCGGTCATCGGGCTGGAGACCCACGTCGAGCTGGGCACCGCCTCCAAGATGTTCTGCGGCTGCGCCACCACCTTCGGTGCCGAGCCCAACACGCACACCTGCCCGGTGTGCCTGGGCATGCCCGGCTCGCTGCCGGTGGCCAACGCCGCCGCCGTCGAGGCGACCATCAAGATCGGCCTGGCGCTGGGCTGCCGGATCGCGAACTGGTCGCGGTTCGCCCGGAAGAACTACTTCTACCCCGACATCCCCAAGGGCTTCCAGACCAGCCAGTACGACGAGCCGCTGTGCGTCGCCGGCCACCTGGACGTCGAGGTCGACGGGACGACGCACCGCGTGGAGATCGAGCGGGTGCACCTGGAGGAGGACACCGGCAAGAACCTGCACGTCGGTGGGGCCACCGGGCGCATCCACGGCGCCGACCACTCGCTGATCGACTTCAACCGGGCCGGCATCCCGCTGGTCGAGATCGTCACCCGCCCGGTGCCCGGCGCCGGCCGGCTGGCCCCCGAGGTCGCCCGCGCCTACGTCACCGAGCTGCGCGAGATCGTCCAGGCCCTCGGCGTCTCCGACGTGCGGATGGAGCAGGGCAGCCTGCGCTGCGACGTCAACATCTCGCTCAACCCGGTCGGCGACCTGGAGTGGGGCACCCGCACCGAGACCAAGAACGTGAACTCGCTGCGGTCGGTCGAGCGCGCCGTCCGCTTCGAGATGCGCCGGCAGGCCGCCGTCCTCGACGGAGGTGGCCGCATCGTGCAGGAGACCCGGCACTTCCACGAGGACACCGGCAGCACCTCCTCCGGGCGCAGCAAGGAGGAGGCGACCGACTACCGGTACTTCCCCGAGCCCGACCTGGTGCCGCTGGCCCCCGACGCCGAGTGGATCGAGAAGCTGCGCGCCGGGCTGCCCGAGCTGCCCGCCGCCCGGCGCACCCGGCTCCAGCAGGAGTGGGGCATCTCCGGCACCGAGATGACCTGGCTGGCCAACGCCGGAGCGCTGGGCCTGGTCGAGCAGACCGTCGCCGCCGGCGCCACCCCGGGTGACGCCCGCAAGTGGTGGCTGGGCGACCTCGCCCGCCGGGCCAACGAGGCCGGCACCGAACTCGCCGAGCTGGCGATCACCCCGGCACAGGTGGCCGAGCTGGTCCGGCTGGTCAACGAGGGCACCATCAACGACGGGCTCGCCCGCCAGGTGCTCGACGGCGTGCTGGCCGGCCAGGGCGACCCGGCGCAGGTCGTCGAGGCGCAGGGGCTGGCGGTGATGGGGGAGTCCGACGAGCTGGTCGCCGCCGTCGAGGCCGCGATCGCCGGCGCCCCCGACGTCATCGCCAAGGTCAAGGCCGGCAAGGTCCAGGCGCTGGGTGCGCTCGTCGGGGCGGTCATGAAGACCACCCGCGGCAAGGCAGATGCCCCCACGGTGAAGCGGATGCTGGAGGAGCGGGTGCTGGGCTCCTAGCCTGGGGCGGTGGGGCTGCCCGCCGTCGAGCTGCGCCCGCTGCGGCGGGCGGACTTCCCGCTGCTCAGCCGCTGGCTGGCCGAGCCGCTGGTCGCCCGCTGGTGGGACGACGACCCGAGTCCCGCTGCGGTCGAACGGCAGTACGGGCCGAGCGTCGACGGCGCCGACCCGACGGCGGTGTACCTCGGCGTGTACGAGGGCGAGCCGTTCGGGTTCGTCCAGGTGTACGCGTTCGCCGACGAACCCGAGTCGCTCGCCGAGCTGTCGGCGATCTGCCCGGTGCCCGCGGGCGCGCTGAGCATCGACTACCTGGTCGGTGAGCCGGGGGCCCGCGGCCGGGGGCTGGGGGCGGCGATGATCGCCGCCGCCGTCGCCCGCGGCCTCGCCGACCACCCCGAGGCGCACGACCTCCTGGTCCCCGTGGCGCTGGGCAACGAGGCCTCGTGGCGGGCGCTGCGCCGCGCCGGGGCGCGCTGGTACGCCGCGGGTGAGCTGGTGCCGGACAACCCGGTCGACCCGCCCGACCACGTGGTCCACCGCTTCACCCGGTAGTTCCCGGCCCGGCTACAGCGGGGAGCCCGCCGAGGAGGTCGGCGGGAGCACCCGCAGCACCTTGTCGTCGTCCGCGTCCGGCGTGCCCACCCCGTCGCGGTTGGAGGTGGTGATCCACAGCGCGCCCTCGGCGTCCAGGGCCACCGCGCGCAGCCGGCCGTAGTCCTCGTCCAGGAACGCCGTCGGCTCCTCGACCGGGACCCGCGCCCCGTCGAGCTCGACGACGTGCACCTGCTGCCCGTCGAGCGCCCCGAGGAAGACGTAGGGGCCGGTGACCGCGCAGCCGCCCAGCCCACCCTCCTCCCCGGGCACCTCGAGCACCGGTGCGACGCCGCCGGGCCCGTAGTCGCCGCCGGCGGCGAGCGCGTTGAACTCGTCGGGCCCCTGCAGCGCGTCGTCGGTCCCGTAGAGCTGGTCGCCGCTCTGGCAGAGCGCGGTGACGTCCCGGTGCCCGCGGGTCAGGACCGGGCCGGCGCCGACCGGCTGACCGAAGACGTCGACGGCCAGCACCTTGCCGGCCAACGACGCCGGGTCGGCCGCCAGTGCCGGGTCCCCGACGTCGCCGGTGCCCACGTACAGCACGCCGTCCGGCCCGAACAGCAGACCGCCGCCGTTGTGCACCTCCCCGCGGGGGATGCCGGTCAGCACCGGGTTGGGGGTGCCGCCGATCGGGAAGCGCACCACCCGGTTGTCGGTCGCGGTGGAGACGTAGGCGTAGAGCAGCCCGTCCTCGGCGAACGTCGGCGAGAGGGCCAGCCCGAGCAGCCCGCCGTCCCCGCCGGTGTCGATGCCCGGCACGGTCATCAGCTCCCGGGGCTCGGCGCGGTCGGGGAAGACCTGCAGCAGCCGCCCGGTGTCCCGCTCACCGACCACCGCCGTCCCGTCCGGCAGCAGTGCCAGGCCGGTGGGCACGACCAGGTCGGTGGCGACCACGTTCGGGTCACCGGCCTGCTCGTCCTCGGCGCCCGGGGTGGACGGCCGGCCGGGCGCCGGGATCGGGGTGCTCTCCTGCGGCGGGGCGACCTGCGGGGGCTGCCCCTGCGGCACGTCGCGGAAGGGGCCGGCCGGCTCGTAGCCGCCGCCGCAACCGGCCAGCAGCAGCCCGCCCAGGAGCAGTGCCGTCAGCCGCCGGGCACCGGGTGCTGTCGTCCGCCGTCCCACCTCGGCAACAGTACGGCGGCTGCCCGGCGCGCTGCGCCGAGCGGGCCCGCCTAGGGTCGGGACCCGTGCCCGACGTCACCGGTCCCGACACCGCCACCACGCTGCCCCTGGGCCCGGAGGAGACGCTGCACGTGCTCGTCCCCTCCCGGGCCCTCGCCGAGGCCGCCGAGGCCCTCTCGCCCCGCGTCCGCGCCCACCGGTTCCCCGACGAGGGGGCGCCCACCGGGGAGGCGGCGCAGGCCCAGGTGCTGGTGCCGCGCGGCGGCGGGGAGATCGCCGCCGAGGTGCTGGACGCGCTGCCGCAACTGCGGCTGGTCCAGCTGATGAGCGCCGGGGCGGAGAAGTTCGTCGGCCGGCTCCCCGAGCGGGTCACGCTGTGCAACGCCCGGGGCGCGCACACCCCCTCGACCGCGGAGTGGGCGGTCGCCGCCACGCTGGCCGCGCAGCGGGGCATCCCGCACTTCACCCGCGAGCAGGACGCCGGCCGCTGGGACTTCCGTACCGAGCACTCGCTGATCGGGGCCAAGGTGCTGATGGTGGGCGCCGGTGACATCGGCCGCACGATCGGCCGGATGATGGCCGGCTTCGACGTCGACATCACCTACGTCGCCCGCACCGCCCGGGACGGGGTGCGGAGCATCGACGAGCTGCCGCAGCTGCTGCCCGAGGCCGACGTCGTGGTGCTCATCGTGCCGGTGACCCCGCAGACCACCGGCCTCGTCGACGCGTCCTTCCTCGCCGCGATGAAGGACGACGCCCTGCTGGTCAACGCCGCCCGCGGCGTGGTCGTGGACACCGACGCCCTGCTGGCCGAGCTGACCTCGCGCCGGCTGCGCGCCGCCCTGGACGTGACCGACCCCGAGCCGCTGCCCGCCGGCCACCCGCTGTGGTCCGCGCCGAACCTGCTGCTCACCCCGCACGTGGCCGGCGCGGTGCCCGCCACCAACGACCGCGCCACCGCCGCCGTCACCGACCAGCTGGCCCGGGTGCTGGCCGGGGAGCCCCTGTCCAACGTGGTCACCGACTACTGAAAGGACCCCCGCGCCCCCCGACCCTCGCAAGCTCGGGCCGGGCCCCTGCGCGGGGGCCGTCAGGGGGCGGGGATGCGGCCGCCGGAGAGGGCGGCCAGCCGGGGCAGGTCGCGGGCGCGCAGCACCGGCAGCTGCAGCTGGGTGCCGGCGGTCGTGACCAGCCACAGGTCGGCGCGCTCACCGACCCGGATGCCGGCCACCTCGTCCCAGGCGATCGTGCGGCGGGCGACCAGCGACCGCACGGTGACCCCGTCGTCCCCGAGGTCGACGCCGACCCGGAACACCCAGGCGGCCAGCGCCAGTGGCACCGCCATCAGCAGCCACGCCCAGGGCGTGCCGACGGTCACCGGGAGCACGCAGATCGTCAGGAAGAGGACGGGGACGAGCGCGATCCGGCTCATCCGCATGCGAGCGACAGCCACCCCTCGATGGTCCCAGATGCGGCGGGGTGGCCGGTGGGGGTCGGTCAATCGCTGCTCAGCCGGGCCAGCCGCGCGGCGCTGTCGGTGCCCGCGGCGGCCGTGTAGACGACCAGGTGCAGGTCGGGGGAGTCGGCCAGGGTGAGCTGGTGGTGCTCCAGCAGCAGGCTGCCCACCCGGGAGTGCTCGAAGCGGCGCTCGCTGGAGCTGAACGAGTCGACGTCGTGGCTGGCCCAGCCGGCCCGGAAGTGCTCGCTGGCCGCCTGCAGCCGGGTGACCAGGTCGACGACGGCCGGGTCGTGCACCCGACTGCCGACCTCGGCCCGGAACTGGGTGAGGAAGCGCCGGCTGTCGGTGGCCCAGTCGCCGAGCAGGCTGCGCACGGCGGGGTCGGTGAACACCACCCACAGCAGGTTCCGCTCGCCCTCCGGCGCGGTGGCCACCCCGGGGTAGAGCCGCTCGTACGCGGCGTTCCAGCCGAGGATGGACCAGCTGTGCGTGAGGACGAACGCGGGGGAGGGGCCCAGGGCGTCCAGCAGCCGCACGGCGTGCGCCGGCAGCTCCGCCGGACCGGGCTCGGCCGGTGCCGTCGCGGCGTGCCCGGTCAGCCGCAGCACGTACTCGTGCTCGGCCGGTGAGAGCTGCAGCGTGCGGGCGACGGCGTCCACCACCTGCCGGGACGGCGAGATGTCCCGGCCCTGCTCCAGCCACGTGTACCAGGTGTGGCTGACCCCGGACAGCAGCGCGACCTCCTCCCGCCGCAGCCCGGGCGCGCGCCGGGCGCCGTGCCCGGGCAGCCCCACCGAGGCGGGCTCCACCTGCCGGCGCCGGGAGCGCAGGAAGGCCGCCAGCTCGGTGCGTGGGGAACCGGTCACGCGGACCTCCTCGGGACGACGTCGGGTGGTGGTGCCAGTACCAGCATCAAGGGTCTCCTTGTGCCCCCGTCCACCGGCCCGCACGCTTGGCCGGCCGCAGTGCTGCGCGCGAGAGGAGTCCGGGGTGCACCAGATCAGGGCCGTGAGCTCGTTCGTCGGGCGCTGGTTCGCCGTCATCGTCGTGCTGGCCGGTGCGCTGGCGCTGGCGGCCCCCGGGGCGTTCGCCGGGGGGACGGCGGCGGTCCCCTGGCTGCTCGCGGTGATCATGCTCGGGATGGGCATGACCCTGCGGCCGGTCGACTTCGCGGTCGTGGCGCGCCGCCCCTGGGCGCTGCTCGCCGGGGTGGCCACCCAGTTCGTCGTCATGCCCGGGCTGGCGTTCGGGATCGCCGAGGCGCTCGACCTCTCCCCGGCGCTGTCGGCCGGGATGGTGCTGGTCGGCTCCGCCCCCGGCGGTACCGCGTCGAACGTGATCGTCTACCTGGCCCGCGGCGACACCGCGCTGTCGGTGGCGATGACGTCGGTCTCCACCCTGCTGGCCCCGTTCCTCACCCCGCTGCTGGTGCTGTGGCTGGCCGGCCAGTACCTCCCGGTCGACGGCGCCGGGCTGTTCACCTCGATCCTGCAGATCGTGCTGGTGCCGGTCCTGCTGGGGCTGCTGCTGCGCCGGCTCGTCCCGCGGCTGATCGAGCGGCTGCTGGACCTCCTCCCGCTGGTCTCGGTCGCCGGGATCGCCGTGGTGGTGGCGATCGTCGTCGCGGCGAGCGCGGACACCCTGCTGTCGGTGGGGCTGCTCGTGGTCGTGGCGGTCGTCGCGCACAACCTGCTGGGCCTGGGCCTGGGCTACGCGGTGGCCCGCGTCTGCGGCTTCGACGAGCAGGGCCGGCGGGCGGTCAGCATCGAGGTCGGCATGCAGAACTCCGGGCTGGCGGCGGCGCTGGCCACGGCGCACTTCTCTCCCGCGGCCGCGCTGCCCGCGGCGCTCTTCTCGGTCTGGCACAACGTCTCGGGCTCGCTGCTGGCCGGCCACTGGGCGCGCCGGAGCGCCGCAGCGGAGTCCGAGCCCACCCTCCCGGCCGGTTCTCCCGGCCCCCGTCCCTGATCAGGAGCACGCCATGACGACCACCCAGCCGACCGGTGCACCGGCCGCGACCGGCCTACCATCGCCGGTCGTGACGACCGTCGAGGACCGCCCCACCAGCTCCGGCACTGCCGACATCAAGCCCCGCAGCCGCGAGGTCACCGACGGGGACGCCAAGGCCCCGGCCCGGGCCATGCTCCGCGCGGTGGGCATGGGCGACGACGACTTCGCCAAGCCGCAGATCGGCGTCGCCTCTTCCTGGAACGAGATCACCCCGTGCAACCTGTCGCTGGACCGGTTGGCGAAGCGGGCCAAGGAGGGCGTGTTCGCCGCCGGCGGCTACCCGCTGGAGTTCGGCACCATCTCGGTCTCCGACGGCATCTCCATGGGCCACGAGGGGATGCGCGCCTCGCTGGTCTCCCGCGAGGTCATCGCCGACTCGGTCGAGACGGTCATGTTCGCCGAGCGGCTGGACGGTTCGGTGCTGCTGGCCGGCTGCGACAAGTCGCTGCCCGGCATGCTGATGGCCGCCGCCCGCCTGGACCTGGCCAGCGTGTTCGTCTACTCCGGCTCGACCCTGCCGGGGAAGCTCGGCGACAAGGACCTCACCCTGATCGACGTCTTCGAGGGCGTCGGCGCCTGCGCCGCCGGGAAGATCACCCGCGACGAGCTGACCGCCATCGAGAAGGCCGCCTGCCCCGGGATGGGCTCCTGCGGTGGCATGTACACCGCCAACACGATGGCCAGCGTGTCCGAGGCGCTGGGCATGGCCCTGCCCGGCAGCGCCGCCCCGCCGGCGCCGGACGCCCGCCGGGACGCCATCGCGATCGCCTCCGGTGAGGCCGTCGTCGAGCTGCTCCGCAAGGGCATCACCGCGCGGCAGATCATGACCAAGAAGGCGTTCGAGAACGCGATCACCGTCGTCATGGCGCTGGGCGGCTCGACCAACGCCGTCCTGCACCTGATGGCGATCGCGCACGAGGCCGACGTCGAC
Organism: Modestobacter sp. VKM Ac-2979; assembly: GCF_026967995.1. Classification (NCBI taxonomy): domain Bacteria; kingdom Bacillati; phylum Actinomycetota; class Actinomycetes; order Geodermatophilales; family Geodermatophilaceae; genus Modestobacter; species Modestobacter sp. VKM Ac-2979. The sequence continues at coordinate 437,266 of NZ_JAPVBO010000004.1, forward strand.
CTCACCCTCGACGACTTCAACCGGATCGGTGACCGCACCCCGCACCTGGCCGACGTGAAGCCGTTCGGCCGGTTCGTGATGACCGACGTCGACCGCGTCGGCGGCGTGCCGGTCGTGCTGCGCGCACTCCTGGACGCGGGGCTGCTGCACGGCGACGTGCTCACCGTCACCGGGAAGACGATGGCCGAGAACCTCGCCGAGATCAGCCCGCCGGACCTCGACGGCACGATCGTGCACGCGATGAACGACCCGATCCACAAGACCGGCGGCCTGACGATCCTGCGCGGCTCGCTCGCGCCGGAGGGCGCGGTGGTGAAGTCCGCCGGCTTCGACGCCGACGTCTTCGAGGGCACCGCCCGGGTCTTCGACGGCGAGCAGGGCGCCATGGACGCCGTCACCGAGGGCACGCTCCAGAAGGACGACGTCGTGGTGATCCGCTACGAGGGCCCGCGCGGCGGCCCCGGCATGCGCGAGATGCTCGCCGTCACCGGCGCGATCAAGGGCGCCGGGCTGGGCAAGGACGTGCTGCTGCTCACCGACGGCCGGTTCTCCGGCGGCACCACCGGCTTGTGCGTCGGCCACATCGCGCCCGAGGCCGTCGACGGCGGCCCGATCGCCTTCGTCCGCGACGGTGACCGGATCCGGCTCGACCTGGCCGCCCGCACGCTGGAGCTCCTGGTCGACGACGAGGAGCTGGCCCGCCGCCGGGAGGGCTGGGCGCCGCCGGCCCCGCGCTACACCCGCGGCGTGCTCGCCAAGTACGCCAAGCTGGTCGGCTCGGCGGCCCAGGGCGCGGTCTGCGGCTGACGTCCGCACCGGCCCGGCCCCGCCCGATGGGGTGAGGCCGGGCCGTTCGCGCTGTTGCCGGCGCGCTCCCGCGCCGACAGTCCTGGGGTGGAGCGGACACGCCGGTGGCGGGCACTTGGGTGGCTGGTCGCCGTCCCGGTGCTCACCGGGGCCGCGGGCGGTGCCGCCCCGCTGGCCGCCGACCTGCTGCTGTGCGCTGCCGCGCTGGTCACCGCCGGGCTGCTGTGGCGCGCCGGGGGCCGCCTCTCCGGCGGCCTGCGCGGCTGGCGGCTGCTCTCCGTCGCCGTGCTCCTCGGGCTGGGCACCAGCCTGTTCGCCGGGCTGCTGCCCGACCCTCCGCCGGAGGGCGTGTTCGACGCCGCCGGGCGACTGGTCCAGCTGCCGGCGGCGCTGCTCGCGCTGGTCGCCGTCCTCACCCTGCTGTCCCGGGGCAGGCTGCGCCGTGGCGGTGCCCGGCTGGCCACCGAGACCGCCCTCTTCTTCTGCGCCTCCCTGGTCCTGGCCCAGGTGCTGGTGGTCGGACCGGCGATGCGGACCCAGCCCCTGGACGGCGCGGACCGCGTCGTCCTGGAGGTCGCCTGCCTGGTGACCGCCTCGGTGCTGTCCGCCGTCCTCCTGGTGATCGCGGCGTCCGCCGGGCCGCGGCGGTGCGCCGGCGCCCTGCTGCTGCTCGCCGCAGCGACCTGGGCGACCACGCACGGCCTGGCGATCGCCGGCGAGGAGCTGCACCTCGCCGCCCTGGACGGCGCCGCACCCGCCGGTGAGCTCGTCGCCCTGCTGCTGGTCTGCGTGGCGGCGGTGCGTGATCCGGGCGCCCACGCCGAGGCGCCGCCGACCCGGGCCAGTGCCCGGCTCAACGTGGTCGGTCAGCTGCTCCCGCACCTGGTGACCGTGGCCGCCGGGGTCGTCTACCTCGGTGCGCCGCTGTTGGGTGCCGATCCCTCCCCGGCCGCCACGGTCGCCCTGCTGAGCTGTCTGTCCCTGACCGCCGTCCACCGCGCCACCGCCGCCCGGGTCGAGCACCGGGTCGCCGCGCGGCTGCGCCGGAGCGAGGCCTACTTCCGCTCGCTGGTCCGCTCCAGCAGCGACGCGGTGCTCATCCTCGACGGCGACCTGCGGATCGGCTGGGCGGCTCCCGCGGTGGAGCCGGCCGACGAACCGGGCCTGCGGGGCCGGCTGCTGCCGCACGTCGTGCACCCGGAGGACGCCGCCGAGGTGACCGCCTGGCTCACCGGCGAGGGGTCGGACGGGGACGTCAGCGGGCTGCGCTGCTTCCGGCTGGCCGACCGCACCGGCGCCTGGCGGGTCTTCGAGGCCGGGGTCAGCGACCTGCGCGGGGACGCCGACGTCGCGGCGCTCGTGCTGCACTGCCGCGACGTCACCGCCCGGCTCGACCGTGAGCACGAGCTGCGCTCGCTGGCCTTCGTCGACCCCCTCACCGGGCTGCCGAACCGGGCGGCCCAACGGCTGGCCCTGGCCGGGCTGCTGGCCGGTCCGGACGACGCGCCGACCGACGCCGCGCTGCTGCTGGTCGAGCTGCACGGCCTGCGCGAGGCCCTCGACAACGCCGGCAGCGAGGTCGTCGAGACGACGCTGGGCGAGGTCGCCCGCCGGCTGCGCGCGACCGTGCGCGGCGAGGACCAGGTGGCCCGGGTCGGCACCGAGCTCTTCAGCGTGCTGGCGCACGGGACCGGGGACGAGCACGACCGGCTCGCCGACCGGTGCCTCGCGGCGATCGAGGCGCCGATCGTGACCGACGCCGGGATCGTGGACCTGTCCGGGGCGGTCGGGCTGGTGTCGCTGGAGCGCGGGCTGACCGAGGAGCAGGCGGTCGACCGGGCCGAGCTCGCCGTCGTGGACGCCCGGTCGGCCGGCAGCGGCTCGGTGCGCCGGTACCGCGCTGAGCTGTCCGCGGCTCGCGACCGCCGGGAGCAGCTGCGCGAGGACCTGGTCGGCGCCCGGGAGCGCGGCGAGCTCGCCCTGGTCTGGCAGCCGATCGTCGCCCTGGACGACCAGCGGGTCACCGGGGTCGAGGCGCTGCTGCGCTGGCAGCACCCGCTGCACGGGGAGGTGCCGCCGGAGGAGTTCCTGCCGGTCGCCGAGCGGGCCGGGCTGGCGGTGGACCTGCAGCGCTGGGTGCTGCGCGAGGCGACCGCCGCTGCGCTGACCCTGCCGCGGGACCGTGGTGAGCTGAAGCTGGCGGTCGACGTCTCGGCCGCCCACCTCGCGGCCGGGACGCTGGTCGGTGACGTGACGGCTGCCCTGCGGGACAGTGGCCTGCCGCCGGAGAGACTGGTGCTGGAGATCGCCGAGTCGATCCTCGAGGTCGATGCGCTCGCCGACGACGTGGCGGCGTTGCGGCTGATGGGCGTGCGCCTGGCCCTGGACGACTTCGGCAGCGGGCGCTCCTCGCTGCCCGCGCTCGGCCGGCTGCCGGTCGACATCATCAAGCTGGACCGGAGCCTGCTGTCCCGGGTGGACCGGGACCCCTACAGCCGGGCGGTCTGCCAGGCCGTGGTCACGCTGGCCGCGACCCTGGGCATCGACGTCGTGGCCGAGGGCGTGGAGACCACCAGCCAGCTGACGGTCCTGCGCGGCCTCGGGTGCGGGTACGCCCAGGGGTTCCTGCTCTCCCGCCCGGTCGGGCTGACCGGACTGGTGCAGCTGCTGGAGTCCGACACCGGGCGGCTGTGGCCCGGGCTGACCGGTCGGGTCGGCGCCTCGTGACCGCACTGCCTGCGTCGTCGGCCGGCGTGCCGGCGCTGCCCCTCGTGCCCGCGGTGGCGCGCTGGCCCCGGGCGGCGGTGCTGTCCCTGCTCGGCGCGGTCGCCGTCGGCCTCGCCCTCGTGGAGACGGCCTGGCCCGCGGCCGCGGCGCACACGGCACCGGCGGTGCTCAGCGCGGCGTCGCTGGCCATCGGGGTGCTCGTGGTGCGGCACGCGATGCGGCTGGACCGGGAGTCCGCGGCGCCCTGGCGGGCGTTCGCCGTCCTCGCCGGTCTGCTGACGCTGGGCGAGGCGATCGCCGCCGTGCGCGGGGTCGGGGTCAACGCGGTGACCGCCGGGCCGCAGGACGTCCCGCTGGTGGCCGCGGTCCCGTTCGCGCTGCTGGGCTGCGCCCGGCTGATCCGGTCGGCCACCATCGGGATCGGTGCCCGGGTGGCGCTGGATGCGGCCGTCGCCCTGGTCGCGCTGTCCGCGCTGGCCGAGATGGTGATCGGTGCCGCGCTGGACCGGACGGCCGACTCCGTCGACGACCTCATGGCACACGGCTACCCCGCCGCCGGGGTGGTGCTGTGCACCGTCGGGCTGGTCACCTTCGCGGGGGTGGGGCAGGCCCGGCGGGCCGCTGCCGGCTGGCTGCTGGGCTGCTTCGCCGCGGTGGCCGTGGTGACCGTCAGCGGGGCCATCGCCGTGGTCCGCCCCTCCGTCGTCACCGACGTGGTGAGCGGCACCGCCTGGCTGGCCATGCTGGGCTTCGGCACCCTCGCCATCGCCGCCGACCCGGGACGGTCCACCGACCCGGACGAGCCCCCCGAGGTGCCCCTGCTGGGCGTGGTGGTCAGCTACTGCGCCGCCTTCGGCGTGGTGCTCGTGCTGCTGGTCGGCCGGATCGGCGGGAGGTCGATCCTGCCGGTCGAGGCGATGGCCGCGGCCCTGCTGCTGCTGCTCACCTTCGCCCGCACCCTGGTGTGGGCGGCGGACGGCGCCCGGCTGACCCGGCAGGTGCTGCGCACCGAGGCCTACTTCCGGACGCTGGTGCACAGCGCCGCCGACGTCACCATCGTCCTGGACCACCGCGGTCGGATCACCTGGGACTCCACCGCGGGCCGGCACCCGCACGGCTGGTCGGCGCGCGACCTCGAGGGCCGGCAGCTGGTGGAGTTCGTGCACGGCGAGGACCGGGCCGAGCTGGCGGCAGTGCTGACCACGGGCGCCGACCCGGGGCAGAGCCGCGGGCGGGTCTTCCGGCTGCGCGGCAAGGACGGGAGCTGGCGGTCCTACGAGACGGTGCGGGTGCTCGCCTCCGGTGACCTGCGGCGCCCCGACGTCACCGCCCCCGAGCTGGGTGGCGGCGGGCTGGTGCTGTACCTGCGGCACGTCGACGAGCGCCGGCACAGCGAGCTCGAGCTGGAGCGGATGGCCTACACCGACTACCTCACCGGGCTGCCCAACCGGGCCCGGCTGATGGCCGCGCTGGCCGGCGCCCGCAGCCGGGCCGCGGAGGGGGAGGCCTCGTGCCTGCTGCTGCTGGACCTCGACGGCTTCAAGGCGGTCAACGACATCGCCGGGCACGAGGCCGGTGACCTGCTGCTGACCGAGGTCGCCGACCGGCTGCGCGCCTCCGTCCGGGACCGGGACCTGGTCGGACGGCTCGGCGGTGACGAGTTCGCCGTCGTCGTGCGGGCCGACCTGGACGAGGCGACGGCGCTGGGGGAGCGGATCATCGCCGAGCTGGCCGGTGTCCACCGCTCGGTGCCCACCCCGGGCGCGGACCCGGACCTGGTCTTCGACGTCTCCTGCAGCATCGGGGTCACCGAGCTGGCCCCGGCCGACGAGGTGCCGGCGACCATCCGGCACGCGGACCTGGCCCTGCGTGCGGCCAAGGCCGCCGGCAAGGGGCGGGTACGTCGGCACGGCGAGACCGCCGACAGCGCCACCGTCCGGCGCACCAGGCTGGCCCGCGACCTGCCCGACGCGCTGTCCCGGGGGCAGCTCCGGCTGGTCTACCAGCCGGTCGTCGGCGTCGCGGAGCGCCGGGTGCTGGGCGTCGAGGCGCTGGTCCGCTGGGACCACCCGGTGCTCGGTGAGGTGTCGCCGGAGGAGTTCGTGCCGCTGGCCGAGGACGACGGGCTGATCGTGCCGCTGCAGCGGTGGGTGCTGGACCAGGCGACCGCCGAGCTGGCCGGCCTGGTCCGCGCGGGCCGCGACCTGCGACTGGGGGTGAACATCAGCGTGCGGCACCTGCAGTCGGGCAGCCTGGTGCCCGACGTCGCCGCCGCTCTCGCGCGGGCCGGGCTGCCGCCGCAGCGGCTCATGCTGGAGGTGACCGAGTCGCTGTTCATCGGTCAGCCGGACCGGGCCGACGGCGACCTGCAGACGCTGCACGACATGGGGTGCGTCATCTCCCTCGACGACTTCGGGCGGGGGTACTCGACCTTCGCCTACCTGGCCCGGCTGCCGGTCGACGTGCTCAAGATGGACCGGGAGTTCCTCGCCGGCATCGCCGAGGACGCGCGCAGCGCCGCACTCGTGCACAGCGTCATCGAGCTCGGGCAGCGGTTGTCCATCGACGTCGTCGCCGAGGGCGTGGAGACCCCCGAGCAGCTGGCGGCGCTGCGCGACCTCGGCTGCCGGTACCTGCAGGGCTTCCTGCTGGGCCGCCCGACCAGCCCCGCGGAACTGCCGGCGGTCATCGACGCGTTCGACCCGGACCTGCTCGACGTCGTGTCCGGACCGGTGTCGGCGGCGACCGCCGTCCCAGGAACCGTCTAGGCCCATCCCACGACGTGGGACGTCGCGGTTGACGTGGTCGTGCTGCGGGGCGCACAGTGTCCTCGTGCCACGCACTCGTCTGCTCGTAGCGATCCACTAGCGCGCCGGTCCCTCCCGACCGACGCGCCACCCCTCCGTGCCAGCCGGCACGAGGGGTTTTTTGTTGGCCGGGCACCGCCTGGCCGACTCCCCGCCCACCGACAGGCGTCCGCCGCAGCACCCCACCCCGCGCCCAGGGAGATCGTCGAGATGAGCACCACCAGCACCGGCCGCACCGCCGCGGCCCACCCCTCGTCCGCAGCCGGCCCCTCGGTCGGCCCGGCTCCTGGTGCCGGTCCCGCGCCGGCCACGGCCGTCGTCCCCAGCGAGGCCGCCGCCCAGGCCACCCTCGGGGTGGAGACGACCGCCCGGTCGATGGCCGAGGCCGCCGCGGAGCCGGCTTCCGGCATCACCGGTGCGCAGAGCCTGGTCCGGTCGCTGGAGGCGGTCGGTGTCGAGGTGGTCTTCGGCATCCCGGGCGGGGCGATCCTGCCGGCCTACGACCCGCTGTTCGACTCCGCGCTGCGGCACGTGCTGGTCCGGCACGAGCAGGGCGCCGGGCACGCCGCCACCGGGTACGCCCAGGCCACCGGCCGGGTCGGCGTCTGCATGGCCACCTCCGGTCCCGGCGCGACGAACCTGGTCACCCCGCTGGCCGACGCCTACATGGACTCGGTGCCCATGGTCGCGATCACCGGGCAGGTGCCGACCGCCGCCATCGGCACCGACGCCTTCCAGGAGGCCGACATCCGCGGCATCACCATGCCGGTGACCAAGCACAACTTCCTGGTCACCGACGCGGCGGAGATCCCGCAGAAGATCGCCGAGGCCTTCCACCTGGCGAGCACCGGGCGCCCCGGGCCGGTGCTGGTCGACATCCCCAAGGACGTCCTGCAGGCCACCACCGACTTCAGCTGGCCGCCGAAGATCGACCTGCCCGGCTACAAGCCGACCACCCGCCCGCACGGCAAGCAGGTGCGCGAGGCCGCGGCGCTCATCGCGGCCGCCCGTCAGCCGGTCCTCTACGTCGGCGGCGGCGTCCTCAAGGCCGGTGCCGCCGAGGAGCTGGCCGAGCTGGCCGAGCTGACCGGCGCCCCGGTGGTCACCACGCTGATGGCCCGCGGGGCCTTCCCGGACAGCCACCGGCAGAACCTGGGCATGCCGGGCATGCACGGCAACGTCACCGCGGTCACCGCGCTGCAGAAGGCCGACCTGCTGGTCGCCCTGGGCGCCCGCTTCGACGACCGGGTGACCGGCGAGCTGTCCAGCTTCGCCCCGCACGCCGCCGTCGTCCACGCCGACATCGACCCGGCCGAGATCGGCAAGAACCGCAAGGCCGACGTCCCGATCGTCGGCGACGCCAAGGCCACGATCATCGAGCTGGTGTCCGCGCTGCGCGCCGAGCACGAGGCTGGGCGCACCCCGGACCTGGACGCCTGGTGGACGCAGTTGGAGGACTGGCGCACCCGGTACCCGCTGGGCTACGACTGGCCCGAGGACGGGATGCTCTCCCCGCAGTACGTGATCGAGCGGCTGGGTGCCATCGCCGGCCCGGACGCCATCTACGCCTCCGGGGTCGGGCAGCACCAGATGTGGGCCGCCCAGTTCGTCAAGTACGAGAAGCCCGGCACCTGGCTCAACAGCGGTGGCCTGGGCACCATGGGCTACGCCGTCCCGGCCGCGATGGGCGCCAAGTACGGCATGCCCGGCACCACCGTGTGGGCGATCGACGGCGACGGCTGCTTCCAGATGACCAACCAGGAGCTGGCCACCTGCGCCATCGAGGGCATCCCGATCAAGGTCGCCGTCATCAACAACGGCAACCTCGGCATGGTCCGGCAGTGGCAGACCCTGTTCTACGAGGGCCGCTACTCCAACACCCACCTGAACACCCACGGTGGCAAGGAGGGGGCGGCCCGGCAGGTCCGCATCCCCGACTTCGTCACCCTCGCCGAGGCGCTGGGCTGCGTCGGGCTGCGCTGCGAGTCCAAGGACGACGTCGACGCGGTGATCGAGAAGGCCATGGCGATCAACGACGCGCCCGTCGTCATCGACTTCATCGTCGGCTCTGACGCCCAGGTGTGGCCGATGGTCGCCGCCGGCAAGAGCAACGACGAGATCCTGGCCGCGCGCGACGTGCGCCCGGTCTTCGGAGAGGGACAGGTGTAGGGATGACGAGGCACACGCTCTCGGTCCTGGTGGAGAACAAGTCCGGCGTCCTGGCCCGGGTCTCGGCGCTGTTCAGCCGGCGCGGGTTCAACATCGAGTCCCTCGCCGTGGGGCCGACGGAGAACCCGGACCTGTCCCGGATGACGATCGTGGCCGACGCCGAGGCGCAGCCGCTGGAGCAGATCACCAAGCAGCTGAACAAGCTGATCGAGGTGATCAAGATCGTCGAGCTGGACACCGCCGCGGTGCAGCGTGAGCTGCTGCTGGTCAAGGTGCGCGCGCCGCTGGCCGACCGCGCCCAGGTGCTGCAGACCGCCGAGCTCTTCCGCGCCCGGGTGATCGACGTCAACACCGACACCGTCACGCTCGAGGCCACCGGCACGCCGGACAAGCTGCAGGCGCTGCTGGCCGTCCTCGCACCGCTCGGCATCAAGGAGATGGCCCAGTCCGGCACCGTCGCCCTGGGCCGCGGACCGCGGTCGATGAGCGGCGCCGGTACCTTGCGCCCGGTCGAGCGCTCCGCCTGAAAGGACCCCCTCCTCCTCATCCCTCGCACGCTCGGGACGAGCCTCTGGAGGGGGCCGCTGAACTCATCCACGAACGAACCGAACCGAAGGAGCACGAACCGCATGGCCGCCGAGATCTTCTACGACGACGACGCCGACCTCTCGATCATCCAGGGGCGCACCGTCGCCGTCCTGGGCTACGGCAGCCAGGGCCACGCCCACGCGCTGTCGCTGCGTGACTCCGGCGTCGACGTCCGGGTCGGCCTGCCCGAGGGCTCGAAGAGCCGGGCCAAGGCCGAGGCCGAGGGCCTGCGCGTGGTCACCCCCGCCGAGGCGTCCGCCGAGGCCGACCTGATCATGATCCTCGCCCCGGACCACGTGCAGCGGACGCTGTACGCCGAGTCGGTCGAGCCCAACCTGCAGGACGGCGACGCGCTGTTCTTCGGCCACGGCTTCAACATCCGCTTCGGCTACATCAAGCCCCCGGCCGGCGTCGACGTCGCCATGGTCGCCCCCAAGGGCCCCGGGCACCTGGTCCGCCGCGAGTTCAGCGACGGCAAGGGCGTGCCCTGCCTCATCGCCGTCGAGCAGGACGCCAGCGGCAGCGCCCAGGCCCTCGCGCTCTCCTACGCCAAGGGCATCGGCGGCACCCGCGCCGGCGTCATCAAGACGACGTTCGCCGAGGAGACCGAGACCGACCTGTTCGGTGAGCAGGCCGTGCTCTGCGGCGGCATGTCGGCGCTGGTGGCCGCCGGGTTCGAGACCCTCACCGAGGCCGGCTACCAGCCCGAGATCGCCTACTTCGAGTGCCTGCACGAGCTCAAGCTGATCGTCGACCTCATGTACGAGGGCGGCATCGCCAAGCAGCGCTGGTCGGTCAGCGACACGGCCGAGTACGGCGACTACACCTCCGGCCCGAAGGTCGTCGACGCCCGCGTCAAGGAGTCGATGAAGGAGGTCCTCGCCGCGATCAAGGACGGCTCCTGGGCCGCCGCCTTCATCGCCGACCAGGACGCCGGGGCGCCGGACTTCACGGCCAAGCGGGCCGCTGCGGAGGCGCACCCGATCGAGGAGACCGGCCGCAAGCTCCGTGGCCTGATGAGCTGGGTCAGCGCCAGCGACGACTACACCGGCACCGCCGCCCGCTGAGCAGGGCCCCCTCACGGGGGCGACACGACACGGCCCCCGCAGCGTCTGCTGCGGGGGCCGTGTCGCGTCCGGGGGAGGGGTCAGCGGGTGGCTGCCCGCTGCGCCCGGCGGGCGGCGAAGTAGCGGCCGGCCGGCTTGAGGCACACCAGCACGACGGTCGCGACCGCGGCGGCGACCAGCAGCAGGGAGAACAGGATGGCCCCGCCGTCCCCGTCGCCGAGGGCGCCGATGAGGGTCAGGCCGGTGAACGCGATGGCGATCGACCCGCCGACGATGAGCAGCACCCGGTTGCGGCCGGTCAGCGCCCAGACCGAGCCCCAGATCATCAGCACCGTCCACAGCACGGTGATCAGCCCGAAGGCCAGCGAGATCCCGCCGACCGCACCGAGCCCGCCGCCGGCGACGTCGAAGAGCTCCTCGTCGAAGCCCTCGGCGCCGGCGAGGGCCGCGGCGCCGAAGACGATCAGGAAGAAGCCGACCAGGACGCCGAACGCCGCCAGCACGAAGCCCAGGACGGCGGCGGTGATCACCGCGCCGGGGCGGGCGGTCGACGGGGGCTCCCCGTACCCGTACTGCCCGTAGGACTGGCCCTGCTGGCCGTACTGCTGCTGGCCGTAGGGGTCGGGCTGGCCGTACTGCCCGTACTGGCCCTGCCCGTACTGGCCCTGCCCGTACTGGCCCTGCCCGTACTGGCCGTACTGCGGTTGGCCGTACTGGCCGTACTGGGGTTGGCCGTACTGGCCCTCGCCGTACTGGCCCTGCCCGTACTGGGGCTGGCCGTACTGGGGTTGCCCGTACTGCGGTTGGCCGTACTGGCCCTGGCCCTGGCCCGTCCCGCCCTGGCCGTACTGCGGGTCCGGCTGCTCGTACGGGTTCTGGCCGGTCGGGGGCCCGTACGAGGGCTGGCCGTACTGCTGCTGGCCGTACTGCTGTTGGCCGTACTGCTCCCCGGGCTGGGAGTCCTGCCCGAACGCGGTGGAGCCGGTGTTCCCCGGGGCCGGCGGTGGCTCTCCCTCCTCCGGCTGCTGGCCGAACGGGGTCGTCTCGTGACGGCCCTGGGCGTCGTCCCGGTCGCTGCTCATGTTCTCCTCCGACGAGGCCGGTGGTACCGGCGCTTCGCCGCCAGCTTGGCGGTGCCGGCAGGGCCGGGCAAGCACGGGGGTCCGTCCGTGTGTCCACCCAGTGGGACCAGCGGACACCGGCGCGCCGCGGGGTGGGCGGCGTCCCTACGCTGTGGAGCCGTGACCACGACCACGCCCGTAGTCCTGATCGCCGAAGAGCTCGCGCCCAGCGTGTTGGAGGTGCTGGGAGGCGACGTCGAGATCCGCCACGTCGACGGCGCCGACCGGGGCGCCCTGCTGCCCGCGCTGGCCGACGCATCAGCCGTGCTCATCCGCTCGGCCACCCAGATCGACGCCGAGGCGCTCGCGGCGGCGCCGCAGCTCAAGGTCGTCGCGCGGGCCGGCATCGGCCTGGACAACGTCGACGTCCCCGCGGCCACCGAGCGCGGTGTCCTGGTCGTCAACGCCCCGACCTCCAACATCGTCAGCGCCGCCGAGCACGCCGTCGCGCTGCTGCTCGCCGCCGCCCGGCACATCCCGGCTGCCGACGCCTCGCTGCGGGACGGGAAGTGGGCGCGGTCGAAGTTCACCGGCGTCGAGGTCACCGAGAAGACCGTCGGCGTCGTCGGGCTGGGCCGGATCGGGGTGCTGGTCGCCCAGCGGCTGGCCGCCTTCGGCGTCACCCTGATCGCCTACGACCCCTACATCCAGCCCGGCCGGGCCGCCCAGCTCGGAGTCCGGCTGGTGTCCCTGGACGAGCTGCTGCGGGAGTCGGACTTCATCACCGTCCACCTGCCCAAGACGCCGGAGACCCTCGGGCTGATCGGCGCCGAGCAGCTCGCCGCCACCAAGCGCGGCGTCATCATCGTCAACGCCGCCCGGGGCGGGCTGGTCGACGAGGCCGCCCTGGCCGAGGCGCTGCGGTCCGGCCAGGTCGGTGCCGCTGGCATCGACGTGTACGCCAAGGAGCCCTGCACCGACAGCCCGCTGTTCGGGCTGCCGAACGTGGTGGTCACCCCGCACCTGGGCGCCTCCACCACCGAGGCGCAGGACAAGGCCGGCACCGCCGTGGCACGCAGCGTCCGGCTGGCGCTGCAGGGCGACTTCGTGCCTGACGCGGTGAACGTCCAGGCCGGCGGCATCGTCGCCGAGGACGTCCGCCCCGGGCTGCCGCTGGCCGAGAAGCTGGGCCGGGTGTTCACCGCGGTCGCCGGTGGGCTGGCCCAGTCGGTGCACGTGGAGGTACAGGGCAAGATCGCCGAGTTCGACGTCTCCGTCGTCCAGCTGGCGGTGCTGCGGGGCGTCTTCTCCGACGTCGTCGAGGAGCCGGTCACCTACGTCAACGCGCCGCTGCTGGCCGACCAGCGGGGCCTGGACGTCACCCTGTCCAGCAGCACCGAGAGCCCGCACTACCGCAACCTGATCACCGTGCGGGGGGCGATGGCCGACGGCACGGAGGTGACCGTCTCGGGCACGCTCTACGGCAAGAACCAGGTGCCGAAGCTGACCGAGGTCAGTGGTTTCGAGATCGACCTGGCCGCCGACGGCTACCTGATGTTCTTCGTCTACGCCGACCGGCCCGGCGTCGTCGGCACGGTGGGGGCCGCGCTCGGCGAGGCAGGGGTCAACATCGCCGGCGCACAGGTCAGCCGTACCACCCAGGGCGGCGAGGCGCTGATGGCCGTGACCGTCGACAGCCCGGTCAGCGGGGAGCTGCTGGCCGACATCGGTCAGCGGATCGGCGCCGGGCAGGCCCGGACCGCCGACCTCAACCCGAGCTGACCCGCTCGTCTCCTGCGCGACCACGGGCCGCGTCGTCCCTCCGGGGGCGACGCGGCCTCGTCGTGTCCGGGGTCGATCCGGCCGACTGGGCCGAACGGTGGTTGAGGGCTGATCCAACGTGTCATCTGCCCGATCTCGTTCCGCCGAACGGCGCGCGGCACGCCGGTGTCCAGATGTCGGCGGCCCCGAGACCGGGTCGATGCCCGAGGACGCTGCGCAGATGCGCTGTGCGACGGGCTGCGCTGCGCCGAACGGCCTATTGGCCCCCGGTGACCACGGCGAGCACCGTGTGACTGGTCCGTCTCAGCTGGTCACCGCTCCTGGTGGTCGGTCGGGCGGTCCTCCCGCACGAATCACTGACAGGGGTGCCCGTGGGTCCGAGCAGCACGCACACGAACCGGGCGGGACGCCGACGCGTCGCCGTCCGGACGGGGGTCGTCGCCATGACGGCCGCCCTGGTCACGACGGGGGGCGTCGGCGGTGCGCTGGCCGCGCCCGCCGTACCGGTGGCCGACCGGGGGCAGGCCGACCTGAGCGCCGGTCAGCTGGACCAGCTCAGGTCCCAGCTGGCCGCCCAGGCGCGGCCGGCGGGCCTGCCGCAGCGCGGTCCGACGTCCTTCTTCCTGGAGATCGACGAGACCGGCACCTCGCAGGTCTACTCCGACGCACTCGACGAGGGGGAGGGGCAGGCGGAGGCCGCCGACGCGGCCCGGGCCGCCAAGCCGGAGGTCGAGGCCGCCGCCGACCAGGTCGTCGCCGACCTGCCGGACTCGGTGGCCGACGCCGAGGTGCTCTACACCGCCTCCACGGTCGTGCCCGGCGTCGCGGTGTCCGCGGACGCCAGCGACTACGAGGCGTTGACCGCGCTGCCCGGGGTCACCGCGGTGCACGCGATCACCCCGAAGGAGATCAGCAACACCGGCGCCGCCGAGGTCGTCCGGGCCGTCGAGGCCTGGCAGGCGCTGGGCAACACCGGCGAGGGCGTCTCCATCGGCATCATCGACACGGGCATCGACTACACCCACGCCGACTTCGGCGGCAGCGGCGACGTCGCGCAGTACGCGGCGCTCCAGGCCGCCGAGGCAGCTCCCGCCCCGGCCGGGGTCTACCCGAACGCCAAGGTGGTCGGCGGGCGCGACTTCGTCGGCGACAGCTACAACGCCGACCCGAGTTCCCCGGACCACCAGCCGGTGGCCATGCCCGACGACAACCCGCTGGACTGCAACGGGCACGGCACCCACGTGGCCGGCACCGCAGCGGGCTACGGCGTGACCGCGGACGGGCAGACCTACACCGGCGCCTACGACGAGTCCTTCGACCCGGGCGCGCTGCGGATCGGTCCCGGCATGGCGCCGGACGCCTCGCTGTACGCGCTCAAGGTGTTCGGCTGCGACGGCTCGACCGACGTCACCATCCAGGCCCTGGAGTGGGCGATGGACCCCGACGGCGACGGGTCGATCGACGACCACCTCGACGTCGTCAACCTCTCCCTCGGCTCGGACTACGGCCTGGCCGACGACGCCGACGCGATGGTCGCGAACGAGGCGATGGAGCACGGCATGCTCGTCGTCATGTCCGCCGGCAACGCCGGTGACAGCTACGACATCGGCGGCTCGCCGGGCAACGCCCCGCGCGGGATCGGCGTCGCCGCGTCCAACGACGGCTACGGCATCTTCGACGGCTGGCAGGTCGTCTCCGGCGGGGGCCCCAGCGGCATCCGGCCGGGCCTGCGCTCGATCGCCTACAGCGACCGCGACGAGGCGGGGGAGCTCAAGCCGGACGTGACCGGCCCGGTCGTCCTGCCCGAGGCCGGGGACGACCCGACCGGCTGCGCCCCGTGGAGTGGGGACTACACCGGCGAGATCGTCCTCATCGAGGCCGACGGGTTCGCCTGCGGTTCGGTGGCCAAGGGCTCCAACGCCCGGGACCATGGCGCCGTCGGGTTCATGATCATCGGTGACGACGACCTGCTCGAGACCGGGATCACCGGGGTCCCGGAGATCCCGGGCATCCTCATCACCGCGACCGACGGTGCGGCGCTCACCGCCGCCGTCCAGGCCGGCCCGGTGACGGTCACCTTCGGCCCGAGCCTCAAGGACGCCGCCACCGTCGACGACCCGGCGCAGGTCGACCTGCTCGCGTCGTTCTCCTCGCGCGGCACCCGCCAGGCCGGTGGCCTCAAGCCGGACGTCTCCGCGCCCGGCGTGACGGTGTACTCCGCAGCGGTCGGCACGGGCGACGAGGGCGTCAGCCAGTCCGGCACGTCGATGGCCGCCCCGGTCACCTCCGGGGTCACCGCGCTGATCCGCGCCGCGCACCCGGACTGGACGACGGAGGAGGTCAAGGCCGACCTGATGAACACCGCCGTCCACGACGTGCACACCGCCGAGGGCGTCGTCTACGGCCCGAACCGGCAGGGCGCCGGCCGCATCGACGCCCGGGCGGCCCTGGACAACCAGGTGCTGGCCTACGCCGACGCCGGCTCCGGCGTCGTGTCCGCCTCGTTCGGGGTGATCGAGGCGGTCGACCCGAAGCTGGTGCAGAACAAGCAGATCACCGTCTCCAACAAGAGCGACCGGACCGTCGGCTACAAGATCCGATACGAGGCGCTGGTCGACCAGCCCGGTGCCAGCTACCGGGTGGAGCCCTCGGTGGTGCACGTCGCGCCGAACACGAAGACGGTGGTCAACGTCGTCCTGACCGTCAAGCGGGACCAGCTGCGCAAGGTGGCCGACCCGACGATGGTCACCGACGACGGCCGGCAGTTCCTGGGCGAGGCCAGTGGCCGGGTGGTGCTCACCCCGCAGAAGGGCGACGCACCGACGCTCCGGGTACCGGTGCACGCGAACCCGGAGCCGGCGTCGAACCTGATCGCACAGGACCGTCAGGGCGGCACCTCGATCACCCTGGTCGGTCGGGGCGTCAGCAACGGCCCGGCGTTCGAGCCGACGTCCTACACCTCGCTGGCCACCGCCTTCGAGGGCCTGGGCCGCAGCCCGGAGATGCCCCGGTGCGCCGACGCCGCCCTGCCGGACTGCTACAAGTCCGAGCTGGAACGGTCGGTCGACCTGGCGATGGTGGGGGTGGCCTCCGACGTGGCAGCCAGCCCGGCGGACCCGTGGCTGTACTTCGGGGTCACCGCGCACGGCCGGTCCACCTCGCCGGAGACGGCCGTGAACTACGGCGTCTACGTCGACGCGACCGGTGACGGCGCGTGGGACTACCAGGTGACCACCACCCGGATCCCCGACTACGACGTGCCGCTGGTGGTCGTCACCGACCGTCAGTACCAGCTGCTGCCGGCCGAGGACCCCTACATCGGATTCCTCAACGTGGCCGACGGCACGGTCGACACCAACGTCTACGACTCCGACGTCCAGGTCATGGGCGTGCCGACGTCGGTTCTGCCGCTGGTGCAGGGCCGGATCTCCTTCGGGGTCCAGTCCGCCAGCGCGTACGGCACGGTCGACGGCGTGGGCACGGTGCTGAGCCTGACGGGTGAGGCCGAGCTGGCCTCGGAGCGGATGAGCTTCGACCCGCTCGACCCGGGGCTGTCGTTCACCGTGGACGGCGCACCGGCGGTGCTCGTCCCGGCGATGAACGGCACGACGATCGCGGTCACCCAGAGCGCGTCGTACGCGGCCGACACGTCGGTCGGCGGCTTCAAGGGCGCGATGGTGGTGGTGTCGCACAACGACACCGGCACCGGCCGGGCCCTGACGGTCCCGATCGCGGTGCGGCCGGGGGCGCCCACGGCGCCCTGACCAGCACCGCACCACCCGGACGCCCTCCGCGAGCACCACCTGCGGAGGGCGTCCGGCGTGTGCGGGTGCCAGGCCCGAGCCGGGCGCCCACTAACCTCTGGCCTCATGCGCCTGGCAGTGGTCCCTGGAGACGGCATCGGTCCCGAGGTGGTGGCCGAGGGCCTCAAGGTCCTGGGCGCGGTCGCCCCGGACATCGAGAGCACCTTCTACGACCTGGGGGCGGCCCGCTGGCACCGCAGCGGTGAGCTGCTCCCGGACTCGGTGCTGGAGGAGCTCCGGCAGCACGACGCGATCCTGCTCGGTGCGGTCGGTGACCCCGGGGTGCCCAGCGGCATCCTGGAGCGTGGGCTGCTGCTCAAGCTGCGCTTCGAGCTCGACCACCACGTCAACCTCCGCCCGGCGCGGTTGTTCGACGGCGTGCGCAGCCCGCTGGCCGAGCCCGGTGAGATCGACATGCTCTGCGTGCGCGAGGGCACCGAGGGTCCCTACGTCGGCAACGGCGGGGTGCTGCGGCGGGACACGCCGCACGAGGTGGCCACCGAGGTCAGCCTGAACACCGCCTTCGGCGTGGAGCGCGTCGTCCGGTACGCCTTCGAGCGGGCGGTCGCCCGGCCGCGGAAGCACCTCACGCTGATCCACAAGACCAACGTGCTCACCCACGCCGGCTCGCTGTGGTCGCGCACCGTCGAGGAGCTCTCCGCCGAGTTCCCCGAGGTCAGCGTGGCCTACCAGCACGTCGACGCCGCGGCGATGTTCTTCATCACCGACCCGGGCCGCTACGACGTGATCGTCACCGACAACCTCTTCGGCGACATCGTCACCGACGTCGCCGCCGCGGTCACCGGCGGGATCGGGCTGGCCGCCAGCGGCAACCTCGACGTGTCGGGCACCAACCCGAGCATGTTCGAGCCGGTGCACGGCTCCGCGCCGGACATCGCCGGGCAGGGCATCGCCGACCCGACGGCCACCGTGCTCTCGGTCGGGCTGCTGCTGGAGCACCTGGGCCGGCCCGAGCTGGCCAAGAAGGTCAACGCCGCCGTCTCCTTCGACCTCTCCACCCGCGACCCGAAGGGGACGATCCGCACCACCGAGGTCGGCGACCGGCTGGCCGCCCTCGCCGGCTGAGCGGGGAGCTACCGGCCGGGTCGTCCCGGCGCTAGCGTCACCGCCGTGCTGGCTGCGGTGCGGGAACGCTACGGTCCGCCGGACGTCGTCCGGGTCACCGAGGTGCCGATGCCGGTCGCCGGCCCGGGCGAGCTGCTGGTCCGGGTGCGCTGCACCACGGTCAACCGCACCGACTGCGCGTACCGGGCGGGCACGCCCCTGCTCACCCGGCTGCTCACCGGGGTGCGCCGGCCCCGCGCGACCGTCCTGGGCACCGAGTTCGCCGGCGTGGTGGCGGAGGTCGGTGCCGGGGTGGGTGACCTCGCGGTCGGTGACCGGGTGTTCGGCTACGTCGAGGGCCGGTTCGGTGCGCACGCGCAGTTCCTCACCGTCCCCGCCGACGGCTTCCTGGCGCGGGTGCCCGACGACGTCCCCGACGACGTCGCGGCGGCCGCCACCGAGGGCGCCCACTACGCGGTGGCGGTCCTGCGGCGGGCGCGGATCAGGGCGGGTGAGGACGTCCTCGTCCACGGCGCCACCGGGGCGATCGGCTCGGCGGTGGTCCAGCTGCTGCGCGACCTCGGTGCGCACGTCACCGCCGTCTGCGACGGGGCCCGGGCCGACCTGGTGCGCAGCCTGGGCGCCGAACGGGTCATCGACCGCACGACCGAGGACTTCCGGGCCGACCCGCACCGCTACGACGTCGTCGTGGACGCGGTCGGGAAGAGCTCGTTCCGCCAGTGCCGTCGGCTCCTGCGCCCCCGCGGCCGCTACGTGTCCACCGACCTGGGGCGGCTGGCGCAGAACCCGGTGCTGGCCGCGGTCACGCCGTTGCTGCGCCGGCGCCGGGTCGTCTTCCCCGTCCCGGTACAGGACCCGGCCATGCCCGCCGACCTGCGGGACCTCCTGGCCTCGGGCGCCTTCCGGCCCGTCCTCGACGACCGGCGCTGGCCCCTCGCGCAGATCGTCGAGGCCCACCGGTACGTCGAGCGCGGAGAGAAGACCGGCAGCGTGGTGATCGACGTCGGGTGACCCGGTGTCCGCCGTCCCAGGGGGTGGAACGCCGGTTCCACTCCAGGGACTCGGCGTGCTGTACTGGCCGTGATGGACGCCACCCGCACGATCATCAGCTAGCGCGCAGTCACCTCCCCGGACTGCGCGCAACCTCCCGTACCCCGGGAGGTTTTTTCGTGTCTGGGCCCAGTACCGAGCCGACCCGGGAGACACCGTGGCCAAGCCCCCTGCCACTGACACCACCTCGTTCCACGTCGTCGACACCGACTCGTTCCACGTCTTCGACACGACGCTGCGCGACGGCGCCCAGCGCGAGGGCGTGAGCTACTCCGTCGCCGACAAGCTCGCCGTCGCCCGGCTGCTCGACGAGATCGGGGTCGGCTTCATCGAGGGCGGCTGGCCGGGGGCGATGCCCAAGGACACCGAGTTCTTCGCCCGGGCGCGCACCGAGCTGGACCTCCGGCACGCGCAGCTGGTGGCCTTCGGCGCCACCCGCAAGGTCGGCGTCCGGGTCGAGGACGACCCGCAGGTGCGCGCGCTGCTGGACGCGCAGACCCCGGTGGTGTGCCTGGTGGCCAAGTCCGACGTGCGGCACGTGCGGGAGGCACTGCGCACCACGCCCGAGGAGAACCTCGCGATGGTCGCCGACACCGTCGCCTTCCTGGTCTCCCACGGACGGCGGGTCTTCCTCGACTGCGAGCACTTCTTCGACGGGTACGCCGCCGACCCCGACCACGGCGTCGCGGTGCTGGAGGCCGCCTTCGCCGCCGGCGCCGAGGTGGGCGTGCTCTGCGACACCAACGGCGGGATGCTGCCGATGGGCGTGGGCCGGGTGGTGGCCGACGTCCGCGCGCGCACCACCGGGAAGCTCGGCATCCACTGCCAGGACGACACCGGCTGCGCGGTCGCCAACACCCTGGCCGCCGTCGAGGCCGGGGTGACCCACGTGCAGGGCACCGCCAACGGCTACGGCGAGCGGGCCGGCAACGCCGACACGTTCGCGCTGATCGGCAACCTGGTGACCAAGATGGGGCTGCCCGTGGTGCCGGACGGGTGCCTGCCCGAGCTCAAGCGGGTCAGCCACGCCATCGCGGAGCTGGCCAACATCGCCCCCGACGACCACCAGCCGTTCGTCGGTGCCTCGGCGTTCGCGCACAAGGCCGGCCTGCACGCCAGCGCGATCAAGGTGAGCCCGGAGCTCTACAACCACCTGGACCCCGCCGTCGTCGGCAACGACATGCGCATCCTGGTCACCGAGATGGCCGGCCGGGCGTCCATCGAGCTGAAGGGGCGGGAGCTGGGGGTCGACCTGGCCGGGCAGGCCGGCGCCATCGGCCGGGTGGTCGACCAGGTCAAGGTGCTGGAGGCCGACGGCTGGTCCTTCGAGGCCGCGGACGCCTCGTTCGAGCTGTTGCTGCGCGCGCAGCTGCCCGGTGCCCCCGCGCCGCTGTTCGAGCTGGAGAGCTACCGCACCTCGGTGGAGCACTGGGGGAACGGGGTGGTGGTCAGCGAGGCCACGGTCAAGGTGCACGTGCCGAACGACGACGGGACGACGGAGCGGGTGATCAGCACCGGCGAGGGCAACGGCCCGGTCAACGCCCTGGACAACGCGCTGCGCCAGGCTCTGGTCAGCCGGTACCCGCACCTGGCCGACGTCTCGCTGGCCGACTACAAGGTGCGCATCCTGGGGTGGAACGGCGGCACCAGCGCCACCACCCGGGTGCTCGTCGACAGCAGCGACGGGGTGGGGGAGTGGACCACCGTCGGGGTGCACGACAACATCGTCGAGGCCTCCTGGCACGCCCTGGTCGACGCCTTCACCTACGCGGTGCGGCGCCGCTGACCCCGCCCGGTCAGCCGGGGCTGCGGCGCAGGTCCAGCTCGATCTCCCGGGCCGCCGCCCGGAGCGGGGGCAGCAGCTCGTCGCGGACCGCCTGGGGGGTGCTGTGCCGGGCGGAGGCGGAGATGTTCATGGCGGCGAGCACGGCGCCGTCGCCGTCCCGCACGGGCACGGCGATCGACCGCAGCCCCTCCTCGAGCTCCTGGTCGACCAGTGCCCAGCCCTGGGCGAGGGTCTCGTCGAGGGCCCGGCGGAGCCGGTCGGGGTCGGTGACGGTGAACGGGGTCAGCGCCGACAGCTGCGCGGTCTGCAGGTAGCGCTCGCGCTCGGTCTCCGGCCGGGACGCCAGCAGCACCCGGCCCATGGAGGTCGCGTGCGCCGGGAACCGGGTGCCGAGGTTGATGGCGACGGTCATGATCCGCTTGGTCGGCACCCGGGCGACGTAGACGATCTCCTCGCCGTCCAGCACCGACAGCGAGCACGACTCGTGCACGTCGGCGGCCAGCTGCTCCATGTGCGGGCGGGCGACCTCGGGCAGGGACAGCCCGGAGAGGTAGGCGTAGCCCAGCTCCAGCACCCGCGGGCGCAGCGCGAACAGCCGGCCGTCGAAGCGGACGTACCCGAGCTCGACCAGGGTGAGCAGGAACCGGCGGGCCGCTGCGCGGGTGAGGCCGGTCTGCCGGGCGACCTCGCTGAGGGTCAGCTGGGTGTGCTCGGCGTCGAAGGCCCGGATGACGGCGAGACCACGCTCCAGTGACTGGACGAAGGCGGCCGGTCGCTCGCTGCCGCCCTCGTCGTCGGGGGGTGCCGTCGCGTCCATCGAACTCCTCCCGGGCGGCTGCCTCGGCGCCCGATCACGGCTCCATCACGGGCGTTGACGTGACTGGCCTCACGACCTACGTTCTCTACCTGAACGCTTGTTCGTATGCCGCACACCGTAGTGGAACCGACGTGGTCGTCCACCCCATCGGCTGACAGGTTCGACCACCGCCCTCACCGTGGAGGACAGGCACCTGATGCACCTGCTCACCCGGGCGGCGCCATGAGCACGACGGAGGTGCGCCCCGCTCGCGCGGGCGCCGAGCCCGCCCGACGGCGCCGTCCCGAGCTCCCGTCGTCCGTCCTCGGCCTGCTCGGGCTGGTCGCCTTCGCCGCGCTGCTCGAGCTGCTGCCCCGCACCGGCATCGTGTCGGCCGACTACTTCCCGCCGTTCAGCGAGATGGTCCGGGCGCTGGTGGAGGCAGCCGGCACCGACCGCTTCTGGGCCGCGACCGCGGAGACGGTCCAGGCGTGGGGGATCGGGCTCGGGATCGCACTGGTGGCCGGCATCGGCCTGGGCCTGCTGATCGGCAGCGTCGAGGTGCTGCGCCGGTTCACCGCCTCGACGATCGAGTTCCTGCGGCCGGTGCCGTCGGTGGCGCTGATCCCGCTGGCGGTGCTGCTGCTGGGCCTGGGGCTGCAGTCGACGCTGCTGCTGGTGGTCTACGCCTCGTTCTGGCAGATCCTGATCCAGGTCATCTACGGGGTGCAGGACGTCGACCCGGTGGCCCGGGAGACGGCGCGGTCCTACCACCTGGGCCGCTGGGCCCGGGTCCGGTACCTGATCTGGCCGACGGCGCTGCCCTACGTGATGACCGGCGTGCGGCTGGGTGCGGCCGTCGCGCTGATCCTGGCCGTGACGGCCGGCCTGGTCGGCATCGGCACCGGGCTGGGCGCGGAGATCGCGCTGGCGCAGTCGTCGAACGCCGTCCCGCTGGTGTACGGCCTGGTGATCTTCACCGGGTTGCTCGGCGTGGTGGTCAACCTGGCGGCACGGGTGCTGGAGCGCCGGACGCTGGCGTGGCACTCGTCGGTGCGCGCGGACGTGGGGGGCTGACATGAACCCGGTGCTGCGCTGGGGCAGGACGGTGGGCTACGCGCTCACCCTGCCCGTCGTCCTGGTCACGCTGTGGTGGGTGTGGTCGGCGGACAGCACGAACTACTACGCACCGCCGCTGCAGACGATCCTGACGACCTTCGGTGACGTCTGGTTCTCCGAGCGGCTGCGCGCCGACGTCCTGCCCAGCGTCACCCGGCTGCTGATCGGCTACACCGGTGCGGTCGTCCTCGGGGTCGGGCTGGGCGTGCTGCTGGGCGCCAACCGCACGCTGCGCCGGGTGACCGAGCCAGTGCTGGAGTTCTTCCGCGCCATCCCGCCACCGGCGCTGATCCCGATCCTGTTCCTGTTCGCCGGGATCGGGGACACCGCGAAGGTCATCGTGATCATCTCCGGCGCGGTCTGGCCGGTGTTGCTGAACACCGTCGAGGGCGTGCGCGCGGTCGACGAGGTCCTCTCCGACACCTCCCGGTCCTACGGCGTCACCGGCCTGGCCCGGCTCCGCCACCTGGTGCTGCCGGCCG
Source organism: Modestobacter sp. VKM Ac-2979 (assembly GCF_026967995.1). NCBI lineage: Bacteria > Bacillati > Actinomycetota > Actinomycetes > Geodermatophilales > Geodermatophilaceae > Modestobacter > Modestobacter sp. VKM Ac-2979. The sequence continues at coordinate 460,396 of NZ_JAPVBO010000004.1, forward strand.
CCAGCCCGCAGATCGTCGCCGGCATGCGCCAGGCGCTGTCGATCTCGATCATCCTCATGGTCATCAGCGAGATGTTCGCCTCCACCAACGGGCTGGGCTTCAGCGTCATCCAGTTCCAGCGCAGCTTCGCCATCCCGGAGATGTGGAGCGGCATCCTGCTGCTCGGCCTGCTCGGGTTCGTCCTGTCCCTGCTCTTCCAGCTCTTCGAACGGCGCACCCTGCGCTGGTACCACGGCCTGCGCCGATCTCAGCGAGGAGAGAACTGATGACCCAGCCGCTGCTCGACGTCTCCGGCGTGCAGAAGACCTACACCGGCTCCGGCCGCACCGTCGAGGCCGTCCGTGACCTGACCTTCTCCGTCGGAGACGGTGAGCTGGTCTGCATCGTGGGCCCCTCGGGTGCGGGGAAGACGACGCTGCTCAAGTGCATCGCCGGGCTGCTGGAGCCCACCGCCGGCACGGTCACCCTCGCCGGCTCGCGGGTCGACGGGCCGCCGGAGGCGATGGCGGTGGTCTTCCAGGAGTACGGCCGCAGCCTGTACCCGTGGCTGACGGTGGAGGGCAACGTCGAGCTGCCGCTGAAGCAGAAGAAGCTGGACAAGGCCCGCCGGCGGGAGCTGGTGCGCGACGCGCTGGAGGCCGTGGGCCTGGCCGACGTGCACAGCGCCTACCCGTGGCAGCTGTCCGGCGGCATGCAGCAGCGGGTGGCGATCGCCCGGGCGGTGGCGTACGAGCCCAAGGTCCTGCTGATGGACGAGCCGTTCGCCGCCGTCGACGCCCAGACCCGCGCCGACCTGGAGGACCTGATCCGGTCGCTGTGGCACAAGCTCGGGGTGACCATCCTCTTCGTCACCCACGACATCGACGAGTCGGTCTACCTGGGGCAGCGGGTGCTGGTCCTGTCCTCCTCCCCGACGGTGATCATGGAGGACCTCGCCATCGACCTGCCCGACGAGCGCAACCAGCTGGAGACCCGTTCCTCCCCGCGGTTCGCCGAGCTGCGCGGGCACGTCTACGAGCAGATCCAGCTGGCCAAGCACCGCAAGGGCGACCAGCACCAGCGCGACGAGGTCGCCACCGGCAGCCACCGGGCCGGGCAGCCCACCGTGGCCGCGGACCCCGGTCACTAGTCCAGGCTCCACCCCCTCTCCACCTCGCACGCCCGGCAAAGGAGCCACCATGCGTCGCCTGCTCGCCCCGATCACCGCTCTCGCGCTGCTGACCACCGCCACCGCCTGCGGCGGCTCGTCCGACGAGCCGGCCACCGACACCGAGGGCGGTCTGGCCCAGGTCGCCGTCGGGATCATCCCGATCATCGACGTCGCCCCCATCTACCTCGGACAGGAGCAGGGCTTCTTCGAGGAGCGGGGCATCGAGCTGGAACTGGTGCCCGGGTCCGGCGGCGCCGCCGCCGTGCCCGGTGTGGTCGCCGGGGACTTCGACTTCGCCTTCGGCAACGTGACCTCGCTGCTGCTGGCCCAGACGCAGGGGCTGCCGCTGCAGGTCGTCTCCAACGGGACCGCCTCCACCGGTGACCCCGAGACCGACTTCTCCGCCGTCGTCGTGCCCGCGGACAGCCCGGTGCAGACCGCCGCCGACCTGGCCGGCAAGACCGTGGCGGTGAACAACTTCAAGAACATCGGCGAGGTCACGATCCGCAAGGCGGTCGAGGACGCCGGCGGCGACTCCTCGACGGTCAACTTCGTCGAGCTGCCCTTCCCGGACATGCCGGCCGCGGTCGCCAACGGCAACGTGGACGCCGCCTGGGTGGTCGAGCCGTTCGTCACCGTCGCCACCGGCCAGGGCGCCCGGGCCGTGGTGCGCAACTTCGCCGAGCCGGTGGAGGACCTCACCGTGGCGACCTACTTCACCACCGAGCAGATGCTCGCCGAGAACCCCGACCTGGTCGACGACTTCCAGGCCGCGATGAACGAGTCGCTGCAGTACGCCCAGGACAACCCGGACGAGCTGCGCCGGATCATCACCACCTACACCAGCATCTCCCCGGAGGTCGCCGGGCAGATCGCCCTCCCGTCCTTCCCGGAGGAGATCAACGTGGAGTCGATGGAGACGGTCGCCGAGCTGATGGCCGAGTACGGGATCACCGAGGAGACCGCCGACGTCGACGCGCTCCTCGCGACCGACTGACCGTGCCCGACCCCACCACCCCTCCGGTGACGCCGACGGTCCGGGACGTCACGTTCGACGTGCTGCGCCGGCTGGGCCTGACGACGATGTTCGCCAACCCGGGCTCGACCGAGGTGCCCTTCCTCGCCGGGCTGCCCGACGACATCGAGTTCGTGCTGGCGCTGCACGAGGGGTCGGTGGTGGGCATCGCCACCGGCTGGGCCATCGCCCACGACCGGCCCGCACTGGTCAACCTGCACACCACCGCGGGCCTGGGCAACGCCGTCGGCGCGCTGGCCACCGCCCGGGTCAACCGGGCGCCGCTGGTGGTCGTGGTCGGCCAGCAGGACCGGCGGCACCTCGCCCTGGAGCCCTTCCTGGCCGGCCGGCTCGCCGGCCTGGCCGGGGACTACCCGGTCTGGGTCGACCAGCCCGTCCGGGCCCAGGACGTCCCGGGGGCGATCGCCCGGGCCCACCACGAGGCGGTCACCGGCCGCGGCCCGGCGATCGTGGTCGTCCCGATGGACGACTGGGCGCAGCCGATGTCCGACGCCGGACCACTGGCCGCTGCGACCGTGGTGCGGCGGCCGGTCGGGGTCGACGAGGCGACGGTCGCCGAGGTCGCCGAGCTGCTCGACGGCGCGCGGTCCCCGGCGCTGGTGGTCGGGGCCGGGGCGGACACCGCCGTCACCCGGGCCGCGCTGGTGCAGCTGGCCGAACGGCTGGCCGCCCCGGTGCGCCAGGAGGCCTTCGGCGCCCGGGCCGGCTTCCCCCAGGACCACCCGCAGTACCAGGGGCTGCTGCCCGCCGGCCGGGAGCGGCTGCGCGGGGTGCTGGCCGGCCACGACCTCGTGCTGGTGGTCGGTGGCCCGGCCTTCCGGCAGTACCCCTACCAGCCCGGGCCCTTCGTCGACCCCGGCGCCCGCATCGTGCAGGTCAGCCAGGACCCGGCCGAGGTGCACCGGAGCCCCGCCGACCTGGCCGTGCTCACCGACCCGGGCGTCTTCTGCACCGCACTCGCCGAGCGGGTGACCGACCGCGGGCTGCCACCCGGCCCACCGCGGACGCCGGTCACCGTGCCGCCGCCGGGACCGGGGGAGCCGCTGCGGGCGCCGCACGTCTACGCCCAGCTCGCCCGGCGCCTGGACCCGGACACCGTGGTGGTGGAGGAGTCGCCGTCCACCCGCCAGGTGCTGGAGGAGATGGTCCCCTCGCGGCAGCCACTGGGGTACCTGGGCGTGGCCATGGGCGGCCTCGGCTTCGGGATGCCGGCCGCCATCGGCGTCCGGATGGCCCGCCCCGACCGGCCGGTGGTCGCGGTGCTCGGCGACGGCTCGTCGATGTACGCCGTCCAGTCGCTGTGGACGGCGGCCCGCTACGGCGTGGGCGTCCTGTTCGTCGTCTTCGCCAACGGCGGCTACGCGATCATGGACAAGCTGGTCGAGCGGCAGGGGGCCGGCAAGGCGCCGTGGCCGAGCTTCCCGGAGGTCCGGCTCTCCGCCCTGGCCACCGCGCTGGGCTGCCCGGCCCGGCGGATCAGCAGCCACGAGGAGCTGCTGGAGGTGCTGGACGACGTGCTGCCCCGGCTGCGGGACCTCGACGCCCCGCTGCTGCTGGACGTCGAGGTGGCCCCGGAGGCCGAGTTCAACCCCTGAGCGGTCAACCCCTGAGCGGCGCCACCGTGCTGGCCAGCAGGCAGAACTCGTTGCCCTCCGGGTCGGCCAGCACGTGCCAGGTCATCTCCTCGGTGAGCGGGCCCTGGCCGACGTCCACCGGGGTGGCGCCGAGGGCGAGCAGCCGGTCCAGTTCCTCGGCCTGCGACCGGTCGGTGGCGTTGAGGTCCAGGTGCAGCCGGCGCTTGCCCGGTGTCGGGTCGGGCACCGGGACGAAGTCCAGCACCGGCTGTGGGCCCTTGGGCTCCTGCCCCGGTGGGCCGATCGTCACCACGCCGTCATCGTCGGTGTCCTGCACCTCGTAGCCGAGCACCTCTGCCCACCACTGGGCGAGCGCGGCAGGGTCGGTGGAGTCGACGGCGACTGCGGTGATCCGGGCGGCCATGGCTCACGGTAGCGACCTGGGGGCGCCGCACGGTGGCCGGACATCGGGCCCCGACTAGCCTGAGGACGTGCGCATCGTCCGCTTCGCCCACCCAGCCGGCATGTCCTTCGGGGTCCTCGACGGGGACGGCCAGGTCGCCCAGATCGAAGGCCACCCGTTCGGTCAGATCTCCTTCAGCGGTCAGCGGTACGCCGCGGCCGACGTCCGGCTGCTCTCGCCGATCCTCCCGAGCAAGGTGGTCGGCATCGGCAAGAACTACGCCGACCACGTGCAGGAGATGGCGACCGGGGACGCCCCGAAGGAGCCGCTGGTCTTCCTCAAGCCCTCCACCACGGTGATCGGCCCGGGCGACGCGATCCGCATCCCGGCCGGCAGTACCAACGTGCACCACGAGGTCGAGCTCGCCGTCGTCATCGGGGCGCGCGGCGCCCGTCAGGTGAGCCCGGAGCAGGCGCTGTCCAGCGTCTTCGGCTACACGATCGGCAACGACGTGACCGAGCGGGACATGCAGCGCAACGACGGGCAGTGGACCCGGGCGAAGGGCTTCGACTCCTTCTGCCCGCTGGGCCCGTGGATCGAGACCGACCTGGCCGGCCTCGGCAAGGACCCTGCGGACCTGGAGATCACCTGCAGTGTGGACGGCGAGCTGCGCCAGTCCGGGCGGACCAGCCAGCTGCTGTTCGGTGTGCCGACCCTGATCTCGCACATCTCCCAGGTGATGACCCTGCTGCCCGGTGACGTGGTGCTGACCGGCACCCCGGCCGGTGTCGGCCCGATCGCGCCGGGGCAGCGGGTGGAGTGCACGATCGAGGGGCTGGGCACGCTGACCAGCTCCGTCGCCGGCGCCGACCCGACCTCCACGGCCGGCGTCCGATGACCGCCCCGGCCGGCCCGGTGCGCACCCGCTTCTGCCCGTCGCCGACCGGCACCGTGCACGTCGGCGTGATGCGGGCGGCGCTCTACAACTGGGCCTACGCCCGGCACACCGGTGGTCAGTTCGTGGTCCGGATCGAGGACACCGACCCCGCCCGCAACACCCTGGAGTCCGAGCGGCACCTGCTGGACTGCCTGCGGTGGCTGGGGCTGAACTGGGACGAGGGTCCCGAGATCGGCGGTCCGCACGGCCCCTACCGGCAGTCCGAGCGCAGCGAGGTGTACCGCGACGTCGTCGCCCGGCTGCTCGAGTCCGGGCACGCCTACGAGTCGTTCTCCACGCCGGAGGAGGTCAACGCCCGGCGGGCCGCGGCCGGCCAGGACCCCAAGCTCGGGTACGACAACGCCGACCGGACGACGACCGGTGCGCAGCGGGCCGCCTTCCTCGCGGAGGGCCGGGAGGCCGTCGTCCGGCTGCGGATGCCCGACGCCGACCTGACCTGGCACGACCACGTCCGCGGCGAGGTCCGGTTCGCCGCCGCTGCGGTTCCCGACTTCGTGCTCGTCCGGGGCAACGGCACCCCGCTGTACACGCTGGTGAACCCGGTCGACGACGCCCTGATGGGGATCACCGATGTGCTGCGTGGGGAGGACCTGCTGTCCTCCACCCCCCGCCAGCTCGCCCTCTACGCGGCCCTCACCGACATCGGCGTCGCCAGCGGGACGCCTCGCTTCGGACACCTGCCCCTGGTGATGGGGGAGGGGAACAAGAAGCTGTCCAAGCGGGACCCGCAGTCGAACTTCGACGTCTACCGCGATCGTGGCTTCCTGCCCGAGGGCCTGGTCAACTACCTGGCGCTGCTGGGCTGGTCGATCGCCGAGGACCGGGACGTCTTCTCGCCCGAGGAGATGGCTGCTGCCTTCGACGTCGACAGCGTCAACGCCAACGCGGCCCGCTTCGACCTGAAGAAGGCCGAGGCGATCAACGCCACGCACCTGCGGGCGCTGCCGGTGGACGAGTTCATCTCCCGGGTCGCCCCGTACCTGGCCGGCGCCGGGCTGGTCGCCGACCCGCCCACCGCCGAGCAGGCCGCCACGCTCCAGGCCATCGCGCCGCTGGCCCAGGAGCGGATGATCGTGCTGTCCGACGCGGTCGGGCTGCTCGGCTTCCTGTTCACCGAGGACGTCGAGATCGACCCGGCGGCCGCGGACAAGCAGCTGGGCGCCGGTGCCGGTGAGGTGCTGGACGCCGCGTCGGCGGCGCTGGAGGCGCTGCCGGAGTGGACGACCCCGGCGATCGAGACGGCGCTCAAGGAGGCCCTGGTCGAGGGGCTGGGCCGCAAGCCGCGGCAGGCCTTCGGGCCGGTCCGGGTGGCGGTCAGCGGCCGGACGGTCTCCCCACCGCTGTACGAGTCGATGGAGCTGCTGGGTCGCGAGCTCACCCTGGCCCGGCTCGCCGCTGCCCGCGGGATCGCGACCGGATGACCGGCGGGGGCTGGAGCGCCTGGGGGCAGGGTGAGCCGCCGTACGCCGGCCCGCCGCCGACCGGCCGGTACGGCGCCCCGCCCCGGGTCCCGCTCGGCCCGCCGCCGGGCGGTCCCGCCGGCTGGCCGGCCGGGCCGGGGTGGGCGCCTCCCGGTGGCCCGTACCCGGCTGCCAGCCCCCCGCAGCGCCCTCCGCGACCGCCCCGGCCGGTCACTCCGCCCGGGGCGCCGCCGCACGACACCCCGCAGCGGTACGAGCTGCTGATGCGGACACGGGACTGGGCCTGGTGGCGGCCGCTGCTGGGCCTGCTGCTGTTCACCGTCCTCTACGGGGTGGCAGCGGTGGTACTGGTGCTGGTCGTCTACCTGACCGGCGTGGTGCCCGACCTCGCCATGACGGACCTCACCGACGTCTGGGTCCTGCTGTTCACCAACGCCTCGCTGATCGTGGCGATCCCGATCGTGTGGGTGTGCTGGCTGGTACCGCACGGGCTGCGGATCGGCTGGTCGTCCTCGGTGCTGGGCCGACTGCGCTGGCGGATGCTGCTGCCCTGGACCTGGCGGGCACTGGCGACCCTCGGGCTGGCGGTCGCCGCCGGCCTGCTGCTGACCGTCGCGGCCACCGACCTGTCGATCACCGGGCCGACCTCCTCCTTCGGCTGGCTGCTGCTGGTCGTGCTGCTGACGACGCCGTTGCAGTGCGCGGCCGAGGAGTACGTCTTCCGCGGCTACCTGAGCCAGGCGATCGCCGGCTGGGTGGGCCGACCACAGGCCGGCGCGGTGGTCGCGGCGGTGCTGACGGCCGCCCTGTTCTCCGCCGCCCACCTGCCGCCGGACGCCGAGTCGTTCCTCTACCGGTTCGTCATCGGCCTCGTGCTGTCGGGGGTGGTCTGGCTGACCGGGGGGCTGGAGGCCGCCATCGCGCTGCACGCGGTCAACAACGTGGTGATCTTCGTGCTGGCCGGTGCCCTGGGCGAGGAGCTGGCCACCGCCGACCCCGGCGGCGCCCTGAGCTGGGTGACCACCCTGCTCGGGATGTCCGGGATGGTCGCCTTCCTCGTCTGGGTGGCCGTCGCCAGCCGACGGCTGCGGCCGGAGCTGCTCAGCCCCGCGCTGCAGCTGCCGGCGCCTGCCCCCACGGCGGCCCCCGGTCGTCCGGCGTGGGGCACGCCACCTGCCCAGCCGCCGTGGGGTCCTCCGGCGGCGCCGGGTGCCTGGGCCGCGCCGCCGTCCGCCAGCGGCTGGGGCCGGCCACCGGGGGGCTGACGCGCCCACGAGGGGGGTGCTCGTGCTGGCTCCTGGGGGATCGGGTAGTGTTCTTTCCCGGCGCCGCAAGGTGCTGCACGGCCAATGGGGTATGGGGTAATTGGCAGCCCGACGGTTTCTGGTTCCGTTAGTCTAGGTTCGAGTCCTGGTACCCCAGCGAGGAGCACAGCTCCTCAGCACGACCGCACCACTGCACCACCTGGCCCCGTCGTCTAGCGGCCCAGGACGCCGCCCTCTCACGGCGGTAGCGAGGGTTCGAATCCCTTCGGGGCTACATCTGACAGAGCCCCCGACCCACCGGGTCGGGGGCTCTGTCGTCGCTGTGCGCCTCCGGGCACCTCCGTTCCGCCGGGCGCCCCGGAGGCGGCGCCACGGGAGAGGGGTCCCGCGAGCGGGTCCCGGCCGTCTGGCAGAATCAGCGCCGCACCACCTGGCCCCGTCGTCTAGCGGCCCAGGACGCCGCCCTCTCACGGCGGTAGCGAGGGTTCGAATCCCTTCGGGGCTACACCGGACAGAGCCCCCGACCCACCCGGGTCGGGGGCTCTCGTCGTCTCTGTGGAGCGCCCGCATGGCGGCGGTCACAGCCGTCACCCGTTGCGGTGACCAACGAAGTGCCGGAGTGGTGATCCGGTGTTAGCTTCGCCGGGCTGATCATCGCGCCGCACCACCGTGCCCGCTCTGTGAGGCAGGCAGAGGTCCCCGGCCATCCGTGGCCGGAGACCCGATCTCACCGAACCTGGAGGGAACCCCGGTGGTCCTCGCCGCGGAGGAGAGCCTGCGACTCGACGCGAACCTCGTCGACTACGCGCTCGTCGCCGCCTACTTCGCCGTCGTCCTGCTCATCGGCTTCGCCGCCCGCAGCCGGGTGTCCGACAGCCTCGACTTCTTCCTGTCCGGCCGGTCGCTGCCCGCCTGGGTGACCGGTCTGGCGTTCATCTCGGCCAACCTCGGCGCCGTCGAGATCATCGGCATGTCGGCCAACGGCGCCCAGTTCGGCATGGCCACGTTCCACTACTTCTGGATCGGCGCCGTGCCGGCCATGCTCTTCCTGGGCGTGGTGATGATGCCCTTCTACTACGGGTCGAAGGTGCGCAGCGTCCCGGAGTTCATGCGCCGCCGCTTCGGCACCGGCGCCCACCTGGTGAACGCGCTGAGCTTCGCGCTCGCCCAAGTGCTCATCGCCGGAATCAACCTCTACCTGCTGGCCACCGTCGTGAACGCCCTGCTGGGCTGGCCGCAGTGGATCTCGCTGATCGTCGCCGCGGCGGTCGTGCTGAGCTACATCACCCTCGGCGGCCTGTCGGCGGCCATCTACAACGAGGTGCTGCAGTTCTTCGTCATCGTGGCCGCGCTGCTGCCGCTGACGCTGATCGGTCTGAACCGGGTGGGTGGCGTCGGCGGGCTGATCGACTCGATCCGCGACGGCGGCAACGAGAACGACCTCAGCTCCTGGCCGGCCAGCGACCTGACGAGCATCGAGAACCCGGTGCTGTCGGTCATCGGGATCGTCTTCGGCCTGGGCTTCGTGCTCTCCTTCGGCTACTGGACGACGAACTTCGTCGAGGTCCAGCGGGCGATGGCCACCAAGTCGATGTCGGCCGCACGGAGCACCCCGATCATCGGCTCGTTCCCGAAGATGTTCATCCCGTTCATCGTGATCGTCCCCGGCATGATCGCCGCGGTCCTGGTCAACGAGGTGCAGGAGCTGAAGGCCGGCGGTGACCCCGGGGTCACCTACAACGACTCGATCCTGCTGCTGATCCGCGACGTGCTCCCCAACGGCCTGCTGGGCGTGGCGATCGCCGGCCTGCTGGCGTCGTTCATGGCGGGCATGGCGGCCAACATCTCGGCCTTCAACACCGTCTTCAGCTACGACCTGTGGCAGCAGTACGTGAAGAAGGACCGCCCCGACGAGTACTACCTGAAGGTCGGCCGGCTGGCGACCGTCGGGGCCACGGTGACGGCCATCTTCACCGCGCTCATCGCCGCGGGCTTCGACAACCTGATGGACTACCTGCAGACGCTCTTCGGCTTCTTCAACGCCCCGCTGTTCGCCACCTTCATCCTGGGCATGTTCTGGAAGCGGATGACCCCGACCGCAGGCTGGGCCGGACTGGTCTCCGGCACGCTCGCCGCGGTGCTGGTGTGGTCGCTGAGCGAGGTCGGCGTGATCGGGCTGGAGGGGCAGGGCGCCAGCTTCGTGGCCGCCGGTGCGGCGTTCGTGGTGGACATCGTGGTGAGCGTCGCGGTGAGCATGGTGACCGCGCCGAAGCCGGTCTCCGAGCTGGCCGGGCTGGTCTACTCCGAGACGCCCAAGGAGGTGCGCACCGACCCCGAGGCGCACAAGCTGCCCTGGTACCAGTCGCCGACGAAGCTCGCCGGCATCTCGTTGGTGCTCGTCATCGCACTGAACCTGATCTTCCGCTGACCGTCACCAGCGTTCCCGAGAGGAGCACCCCATGAGCACTCCGAGCAACGGGCAGGACGCGGGTGGGACGCCGGCGACCGGCGGCCGGCACACCGCGGGCGCCTACGACGTCCGGGTCGTCATCGCGGCCCTGATCGGGCTCTACGGCGTCGTCCTGATCGTCCTGGGCATCGTCGACTACGGCGCGGAGGAGGCCGCCAAGACCGGTGGCGTGAACGCCAACCTGTGGGCCGGCATCGGCATGCTGGTCTTCGCCCTGGTCTTCGTCGCCTGGACCCGGCTGCGGCCGGTGGTCGTCGAGGGCGGCGAGGCCGTCGAGGACCCCACCGGCGGAGCGGACACCGCCGGCCGGTAGCCCTCGGCAGGACACGACGACGGCCCGCGGTGGGGATCCCCACCGCGGGCCGTCGTGCGTCACCGGACGGCCACGCCGAGCAGCTCGCCGTCGGCCGGCAGCCCGTCGGCGCCGTCGGCGGCACCGGCGCGGAAGGCCATCGGGACGCCGGCGGCACCACCCAGCCCCGGGGAGTCGCACAGCTGGACGTGCAGGTGCGGTTCGCTGCTGTTCCCGGAGTTGCCGCACTCGGCCAGCTGCTGCCCGGCGATCACCCGCTGGCCCCGCTCCACCAGGACCGAGCCGCGGCGCAGGTGGACGAGGGCGGCGAACGCCCCGTCGTCGGCCCGGACGACGACGTGGTTGCCGGCGAGCCAGCGGGCGCCGCCCACCTGCCGGACGAACCCCTCGACCACCAGCAGGTGGAGGATCGACAGCCAGCCACTGCGGGCCCGGTGGTCGCGCCGCCGCTGGTGCACGCGCACCACGACGCCGTCCACCGGGCTGAGCACCGGCTGCCCGAACGCCGGGTACTCCTCGGGCCGGCGCCAGTGCCCGCCGGAGCCGAACTCCGGGCGGCTGCCGTCGGGCGGGTCCAGGACCAGGTCGATGGCGTGGGTCTGGCCGAGGCTGTTGACCCCGTGCGACGGGACCTTCGTGGCCGGGGAGTTCAGTGCCCGCCACGGGCCGCGCACCGGGGAGTCGACCACGCGCACCGGGGCGGCGGGGGGCCGCACCCGGTCGAGCAGGCCGAACCCGACCAGGACGACGATGCCGGCCAGCGCACCCCAGGTCAGCAGGTCCACCGTGTCCGCCAGGATCAGCAGCACGCCGAGCGCGGGCAGCGGCGGACGGGAACGGGCCACGAGTCGCCGGAGGGTCGCGCCGGTCACGGGGCCACCGCCGCGAGCACGACGTACAGCGGCACGACCCGCTCGGCCGGGACCGCGTACGTGCCCCGGCCGGCCGTGCGCAGCCAGCCGGCAGCGGTGAGCTGGCGCAGGTGGTGGTGCAGCTGCCCGGTGGTGCCCAGGCCCGGCAGTGCGGCCAGCGCCGCGGTCGTGGTGTGCCCGCCCAGCACCTCCCGGAGCAGCCGCAGCCGGACCGGGTGGGCGAGGGCCGACAGCGCGGTGGTGCGGGTCTCGTCGTCGTCCGGCCCGGCCGCGCGCAGCCCCTCGGCGTCGTGGGTGCGCTGCCAGGCGTACTCCTCGCCGCCGGGCAGGCGCACCTGCCCGCCGTAGGCGACCGCACCACCCGGCAGCTCGGCCGCCTCGGCGGCCAGCCCGTGCAGCAGCCAGAACCGTTCGCGGTCCGGTGGCACGGGACCGGGTGGCTGCGACCGCTGCTGTTCCAGCGCGGCGAGCCGCTCCTCGATCCGGGTCAGGCGGGCGTCGTCCACGCGTCGGACAGTACGGAACTACGTAGGAACGAACAAGCGTGTCAGCGCGCGGCCCGGGAGACGGCGACGGCGGCGTCCAGGACGGCGGAGACCACCTCCGGGCTGGGGCGGCGGCCCAGTCGCTCGACCGGGCCGGAGATCGAGACGGCGCCCAGCACGCCGCCGGCACCGTCGCGCACCGGGGCGGACAGCGAGGCGACCCCGGCCTCACGCTCGGCGACGCTGTGCGCCCAGCCGCGGCGGCGGACGTCGAGCAGGGTGCGGGCGGTGAAGCTCGCCGCCGGCAGGAGGGCGGTGACCTCCTCGGCGGGGGAGAAGGCCAGGAGCACGTGCGCCGCCGATCCGGCGGTCAGGGGGAGTCGGGCGCCCAGGGGTACGGTGTCGCGCAGCCCGCTGGCGCGTTCGGCGACGGCGATGCACACCCGGCTGCTGCCGTCCCGCACGTAGAACTGGGCGCTCTCGCCGGTGCTGTCGCGCAGCACGGCCAGGTGTCGGCCGGCCAGGTCGCCCAGGTCGACGCCACCCCGCCCGAGTTCGGCCAGTGCCGGGCCGGGGGCCCAGGCGCCGGTGTCGGTGCGCCGCAGCAGGCGGTGGGCCTCCAGGGCCGTGGCGAGCCGGTGTGCGGTCGCCCGCGGCAGCTCGGTACGCGCCACCAGCTCGGCGAGGCTGGCCGGCTCGGCCGACACGGCGCGGAGGATGGCCACGGCTTTGTCCAGGACCGCGACGGGGTTAGGCTGTCCCACGTCGTAATACTCGCATCCCAACATGTGAGATGGCAACGAGGAGGACCCCGTGGGCAGGACCCTGGCGCAGAAGGTGTACGAGCAGCACGTCGTCCGGCGGACGGCGGGAGAGCCCGACCTCCTCTACATCGACCTGCACCTCGTGCACGAGGTGACCAGCCCGCAGGCCTTCGACGGGCTCCGGGCCGCCGGGCGCACCGTGCGCCGTCCGGACCTGACCATGGCCACCGAGGACCACAACGTCCCGACCCTGGACATCCTGTCCCCGATCGCCGACCCGATCAGCCGGGCCCAGGTCGACGCCCTGCGGCGCAACGCCGCCGAGTTCGGCATCCGGCTGGCCCCGATGGGCGACCGGGACCAGGGGATCGTGCACGTGATCGGCCCGCAGCTGGGGCTCACCCAGCCGGGCATGACCATCGTGTGCGGCGACAGCCACACCTCCACCCACGGCGCCTTCGGTGCACTTGCCTTCGGCATCGGCACCAGCGAGGTCGAGCACGTGCTCGCCACCCAGACGCTGCCGCAGCTGCCGGCCAAGCAGATGGCGGTCACCGTCGACGGCGAGCTGCCCCCGGGCGTCTCGGCCAAGGACGTCATCCTCGCCGTCATCGCCCAGATCGGCACCGGCGGCGGCCAGGGCCACGTCATCGAATACCGGGGCAGCGCGATCCAGGCGCTGTCCATGGAGGCCCGGATGACGATCTGCAACATGTCGATCGAGGCCGGCGCCCGCGCCGGGCTCATCGCCCCCGATCAGACGACGTTCGACTTCCTGCAGGGCCGTCCGCACGCTCCGCAGGGCGCCGACTGGGACGCCGCCGTCGCGCACTGGTCGACCCTCACCACCGACGACGACGCCGTCTTCGACCACGAGGTGCACATCGACGCGGCCTCGCTGACCCCCTACGTCACCTGGGGCACCAACCCCGGCCAGGGGCTGCCGATCGACGCCGCGGTGCCCGACCCGGCCACGATCGCCGACGAGAACGAGCGCCGGGCCGCCGAGTCCGCGCTGGCCTACATGGGCCTGACCGCCGGCACCCCGCTGCGCGAGATCGACGTCGACACCGTCTTCCTGGGGTCGTGCACCAACGGCCGGATCGAGGACCTCCGGGTCGCCGCCGCCCTGCTGAAGGGCAAGCACGTCGACGCCAGCACCCGGATGCTCGTCGTCCCCGGCTCGGTGCAGGTGAAGCTGCAGGCCGAGGCCGAGGGGCTGGACCGGGTCTTCCTCGACGCCGGCGCGGAGTGGCGGGGCGCGGGCTGCTCGATGTGCCTGGGCATGAACCCCGACCAGCTGAAGCCGGGTGAGCGCGCGGCCTCCACCAGCAACCGCAACTTCCAGGGCCGGCAGGGCAAGGGCGGGCGCACCCACCTGGTCTCCCCGGCCGTCGCCGCGGCGACGGCGCTCACCGGCCGGCTCACCGCCCCCGCCGACCTGCCCGACGCCCCGATCCCCGCTGGAGTCTGACCGACATGGACGCCTTCACCACGCACACCGGCACCGCCGCCCCGCTGCGGCGGAGCAACGTCGACACCGACCAGATCATCCCGGCCGAGTACCTCAAGCGGATCACCCGCACCGGGTTCGAGGACGGGCTGTTCGTCGCCTGGCGCACCAACGAGCCGGACTTCGTGCTCAACCAGCCGCAGTACGCCGACGCCTCGATCCTGGTCGCCGGGCCCGACTTCGGCACCGGCTCCTCCCGCGAGCACGCGGTCTGGGCGCTGCTGGACGGCGGCTTCCGGGTGGTCATCAGCTCCCGGTTCGCCGACATCTTCAAGAACAACTCGACCAAGTCCGGGCTGCTCACCGTGCTGATGTCCGAGCCGGACGTCGAGGCGCTGTGGGCCACGATCGAGGCCGACCCGGCCACCCCGGTCACCGTGGACCTGCGGGCCGAGCAGGTCACCTACGGCTCGGTCACCGTGCCGTTCGAGGTCGACCCCTACACCCGCTGGCGGCTGCTCGAGGGGCTGGACGACGTCGGCCTCACCGAGCGGCACCTCGACGACATCACCGCGTTCGAGGCCGCGCGCCCGGCCTGGCTGCCCCGCTCCCTGCCGGCGCTTCCCGCCTGAGGTCGGCCCCCGAGAGGGGGCCGACCTCAGCTCCGGCCGGCGCTGCTGGGCGTCAGCGTGCCGGCCGGGGCCGCGGGGTCGGCGGTGAAGTCGCGGTAGTAGTCGGCGACCAGGGCGCCGGGTCGGCCGCCGAGCGCCCACACGCTGCCCTTCGCCGACGGCGGCCACAGCGCCCCGGCGGTGTCGTGCCACCGCACCCCCAGCGCGAGCAGCAGCGCGGGGATGGCGCCGCCCTGGCTGCAGATGACCACCGGGCCGGCGGCGTCGGTGTCCGCCAGCAGCCGGGTCACCAGCTCGACCCCGGCCTGCGGGTCGGCGTCGAACCCCTCCTCACCCAGCTCGGGCACCGGCCCGACGGGGAGACCGAGCTCGCGGGCCAGTGGGTCGAGGGTCTGTCCGCAGCGCACCGGCGGGGCAGCCAGCAGTCGGGACGGCGTGAAGACCGGCAGGACGGCGGCCAGCGTCGCGGCCTGCGCGCGGCCCCGGCGGTCCAGCGGGCGGGTCTCGTCCGGGCCGTCCCAGTCCGACCGGTCGCCGGCCGAGGCGTGCCGCACCAGCAGCACCCGGGGTGCCCGGGGGGAGTCGGTGCGGGTGAGGTCCTCGAGCACGGCCCGGTCGTGGCTGTGGCTGACCAGGTCGACGGCCTCGGGCACCGGCAGCCAGCGCAGCTCGTCGACCTCGTCGTTGGGCGCGAAGGCACCGCCGACGGCCTGCATCACCCAGTAGTCGACCCGCTTGGGGCCCTGGCGGTGGGCGTACCGGGTCTGCACGCTGCGCCGGCCGACCGCGACCTGCAGGCCGGTCTCCTCGCCGACCTCCCGGACCGCGGCGACCAGCGGGTGTTCTCCGGCGTCCAGCTTGCCCTTGGGCAGCGACCAGTCGTCGTACTTGGGCCGGTGCACCACCGCGGTCTCGACCGTGCCGTCGTCCGCGGTGCGCCAGACCACGCCGCCGGCGGCGGGGATCAACCGGTCGTCCTCAGCCAGCGTTCTCACCCCGCAGCGCCAGCAGCTCCTTCTGGTTGTCGCGCTCACCGGTGCGGGTCCAGGTCGAGTCGCCGGCCAGCTGCCAGCTGCGCACGTCCGGGGCCATCGCCTCGTCGAACATGCGGTTCAGCTGGCGGGCGGCCACCGGGTCGTTGACCCGCAGCAGCACCTCGACCCGCCGGTCCAGGTTGCGGTGCATCAGGTCGGAGCTGCCCAGCCACCACTCCGGGGAACCGTCGTTGGCGAAGTTGACGACCCGGGAGTGCTCCAGGAACCGGCCGACGATCGAGCGGACCCGGATGTTCTCGCTCAGCCCCGGTACGCCCGGTCGCAGGGCGCAGATGCCCCGGATGACCAGCTCGACCGGCACGCCGGCCAGCGACGCCTCGTACAGCGCGTCGATGATCTGCTCGTCGACCAGCGAGTTCACCTTGATCCGGATGCCTGCGGGCTTGCCCTCCGCGGCGTGCCGGGCCTCGCGGCGGATCTTCTCGACCAGGCCGGTGCGGATCCCGTGCGGGGCGACCATCAGCGAGCGGTAGGTGGTCTGCCGGGAGTAGCCGGTGAGGGTGTTGAACAGGTCGGTGAGGTCCGCGCCCACCCGGGGGTCGGCGGTGAGGATGCCGAGGTCCTCGTAGATCCGGGCGGTCTTCGGGTTGTAGTTGCCGGTGCCGATGTGGCAGTACCGGCGGATCACCCCGTGCTCCATCCGGACGACGAGCGCGGTCTTGCAGTGGGTCTTCAGGCCGACCAGCCCGTAGACGACGTGGCAGCCGGCGCGCTCCAGCGAGCGGGCCCAGCTGATGTTGGCCTCCTCGTCGAACCGGGCCTTGATCTCGACCAGGACGACCACCTGCTTGCCCGCCTGGGCCGCCTCGATCAGCGCCGAGACGATCGGGGAGTCACCGGACGTGCGGTACAGCGTCTGCTTGATCGCCAGCACGTCCGGGTCGGCCGCGGCCTGCTCGATGAACCGCTGCACGCTGGTGGCGAAGGAGTCGTAGGGGTGGTGCACCAGCACGTCGCCCTCGCGCAGCGTGGCGAACACGCTCTTGGGGGTCTCGCCCTCGCTGAGCCGGGGGTGCGTGGCCGGCACGAACGGCTCGTCCTTGAGCTCCGGGCGGTCCAGGTCGTAGAGCGCCATCAGCGAGCCGAGGTCGAGCAGCCCGGGCACCGAGACGACGTCGGCCGGGCTGATCTCCAGCTCGTGCACCAGGACGTCGAGGATCTGCGGGTCCATCGTCTCGGTGACCTCCAGGCGCACGGCCGGGCCGAACCGGCGCCGGGCCAGCTCCCGCTCCAGCGCCTGCAGCAGGTCCTCGTCGCGGTCCTCCTCGACCTCCAGGTCGGCGTTGCGGGTGACCCGGAACAGGTGGTGGTCGATCACGTCCAGGCCGGGGAACAGCGCGGTGAGGTGCGCCGCGATCAGGTCCTCCAGCGGGAGGAACACCGCCTCGGCGTCCGTGCTGCGGGTGTTCGTCCCGATCGGGATGAACCGCGGCACGTTGTTGGGCACCTTGATCCGGGCGAAGCGGGGGGCGCCGGTGTCCGGGTCGCGCACCGAGACGGCGAGGTTCAGCGAGAGCCCGCTGATGTAGGGGAAGGGGTGCGCGGGGTCGACCGCCAGCGGCGTGAGCACGGGGAAGACCTGGTCCCGGAAGTACTCCCGCAGCCGCATCGCGTCGGCCTCGGCCAGGTCTGACCAGTGGATGATCCGGATGCCCTGCTCGGCCAGCCGCGGCGCCACGTCCTTGTCGAAGACGCTGGCGTGCCGGTGGACCAGGGCCTGGGTGCGCTCGGTGACCCGGGCCAGCTGCTCCCGGATGGTCAGGCCGTCGGGGGAGCGCACGGTCAGCCCGGTGCTCTGCCGCCGCTTCATCCCGGCGATGCGGACCATGAAGAACTCGTCGAGGTTGCTGGCGAAGATCGACAGGAACTTCACCCGCTCCAGCAGCGGCAGGCCGTCGTCCTCGGCCAGCTCGAGGACCCGCGAGTTGAAGTCCAGCCAGGACAGCTCACGGTTGAGGAAGCGGTCGGCGGGGAGCGGGGGAGAGGCAGCAGGCACGGGTCGATCCTGCCTCACCTGGCGTTCGACGACAGGAACCCCGTCGTCCGGGGGCCGACGCCGAGCTGTCGGGCGGCCGCCAGGTCGGCGGGGGTGTCGACGTCCTGGCGGAGCCCGGGCCACCGCCCGGTCAGGGAGACCGCCCCGGCCGCGGTGTGGGCGGCGGCGGAACCGGGGCCGAAGCGGGGGTCGAGCTCTCCGGCGGGGACGGCCAGCAGCGTCGTCCCGGTGCCGGCGGTGTCGGCGACGAAGCTGCGCGGCCGGCCGGCCGCCTCGGCCAGTGCATCGGACAGCTCGGCGGCCCGCAGGGCCGGCAGGTCGGAGTTCAGCGCGGCCAGCGGGCCGGCGCCGCCGGTCCGGGCGACCCGGGCGCCGTGCTCCAGGGCGGCGTTGAGGCCCCGGCCGGGCCGGTCGTCGACCGTCCGGGCGCCCAGGCCGGTGACGACGGCGGCAGCCCGCGGGTCGTCGGTGACCACCAGCACCAGGCCGACGGCGGGGCTGGCCAGCGCGGCGGCGACGGTGTCGCCCAGCAGGGCCAGCACCAGTTCCTCGTGTGCGGCCGGGGTGCCACCGGACAGCGTCGCCGTCAGCGGCGCCAGCCGGGTCTTGGCCGCGTCGAGCCGCTTCGCCGGGACGACGACCGACCACCGCTGCACCGGGCAAGCTCAACACACCGGGGCGGCGTGGGGCAGGTCGGCACAGGGCCCGCTGCGCGCGACGCCGGGGAGGGTGATCTGCTCCCCGCGGCACAGTCCGCCGGCCCCGAGGAGCCCGCCGCGATGAGCACCACCCCTGAGCGCACCGCCGAGGTCGCCACCGCTGCGGCGGGCCACCTCGAGTCGTGGCTGGACCACCAGCGCCGCCGGCTGCGGGTGCCGGGCGTGCAGGCGGCCGTCCGGGTCGGTGGCGAGCTGGTGCTGGACACCGCGCTGGGCGTGGCCGACGTGGACAGCGGGGCGCCGCTGACCCCCGGCCACCTGTTCCGGATCGCCTCGCACTCCAAGACCTTCACCGCCACCGCGGTGCTGCAGCTGGTCGAGGCCGGGCGGCTGCGGCTGGACGACCCGATCGGGCAGTGGGTGGCGGCGCTGGAGGGGTCGGCGGTGGCCGCGGTCACCGTCCGTGAGCTGCTCGGGCACCAGGGCGGCGTCATCCGGGACGGCCGGGACAACGACCACTGGCAGCTGGGGCAGCCCTTCCCGGACGCGGAGCTGCTGCTGCGCATCGCGGTCGAGGAGGGAGCGGTCCTCGAGCGCAACGAGCACTTCAAGTACTCCAACATCGGCTACTCGCTGCTCGGGCTGGCGATCGAGGCGGTCACCGGCACCTCCTACGCCGAGCACGTGCAGCGCGCGGTGGTCGACCCCCTGGGCTTGGTCGACACCGGACCGGAGTGGTCGCCGGCTCGGGCCGGCGAGCACGCCGCCGGGCACACCGGCCTGCTGGACGGCGAGGACACCCGGCTGACCATCCCGGCGGTGGACACCCGGGCGATGGCCGCGGCGACCGGGTTCTGGTCGACCGCCCGTGACCTGACCGCGTTCGGGGCAGCCCTCACCTCCGGCGACGCCCGGCTGCTGCGGGAGGACACCAAGCGGCTGATGCGCCGGCCGGAGTCCGAGATCCGCGCGCACGGGGCCCCGCCGCGGCACTACGGGCTCGGGCTGGACCTCCGGACGCAGGGGGAGCGACGGCTGGTCGGGCACAGCGGCGGCTTCCCGGGGCACATCACCCGCACCTGGATCGACCCGGAGGCCCACGTCGTCGTGAGCGTGCTGACCAACGCCGTGGACGGGCCGGCCGACGTGCTGGCCCGGGGCCTGTTCGGCCTCCTCGACCTCGCCCTGGCCGCGCCCGCCGACGTGCCGCAGCCGCCGGCGACCGAGCTGGCGCGCTACGCCGGCCGCTTCGTCAACCTGTGGGGCGCCACGGACGTCGCGCTGCTGGGCGGCCGGCTGGTGCTGCTGCACCCCAGCGCCCCGGAGCCGGCCGAGGAGCACCTCGAGCTCACGGTGGAGGGCCCGGACACCCTGCGCCAGGAGGCGGTCGCCGGGTTCGGGGCGGCCGGCGAGACGGTCGAGTACACCTGGGCCGACGACGGCACCGCCGCCGCGGTGCGGCTCGGTGGCATCTCGGCCTGGCCGGCCGAGGTGTTCCGGGCGCAGCGGGCCGCCCAGGTCCGCGCCGGGCACGCCGGCGGGGCCGGCCGATGACCGCGGTGCTGCTGCGGTCGGCCCGGCTGGGTGGCCGGACCCGCGACGTCCTGCTCGCCGACGGGCGGGTGGTGGCGATCGCCGACGACCTGTCCTCCGGTGCCCCGGGGCTCGACCGGCTCCCCGTCCCGCTGGAGGTGGTGGACCTGGCCGGCGCCGTGCTGCTGCCCGGTCTGCAGGACGCGCACACCCACCTGGAGCAGTGGGCCGCGACCCAGCGGCGGGTCGACGTCTCCGCGGCGCAGTCGGCGAAGGAGGCCGCCGCCCTGATGGCCGCCGCGCTGCAGGCCGCGCCGCCCGCACCGGCAGCGGTGGTGCTGGGCCACGGCTTCCGGGACGCGCTGTGGGCCGAGCCGGCCACCGCCGCCGTCCTGGACGACGCCCTGGCCGGGGTGGCGCCGCCGGACACCAGCGTCGTCCTGGTCAGCGGCGACCTGCACACCACCTGGGCGAACACCGCCGCCACCCGGCGCTTCGGCCTGAGCAACCCGACCGGGGTCGTGCTGGAGCAGGAGGCGATGGACGTCGTGGCCCGGGCCGCCCGCGTCGACCCGGCCGTCCTGGACGGCTGGGTGCTGGACGCCATGGTCGCGGCGGCGGCGCGTGGCCTCACCTCCGTCGTCGACCTCGAGTACGGGGACCTGATCGGCTCCTGGGCCCGGCGGGCCGGGCTGCGGGAGGGCGGTCCCGCGCTGCGGGTGCGGGCCGGGGTCTGGATCGACCGGCTGGAGGAGGCGATCGCCGCCGGGCTGCGCAGCGGCGACCCGCTGCCCGGGGTGGTCGACCCGGTCGCCGCCGACCGGGTGCGGATGGGCCCGCTGAAGGTCTTCGTCGACGGCTCCCTCGGCACCCGCACCGCCTTCTGCCACGACCCGTACCCGGGGGCCGCGGGAACCGACGCCCACGGGGTGCTGCGCACCCCGCCGGAGGAGCTGGAGCGGCTGCTCCGGCGCGGGAGCGCGGCCGGGCTGGACCTCGCCGTGCACGCCATCGGCGACCGGGCCGCGACGGTCGCGCTGGACGGCTTCGCCGCCGCCGGCTGCACCGGCCGGATCGAGCACGCCCAGCAGGTGCACGACGCCGACCTGCCGCGCTTCGCCGAGCTGGGGGTGGTCGCCAGCGTGCAGCCGCGGCACGCCCTGGACGACCGGGACGCCGCCGACCAGCACTGGGCCGCCGCGACGGAGCGGGCGTTCCCCTACCGGGCGCTGGTCGACGCCGGCGCGGAGATCGTGCTGGGCTCCGACGCGCCGGTGGCACCGCTGGACCCCTGGGACGGCATCGCCAGCGCCGTCCACCGGTCGCTGGACGACCGCCCGGCCTGGCACCCCGAGCAGCACCTGGACCTGGACACCGCGCTGGCCGCGGCCAGCGGTGGACGGCGCGGGGTCCGGGTCGGGGACGTGGCGGACCTGGTCGTGGTGGCCGAGCCACCCGCGGCGGTCCTCGCCCGCGGCGGCGCCGACGGCCTGCGCGCGATGGAGGTGCTGGCCACCCTGGTCGGCGGGCGGTTCACCCACCGGGCACCCGGCCTCGGCTGAGGAGGGCGCCGCCCGACACCCCGGGGGCGCGTGCCGGCCGCTCCGGGCCGGGGGGCACGATCATGGGCCGGGTCGTCGGTGCAGCGCCGGCGGGCCACGAGACGGAAGGAGTCCGGTGTCCGAGCAGTCGTCGCCGCGCACGGCCACCGTGCCCACCCCGCGCGCCGGGGCGGCCGCATGACCCGCGCCGCGGTGCTGGGCGCCGGCTCCTGGGGCACCACCTTCGCCAAGGTGCTCGCCGACGCCGGGTGCTCGGTGACACTGCACGCCCGCCGTCCCGAGCTGGTCGCGTCGATCACCGCGAGCCGGGAGAACGCCGACTACCTGCCGGGGGTGCGGCTGCCCGACGCGGTGCGCGCCACCGGGGACGCGGCCGAGGCGCTCGACGGTGCCGAGGTCGTCGTGCTGGCCGTGCCCAGCCAGACGCTGCGGGCCAACCTCACCGGCTGGGCGCCGCTGCTGCCCGCCGACTCCTCGCTGCTGTCGCTGATGAAGGGCGTCGAGCTCGGCACGACCAAGCGGATGAGCGAGGTGATCCGCGAGGTCACCGGCGCCGGTGCCGACCGGGTGGCGGCGCTGTCCGGGCCCAACCTCGCCCGGGAGATCGCCGAGGAGCAGCCCTCGGCCACGGTGATCGCCTGCTCCGACGACGACCGGGCCGCGGCGTTGCAGGCGGCCTGCCACACCCGCTACTTCCGGCCGTACACCAACCCGGACCTGGTCGGCTGCGAGCTGGGCGGCGCGGTCAAGAACGTCATCGCGCTGGCCTGCGGGGTCGCCGCCGGCCTCGGCTTCGGGGACAACACCCGCGCCTCGCTGATCACCCGCGGTCTCGCCGAGACCGCCCGGCTGGGCATCGCCCTCGGCGCCGACGTGACCACCTTCGCCGGGCTGGCCGGGCTGGGCGACCTGGTCGCCACCTGCTCCTCGCCGTTGTCGCGCAACCGCACCTTCGGTGAGCACCTCGGCCAGGGCATGTCGGTCGCCGAGGTGGAGCAGATCACCCGGCAGACCGCCGAGGGCGTGAAGAGCTGCCGCTCGGTGCTGGACCTGGCCCGCGCGCACGGGGTCGACGTGCCGATCACCGAGGCGGTCGTCCGGGTCTGCCACGAGGGGGAGTCCGCCGCGCAGATGGTGCGGGAGATGATGTCCCGAGAGGCCAAGCCGGAGTAGCTCCCCGGGGCGCCGTCGCACACCCGTGGAGGACCGTCCGTGACCACTCCTGACCTGCCCGCCGACCTCGGCGACGGCACCCGGCTGGTCCACGCCGGGGACGACCCGGCGGTGCCGGGCACCCCGCTGCGTCCGTCGCCGGTCTTCGCCGCGCCGTACCACCTCGGGGACGAGGCCCCCGGCTGGCAGGGCGCCGACGGCTACGCCCGCCCGGACAACCCGACGCTACGGGTGTTCGAACGTGCGGTCGGCGAGCTGGACGGCGGCGACTGCCTGTCCTTCGCCACGGGCATGGCGGCGATCAGCTCCGCCGTCCTGGCACTGGTCGGCCCCGGCGACCGGGTCGTGCTGCCGTCGGACGGCTACTACGCCACCCGGGTGCTCGCCCGCGACGAGCTGGCCCGCTTCGGTGTCCAGGTGCAGCTGGTGCCCACCCTGGAGATCGAGGACGTCGCCGCCCGCGGGGACCTGGACGGGGCGCGGCTGGTGCTGCTGGAGACCCCCAGCAACCCGCAGCTGGACGTCTGTGACATCGCCGCCGTCGCCCGGGCCACCCAGGCCTCGGGTGCGCTGCTGGTGGTGGACAACACCACGGCCTCACCGATCGGGCAGCGCCCGCTGGCCCTGGGTGCCGACGTCACCGTGGGCTCGGACACCAAGGCCCTGACCGGGCACAGCGACGTGCTGCTCGGGCACGTCAGCACGGCCCGCACCGAGCGCGGACGGGAGCTGAACACCCGGATCGCCGCCTGGCGCAAGACCACCGGCAACACCCCCGGGGTGTTCGAGGCGTGGCTGGCGCACCGGTCGATGGGCACCCTGGACCTGCGGCTGGCGCGGCAGGCCGCCAACGCCGCCGCGCTGTCGGAGCTGCTGGCCGGGCACCCGGCGGTCAGCGGCGTCCGGTGGCCCTGGCGGCCGCAGGACCCGTCGTACGCGCTGGCGACCCGGCAGATGCTGCGCCCCAACGGCGTGGTCTCCGCCGAGCTCGCCGACTCCGACGCCGTGGCCCGCCTGGTGCGCGGCAGCCGGCTGATCGCGGCCGCGACCAGCTTCGGCGGCATCCACACCACGGTCGACCGGCGGGCCCAGTGGGGCGGGGACGCCGTCCCCGCCGGGTTCGTGCGGTTCTCCTGCGGCATCGAGGACACCGCCGACCTGGTGGCCGACCTGACATCCGCGCTCGGGACCCTCGGCTAGGGTCGGCGGCGATGACCGGGAAGGCGCGTAGGACCAGGGTCGCTGTCGTCTTCGGCGGGCGGAGCGCGGAGCACGCGATCTCCTGCGTGTCGGCCGGGAGCGTGCTCGCCGCGCTGGACCCGGCGCGGTACGAGGTGGTGCCCGTCGGCATCACCCGGGACGGCCGCTGGCTGTTGCACGACGGCAAGGCCCTGGCCATCGACGACGGGCAGCTGCCCGAGGTCGCCGACGGCACCGCGGTGTCGCTCGTGGGCGACCCGGCGGGCCGGGGGCTGGCGGTGCTGGACGCCGGGCAGGCGATCGGCCGGCTCACCGAGGTCGACGTCGTCTTCCCGGTGCTGCACGGCGCCTACGGCGAGGACGGCACCATCCAGGGTCTGCTGGAGATGTCCGGGCTGCCCTACGTCGGCTCCGGGGTCTTCGCCAGCGCGGCGTCGATGGACAAGGAGTTCACCAAGAAGCTGCTCACCGCGGCCGGCATCCCGCAGGGTGACCACGTGGTGCTGCGCGACGCCTCGGGTGCGCTCTGCGCCGACCCAGCGCTGCTGGACGAGGCGGCGCGGGCGCGGCTCGGGCTGCCGGTCTTCGTCAAGCCCTCCCGTGCCGGCTCCAGCATCGGCATCACCAAGGTCACCGACTGGGCGCAGTTCCCGGCCGCCGTCGCGACGGCGGCCGCGGTCGACCCGAAGGTCGTGGTCGAGGCTGCGGTGCCCGGGCGGGAGATCGAGTGCGGGGTGCTCGCCGCGTCCGGTGCGGGGCTGCCCGACGTCAGCCTGCCGGCGGAGATCCGGCTGCGGCCGGGCACCGACTGGTACGACTTCGACGCCAAGTACCTCGAGGACGCCGTCGAGTTCGACGTGCCCGCGGACCTCACCGCCGAGCAGGTCCGGGCGGTGCAGGAGATGTCCCGCCGCGCGTACCTGGCGCTGGACTGCGCCGGCCTGGCCCGGGTCGACTTCTTCCTGACGACCGACCCGGCGACCGGTGCCGACCGGTGGGTCGTCAACGAGGTCAACACGATGCCCGGCTTCACCCCGATCTCGATGTTCCCGCGGATGTGGGCCGCCTCCGGGGTGAGCTACCCGGAGCTGGTCGACCGGCTGGTGGCCAGCGCCCTGGCCCGCCGGGAACCGGTCACCACCCCGGACGCGACCGCCTCGCCGGACGGCGCCGTGCTGGGCGCCGGATGACCTCCCGGCGGCTGCTGCCGGGCGCCACGGCCGCAGTGCTGCTGCTGGTCGCCCCGGTGTGCGCCGGCTGCTCGTCCTCGGAGGCCGTATCGGCACCGCAGGCCGCGACGACGGCGGCGACCCCGGCCAGCCCGGCCGAGCTGGAGGCGCTGCTGGTCGACGACGTGCCGTCCGGGCTGCCGCGGGTGCCCGACGACGAGCTGGTCCCGCCGGCGGGGGAGAAGACGATCGACGACGTCGCCCGCTACGGGCAGGACGCGGAGCGCGAGCAGGAGGTGCTCGCCGACTACGGGTACACCCGCGGCTGGGAGCGCTTCTGGCGGTCGGAGGAGGAGCTGACCAGCGTCTTCCTCGACCAGTTCGCCGACCCGTCCGGCGCGGTCACCTACGCCGACGACCTGGCCCGCAACGACGCCGAGCACTACGGCGGTGTGCTGGACCGCTCCCCGGCGGGGCTGCCGGACGACTGCGTGCTGCTCGCCCAGGACGACCCGGCGCCGGAGCACCGGATGTCCGGCCCGGCGGTCTTCGCCTGGTGCGCCGCCGGGGTCTTCACCGTCGCGGTCGCTGCCGTTGCCGACACCGAGGAGGAGGCGCGCCGCGAGCTGGAGGCGGTCACCACCGCGCAGCTCGACCGGCTCCCGGCCGGCTGAGGAAGGACCCCCGTGCCCCCCGCCACTCGCAAGCTCGCGGCGGGACCCTGCACGGGGGCCGTTCAGTCGGGCAGTGGCGCCGGGGTCGGCTCGGTGTAGGGGATCGAGCCGGCGATGAGCGGGCTCAGCGCGGTGGGGGCGGCGCTGTCGGAGCTGGCCGGCACGCGCACCTGGACCGGGACGTTGCGGTCGACCGTCGTCCACACGTAGACGTCGGGGTCGGTGGTGTCGACGAACCACTCCACCCCGGAGACCACCAGCGTCTGCGGGCCGCCCACCACGTAGCCGGCCGGTGGTCCGGCGCCGCAGACCAGCACGGTCGCCGGCTCGCCCCAGGCGTAGGCGAACGGGCTGTCGGAGTCGACCGGGCGCGACGTCTCCTCGGCCAGCTCCAGCGGCAGCTGGCCCATCAGCGCCGGGCAGGCCAGGTCGGCCTCCGGGGTGATCGGCGGGGTGTCGACGGGCAGCGGCGGCAGGTCGGCGCGCGGCGCCGAGGTCGTGCCGGAGATCTCCGCGACCGTGCCGGGCTCGTCCTCGGCGTCGCTGCCGCGGCCGACCACGTTGACCAGCACCAGCAGGACGACCACCAGCGGGACCAGGACGGCGGTGGCGATCAGCGCCGCCCGCCGCAACGGGTCGGGAGGCGGCGCGGCGGGCTGGTCGGGGGCGGGGGTGCTCAAGCGGCTCAGAGGTTGACGACGGGGCAGGTCAGGGTGCGGGTGATCCCGTCGACGGACTGCACCCGGGCCACCACGAGCCGGCCGAGCTCGTCGACGGTGTTGGCCTCGGCCCGCACGATGACGTCGTAGGGGCCGGTGACGTCCTCGGCCTTGGTCACGCCGGCGATCTCGCTGATGCTCGCGGCGACCGCGGCTGCCTTGCCGACTTCGGTCTGGATCAGGATGTAGGCGTGGACCACGGGTTGACCTTCCTCGGGCAGTGCCTCGACGCCGGCTGGCGCGTCGGCAACGGCTGGGGGTGCGACCGGCCTGCCGAGCAGCGGGCCGATCGGCAACGTACCCCAGTCGGGGGGAGTGACCGATGACTCGGCCCCGCCCCCTGGGCCTCCGGCCCGACCCGGACGACAGCGTCGGCGCGGTCGGGGAGTTCGCCCTCATCGACCGGGTCGTGGCCCGCTCCGGTACCGCTGCGGTGGCTGACGTGGGCCCCGGTGACGACGCCGCGGTGCTGCGCACCCCCGACGGCCGGGTGGTGGCCTGCACCGACGTGCTGGTGGAGGGGCGGCACTTCCGCCGCGACTGGTCCTCGGCCGAGGACGTCGGGCACAAGGCCGCGGCGGCGAACCTGGCCGACGTCGCCGCCATGGGGGCGGTGCCGACCGCCCTGCTGGTCGCGCTCGCCTGCCCGGCGGACACCCCGGCCGCCTGGCTGGAGGGCGTCGCGGACGGGATGGCCGCCGAGTGCGCCCCCTTCGGCGCGGCCGTGGTGGGTGGGGACACCTCGGCGAGCGCGCCGGACTCGCAGGCCGTCGTGCTGTCGGTGACGGCGCTGGGCGACCTGGGTGGCCGGGCGCCGGTGCTGCGGAGCGGTGCCCGCCCCGGTGACGTCGTCGCGGTCGCCGGGCGGCTGGGCTGGTCGGCCTGCGGACTGGCCGTGTTGCGCCGGGGCTTCTCCTCGCCCATCGCCGCGGTCCGGGCGCACCGCCGGCCGACCCCGCCCTACGCCGCCGGCCCGGCCGCCGCGGACGCCGGGGCGACCGCGATGTGCGACACCAGTGACGGACTGCTCGCTGACGCCGGTCACCTGGCCGCCGACAGCGGGGTGCTGATCGAGCTGGACCGGGTCGCCCTCCAGCAGGCGTTCGTCGACCCGGCCGGACCGCTCCCGCAGGTCGCGGCAGCGCTGGGCGGTGACCCGATGGCCTGGGTGCTGACCGGCGGTGAGGACCACGCGCTGGTGGCCACCTTCCCGGCCGGGGTGGACCTGCCGGAGGGCTGGACGGTCGTCGGCGCGGCGCACGAGCCGGGCGACGACGGGCCCGGGGTGCGGGTGGACGGGGTGCCCGCGAGCCGGGTGGCCGAGGAACTGGGGGAGGGGGCGGGGCATGTCCACTTCGGCTGAGCTGCGCGCCGTCGGGTACGCCGACCCGGTGGCCCAGCACCTGATCGAGCGGGTGCAGCAGGAGTACGTCGTCCGGTACGGCGGCCGGGACGCCGCGGTGGTGGACCCGGCGGAGTTCTCCCCGCCGCTGGGGCTGTTCCTGGTCGCCGAGGTCGCCGGGGTGCCGGCCGGCTGCGGCGGCTGGCGGGCGCACGGGCACGGGGTCGCCGAGCTCAAGCGGATGTACGTCGAGCCCGGCTTCCGGCGCCGGGGGCTGGCCGCGCTGCTGCTGGCCGAGTTGGAGCGCACCGCGGCCGCAGCCGGGCACGAGCGGCTGCTGCTGAACTCCGGTGACCGGCAGCCCGAGGCCCTGGCGCTCTACGACCGGGCGGGGTACCACCCCGTGGTCGGCTACGGCATCTACGCGGACTCGCCCGAGGCGGTCTTCCTCGGCAAGGAGCTGGCCGCGGACCGGCCCGAGCCGGAGGAGGACGCATGGGCGTCGTGACCTTCTCGGCGTCCTTCGGCGCCGGCGGCGCGGAGATCGCCCCGGCCGTCGCCGAGCGGCTCGGCCTGCCCTTCCACGACCGGGTCATCCCGGCGCAGGTGGCGGGTCGGCTCGGGGTCCCGGTGGCCGAGGCCGAGGCCAACGACGAGACCATCACCCGCGGGCTGTGGCGGCTGGTCAGCTCGCTGGGCACGATGCCCGACCCGGTGGGCGGGGTGCTGCCCACCGGGGCGCTGCCCGACGAGCGGGCCTACCGGCAGCAGACCGAGTGGGTGCTGACCGAGATCGCCGCCGGCCCGGGGGGCGTCGTCCTGGGCCGGGCAGGGGCGATGGTGCTGCACGACCGGCCCGACGTCCTGCACGTGCGGTTGGACGGCCCGCCGGAGCGCCGGCTGGCCGCCGCGGTCGAGCACCTGGACCTGCCCGTCGAGGAGGTGCGCCGGGAGCAGGAGGCAGCCGACGCCGCCCGGACGGCCTACGTGCGGCACTTCTACCGCTGCGATCCGGCGGAGGCCCGGCACTACCACCTGGTGGTGGACAGCACGGCGCTGCCGCACGCCACCGTGGTCGACCTGGTGGTGACCGCGGCCCAGGCCCGCGGGATCGGCCGCTGAGCCGCCCGGGAACGCGAGAAGACCCCGGAGGTCCGAGGACCTCCGGGGTCTTGTCAGCTCAGTCTTGCCAGACCCTCCGGCCCCGTCCCGAGGCTCGCCCCGAGCCTGCGAGGGGTGAGGAGGACGGGGTCCTTCCTCAGGCCCGAGCGACCTTGCCCGCGCGGATGCACGAGGTGCAGACGTTCATGCGCTGGCGGCCGCCGCCGGTCAGCGCGGCGCGGACGGACTGGATGTTCGGGTTCCAACGGCGCGGCGTGCGGCGGTGCGAGTGCGACACCGACATGCCGAAACCGGGGCCCTTGCCACACACATCGCACACGGCAGCCACGGTCGATCACTCCCAGAGAATTGGTCCAGCTGAAGTCAGGTCGCGGTGCTCGGCGGAGACCCGGGCGGGAGCCCAGGGCATGGTCCAGCCACGCACAACTGGAGACCACTGTAGCCGGTGCTCCCGGGTCGTGTCGGACCGCCCCGTCCGCGGGGGCCGGGGCGGCAGCGGGAGGTCGTGGGCGCCGGGTCGTGTCGGTGGGCCCCGGTACCCTCCGGCACGTGCTGGAGGCGCTGGACGAGGCCGCGGTCGGCCGGTGGAGCTCCGCCGTCGTCGACACGCTGACGCAGGCGCGTGGCCGGCTCGACGAGCTGAACGTCTTCCCCGTCCCCGATGGCGACACCGGCACCAACCTGCTGATGACCGCCCAGGCCGGGAACGCGGCGCTGACCAGCGCCGACGGCACCGAGTCCGCGTGGAGCGTGCTGGCGCGCGGCGCCGTGCTGGGCGCCCGGGGCAACTCCGGGGCGATCCTGGCGCAGCTGCTGCGCGGCCTCGCCGACGAGCTGGCGGGTGTCCGGCGCGTCGACGGGCCGGTGTTCGCCGATGCGCTGGCCGCGGCCGCCGGCGCCGCCTACGCCGCGGTCGCCGATCCGGAGGAGGGCACCTTCCTCACCGTGGCCCGGGCCGGCGCCGACGCGGCCACGGCCGCCGTCGCCGAGGGGCAGGCCGGACTGGCCGACGTCGTCCGGGCAGCAGCCGAGGGCGCGCTCACCGCGCTGCGCGCGACCACCGGCCAGCTGGCCGCGCTGCGCGACGCCGGGGTGGTCGACGCCGGGGGTGCCGGCTGGTGTCTGGTGCTCGACGCGCTGGTCGGCACGGTCACCGGTACGACACCTGCCCGCGCGCCGCTGGACGGGCGGCCCGCCCGTCCCCGCCGGTCACCGTGGTCGGTGCCGGCTGCCCCCGCGCCCGGGCCGGGCAGTGAGGTGCAGTTCCTGCTCGCCGACTCCGACGACGCGGCCGTCGCCCGGCTGCAGGCCCGGCTGGCAGAGCTGGGCGACTGCCTGGTCGTCGTCGGGGTCGACACCCCGGGCGGCCGGGAGTGGAACGTGCACGTCCACGTGAGCGACGTCGGCGCGGCGGTGGAGGCGGGGATCGAGGCAGGTCGGCCGCACCGGATCTCGGTGACCCCGCTGGCGCCGGTGCGCGCGCCGGCCGCGGCCGCAGGGGCGCGCGCCGTCCTCGCCCTGGCCTGTTCCGCCGGGCTCGCCGAGCTCTTCGGCACCGAGGGGGTCACCGTGCTGACCGCACCGGTCGACGCGGTCGACGAGGACGCCGTCCTGCAGGCGGTGCTGGACACCGGGGCGGAGCAGGTCGTCGTGCTGCCGAACCACTGGGAGGTCACCGCGGTCACCGCCCGCGCCGCCGACCGGGCGCGCGAGGAGGGCCGGGACGTCGTGGTCGTCCCCACCCGGTCGGCCGTGCAGGGTCTCGCGGCGCTCGCCGTCGCCGACCCGGCCCGTCGGTTCGGTGACGACGTCATCGCCATGGCCGAGGCCGCGGCCGCGACCCGGTGGGCGGAGGTGACCGTCGCCGAGCAGGACGCGCTCACCTCGGCCGGCCGCTGCGCCCCCGGGGACGTGCTGGGCAGCGCGGAGGGGGACGTCGTCGTGATCGGTGCCGACCCGGTGACCGTCGCCCGGGACCTGCTGGACCGGCTGCTGTCGGCGGGCGGGGAGATGGCCACCGTCGTCGTGGGGGAGGAGCTCGCGCTCGGCGACGCGGTGTGCGCCCACCTCTCGGCGGTGCACCCGACGGTCGAGGTGGTCCGGTACCCCGGCGGTGCCGGGGCGGTGCCCCTGCTGATCGGCGTCGAGTAGTGGCGATCTCCATGGACACCCCGCTGACCCGGGTGCTCGGCCCGAAGACGGCGAAGGTCATGGCCGAGCAGCTGGCCCTGCACACGGTGCGCGACCTGCTGCGGCACTACCCCCGCCGCTACGCCCGGCGCGGGGAGATGACCCGGCTCGACGGCCTGGAGGTCGGCGACCGGGTGACCGTGCTGGCCCAGGTGAAGAGCGTGAGCACCCGGCGGATGCAGCAGCGCCGCGGGACGCTCACCGAGGTGACCGTCGGCGACGGCGCGGGCAGCATGCGGCTGGTCTTCTTCAACAACCGGCACGCGCACCTCGACGTCGGCGAGTGGGGGCTGTTCGCCGGCACCGTGGGGCTGTGGCGGGGCGACAAGCAGTTCACCCACCCCGACTGCCACATCATCACCGGGGACGACGACGACTGGGCGCGGGCGATGGTGCCCCTCTACCCGGCGAGCAAGGACGTCTCGAGCTGGGTGGTGCAGAAGTCGGTCAAGCTGCTGATGGACGACGCCCACTCGCTGGAGCAACTGCTCGACGACCCGATCCCGGCATCCGTCCGCGAGCGGCACGGCCTGGTCGACCTGGCCACGGCGCTGCGGCAGAAGCACCGGCCGGAGAGCCAGGAGCAGGTCGACGAGGCCGACGAGCGGCTCAAGTGGGACGAGGCGCTCGTCCTGCAGGCGACGCTGGCCGCCCGCCGCCGGGCCGCCGCACTCGAGCCGGGGATCGCCCGGCCGTCGCGCAGCGGCGGGCTGCTGGACGCCGTCGACGCCGCCCTGCCGTTCTCGCTGACCGACGGCCAGCGCGAGGTCGGCGAGGAGCTGGCCGCCGAGCTGGCCCGCGAGCAGCCGATGAACCGGCTGCTGCAGGGCGAGGTCGGGTCGGGCAAGACGGTGGTCGCGCTGCGGGCGATGGCGCAGGTCGTCGACGCCGGTGGGCAGGCCGCGCTGCTCGCCCCCACCGAGGTGCTCGCCGCCCAGCACGCCCGCAGCCTGGCCGCGATCCTGGGCCCGCTGGGGCGGGCCGGGGAGCTCGACGGGGACCCGAGCGGCACCCGGGTGGTGCTGCTCACCGGCTCGCAGAAGGCCGCCGTCCGCCGGGAGGCGCGGGCCGCGGTCGCCGACGGCAGCGCCGGCATCGTCGTGGGCACCCACGCGCTGCTGCAGGAGGGCGTCGAGTTCGCCGACCTGGGGCTGGTCGTCGTCGACGAGCAGCACCGGTTCGGGGTGGAGCAGCGGGACGCGCTGCGCGCCAAGGGCACGAAGCCGCCGCACGTGCTGGTGATGACCGCCACCCCGATCCCGCGCACCGTGGCGATGACCGTCTACGGCGACCTGGAGACCTCCACGCTCCGCCAGCTGCCGGCCGGCCGCGGCGGGGTGTCCAGCTCGGTCGTGCCGGTGGGGGAGAAGCCGGCCTGGCTGGACCGTGCCTGGGCGCGGGTCCGCGAGGAGGTCGCCGCCGGCCGGCAGGCCTACGTCGTCTGCCCCCGGATCGGCGACCTCGAGGACGGCGGCGGCAAGGACGACGACGGCCCGGACGGCGCTGACGGCGCCCCGCCGCCGGAGGAGGAGAAGGCCGGTGCGAGCGACAAGCGCCCACCGCTGGCGGTGCTCGACGTCGCCGAGGGGCTGCGTGCCGGCCCGCTGTCGGCGCTGCGGGTGGAGGTGCTGCACGGCCGGATGCCACCGGAGGAGAAGGAGGCCCGGATGCGCGCCTTCGCCGCCGCGGAGATCGACGTCCTGGTCGCCACCACCGTGGTCGAGGTGGGCGTCGACGTGCCCAACGCCACGGTGATGGTGGTGATGGACGCCGACCGGTTCGGCGTCAGCCAGCTGCACCAGCTGCGCGGCCGGGTGGCCCGCGGGAAGCACGCCGGGCTGTGCCTGCTGGTCACGGAGGCGCCCAGCACCTCACCGACCGGGCAGCGGCTGGCCGCGGTCGCCGCGACCACCGACGGCTTCTCGCTGGCCCGGCTCGACCTGGAGACCCGCCGGGAGGGCGACGTGCTCGGCGCGGCACAGTCCGGCCGCCGCTCGAACGTGAAGCTGCTGTCCCTGCTGCACGACGAGGCGCTCATCGCCGAGGCCCGGGTGGAGGCCACGGCGCTGGTCGAGCAGGGCCGCGGCCTCGCCGACCACCCCGAGCTGGCCGCCGCCGTCGCCGCCCTCGCCCTGGACGAGCGCGCCACCTACCTGGAGAAGGCATGAAGAGCGCATGACCAGGCTGATCTCCGGGGTCGCGGGTGGCCGCCGGCTCAAGGTCCCCCGCACCGGGGTCAGGCCCACCGGCGACCGCGCCCGGGAGGGTCTGTTCAACTCCCTCGGGTCGCTGCTGGACGTCGAGGGCGCCCGGGTGCTCGACCTCTACGCGGGCTCCGGTGCGCTCGGGCTGGAGGCGCTGTCGCGTGGGGCGGCGGAGGCGGTCTTCGTCGAGTCCGGGGGCGGGGTGCTGCCGGTGCTGCGCGCGAACATCGCCGCCGTCGGGCTGCCCGGTGCCGTGGTGCTGCCCGGCAGCGTGCCGGCGGTCGTCGGGGGTCGGCCCCCGGCCGCCTTCGACCTGGTGTTCGCCGACCCGCCCTACTCCACGCCCGACGAGGAGGTGCTGGGCGTGCTCGGTTTGCTGGTCGGAGGGGGGTGGCTGGCCCCGGACGCCGTCGTCGTGGTGGAGCGGTCCAGCCGCGACCACCCCTTCGCGTGGCCGACACCCTTCGACGGACTGCGTGATCGGCGGTACGGAGAGGCGGTGCTCCGGTACGGTCGCTTGTCGTGAGGCGAGCGGTCTGTCCCGGTTCGTTCGACCCGGTCACCAACGGCCATGTCGACGTGATCGCGCGCGCCGCCGGCCTGTACGACGAGCTGGTCGTCGCGGTGCTGGTCAACCCCGGCAAGGCGGGCCTGTTCGACGTCGACGAGCGGATGTCGCTGCTGCGCGAGGCGGTCGTCGACCTGCCCAACGTCACGGTCGACAGCTTCGAGGGGCTGCTCGTCGACTACTGCCTGGCCAACGAGATCCCGGTCATCGTCAAGGGCCTGCGGGCCGTCGGTGACTTCGAGTACGAGCTGCAGATGGCCCAGATGAACCGTGAGCTCGCCGCGGTCGAGACGCTGTTCGTGCCCACCGCACCCCAGGTCGGGCACCTGTCCTCCAGCCTGGTCAAGCAGATCGCCCGCTTCGGCGGCGACGTGTCGTCCCTGGTCCCCAAGGCGGTCAACGACCGGCTGGTGGCCCAGACGAAGGGAAGGCAGTCGTGACGGAGGTCGTGTACCGGCTCTACGAGACCGTCGACGAGCTGACGACGGTCATCGAGAACGCCCGCAGCGTGCCGATGTCCAGCTCCTGCATGGTGCCGCGCGACCACCTGCTCGACCTGCTCGACGACCTCCGGGAGAACCTCCCCGAGGAGGTCCAGCAGGCCGGGGCGATCGTCGAGCAGCGCGCCGAGATCCTGCAGCAGGCGCAGGCCGAGGCCGAGCGGCTCACCGGACGCACCCGCAGCGAGAGCGAGCAGGTCGTCGTGGCCGCCCGCCGGCAGCGGGAGGAGCTGGTCGGCACCGCCCGCCGCCAGCGGGACGAGATCCTCACCGAGGCGCAGGCCCAGGCCGACGAGCTGCTGGGCCAGGCCGAGGAGGAGGCCGAGGAGCTGCTCGCCGAGGCCCGCCGGCTGCGCGACCAGCTGGTGCAGGACGGCCAGGAGCAGCGTGCCGAGCTGATCGCCGCCGGCCAGGCCGAGCACGAGCGGCTGCTCACCGAGACCGAGGTGTACCGCACCGCGGTCGACCGGGCCGACGAGCTCGGTGCCCAGACCGTGGCCGACGTGGCCCGGATGCGGGCCGAGGTCGACGACTACGTCGACAGCCGGCTGGCCGACTTCGGGAACACCCTGGCGCACATGGCACGTTCGGTGGACAAGGCCCGGGACAACCTCCGCAGCCCGTGACCGCTCGGCCCACCCCCTGACCGGGAAGGGCGGACCGGGGGATCGGGTAGGCTGGACGTCTGTCCGGCTGCTGCCGTCCCGCGTGCCCGTCCGGCGCGGGCCCCGCGCCGGCGCCCCCACCATCGACGACGACGAGTACCGACATGCCTGCTTCCTCTGCGCGC
The DNA here is from genome assembly GCF_026967995.1 of Modestobacter sp. VKM Ac-2979. Lineage (NCBI taxonomy): Bacteria > Bacillati > Actinomycetota > Actinomycetes > Geodermatophilales > Geodermatophilaceae > Modestobacter > Modestobacter sp. VKM Ac-2979. Next base: position 495,648 of record NZ_JAPVBO010000004.1, read on the forward strand.
TCCACGGGGCCGTCCTCCGACGCTGCGTCCACCGACGTCCGGCGTCCGGTCGGCGACCCCGTCGACAAGCCGCTCCCCACGCCGGCCGAGAAGGCCGCCGAGAAGGCCTGGAAGGTCGACCTCCGGGAGCTCGGTCGCCGCGCCGGCTCGATGCGCGAGTGGGAGAAGACCCTCCCGGCCCTGAGCGGCTGGGGCGTGGAGATGATCGGGGTCCCCCAGGGCGCTCCGGTCGAGCTCCGCCTGCGCCTGGAGTCGGTGATGGAGGGCGTCCTGGTCAGCGGCCAGGTCGAGCTGCCGGTCACCGGCCAGTGCGCCCGCTGCCTCGAGCCGGTCGAGGACACCCTGACGCTCGACGTCCAGGAGCTGTACGCCTACGCGGGCAGCACCACCGAGGCCACCAGCGGCGAGGACGAGGTGCGCCGCATCGACGGCGACCGGCTCGACCTCGCTCCGCTGGTCCGTGACACCGTCGTCCTCACCCTGCCGTTGTCGCCCACCTGCCGGCCCGACTGTGCCGGCCTGTGCGTCGACTGCGGGGAGCGGCTCGACGACCTCCCTGCCGACCACTCCCACGAGGTGCTCGACCCCCGGTGGGCAGGGCTCGCAGCCCGGTTCACCGAGACGGCCGACAGTGCCGAACCGACCGACAGCGCGGCCGGACCCCAGCCGGGGTCCACCCACCGCACCGACCCAGAGGAGAACTGACCGTGGCCGTTCCGAAGAGGAAGATGTCCCGGAGCAACACCCGTGCTCGCCGGTCGCAGTGGAAGGCCACGGCCCCCACGCTGGCGCCCTGCCCCAACGCGGCCTGCCGTGAGCTCAAGCCGCCGCACCAGGCGTGCCCCACCTGCGGCCAGCACGACGGTCGCCAGGTCCTCTCGGTCTGACCCGCGCAGCTCCAGCGTGGCGCAGACGACCAGCGCACCGGCGTCCTCGGTGCCGGACTCCCTCTCCGGGGAGCCCGGGGCCCAGGACGCCGGTGTCCGTGCGCCCGCGGGCGGTGCCGCACACGCCGAGCGGGCGGCCGGTTGGCTGCTCGACGCGCTGGGCCTCGAGCTCTCCGGTGAGCTGCTCGCGCTGGCCCTGACCCACCGCTCCTACGCCTACGAGAACGGTGGGCTGCCGACCAACGAACGCCTGGAGTTCCTCGGCGACTCGGTGCTCGGCCTGGTGGTCACCGACGAGCTGTACCGCAGCCACCCCGACCTGCCCGAGGGGCAGCTGGCGAAGCTGCGTGCCTCGGTGGTCAACATGACCTCGCTGGCCCGCGTCTCCCGGTCCCTCGGCGACGGGGGCATCGGGCCGCACCTGCTGCTGGGCCGGGGTGAACAGGCCACCGGCGGCCGGGAGAAGGACTCGATCCTCGCCGACGCGCTCGAGGCGCTGATCGGTGCGGTCCACCTCGGTCAGGGGCTGGACACCGCGGCGACGGTCGTGCACCGGCTGTTCGACCCGTTGCTGGCCGAGTCGGCCACCCGCGGCGCGGGCCTGGACTGGAAGACCAGCCTCCAGGAGCTCGGCGCGTCCCGGGGGCTGGGCGCACCGGTCTACGAGGTGGAGGACGAGGGTCCCGACCACGCCAAGACCTTCACCGCCGCCGTGCTGCTGGCCGGTGAGGTGCGCGGATCGGGGGCAGGCAAGACGAAGAAGGCCGCCGAGCAGGAGGCCGCCGAGACGGCCTGGCGCGCCCTGTCGGCCGACGGCGGACCGACGCGGGACTGAGCCGTGCCGGAGCTGCCTGAGGTCGAGGTCGTCCGCCGGGGCCTGGAACGCTGGGTCGCCGGCCGGACTGTCCGTCAGGTCGAGGTGCACCATCCCCGCGCGGTGCGCCGGCACCTGGAGGGAGCCGAGCACTTCGTCGCCGCGCTCACCGGCCGGACGCTCACCGCCGCACACCGTCGCGGCAAGTACCTCTGGCTGCCGCTGGCCGAGCCGGACGGCGCGCCGTCCGGGCGGGCCCTCGTCGCCCACCTGGGCATGAGCGGCCAGCTGCTGGTGGAGAAGCCCGCCGAGCCCGACGAGGTGCACCTGCGGGCCAGGTTCCGGTTCACCGACGGCGGCCGGGAACTGCGCTTCGTCGACCAGCGGACCTTCGGTGGGCTGGCGGTCGAGGAGGCCCCGGGTGACGGGCTCCCGGCGCGGCTGGCGCACATCGCCACCGACCCCCTGGACCCCGGGTTCGACGTCGACGCCTTCAGCGCCGCCCTCCGCCGCCGGCACACCGAGGTCAAGCGGGCACTGCTCGACCAGACGCTGATCGGCGGGGTGGGCAACATCTACGCCGACGAGTCGCTGTGGCGGGCCCGGCTGCACGGCGCCCGGTCCACCGACAAGCTCACCCGCGCCCAAGTGAGCGACCTGCTGGAGGGGGTGCGCGACGTGCTCGGCGAGAGCCTGGCGCAGGGCGGTACCTCCTTCGACTCGCTCTACGTCGACGTCAACGGGCAGAGCGGGTACTTCTCCCGGCACCTGGCCGTGTACGGCCAGGTGGACCGCCCGTGTCCACGGTGTGGCACCCCGATCCGCCGGGAGTCCTTCATGAACCGGTCCAGCTACAGCTGCCCGCAGTGCCAGCCCCGACCGCGCGCCCGCTCGGCCCGATGAGCACGCCGCGGCGGGTGGTCGCGCTGGTCGACGGGCAGGTGCAGGGCGTCGGCTACCGCTGGTTCGTGCGCGAGGCGGCGAGCGCGCGCCGGCTGACCGGGTCCGCGACGAACCTGCCCGACGGCCGGGTGGAGGTCGTCCTCGAGGGGCCGGACGACGACGTGCGGGCCGTGCTCGCCGAGCTCTCCGGGCCGCGCGCCCCGGGTTCGGTGACCGCGGTGGAACACCGGGACGAGGACGTGCGCGAGGTGCCGGACTTCACCGTGGGGTGACGAAGGCGACATCCCCCCGACACGGTGACGCCCCCGCACTGCCGTTGACCCAGGTCGTGGCTGGTGTCACCCTGAGGACGCCAGCCCGCGCAGACCGCCCTCCGGCGGTGCGACGGGACATCCCTCTTGCAGTGAAAGGCCGCTGAGCCATGGCCAAGGCCCTGTTCGGTTCCGTCGTCGCTCCGCACGAGCTTCGAGCAGCCGAGGAGAACGCCGCCCTCCGGGCGAAGGTGCGCCGGCTCGAGGCGCAGCTCGCCGACCTCCGCGAGGAGCGCGACGCGGCGATCGCCCGCGAGCTGCTCAGCATGGCCCACGAGTCGGCCGACCCCGTCCTCGCGTAGACCACCTCCGTCCCACCCACCCCTCCCGTGCACAGCGGGAGGGGTGATCGGCGTGTCGTGGGTGAGGATGGGGCTGCCCTGCGCTGAGCAGGACCGTCGTACCTCCCCGGGAGTCTCTCCACCGTGCACCTGTCCAGCCTGACGCTCAAGGGCTTCAAGTCCTTCGCGTCGCCGACGACGCTGCGCCTGGAGCGGGGCATCACCGCCGTCGTCGGGCCCAACGGCTCGGGGAAGTCCAACGTCGTCGACGCCATCGCCTGGGTGCTCGGTGAGCAGGGCGCCAAGAGCCTGCGCGGCGGCAAGATGGAGGACGTCATCTTCGCCGGCACCGCCGGCCGCCCGGCGCTGGGCCGCGCCGAGGTGACGCTCACGATCGACAACGCCGACGGCGCCCTGCCGATCGACTACACCGAGGTCTCGATCACCCGCCGCATGTACCGCTCCGGGGAGAGCGAGTACGAGATCAACGGCGACAAGGTGCGGCTGCTCGACGTCCAGGAGCTGCTCAGCGACTCCGGCATCGGCCGGGAGATGCACGTCATCGTCGGCCAGGGGCAGCTGGACGCCGTGCTGTCCGGCCGCCCGGAGGACCGGCGGGCCTTCGTCGAGGAGGCCGCCGGCGTCCTGAAGCACCGCAAGCGCAAGGAGAAGGCGCTCCGCAAGCTCGACGCGATGCAGGCCAACCTCGACCGCCTCGGCGACCTCACCGCCGAGCTGCGCCGCCAGCTGAAGCCGCTGGGCCGGCAGGCGGAGGTCGCCCGCCGCGCCGCCGGGGTCCAGGCCGACCTGCGCGACGCCCGGTTGCGGCTGCTCGCCGACGACCTGGTCGACCTGCGCGACGCACTGGACGCCGACATCGCCGACGAGACCGCGGCCCGCGCCCGGCGGGCCACCGTCGAGACGGCGCTGGGCGGGGCCGCCGGCAACGAGTCGGCGCTGGAACGGCAGCTCGCCGCCGACGCCCCGGTGCTGGCCGCTGCCCAGGACAGCTGGTTCCGGCTGTCCACGCTCGCCGAGCGGTTCCGCAGCGTCGCCCAGCTCGCCGCCGAGCGGCACCGCCACCTCGCTGCGGTCCCTGCCGCCGCCCCCGGGGGCCGGGACCCCGACCAGCTGGACGCCGAGGCGGACCGGGTCGACGCCACCGAGCGTGAGCTGGCCGCCTCCCTGGAGGCCGAGCGGGCCCGGCTGGACACCGCCGTGGCCGTCCGCGGGGAGGTCGAGACGGCGCTGGCCGAGGCCGAACGGGCGCTGGTCGCCGCCGCTCGGGCACTGGCCGACCGGCGGGAGCAGTTGGCCCGCCTCTCCGGGCAGGTGGCCGCGGGGAGGTCCCGCGCCGCGGCCGGGGAGGCCGAGATCGAGCGGCTGGCCGCGGCCGCGACCGAGGCCGCCGACCGGGCGGAGGTCGCCAGCGACCGGCTGACCGCCCGGCGCGAGGAACTGAGCGCCGACGCCGGCGGGGACGAGGGGCTGGCCGCCGCGCACGCCGCCGCCGGTACCGCGCACACCGAGGCCGCCCGGGCGGTCACCGAGCTCGCCGCGGCCGAGCGCGCCGCCGAGCGTGACCGGGCCGGCTGGCAGGCGCGCCGCGACGCCCTCGCCCTCGGTCTGGCACCGGCCGACGGCGCCGCCGCGGTGCTCGCTGCCGCCCTGCCCGGGGTGCTGGGCCCGGTGCCCGACCGGCTGACCGTCCAGCCCGGGGCCGAGGTCGCGCTGGCCGCCGCCCTCGGTGGGATGGCCGACGCGGTCGTGGTCGCCGGGGTCGAGCAGGCGGCCGCGGTGCTCACCCACCTGGCGCGCAACGACGGGGGTCGCGCGGGCCTGCTGGTCACCGGCGGGCTCCCGGCGGTCTCCCGGGACGGCTGGCCCGAGCTGCCCGCCGGCGCCCGCTGGGCCCTCGACCTGGTCGAGGCCCCCGCCGAGCTCGCGCCGGCGCTGGCCCGGGCGCTGGAGCGGGTCGCCGTCGTCCCCGACCTGTCGGCCGCCGTCTCCCTCGTGCGCACCCACCCCCGCGTCCGGGCGGTCACCGACACCGGGGACCTGCTGGGTGCCGACTGGTCGGTGGGCGGCCAGGTCAACGCCCCCTCGGGGCTGGAGGTGCGCGCGCGGGTCGACGAGGCCGCCGCCGAGCTGGACCGGGCGGTCGCGCACGCCGTCCAGCTGGCCGACGAGCTGGCCTGGGCCCGCGAGGCCGCCACCGCCCGCTCGGCCGACGTCGACGCCGCGCTCACCGCCCGGCAGGCCGGCGACCGGGCCCGCTCCGCCGCCGCCGCCGAGCTCGCTGAGCTCGGTGCCGCGGCGCGGTCGGCCGTGGCCGAGGCCGAGCGGCTGGACGCCGCCCGGGTGCGCGCCGAGCAGGCGCGCGAGCAGGCCGTCGCCGGGCTGGTGGAGCTGGAGGAGCGGCTGGCCGCAGCCGAGGCCGCGCCGATGGAGGAGGAGCCCGCGACCGACGAGCGCGACCGGCTGCGCGCCGAGGCGACCGCTGCCCGGCAGGCCGAGACCGAGGCCCGGCTGGCGGTGCGCACGGCCGAGGAGCGGGCCCGGTCGCTGGCCGGCCGGGCCGAGTCGCTGCGCCGGCAGGCCCGGCAGGAGCGGGCGGCGCGCGAGCGGGCCGCCGCCGCCCGGGTCGCCCGCGAGCGCGGTGCCCGGGTGGCTGCCGAGGTGCGGGCCGGCGCCGAGGAGGCGCTCACCCACCTGGCGACCTCACTCGCCCGCGCGGCCGCCGAACGCGATGCCCTGGCCGAGGCGCGCACCGGGCGGGAGGCCGAGCTTCTGGTGGTCCGGGCCCGGGTGCGCGAGCACACCGCGGAGCTCGACCGGCTCACCGACGAGGTGCACCGCGACGAGGTGGCCCGCGCCGAGCAGCGGCTGCGGATCGAGGCGCTGGAGTCCCGGGCAGCCGAGGAGTACGGCGTCGACCTGCCGACCCTGCTCGCCGAGTACGGGCCGGCCGCACAGGTGGCCCCGACCCAGGCGCAGCTCGCCGCGGCGGAGGCGGCGGGGGAGCCCGAGCCCCAGCCGGTGCCCTACGACCGCAGCGCGCAGGAGCGCCGGGCGGCGCGGGCCGAGCGGGACCTCGCCGCGCTGGGCAAGGTGAACCCGCTGGCGCTGGAGGAGTTCGCGGCCCTGGAGGAGCGGCACACCTTCCTGGCCACCCAGCTCGAGGACCTCAAGGCCACCCGCCGTGACCTGCTCACCGTGGTCCGCGAGGTCGACGCCCGCATCCACCAGGTGTTCGCCGAGGCCTTCGCCGACACCCAGCGGGAGTTCGAGCAGGTCTTCGCCACGTTGTTCCCCGGCGGGGAGGGGCGGATCTTCCTCACCGACCCGGAGAACCTGCTGACCACCGGCGTGGAGGTGGAGGCCCGGCCGCCGGGCAAGAAGGTGAAGCGGCTGTCCCTGCTGTCCGGCGGCGAGCGGTCGCTGACCGCCGTGGCGCTGCTCGTCGCCATCTTCCGCGCCCGGCCCTCGCCGTTCTACGTGCTGGACGAGGTCGAGGCGGCGCTGGACGACGTCAACCTCGGCCGGCTGCTCACCCTGATCGAGCAGCTCCGGGACACCTCGCAGCTGATCGTGATCACCCACCAGAAGCGGACCATGGAGATCGCCGACGCGCTCTACGGCGTGAGCATGCGCGGCGACGGCATCACCGGGGTGATCAGCCAGCGGCTGCGCGAGCTGCAGGCCTCCTGATCAGCCGGTCACCGGCACGTCCAGCTCGACCAGCAGGGGGTGGTGGTCCGACGCCCCCGCGGCGTCCAGGACCCGGGCACCGGTCACCGTCACGCCCGCCGACACCCAGACCTGGTCGATCCGCACCCGCGGACGGCGGGCCGGGTGGGTCAGCCCCTGGCGCGCGTGCAACGAGAACCGCCCGGACTGGTCGCTGCGCTCGGCCGCCAGCTCCCAAGCGTCGCTGAGGCGCTCGCGCAGCGCCGACAGCTCCGGGGCGCCGGCGTCGGCGTTGAGATCGCCGACCAGCACCGCCGCCCGCGGGTCGGTGTGCAGCCCGGCGACGGCGGCGGCCTGCACGGTCCGGTCCTCCGCGGACCGGCTGGACAGGTGCGTCGTGGTCACCCACAGCTCCCCGCCGGCCAGCTGGACCTGCGCGCGCAGCGCACTGCGTGGCTCACCCTCCCCGGGCAGCCGGTGCAGTTCGGAGCCCAGCAGCGGCAGCCGGGAGAGCAGCGCGTTGCCGTACTGCCGGCGATCGGTGCCGCCGCCCGGCTCGTCGATCGAGGGCCCCCACGCCAGCTCCATGTCCAGCGCACGGGACAGCAGCAGCGCCTGGTCGACGTGCTCGCTGCGGTCGCCGAAGTGCCGATCGACCTCCTGCAGGCAGACGACGTCGGCGTCCGCGGCCGCCAGGACCTGGGCGAGCCGGGGCAGGTCGTGCCTGCCGTCGGCGCCCACGCCGTGGTGGACGTTGAAGCTCACCAGCCGCACCTTCGTCGAAGGCCGGCTCGGATCGGCGGCACACGCGGTCATGACAGCCGGGTGTCCAGGACCTGGGTGAAGGCCTCGGTGCCGTCGTCGTCCCGGCTGGTCGCCCAGAGCAGGAACCGGGCGTCCCGGCCCTCCAGCACCAGCTCACCCAGCTCGTTGCCGAAGAAGGGCCCGGCCTGCTTGCGCCACTGCAGCGGGCTGCTCTCGACCCGGGCGAGCGCGCGCAGCCCGCCGGTCACCACCCGCGCCCAGCGGCTCCAGCCGACCTTGAAGCCGATCTCGATGGCGTGCGGCGCCTGGTTGTGCAGCGGCGACACCGTCAGCTGGTGCACCCGGGTGGCCAGGTCCCCGGGGTTCACCAGCTCGGCGGCGTAGGCGTGGTGGACGTCGCCGGACAGCACCAGCGCCGTGGTCGGCGGGTGCCCCAGCTCGCCGCGTGCGGCGGCGACCAGGGTCCGCCCCAGCCGCTCGAAGGACTGCCCGAACGCCGCCCAGTGCTCCAGGTCCGCCCCCTGCCGCAGCTTCTCCATCAGCCGGCCCAATGGCCTGCCGTGGTGGCGCACAGACAGCGTCTCGTTCCACCGCTCGATGTCGTGCACCGAGTGCGGCAGCAGCCAGGGCAGCGAGGTGCCGATGAGCAGGTGCTCGACGCCGTCCTCCACCGACCGGCGCACCGCCGCGTCGACCCAGTCGAACTCGAAGTCGTCGACGATCTTCCGGTCGTGCTCGTCCAGCGCCCGGCCGGCGCGGGTGTCGACCATGATCAGCCGGGTCGACCCCCAGTGCCGCACGTAGCTCCAGCGCACCGTCTCCGGCTCCGTGTCGGCGGCCCGGGCCATCTCGTCCAGCATCGGGCCGGCGTCGTCCGAGCCGTCGGCGCGCTGCTGGATCGCCTGCCAGGTCTCGTTCTCGGCCAGCTCGTTCGGCGAGAGGTTGCCCAGGTGCTGGTACACCCAGTAGCTGACCAGCCCGCCACAGATCCGCTTGTGCCACCACTCGGTGGGGGTGACCTCGGCGCGCCAGGCGGCCGAGGTGTTCCAGTCGTCGATCATCTCGTGGTCGTCGAAGACCATCGAGGACGGGATCGTCGACAGCAGCCACCGGACCTCCGGGTCGCCCCAGGACTCGGCGTAGAGCCGGCTGTACTCCTCGAAGTCCGCGGCCTGGGCACCGGGCGGCTGGGACAGGTCCCGGCGGGAGGCCATCCACTCCTTCGTCGCCGGGGTCACCTCGTCGGCGTACACCTGGTCGCCCAGCAGGACCAGGGCGTCGGGCCACTGGTCCTCGGGCAGCTCCAGCAGCCGGCGGGCATAGCTGTCCAGCGCGTCCGGCGGGATGCCGTCGCGCAGGTCGACCGAGGTCGGCGTGGCGTAGCGGCAGGAGCCGAAGGCCAGCCGGAAGGGGCCCGGGCGCCCGGTCGTGCGGATCCGGCTCGGCGGGGTGCTGGACTGCGACGTCGGCCAGACCTGCTGGCCGTCCAGGTGCACCTCGTAGGGCGTGCTGCTGCCCGGCTCCAGACCCTCGACGACGACGAGGGCGTAGTGGTGGCCGTTGACGCAGAACGTGCGGGCCCGCCGGCCCAGCACCTCCACCTCGCAGCGGCGGTCGGTCTCGACCCAGATGGTGGCCGACACCGGGTCGACGTGGCGCAGGAGCGGCCCGAGCAGCAGGAGCGGCCGGGTGTCGACGGTCTCGGGCATGGGGCACAGCCTGCCGCATGATCCTGGGAGACTGTCGGCATGGAGTTCGTGCTGATCGCGATAGCGATCCTCGTCGTCGCCCTGGTCCTCGGGGTCGGCCTGCTCGTCGGCCGCGGCCGGCGCACCACCCGCCTGGACGCCGATGACGCGCTCGGCACCACGCTCACCCGCCCGCCGAACGCCCCGGACCCGTCCTCGGGGGCCACCGCGGCCGACCTCTACACCGGACCACCGGCTCCCGCGCGGGCCGAGCCGGAGATCGTCGTCGACCTGCCGCCGGCGGAGCCGGAGCCGGGTCTGGTCTTCGAGACCCCGCCCCCCTCGGCCGGCCGGCTCATCCGGCTGCGTTCGCGGCTGGCCCGCTCGCAGTCCTCGCTGGGCCGCGGCCTGCTCACCGTGCTGGCCCGGGAGAAGCTCACCGAGGACGACTGGGAGGAGGTCGAGGAGACGCTCCTGGCCGCCGACGTCGGCGTCGCCGCCACCACCCAGATCGTGAACCGGCTGCGCACCCAGAGCCTGGTGCTGGCCACCGCCTCGGGTCTGCAGCTGCGCGACCTGGTCGTCCGGGAGCTCACCGCCGTCCTGGACCCGGACATGGACCGCACCCTGCGCACGTCCCGGCACGACGGGCGCCCTGCCGTGGTCCTGGTCGTCGGGGTGAACGGCGCCGGGAAGACGACGACGGTCGGCAAGATCGCCCGCGTGCTGGTGGGCGACGGGAAGAGCGTGGTCCTCGGTGCCGCCGACACCTTCCGCGCGGCCGCCGCCGACCAGCTGGAGACCTGGGGCGAGCGGGTCGGGGTGCTCACCGTCCGCGGCCGCGAGGGCGGTGACCCGGCGTCGGTCGCCTTCGAGGCCGTCCGCACCGGCACCGAGGCCGAGGTGGACGCCGTCCTGGTCGACACCGCCGGGCGGCTGCACACCAAGTCCGGCCTGATGGACGAGCTCGGCAAGGTCAAGCGGGTCGTGGAGAAGCACGGGCCGGTCGACGAGGTGCTGCTGGTGCTCGACGCCACCACCGGTCAGAACGGGGTGGTGCAGGCCCGGGTGTTCACCGAGGCGGTCGAGGTCACCGGTGTCGTCCTCACCAAGCTCGACGGCACCGCCAAGGGCGGCATCGTGGTGGCCGTGCAGCGTGAGCTGGGCATCCCGGTGAAGCTGATCGGGCTGGGCGAGGGCCCCGACGACCTGGCGCCGTTCGAGCCGGAGGCGTTCGCCGAGGCACTCGTCGGCAACGCCTGACGACGGGGGGGCATCGCCTGAGGGAACGGTTCAGGCGGGATCGACGCGCAGGGCGAGCAGCGCGACGTCGTCGGCGTGCTCGGGGGCCATCCGGGTCAGCAGCGCGTCGCACAGCTCCTCGACCGGCCGGCCGGCCAGTTCCCGCGCGGCGGCGACCAGGCGGGCCAGGCCGTCGTCCAGCGTCGACCGGCGGTGCTCCACGAGGCCGTCGGTGTACAGCACGACGGTGTCGCCGGGGTGCAGTTCGAGGACGTGCTCGGTGCGGAGCCGGTCGGGGTCCACGCCCAGCAGCAGGTCGTGCGGTCGCTCCAGCAGCTCTGGCGTCCTGTCCGCCCGCACGATGAGCGGCGGTGGGTGTCCCGCGTTGGACCAGCGGAGCCGGCGCTCCCCGTCGGCCGGGCCCTGCTCGACCCGGGCGAGCACCGCGGTGACCAGGGTGGTCACCCCGAGACCCTGCTGGGCACGGTCGAGGGCGGTCAGCACCGGGGCGGGTGGCGCGTCCAGGGAGTGGGCGATGCCCCGCAGCAGGTTGCGCAACTGGGCCATCACGGCCGCCGCGGTCCGGTCGTGGCCGGTGACGTCGCCGACGACCAGGGTGGTGGCGCCGCCGGGGGTGAGGAAGGCGTCGTACCAGTCGCCGCCGACCTGCGCCTCCTGCGCCGCGGGCCGGTAGCGCACCGCGATGCGCAGGCCGGGCGGCTGCGGGGGAGCGGTGAGCAGCGACCGCTGGAGGGCCTCCGCCAGGCTGCGGGTCGCCGTCGCCCGCCGGCGCTCGGCCTCCAGCCGGGCCACCCGCTCGACCGCCTGTCCGCACTGGGCCGCGTGGGCCTCCAGCACCCGGACGTCGTCGTCGTCGAACTCCCGGGGGCCGGCCCAGCCGATCGTCCAGGAGCCGAGCAGTCGTCCGCCCGACCGCAGCGGCAGGGCGGCCCACGAGCGGGTGCCCAGGCCCTGGAGGAGGCGGACGGCGTCGGGGTGCCCGGGCCGGTCGGCCTCGGTGTCCTCGATGAGCACCCGCTCGCCGTGCACCGCGGCGCGGGCCATCGGCAACGGTGAGTCCGGCGGCACGTCCGCGGAGAGCAACCGGCTGCCGCGGTCCTCGGTGAGGGTCAGGCCCTGCCCGTCGGGCGTGGGCAGGACGACCGAGGCGGCACTGGCGCCCAGCGCCGACCGGCCCTGTTCGAACAGCCGGTGCAGCAGCCCGGCCGTCGTCTCGGCGGTGGCCAGGGCGGAGACGGTCGTCGCCAGCCCGGCGAGGGAGCGGGCGGTGCGCCGCTCCCGCTCGCTGCTGAGCTGGAGCGCGGCGTTGTACTGCTCGAGCTCCCGGGTGCGGGCGAAGAGGTCGCTCTCCACCTGCTCGACCCGGACCTGGCCGCGCTCGGCCGCCCGGCGCGCCTCGTCCCGGTCGCGGATGTAGTCGGTGACGTCGTCCGAGCGGTGCAGCAGCAGCACGACCTCCCCGTCGTCGTCCAGGATCGGCACGTTCCGCGGGCTCCAGAAGCGCTCCGTCCAGCTGCCGTCGGGCATCGGGATGTCGTACTTCTGGATGCGCATGGTGACCGGCCGGCGGGTGTCCCGGGCCTCGGCCAGCGAGGCGCCCAGGTTCGCCACGCCGTCGGCCGCCGGGTCGGCGGGGTTGCGCGGGAACACGTCGAACAGGTGCCGGCCGACGGTGTCCTCGAGGGTCGTCGCGGTCGCCTCCAGCCGGGCCCGGTTCGCGTGCACGATGACCAGGTCCGGGGTGAGCAGCAGGAACGGCGCGGGGGCCTCGTCGAAGACCTTGGCGAAGTCGGGTACCGGCAGATCGTGGGACGTCTCGGGCATCGGTGACCGCCCGTCAGCCGACGGCGCGGGGATCGAAGCCGAAGGGCAGTTCCAGCCGGTGTGCGGCCAGCAGCCCCGGGTCGGCCAGCAGCTCGCGGGTCGTGCCGTCGGCGACCACCACCCCGCCGTCCAGCACGACCGACCGGGGGCAGAGCTGGAGGGCGTACGGCAGGTCGTGGGTGACCATCAGCAGCGTGATCGACAGCGCCTGCAGCACCTCGGCGAGCTCGCGTCGGCCGGCCGGGTCGAGGTTGCTGCTGGGCTCGTCGAGCACCAGCACCTCGGGCTGCATCGACAGCACCGTCGCGACGGCGACGCGCCGGCGCTGGCCGAAGGAGAGGTGGTGCGGCGCGCGGTCGACGGCGTCGGCCATGTCGACCGCGGCCAGGGCGTCGGCCACCCGCCGGGCGACCTCGGGCTCGGGCAGGCCGAGGTTGCGGGGGCCGAAGGCGACGTCCTCGCCGACCGTGGGCATGAACAGCTGGTCGTCCGGGTCCTGGAAGACGATCCCCACCCGGCGCCGGACCTCCTGCAGGTTCCGGTCCTCGACCGGCAGCCCGGCCACCTCCACCCGGCCGCGGCCACCACGCAGGATGCCGTTGAGGTGCAGCACCAGCGTCGTCTTGCCCGCCCCGTTGGGCCCCAGCAGCGCGACCCGCTCGCCGGGCTCCAGCCGCAGGTCCACGCCGTAGAGCGCCTGGTGCCCATCGGGGTAGGCGAACGCCAGGTCGTCGACCAGCAACGAGGGGGCGGAGGTGCTCACCCCAAGAGTGAACCCGCCGCCAGCACGGCGACCGCAGCCAGGGGGAGGCTGAGCGCGGTCGCCCAGGCGCGCCCGCCGACGACCGCGACCGGCCCGCCGGGCAGCCGCCCGGTGTAGCCCCGGGACAGCATCGCCAGGTGCACCCGCTCACCGCGCTCGTAGGAGCGGATGAACAGCGAGCCGGCGGCCGGGCCGAGGACCTTGAGTGCCCCGAGGTGGCGGCCCCGGAACCCGCGGGACTCCCGGGCCACCCGCATCCGGCGCAGCTCGCCACCGACGACGTCGGTGTACCTGATCATGAAGCTGAGGATCTGGACCAGCACCGTGGGCAGCCGCAGCCGCTCCAGCCCGCGCAGCAGGGCCCGGGCGTCGGTGGTGGCGGCGAGCAGGGTCGCGGCCAGCACCGACAGGGTCGCCTTGGCCAGGATGCTGCCGCCGGCGGCGAGCCCGCTCTCGGACAGCGACAGCCCGAGCACGTCGGTGCGTGGGCCGCGGGAGACGAACGGCAGGAGCACGGCGAAGAAGACGAAGGGCACCTCCACCACCAGGCCCCGCAGCAGCCGGCCCGGCCGCACCCGGGCCACCGCGGCGACGGTCAGCAGCAGGAGCAGGAACCCGGCGTAGGCCACCGGAGCCCAGCCGACGCCCACCGGGGTGGCCACCACGACCAGGGCGAAGGCGAGGACGGCGACGAGCTTGGTGTGCGGCTCCAGTCGGTGCACCGGGCTGTCGCCGGGTACGTACGCCGCGGACAGCCCCCCGCCGTGTCCGGCGCCCACCTCAGTGCTGGCGGTCGCCGGCCGGGGGAGCGGTGGCGTCCTCGGTCGGGCGCCGGCGCACCAGCAGGGTGAGGCCGCCGGCCAGCGCGAGCACCAGGAGGACGCCCACCACGCCGGCGAGGCCGCCGGAGAGCCGGTCGTCGCCGACGCCGGCCATGGCGTAGTCGGCCAGTGGCGAGTCGGCGGCCGCGCTGTCCCGGGCGGTGGAACCGAAGCCCTGTTCCTCGGCGGTCGCTTCCAGCCCGTCGGGTGCGGAGCTGGCGTACCAGCTGCCCACGCCGGCGATGAGCAGTGCGACGACCACACCGATCAGCACGAAGGTGCGGGTGCGGGTCATCGCGCGTCCACCGCGGTCGCGCCGGCCAGGTCCGGGCGGGGGGCGAGTGCCCTGGCCCGCTGCAGGTGCCGGGCGCCGCGGACCAGGTCCGGCCGGACGCGGAGCACCGCACCGAGGACGGCGACGGTGATGACCGCCTCGCCCAGGCCGATCAGCAGGTGCACGCCGACCATCGCGATCCCCACCGACCCCAGCGCGACGTCGGCGACGCCGCCGAGGCCGAACAGCAGGACGAAGACGAGCGCTGCCACGGGCACCGAGAGGAAGGCGCCGACCCCGGCCGAGGCGAGCAGGCCGGTGCGGGTGGCCGGGAGCACGGCCCGCAACGCACGGAAGACGCCGTACCCGACGGCGATCGCCACCAGGCCGATCAGGGTGACGTTCGTGCCCAGGGCGGTGAGGCCGCCGTCGGCGAAGACCAGGGCCTGGACCATCAGGACGACGGTCAGGCACAGCACCGCCGTCCAGGGGCCGACCAGGACCGCGGTGAGCGCGCCGCCCATCAGGTGACCGCTGGTGCCGAAGGCCACCGGGAAGTTCATCATCTGCACCGCGAACACGAAGGCGGCGGTGAGCCCGGCCATCGGGGCGGTGCGCTCGTCCAGTTCGCGGCGGGCACCGCGCAGGGCCAGGGCGACGCCGGCGGCGGCGACCACGGCGGTGCCGGTGCTGGTCGTGGCGTCGAGAAAGCCATCGGGGACGTGCACACGGACCTCCGGGACCTCGGGTTGCTGAGCTGCGCGGCCGGTGACGGGTGCCCGCGGTCGTACGCCAGGGGAGCTTATTGCACCTCGTTGGCAGCTGCACAGGCTTCGCAAGAAGGCCCGGTGAACGGCCGGTGACGTGACCGAGCGCACGCCGACCGACACACCGCCGGGGCGGATGGGGCGCCGGCAACACGTCCGGAACACGACCGGGCGACACGCGCTGCGGAGTTCACCGTGGCGAAACACGTCCGCGCCGTCGGCGGAAACACGGTGGCGGCACCGTCTTCTCCGCACCGCCTCCCGGGGCGGTGGCTCGCCCGAGGCCCCTCGGGGCCCCCGCTTGCGGCCGATGGCCGACGACACCCTCAGGAGGTTGCCGTGGTCAACACCGGCGACACCGCCTGGATCCTCACCAGCGCCGCCCTCGTGCTGCTGATGACCCCAGGCCTCGCGCTCTTCTACGGCGGCATGGTCCGCGCGAAGAGCGTGCTGAACATGATGATGATGAGCTTCGGCGCACTGGCCCTGATCAGCGTGCTGTGGGTCCTCTACGGCTACTCCTTCGCCTTCGGTGACGACGTCGGCTTCGGTCTGCTCGGTGACCCGACCGAGTTCTTCGGCCTGGCCGGTCTGATGGAGGACGTCACGACCGAGGAGGGCGGCCTGCCGGCCATGGCGTTCGTCGGCTTCCAGGCCGTCTTCGCCATCATCACCGTCGCGCTGATCTCCGGCGCCATCGCCGACCGGGCCAAGTTCGGCTCCTGGATGGTCTTCGCCGGCATCTGGGCGACCGTCGTCTACTTCCCGGTCGCGCACTGGGTCTTCGACTTCACCCTCACCGACGACGACGGCGTGGTCACCCACACCGGTGGCTGGATCGCCAACCAGCTGGCCGCGATCGACTTCGCCGGCGGCACTGCGGTGCACATCAACGCCGGTGCGGCCGGCCTGGCGCTCGCCCTGGTGCTGGGCAAGCGCCGCGGCTTCGGCCGGGACGCGATGCGGCCGCACAACCTGCCGCTGGTGATGATCGGCGCCGGCCTGCTGTGGTTCGGCTGGTTCGGCTTCAACGCCGGCTCCGCCCTCGCCGCCAACAACACCGCCGCCGTCGCCTGGGTGAACACCCTGGTCGCCACCGGTGCGGCGACGCTGGCCTGGCTGCTGGTGGAGAAGATGCGTGACGGTCACTCGACCTCGCTGGGCGGCGCCTCCGGCGTCGTGGCCGGCCTCGTCGCGATCACCCCGGCCTGCTCGGCGGTCTCCCCGATCGGCGCGATCGTCATCGGTGCCGTCGCCGGTGCTCTCTGCGCCCTGGCCGTCGGCCTGAAGTTCAAGCTCGGCTACGACGACTCGCTCGACGTCGTCGGCGTCCACCTCGTCGGTGGCCTGGTCGGCACGATCCTGGTCGGCTTCGTCGGCACCGCAGCTGCTCCGGCCGGCGTGGACGGGCTCTTCTACGGTGGAGGGGTCGACCAGCTCTGGCGCCAGGTCGTCGGTGCCCTGGCGGTGCTCGCCTACTCCTTCGTCCTCACCCTGGTCATCGGCTTCCTGATCCAGAAGACGATCGGCTTCCGGCTCACCGAGGAGGACGAGGTGACCGGCATCGACACGGTCGTGCACGCTGAGTCCGGGTACGACTTCGCCTCCCTGGGCGGCGGTGGCAGCACCGCGCCCCTGGCTGGCCAGGCACGCGCCGAGGCGCGCAACACGGAAGGGAGCCGGGCATGAAGCTCGTCACCGCGATCGTCAAGCCGTTCAAGCTCGACGACGTCAAGAACGCCCTGGAGCTGATCGGCATCGCCGGTCTGACCGTCAGCGAGGTTCAGGGGTTCGGCCGTCAGCGCGGCCACACCGAGGTCTACCGCGGCGCGGAGTACCAGGTGGACTTCGTGCCGAAGGTGCGGATCGAGGTCGTCGTCGGCGAGATCGAGGCGGCCCGGGTGGTCGACGCGATCGTCGAGGCGGCGTCCACCGGGCAGATCGGTGACGGCAAGGTGTGGGTGACCACGATCGACGAGATCGTCCGGGTCCGCACCGGTGAGCGCGGAGCTGACGCGCTCTGAGGCCGGTCCGGTGACCTGACGTCGGCCGGGATGGCGGGGAGACCCGCTGCCCCGGCCGACGCCGTCTTCCCCGCTGGACGACCGAGAGGTGCCCGTGCTCGACCTCGCGACGCTCACCGACCTGCCCCGCGCCGAGCGGGTGCAGGCGTTCGACGACTGGCTGTCCGGCCTGCTGGCCGAGGCGCTCGCCGGCACCCCCCGGGCCTCCCGCCGCCGGGGCGGCCCACCGGCCGAGCCGGCGGGGACCGGCGTCGCGCTGGTGGCCGTGGGCAGCCTCGGCCGCCGGGAGCTGCCGCCGCACGGCGACCTGGACCTGGTGCTGGTGCACGACGGCCGGGCCGAGATCGCGGCGCTCGCCGACGCCCTCTGGTACCCGATCTGGGACGCCGCGGTGCGGCTGGACCACTCCGTGCGGACGGTCTCCGAGGCTGTCTCCGTGGCTGCCGAGGACGTCAAGGCGGGCCTCGGCCTGCTCGACGCCCGGCACGTGGCCGGCGATCCGGAGGTCACCGCGGCCCTGCGGACGGCGACGCTGGGCTCCTGGCGCCAGCACGCCGGCCGGCTGCTGCCCCAGCTGCGTGACCTCCGCCGGGAGCGGGCCCGGCTGGTCGGTGAGCTGGGGTTCCTGCTGGAGCCCGACCTCAAGGAGGCCTACGGCGGACTGCGTGAGGGCCAGGTGCTGCGGGCGCTGGCCGCGGCCCAGCTGGCCGACGAGCCACCGGCCGACGCGGGGGAGGCCTACGACTTCCTGCTCGACGTGCGGGACGCCCTGCGACGCCGCACCGGGCGCGCCGGCGACGCCCTGGTCCGCCAGGAGCAGGCTCCGGTGGCCCAGGCGCTCGGGCTGGCCGACGACGACGTCCTCCTGCGCCGGGTGAGCCTGGCCGGGCGCCGGCTCGCCTTCGTCGCCGACGAGACCTGGCGGCGGGTCGACGCTTCGCTCGTGCGGCGGCCGCGGGCGCGGTACCGGCGGGTGCGGCGCGAGCCGCTGGCCGAGGGGCTGGTCCGGCAGGGTGATGAGGTGGTGCTGGCCCGCGACGCCCGGCCGGCCGCCGACCCCGGGCTGGTGCTGCGCGGCGCCGCCGCCGCCGCCCGCGCGGACCTGCTGCTGTCGCCGTACACGCTCAAGGTGCTCGCCGTGCACGCGCCCGCGCTGCCGGAGCCCTGGCCGGCGGAGGTCCGCTGGTCCTTCCTGCGGCTGCTGGCCAGTGGTCGCAGCGCCGTCCCGGTGCTAGAGCAGCTGGACCAGGAGGGGCTGCTGGCCCGGATGCTGCCGGAGTGGGACCGGGTGCGGTCGCTGCCGCAGCGGCACCCGTGGCACCGGTTCACCGTCGACCGGCACCTGGTGGAGGCGGCCGCGGCGGCGTCGGAGCTGACCCGCGACGTCGACCGGCCCGACCTGCTGCTGGTCGGCGCCCTGCTGCACGACATCGGCAAGGGCTGGCCCGGTGACCACAGCGTCGTCGGGGAGCCGATCGCCGCGGAGGTGGCGACCCGGATGGGCTTCTCCCCGCCGGACGTCGCGACGCTGGCCGCGATGGTGCGCCACCACCTGCTGCTGCCGGCCACCGCCACCCGGCGGGACATCGACGACCACGCCACCATCGACCGGGTCGCCGAGACGATCGGCCGGGACGTCGCCCTGCTGGAGCTGCTGCACGCGCTGGCCCAGGCCGACGGCGCGGCGACCAGCAGCTCCGCCTGGTCGCCGTGGAAGGCCCACCTGGTCGCGGCGCTGGTGGCCCGGGTCCGGGCCCACCTGGTGGCCGCTCCGGCGCCCGGGCCGGTGCTGGAGCCGACCACCCCGCAGGTCAGCTCCTCGGGCCCGGGGTCCGCGGGGGAGGGCGGGCGCATCTCGGTGGGCGTCCGGGACGTCGCCGACGGCCAGCAGGTGACGTTCCTGGCGCCGGACCGGCCCGGCCTGTTCAGCCGGTGCGCCGGCGTGCTGGCGCTGAACCAGCTCGACGTCCGGGCGGCCAGCACCTCGGTCGAGGGTGGCCAGGCGACGTCGGTGTTCGCCGTGCGGCCCCGGTTCGGCCGGGCGCCGGTGCCGGAGATCCTGGCCGACGGCGTCCGGGCGGCCCTGGAGGGGACGCTGCCGCTGGCCGATCGGCTGCGGCAGCGGGAGATCGACTACCGGCAGAACGGGGACCGGGCGGCACCGCCCCGGATCTCCTGGCACGACAACGAGGTCGACGGCGCCGCCTCCAGCATCGTCGAGGTCCGCGCCGGTGACCGGGCCGGCCTGCTCTACCGGCTGACCTCCGCGCTGGCCGACCAGGGGCTGGACGTGACCTCGGCGCGGATCGAGACCCTCGGGGCCGATGCGCTCGACTCCTTCTACGTCTGCGACCCCGCCGGCGCGACGATGGACGCCGACCGGCGCCGTCGGGTCGAGGAGGCGCTGGTGTCCGCGGCACGCGGCACGACACCCGGGGCGGACCCTGCCGTGTCGGCGACGGTGGGTGGCCCCGGCGTCAAGCGGGACACGCCGTCGGCCTGAGGTCCGCGGTTCTGTCGTACCCCCGTGAGACGTTCGACGTGCCGGACGGGAGCCCGCTCCCGACGACCGGCGCCGAGACGAGAGGGGACGCACTCGTGAGCGACCTGCAGCAGTGGCCCTGCCCCACCTGTGAGCACGACACCGACTTCGAGCAGCCCGAGTGCATCGACGGCCACACCGAGGACGGCGGCGCGTGCCCGGAGTGGGCCTGCACCGACTGCGGCACCGCCCTGGTCAGCGGGGACGTGCACCGTCCGGCGGCCGCGACCTGGCGCCACGCCGCCTGAAGCAGGAGCCCACTGCCCACCGCCGACGAGTTCCTGGCGGGCACCGGCCGATGGGCCATTACGCTGGGAACGGTGGCGTGACGGCCCCGGGGTGGCCCCGGGAGCCCGAGCCGTGCCGCTCGGCCCGCTGAACTCCCTGGTGGGCCGGCCGGTGGCTGCACGCCAGACTGCCTGAGGACGTGTTGTGTTCGAGACCCTCTCCGACCGCCTGGACAAGGTCTTCACCGGTCTGCGCGGCAAGGGCCGGCTCTCCGACGAGGACATCGACGCGACCGCGCGGGAGATCCGCATCGCGTTGCTCGAGGCCGACGTCGCGCTGCCGGTCGTCCGGTCGTTCATCGCTGCGGTCAAGGAGCGCGCCCGCGGCTCGGAGGTCTCCTCGGCGCTGAACCCGGCGCAGCAGATCATCAAGATCGTCAACGAGGAGCTGGTCGGCATCCTCGGCGGGGAGACCCGCCGGATCCGCTACGCCAAGCAGTCGCCCACGGTGATCATGCTGGCCGGCCTGCAGGGCGCCGGTAAGACGACCCTGGCCGGCAAGCTCGGCCGCTGGCTCAAGGCCCAGGGGCACACCCCGCTGCTGGTCGCGTGTGACCTGCAGCGGCCCAACGCGGTGCAGCAGCTGTCGGTGGTGGCCGGGCAGGCCGGCGTCGACGTCTACGCGCCCGAGCCCGGCAACGGCGTGGGCGACCCGATCGCCGTCGCGCGGGACTCCATCGACCACGCCCGCCGCACCCAGCACGACGTCGTCGTCGTCGACACCGCCGGCCGGCTGGGCATCGACGCCGAGCTGATGGCCCAGGCCGCCGGCATCCGGGACGCCGTGCAGCCCGACGAGACGCTGTTCGTCGTCGACGCGATGATCGGGCAGGACGCCGTCACCACGGCGACCGCGTTCCAGGAGGGCGTCGGCTTCTCCGGCGTCGTCCTCACCAAGCTCGACGGTGACGCCCGCGGTGGTGCCGCGCTGTCGGTCCGGCACGTGACCGGGCAGCCGATCATGTTCGCCTCCACCGGCGAGAAGCTGGCCGACTTCGACGTCTTCCACCCCGAGCGGATGGCCTCGCGCATCCTCGGCATGGGCGACGTGCTGACCCTGATCGAGCAGGCCGAGCAGGCCTTCGACGCCGACCAGGCCGAGAAGATGGCCGGCAAGCTCGCCAGCCGCGAGGGCTTCACCCTCGAGGACTTCCTCGAGCAGATGATGGCCATCCGCAAGATGGGCCCGATCGCGAACCTGCTCGGCATGCTGCCCGGCGCCGGGCAGATGAAGGAGCAGCTCGCGCAGGTCGACGAGCGGGACCTGGACCGCACCGCGGCGATCATCCGGTCGATGACCCCGGCCGAGCGCGCCACCCCGAAGATCATCAACGCCTCGCGCCGGGTGCGGATCGCGAACGGTTCGGGGATGAGCGTCACCGACGTCAACCACCTGCTGGAGCGCTTCGCCCAGGCCCAGAAGATGATGGGCCAGATGGCCGGCAGCATGGGCCTGCCGGGCATGGGCCCGATGTCGAAGAAGCAGCGCGGCCGGCAGAACCAGGTGCAGGCACGCGGCAAGGGCAAGAAGGGCAAGGGCGGCAAGAAGGGTGGCCCGGCCCGCCGGCCGATCGGCGCCCCCGGTGGGATGGGCGGGGCGCCCGGTCAGCTGCCCGGCGGGATGCCGGGCGGGGTGCCCGGTCTGCCGCCCGGTCAGGCGATGCCCGACCTGAGCAAGCTGGACTTCAGCCAGTTCAAGGACCAGCAGGGCCGCTGAACCGGTGACCACCGCTGTTGCGCCTGCCCTGCACCTGTCCGGCGTCGTCCTCCCCGAGGGCGAGCACCGCGACCTCTGGGTCACCGAGGGGCGGATCACCTTCCAGCCGGTCCCCGGCGCCGAGACGGTCAGCCGCGGTGGCTTCCTGCTGCCCGGCCTGGTCGACGCGCACTGCCACGTCGGCATCGGCCGGGGTGGGGTGCACGCCACCGGCGTCGAGGACCTGCGCGACCAGGCCCTGGAGGAGCGTGCCGCCGGGGTGCTGGCGTTGCGCGACTGCGGTTCCCCGGTCGACACCCGGGTGCTCGACGAGCACCTGGACCTGCCCCGGGTCATCCGCGCCGGGCGGCACATCGCCGCCCCCCGCCGCTACATCCCCGGGCTGGCGATCGAGCTGGAGCCGCCCGACCTGGTGGCCGAGGTGCGGGTGCAGGCCCGGCGCGGTGACGGCTGGGTGAAGCTGGTGGGTGACTGGATCGACCGCGGCGTCGGCGACCTGGCGCCGGAGTGGCCGGACGACGTCCTGGCCGCGGCGATCGCCGCCGCGCACGAGGAGGGTGCGCGGGTCACCGCGCACACCTTCGGCACCGACGCCCTGCCCGGGCTGATCGGGGCGGGGATCGACTGCATCGAGCACGGCACCGGGCTGACCGAGGAGCTGGTGGGGGAGATGGCCCGCCGGGGCACCGCCGTCGTCCCGACGCTGGTGAACGTGGAGAACTTCCCCGGCTTCGCAGCCGCGGGGGAGTCCAAGTTCCCCTCCTACGCGTCCACGATGCGGCGGCTGTACGCGAACTCCGGGGCCGTGGTGCGCGCCGCGTTCGAGGCCGGCGTGCCCGTGTTCGCCGGCACCGACGCCGGTGGGGGCGTCGACCACGGGGTCATCGCCGACGAGATCCGGGCGCTGCACGCCGCCGGGCTGCCCGCCGAGGCCGCACTGGCCGCCGGCTCCTGGGGTGCACGCGAGTGGCTGGGCCTGCCGGGCATCGCCGAGGGTGCCCCGGCCGACCTGGTCGTCTACGAGACCGACCCCCGGGCCGACCTCGACTCGCTACAGCGACCGCAGCGGATGGTCCTCCGGGGCGTCGTCGTCGCCTGAGTCAAACCGCTGGACGGCGTCCGGCGGACGCCTGGGACACTCCTCCCGTGCTCCTTCGGATGTCCTCCCTGTTCCTGCGCACCCTGCGCGACGACCCCGCCGACGCCGAGGTCCCCAGCCACCGGCTGCTCGCCCGGGGCGGCTACATCCGGCGCGCTGCGCCGGGTGGGTTCACCTGGCTGCCGCTGGGCTGGCGGGTGTTCCGGAACGTCGAGCGCGTCGTCCGCGAGGAGATGGACGCGATGGGCGCCCAGGAGGTGCACTTCCCGGCGCTGCTGCCGCGGGAGCCCTACGAGGCGACCGGCCGCTGGACCGAGTACGGGCCCAACCTCTTCCGGCTGAAGGACCGGCGGGGCAACGACTTCCTGCTCGGCCCCACCCACGAGGAGATGTTCACCCTCCTGGTGAAGGACCTCTACGGGTCCTACAAGGACCTGCCGGTCTCGCTGTACCAGATCCAGACCAAGTACCGGGACGAGGCGCGACCCCGGGCCGGGCTGTTCCGTGGCCGCGAGTTCACCATGAAGGACAGCTACTCCTTCGACGTGGACGACGCCGGGCTGGACGCCTCCTACGCAGCGCACCGCGCCGCCTACATCAGGATCTTCGACCGGCTGGGCCTGGACTACGTGATCGTCTCGGCGATGTCCGGTGCGATGGGCGGGTCCAAGAGCGAGGAGTTCCTGCACCCGACGTCGATCGGCGAGGACACCTTCGTCCGCTCGCCCGGCGGGTACGCGGCGAACGTCGAGGCCGTCTCGACCGTCGTCCCGGAGTCGATCCCGTTCGACGGACTGCCCGAGGCGCACGTCGAGGACACCCCCGACACCCCGACCATCGAGACGCTGGTCGCGGCGGCGAACGAGCTGTTCCCCGAGGCCGGGTACACCGGCGCCTCGACGCTGAAGAACGTCGTCGTCACCCTGGTGCACCCCGACGGCACCCGGGAGCCGCTGGTCATCGGCCTGCCCGGCGACCGGGACGTCGACACCAAGCGGCTGGAGGCGCAGCTCGCCCCGGCCGAGGTCGAGCCGTTCACCGACTTCGCCGCCCACCCCGACCTCGTCAAGGGCTACATCGGGCCGCAGGTCCTCGGTGCTGAGGGGAAGTCCGGCATCCGGTTCCTCGTCGACCCCCGCGTCGTCCCCGGCTCCCGGTGGATCACCGGGGCCAACGAGCCCGGCAAGCACGTGTTCGACCTCGTCGCCGGCCGGGACTTCAGCTGGGACGGCGTGATCGAGGCTGCCGAGGTGTTGCCCGGTGACCCCGCCCCCGACGGCTCCGGCCCGCTGGAGCTGGCCCGGGGCGTGGAGATGGGCCACATCTTCCAGCTGGGCCGCAAGTACGCCGAGGCGCTCGACCTCAAGGTGCTCGACGAGAACGGCAAGCTCGTCACCGTCACCATGGGCTCCTACGGCGTCGGGGTCTCCCGCGCGGTGGCTGCGATCGCCGAGTCCACCCACGACGAGCTGGGCCTGGTGTGGCCGCGGGAGATCGCCCCGGCCGACGTGCACCTGGTCGCCACCGGCAAGGACTCCGCCGTGTTCGAGGCCGCACAGTCGCTGGCCGAGGAGCTGGTCGCCGCCGGGCTGACCGTGCTGTACGACGACCGGCCGAAGGTCTCGCCCGGGGTGAAGTTCAAGGACGCCGAGCTGCTGGGCATGCCGACGATCGTGACGGTCGGGAGGGGTCTGGCCGAGGGCGTGATCGAGGTCCGCGACCGGGCGACGGGGGAGCGGTCGGAGGTGGCGGTGGCCGACGCAGCCGCAGCCGTGCTCGCCGCGGTCCGTGGCTGATTCGTCGCTCGCCGAGCAGCTGCGGCTGACCGCCGAGACGGTCGAGGCCAACCTGGGCCACGGCGACCAGGTCGACCGGCCCCGGCCGATCGACCACCTGGCCGGGTTCCGGTCCCGGTCGACGGCGGTCGCGGCGGGCGAGGAGCTCACCGCGGCCGGCTACCGGGTCGACGGGCTGTACCGCCGATTCCTCACCGTGTGGCTCGAGTTCAGTGCCATGACGGCGGTGGACCACGAGACGGCGGCCGGCTTCACCCGTGAGGTGGTCGGCATCGTCGAGCGGCACGGGGGCAGCTACGACGGCTGGGGCGGGTTCTTGGTGGCCGCGGAGTCCGGCGACGAGGGCACCAGCTCCACCTCGTAGCCGTCGCCGTCGGCCAGGTACGCGGCCCGGTGCTCGGGGCCCCCCGCGAACGGGTGCCGGTCGGCGAACAACAGCGACCAGCCGTGGGCGGGGGCCTCGGCGACCAGCCCGTCCAGGTCGCCGTCCACCCAGAACGCCAGGTGGTTGAGCCCCGGCGCCCGTCGCTCGTGCCGGTCGCCGACCAGGGCCGGGGACTGTTCCAGGACGACGTACACGTCGCCGCTGGACCAGGAGCGCCCGAGCTCCCACGACTGGTAGGGCCGTGCCCCCAGTCGGGTGAGCAGCCACCCCCAGGAGCGCTCGGCCCGGGCGAGATCGGGCACCCACAGCTCGACGTGGTGGAGCAGGCCGGTCCTGGCCACAGCGGTCCTCCTGGGATCTGGCATCATGGTCTGTCGAACACGGCGGTGGGCGGCCCTCTCACCATCCCCGCCCGTGTCCAGCGCTCCGCCCCGGCGTACCCCCACGCGTCCGTCCGGCGAGCAACCACACACGTTCGAGGAGCACACCACACTCGTGGCCACCAAGATCAAGCTCA
Source organism: Modestobacter sp. VKM Ac-2979 (assembly GCF_026967995.1). Classification (NCBI taxonomy): domain Bacteria; kingdom Bacillati; phylum Actinomycetota; class Actinomycetes; order Geodermatophilales; family Geodermatophilaceae; genus Modestobacter; species Modestobacter sp. VKM Ac-2979. The sequence continues at coordinate 521,066 of NZ_JAPVBO010000004.1, forward strand.
TGCGCCTGGGCAAGATGCGCGCGCCGTACTACCGCATCGTCGTCGCCGACGCCCGCACCAAGCGGGATGGTCGTTCGATCGAGACGATCGGCAAGTACCACCCGAAGGAGGACCCGTCCTTCATCGAGGTCGACGGCGAGCGCGCCGCCTACTGGCTCGGCGTCGGCGCCCAGCCGACCGAGGCCGTGCGGGCCATCCTCCGGGTGACCGGCGACTGGCAGAAGTTCAAGGGCGAGCCGGCTCCGGCCCCGATGAAGGTCGCGGCGCCCAAGGCCGACAAGAAGGCCATCTACGAGGAGGCTGCGCGGGCCGCCATGAGCGAGCCGTCCGCCGACGCCACCACGCCGAAGAAGAAGGCCGCTCCCAAGGCCGCTGCCGCTGACGCTCCTGCCGCTGACGCTCCCCAGGCTGCTGCCGCTGACGAGGCGCCCGCCGCCGAGCCGGCTGCCGCCGCCGAGGCACCGGCCGCCGAGCCGGCTGCGGCTGAGCCCGCCGCGGCCGAGAAGCCCGCCGAGTAAGACGTGCTCGAAGAGGCGCTCGAGCACCTGGTCAAGGGCATCGTCGACAACCCCGACGACGTCGTGGTCGACCTCGTCAACGGCCGGCGCGGGAAGACCCTCGAGGTCCGGGTGCACCCCGACGACCTCGGCAAGGTCATCGGCCGTGGCGGGCGCACCGCCAAGGCGCTGCGTCAGGTGATGACCGGTGTCGGCGGTCGCGGCCTCCGGGTCGACGTCGTCGACACCGACGGGCGCTGAGCACTCCCGGCGCCTCCGGCGCCACCCCGCAGAACACCGACACCGTGGTGGTCGGCCGCATCGGCCGACCCCACGGTGTCCGTGGTCAGGTGACCGTCGAGGTGCGCACCGACGACCCCGACCTGCGGTTCGCCCCGGGGGGCACGCTGCTCACCGAGCCCGCCACACGGGGGCCGCTGACCATCGAGGCGGCCCGCTGGCACAGCGGCACGCTGCTGCTCACCCTGCTGCTGCCCGACGGCACCGTGGTCGCCGACCGCGAGGCGGCCGACGCGCTGCGCAACACCATGCTCCTGGTGCCCGTCGCGGCCCTGCCGGAGCTGGACGACCCCGACTCCTTCTACGACCACCAGCTGGTCGGGCTGGCCGCCGAGCTGCCCGACGGCTCCCCGGTCGGGGAGGTGACCGGCGTGCGGCACGAGGGAACCGAGCTGCTGGTGCTGCGCCGTCCCGAGGGCGGGGAGCTGCTGGTGCCGTTCGTCACCGCGATGGTCCCGACCGTCGACCTCGCGGCCGGCCGGCTGGTCGTCGACCCGCCCGAGGGGCTGCTCGACCTGTGACGTTCCGGATCGACGTCCTGACGATCTTCCCGGAGTACCTCGCCCCGCTGGGCCAGTCGCTGCTGGGCAAGGCGGCGGCCAGGGGACTGGTCTCCGTCGGCGTCCACGACCTGCGGCAGTGGACCGACGACGTCCACCGCACGGTCGACGACTCGCCCTACGGCGGGGGGCCGGGCATGGTCATGCGCCCGGAGCCCTGGGGGAGGGCGCTGGAGGCCGTGCGTCCTCCCGGCACCCGGCTCGTCGTCCCCACGCCGGCCGGGCGGCCCTTCACCCAGGCGGTCGCTGCCCAGTGGGCGACCGAGCCCGGGCTGGTCTTCGCCTGCGGCCGCTACGAGGGGATCGACCAGCGGGTCGCCGACTGGGCCGCCGAGGGCGGTCCGGTCTCGGAGGTCTCGATCGGCGACTACGTGCTCGCCGGCGGGGAGTCCGCGGTGCTGGTGATGGTCGAGGCGGTCACCCGGCTCCTCCCCGGTGTGGTGGGCAACGCCGAGTCGGTCGAGTTCGACTCGCACGCCGACGGGCTGCTCGAGGGGCCGTCCTACACCCGGCCGGCGACCTGGCGCGGCCACGAGGTGCCGCCGGTGCTGCTCTCCGGTGACCACGCCGCGATCGCCCGCTGGCGGCGGGCCCAGTCGCTGCGCCGCACCGCCGATCGCCGTCCCGACCTGCTCGCCGGGCTGCCCGACGGGGCGCTGACCGCCGCGGACCGAGCCGCGCTGGACGCGGACCCGCAGGCGTGACGTCGCGCGTCCGGGTCCGCCCGTCGGCCCGGGTGCTGGTGCTCGACCGCGAGCAGCGGGTGCTGCTGTTCGGTGGGCGCGGCCTGCAGCCGAACACCGGAGCCGGGGCCGTCGAGTACTGGTTCACCCCGGGCGGTGGCGTCGAGGACGGCGAGGACCTGCGGACGGCGGCGGTGCGGGAGCTGGCCGAGGAGACCGCCCTCCTGGTCGAGCCCGCGGCGCTGGAGGGCCCGGTGTGGCTCCGCCGCTGGCAGGGGCGGTGGGGTGACACCCTGCTGGACGCCCGGGAGACCTTCTTCGTGCTGCGCGACGTGGTGCACGACGTCGACGTCAGCGGGCGCACCGAGCTGGAACGGCAGCTGGACGAGCCGTACCGGTGGTGGTCCCTGGCGGAGATCACCGACAGCGTGGAGGCCTTCGCCCCGCGGGACCTCGCCGCGGCGCTGCCGGAGGTGCTCGGCGGCCCGTGGACGGGGCCGCCACGCATCGTCGACTGAAGATGTGGCACAGTAGTGAGCTGCTGCAGGCCGTCGGCTCACCCCGACGGTGACTCCGCACCCGCACCGGGCGGTGGAGCGCAGCCACCCGGTACGGATGCACCGGGACACCGCTGCCCGTACCACGACGACTTTCCCGCTAGGACTGAGGACTGCTGCGATGAACACCCTGGACGCCCTCGACGCCGCGTCGCTGCGCGACGACATCCCCACCTTCCGGCCCGGGGACACCGTGAAGGTGCACGTGCGGGTCATCGAGGGCACCCGTGCGCGTGTCCAGGTGTTCCAGGGCGTCATCATCCGTCGCCAGGGTGGCGGCATCCGCGAGACCTTCACCGTCCGCAAGGTCAGCTTCGGCGTCGGCGTGGAGCGCACCTTCCCGGTGCACACCCCGGTCGTCGAGAAGATCGAGGTGCTGACCCGCGGTGACGTGCGCCGCGCGAAGCTGTACTACCTCCGCGAGCTGCGCGGCAAGGCCGCCAAGATCAAGGAGAAGCGCGAGGTCGTCAGCCGCTGACCTCCAGCGATGTGAACGACCGGGCCGGCTGCACTCGCAGCCGGCCCGGTCGCGTTCGTGGGGGACGGCGCCGGCCGCACCGGTCGGCGGGTGGGTCGCCGGACGTGTCGGCCGGCGGACCGTACGCTGGGCCCCGATGAGCACGCACGGGCCTGCTGAGCCTGCCGACACCGGCGATGCCGGGCGTCCCGCCTCCGCCGACGAGAACTCCGCCGACCCCACCGCCACGACCCCGACCGGGTCGGCGGCCGCCAGCCGAGGCCGCGGGCGGGAGGCCAAGAAGGGCTCCCTGCTGCGTGAGCTGCCGGTGCTGCTGGTCATCGCGTTCGTGCTCGCCCTGCTGGTGAAGACCTTCCTCGTGCAGGCGTTCTTCATCCCGTCGGGCTCGATGGAGCAGACGCTGCACGGCTGCACCGGCTGCACGGGTGACCGGGTGCTGGTCAACAAGGTGCCCTACTGGTTCGGTGAGCCCGAGCCCGGCGACATCGTGGTGTTCCAGGGCCCGGACACCTGGTCGCCGGAGATCGCGGTGGAGGAGCCCACCAACTGGTTCACCGGCGCCGCGCTGACCCTGGGCCGGGCGATCGGCGTCGCCCCGCCCAGTGAGGACGACTACGTCAAGCGGGTCATCGCCACCGAGGGGCAGACCGTCGAGTGCTGCGACCCGCAGGGGCGGGTCATGGTCGACGGCGAGCCGCTCGACGAGCCGTACATCCACCAGGACTCCCCGCTGAACACCGGTGGCTCCGGGGGGCGCGAGTTCCCCCCGGTCACCGTGCCCGAGGGGCGGCTGTGGGTGATGGGCGACCACCGCTCCGCGTCGGCCGACTCCAAGCAGCACATGGACGACCAGTACGCCGGCACCATCGCCGTCGACGACGTCATCGGCAAGGCGGCCCTGATCGTCTGGCCGCTGGACCGGTTCACCCTGCTCGACAGCCCGGACATCCAGGCCGGCCAGGCGGACGCTGCGGGCGCCGTCGGGCCGGAGCCGGCACCGGTGCAGGACACCGCAGCCCTGGCCGCCCCCTACGTGCTCGGGCTCGGTGGCGCGCTGCCGCTCACCGCCTGGCGCCGGCGGCGTCGTTCCCGGGGTGCCCGGCTGACCGGGCCGTCCCGCCGCCCGCCGGGCACCGGCTGGCGCCGGGTCCGTCGGCCGGTCCAGACCCGGCCCGGCCGGGAGACGCACACCGACTGATCTCGGGCTCCCGGAGGCGGTCGTCGAGCCGCCGCGCCGGGGCTGTACCTCCCGGCTGTCCCTGCCGCGTTCGGCATGATCTGTGCGCGTTTCCGGCGGACTCCCCGAGAAGTTGTTCAAGCACTCCGTTCACTCGTCCGATGGACAAGCAGAGAGTCACCGGACCTTGAACGGAGAGTCAGCTGTGTCTACCCCGATGGTGAGCACCCCCCGCGGCGTCACCCGCGTCCTGATCCTCGCCGACGCCCCGGTCCTGCGCCGTGGGCTGGTCGGCATGATCAACGAGACCGCCGGCATGCAGGCGGTGGGCACCCCGGGGGAGCCGCGCCGCGCGCTGACCCTGGCCGAGTCCGCTCGGCCGGATGCGGTGGTGGTGGAGCTGGGCACCGGCCGGGCGGCCACGCTGAACGCCGTGCGGGACCTGCGTCGCCGGTTCCCGCAGCTGGCCGTCGTGGCGCTGGCGACGTCGGAGGACCCGGGTGTGGTGAACGAGGCCCTGGCCGCCGGCGTGCGCAGCTACCTGCTGATGAACACCTCACCGACCCTGCTGGGCTGGGCCGTGCTGGCCGCGCGGGCCGGGCGCACCGTGGTCGACCCGCAGATCCGTCGCGGGGAGGGCTCGGCGGAGCCGGTGTCGCGGGAGCTGACCCCGGAGGTGCCGCTGACCCGCCGGGAGTCCGACGTGCTCGACGAACTGCTCCAGGGACAGTCGAACCGGGCGATCGGCAAGAACCTGTTCATCTCCGAGGACACCGTGAAGTCCCACGTCAAGGCCATCCTGCGCAAGCTCGGCGCCCGCGACCGGGCACACGCGGTCTCCCTGGTGCTGTCCGCGCGCAACCCGGGCTGCTCCTGCGGGGCACACGCCCTCACGTCTGCCGACGCCTGACCCGGCAGCCACGACCACGGTCCGCGCACCCAGGGTGGCGCGGGCCGGATGGACCGCCGGAGCGGGCTCCGCTCCGGCACGCCGGTCGGATCGGCGTCCGCGCCGCTGACCAGCCGCCCCGAGCCGGTCCCTGTTCCCCCAGGGATCGGCTCGTGGTGCGTTCCGGGGTGCGATCGGACGCGGACCCACCGGGTGCCCTGGCGGGTCCGGGGCAGCGACGTAGGGTCGGCAGGCGATGGCCGCTCGACCTGGTGCTGCAGACCCCGCCGACGACCTCTGGACGATGGAGCGCTCGCTCCGCCGCCGGGGGTTCGCCGCCATCGCCGGGGCGGACGAGGCCGGGCGGGGCGCCTGCGCGGGCCCGCTCGTGGCCGCTGCGTGCGTGCTCCCCGCCGGACGCCGCGGGCGGGTTCCCGGGCTGGCCGACTCCAAGCTGCTCACCGCCGCCATCCGGGACGAGGTCTACGCGGAGGTCGTCGACCGGGCGATCTGCTGGTCGGTGATCGCGATCCCGGTCGGGGAGCTCGACGCGCGCGGCATGCACGTGACCAACATCGAGGCACTCCGTCGCGCCGTCCGGGTGCTCGACCCGTGCCCCGACTACGTGCTCACCGACGGCTTCCCGGTCAGCGGCCTGTCCCAACCCTCCCTCGCCGTGTGGAAGGGGGACCGGGTGGCGGCCTGCGTCGCGGCCGCCTCGGTGCTGGCCAAGGTCACCAGGGACCGGACGATGCTGGAGCTGGACGCACGCTTCCCGCAGTACGGGTTCGCCGAGCACAAGGGGTACATCACCGACGCGCACAGCGCCGCCCTCGACGAGCACGGGCCGTGCCCGGAACACCGGATGCGCTTCGTCAACGTCGCGCGGGCCCGGGCCGCACACGCCGCGCGGACGCCACCCCTGCCGGGAGCAGCGGCCATGCACGATGATGGACCGGTGCCGCCCGGAACCCCGGCTGCGGCACTGACGTCCCCGGCCCCGATGGAGCACGCGCGATGAGCACCGAGGACCTCGAGAAGTACGAGACCGAGATGGAGCTGCAGCTCTATCGCGAGTACAAGGACATCGTCCGGCAGTTCTCCTACGTCGTGGAGACCGAGCGACGCTTCTACCTGGCCAACAGCGTCGACCTCCAGGTCCGTGACGCCGGGGGAGAGGTGTTCTTCGAGCTGACCCTCTCCGACGCCTGGGTGTGGGACATGTACCGCCCGGCCCGGTTCGTGAAGAACGTCCGGGTGGTGACGTTCAAGGACGTCAACGTGGAAGAGCTGGACAAGCCCGACCTGGAGCTGCCGGACAACCCGCGCCTGCCCTGATCCCGGTCGCCGGTCACCCTGGCCGGTGCTGAGGCGGGTCCGCCGGCCGCCGTCCACAGTGCGGCCGTCCGTCCACAACCCGGCCGGGGCCCTGGCCCCGCCGGCCTCCCGACGGCGACGGTCGACGGGTGCCGAATCCGCAGAAGTCCCCGCCCGGCCACCGCGCCGCCCTCGGTGCCTACGGCGAACGGGTCGCCGTCCGGGCGCTGACCGACGCCGGCCTCCAGGTCCTCGACCGCAACTGGCGCTGCCGAGACGGTGAGCTCGACGTCGTTGCTCGGGACGGCCAGGCGTTGGTCTTCTGCGAGGTGAAGACGCGCACCGGCACCGGGTTCGGGCACCCGGCCGAGGCGGTGACCGCGAGCAAGCGCCGCCGGCTGCGGTCGCTGGCCCGTGCCTGGCTGGCGGCGCACGACCAGCACGCCCCGGACCTGCGCTTCGACGTCGTCGGGGTGCACGTGCCGTCGTCCGGGCCGGCCCGGGTGACGCACCTGCGGAACGCGTTCTGATGGCGCTCGCGCAGACCTGGTCGGTGGGGTTGGCCGGCGTCCAGGGGGCGATGGTCGAGGTGGAGGTCGACCTGGCGCCGGGGGTGCCGACCGTGGCGCTGGTCGGGCTGCCCGACGCCGTCGTGCGCCAGTCGGTGGACCGGGTGCGGGCCGCGCTGCTCAACAGCGGGCACGAGTTCCCGCTGCGCCGGGTGACCATCGGGCTGTCGCCGGCGGCCATGCCCAAGCAGGGCAGTGGGTTCGACCTCGCCCTGGCCGTCGCCGTGCTCGCCGGCGCCCGGGTGGTGCCCGCGGCCGCCGTCCGGGAGCTGGTGCTGCTGGGGGAGCTCGGGCTCGACGGGTCGCTGCGGGCCGTCCGTGGGGTGCTGCCGGCCGTGCTGGCTGCTGCGCGGGCCGGCCACCGCGAGGTGGTGGTGCCGGAGGAGAACGCCGAGGAGGCCGGGCTCGTGGAGGGCATCGCCGTGCTGGCGGCCGGGAGCCTCCGTCAGGTGGTGGCCCACCTCGCCGGGAAGGCCGTGCTCTCCCCGCACGTCCGGGCCGCGGCCGCCCCGGCGCCACCGGGGCCCGACCTGGCCGACGTGGTGGGGCAGGCCGCGGGACGCCGGGCGGTCGAGGTGGCCGCCGCCGGTGGCCACCACCTGTTCCTGAGTGGGCCGCCGGGTGCCGGCAAGACCATGCTCGCCGAACGGCTGCCCGGGCTCCTGCCACCGCTGGACGAGCAGGCCGCCCTGGAGGTGACCGCCATCGCCTCCATCGCCGGCACCCTCCCGCCCGGTGCACCACTGGTGACCCGGCCGACGTTCGAGGCGCCGCACCACTCGGCGACGATGGCCGCCCTGGTCGGCGGCGGCTCCGGCCAGATCCGTCCCGGAGCGTTGTGCCGTGCCCATCGCGGGGTGCTGTTCCTGGACGAGGCGCCGGAGTTCCCCCGGGCCGTGCTGGACACGCTGCGCCAGCCACTGGAACGCGGCGCGGTGACGATCCACCGGGCCAACGGGTCGGCGACCTTCCCGTGCCGGGCGCAGCTCGTGCTGGCCGCCAATCCCTGCCCCTGCGCCAGTGCGGCCGGTGACACGGCCTGCACCTGCAGCGCGCTGGAACGCCGGCGCTACCAGTCGCGGCTGTCCGGGCCGCTGCTGGACCGGATCGATCTGCGGGTCACCCTGCCGCCGGTGACCCGGGCCGCCTGGCTCGACGGCCTGGGCACCCCGGAGTCGACCGCCGTGGTCGCAGCGCGGGTGCGGTCGGCGCGGGGTGCGGCGGCCGAACGGTTGGCCGGCAGCGGCCTGGCGCTCAACAGCCAGGTGCCGGGGCGGCTGCTGCGGGAGCGCTGGCCGGTGCCGCGCGCGGCGCTCGCACTGGCGGAGCGGGCTCTGGAGCGTGGCTCGCTGTCGGTGCGCGGCTTCGACCGGGTGGTGCGCGTCGCGTGGACGTTGGCCGACCTCGAGGGTCTGGTCGTGCCCGGCACCGATCAGGTGGACGAGGCGCTGGGCATGCGCCTGCAGCGGGCCGCGGCATGAGCGGCGGTGTCGACCCCGAGGTGCGGCGGGCGCGCGCGTGGTTGTCCCGGGCGCTGGAGCCGGGGTCGGTCGCGGTGTGGCGGTTCGTGGAGGACGCCGGTCCGGTGGCGGCTGCCGCTGCGTTGCGGGCGGGCACCGCCCCGGCCGAGGTGCAGGCGGTGGCCGGTGCCCGGGCGGGAGAGGACGCCAGCGTCGAGGACCTGCGGCGGGTGGAACGGTGTGGAGGCCGGCTGGTGACGCCGGAGGACCCGGAGTGGCCGGCGCTGCCGCTGCACTCCCTGGCCCTCGCCACCGAGGACGGGCGGGGGCTGGTGGACGGTCGGCTGCCGAACCGCACGCTCACGCTGGTGCCGCCCCTGGCGTTGTGGGTGCGCGGGGCGGCGTCGCTGACCGGGTTGGTCGACCGGTCCGTCGCGCTGGTCGGGTCGCGGGCCTCGACGGCCTACGGCGAGCACGTCGCCGGGGAGCTGGCGCACGGGCTGGGGGAGCGGGGCTGGACGACCGTCTCGGGGGGCGCCTTCGGGATCGACGCCGCGGCGCACCGGGGTGCGCTGGCCGCCGGGGCGCCGACCGTCGCCGTCCTGGCGTGCGGGGTCGACCGGGTCTATCCGGGTGCGCACTCGGCGTTGTTCGCCCGGGTGCTCGACGAGGGGCTGCTGGTCAGCGAGTGGCCGCCCGGGTGTGCGCCGCTGCGGCACCGCTTCCTGGTGCGCAACCGGCTGATCGCGGCACTGACGCGGGGCACCGTGGTGGTCGAGGCGGCTGCCCGCTCCGGCGCGCAGGCCACCGCCAACCGGGCGCGCGAGCTGGGCAAGGCGGTGATGGCCGTCCCCGGCCCGGTCACCAGCGCCATGTCGGTGGGGTGTCACCAGCTGCTGCGGGACCAGGGGCACGCCGTGGCGCTGGTGACGTCGGCGGCCGAGGTGCTGGAGGCGGTGGGCAGGCTGGGGGAGGACCTAGCGCCGCCGGTGGAGCGGGCGACCGTGCCTGGTGACTCGCTGTCCGATGTCGCCCGGCGGGTGCTGGACGCCTGCCCGGTCCGGGTGGGGGTGCCGCCGGAGCGGCTGGCCGCGGTCGCCGGGTGCTCGGTGGTCGACGTGCTGCGGGTGCTGCCGGCCCTGGAGCTCGCCGACCTCGTCGAGTGGACCGGCACCGGCTGGCGGGTCCGTCGGCCGCCCAGGGAGCGCGAGCCGGCTCGGTGACCCCTGCCGGGTGGATGGCCGCGGTGCCCGGTCTGCGGCGCGCCCGGTTGACCGGCCCGCCTCGCCGACGGACGCTGCGCCCATGGCCACCGGGACCGCAGAGCTGCGCGCCGCGCTCCCGCCTGCGCTCGCCGAGTCGCTGGCGGGCTGGGAGGAGCACCTGCGGCTCCAGCGGGACCTGTCCGAGCACACCGTCCGGGCCTACGTCGGAGACGTCGTCTCGCTGCTGGACCACCTGGTCCGGCGCAGCGGTCACACCGTCGCCGACCTGGACCTCGCCACCCTGCGCAGCTGGCTGGCCCAGGGACGGACCCGCGGGGACAGCCGGTCCACCACCGCCCGGCGGGCCGCGTCGTCACGCTCGTTCACCGCCCACCTGCGCCGCAGTGGTCAGGTCGCCGAGGACGTCGGGCTCCGGCTGGCCAGCCCACGCGCGCACCGCACGCTCCCCGGGGTGCTCGGCGCCGACCAGGCCCGTGCGGTGCTCGAGGAGGCGGCGCGCCCGCCGGCCGAGGAGGAGACCCCGGCCGACACGGCGCTGCGGCTGCGCAACGTGCTGGTCGTCGAGCTGCTCTACGCCAGCGGGGTGCGGGTCGGGGAGCTCGTCGGGCTGGACGTCGACGACGTCGACCGCGGGCGCCGGCTGCTGCGGGTGCTGGGCAAGGGCCGCAAGGAGCGCAGCGTGCCGTTCGGCGCACCGGCGGCCGACGCCCTGGAGGCGTGGCTGGGGCAGGGCCGTCCGGTGCTCGCGACGGGGAGCAGTGGACCGGCGCTGTTCCTCGGCGTGCGCGGCGGCCGGCTGGACCCGCGGGAGGCCCGCCGGGTCGTGCACGCGGCGGTCGCTGCCGCGCCGGGCACCCCGGACGTCGGCCCGCACGGGCTGCGGCACTCCGCCGCCACCCACGTGCTGGAGGGCGGCGCCGACCTGCGCAGCGTTCAGGAACTGCTGGGTCACGCTAGCCTCGCGACGACGCAGGTCTACACGCACGTGACCGTCGAGCGGCTCCGGGCGGTCCACGCCCGCGCTCATCCGCGGGCATGAGGACGGCGTCGGTGCACGCAACAGCAGAGTTCGAGCGGGGGAGTGCAGGTGTCTGAGGCGACGGTCCGGCAGGTCGGTGCGAGTGGGGACCCCGACGCCCACGTGATCGAGCTCTGGTCGCGCTACGTCGAGAACCGGGACACCGGGCTGCGCGACCGGCTGATCCTGCACTACGCGCCGCTGGTCAAGTACGTCGCCGGCCGGGTGGGCAGCGGCCTGCCGGCGCACGTGGAGCAGGCGGACCTGGTGTCCTACGGGACGTTCGGGCTGATCGACGCGATCACCCGCTTCGAGCCCGAACGGGAGATCAAGTTCGAGAGCTACGCGATGGCCCGCATCCGCGGCGCGATCATCGACGAGCTCCGGTCCACCGACTGGATCCCGCGCTCGGTCCGGATGAAGGCCCGGCAGTACGAGCGGACGGTCGCGGCCCTGGAGTCGAAGCTCCAGCGCAGCCCGACCGACGAAGAGGTCGCCGACGAGATGGACATGGACGTCGAGGAGATCCGCAAGTTCCTCGGCCAGCTGTCCCTGGTCAACGTGGTCGCCCTCGACGAGCTCCTCGTGGACGACGACGGCTCCGCTCCCCGCCTGGGTGACACGCTCAAGGACACCAGCGCGCTGGACCCGCAGGCGATGGCCGAGCACGGCGAGGCCCGGCAGCTGCTGGCCCGCGCCGTCGAGCAGCTCCCCGAGCGGGAGAAGGTCGTCGTCAGCCTCTACTACTTCGAGGGCCTGACCCTGGCCGACATCGGCCGGGTCCTCGGGGTGACCGAGAGCCGGATCTGCCAGCTGCACACCAAGGCCGTCCTGCACCTGCGCACCAAGCTCGCCGACATCGCCTGACCCGGACGGCCGTCGGTCGCTGCTGACGTCCGCCCGGACCTGCATGACGGCAGCCCTGGGGTCGTCGTCATGTCGACCCCGACCTCATCGGGCAGCTGCTGATCGAGGGCCGCTGATCCCGGTCGGGACGGAGGACAGCTGGCTCAGCTGCTGGGCGACTCGTCACCCGGCAGCGGCCCCAGCAGCGGTTGGGCCTCCGGCGGGTTCCGGTGGCCCTCCTGCCAGGGCAGCCGGCCGGTCGAGTCCGGCCAGACGAGCTGGAGCACCTCGATCGAGCCGTAGAACTGCTCGGCGACCGCGAGCCGTGCGGTGTCCTCGACCGCGAGGAAGACCACCGGGGAGTCGGCGTCGGTCAGCCCCGTCGTGGCCGCGCCGGGGCCGAAGCGGGCACCGCCGCGCACCGCCTCACCCACGAGGTTGAGGTACTTCTCCCCGGCCGGGAACGGCAGCCCCACCACGATCACCTCGGGGTGCCCGAGCGCGGTCAGCCCCACGGTGTGCGACCACCGCGGGTCACCGGCGCCGCCTCCGCCGCCGTGCAGCACCGCCCAGCCGAACCGGTCGACCACCTGCCGCAGGCCCTCCAGCACCTGACCGGGGTCCTGGTCGGGGGCCTGCTGCTCGGGAGCCTGCTGCTCGGTGGCCTGCTCTTCGGGGGCCTTCTTCCGTCGCCAACGCACGCCCGGACGGTAGCGCCGTCACCGCCGTCCGGTGGGCTCAGTGCCACGGGAGCAGTCGCACCCGCGGCGGACGCAGCAGTGCCAGCGGGTCCAGGTACGTCTCGCCGCGGCGCAGGCCCCAGTGCAGGCAGGCGTCCACCGGGCAGCCGGCGTGCCCGGCCGCCAGCACACCCAGCGGGGAACCCCGGGCCACGGACTGACCGGCGGCCACCCCCGCGGTCACCGGCTCGTACGTCGTCCGCAGTCCGTCGGCGTGGTCGACGCTGACCACCGGCCGGCCGGCGACCATCCCGGCGAAGGCGACCACCCCGTCGCCGGCGGAGAGCACCTGTCCGTCCACCGCGCCCGTCAGGTCCACCCCGCGGTGCCCGGCCGCGTACGGCGTCGCCGGGGCGTCGAAGGGCCGACCGACCGTGGGTGCGCCCGGCAGGGGCCAGCCCCAGAGCCCGGCGGCTGGTGCCGGTGCGGGGGTGGACGCGTCCGGCGCGGCGGTAGGGGCGGCCGATGCCGCCGGCAGGCCGGTCAGCAGGACGGCGACGACCAGTGCGGCGAGCGGAGCGCGGCGTGGGGACACCCGGCAGAGGTTGCCGCCGGACGTCGCCGAGCGGAGGCGCCGACGCGAGGTCGTGGACGCCCGGGGGCCCTGGGGACGACCCAGTCGGACCGCGCTGGCCCAGGGCGTATGCTCGTCGATGCGGTCCGCCTCCGGCGGATCGACTTCGCGTGTCCTCTTCCCGCTGCTGCAGCGGGGCAGTCGTCACCTCGGTCCCGCCTCCTGGCGGGTTTCGGTGGCGCAGCCGGACACCAGGGCGGCGCACCTCCCGGTGCGTCTGCGACAACCGAGCAGCGCGGCGTCGGCCCCCGGCCGCCCGCGCACGAGAAGGAAGGCGGCGCCACGTGGCAGTCGTCAGCATGAAGAACCTGCTCGACAGCGGGGTCCACTTCGGGCACCAGACCCGTCGTTGGAACCCGAAGATGAAGCGGTTCATCTTCACCGAGCGCAACGGCATCTACATCATCGACATCCAGCAGACGCTGGGTTACATCGACCAGGCCTACGAGTTCGTGAAGCAGACCGTCGCCCACGGCGGTTCGATCATGTTCATCGGGACCAAGCGCCAGGCGCAGGAGGTCATCGCCGAGCAGGCGACCCGCGTCGGCATGCCCTACGTGAACCAGCGCTGGCTGGGCGGCATGCTCACCAACTTCCAGACCGTCTACAAGCGGCTGGAGCGCCTCAAGGAGCTCGAGGACCTCGAGCAGACCGGCGCACTGGTCAGCCTCTCCAAGAAGGAGCAGCTGGTCCTCTCCCGTGAGAAGGCCAAGCTCGAGCGCTCCCTCGGCGGCATCCGCGACATGAAGAAGGTGCCCAGCGCCGTCTGGATCGTGGACACCAAGAAGGAGCACATCGCCGTCGGCGAGGCTCGCAAGCTGAACATCCCGGTCGTCGCGATCCTCGACACCAACTGTGACCCCGACGAGGTCGACTACAAGATCCCGGGCAACGACGACGCCATCCGCAGCACTGCGCTGCTGACCCGCGTGATCGCCGACGCGGTCGCCGAGGGCCTCATGGCCCGCTCGGCGGCGCAGGCCAACGCCGGTCGTGGCGAGGACGGCGCCGAGGCACCGGCCGGCGCCGAGCCGCTGGCCGACTGGGAGCGCGAGCTGCTGACCGGTGGCGCCGCTGACGCCGCCGCCCCGGCTGCCGAGGTCGTCCCGGCCGTCGCCACCGAGGCCGAGGCCGCCCCGGCTGCCGCCACCGAGGCCGAGGCCGCCCCGGCTGCCGCCACCGAGCTGCCCGAGACGCCGGCCGACCCCCCGGCCGTCACGGCCAACGAGGTCGCCCCGGTCGAGGGCGTCCCCGCCACCGGTGACCAGACCACGGGCACCCAGGGCGCGCAGAACGGCTGACCGGTCGGCGCCGCTCCTCCCCGCCGCGTGCGAGGAAGGGCGGCGCCGCCGTCTGCCCGGCCCCAGGCCGGCACCTCACCTCGCGGGGTCCGCGCCCCGCACCACCACCGATCAGAGGAAGTGACATGCCTGCTTTCACCGCAGCCGACGTGAAGCGTCTCCGTGACGCCACCGGCGCCGGCATGATGGACTCCAAGAAGGCCCTGACCGAGGCCGATGGCGACTACGACAAGGCCATCGAGTTCCTGCGCGTCAAGGGCGCCAAGGACGTGGGCAAGCGCCTGGAGCGCTCGACCACCAACGGCGTGGTCGTCAGCCGCGACGGGGCCCTGCTCGAGCTCGACTGCGAGACCGACTTCGTCGCCAAGAACGCCGACTTCGTCAAGCTCGCCGAGCGCCTGCTCGACCTCGTCGTGACCGAGAAGCCGGCCGACGTCGACGCGCTGATGGCCACCCAGGTCGACGGCCAGTCGGTCGCCCAGCTCATCGAGTCGGAGTCGGCCCGCATCGGCGAGAAGCTGGTGCTCTCCCGATTCGCCGTCTTCGAGGGCACCACGGCGGTCTACCTGCACAAGCGGGCCACCGACCTGCCCCCGGCCATCGGTGTCGCCGTGCAGTACTCCGGCGGCGACGCGGACGCGGCGCGTTCGCTGGCGATGCACATCGCCGCCGCACGTCCCCGCTACCTGACCCGCGAGGAGGTCCCCGCCGACGCCGTGGAGACCGAGCGCCGGGTCGCCGAGCAGACCGCGAAGGAGGAGGGCAAGCCCGAGCAGGCGATCACCAAGATCGTCGAGGGGCGGGTCAACGCCTACTTCAAGGACTTCGTCCTGCTCGAGCAGCCCTCGATCACCGAGCCGAAGCGCACCGTCAAGCAGGTCATCGCCGACGCCGGCCTGACCGTCGACCGGTTCGCCCGCTTCGAGGTCGGCCAGGCCTGAGCTGCACCTCCGAGGCCTGAGACCGCTCAGCCCACGGAGATCCACCGGCCCCGTTCTCACCAGGACGGGGCCGGTGGCCTGTCCGGACCCGCCGGGGCCCCCGCGCACGCCCGCCGGATGCGGCAGGATCGATCCAACCGACACCGAACCGAGGAACGCCCGTGACCGCTCTGAAGTCCGCGCCCACCGCCTTCGCCCCGCTGGACGGGTCCGGCTACAGCCGGGTCCTGCTGAAGCTCTCCGGTGAGGCCTTCGGTGGCGGCAAGGTCGGGGTCGACCCGGTGATCATCCGCACCATCGCCGAGCAGCTGGCCGCCGTGGTCGGCTCCGGCACCCAGGTCGCGGTCGTCGTCGGCGGCGGCAACTTCTTCCGTGGCGCGGAGCTCTCCCAGGCCGGCATGGACCGCGGTCACGCCGACTACATGGGCATGCTCGGCACGGTGATGAACTGCCTGGCCCTGCAGGACTTCTGCGAGAAGGCCGGGCTCGAGACCCGGGTGCAGACGGCCATCACCATGGGGCAGGTCGCCGAGCCCTACATCCCGCGCAAGGCGATGCGGCACATGGAGAAGGGGCGGCTCGTCATCTTCGGAGCCGGCGCCGGGATGCCGTACTTCTCGACCGACACGGTCGCCGCGCAGCGGGCTCTGGAGATCGAGTGCCAGGTGCTGCTGATGGCCAAGAACGGCGTCGACGGCGTCTACGACGACGACCCGCGCACCAACGCCGCGGCCACGATGTACTCCGACCTGGACTACGGCACGGTGCTGGCCAAGCAGCTCAAGGTCGCCGACGCCACGGCCATCAGCCTCTGCATGGACAACCAGATGCCGATCGTCGTGTTCAACCTGTTGCGCGACGGCAACATCGCCCGCGCGGTGGCAGGTGAGAGGATCGGCACGTTGATCAGCGCCCGGCCCTGACCGGGCCGGACGTCGATCGGGGCGGCGCACGCCGGGCACCGCCCCACCCGCAGACCGCACAGACCCCGGCAGCTGCCGCAGGAGGAGAAGACCCGTGATCGACGACACCCTGCTCGACGCCGAGGAGCGGATGGACAAGGCCCTGTCGGTCGCTCGCGAGGACCTCGGTTCCGTTCGCACCGGCCGCGCCGCGCCGTCCATGTTCAACAAGATCTTCGTCGACTACTACGGCGCGCTGACCCCGGTGCCGCAGATGGCCTCGATCACCGTGCCGGAGGCGCGGATGGCGGTCATCAAGCCCTACGACGCCACCCAGCTGCAGGCGATCGAGAAGTCGATCCGCAACTCGGACCTGGGCGTGAACCCCACCAACGACGGGTCGCTGATCCGGGTGGTCTTCCCCCAGCTGACCGAGGAGCGCCGCCGCGACCTGGTGAAGATGGCCCGGTCGAAGGGCGAGGACGCCAAGGTCTCGATCCGCAACGTGCGTCGCCGCGCCAAGGAGGAGCTGGACCGGATCAACAAGGACGGTGAGGCGGGCGAGGACGACGTGCGTCGCGCGGAGAAGGAGCTCGACGACCTCACCGCGGCACACGTCGCCAGCATCGACGACGCGATGAAGAACAAGGAGACCGAGCTCCTGGACGTCTGAGTCGACCTCCGGACGCTGCCGTGACCCGCGACCCGCACCGCCCCGAGCCCCTCGGCTCGGGCCGTCAGCCTGCCCGCAGCCGGGCCGGGATCGCCGACGGCCCGGGCGGCAAGGGGGAGGGGGCGGCAGCACGCCAGGACCCCGACACCGGACCGCTGGTCCGGATCGACCAGCCGCCGGTGCCGCCGCGACCCGCGGTCGCGCCCCGCGGGGCGCGCCCCGGGCCGGTCGCGGGGCCGGAGACCAACGAGCTGCGCCGGGACGACGAGGGCGCCGACGCCGTGCCGCTGATGCCGGGCGGGCCGGCGGTCGAGGCGCGGGATCGGGAAGCCGGCCACGAGGAGGCGCCCGCCGACGCCCCGCTCACCGCGGTGCCCGATGCCCTGGGTGCCGAGGTCACCGGAGAGCCCCCGCAGGACACCCCGAGTGGCGCACCGCGGGCCGTCGGGCGGGCCGGGCGGGACATGGCCGCCGCGGTCGGAGTCGGGCTGGCGCTCGGAGCGGTGGTCTTCGCCACGCTGCTGCTCTGGCGGCCCTCCTTCCTCGCCGTCGTCACCGCCGCCGTCCTGATCAGCGTCGTCGAGCTCAGCGGGGCGCTGGAGAAGGGCGGTCACCGGCCACCGCGCACGCCTGTGCTGGTGGGGGCGGTCGTGATGGCGGCCCTGGCCTGGACGCGTGGCCCCTCGGGGCTGGTCATCGCCTTCCTGCTCACCGTCTTCGCCGTGCTGCTCTGGCGGCTGGGCGACGGCCCGGTCGGTTACCTGCGCGATGCGTCGGCCGCGGTCTTCGTCGCCCTCTACGTACCGCTGCTGGCCGGGTTCGCCGTCCTGCTCCTCGCACCCGACGACGGTGCCGCCCGGGTGCTGACGTTCATCGGCACGGTGGTCTGCAGTGACGTGGGCGGCTTCGCTGCGGGCGTGCTGTTCGGGAAGCACCCGCTGGCCCGCACGGTCAGTCCGAAGAAGTCCTGGGAGGGGCTGGCCGGGTCGGTCGCGGCCTGCGTGCTCATCGGCACGCTGCTGATCACGCTGGTCTTCGACGGTCCGTGGTGGGGTGGCGTGCTCTTCGGGGTCGCCATCGCGGTCACCGCGACCCTGGGCGACCTGGGGGAGTCCCTGATCAAGCGGGACCTGGGGATCAAGGACATGGGCGACCTGCTGCCCGGCCACGGCGGTCTGATGGACCGGATGGACTCCCTGCTCCCCTCGGCCGCGGTCGCGTGGCTGATCCTGTCGATGGTCGCGCCGGTCTGAGCCCGCGGCGGTGACGGACGGGACGGGCCAGGCGACGGACGCCCGGCCGACAGACGGCGAGCCCACGGACGACGGGCTCACGGACGACGAGGTGCCCGGGCCGACCGAGTGGGGTGGGTCGGTCGGCGTCGGCCCGTGGGTCGGTGCCTGGCCGACCGATCCGCGGTACGACCGCGAGCTGCTCGCCGAGGGCGATCGGCGCAACGTGGTGGACCGCTACCGGTACTGGCGGCTGGAGGCGGTGGTCGCCGACCTGGACCGACGGCGGCACCCGTTCCACGTCGCCATCGAGAACTTCGAGCACGACCTGAACATCGGCACGGTCGTGCGCACCGCCAACGCCTTCCTGGCGGCGGAGGTGCACGTGGTCGGCCGGCGCCGGTGGAACCGGCGGGGCGCCATGGTCACCGACCGCTACCAGCACCTGCGCCACCACCCGGAGGTGACCGGGCTGCTGGGGTTCGCAGCGGCCGAGGACCTGACGGTGGTGGCGGTGGACAACGGCCCCGGCGCCGTTCCGCTGGAGACCGTCTCCTTGCCGCGCCGCTGCGTCCTGCTGTTCGGGCAGGAGGGTCCCGGGCTCTCCCCAGCCGCCCGGGACGGCGCCGCACTCACGGTGTCGATCGCCCAGTTCGGCTCGACGCGGTCGCTGAACGCCGGGGTCGCGGCAGGGATCGCGATGCACGCCTGGGTCCGGGAGCACGCCGATCTCAGCGTGGTGCGCGAGCGCGGCTGATCGGCGAGGCCGAGCGCAGTGTGACCGGGCGATCACGCCGCGCCTACCGGATGGGCGCGCTCCTCTCCGGCAGCATGGCCGTTCGGGTCTGGTGTCCGGGCTCGGCCGCGAACGGTGGCCGAGACGGCGGCCGGCCGGGGAGGAGCGGCCGTGGCGTCGGGCCCACCGCGAGGTGACGAGTCGTTGCAGGAGCAGGCGTCTGCGGCGCCCGTGCCGGCGGGCGGCGCGGACGAGCCGGTCGCGGCGGGCCCCGAGCGTGGCGCTCCCACGGCCAGCGACGCGGCGACCGAGTGGCCGGCGACCGAGGAGTCGGAGGCCGAGGCCCCCGGGGTCGAGGGGCCGGCGGCCGAGGCTCCCGTGGTCGAGGTGCCGGAGGCCGAGGTGCCGGAGCTGGACCGAGCGACGATCGACGAGTCGGCGGACCGCGCACCGGCCGAACACGACCTCACCGATCAGTCGCCGTCCGACGCTGCTCCGTGGGACGAGGCCTGGCTGCCGCAGTGGGTCGATGCCGCACCCGTGGCAGCGCCTGCGCGGCCGTCTGCGAACGCCTTCCCCGAGCCGGCGACGGCGTCCGAGCCTCCGCTGCGGCCCGACCTGCAGCACCTGATCCCGGGGGCGTCCGCCGAGCTGGTCGCTGCCCTGGCCGAACTGGAGGCGGCCGAGCGCATCGCCGAGCGGGAGCGCCAGGCGCAGCTCGCCGCCTGGGCTGCCGACATCGAGGCGGCGGAGGCGCTGCCCGCGCCCACCGATGCCGGCGCACGCGACATCGGGCCCGCTGGCACCCTCCCCGCCGTCCGCACGCCGCCGGCTGCTGCTGGTCGGCGGCGGTACCGCGTGCTCCTCCCGGCGGCGGTGCTCGTCGTCGCCGGTGTCGTGGCCGGCTTCACCCTGCCCGGCGGTTCGGACGGCGCGGGCCCCTCGGTCGCGGCAGTACAGCGGGACGCCGACGAGCGGGCTGCGCCGACGACGGCGAACCGGTCGCCCGCGCCCCGCGTGAACGGGCTGCCTGCACTCGGCGCCGGCGCCGGCGACGTGGACACCCCGCCCGCCACGGCCCCGGCCGGGCCGCCGAGCGCGGCAGCGACACCTGACCTCCGGGTCGCATCGATCCCAGTGGCCACCTCGTCGGCCCGGGGCCGCACGTTCCGGGTGGTGGCGGCGCCGCGGGCCGACGTGCAGTCGCGCGAGCCCGCGGGCTCCCCCGTGCAGCCTGTGCCGGGCCCTCCGGCGGTCGACCCCGCTCCGGTCGACCCCCCTCCGATCGACCCGGCTCCGGTCGACCCTGCCCCGGTCGACCCTGCCCCGGTCGACCCTGCCCCGGTCGACCCTGCCCCGATCGGCCCGACGCCCATCGACCCGGTCAGGAACCCGACGGTGCCGGACGGCGACTGCCCGGCCACCGTGCCCGAGGACGGCCAGACCCCGGACGAGGGCACCGACCCCGACGCCCCCGTCACGGTCCCGGCGTGCGCGCCGGTGGACCCCGATCCGCAGGCCCCCGGTCCCGAGGGCCCGGATCCCGACGCCACCGACCCCGGCGGCGACGCAGAGGTCCCCGACGGCTCCGGGGACGGACCGTCCGGCGATGGCGAGGTGGTCCCGCCGGTCGTCGCCCCCGAGGAGACCCCCGCCCCCAGCCCGACGCCGACGCCGACGCCGACGCCCACGCCCACGCCCTCGCCGTCGCCCACCCCGACGTCCACGCCGTCCGGCGCACCCGACCCGTCGGCGACGCCGGCCGAGGCCCGCGGCCGGAGCTGACGGGGGCGCGGCGCCTCCCCGGACTCCTCCCCGGGAGCCATCTCACCCCCGCTGAGCCACCCCCAGCGGCCCGGTGGTGGGAGCATGGACCTCGTCATGACTGTCTTGCCCCTGGTCTTCGAGGCCCCCCGCCGCACCAAGCCGCCTCGGCACCTCGCCGACCTGACCCGGGCGGAGGCCCGCGCGGCGGCCGTCGAGCTGGGTCAGCCGGCGTTCCGGGCCGACCAGCTGGCCCGGCACTTCTACGCCGGGGTGACCGATCCGGAGCAGATGACCGACCTGCCGGCCGCGTCGCGCGCGGAGCTGGCCGAGGCGCTGCTGCCGGGGCTGCTGACCCCGGTCCGGCACCAGTCGGCCGACGGAGGCCGCACCCGCAAGACGCTGTGGCGCCTGCACGACGGGGCCCTGGTGGAGAGCGTGCTCATGCGCTACCCCGAGCGCGCCACCGTCTGCATCTCCAGCCAGGCCGGCTGTGGCATGGCCTGCCCGTTCTGCGCGACCGGCCAGAGCGGCCTGACCCGCAACCTCTCCGCGGCAGAGATCATCGGGCAGGCGGTCGCGGCGGCCGCGGCGATGGCCAACGGCGAGATCCCCGGCGGGCCCGGTCGGCTGTCCAACGTCGTCTTCATGGGCATGGGGGAGCCACTGGCCAACTACGCCCGGGTGCGCAAGACGCTCGACGCACTGCTGACCCCGGCACCGCACGGGCTGGGCCTGGCCCAGCGCTCGGTGACCGTCTCGACGGTCGGCGTGGTCCCGGCGATCCGCAAGCTCACCGAGGAGGGGCTCAACGTCACCCTGGCGGTCAGCCTGCACGCGCCCGACGACGAGCTGCGCGACGAACTGGTGCCGATCAACACCCGCTGGAAGGTCGACGAGGTGCTGGGCGCCGCCGACGACTTCGCCCGCCGCACCGGTCGCCGGTACTCGATCGAGTACGCGCTCATCCGGGACATCAACGACCAGCCGTTCCGGGCCGACCTGCTCGGGAAGCTGCTGGCGAAGCGGCTGGCGCACGTGAACCTCATCCCGCTCAACCCGACCCCGGGCAGCAAGTGGGACGCCAGCCCGCTGCCTGCGCAGCGGGAGTTCGTCGCCCGGCTGCGCGCCGCCGGCGTCCCGACCACGGTCCGCGACACCCGCGGTTCGGACATCGACGGCGCCTGCGGTCAGCTGGCCGCCGCCGACCAGGTCGACGGGGTGCCGAGCGTCGCCGTCCCGGTCCCCACCGTCGAGGACGCCGTCCCGCTGGGAGCCGAGTCGGACCAGGGCTGACCGTGTCCCCCGACGCGGAGGCGCACGAGCACAGTCACGCCGACGTCTCCGGCGGCTGGCTGCGGGCGGCCGTCTTCGGCGCGATGGACGGTCTGGTGACCAACACGGCCCTCGTGGCCGGGGTCGGCGCCGGCGGTGCCGCGGCGCAGACGGTCGTGCTCTCCGGCGTCGCCAGCCTCGTCGCCGGGGCCATCTCGATGGCGCTGGGCGAGTACACGTCGGTGACCACCCAGAACGAGCAGCTCGAGCTCGAGGTCGCCAAGGAGCGCGGGGAACTGGAACGCAACCCCGAGGGGGAGCGGCACGAGCTGGTCGCGCTGCTGCGCGCCGGCGGGGTGGACGACGACCTCGCCGAGCGGGTGTCGGTGCAGCTGTCCCGGGACCCGGAGACGGCGCTGCGGCTGCACGTCGTCGCGGAGATGGGGCTGAGTCCGGAGGACACCCCGTCGCCGAAGGTGGCTGCGGTCTCCTCGTTCGTGACGTTCTCGGTCGGCGCGGCCGTGCCGTTGTTGCCCTACCTGTTCGGGCTGGACCTGCTGTGGGTGGCGCTGGTGTGCGGCGGGGTGGGCCTGGCGGTCGCCGGTGCGCTGTCCTCGCGCTTCACCCCGCGGCCGTGGTGGTGGTCAGCCCTGCGCCAGCTGCTGTTCGGGGCGTTGGCCGCCGGCGCGACCTACCTCATCGGCAGCGCGATCGGCGTGGCCGTCAGCTGACGCCGGCTCAGCGCTGGCACGACGTCCCGGCGTCCGCCGCCACCTCGTCGACCCGGGAACGCAGCGGACGCCGGCCAGGGAGGTCCTGGCCGGCGTCCGTCGTGGTGCTGGGGGTCGTGTCAGGCCTGCGTGGCTCCCGCGGTGCGGCGGCGGCTGAGGACCAGGGCGCCGGCGCCGGCGCCGACGAGCACGGTGCCCGCGACCAGCGGCAGGGTGACGCTGGCGCCGGTGTAGGCGAGCGCCTTGCCGTCCGCGGTCAGCGTGAGGGCGATCTCGTAGTGGCTCCCGGCGTCGCCGTCGAAGGCCAGGGTGTGGTTGGCCAGCGTCGTCCCGGCGGGGAGCGTGTAGGTCGCGGTCAGCACGCCGTTGGCGTCGGCGGTGAAGACACCCAGGGTCACCGGGGTGGAGTGCAGGACCAGGGTGACCTTCTCGTTGGGCTTGAAGCCCTTGAGCACGTGGGTGATCTGCTGGCCCGGCTTCGCCACGTTGCTGGTGGTGCTGTTCTTGGTGACGGAGATGCCCGGCGTGTTCGGCGTCGCTCCCGGCACGAAGGCGGCCGGGGCGGGGGCGGGGGCGGGCTTGCCGTCGGCGGTGACCGTGATGGTCACGTTCGGGTACTGGAAGTCGGTCGTGTACTGGTCGCAGAACAGCCGGTACGAGTAGGTGCCCACCTCGGCGGGTGCGTCCAGCTCGAGGGTCCAGGTGCCGTCGGCGTTGACCGGGCCGCCGTCGCCCCAGCCGGGGTCGTCGCTGTCGGGCGTGATGACGGCCATGGGCTCTGCGTCGGTGTCGGAGGCCTGGGTGCAGTCGGCGCCGGAGATGGTGAAGGTGGCACCGGGGGCGAGCGTGCTCGACGGCGCGACGGACGGCGCGGCAGGCGCGGCGAGCGCGGCGGGGGCGAGGAGGAGGCCCGCGGAGGCCGTGCCGAGGGTCAGACCGGTCACGACGGCGACGCGGGTGCGGGACAGGCGGCTCATCGGGGTTCCTCCGTGTGTGTGTCGGCCCGGGCTTTGCGGGTCCGTTGCGCACTTTCTAGCCGACCCGACTTCCTGGCTGGCAGTTTTCTGTGCGACACGCGGACGAGTCGGTCAGATGTGCACATCCTCTGTCCGAACTGTCCACCGCAGGAGGAGTCGACATTGCCCGAGATGGAGTCATCCACCGTCATCTCTGTCCAGTGAGGTCTGGGTGGGGAGGACCGCAGGTACGACGGAGGCCGCCTCCCCCGAGGGGAGACGGCCTCTGTCGAGATCGCGGGCCGCAGATCGGCGGCCGGGGCGCTAGCGGGAGCGCCAGGCGTTCTTCCGCCGGCGGATGTCCCACAGCAGCATGACCACGAGCGTGAGCACGAACCCGAGGATCCACAGGTTCTCGACCTGGCCGTCGTGGTTGCCGAACAGCAGGGCCAGCAGGCCCAGCACCATCAGCCAGCCGGTGATCCGGCCGACCCGGCCCGACTCGGCGTGCCACCCCCAGTCCGCAGGGTGCTCGTCGTGGACGGGTGTCGACCCCGCGCGGACGATGCCCTCCTCACGGGCGGACTGCTCGACCACCCTGGCGCTCGTCTGCTGCCCCTGGCCCCGGCCACTGTGCTCACTCACGGCGCCCATCTTGCCAGGCCCCGGTGCGCTCCACCCGCTCGGCGCGGTCGTGGCGCGACGCGCGTGCTCGGTCAGCGGCTGCACGAGAGCCCGGCCGACGCGATCGCGGCCGTGGTGTCCGCCGTGGGCAGCCGGGCGATCGTGCCGCCGACCGGGTCGCCGACCGGGAGGACCCGTACGTCGGCCACGTCTGCGCGGGCCAGTGAGGTGAGCTCCCCGACGGAGGTGTCCGGATCGGTGGCGATGGCCGCGGAGGCCGCCCAGGCGACCGACTGCAGGCGCCATGGTCGCGGCGTCGTGGCGCGGACCTGGTCCATCAGGGCAGCGAGCACGCTGCCGGCGGCGGTGGCGCGGCCGTCGGGGGCTGCGGGCGCCGGCACCCACTCCCCGTCGACCAGGTGCTCGGGGTGCCGGGAGCGCACGAGGGCCAGGGCGGTGGCGCCGTCCACGTGCTGGTGGCCGGAACGGGTGAGCTCGAGCCCGGCGGGCTGGTCGCGGACCGGCTCGGGGACGTCGACGTCCAGGCCGCCGGCGGCGTCGACCACCGCGGCGAAGCCGCCCAGGTCCACGGTCAGGAGGTGGTCGGTGGGGATGCCGAGCTGGCACAGTCCCTCGACGGTGGCCTGTGGTCCGCGCAACCAGGTGAGTGCGAGTCGACCGGGACGTCGGTCGGTGCGCACCACCACGTCGCGCGGCACCGAGAACACGGTGGCGCCGGCGTCGGTCTGGTGGACCACCACGACCACGTCCGCACGGCTGCCGGGGACGTCCTCAGGTGTGCCGAAGGCATCGCTGGCGGCGTCGGTGGGGAGATTCGTGCGCGAGTCGAGTCCGACGAGGACCCAGGTCCGCCCGTCGGCGTCCCCGGGGCCGTCGGACAGGTCGACGTCGACCTGCTCCAACCGGCCGGCGAGCACGGCTGCGTCCGCACCCAGGGCGACCACCAGCAGGGCGAGGACGGAGAGGACGACGAGCGCCCAGCGCCGCGCACGTGTGCGGGAACGCGGCGGACGCCGGCCAGGAGTCTCCTGGCCGGCGTCCACGTCGTGCGGAAGGGTCATGCTCAGGCCTGCTCGGCCCCCGCCGGACGGCGCCGGAGGGCGTAGAGCGCACCTGCGCCGGCGACGAGCAGCCCGCCACCCAGCGACAGCGGCAGGGCGACGCTCGCGCCGGTGTAGGCCAGGTCGTCGGAGTCCGCGGAGCTGGCGGCGGTGACCGTCAGGGACTCCTGGAAGTAGGTGCCCATGTCGCCCTCGAAGACCAGGTCGTGCTCACCGGCCGGGGTGCCGGCCGGCAGCGTGAAGGTGGCCGTCACGGTGCCGTTCCCGTCGGCGGTGAAGGTGCCCACCGTCTGCGGGTCCGAGTGCAGCGTGACGGTGACCTTCTCCCCGGGCTTGAAGCCGGTGAGGACCTTGACGATCTTCGTGCCCTGGACGGCGCTGGCGCCGGTCGTGGCGGCGGTCTTGGTGCTGGACACGCCGACGGTGTTCGCGGTCTCGCCGCGCAGCTCGCCGGTCGGGACGACGGTGGCCGGGGTGCTGGGGGTGGTCGGGTTGCTCGGGGGCGAGGTAACCGGCGTCTGCGTGACGGGCGCTGCCTTCAGCGTGAACCCGAACTCGGGGTAGAGGAGGAACTTCTCGGAGTCGACGGTGCCGCCGTACGGCTCACAGCCGGCGAAGACGACGTAGTCACCGAGAGCGGTGGGGGCTTCGAACTCGAGAACGGCGGTCCAGGCCCCGTTCTCCGGCTTGCCGACCAGGCTCAGCGCCGCCGTTGCATCGGGGTCTTCGAGGTCCGCGGCGGCGACGACGTCGACGTAGACGATGGCCGGGGTGGCGCCGGCGGCATCGCAGTCGGCGCCGCTGATCGCGATGGTCTCGCCGAGCACGGCCGACGCGGGGCCGGTCAGGGCGGGGAGCTCGGTGGTGGCGGCCAGGGCGGCCGGGGCGAGAGCGAGGCCGAGGCCCACGGTGCCGAGGCTGAGGCCGGTCACCACGGTGGCGCGGAGCGGGGACACGCGGGACATGAGGTTCTCCGTCTGGGTCGGGGCCCGGACGTCCGAGCCATCGAGAGAAGTATCGGCACGCAACGACTCGAGATGTAGCTGTGTGAGACGACACGCCGGGAAAATGCCCAAGGCGTGACAACTGCTGGCCGATTCGTCCAGATCTTGACGTGATCTCACTGTGCAGATCAGACCCCTGGGCTCGGATCGTTGTCAGGAGTCGACCGAGGTGTCGTGACGTCGCGCCCGGCGGCGCCCGGCGGCGCGCGGTGGACGGGCGGGGCACGGCAGGATCAGCGACATGAGTGAGCCGCGCAGCACCGAACCCCGCACGGTCACCGTGCTGGGGTCCACCGGGTCGATCGGGCGCCAGGCGATCGCCGTCGCCCGGCAGAACCCGGACCGGCTGCGGGTCACCGGGCTCGCCGCCGGTGGGGGTGACGTCGCCCTGCTGGCCGAGCAGGCCCTCTCCCTGGGCGTGCGCACCGTGGCCATCGCCCGCGCCACCGCCGCCCAGGACCTGCAGCTCGCCTTCTACGCCGCGGCGCAGCAGCGCGGCTGGGCCCAGGGTCAGTACGCGCTCCCGGAGATCCTGGCCGGCCCGCGCGCCGCCGAGGAGCTGGCCACGCGTCCGGCCGACGTCGTCCTCAACGGGATCACCGGGTCGATCGGGCTGCGGCCGACGCTCTCCGCGCTCGCCGCGGGGCGCACGGTGGCGCTGGCGAACAAGGAGTCGCTCGTCGCCGGCGGGGCACTGGTGACGGCGGCGGCCGCCCCGGGCCAGCTGGTGCCGGTCGACTCCGAGCACTCCGCGCTGGCCCAGTGCCTGCGCGGGGGTCAGCGGGGCGAGGTGGCCCGGCTGGTGCTCACCGCCAGCGGCGGTCCCTTCCGGGGCCGGACGGCGGAGGAGCTGGCGGGAGTCACCCGCGAGCAGGCGCTGGCCCACCCCACCTGGGACATGGGCCCGGTGGTGACCATCAACTCCGCGACCCTGGTGAACAAGGGGCTGGAGCTGATCGAGGCCCACCTGCTCTTCGGCGTCCCGTACGCCGACATCGACGTCGTGGTGCACCCGCAGTCGATCGTCCACTCGATGGTGACGTTCACCGACGGCGCGACGATCGCCCAGGCCAGCCCGCCGGACATGCGGCTGCCGATCGCGCTGGCGCTGGCCTGGCCGGACCGGCTACCGGACGTGCAGCCCGCGCTGGACTGGTCGGCCGCGAGCACCTGGGAGTTCCAGCCGCTGGACTCCGAGGTGTTCCCGGCGGTCCGACTCGCCCGGCAGGCGGGGGAGGCCGGCGGCGTCGTCCCGGCGCTCTACAACGCGGCCAACGAGGAGGCGGTCGCCGCGTTCACCGCCGGACACCTCTCGTTCCCAGGGATCGTGCAGGTCATCGCGCGTACCCTCGACGCCGCGCCGGACCTCGGCGCACCCACCTGCGTCGAGGACGTGCTGGCCGCTGAGAAGTGGGCCCGGGAGCACGCTCGCGGCGCCATCGACGCGGACAACCCGAGACGGAGCTTGAGCTGAGCGGGTTCCTCCTGACGGTCCTCGGGATCGTCGCCTTCGCCGTCGGGCTGCTGTTCAGCATCGGCTTCCACGAGTTCGGGCACTTCTACTGGGCCCGGAAGTTCGGCATGCGGGTGCCGCAGTTCTTCGTCGGTTTCGGGACGACGGTGTGGTCCTTCCGTCGCGGCGAGACCGAGTTCGGGATCAAGGCGATCCCGCTGGGCGGCTACATCCGGATCGTCGGCATGATCCCGCCGGCCGAGGAGGGCGAGAGCAAGCGCGCCACCCGGATGCGCAGCTTCATCGCCGAGGTGCGCGGGGCGGCCCTCAACGACGTCCTGCCCACCGACCGCGGCCGGGTCTTCTACGCCAAGCCGTGGTGGCAGCGGGTGATCGTGATGTTCGCCGGCCCCTTCCACAACCTGGTGCTGGCAGTGCTGCTCTTCCTGGTCCTGCTGGTGGGCATCGGCCTGCCGACGACCACCACCACGATCGCGGCGGTGCCCGACTGCGTGCTGCCCGCCGGGGCCGCCAGTGCCGCCGCCGCGGACCCCTGCACCGTCCCGATCACGCCCGAGGGGCAGGTCTGCGAGGCGGGTGCGGCCGACTGTGCGCTGCCGCCGGCCGGCCCTGCCGCACAGGCCGGGCTGCAGGCCGGGGACACGATCCTGGCGATCGACGGCGAGCCCGTCACCCAGGAGCCGGGCGACGGCTGGGAGGCGCTGGTCGAGACGGTGCAGGCCAGCGCCAGCACCCCGCTGACGCTGACCGTCGCCCGCGAGGACGCCCAGGGCGTTCCCGAGCAGCTCGACCTCACGGTCACCCCGATCGAGAACACCGTCTACACCGACCCGGACTCCGACGGTGAACCCGACGGCACCGAGGAGGTCGGGTACCTCGGCGTCCAGTCCGCGACGGAGTACGTCGGCCAGCCGCTGAGCTCGCTGCCGGGCTACTTCGGCACAGTGGTCGTCGAGTCGGTCCAGCGGCTGGTGCAGATCCCCGAGCGCATCCCGCAGCTGTTCCGGGCCACGTTCATGGGCGAGGAGCGCGACCGCGAGGGGCCGATCGGCCTGGTCGGGGTCAGCCGGCTCTCCGGCGAGGCGTTCGCCCTGGAGCAGTTCAGCAACGTGGACAAGCTCAGCTTCTTCGTGTCGCTGCTGGCCAGCGTCAACCTGGTGCTCTTCCTGTTCAACCTCGTGCCGCTCTACCCGCTGGACGGCGGACACGTCGCCGGCGCGCTGTACGAGAAGGCCCGCTCGACCGTGGCCCGGCTGCGCGGGCGGCCCGATCCCGGCCCGTTCGACATCGCCCGGCTCATGCCGGTCGCCTATGCCGTGGCGGGGTTGTTCATCCTGTTGTCCGGCCTGCTCGTCATCGCCGACGTCGTCAACCCGATCACCCTGCAGTAAGTGGGAGACTGACCTACCGTGACCGTCTCGCTGGGCATGCCCGCCTCTCCGCCGCCCGTCCTCGCTCCGCGCCGGAAGACCCGTCAGCTGGACGTCGGGGGCGTCGGGGTCGGCAGCGACTCCCCGGTCAGCGTCCAGTCGATGTGCACCACCAAGACCGCCGACATCAACGCGACGCTGCAGCAGATCGCCGAGCTGACCGCCTCCGGGTGCCAGATCGTGCGGGTCGCGGTGCCCGACACCGACGACGCCGAGGCGCTGCCGATCATCGCCCGGAAGTCGCAGATCCCGGTGATCGCCGACATCCACTTCCAGCCGCGCTACGTGTTCGCCGCGATCGACGCCGGGTGCGCCGCCGTGCGGGTGAACCCGGGCAACATCAAGAAGTTCGACGACAAGGTCGGCGAGATCGCCCGGGCGGCCAAGGACGCCGGCACCCCGATCCGGATCGGGGTGAACGCCGGCTCGCTGGACAAGCGCCTGCTGGCCAAGTACGGCAAGGCGACGCCGGAGGCGCTGGTCGAGTCGGCGCTGTGGGAGTGCTCGCTGTTCGAGGAGCACGACTTCCGCGACATCAAGATCTCGGTGAAGCACAACGACCCGGTGGTCATGGTCCGCGCCTACGAGCTGCTGGCCGCCCAGTGCGACTACCCGCTGCACCTCGGCGTGACCGAGGCCGGCCCCGCCTTCCAGGGCACCATCAAGTCCGCGGTCGCCTTCGGCGCGCTGCTGTCCCAGGGCATCGGCGACACCATCCGGGTCTCCCTCTCCGCCCCGCCGGCGGAGGAGGTCAAGGTCGGCAACCAGATTCTCGAGTCGCTGAACCTGCGCCAGCGCGGCCTGGAGATCGTGAGCTGCCCCTCCTGCGGCCGGGCCCAGGTCGACGTCTACAAGCTCGCCGACGAGGTCACCGCCGGCCTCGAGGGCATGGAGGTGCCGCTGCGGGTGGCCGTCATGGGCTGCGTGGTGAACGGCCCGGGGGAGGCCCGCGAGGCCGACCTGGGCGTCGCCTCCGGCAACGGCAAGGGGCAGATCTTCGTCAAGGGCGAGGTCGTCAAGACCGTGCCCGAGTCGATGATCGTGGAGACGCTGATCGAGGAGGCCATGCGGATCGCCGAGGCGCAGGTCGCCGAGGGCACCCCGTCCGGTCCGCCGGTCGTCTCCGTCTCCTGACCCGCCCGCCCACACCGGCCGACCGAGGACAGTGGTCCGCGTGCTGCGTTCCTCGCCCGCCCGGGTCCTGGACGCCGGGGACGAGGGCGCCGTCCGGGAGCTGCTGGCCACCGACCCGGTCGGCGCCTGCATGCTCGCCGGGCGGGTCGAGACCCACGGCACCGCGACGACGTCCCTGGGCGCGCCGCTGTGGGGCCTGTACGCCGGTCGCCGGCTGGAGGCCGTCTGCCTGGCCGGCGCGAACCTGATCCCCTTCGCCCGACCGGGCGCCGAACGGGCTGCGGCGACCGCGTTCGCCGACCGGGCCCGGCGGGCCGGGCGACGGTGCTCGACCGTGGTGGGCCCGGCGGCGGCGGTGCTGCCGCTGTGGGAGCTGCTGGCGCCGTACTGGGGCCCGGCACGGGAGGTGCGCGCCCAGCAGCCACTGCTGGCCATCTCGGGGCCGGCGTCGGTGCCGGCCGAGCCGCGGGTGCGCCCGGTCCGGACCGAGGAGCTGGACACCCTGCTGCCGGCCGCCGTCGCCATGTTCACCGAGGAGGTCGGGGTCAGCCCGCTGCGCGTCGACGGCGGCGCCGGCTACCGCGCCCGGGTGGCGGAGATGGTCCACGCGGGTCACTCGCTGGCGTGGATCGAGCGCGGTGAGGTGCTCTTCAAGGCCGACGTCGGCGCCGTCTCCCGCGACGCCTGCCAGGTGCAGGGCGTCTGGGTCTCCCCGCAGCACCGCGGGCAGGGCATCGGGCAGCGGGGCACCGCGGCGGTGGTCGAGTACGCACGCACGGCGATCGCGCCGGTGGTCAGTCTCTACGTCAACGACTACAACCGTGCGGCCCGCGCCGCCTACGAACGGGTCGGCTTCCAGCAGGTCGGCACCTTCGCCTCGATCTTGTTCTGAACGGCCTGTGTGTGTCCTGGGGCTGGTGCGGCGAGGAGTCCCGGATCGGCAGCGGACTTCTGCCAGGGTGGGTGGGTGCGCAGCCGACACGGGTCCAGGAGCAGGAGCGGGGCCACCCGCCGGGTGACGACGGCCGGGGGCGCCGCGGTGCTGGTGCTCGCCCCGCTGCTGAGCGGGTGCTCCGGCGACTCCACCGACGACGTCCGCGCCGCCGCCCAGGCCTTCCTCGACGACTGGGCCGCGGGCCGGGCGGATGCAGCCGCCGACCGCACGACCGACCCCGCCGCGGCCGGGGCACTGATCGAGCAGACCGCCGCCGACCTGCCCGATGCGACCCTGAGCTCCGAGCTGGGCGAGGTGCAGGTCGAGGACGGCGCGGCGACCGTCACCTGGCAGGCCACCTGGGACCTCGCGGCGGCCCCGGACTGGACCTACGACGCAACGCTGGAGCTGCAGGAGGGCGAGGACGGCTGGGAGGTCGTCGCCGAGCCGGCCGTCGTCCACCCGGAGCTGGCCGACGGCCAGCACCTGGAACTCGCCCGGTCGCTGCCGGAGCGCGCACCGATCACTGACGGCACCGGCGCACCGCTGTTCGCCGAGACCGAGGTGGTGGACGTCGGGGTGGACACCGCTCAGGTCACCGACCTGCCGGCGCTGGCCGCCGGGCTCTCCGCTGCCACCGGGATCTCCGCGGAGGAGATCACCGCCGACGTACAGGCGGCACCGGCCGGGCAGTTCGTCCCGGTGATCACCCTGCGCCGGCCGGACTTCGAGGCGATCCGCGCGCAGGTGTACGACCTGCCCGGGGCGGTCTTCCCGACCAGCACCCGGTTGCTCGCCCCCACGTCCCGGTTCGGGCTCGCCCTGCTGGGCCGGGTCGGGGACGCCACCGCCGAGGTGCTGGAGGACACCGTCGACGCCGACGGCGAGCAGCGCTACGCCGCCGGGGACCGGCTGGGCCTGTCCGGCCTGCAGCTGGCCCACCAGGAGCAGCTGGCCGGCACGCCCGGGTTCACCGTGCGGGTGGTGAGCACCGACGAGGCCCTCGAGGACACCGGGCGGGTCGTCGGCACCGTCGACCCCGTGCCGGGCACCCCGGTCCAGACCCCGCTGCTGCCGGCGGTCCAGAACGCCGCCGACGCCGCCGTGGCCACCCAGCCGCTGGCCACCCACCTGGTGGCGGTGCGGCCGGGCACCGGGGAGCTCCTGGCGGTCAGCTCCAACGAGGCGGCCAACCCGGTTAACGCCCTGACCGGGCAGTTCCCGCCCGGTTCGAGCATGAAGACGATGACGGCGACGGCGCTGCTGTCCGCCGGCACGGTCACCCCGGAGACGCAGGTGCCCTGCCCGGCCACGACGGTCGTGGAGGGCCGGGAGTTCGAGAACGAGGACCAGTTCGACCTCGGCACGGTGCCGATGACCGAGGCGTTCGCCCAGTCCTGCAACACCACCTTCATCCAGCAGGCGCTCACCCTCCCCGACGGTGCGCTCGCCGCCGCGGCCGCCTCCTACGGGGTGGGTACCGACTGGCAGCTGCCGGTCGACGTCTTCAGCGGAGAGGTGCCCGCAGCGAGCACCGGCACGACGGAGGCCGCCGACGCGATCGGCCAGGGCCAGGTGCTGATGAGCCCGGCCCAGCTGGCCCTGGTGGCCGCCGGCATCGCCAGCGGCACCCCGGCCGTGCCCGTGGAGGTCGTGGGGGGAGAGCCGGCCGGGGCAGCCCCCGCCGGACCCGACCCGGCCGTCCTGGACGCGCTGCGGCCGATGATGCGCCAGGTGGTCCTCGGCGGGACGGCCACCGGGCTGGCCGACCGGGGTGAGGTGTACGGCAAGACCGGCACCGCGGAGTACGGCACCAACACCCCGCTGGACGCACACGGGTGGTTCATGGGCTACCAGCTCGGGGGCCCCCAGGGCGACGTCGCGTTCGCCGTGCTGGTCGAGGGAGGGCAGTCCAGCAGCGTCGCCGTCGAGGTCGCCGACGCCTTCCTCGCCGCGCTGGGCGGCTAGGCCTGCGGCAGGCCGGGGAAGGCGCTGGTCGGTGGGGTGCGGCCGGCCAGGGCGCGCCAGTCGACCGCCCGCAGCTCGGCGGCGCTCAGCGCGGCGACGGCGAGCACGCGGGTGCTGCGCTCGCTCGCCTGGTCCAGCACCCACGTCCACGTCGCGGACGCGCCCTCCTCCAGCACGACCGCGAGTGCTGCGGCGTCGACCGGGGAGAGCACGGGGAAGGGCAGCGTGTGCCCCGGTTCGTCGGCGACCGGCTCGACCTGCCGGGCGCTCAGCAGGGCGACGAGCTGGTCGCGGAGGTCCAGGTACGCCAGCTCGCACGCGACCACGGCGTCCCGGGACTCCGGGGGGAGTGCCGCACCGACGACGCCGTAGCCCCAGATCGCCGCGTGCACCGCGGCCAGCGCGTCCTGCAGTGCGGCGTCTTCTGCCGCCGTCTCCTCCGCCGTGGGGGGCGAGCCCGAGGGTGAGCTGGTGCCGTCAGCCATCGTCGTCCCGTCTCCCGGCTGCCCGTCGCGGAGCAGTGTTCATGCCAACAGTCCGTCCTGGCCCCGGAGGCCGGCCGCGATGCTGCCGAGCAGCGCCGCCCGCCCTCCGGTGAACTCCGGGCAGGCCTCGGCGTGCGCGGTGGCGGCCGCAGCGACGACGCCCCGCAGCCAGACGCGTGCCTCCGCCGGATCGGTCGGTGCCGCGGCGCCGCTGGTCGCCGCCGAGGTCGTCGCGGTGTCGCCGGGGGCGGCCGCGCGCAGCCGGTCCAGCTGTGCCCGCGCCTGCGCGGCGAGCGGGGTCAGCGTCGCGGCCAGGTCGGGCGCGCTGCTCAACGCCTGGTCGTAGCCGGCCACCACCTCCTCCTGCACCCGGACCTGGGCGGCGAGCCGGTCGACCTGCGCCGGGGTGACCGCGTCGGTGACGTCGCCAGGACTGCCGGTGCAGCCGGTGGACACCAGCGCCGTGCCGGCGAGGGTGGCGATCAACAGGCTGCGTCGGGAGAACGTGCCGGCGGCCGGGGGAGCGGGGAGGAGTCCGGACATCGCCGTCCATCCTGACAGTCCCGGGCGACTCTCCTGGCCGAACGCACCGGAGCGCCGGTCGCTACTCGTGGGACCGGTGGTGCCGGCGGTGCGGGCGGTAGCCTGACGGTTCACGCGCAGCACGCCGGTGGCCCGTCGGGCCCGCCCGGCCGCCCATCGGGGTCCCACCCGGTGGGCACGTCGCGGTTCCCACACAACAGGAGGCAGTCGGTGTCCACGCGAGGTGCAGGCACCGCGGACGTGGTGACCGCCAAGCTGACCGGTTGGGTCGAGCCCGTGGTCGGCGCCGCCGGGTACGACCTGGAGGAGCTCGTCGTCCGCCCCGCCGGCCAGCGGTCGGTGGTGCGGGTCGTGGTCGACCGGGACGCCGGGGTCAGCCTGGACGACGTCGCCGAGCTCAGCCGTGCGCTGTCGGAGGTGCTCGACGCGCAGGACGAGGCGCTGGGTCGCTCGCCCTACGTCCTGGAGGTCACCAGCCCCGGGGTCGACCGCCCACTGACCCTGCCGCGGCACTGGCGGCGCAACGTCGGCCGGTTGGTCGGCGTCGCCGTCGGCCCCGAGTCCGGCCGGGAGCAGCTCACCGGCCGGGTCCTCCGGGTCGACGACGACGGGGTCGTGCTGGCCGTGGAGAAGGGCGGCACCAAGAAGGGCCAGGTGCGCAAGGCCGTCGGCGAGCGCACCGTGCCCTGGGCAGAGCTGGGCGAGGCGCGGGTGCAGGTGGAGTTCACCCGCCCGGCCGGGCACCGCGACGCCGCGCTGGTCCACCACGGCGACGGCACCGACGACGAGCACGACGACGACGAGCACGACGACGAGCACCAGGACGACGAGGCGCACCAGGACGACGACGAGACCGACGACGAGGTGCCCGCGGGCACCGAGCACGACCACGAGCAGGACCCGGCCGGGGCCGACGCGACCGACGCGAGCGGGAGGACCGGACGACCGGCCCCGCGCCGCGCGCCGCAGGACCCCCGGTCGCGACGAGGAGGCAACGAGTGAACATCGACGTGACGGCTCTCAAGGCGGTCGAGCGGGAGAAGGGCATCCCCGCGGACACGGTGCTGCAGGCGATCGAGAGCGCGCTGGTCACCGCCTACCGGCACGCGGACGGCGCGGCCAAGCACGTGCGCGTGCAGGTCGACCGCAAGAGCGGCGAGGTCGCCGTCCTGGCCCAGGAGCTGGGGCCGGACGGCGAGGTCGTGCACGAGTGGGACGACACCCCCTCCGACTTCGGCCGGATCGCCGCCAGCACCGCCAAGCAGGTGATCATCCAGCGGCTCCGCGACGCCGAGCACGAGCAGACCTTCGGGGAGTACGCCGGCAAGGAGGGCGACATCGTCAGCGGCATCGTGCAGGCGCACGAACGCCGCAACACCCAGGGCGTGGTGCTGGTCGACATCGGCAAGGTGGAGGCCACGCTGCCGGCCCCCGAGCAGGTGCCCGGTGAGGACTACCGGCACGGCAGCCGCCTGAAGGCCTACGTCGTCTCCGTCGCCCGCACCTTCCGCGGCC
The DNA here is from genome assembly GCF_026967995.1 of Modestobacter sp. VKM Ac-2979. Lineage (NCBI taxonomy): Bacteria > Bacillati > Actinomycetota > Actinomycetes > Geodermatophilales > Geodermatophilaceae > Modestobacter > Modestobacter sp. VKM Ac-2979. The sequence goes on from NZ_JAPVBO010000004.1 coordinate 556,661, forward strand.
CGCAGGTGACGCTGTCGCGCACCCACCCCAACCTGGTCCGCAAGCTGTTCGCGCTCGAGGTTCCCGAGGTCGCCGACGGCAGCGTGGAGATCGTCGCCGTGGCGCGCGAGGCCGGGCACCGGTCGAAGATCGCCGTCCGCACCCGCGTCCCGGGGCTGAACGCCAAGGGTGCGTGCATCGGCCCGATGGGCCAGCGGGTCCGCAACGTGATGAGCGACCTGCACGGCGAGAAGATCGACATCGTCGACTGGTCCGAGGACGAGGCCAGCTTCGTCGCCTCTGCGCTGTCGCCCGCGCGAGTCACCAGCGCACGGGTGGTGGACCCGGCCGCTCGGGCGGTCCAGGTGGTCGTGCCGGACTACCAGTTGTCGCTGGCGATCGGCAAGGAGGGGCAGAACGCCCGCCTGGCCGCCCGGCTCACCGGGTGCCGGATCGACATCCGCAGTGACGCCGAGCCCACCGACGGCGACGCCCCGGTCTCCCCGGGTGTCGGGCGGGCTCCGTTGCGGGCGGGCGTGCAGCCGGGCCGGCCCGGTGCCCGCGGTCCGCAGGGCGGTCACCGCCCCCCCGTACGGCGCGCGGAACATCCCGGGCCCGCGGCGCGCTAGACTCCCTGATGGCCGATTCGTCGATGCCGGTCCGCACCTGTGTGGGGTGCCGGCGACGCGCTCCGGTCACCGAGCTGTTGCGTGTCGTCGTCCGCGGCGGGGGGCTCACCCCTGATCCGCGGCGACGGCTCCCCGGCCGGGGTGCGTCCCTGCACCCCACCGCGGAGTGCCTGCAGGCAGCAGTCCGGCGCCGGGCCTTCCCGCGCGCGCTGCGCAGCAGCACGCCGCTGGAGACCGGCCCGCTCGAGGCCCACGTCCTCCGGCAGGTCACCTGACCCGCCCGGGTGGTGCCCCGGACGGACCGCACCGAGCACCCTGCACCAACCGAGCACCATGTACTGAGCGCGATCCAGTCGGACCGGCACCCGGCCGGTCCACAGTCGAGAGCAGGACGACCTCGGATGAGCAACCCGTGAAGTCGCCACGATGACCATGCACCACTGAGACAGAGGTCGAGCGGGCCAGCCGCCGGCCTCACCAGAGGAGACCCGTGCCAGGCAAGGCCCGCGTACACGAGCTCGCGAAAGAGCTCGGTATCGACAGCAAGACAGTGCTCGCCAAGCTCAAGGAGCAGGGCGAGTTCGTGAAGTCCGCCTCGTCCACCGTCGAGGCCCCGGTGGCCCGACGGCTGCGTGAGGCCTTCCCCGGCGACGGTGCCTCGAGCTCCGGTGGCGGCAACGGCGCCTCCGGTGGCCGCCCCGCTCCGCGTCCCGGCCCCCGGCCCGCGCCGGTGGCGTCGGCTCCTGCCGCCCCGGCTCCCGCTGCTCCGGCTCCGGCCGCTGCCGAGGCCCCGGCTGCCCAGGCACCGGCTGCCCAGGCACCGGCTGCCCAGGCACCGGCTGCCCAGACTGGTGCTCCGTCGCCGGCCCGTCCGGCGGCTCCCGGCCCGCGTCCCGGCCCCCGGCCGGCCCCGCAGCAGCCGGTGGTCGAGGCCCCGGCCCCGCAGCAGCCGGCCGCCAGTGCCCCGACCCAGCAGCCTCCGGCCGCACCGGCCCAGCCGGGCGCGCGTCCGGCCGCTCCGGGTCCGCGACCCGCGGGTGGTGCGCCGGACGGCGGCCCGGCCGCTGGTGGAGCCGCTCCGGGCGCCCCGCGCCCGGCCGCTCCCGGGCCGCGGCCCGGCCCCCGTCCGGCCCCCCGGCCGGGCAACAACCCCTTCAGCAGCGCCCCGCGTCCGGCTGCCGCCGGTCCGCGACCCGGCGGAGCTCCCGGTCAGCAGGCCGGTCCCGGTGGGCCGCGTCCCGGCCCCGGTGGCCCGCGTCCGGCTCCCGGCGCCGGCGGACCCCGTCCGTCGTCCGGTCCTGGCGGGCCCCGTCCCGCCGCCGGTCCGGGTGGGCCGCGTCCCAACCCCGGCATGATGCCGCAGCGTCCGAGCCCCGGCATGATGCCGCCGCGGCCGGCCGCTGGCGGTCGCGCCGGTGGCCCTGGCGGCCCTGGTGGCGCCGGTGGTCGTGGCCGTCCGGGTGGTCCCGGCGGTGGCGGTGGCTTCCGTCCCGGTGGCGGCGGTCCCGGTGGTCCCGGTGGCGCGCCGGCCGGCGGTGGCTTCCGTCCGGGTGGCGGCGGCGGTGGCCGTGGTCGTGGCCGCGGTGGCTCCGGTGCCGGCACTGCGGGTGCCTTCGGGCGTCCGGGTGGTCGCGGTCCGGTCCGTGGGCGCAAGAGCAAGAAGCAGCGGCGTCAGGAGTTCGACTCCATGGCGGCGCCGAGCATGGGTGGCGTCTCGCTGCCCCGTGGCAACGGGCAGACCGTCCGGCTGCCGCGTGGCGCCTCGCTGACCGACCTGGCCGAGCGGATCAACGCCGAGCCGGCCGCGCTGGTCACCGCCCTGTTCCACCTGGGCGAGATGATCACCGCGACGCAGTCGGTCAACGACGACACCCTGCAGCTGCTGGGTGCCGAGATCGGCTGGGTCATCCAGGTCGTCAGCCCGGAGGACGAGGACCGCGAGCTCCTCGACACCTTCGACCTCACCTTCGGTGACGAGGAGAGCGACGACGAGGACGACTGGGGCATCCGCCCGCCGGTCGTCACCGTCATGGGTCACGTCGACCACGGGAAGACCAAGCTCCTGGACGCGCTCCGGCACGCGAACGTGGCGGGCAAGGAGGCCGGTGGGATCACCCAGCACATCGGCGCCTACCAGATCGTCACCGAGCTGGAGGGCAACGAGCGTCCGGTCACCTTCATCGACACCCCGGGTCACGAGTCGTTCACCGCGATGCGTGCCCGTGGCGCGAAGGTCACCGACATCGTCGTCCTGGTCGTGGCCGCCGACGATGGCGTCATGCCGCAGACGGTCGAGGCGCTCAACCACGCCCAGGCCGCCGAGGTGCCGATCGTGGTCGCGGTCAACAAGATCGACAAGGAGGGGGCCAACCCCGCCAAGATCCGTCAGCAGCTCACCGAGTACGGGCTGGTGGCCGAGGAGTACGGCGGCGACACGATGTTCGTCGACGTCTCCGCGACCACCCGTCAGGGCCTCGACGACCTGCTGACCTCGATCCTGCTGACCGCTGACGCCTCGCTGGACCTGCGCGCCAACGTGGGTCAGGACCCCCAGGGTGTGGTCATCGAGGGCAAGCTGGACAAGGGCCGTGGCCCCGTCGCCACGGTGCTGGTCCAGCGCGGCACCCTGCGCCAGGGCGACTCGATCGTGGCCGGCGACGCCTACGGTCGCGTCCGGTCGCTGCTCGACGAGCACGGCAACAAGCTCAAGGAGGCCCTGCCGGCCCGTCCGGTCCAGGTCGTCGGCCTGACCTCCGTGCCGCGCGCCGGTGACACCTTCCTCGTCGTAGAGGAGGACCGGATCGCCCGGCAGATCGCCGATCGCCGTCAGGCCCGCATCCGCAACGCGCAGAACGCGTCCATGCGGAAGCGGATCAGCCTGGAGGACCTCGACGCGGCGCTCAAGGAGACCCGTCAGCTCAACCTGATCATCAAGGGCGACAACTCGGGCACCGTCGAGGCGCTCGAGGAGGCGCTGATGAAGATCGAGGTGAGCGACGACCTCACGCTGCGGGTCATCCACCGCGGCGTCGGTGGGATCACCAAGAGCGACATCGACCTGGCGCTGGCCGACGACGTCATCGTCCTGGGCTTCAACGTCCGGGCCGAGGGTCAGGCCACCGAGCTCGCCGCCCGCGAAGGCGTGGACGTCCGGTACTACACGGTCATCTACCAGGCCATCGAGGAGATCGAGTCCGCGCTCAAGGGCATGCTCAAGCCCGAGTACGAAGAGGTGCAGCTGGGCACCGCGGAGGTCCGCGAGGTCTTCCGGGTCCCGAAGATCGGCAACGTCGCCGGCTCCTTGGTGCGCAGCGGCACGATCGTCCGCAACTCCAAGGCCCGTCTCATCCGGGACGGCGCCGTGGTCGCGGACAACCTGACCGTCGAGTCGCTGCGTCGCTTCAAGGACGACGCGACCGAGGTCCGCGAGGGCTACGAGTGCGGTGTCGGGCTGGGGTCGTTCAACGACATCAAGCCCGAGGACGTCATCCAGACCTTCGAGCTGCGCGAGAAGCCGCGCGCATAACGGAAGGACCCCGTCCTCCTCACGCCTCGCAGGCTCGGCGTGAGCCTCGGGACGGGGCAGTGAGTCACTGAGCAGCAGAGAGGCGGTGAGCGTGTTCACGGGCACGCTCACCGCCGACCTGCTGTTGGGCGACGTGCACTCGCTCAAGGAGAAGCGTGCCGTGGTGAAGCCGATCGTGGCCGAACTGCGGCGTCGCTACTCCGTGGCCGCCGCCGAGGTCGGCGACCCCGACCTGCACCGCCGTGTGCAGGTCGGGGTCGCCACCGTGGCCGGCGAGGCCGCCCAGGTGGGCGACGTGCTGGACGCCTGCGAGCGGTTGCTGGCCGAGCGACCCGAGGTGACGCTGCTGTCGACGCACCGGCAGTTGTCCAGCGACACCGATCAATGACCCCCCTGCCCCCCGCCACTCGCACGCTCGCGGCGGGGCCCGGCAAGGGGGCCACCACACCCTCGACATGGAGGTCCGTCATGGCCGACCCGGCCCGGGCACGCCGACTGGCGGTGCGCATCCGTCAGATCGTCAGCGCCACGATCGAGATGCAGATCAAGGACCCCCGCCTCGGGATGGTCACCATCACCGACGCGCGGGTCACCAGCGACCTGCGCGAGGCGACGGTGTTCTACACCGTCTACGGCGACGCGCTGCAGATCGAGGACTCCGCACGGGCCCTCGCCAGCGCCACCGGCGTGCTCCGCTCCACCGTGGGCAAGCAGACCGGGATCAAGTTCGTGCCCACGCTGGCCTTCGTGGCCGACATCGTCCCGGACACCGCCCGGGAGCTGGAGGAGGCGCTGGCCCGCGTCCGGGAGGCCGACGCCGAACTGGCCCGCGCCCGGGAGAACGCCCAGTACGCGGGCGAGGCGGACCCGTACCGCAAGCCCGCGGTCGACGAGGACGAGGACACCGAGGACGGGGACGACCTCGACGGCGCTGCCGACGAGCCGGCCGACGCTGCTGCCGGCCGCACGGACGGCTACGCCGACGGCCGCCCGTCGGCCGCCGAGCGGAGCGCATCGTGACCGGCGCCGTGGACCCGGACCCGGACGACCTGGCCGGAGAATGGGAGGGAGCCGGGTTCGGCGGTCGGCAGGAGCCGGCCACCGGCGACCCCACCGCCGGCGGCAAGCACGGCGACATCGGGACGACCGACAGCATCGCCGAGGACGAGCCGGACGACGGCACGCACTACGCGCCGGGCGGCGGCAACACCGATCCCGAGCCGCAGCAGCCGCCGCACGCCGGCCCGGACGGCACGTGAACCGATGACCACCGTCTCCGCGCCCGCGGACGCGGCCGTGGAGCTGCTCGCCGCTGCGGCGGCCGCCGGGCAGACGGTCGTGCTCTCCGGCCACGTCCAGCCCGACGCCGACGCCCTGGGCAGCACCCTCGCGCTGGCCGAGGGGCTCCGACGCTGCGGCGCCCGGGTGGTCGCCACCTTCCCCGAGCCGTTCACGCTGCCGACGTCGCTGGGCTGGCTCCCCGGCGCCGAGCAGCTGGTCCCACCACGGACCGTGCCGGCCGACGTCGACGTGTTCGTCAGCCTGGACGCCGCCGCCCCCGGTCGGCTGGGTGACCTGGCAGCCCTGCTGACCACCGCGCGGCGGTCGGTCGTCGTCGACCACCACGCCAGCAACCCCGGGTTCGGCGAGATCCGGGTGGTCGAGGCACGCGCCGCCGCGACCGTCGTGCTCGTCGCGGACCTGCTGGACGGCCTGGGCGTCGAGCTCGACGAGCGGCTGGCCACCTGCCTGTACGCCGGGTTGGCGGCCGACACCGGCTCCTTCCGCTTCGGCAACACCGCGCCGGGCACCCACGAGCTGGCTGCCCGGCTGCTGCGCACCGGCATCGACCACGCGGCGATCAGCCAGCGGCTGTTCGACACGGCGCCCTTCGGCTGGCTGGGGCTGCTCTCGGCCGTCACCGGGCGCGCCGTGCTCGACCGGGAGGTCGGCGCAGGACTGGTCTGGACCTGGTCGACGGCGGCGGAGGCGCGCACCCACGGCCTGGCCGTCGACCAGCTCGAGGCCCTCGTCGACGTCGTCCGTGCCACCGCCGAGGCCGACGTCGCCTGCGTCCTCAAGGGCCAGGACGACGGTGCCTGGTCGGTCTCCCTCCGCTCCCGCGGTGCCACCGACCTGGCCCGGGTGGCGATGGCCCTCGGGGGCGGTGGGCACCGCGCGGCCGCCGGGTACACCTCGACCGCCGACCGGGAGGGCACGATCGCGCAGCTCCGGCAGGAGCTGGCCCGCTGAGCAGGTCGGTCCCGTCGTTGGCGGCGCCGGCACTGGTCGTGCTGGCCGCCGAGCCGCTGTACCTGCTCGTCGACACCGCGGTGGTCGGCAACCTCGGCACGGTCAGCCTCGGCGGTCTCGCCGTCGGCGGCGGTCTGCTGGCCTACGTGGCGGCGCTGCTCAACTTCCTGGCGTACGGCACGACCGCCCGCGCGGCCCGGCGCGCCGGGGCCGGGGACCGGGACGGCGCGGTCGCCGAGGGCGTGCAGGCCACCTGGCTGGCCCTGGCCCTGGGCCTGGGGCTGGCCGCCGTCTTCCAGGTCGCGGCCGGGCCGCTGACCCGCCTGCTCGCCGGCGGGGACGGGCCGGTCGCCGACGCCGCCGAGGAATGGCTGCGGGTGGCCAGCCTGGGGCTCCCGCTGCTGCTGATCGCACTGGCGGGCAACGGCTGGCTGCGTGGCGTCCAGGAGCTGCGCCGGCCGATGGGCTACGTCCTGGCCGGCAGCCTGGTCAGCCTGGTGCTGTGCCCGCTGCTGGTGCACACCGCCGAGATGGGGCTGGTCGGCTCCGCCGTGGCCAACGTGGTCGGCCAGGCCGTCTCCGCCGCGCTCTTCGTCCGTGCGCTGACCCGTGAGCTGGCCGGGACCGGGACCTCCCTGCGGCCCCGGCCGGCCGCGCTGCGGGGCCAGCTGGTGCTCGGGCGCGACCTCCTGCTGCGCGCCGCCGTCCTCCAACTGGCCTTCGCCGCCGCCACGGGGGTGGTGGCCCGGTCGGGCACCGCCGAGCTCGGGGCGCACCAGATCGCCCTGCAGCTGTGGCTGTTCCTCGCCCTGGTGCTCGACGCCTACGCCATCGCCGCGCAGACCCTCGTCGGCACGGCGCTGGGCGCGGCCCGCCCGGCCGAGGCCCGCGCCACCGCGAGCCGGGTGGTCGGCTGGGGCCTGGGCACCGGCGTCCTCGTCGCCGTCGCACTGCTCGCCCTGCGCCCGGTGCTGCCGCCGTTGTTCACCGACGACCCGGCGGTGCTCGCCGAGGCCGGCGTCGTGTGGTGGTTCCTGGCGCTCATGCAGCCGCTGGCCGGGGTGGTCTTCGCCCTGGACGGGGTGCTCATGGGCGCGGGGGACGTCGCCTACCTGCGCACCGTGACCGTCGGCGCAGCGCTGGTGGGCTTCGTGCCGCTGTCGCTGCTGTCCGGCTGGCTGGACTGGGGGCTGCCGGGGGTGTGGACCGGCCTGACCCTGTTCATCGTGCTGCGGCTGGTGGCGGTGGGCCGGCGGGTGCGGGGCAGCGCCTGGCTGGGTGAGAGCGTGGCCCCGTGAGTCCGAAGAAGCCCGACGCCGACGTCCCGCCGTCCCTGCTGCTGGTCGACAAGGCCGGCGGCATGACCTCCCACGACGTCGTCGCCCGCGCCCGGCGGGTGCTGTCGGTGCGCAAGGTCGGGCACGCCGGGACCCTGGACCCGATGGCCACCGGGCTGCTGGTGCTGGGCGTGGGCGCGGCCACCCGGCTGCTCGGCCACCTCTCCGGCTCGGACAAGACGTACGAGGCCACCATCCGGCTCGGCCAGACCACGGTCACCGACGACCGTGAGGGTGACGTGACCGCCACCGCATCGGCCGCCGGGGTCACCGAGGACGCCGTCCGCGCCGCGCTGGCCGGTCAGGTGGGCCCGCTGCAGCAGGTGCCCTCGTCGGTCAGCGCGGTGAAGGTCGACGGCAAGCGCTCTTACGACCGGGTGCGGGCCGGCGAGGAGTTCGAGCTGGCGGCCCGGTCGGTGACCGTGCACCGGATCGACGTCCACGACGTCCGTCGTCCCACCGTCGACCTGGTCGACGTCGACGTCACCGTCTCCTGCAGCACCGGCACCTACATCCGGGCGATCGCCCGGGACGTGGGCGCGGCCCTCGGGGTCGGGGGCCACCTCACGGCCCTGCGCCGCACCTCGTCGGGGCCGTTCGCCACCGCCGACGCCCGACCGGTCGAGGAGGCCGCCGAGGCGCTGGCCGGGCCGGGCAGCGGCCCGGGCGTGCTGGGCCTGACCGACGCCGCCCGGGCGGTCTTCCCCGCCCGGGAGCTCACCGCGGAGGAGGCCGTCGCCCTGGGGTACGGCCAGCGGGTCCCGGCCACCGGCACCCCGGGGCTGCACGCGGCGGTCGCTCCCGACGGTCGGCTGGTCGCGCTGGTCGAGGACGCCGGATCGGTGGCCCGGGTGGCGGTCGGCTTCCCGCCGGGCTGAGCCGGATGACACCCTGCGGAGGATGAGCGCACTCGAGCACCGGCTGGCCCTGCTGGACGCCGAGCTCGCCGCCGTCCCTGGGGTGCTGGTTGCCTTCTCCGGCGGCGTCGACTCCGGTGTCGTGCTGGCCGCTGCGGTGCGCGCCCTGGGCGCCGGACGGGTGGTCGCCGCGACGGCCGTCTCCCCGAGCCTGCCGGCGGCGGAGCAGGTGGCGGCACGGGCGTTCGCGAGCTCGCTGGGGGTGCGGCACGAGCAGCCGCGCACCGACGAGCTGTCCCGGCCGGGGTACGTCGCCAACGCCGGTGACCGCTGTGCGTTCTGCAAGACCGAGCTGGTCGACGTGCTCACCCCGCTGGCCACGGAGCTGGGGATCGCCGACGTGGTCACCGGTACGAACGCCGATGACCTGCGGGCGGGCTTCCGGCCCGGCATCCGGGCGGCTGCCGAACGGGGCGCGTGGGCGCCGCTGGCCAGGGCCGGCATGACCAAGGACGACGTCCGGGCGGCCGCCCGGCTCTGGGGCCTGCCGCTGGCCGACAAGCCGGCCGCCGCGTGCCTGGCCAGCCGGATCGCCTACGGGGTGCCGGTGTCGGCGGCGGGCCTGGCGCGGGTGGAGGCGGCCGAGGCGGCGTTGCGGGCGGCGCTGGCCGAGGCCGGGCACCCGGCGCGGGACCTGCGGGTGCGGGACATGGGCGAGGACGTGGCCCGGGTGGAGGTCGATGCCGCACTGGTGCCGGTCGTCGGCACGGAGCTGCTGGCCGCGGTCCCCGGGTTCGCCCGGGTGGAGCTGGACCCGCGGGGCTTCCGGTCGGGGGCGATGAACGAGCTGCTGCCCGACCCGGTGCGCTACCGGTGAGCTGAGCGGACGATCCGGGCGGCCGCGACGCCGGCGCCGAACCCGTTGTCGATGTTGACGACCAGCACGCCGGGCGCGCAGGCGGTGAGCATGGTGAGCAGCGCGGCCAGGCCCTCGAAGGCGGCGCCGTAGCCGACCGAGGTGGGGACGGCGACCACCAGCCGGTCGGTGAGCCCGGCGACCACGCTGGGCAGCGCGCCGTCCATCCCGGCGACCACGACGACGGCGTCGGCCGCGGCCAGGTCCGGGGCCACGGCCAGCACCCGGTGCACGCCGGCCACCCCGACGTCGTCCACGCGACGGCACCCCACCCCGCTGGCGGCCAGGGTGGCGGCGACCTCGGCGGCGACCGCGCCGTCCGACGTCCCGGCGGTGAGCACGAGCACCCGGCCGACCGGCGGTTCCGGCGTGCCCACCCAGGCCACCCGGCCCACCGGGTCGACGTGGGCCTCCGGCCAGCGGGCGAGCACCGCCGCGGCGGTGGGTTCGTCCACCCGGGTGGCCCAGGCGAGCGGGGCGCCGGCGTCGAGCAGGCCGGCCAGGCAGCCCACCGTCTCGGCCGGGGTCTTGCCGCCGGCGAAGACGACCTCGGGGGTGCCGGTCCGGGCCGCCCGGTCGGGGTCCAGCCGGGCGAAGCCGATGTCGGCGGTGCGCGGCTGCTCGGTCACCGCATCAGTCTCGCCCACCGGCTCGGCAGACTGTCCGGGTGCTGGTGCGGCGACGGGTGGACCACGACCTCCCGGGCAGCGTCCGCGCCCTGCGGGAGGTGCACGACGTCGACGGGTACCCGGCGCGGTGGCCGGCGGACCCCACAGCGTGGTCGACGCCCAGCGGGACCGTCGCCTGCTGGGTGGCCGAGGTGGCCGGCGTCGTCGTCGGGCACGCCTGTCTGGTGGGCGGCGTCGTCGACGACGTGCTGAGCCGACGGATCGGGGTGCCGGCCGGCGGGCTGGGCGCCGTCTCCCGGCTGTACGTCGCGCCGCGGGGGAGAGGGCAGGGCCTCGGCGCCGGTCTGCTGGCCGCGGCGACGGCGTGCGCCGAGGACCGGGGTCTGCAGGTGGTGCTCGAGGTGGTCGAGGCCAGCGGCGCCGTGCGCCTGTACGAGCGGCTGGGATGGCGGCTGGTCGACCGCCGGTCGGCCGACTGGACGACCCCTGCCGGAGTGCGCCCGCCGATCCGGGTCTACGTCCCACCGCCGCGGGGATGACCGCGCCCTCCAGCGCGAGTGGACGGGGACGAGCAGCTGCGGGTGTCGCACCCGCCGTGTCGAGCCGGTCGTCGCTGGGCAGGATGCGGTGCATGAGCGTCGTCAAGATCAACGTCGTGACCATGCCCGAGGACAAGCGCGCCCGTTTCGAGGAGCGGTTCAAGGGCCGCGCCGGTGCGGTGGAGACCACCCCGGGGTTCGAGTGGTTCGAGCTGCTGCGCCCGGTCGCCGGCACCGACTCCTACCTCGTCTACACGCGGTGGAGCAGCCAGGAGGCCTACGAGGCCTGGCAGACCAGCCAGGACTTCGACCGCGCGCACGACGGCGGGGGCGACACCCTGGCCCCGGCCGCCGAGCGCTCGCAGCAGCACGTGTGGAGCTACGAGGTCGTCGAGTCCGCGGCCCCGAAGAGCAGCTGAGCCGCCGGCCCGCGCCGTCGTCGCCCGCCTCGGCGACGACGGCCGGGCCCGCCGGTTCGTCCGATCGCACCACCCACGGACGGGCGGTCGTCCCGCCGCACGTGCCGTGGGCCCGTGGAGCCGGGCTAGGGTGACCGTGCGGGCCTGGCAACCGCCGGACCACGCTCCAGCACGAGCACCAGCAGGTGGGAGCCATGACCGACACGCTCGCCGACAGCCGTACCTCCCCCCGGGTCTTCACCGAGGGCGTGCCGCTGGTCGTGGAGGACGTGCCGCGCCGGTCCGCCGCCGAGCGTGCCGCGGTCCTGGCGGACCCCGGCTTCGGTCGTCACTTCACCGACTCGATGGTCGTGGCCCGGTACCGTGCAGGCGAGGGCTGGGTCGACGCCCGGCTGACCGGGTACGGGCCGCTCCAGCTGGACCCCAGCACCGCCGGCCTGCACTACGCCCAGTCGATCTTCGAGGGGCTCAAGGCCTACGCCCAGCCCGACGGCAGCGTCGCGACCTTCCGGCCGGAGTCCAACGCCGCCCGGTTCGCCCGCAGCGCCGCCCGGCTGGCCATGCCGGCCGTCCCGCACGACGCCTTCCTCACCGCCGTCGACGCCCTGGTCGACGCCGACCGCGACTGGGTCCCCACCGGCCCCGACCAGACCCTCTACCTCCGCCCGTACATGATGGCCGTCGACCCGTTCCTCGGGGTCCGGCCGGCGAGCGAGTACCTGTTCCTCGTCATCGCCAGCCCGGCCGGGGCGTACTTCCCGCGCGGCGTGCAGCCGGTGTCGGTCTACCTCTCCGAGGACTACATCCGGGCCGCCCCCGGCGGCACCGGCGACGTCAAGTGCGCCGGCAACTACGCGGCCAGCCTGCTGGCCCAGGAGCAGGCGATCGCCGCCGGCTGCGACCAGGTGGTGTGGCTGGACGCGGTGGAGAAGCGCTGGGTCGAGGAGATGGGCGGGATGAACCTGTTCTTCGTCCTGGGTTCCGGCGCCGACGCCGAGCTCGTCACCCCTGAGCTCACCGGCACGCTGCTGCCCGGCATCACCCGCGAGTCGCTGATCACCGTGGCCCGCGAGCTCGGGCACCCGGTCACCGAGCGGAAGTTCAGCGTCGACGAGTGGCGGGCCGGCGTCGCCGACGGCACGGTGACCGAGACCTTCGCCTGCGGTACGGCCGCGGTCATCACCCCGGTCGGTGAGGTCAAGGGGCGCACCGGCGACTTCACGGTCGGCAACGGCGAGCCCGGCCCGCTGACCATGGAGCTGCGCGCGCGGCTGCTCGACGTCCAGCACGGCCGGGTCCCCGACACCCACGGCTGGCTGCACCGCGTCGCGCCCGTGGCCTCCTGAGCACGTCGACCACTCGACAGCGGGGGAGGGGAACGACGTGCTGCGCTGGCGTGGGCTGGACGCGACCCCGCCGGACCTGGGGCGCACGGTGGTCACCGTCGGCATGTACGACGGCGTGCACCGCGGCCACCAGCACCTGATCGGTGCGGCGGTCACCCGGGCCCGCGCGGTCGGACGACCGGCGCTGCTGCTCACCTTCGACCCGCACCCCTCCGAGGTGGTGCGGCCCGGGTCCCACCCGGCGATCCTGACCTCGGCCGACCGCAAGGCCGAACTGGTGGCCGAGCTGGGTGTGGACGCCATGTGCGTGCTGCCCTTCACGCCCGAGTTCAGCCGGCTGTCCCCGGGGGAGTTCACGCACACCGTGCTGGTCGAGCACCTGCACGCCGCCCAGGTGGTGGTGGGGCGGAACTTCACCTATGGACACAAGGCGGCCGGGACCGTCGAGACGCTGGCCGCCGAGGGCCGTCGGTTCGGCTTCAGCGTCGAGGGGGTCGACCTGACCAGCGTCGGCTCGGCCCCCGACCTGACCGGCGACGGCGAGGTGACCATCTCCTCCACCTACATCCGGGCCTGCGTGGCCGCCGGGGACATGGCGTCGGCCGCCCTCGCGCTCGGCCGCCCGCACCGGGTCGACGGGATCGTCGTCCGCGGTGACCGTCGCGGGCGGGAGCTCGGCTACCCGACCGCCAACGTGGAGAGCCCGGCGCACACCGCGATCCCGGCCGACGGGGTCTACGCCGGGCGGCTGGTGCTGCGCGACCACCGCGGGGTCAGCCGCAGCACCCACCCGGCCGCGATCTCGGTGGGCAGCAACCCGACCTTCGCCGGCGCCCGGCGCACCGTCGAGGCCCACCTGCTCGACTTCGACGGCGACCTGTACGGCGAGCACGTCGGCGTCGAGTTCGTCGAGCGGCTGCGCCCGATGCTCAGCTTCGCCGGGGTGCCGGAGCTGCTGGTGGCCATGGGCGAGGACGTGGCGCGGACCCGCGCCGTCCTGGAGGTGTGACCGGGCGACTCCGGGCCTGACCCTGGTGCGGCCGTGTAACCTCGGTGCTGACGTCGGGTGACCGACGTGTGTGCATGCTGCCCCCGTGACACAGACCGGGGGCCACACGTGACCTGCCCTGGAGGCACCATGGCGCTGGAGAGCGCGACGAAGAAGCAGATCATGACCGAGTACGCGACGGTCGAGAACGACACCGGTTCCCCCGAGGTGCAGGTCGCGATGCTGACCCGACGGATCAGCGACCTGACCGAGCACCTCAAGCTGCACAAGCACGACCACCACAGCCGGCGGGGCCTGCTCCTGCTGGTCGGCCGTCGCCGGCGGCTGCTGAACTACCTGGCCAAGACCGACATCAACCGGTACCGCTCGCTCATCGAGCGGCTCGGCCTGCGCCGCTAGCACGACCGAGGGGACCGCTCCGGCAACACCGGGACGGTCCCCTCACTCGTGCGGCACCCGCCGCACGGGACCACCGGCCCCACGCCGGCCGCCCCGCGAGGGCCGGTCCTCGGTAGTGGCCCCCGGGACGCAGCGAGCCTGAGTGCAGGACCCCGCGAGTGCGCCCCCCGAGGGCTTCGATCGAAGACCGGTCGCCCCGGACGCCGTCGGCGCGACGCCGCGAAGAGGACGTCGCCGTATGCGACGTAGGAAGAGGACACGATGTCCGCACCCACCACAGATCCCACCGACTTCGACGCCGAGGACGGCGTGTTCACCGCCACCGCGGTGATCGACAACGGGGCCCTCGGTTCCCGCACCGTCACCTTCGAGACCGGCCGCCTCGCCAAGCAGGCCGCCGGCTCCGTCGTGGCCACCATGGGCGACACCACGCTGCTGTCGGCCACCACGGCCGGCCGCCAGCCCAAGGAGCAGTTCGACTTCTTCCCGCTCACGGTGGACGTCGAGGAGCGGATGTACTCGATCGGGAAGATCCCCGGTTCGTTCTTCCGCCGCGAGGGCCGCCCCTCCGAGGACGCGATCCTCACCTGCCGGCTGATCGACCGCCCGCTGCGGCCGACCTTCGCCAAGGGCCTGCGCAACGAGGTCCAGGTCGTCATCACCGTCCTGTCCCTGGACCCCGACCACGTCTACGACGTGCTCGCGATCAACGCCGCGTCGGCCTCCACCCAGCTCTCCGGCCTGCCGTTCTCTGGCCCGATCGGTGGCACCCGGGTGGCGCTGATCAACGGGCAGTGGGTCGGCTTCCCGACCCACGCCGAGCTCGAGGACGCCGTCTTCGACATGGTCGTGGCCGGCCGGGTCCTGCCCGACGGCGACGTCGCGATCATGATGGTCGAGGCCGAGGCCACCGAGAAGACCATCGAGCTCATCGCCGGTGGCGCCACCGCCCCGACCGAGGAGGTCGTGGCCCAGGGCCTCGAGGCCGCGAAGCCGTTCATCAAGGCGCTGTGCCAGGCGCAGTCCGCGCTGGCCGAGAAGGCCGCCAAGCCGGAGGCGCACTTCCCCCGCTTCCTGGACTACCAGGACGACGTCTACGCCGCCGTCGAGGCGCACGCCGCCGAGAAGCTGGCCGTGGCCCAGGCCATCGCCGGCAAGCAGGAGCGCGAGGAGGCCACCGACGCGCTCAAGGACGAGGTCAAGGCCGCCCTGGCCGGGCAGTTCGAGGGCCGCGAGAAGGAGGTCTCCGGAGCCTTCCGCGCCGTGACCAAGAAGGTCGTCCGGCAGCGCATCCTGCGCGACAAGATCCGCATCGACGGCCGTGGGCTCACCGACATCCGGCCGCTGTCGGCCGAGGTCGAGGTGCTCCCGCGGGTGCACGGCTCGGCGCTGTTCGAGCGCGGCGAGACCCAGATCATGGGCGTCACCACGCTGAACATGCTCCGCATGGAGCAGCAGCTGGACACGCTGAACCCGATCACCCGCAAGCGCTACATGCACAACTACAACTTCCCGCCGTACTCCACCGGTGAGACCGGCCGGGTGGGCTCGCCCAAGCGCCGCGAGATCGGCCACGGAGCGCTGGCCGAGCGGGCACTGCTGCCGGTGCTGCCGAACCGCGAGGAGTTCCCCTATGCGATCCGACAGGTCTCCGAGGCCCTCGGCTCCAACGGCTCCACCTCGATGGGCTCTGTCTGCGCCTCGACGCTGGCCATGCTCAACGCCGGTGTGCCGCTGAAGGCCGCGGTCGCCGGCATCGCCATGGGCCTGGTCTCCGACGAGGTCGACGGCAAGACCGAGTACGTCGCGCTGACCGACATCCTCGGTGCCGAGGACGCCTTCGGTGACATGGACTTCAAGGTCGCCGGCACCAAGGACTTCGTGACGGCCCTCCAGCTGGACACGAAGCTCGACGGCATCCCCTCCGACGTCCTCGCCGGTGCGCTGACCCAGGCCCGCGCGGCCCGGCTGCACATCCTCGACGTCATGCTCGAGGCGATCGACGGCCCCGACGAGATGAGCGCCTACGCCCCGCGGGTGACCACGGTGCGCATCCCGGTCGACAAGATCGGCGCGGTCATCGGCCCGAAGGGGCAGATGATCAACGCGATCCAGGACGAGACCGGCGCCGACATCACCATCGAGGACGACGGCACGATCTACGTCGGCGCCTCCGATGGCCCCTCGGCCCAGGCCGCGGTCGACCGGATCAACGCCATCGCGAACCCGACGCTGCCCAAGGTCGGCGAGCGGTTCCTCGGCACCGTGGTCAAGACGACGGCCTTCGGCGCCTTCGTCTCGCTGCTTCCCGGCCGCGACGGCCTGGTCCACATCAGCAAGCTGGGCAACGGCAAGCGGATCGCCAAGGTCGAGGACGTCGCGAACGTCGGCGACAAGCTGCAGGTCGAGATCACCGACATCGACGCCCGCGGCAAGATCAGCCTGGTGCCGGTCGTCGAGGGCGACGCCGCCGCTGCCGGTGACGCAGCTCCGGCTGACGAGACCGCCGCTCCCGCGGAGGCGTGAACACGAGTACCGACCTGACCGGGGCCGGGGCGGGCGCTGCGGCGTCCGTCCCGGCCCCGGTCGGTGTCACGCAGGTGCTGGACGTCGACGAGGTCGGCGGCCGGGTGGAGCGGACCGAGCTGCCCGGCGGGCTGCGGGTGCTCACCGAGACGATGCCCGGGGTGCTGTCGGCGACCCTCGGCATCTGGGTCGGGGTCGGGTCCCGGGACGAGAGCCCGGAGCTGGGCGGCTCCTCGCACTTCCTCGAGCACCTGCTGTTCAAGGGCACCCGGAGCCGCACGGCGCTGGAGATCGCCACGGCGATGGACGCCGTCGGTGGTGAGATGAACGCCTTCACCGCCAAGGAGCACACCTGCTACTACGCGAACGTGCTCGCCAGCGACCTCCCGCTCGCGGTGACCCTGCTCGGGGACCTGGTCACCGAGGCCCTCAACACCGCCCCGGACCTCGAGTCCGAGCGCACGGTGGTGCTCGAGGAGATCGCGATGCGCGACGACGAGCCCGCCGACGCGGTGCACGACCTGTACGCCGAGACCCTGTTCGGCGACACCCCGCTGGGCCGGTCGGTGCTCGGCACCGTGGAGTCGATCGAGTCCCTGACCCGGGACGACGTCGACGGCTGGTACCGCGACCGCTACGCCGTCCCCTCGATCGTCGTCTCGGCGGCCGGGCGGGTCGACCACCAACAGGTCATCGACCTCGTCACGGCGGCCTTCGGTGGACGGTTGAGCGGGGGAGCGCGGCCGGAGCCGTTGCGGCTGGGGTCCGACGTCGTCCTGGGCGAGCCGGCCCGGCCGACCGGGCTGATCCACCGGCGCACCGAGCAGACGCACCTGCTGCTGGGCAGCCTGGGGATGGGCCGACTGGACGAGCGGCGGTACGCCGGCGCGGTGCTGGACGCCGCAGTGGGTGGCGGCATGAGCTCGCGGCTGTTCCAGGAGATCCGGGAGAAGCGGGGCCTGGTCTACAGCGTGGGGTCCTCGCTGACCCACTACGCCGGTGCCGGGAGCTTCTCGGTGTACGCCGGCTGCTCGCCCAAGCGCGTGCCCGAGGTGCTCCGGCTGATCCGCGCCGGGCTCGCGGAGGTCGCGGCCACCGGCCTGACCACCGAGGAGGTCGTCCGGGCACGCGGCCAGCTCAAGGGCGGGCTGGTGCTGGGGCTGGAGGACACCGGCTCGCGGATGAGCCGGTTGGGCAAGAGCGAGCTCTCCTACGGCGAGTACCTGCCGGTGCGAGAGGTGCTGGCCCGGCTGGAGGCGGTGCAGGAGGACCAGGTGCGTGCGGTGGCCGCCGACCTGTTCACCCGGCCGACCTGCCTGGCCGTCGTCGGCCCCTACCGGGAACGCGACCTCGACCGGCTGCTCGCCGCCTGAGTCGCCGGATGAGCTCCCGCCCGACCCTGCGGTTCGCCGACCACGGTGCACTGGCGCGCGGCACCTTCGCCGTCGTCGTGCTGGTGTCGCTGGCGGTGCTGTTCACCCCGGCGTCCGGCGTGCCGTCGGCCCCGCCGGGCGTGGACAAGGTCGTGCACGGGCTGCTGTTCGCCGGGTTGGCGGTCAGCGGCCGGTGGGCCGGTGTCGGCCGGTGGGTGCTCGCCGTCCTCCTGGTGCTCTACGCGGCGGCCAGTGAACTGCTCCAGTCCCTGGCCGTGCTGAACCGGTCGACGTCGGTCGCCGACCTCGCGGCCGACGTCGCCGGGGTGGCCGTCGGGCTCCTGGCCTGGGAAGCCCTCGCCCGGCACCGGGCCGCGCGTCCGACCTGACCTGCCGGTGGGTGGGCGCCGCCTTGCGTGCGACGCCCGCGTTGGTGAGCATCGCGGGATGAGCACCCCGCCGGCCCCCGACGTCCAGCCTCCGACCTCCACCACCGGGGAGACCCCGCTGGTCTCGGTGGGGGTGCTCGGCGCCCGGGGCCGGATGGGCACCGAGGTGTGCCGGGCGGTCGACGCCGCGGAGGACCTCGAGCTCGTGGCGATGGTCGACGAGCGCGACTGGCTGTTCAACGTGGCGGACGCGGGCGCCCAGGTGGTCGTCGACTTCACCCGGCCCGACTCCGTCATGGACAACATCCGCTTCTGCATCGACCAGAACATCCACTGCGTCGTCGGGACGACGGGCTTCGACGAGCAGCGGCTGGCCACGATCGCCGAGTGGCTGGAGCCCAAGCCGGACCTCGGGGTGCTCATCGCACCGAACTTCGGGATCGGTGCCGTGCTCCTCATGCGCTTCGCCCAGGAGGCGGCGCGCTTCTTCCCGTCCGTGGAGATCGTCGAGCTGCACCACCCGGCCAAGGTCGATGCCCCCTCGGGCACCGCGGCCCGCACGGCCCGGCTGGTCGCGGCCGCCCGGCGGGCGGCGGGCGTGCCGGCCGCGCCGGACGCGACCCGGGAGGCCGACTCGCTGCCCGGTGCGCGCGGTGCCGACATCGAGGGCGTGCCCGTGCACGCGGTCCGGCTCGCCGGGCTCGTCGCCCACCAGGAGGTGCTCATGGGGGCAGCGGGGGAGACGCTGACCCTGCGGCACGACTCCTACGACCGGGCGTCGTTCATGCCCGGTGTCCTCCTCGCCGTCCGGGAGATCGGCCGCCGTCCTGGCCTGACCGTCGGGATCGAGTCGCTGCTCGGGCTCTGAGGCCGGTGCGCGGAGGCCGGCCGGCCCACCCGCCGGCCTCCGCAGAGTGACCTGCCTCGCAATCCTGGACAGCCGTGTCGGCGCTGACCTGCGGTTTCTCAGCCGCCATGGCCCTCGGGAGGCGTTCGGACGGTGCTCAGGCCCTCCGGCGGTTTGACGAGGGCCTGGACGGCACGTAACTTCTTCTTTGCGCCGAGCGAGACCGGGTCGAAAGAGCCGGGAGCCGCGAGGTCAGACCCCCGGGTGTGACAGCGAGCCGTGCACGGCGTACAGTCGGACAAGCCGCCTCGAACGAGGGCCAAGCAATTGGTCGGGTTTCGTGCGCGTCCGCTCCTTGAGAACTCAACAGCGTGCCGAAAGTCAGTGCCATATATCAATACCCCCATTCGGCGTCC
>NZ_JAPVBO010000005.1:0-194493 GCF_026967995.1 Modestobacter sp. VKM Ac-2979
GAGAGTTGGCACTCTCGTTCAATCAACCAAAGGAATCCCAACGACACCCCGAAGGACGCCGAATGGGGGTATTGATACTTGGCACTGACTTTCGGCACGCTGTTGAGTTCTCAAGGAGCGGACGCGCGGCGAACCAGACCCTTTCAGGTCGTCGTCTCCGGCTTGTGTTGTCCTGCTCGGCGCCCGGTCCCGGCCTCGCGGTCGTTCCCGGCGCAGAGAGAAAGTTACGTGGCTCTGCCGGAGGTGTCAAACCCGGGTCGGGTGACGCGCGCCACCTGCCCGAGACATGGCCGTCACCTGGCGTTCACACGCCACGGACGCCCGGTCCGTGCGGCCGGCGATCGCCCAGCTCAGGTGGCCGGACCGGTCCCGGGACAGTGCACGCCGGCCACCAGCCGCTTGCCCTTCCGCAGCACCAGCCACCCCCCGGTCAACCAGTCCCCGGGGGCGGGTGCGGCGTCGGCGTCGGTGACCCGGACGTTGTTGACGTAGGCGCCGCCCTCCTTGACCGTGCGCCGCGCATCGGTCAGGGACGACGCCAGCCCCGCCCGCTGGAACAGGGCGGCGACCGACAGCGCAGGGTCCTCGATCTCGACCGCGCCCGCCTCGGTCAGGGCTGCGGTCAGCGTCTGCGGGTCCAGCTCGGTGAGCTCGGCCCGGCCGAACAGGGCCCGGCCGGCGGCCTCCGCCTGGGCCAGTTCCGCAGGGCCGTGCACGAGCCGGGTGAGCTCCTCGGCCAGCGCGCGTTGCGGTGCCCGGGACGCCGGACGCTCCGCGGACTCCGCGATCAGCGCCGCCACCTCCTCGGCCGGGCGCTCGGAGAACAGCGGCAGCCAGGCCCGGGCGTCGACGTCGTCGATGTTCAGCCAGTACTGGAAGAACGCGTACGGGCTGGTGTGCTCCGGGTCCAGCCAGATGGTGGCGCCCTCGGTCTTGCCGATCTTCTTGCCGTCGGCCGTGGTGATCAGCGGGGTGGCCAGGGCGTGCGCCGACGCCCCCTCGGTCCGCCGCACCAGGTCCGTGCCGGCGGTGATGTTCCCCCACTGGTCGGAGCCACCGCTCTGCAGCGTGCAGCCGTGCCGCCGGAACAGCTCACGGAAGTCGTTGGCCTGCAGGATCTGGTAGCTGAACTCGGTGTAGCTGATCCCCGCGTCGGAGTTCAGCCGAGCCGAGACGGCCTCCTTGGCCAGCATCCGGTTGACCCGGAAGTGCTTGCCGAGGTCGCGCAGGAAGTCGATCGCCGACAGCGGCGACGTCCAGTCCAGGTTGTCGACGTAGATCGGCTCCCGCAGCCCCTGTTCGGCGGCCGGCAGGTCGAGGAAGGGAGCCACCCGGCGGCGGATCCCGTCCACCCAGGTGGCCACCTGCGCGGGGTCGTTCAGCTGGCGCTCCGACGACGGCCGGGGATCACCGATCAGCCCGGTGGCGCCACCGACCAGGACGATCGGCTGGTGCCCGGCCCGCTGCAGGGCCCGCAGCACCATGAACTGGATCAGGTGACCGACGTGCAGGCTCGCCGCGGTGGGGTCGAAGCCGCAGTAGTACGTGACCGGCCCCTCCGCGAGATGGGCGCGCAGCGCCTCCTCGTCGGTGCTCTGGGCGATCAGCCCGCGGCGGTGCAGCTCGTCGATCACAGAAGGTGCGGAGGTCACGGTCGCCCATCTTGCCTGGCAGCCCGGCGCCGCGGCTTCCCGCCCGCCCGGAAGACGCTCACCGAAGGGGCCTCGGTCTCCCAGAAGCGCCAGGGGAGCTCGGTGGCCACGCTGATCCCGACCCGCGGGCCGGCCGAGACACCGGCGGGCGCTCCCCCGGCGTGCAGACGAACGGATGAGGCGGGGTCGAGCAGGTCGGTCCCCCGGTCGTCGGGGCCGATGGCCAGCGCCTGGGTGAGCCGGGCCGGGCCGCGGGCCAGGTCCCGCGCGACCCGTGCGGCCGGCCTACGGGAGTGGGCCAGCGACTCCCCCACCACCACCTCACCGGCACGCATCAGGACCGCTGAGCCGCGACCGGCGGGGCCGACGACGACGTTGGCGCACCAGTGCACCCCGTAGCTGAAGTAGACGTACAGCCGGCCAGGCGGGCCGAACATGATCTCCGCCCGCGGGGTCGGGCCCCGGTGGGCGTGCGACGCCGGGTCCTCCCCCTGCCCGGAGTACGCCTCCACCTCGGTGAGCCGCAGCGCGACCCGCCCGTCCGGCCGGTCGGTCACCACCCAGCACCCCAGCAGCGACCGGGCGACCTCGTCGACCGGCCCGAGCAGGTCCTCCTCGGTGAGGAGCGGACCCGGCCCGGGCCGGTCGGACGGCGGGAGGTCGGCGACCACGCGGGCTAGAGGGCCCCGGCCACCGGTGACCACGACGCCCACTCGGTGTGCTCACGGGCGAGCTCGGAGAGCGACCGGAGCTGTTCGGCGACCCGCTCCGGCGCCGTCCCGCCGCGGGCCTGCCGGGCCGCCAGGGCACCGGGGACGGTCAGCACCGACCGCACCTCCGGGGTGAGCCGTTCGTCGATGCCGGCGAGCTGGTCGTCGTCCAGCTCGTCGAGCTCGAGGCCGGCCTCCTCGCAGAAGGCGACCATCGAGCCGCTGATCTCGTGCGCGGACCGGAACGGGACACCGTTGGACACCAGCCACTCGGCGACGTCGGTGGCCAACGCGAACCCCTGGGGGGCGGCGGCCTCGATCACCTCCGGGCGCAGCGTCAGGGTGGCCACCATCCCGGTGACCGCAGGCAGCAGCAGGAGCAGCTGCTCGACCGAGTCGAAGACCGGCTCCTTGTCCTCCTGCAGGTCACGGTCGTAGGCCAGCGGGAGGCCCTTGAGCATGGTCAGCAGCCCGGTCAGGTTGCCGACGAACCGGCCGGCCTTGCCCCGGGCCAGCTCGGCGATGTCCGGGTTCTTCTTCTGCGGCATGATCGACGACCCGGTCGCCCAGGCGTCGTCCAGCCGCGCCCAGCCGAACTCGGTCGACGTCCAGAGCACGACCTCCTCCCCCAGCCGGGACAGGTGCACGCCGAGCAGGGCCGCGACGAAGCAGAACTCCGCGGCGAAGTCGCGGTCGCTGACCGCGTCGATGCTGTTGTCGGCGGCCCGGTCGAAGCCGAGCTCCGCGGCGACGGCGTCGGGGTCCAGCGCCAGCGAGGACCCGGCCAGCGCGCCGGAGCCCAGCGGGCTGACCGCTGCCCGCCGGTCCCAGTCCAGCAGCCGGTCGACGTCGCGGGCCAGCGAGTGGGCGTGCGCGAGCAGCTGGTGGGCGATGAGCACCGGCTGGGCGTGCTGCAGGTGGGTCATCCCCGGGGCGGCGACGTCGCGGTAGCGCAGGGCCAGCCCGACCAGCGCCTTCTCCAGCGCGGCGAGCTCGCCGACCAGCCGGCGCACGTTGTGCCGCAGGTACAGCCGGAGGTCGGTGGCGACCTGGTCGTTGCGGCTGCGGCCGGCGCGGAGCTTGCCGCCCAGCGGGCCGAGCTTCTCCAGCAGGCCCCGCTCGAGCGCCTCGTGCACGTCCTCGTCGGCCTCGATCGGGGCGAACGTGCCGTCACCGACCTCGGCGGACAGCTCGGTGAGCGCGCCGATCATCCTGGCCAGTTCGTCGACGGTCAGCAGCCCGGCCCGCTCCAGCACCCGGGCGTGCGCCCGTGAGCTGGCCAGGTCGTAGGGCGCCAGCCGCCAGTCGACGTCGGTGGACTTCGACAGCGCCGCCATCGCCGGTGACGGGCCGCCGCCGAAACGGCCGCCCCACAGTCGGGTCTGGCTGCCGGCGTTGCCCTCGGTCACTCTGCGCTCTCTTCCACGTCGGCCTGCAGGTCGGTGTCGTCCCCGTGCGCCGGCCGGGCGCGCTCGGCGAGCGCGCGCAGCCGGGCGGCGAGCGCGGGGCCCCCATGGGGGTCGCGCGAGACGACCATCAGAGTGTCGTCCCCGGCGATGGTGCCCAGCACGTCGGGCAGCCCCACCTTGTCCAGCCCGGAGGCGAGGAACTGGGCGGCGCCCGGCGGCGTGCGGACGACGGCGAGGTTCGCGCTGCCCTCGGCGCTGGTGAGCAGGTCGGCCAGCAGCCGGGTCAGCCGGGCCGGTGCCGACTGCGCCGGGCGCAGCGGGGCGTTCTCCGGCGGCAGCACGTAGGAGGCCGGCGCCCCGTCGGACCCGCGCAGCTTGACCGCGCCGAGCTCCTCGAGGTCGCGGGAGAGCGTCGCCTGGGTGACGTCGACCCCGGACTCGGCCAGCAGGCGAGCCAGCTGGGTCTGTGAGGTGACCGGGCCGGCGGTGATCAGCTCGGCGATCCGGGCGTGCCGGGCGGAGCGGGTCAGCGCGGTGGTCACCCCGACCGCTCCAGCAACCACAGCAGCAGGGCCTTCTGCGCGTGCAGCCGGTTCTCCGCCTCGTCCCACACGGCGCTCTGCGGCCCGTCGATGACCGAGGCGGCGATCTCCTTGCCGCGGTAGGCCGGCAGGCAGTGCAGGACGACGGCGTCGTCGGCGGCCCGGGTCAGCGCCTGCTCGTCGACGGCGTACGGCACGAACGGGCCGGTCCGGGCGGCGTGCTCGGACTCCTGGCCCATCGACACCCAGGCGTCCGTGGCCAGCACGTCGGCGCCGTCGGCGGCGGCGGCCGGGTCGGCGGTCCACTGCACGGACCCACCGGTCTCCTTCGCGATCTGCCCCGCCCGGGTCAGCACGGCCGGGTCGGGCTGGAAGGCCTCCGGCGAGCCGATCCGCACGTGCATGCCGGCCAGGGCGCCGCCCAGCAGGTAGGAGTGGGCCATGTTGTTGGCGCCGTCGCCCAGGTAGCTGAGGGTCAGCCCGGCCAGCTGCGTGCGCCGTTCGAGCACCGTCTGCAGGTCGGCGAGCACCTGGCACGGGTGGAACGTGTCGGTCAGCGCGTTGACCACCGGGACGCGGCTGACCGATGCCATCGCGTCCATCCGCTCCTGGCCCGAGGTCCGCCAGACGATCGCGGCGACCTGCCGGTCGAGCACCCGGGTGGTGTCCTCCACCGACTCCCCGCGGCCGAGCTGGCTGGCCGCGCCGTCGATGACCAGCGGCTGCCCGCCGAGCTCGGTGACGCCGACGGCGAAGGAGAGCCGGGTGCGGGTGGAGGGCTTGTCGAACAGCACCGCGACGGTGCGCTGGGTGCCGTTGTCCGCGCGCAGCGGGGTCGGCGCGGCAGCGGTGTGCCGGCCGGCCTTGAGCTGCGCGGCCAGCGCGAGGACCTCCGCCTGCTCCGCTGGGGTGAGGTCGTCGTCCCGGGTGAGGTGCCGGACCGTCACTGGTCCGCGTCCCGCAGGGCGGCGTCCAGTGCGGCGGGGAGGGCGGCGACGAACGCGTCGAGCTGGGCGTCGGTGACGACCAGCGGCGGCGCCAGCCGGACGACGTCGGCGGCCACCCCGTTCACGAGGAAACCGGCCGCCCGCAGGTGGGTCTCGACCGCGGCGGCGACCGGCGCGGTGAGGACGACGCCGAGCAGCGCGCCCCGGCCCCGGACGCCGCTGATCCCCTCGTGGCCCAGCGCGTCGACGCCGGCGGCGACCCGGTGCTCGATCTCCTTGGCGCGCTCCAGCAGCCCCTCGTCCCGGATGGTGTCCAGCACCGCCAGTGCGGCGGCCGCGACGATCGGGTTGCCGCCGAACGTGGAGCCGTGCGAACCCGCGGTCATCAGGTCCGCGGCTGCGCCGAAGGCCAGGGTGGCGCCCAGCGGCAGGCCGCCGCCGAGGGCCTTGGCCAGGGTCACGACGTCGGGCTGCAGGCCGTCGGACTGGTGGGCGAACCACTGCCCGGTGCGCCCGCTGCCGGTCTGCACCTCGTCGACGGCGAAGAGGGCACCCGCGGCGCGGGCGGTCTCCGCGGCCGCGGCGAGGTAGCCGGGCGGGGCCGGCAGCACGCCGCCCTCCCCCAGCATCGGCTCCAGCAGCACCATCGCGGTCTGCTCGCCCACGGTGGCCGACAGCGCGTCGGCGTCCCCGTACGGGACGTGCTGCACGCCGCCGGGCAGCGGGGCGAAGGCGGCGGCCTTGGCCGGCTGCCCGGTGAGCGCGAGGGAGCCCATGGTGCGGCCGTGGAAGGAGCCGATCGCGGTGACCACCTCGGGCCGCCCGGTCAGCCGGCTGAGCTTGAACGCGGCCTCGTTGGCCTCGGCCCCGGAGTTGCAGAAGAAGACCCGCCCCGGCCGGCCGGCGAGCTCCAGCAGCCGCTCGGCCAGCAGCACCCCCGGCTCGTGCATGGCCAGGTTGGACACGTGGCCGAGCAGCTGCGCCTGGGCGGTGATCGCGTGCACGACCGCCGGGTGGGCGTGCCCGAGGATCGTGGTGGCGATCCCGCCGAGCAGGTCGGTGTACTCCCGCCCGTCGACGTCCCAGACGGTCGCACCCGCGCCGCGGGCCAGTGCCACCGGCGGGGTCTTGTAGTTGCCCATCATCACGGCCGACCAGCGGGTGGCCAGCTCCTCGGTGTGCGTCATGGTGCGGTCACTCCCTCCGGTGTCGGTGCTGTGGTGTCGGTGCCGGCCGGGACGACCATCGTCCCGGTGCCCTCGGTGGTGAAGGTCTCCAGCAGCAGGGCGTGCGGGAGGCGCCCGTCGATGACGGTGGCCCGGCGGACGCCGCCCTCGACCGCCCGCAGGCAGGCGGCCATCTTCGGGATCATCCCGGCGTCCAGGGTCGGGAGGATCTCGGCCAGCTCGGTCGCGTCGATCTTCTGGACCAGCGAGTCGCGGTCGGGCCAGTTGGCGTAGAGCCCCTCGACGTCGGTGAGCACGACCAGCTTCACCGCGCCCAAGGCGACCGCGAGCGCCGCGGCGGCGGTGTCGGCGTTGACGTTGTGCACCTGGCCGTGCGCGTCCGGTGCGACGGTGGCGACGACCGGGATGTGCCCGGCCTCGAGCAGCGCGTGGACCGGGGCGGGGTCGACCGCGACGACGTCACCGACCAGGCCGACGTCCACCGGCTCGCCGGCGATGATCGCGTGCGTGCGCTCGGCGGTGAACAGGCCGCCGTCCTCACCGGACAGCCCCACGGCCAGCGGGCCGTAGGAGTTGATCAGGCCGACCACCTCGGGGCCCACCTGACCGGTCAGCACCATCCGGACGACGTCGATCGTCTCCTCGGTGGTGACCCGCAGCCCGCCGCGGAACTCGCTCTCGATGCCCAGCCGGCTGAGCATGCCGTTGATCTGCGGGCCGCCGCCGTGCACGACGACCGGCAGGATCCCGCAGGTCCGCAGGAACACCATGTCCTCGGCGAAGGCGCGTCGGCACTGCTCGTCGACCATGGCGTGCCCGCCGTACTTCACCACCACGATCCGGCCGTGGAACTCCCGCAGCCAGGGGAGCGCACCGGTGAGGACGGCGACCTTGCGCGCGTCGCCCTCGGGGTCGTGCGTGCGCATGACGCGGGGGGTGCCCACCGAACGCCGGGCCGGCGGGGTGGCGAGATCGGGGGCGACGTCGGGCGGGGTGGGGTCCTGCGCCGGGCTGTCGCTGCTGGTCGGGTCAGTGGTCATGTCGAGTAGGCCGAGTTCTCGTGGACGTAGGCGAGGGACAGGTCGTTCGTCCAGATCGTGGCCTGCTCGCTGCCGGCCCGCAGGTCGACGTCGATCGTGATGGCCCGGCCGGACAGGTCGACGCCCTCGCGCGGGTCGCCGATCGCGCCGGCGCGGCAGACCGTGACGCCGTTGATGGTCACGTCCACCTGGTCGGGCTCGAACGCCGCGTCGGTGGTGCCGATCGCGGCCAGCACCCGGCCCCAGTTGGGGTCGTTGCCGAACAGCGCGGTCTTGAGCAGGTTGTTCCGGGCGCAGGCCCGGCCGGCGGTGACCGCGTCGGCGACGCTGGCCGCGTTGCGGACGGTGATCGCGATGTCCTTGGTCGAGCCCTCGGCGTCGGCGAGGAGCTGCATCGCCAGGTCGGTGGCGGCCGCGGTGAGCGCGGCGGTGAACTCCTCCGCGCTGGGCGTGACCCCGCTGGCGCCGTTGGCCAGCACGATCACCGTGTCGTTGGTGGACAGGCAGCCGTCGGAGTCCACGCGCTCGACGCTGACGCTGGTCGCCGCCCGCAGCGCCGGCTGGAGCACCTCGGCCGGCACGACGGCGTCGGTGGTGAGGACGACGAGCATCGTGGCCAGCGAGGGGGCCAGCATGCCCGCGCCCTTCGCCATCCCGCCGATGGTCCAGCCGTCCCCGGTCTGCACCGTCGTCTTCGGCACCGAGTCGGTGGTCATGATCGCCCGGGCGGCGTCCGGGCCGCCGTCGGCGGACAGCCCCGCGACCGCGGCGCCGACCCCGGCGAGGAGCGTGTCCATCGGCAGCCGCACGCCGATCAGGCCGGTGGAGGCCACCGCGACGTCGACGGCACCGAGCCCGAGTTCGGCCGCGACGTGCTCGGCGGTGGTGTGGGTGTCGCCGAAGCCCTCGGGCCCCGTGCAGGCGTTGGCGCCGCCGGAGTTGAGCACGACCGCGCGCAGCCGGTGGTCGACGAGCGCCTGCCGGCTCCACAGCACGGGGGCTGCCGGGAACCGGTTGGTGGTGAAGACGGCGGCCGCAGCGTCGTCCGGCCCGTCGTTGACGACCAGTGCGACGTCCGGCGCGCCGCTGGACTTCAGGCCGGCGGCGACGCCGGCCGCGCGGAACCCCTGAGGGGCAGTGACGCTCACGGTGCGACTCCGACGGTCGGGAGACCCGTGGTCTCGGGGAGGCCCAGGGCTAGGTTGGCGCACTGGAGGGCGGCGCCGGCGGTGCCCTTGGTGAGGTTGTCGACGGCGGCCACCACGACCAGCCGGCCGGCGTCCGGGTCGATCGCCACCTGCAGCTGCACGGTGTTCGCACCGAGCACCGCGGCCGTGGTGGGCCACTGGCCTTCGGGCAGCAGGTGCACGAACGGCTCGTCGCCGTAGGCCTCCTGGTACGCGGCCCGGGCCCGGGCGGCGTCCACGCCGTCGGCCAGCGGGGCCGAGCAGGTGGCCAGGATGCCCCGGCTCATCGGCACCAGGGTCGGGGTGAAGCTGATCCGGACCGGCTCCCCGGCGGCCTGCGCCAGGTTCTGCACCATCTCCGGGGTGTGCCGGTGGACCCCGCCCACGCCGTAGGCGCTGGCCGAGCCCATCACCTCGCTGCCGAGCAGGTGGGTCTTGGCGCTCTTGCCCGCCCCGGAGGTGCCGCTCACCGCGACCACCACGACGTCCGGCGTCACGAGCCCGGCGGCCAGCGCCGGGGCCATCGCCAGGGTGACCGAGGTCGGGTAGCAGCCCGGGACGGCGATCCGCCGGGCACCGGTCAGCTGCTCCCGCTGGCCGGGGAGCTCGGGCAGCCCGTAGGGCCAGTGGCCGGCGTGCTCGCCGCCGTACCAGCGGGCCCAGGCGGCCGGGTCGTTGAGCCGGTGGTCGGCGCCGCAGTCGATGACCAACGTGTCGGCGGGCAGCTGGGCCGCGATCGCCGCGGACTCCCCGTGCGGGAGTGCCAGCACGACGACGTCGTAGCCGGCCAGCGAGGCCGCGTCACTGCCCTGGACCTCGAGGTCGGCGTAGGGCAGCAGGTGCGGCTGCAGCTCACCCAGGCGTCGGCCGGCGCTCGAGTTGGCATGCACCCCGGTCAGCCGGAGGTTCGGGTGCCCGGCCAGCAGCCGGCACACCTCACCCCCGGCGTACCCGGTGGCGCCGGTGACCCCGACCGTCCACGTCTGTTCGCTGTTCACGATGCATGACCATACCTGGCCGTGCATGACTGTGCAGTCTGAGGTGGGCCAGTGCGTGCCGGACCGCGTTCCCGGGCAGGGAGCGAACGGGCAGCCGAGCCCGTCCATCGCCGAGGAGGCCCGCACCTGTGAGCGTGTTCGACCGGATCGTCGTCATCTTCAACCCACACAGCACCGGCGAGGCACCGGAGTCGGCCGAGGAACTGCGTGCCGAGCTGGCCGAGCGGCTCCCCGCCGTCCCCGTGGAGCTCTGCCCGACCCAGCGCGCCGGCCACGCCCGCGAGCTGGCCCGCGAGGCCGCTGCCACGGGGCGGCCGCTGCTGGTCTCGGTCAGCGGGGACGGCGGTTACAACGAGGTCGTCGACGGCGTCATGCAGGCCGGCAACCCGGACGCCGTCTGCGCGGTGCGGGCGGCCGGCAACGCCAACGACCACCGGCGGACGACGCGCGAGCACCACCTGGCCGACGCGATCGTGGCCGGCGACGTCCGGCGGATCGACCTGCTGCGGCTCACGCTCGGCAGCGGCAGCGACGCCCAGGTGCGGTACGCCCACTCCTACATCGGGGCCGGGCTCACCCCCGTGATCGCGGTCGACATCGAGAAGGGCGGCAAGGGCTCGTGGCGGGAGGCGCTCTCGGTGCTCCGCGGCTTCACCCGCTTCCGGCCCTTCCCGATCCGCCAGGAGGACGGCGAGGAGCGCACCATCGACAGCCTGCTCTTCGCCAACATCGCCCAGATGGCGAAGGTGGCCACGCTGAGCGAGGGCGCCCGCCCCGACGACGGCCGGTTCGAGGTGATCGCCCAGCGACGGACCGGGAAGCTCCGGGTCCTCAGCACCGCGCTGCGCGCCGCGACCCGGGGGCTCGGCCGGCAGCCGAGCGCGACCCACTACGCCTTCACCACCCTGGTCCCCATGCCGCTGCAGCTGGACGGCGAGCTGGTGGAGCTCGAGCCCGACACGCTGGTCACCGTGGACATCGCGCCACGGGCGCTGGCCACCGTGTTCTGACGCGCGGGACCCGCGGGGGTCCCAGGTGGCGAGGAGGTCACGCCGCCCGCAGGCCGGCCAGTCCGCGACAGGCTGGTCCGGCTGACACCGCAGCGCAGCAGCCGACCGAGACGACCCCGAGGAGATCCGGCCATGGACGAGAGCAGCCTCCCCGTCCCCGCGACCTACGACAGCTGCGGGCACGTCCCAGGCCCCTTCTTCCACGGGACCAGGACAGCCCTGGTGGCCGGTGTCGAGCTGGTCCCCGGCCACGGCTCGAACTTCCAGGAGGGCCGGGTGTCCAACCACGTCTACTTCACCGCGCTCGTGGACACCGCCGCCTGGGGCGCGGAGCTGGCGGCTGCACTCGCCGGTGGCGGGGAGCCGGGACGCATCTACGTCGTGGAGCCCCTGGGCCCGTTCGAGGACGACCCGAACGTGACCGACAAGCGGTTCCCGGGCAACCCCACCCGGTCCTACCGGACCCGCCACCCGCTGCGCGTCGTCAGCGAGCTGGACAGCTGGCAGGGCCACGACCCGGAGGCGCTCCAGGGGATGCTGGACCACCTGGCACTGCTGCGGGCGGAGGGCCGGGACGTCATCGAGGACTGACCGGCTGTGCGCGGCCGTCCACCGATGAGTTGGGCCGTCGCCACCGGTCTGACCGGCATGACGCAGACCCAGGACCTGACAACCACCCTGACCCAGCTCGCGGTCACCATGTTCTCCGTCAGCGACCAGGACGCCGCCCGGGCCTTCTACACCGAGGTGCTCGGCTTCGAGGTGCGCGGCGACGAGCGCTTCGGTGCGGACGGCGCGGACCGCTGGCTGGAGGTCGCCCCGCCCGGCTCCTCCGCCCGGCTGGCGCTGAACCCGCCGATGGGCGGCTCCCCCGGCGGCGGCTCGGTCGGGGTCGAGTCGACCGACGTGCTCGCCGAGCACCGTCGGCTCGCTGCCCGCGGGGACGTCGACCTCGACCCGGCCCCGACCCGGGTGCCCGGCGCGCCGCTGCTGTTCGCGGTCCGCGACCCCGACGGCAACACGATCTGGGTCGTCGAGGAACCGGCCTCCTGACGGTCGCCGCACAGCCGGTCCTCGGACTGCTGAGGGCGTTCTGTCAGCAGGGCGGTGCAGAGTCCCCCGTGCCCGGCGAACGACGCCGGGCAGGGGAGGAACACCGCCATGCACGAGGTCCAGCAGCAGCCGTCCGGCGGGATCGACCTGGTCGAGGAGGACGGCGTGACCGTGCTCCGGTTGTGCGGGGAGGTCGACAGCCTGGTGGTCGAGGCCTGGGACGCCGGCGGGCCGCGTACCCCCGGGGCGGGCGCCGTCGACCTCTCGGCGGCCACCTTCCTGGACGGCCGGGCGTTGCGGCTGCTGGTGCGGGAGACCGAGCATGCCCGCCGGGCAGGCGAGCTGCCCGAGCTCCGCCGGCCCTCCCCCTTGGTCCGCCGGATGCTCGAGGTCACCGGCGCCGCCGTGCTCTTCGCCGCGGTCTGCTGACCGCGGCGGGCACCGCAGACCGCTGACCGTCTCGGCCCCGCGGTCGGCTGACGGCCTCGGCCACCGCGGTGGCTCAGCCGACCGGGTCGTCGGCTCCGTACGGCCGCAGGCGCAACTGGCGGGCGGTGCCCTCGGGGGTGGTGGCGCGCAGCACGTCGAGGTCGTCGGCGCCCGCCCGGAAGAACCGCCCCGACCACTGGTCCAGCTCACCGGCGGCGATCGCCAGGGCCAGGGCCACCACGTCCTCCGGGCGGGTCCACTCGGTGCGCCCGGCGTGCATCGGCATCGCCCGGGTCATCTCGGTGTCGATCACGCCCGGCGCCAGGTCGAACGCGCGCACCCCGTGCGCCGCGCCGGCCAGGTCGATCGCCTCGGTGATCCGCATCTGCGCGGTCTTGCCGGCCGAGTAGGCGCTGTAGACGTCGCTCCCCCGGGTGCCCAGACCGCTGGCCAGCCCGATCACCCGGCCACCGCCGGCGGCGATCATCCCGGGGACGACGGCGCGGGAGACCAGGAACGGCCCCCGCACCTGGCTCTCCACGACCTGCCACCACTGGTCGGGGTCGGCTTCCCACAGCGGCACCTCGGCGGCGTCGATGAGGCCGGCGTTGTTGACCAGCAGGGTGACCGGCCCGAGGTCTGCGGTCACCTGGGTGACCGCGGCCTGCACCGCGCCGGGGTCGGTGACGTCGGCGGCCACCGCCAGGGTGCGGACACCGGTGGCGTCGGCGACCTCGGCCATCGCCGCGTGCAGCCGGTCGGCCGACCGCGCCAGCCCGGCCACGGTTGCGCCGCGCTCGGCCAGCCCCTGCGCCAGGTACCGGCCGATCCCGGCCGACGCCCCGGTGACCAGCGCGACCGTGCCGCTCAAGTCAGTCACGCGAGCCCGCCTCTCCAATTGCTCCACGAAGAATGGCGCCTGCATCAGCAGCTGCAGCGCTCAGGGCAGCAGCGACGGCCTCGGCCACCTCGCCGCGAGTCAACGTGCGGTCCGCGGCCCGGAAGGTTAGCGCGTAGGCAAGAGACTTATCCGTCTCCTCGACTCGGTCCCCCTCGTAGACGTCGAAGAGGTCGATGCTCTCGAGGAGGTCGCCCGCACCACGACGAAGTGCTGCCTCGACATCCGCCACTGGGATCTCCCGCTGCACCACGACTGCCAGATCAGTGTGTACCGGCGGGAAGGTCGAGACGTGCGGCCCGACGGCCACCGGCGCGGCGGGCAGGGCGTCGACGTCGAGCTCCATGGCGCAGGTGCGCGCAGGGAGGTCGAGCGCCGAGCAGACCCGCGGGTGCAGCTCCCCGGCGTGGCCGACGACCCGGTCGCCGACGAGCAGCTCCGCGCAGCGGCCCGGGTGCCAGGGCGCCAGCTCACCGGCCCGCACGGTCAGCTCGACACCGGCCGCGGCGGCCACGGTCCGCGCCGCCTGCACGGCGTCGGCCCAGGTGCCCGGGCGGCCCGGCCCCCACCAGCCGCGGGGTTCGAGGTTCCCGGCCAGCACCACGCCCACGTGCCAGGGCTGCTCGGGCACCGCGCCGAGCAGCGCCGCCAGCACGTCGTCGCCGGGGCGCCGGTCGACCCCGGGCACCGGGGCCTGGGTGCGCGGCCCGCCCGGAAAGACCGCACCGTGCTCGAACACGGCGACGTCGCGCTGCCCGCGGGCCAGGTTGCGGGCGAGCGTGGCCAGCAGCCCGGGCAGCAGCGTCGTCCGCATCGCCGGGGCCTCCTCCGACAGCGGGTTGCGCAGCGTGATCAGCGACCGCCGGGCGTCGTCCGCGGGCAGGCCGAGGGCGTCCAGTTGCGCCTCCCCCACGAACGGGTAGGACGGCGCCTCGACGTAGCCGGCGTCGGCGAGGGCGCGGCCGATGCTGCGCCGGCGGCGCTGGCGCTCGGTGAGCCCACGACCCGGCGGCGCGGTCGGCAGCACGGAGGGGATCTCGTCGAAGCCCAGGTAGCGGACGACCTCCTCGACCAGGTCGGCCGGGTCGGTGAGGTCACCGCGCCAGGACGGGGGCGTGACCTGCAGCTGCTGGCCGTCCCCCTCGACCGTCGCGCCGATCGCCTGCAGCACCTCCACGACCTGCGACCGCGGGTACTCCACGCCGGCGATCCGGCCGGGCCGGCCGGCGTCCAGCGCGATCACCGGGCGCGGGCCGCGCACGTCGAGGTCGACGGGTGCACCGACGACGTGGGCGCCGCCGTACTGGGCCAGCAGCGCGGCGGCCCGGGCGAGCGCCACGACGGTGACGTCGGGGTCCGTGCCCCGCTCGAAGCGCTTGGCCGCCTCGCTGGGCAGCTTGTGCCGGCGCACCCCGCGCCCGATGCCGGCCGGCTCCCAGTGCGCGGCCTCCAGCAGCACCGCGGTGGTGGTCGAGCCGATCTCGGTCGAAGCGCCGCCCATCACCCCGGCCAGCCCGATCGGCCCGGACTCGTCGGCGATCAGCAGATCGTCGCCGGTGAGCGCCCGGTCGACGCCGTCCAGCGTGGTCAGCCGCTCGCCGTCGGCCGCCCGGCGCACTGTGATCGACCCGGTGACGGTGTCGCGGTCGAAGGCGTGCATCGGCTGGCCGAGCTCGAGCATCACGAAGTTCGTGACGTCGACGGCGAGGGAGATGCTGCGGATGCCGCACTGGGCCAGCCGCCGGCGCAGCTCCCACGGGCTGGGCGCGGTCGCGTCCAGGCCCTCCATCGCCACCATGGAGAAGCGGTCGCAGCGGCCCGGGTCGGCCACCTCGACGGCCCAGCCCGGCTCACCGGACCAGGCCGGGGGCGTGAGCGCGGCCGGGTCGCGCCAGTCGACGCCGAGCGCCCCGGCCAGGTCTCGGGCGATGCCCCGCAGGCTCATCGCGTAGCCGCGGTCGGGGGTCACCTCGAGGTCGAAGACGACCTCGTCCAGACCGAGGACGCCGGCGGCCGGCTTCCCGGGGGTGAAGCCCTCCTGCCCGAGCACCAGGATGCCGGCGTGGTCCTCCCCGATGCCCAGCTCGCGGACCGAACAGATCATCCCGTCGGAGACGTGGTCGTAGGTCGTCCGGGCGGCGATGGCGAAGTCCCCGGGCAGCACCGCACCGGGCAGCGCCGCGACGACCAGATCGCCGACGGCGAAGTTGCGGGCGCCGCAGACGATGCCTCGTACATCCCGCCCACCAGCCCCCGGCGAAGCCTCCTCCCCCACGTCGACCTGGCAGTACCGGATCGGCTTCTTGAAGCCGGTGAGCTCCTCGATCTCCAGCACCCGGCCGACCACGAGCGGGCCGGTGGTGACCGGTGGCCGGAGCACCTCCTCGACCTCGAAGCCGAGCCGGACGAACGCCTCGTCCAGCTCCTCGACCGTCGTCCCCGCGGGGATGTCGACGTGCTCGCTCAGCCAGCTGACGGGGACCTTCACTGCTCAACTCCGAACGCACTCGTGAAGCGGACGTCGCCCTCGACGATGTCGCGCATGTCGCCGACCCCGGAGCGGAACTGCAGCGCCCGCTCGATGCCCATCCCGAAGGCGAAGCCGGTGTACTCCTCGGGGTCGATGCCGCAGGCGACCAGGACCCGGGGGTTGACCATCCCGCAGCCGCCCCACTCCACCCAGCGCGGCCCGTCCCGGTGCTCGGGGAACCAGACGTCGAACTCCGCCGACGGCTCGGTGAAGGGGAAGAAGTGCGGCCGCCACCGGGTCAGCGCGTCGGCGCCGAACAGCTGGCGGGCCAGGTGGTCCAGGGTGCCGCGCAGGTGGGCCATGGTCAGGCCGCGGTCGACGGCGAGGCCCTCGACCTGGTGGAAGACCGGGGTGTGCGTGGCGTCCAGCTCGTCGGTGCGGTAGACCCGGCCGGGCGCGACCACGTAGATCGGCGGCCGGCGCTCGAGCATCGTGCGCGCCTGCACCGGGCTGGTGTGCGTGCGCAGCACCAGCCCGGAGTCCTCGGGCGCGACGAAGAAGGTGTCGGCCAGCGACCGCGCCGGGTGGTCCGGGCCGGTGTTCAGCGCGTCGAAGTTCAGCCACTCGGCCTCGAGCTCCGGGCCCTCGGCGATCTCGTAGCCCATCCCGACGAAGACGTCGGAGATGCGGTCGGTCAGCGTGGTGAGCGGGTGCCGGGCGCCGGGCAGGGCACGGTCCCAGGGCAGCGTGACGTCGACGCGCTCCTCGGCGAGGACCCGCTCGTCACGCTCTGCCTCCAGCACCGCCAGCCGGGCGGCGTGGGCCTCGGTGACCGCGACGCGGGCGGCGTTGACCCGCTTGCCGGCGTCCGAGCGGGCGTGTGGGGGCAGCGCGCCGAGCTCGCGGCGGGCCAGCAGCACCGGCGCGCGATCGCCCAGGTGCGCGGGGCGGACGGCGGCCAGGGCCTCCAGGTCACCGGCGGCGGAGAAGGCATCGATCGCTGCCTGCACCGCCGCGTCGAGGGCCTCCGCGGACAGCGCGGCGACCTGCTTGGGGTCATAGGGGTCGTTGGCGCCAGACACGGGAGGCCATTCTGCCCGGACGCACCGGCTCGGCGCGCCCGGGTCGGGCGCCACCATCACGGCGACGGCCCCGGACGACGGACCCCGGGCTCACCCCCAGGGGTGGTACTGCGACCCGCGACCTGTGGGTTCGGGCCCGCCGACGCCGATCCCCCGGTCGTGACCTCGACCCACGCCCCTGTCGCGACGATCGACGCGGTGCTCGCCTCCGGCAGCGTGCACAGCCTGTACCAGCCGATCGTGGAGCTGGACTCAGGCCGCGTCGTCGCCTACGAGGCGCTCGCCCGCGGCCCGCAGGGACCGCTGCACACCCCCGACGCCCTCTTCGCCGCCGCCCGGTCGGCCGGCCGGCTCGCCGAGCTGGACGCGCTGTGCCGGTCCGCCGCGCTGCGCGGTGCGGTCGCCGCGGAGCTCGGCCCGCCGCTGACGGTGTTCGTCAACGTCGAGCCGCAGGTGCTGGAGTCCGCGCCGCTGGAGGAGCTGCTGGCCATCGCCACCACCGCCCCGGCGGGGTTGCGGGTCGTCGTGGAGATCACCGAGCGGGCGCTGGCCACCCGCCCGGCGGACCTGCTTCGTGCCGTGGAACGGGTCCGTGAGGTGGGCTGGGGCATCGCCCTGGACGACGTCGGGGCCGAGTCGATGTCCCTGGCCTTCATGCCGCTGCTGCGTCCCGACGTGGTCAAGCTCGACCTGCGCCTGGTCCAGCAGCGGCCCGGCCCGGCGGTCGCCGAGATCATGAACGCGGTCAACGGCTACGCCGAGCGCACCGGGGCGCTCATCCTGGCCGAGGGGATCGAGGACGAGGCCCACCTGGCGATGGCGCGCGCGCTGGGCGCCAGCCTCGGGCAGGGCTGGCACTTCGGCCGGCCGGGCGCCACCGCGGTGCCGGACCGGGAGGTCGGCCGGCTGGAGCTGCCCGGCACGAGCGGCGCGGTCGGCAACGCGGAGACCTCCCCGTTCAGCTGCCTGCCGGACGGGACGAAGCTGCGCACCGCACCGAAGGCGCTGCTCATCGAACTGAGCAAGCACCTGGAGCGCCAGGCCATGCGGCTCGGTGAGACCTGCGTGGTCGCCGCCACCTTCCAGGAGGCCCGGCACTTCACCCCCGCGACCGGGCTCCGCTACCGGGACCTGGTCGCCCGCACGGGCTTCGTGTGCGCGCTCGGTGCCGACCTGCCGGTCGAGCCGCTGCCCGGGGTGCGCGGCGCCCACCTCGCGCCGGCCGACCCGGTGCGCGGGGAGTGGGACGTCGTCGTGCTGAGCCCGCACTTCAGTGCCGCGCTGCTGGCCCGGGACCTCGGCGACGGCGGCCCGGACATGCAGCGCCGCTACGAGTACGCCCTCACCTACGACCGGCGGACGGTCGAACGCGCGGGGGTCTCCTTGGTCGCGCGGGTCGCCGCCGAGCCGCTCCCAGTCGAGACGGTGCCGGAGGTCGCCGTCCCGACGGCTGCCCCGGCCGCCGCGGACGCCGCCGGCCGCACGCCGGACGAGGTGCTCCTGCAGCGCGCCCTGGCGGCGACGACCAGCGGGGTCACGATCGCGGACATGACGGCGCCGGACCAGCCACTGGTGTACGTCAACGCCGCCTTCGAACAGCTCGCCGGCCTGGAGGCCGGGGAGGTGCTGGGCCGCAACTGCCGCTTCCTCCAGGGCTCGGACACCGACCCGGGCACGGTGGACCGCATGCGCCAGGCCATCCGGGAGGGCGCGGAGTTCCGGGCCACGCTGCTCAACCACCGCGGGCCCGGCCGGGAGCCGTGGTGGAACGAGATCCACCTGGCCCCGGTTCTCAACGCCGCCGGCGACGTCGTCCAGTACATCGGCGTGCAGACCGACGTCACCGGCCGGGTGACCGCGGAGCGGGAGCTGCTCCGTGAGCGCGACCGCACCCGCCAGCACCTGGCGCAGATCGAGGAGCTCGCCTACACCGACCCGCTCACCGCGCTGCCCAACCGGCGCCGCTTCGAGGAGCGGATGGAGTCCGCGCTGTGGCAGGCCCGGCTCGACGGCTCAGCGGTTGCGTTGCTCTTCCTCGACCTCGACGGATTCAAGGCGGTCAACGACGCCCTGGGCCACGCCGCCGGGGACGAGCTGCTGCAGGTGGTCGCCGACCGGCTGCGCGGCCGGCTGCGCCGGGGAGACCTGCTGGCCCGGCTCGGCGGCGACGAGTTCCTCGTCGGGCTGCTCGGGCTGGACCCGTCGACGGCGCTGCGCGAGGCCGGCCAGGTGGCCGAGCAGCTGGTGGCGGCGGTGACCGAACCGGTGGTGCTGTGCACCCAGACCGTGCAGGTGCAGGCCAGCGTCGGGATCAGCGTCCACCCGGACGACGGCGCCGAGTTCGGCCCGCTGCTGCACCGGGCCGACGCCCGGATGTACGCCGCCAAGCACCCGGCCGGCCTCTGAGCTACTCGGCGAGCTGCGTGGCGTAGAGGCAGATCGAGGCGGCCACCGACAGGTTGAGGCTCTCCGCCCGGCCCCGCATCGGGATGCGCACCCGCGCGTCGGCGAGCGCGGCCAGCGCGGGGTCCAACCCGCGGGCCTCGTTGCCGAACAACCACAGCACCGGCCCGCCGAGCAGCCCCTCGTCCCCGGCGGCGTCCAGGGCCACCTCTCCCCCGCCGTCGGCGGCCAGCACGGTCGTCCCCGCGGCCTGCACCTGCGGCACGAGCTCGGCCAGCGGTGCCCTGCGCACGACGTCGACGTGGAACAGGCTGCCGGCGCTGCTGCGCACCACCTTGCCGTTGTAGGGGTCGGCGGAGCCGGCGCCGAAGACCACGGTGCGGGCGCCGCAGGCGTCGGCGGTGCGCAGCACCGTGCCGGCGTTCCCGGGGTCGGCGAGCTCGGCCAGGGCCACCGCCAGCCGCGGCGGATCGGTCACCAGCGTCTCGGCCGGCACGTCGCGCAGCGCACAGACGGCGACCAGCCCCTGCGGCGTCACCGTCTCCGACAGCGAGGCGACCGCTCGGTCGGTGGCCACGTGCACGGGCACCCGGGCAGCGGCCAGCAGGTCCCGGTGGGCGGTCGCCGCGGCCTCGGTGACGAACAGCTCGAGGACGGCGCCCGGGTCGTCCTGGGCCTCGGCCAGTGCCTCGCTGACCGCCTGCCGCCCCTCGGCGAGGAAGGCCCCGGCGTCGTCCCGACCGCTGCGCCGGGTGAGCTTGCGGGCGGTGGCGATCCGCGCCGAGCGCTCGGTCAGCATGTCGGGCACGGGGGTTCCTCTCGGCGGGTGGGCGCAGACGACGACGCCGCCACCCGTGGGTCTCGGGGACCCACCGGCGACGGCGTCGTCAGGTGGTACGGGGGTGCTCAGGCGGCCTGGGTGGGGGCCTGGGTGCCGGCCGCCTCGGGGTTCGCGGCGAGCGCGGCCCGGGCGGACTCCACCAGGGTGGCGAAGGTGGCGGGCTCGTTCACGGCGAGCTCGGCCAGGACGCGACGGTCCAGCTCGATGCCGGCCAGCTTGAGGCCCTGCATGAACCGGTTGTAGGTCATGTCGTTCTGCCGGGCCGCGGCGTTGATCCGGGTGATCCACAGCTTGCGGAAGTCACCCTTGCGGACCTTGCGGTCGCGGTAGTTGTAGGTGGCCGAGTGGAGGATCTGCTCCTTGGCCTTGCGGTACAGCCGCGAGCGCTGGCCGCGGTAACCGCTGGCTGCCTCGAGGGTCGTACGGCGCTTCTTCTGGGCGTTGACCGCCCGCTTCACGCGTGCCACGTGAGAGCTCCTGTCTGCTGGTTACGGAAGGGGACGGTCAGAGACCGAGGAGCTTCTTCATCCGGCTGTTGTCCGCCGGGGAGAGCACCTCGATGCCGCTGATCCGGCGCTTCCGGCTCGAGGACTTGTGCTCGAACTTGTGCTGGTTGTTCGTGTGCTCACGCACCAGCTTCCCGGTGCCCGTGACGCGGATGCGCTTGGCCGCGCCCTTGTGGGTCTTGTTCTTCGGCATGTCCTCGTCCTCGTCTGCGTGTGTGTCCGCGCCGGGAGCAGGGGGCTGCTCCCGGCGCGGGCCGTCTCGGTGGTGCGGGGCCCTCTCCCGGCTCAGGCCGGGGGGGCCTGCTCGCCGGATGCCGCCTGCTTCTCGGCCTTGGCGGAGCGCCGCGCGTCGTCGGTCGCCGCCTGGTTCCGGTGCGGCGCGATCACCATGACCATGTTCCGGCCGTCCTGCTTCGGGTTGGACTCCACCACCCCGAGGTCGGCGACGTCGCCGGCCAGCCGCTGCAGCAGCTTGTAGCCCATCTCGGGGCGGGACTGCTCGCGACCGCGGAACATCACGGTGATCTTGACCTTGTCGCCGCCCTTGAGGAAGCGCTCGACGTGGCCCTTCTTGGTCTCGTAGTCGTGCGGGTCGATCTTGAGGCGCAGCCGCATCTCCTTGATGACGGTGAGCGCCTGGTTCCGCCGGGCCTCACGGGCCTTCTGCGCGGCTTCGTACTTGAACTTCCCGTAGTCCATGAGCTTGACGACGGGGGGCCGGGCCATGGGCGCGACCTCGACCAGGTCGAGCTCGGAGTCCTGGGCCAGGCGCAGCGCCTCGCCGATCGGCACGATGCCGACCTGCTCGCCCTCCGGTCCGACCAGGCGGACCTCGGGAACGCGGATACGGTCGTTGATGCGGGGCTCGGTGATGGCCTCTCCTCTGCTGCTGCGGGGAGGAGTCGCACCCGTCCCGGGCTCCGACGCAGAAAGGCCCCGTGAGCTGGTGCTCACGGGGCCCACTCGCCGGGTCACCGCAGCGGGCACCCCGGGGCGGGGGTGCTCGTGCGGCCGCGCGAGTCGACCGGGGCCGACCTGCGCGAACCGGGGACCTGAGCGCCTGTGCGGCGCCAGGTGGGAGCGGGCTCCTCTTTGGTCAGCGGCAACGGTCTCTGCAGACCGCGGCCGCTGTGGTTCTCGCGCCTCGATGTAGCGGGGGGAGGCACGCCCACAGTACAGCGCCCGGGCCCCCGCCGTCATTCCCGGGGGTACAGCAGCTCCTCCTGCGGCGCGGGGTTGCGCGCCTGGTGGTCGGCGAGCAGCGCCCGGAGCCCCCGGACGGCGGTCAGCGCCCGCTCCCCGTCGGCTGCCTGGACGGCTCCGATGGCCACCTCGTCGTCGTTGCCCAGCAGCAGGCTCGCCCACGGCGAGTGCTGGTCGAAGCGGACGGCGCGCACCGCCGACCAGGGCACCTCGTGGTTGATGACGACGTTGCGGATCCGCACACCGTCGGCGTCGGCGTCCACCCGGGACCGGCCCAGCAGCATCACCCCGGCCCCCATCGCGACGCCCAGCCCCACCATGGCGACCTGGTCGGCGGTCCGGAAGGACACCACGCCGGTGGTCGACTCCTTCAGCAGGACGGCGACCACGCTCATCACGAGCACCAGGCCGGC
The DNA here is from genome assembly GCF_026967995.1 of Modestobacter sp. VKM Ac-2979. NCBI lineage: Bacteria > Bacillati > Actinomycetota > Actinomycetes > Geodermatophilales > Geodermatophilaceae > Modestobacter > Modestobacter sp. VKM Ac-2979. The sequence continues at coordinate 21,981 of NZ_JAPVBO010000005.1, forward strand.
CGCCATCAGCGCGGTGATCACCCGCAACCGGCGCGGGACGGCGGAGACCGGGGAGGGCGTGGGATGGGCGGGCACGTCACCATCCTGCCCGCTCCAGCGGGCGCGGCGCAGACGTGCAGGTGGGGACGGCGACGCCGCCTCCCGCGCCCCGGACGTCCGGGGTGTGGGGCTGCACGTCACACGGATGGAACACCGAGGACGCACCATGGACGGGTGACCGACAGCCAGCTCGACCACCCCGTGGCCAGCCCTGCCGGAGAGCCCCCGGTGCCGGACCTGCTGCCGCTGGCCGGCTACACGGTCGCGGTCACCGCGGCCCGCCGCAGCGAGGAGCTGGGCGCACTGCTGGACCGCCGGGGCGCCCGGGTGCTGTACGCCCCGGCGATCCGGATCGTGCCGCTGTCCGACGACGCCGACCTGGTCACCGCCACCCGGGAGGTGCTGGCCGCACCGGTCGACCTGGTCGTGGCCACCACCGGGGTCGGCTTCCGCGGCTGGCTGGAGGCCGCCGAGGCCTGGGACCTGCCGTTGCGCGAGCACCTGGCCACCGCCCGGGTGCTGGCCCGTGGACCGAAGGCCCGCGGCGCGATCCGCGGGGCCGGCCTGGTCGATGCCTGGTCACCGGAGTCGGAGAGCTCGGCCGAGGTGCTGTCGCACCTGCTGTCCGGGGCCGAGGGCCCGCTGCCCGGCCGCCGGATCGCCGTCCAGCTGCACGGCGACCCACTGCCCGAGCTCGTCGCCGGGCTGGTGCGGGCCGGCGCCGAGGTGATCAGGGTGCCGGTCTACCGCTGGGTGCTGCCCGAGGACACCGCTCCGCTGCGCCGCCTGGTCGCGGTGATCGCCGCGCGCGCCGTCGACGCGGTCACCTTCACCAGCGCACCGGCCGCCGCCAGCCTGCTGCAGGTGGCCGAGGAGGAGGGCGTGTACGCCGGCGTCCTCAGTGCCCTCACCGACGCCGTGCTCCCGGTCGCCGTCGGCCCGGTCACCGCTGCTCCGCTCGAGGCCGCCGGCGTCCGGTCCGTCCAGCCCGAGCGGGCCCGGCTCGGTGCGCTGGCCCGCTCGGTCGTCGCCGAGCTGCCGGCCCGGCACCCGGTGCTGCACTCCGGTCCGCACAGCCTGCAGGTCCGTGGGCACGCCGTCGTCCTGGACGGCCGGCTCGTGGAGCTGGCGCCGGGACCGATGGCGGTGCTGCGTGCCCTGGCCCGGCGTCCCGGCGTCGTCGTCTCCCGCGCCGACCTGCTGGGCGAGCTCTCCGGTGGCGGCGACGCGCACGCCGTGGAGATGGCCGTGACCCGGCTGCGCGCCGCCCTGGGCGCGCCCGTGGTGCAGACCGTGGTCAAGCGCGGCTACCGCCTCGCCGTCTGAACCACCCCGCCGTCTGAACCACCTCGCCGGCTGGACCTCCTGGACCGCCCGGCCGGCCGGGCCGGCACGTCGCTGACCGGTGGGGTCGAACGCGTGTCCTGGCCCTCACACCGGTGCCTCCGGGCCGGTGCGGCCGTTGTTCCGTGCGGGTCACGTCGCCGCGTCCGTCCCGAAACGGCTCCTCCCTAGCGTTCGCGTTGCCCGGCCGGACGACCCGGCCGACCGCACCCGAGGAGCTCGATGACCCCCGTCCTCCCGAAGTCCGACGCCGCCGCCCTGGTGGTCGCCGCCCGGATCAGGCGTGGCCTGACCTGGGCCCAGCTCGCCGAGGAGATCGGCGCGCCGGTCGTCTGGACCACCGCCGCCCTGCTGGGCCAGCACCCGATGACCCAGGAGCAGGCACGGTGCGCCTGCCTGCTGCTGGGGCTGGACGAGAGCGTCGAGGAGAGCCTGCGCCTGCAGCCCTCCCGCGGCGCCGACCCGGCCACCCTGACCGACCCCACGGTCTACCGGTTCCACGAGGCGCTGTCGGTCTACGGGCCGGCGCTCAAGGAGCTGATCCACGAGGAGTTCGGCGACGGGATCATGAGCGCGATCAACTTCCGCGTCGACATCGCCCGCCGGCCCGACCCGGACGGCGACCGGGTCGTCGTCACCTTCGACGGGAAGTTCCTGGACTACCGGTGGTGACCGGAGTCCCCGCACCGCCACCCGCCGCGACGCCCGCGTGCCCGGCCACCCCTTCCGCACAGCCGAGGAGCACCTCATGTCCTACGTGAGCCCCAAGGACTTCACCACCAAGATGATCGACGCGGGTGAGGCGAAGGTCTTCATGGCCACCCGCGACACGTTGATCCGGGCGTTCATGGCCGGGGCGATCCTGGCGCTGGCCGCGGCCTTCGCCGTCACCGTCACCGTGCAGACCGGCCAGCCCATCGTCGGGGCGCTGCTCTTCCCGGTCGGCTTCTGCCTGCTCTACCTGCTCGGCTTCGACCTGCTGACCGGGGTCTTCACCCTGGTGCCGCTGGCCCTGTTCGACAAGCGGCCGGGCGTGACCGTGCGCGGCATGCTGCGGAACTGGGGGCTGGTCTTCCTCGGCAACTTCGGCGGGGCGATCACCATCGCCGTGATCATGGCGGTGATCTTCACCTACGGCTTCGCCATGCCGCCGAGCGAGGTGGGCCAGGCGATCGGCTCCATCGGCGAGGGCCGCACGGTCGGGTACGCCGAGTTCGGCGCCGCCGGGATGCTGACGCTGTTCCTGCGCGCGGTGCTGTGCAACTGGATGGTCTCCACCGGGGTCGTCGCCGCGATGATGTCGACGTCGGTGACCGGCAAGGTCGTGGCCATGTGGATGCCGATCCTGGTCTTCTTCTACATGGGCTTCGAGCACTCGATCGTGAACATGTTCCTGTTCCCCTCCGGCCTGATGCTGGGCGGCGACTTCTCCGTCTCGGACTACCTGATCTGGAACGAGATCCCGACCGTGCTGGGCAACCTGGTGGGCGGGGTGACCTTCGTCGGGCTGACCCTGTACGCCACCCACGCCCGCACCGCGGCCCCCCGCAACGCCGCCGTCCTCCCGGTGCTCGCCGTGCCGGCCGACACCACGACGGCCGACACCACCACGGCCGACACCACGACCGCCGACACCACGGCCGCGGCCGCGGCCGCCGACACCACCACGGTCGGGGCCCGCTGACCCCTGACCGGCGCCGGCGGCGCGCAGGGCACGACGACGAGGCGGCCTCTCTCCGGAGCGGCCGCCTCGTCGTCGGTCCGCCGGGCCCGCGTCAGCGCCAGCGGTAGAGGTCGCGGAGCAGGGCGATCTCCGCACCGTGGTGGGCCAGCTCGTCGGTGGCGTGCACCAGCAGGTCGGCCCAGCTGGAGTCGGCGTAGGGCCCCCAGTCCGGTCCGAGGGGCCGCCACATCCCCTCCTCCCCCAGACCGGTCATCGCCGTGCGGAAGGCGGTCGCGGCCGTGTCCAGGTCCCGCAGCGCGGAGGCCGCGTCGCCGTGCCACTCCCGGCCGGTCACCGCCAACGGCCGCCCGGACCGCGTCTGGGCGAGGTAGTCGGCGAAGCAGTCCGAGGCCAGGTGCCACAGCCGCCAGGCGATCGTCGTGACCGGCGCCGGGTCGGGGGCCGGGTGGGCCCAGTCCGCGGTCCAGCTGCCGTCGTCCCCGCGGCGCACCGACCAGGCGCCGTCCACCGGCTCGTCGAGGTACTCGGCGTCGTCCAGCCCGGCCAGCCGCTGGTCCAGTCGTCCGCGTGCCTCGTCCCAGCCGCGGAGCAGCACGGGCAGCACGAGTCGGTCCGTCATGCCCCTGGACGGTAGGACCACCCGCCCCGCACCGGGGGGTTCCCGGGCCTCACAGCATCGTCCGGCTGCCCGTGCGGGGCATGTACCGCACCGGTCACGCCGCTGCGGTCGGGTGGAAACGCCCTGTTCCTAGCGTCGTCCCCGGCGCCGTCCCAGCCGGGCGGGCGCCCCGCCGACCGGCCGCTGACCAGGGATGACCTCATGACCGAGACCCAGCTCCACCGCCCGGGCGCACCCACCGCCGCACCCCCCGCCGGCCAGTCCCCGCCAGTCCGGGGCAGCCGGTGGATCGACGACTACACCCCCGAGGACCCGGCGTTCTGGGCCTCACCGCAGGGCAAGCCGGTCGCCCGCCGGAACCTGGTGTGGTCGGTGCTCGCGGAGAACATCGGGTTCAGCGTCTGGCAGATGTTCAGCGTCGCCACCGCCGTCCTGGCCTCGATCGGCTACGGCTTCACCAGCGACCAGCTGTTCTGGCTGGTGGCCACCGCCGGCCTGGTCGGCGCGATCATGCGGGTGCCCTACACCTTCATGCCGGCCCTGGTCGGTGGCCGGAACTGGACGGTCGTCAGCGCGGCCCTGCTGCTGGTGCCGGTGACGATGCTCGTGGTCGCCGCGACGACCGGCCAGCCCTACTGGTTCTGGGTGCTGACCGCGGTCACCTGCGGCTTCGGCGGCGGCAACTTCGCCTCCTCGATGGCCAACATCTCCTTCTTCTACCCGGACAAGGAGAAGGGCTTCGCGCTCGGCCTGAACGCCGCCGGCGGCAACATCGGCGTGGCGATCATCCAGCTCGTCGGCCCGCTGGCCGTCACCGCCGGCACCATCGCGGTGATCGGCGGGAGCACCGGGACGACGGCCGGCGGTGACGCCCGGTACGTGCAGAACGTGGCCCTGATCTGGGTGCCGTTCATCGTCCTGGCGATCGCCGGGGCCTGGTTCGGGATGCACAACCTGTCCGGGGCGAAGGCCAACATCGCCGACCAGGCGGCGATCGCCCGGCGCAAGCAGACCTGGATCATGTCCTTCCTCTACATCGGCGCGTTCGGCTCCTTCATCGGCTTCTCCGGGGCGTTCCCGCTGGTGCTGGCCAACGAGTTCGCCGCCGACACCTACCGCTACGCCTTCCTCGGGCCGCTGGTCGGCTCCCTGTCCCGGCCCTTCGGCGGGTGGCTCGCCGACCGGGTGGGCGGTGCGAAGGTCACGATCGTCACGTTCATCGGCCAGGCCGTGGCGATCGGCGCCGCCATCGCCGCACTCGGGGCGGGGAGCTTCGGCGGGTTCCTGGCCAGCTTCCTGGTGCTGTTCGCCGTCGTGGGCATGACCAACGGGTCGACCTACCGGATGATCCCGATCATCTACCGGGCCGAGGCGGCCGCGTCGCGGTCCACGGACTCCCCCGCACAGGTCCTCTACCGGGCGCGGCGGGACACCGCCGCCGCCGTCGGGATCATCTCCGCGGTCGGTGCGCTGGGGGCGGTGTTCATCCCGCGGATCGTGTCGGAGTCCTACCTCGCCACCGGCAGCGTGGTGACCGCCCTCGGCGCGTTCTGCGGCTTCTACATCGCCTGCGTCGCGGTGACCTGGTTCGTCTACCTGCGCCGCGGCACCCTGATGCAGCAGGCCGGCGTCTGACCGATCGTCCCCGGCCGCCCCGCACCCGACCCCGGGTGCGGGGCGGCCGTGCGCTGCCCCGCCGTGGTGAGACGGGGCCCGCGCCAGGTGCGTCACCGGGCGCGGCGGGCCATGATCACGGCGTGAGGGACTCCATCGGCGATGAGCGCGTGCCCGGCCGGGACCTGGTCGAGACCGGGGAGCTGGTCGCCGGGTCGATGACCCGGGCCGTCGCCGGGCTGCTCTTCGAGCCCGGCTCCAGCCCGCTGCGGCTGGACGAGCGGCTGGCCGCCTGCCTCCGCGACGCCGCGACCTCGGCCGCCGAGCTGCCGCTGACCTGGGAACGCGCGCGGGCCGGCGCCGCCCTCGCCTTCGCCGCCGAGCTGTCGGTCACCCGCGCCCATCAGGGCCGCCCGGTGCGCAGCGACGGCTTCTTCAGCGTGAGCACCGCGGCCCGGTCGGCCGCCGAGCGGCTGGTCGAGGACGTCGTCCAGGCCGCCCGGGAGACCACCGAGGAACGCCGGGTCCGGCACCTCGGCTACCTGGTCGCCGAGGTCGTCGTCTCCCCCGACATCGACGTGGCGCTGGCCGCCCGGGCGTTGCAGCTGGCCGAGTCGTGCAGCTGGCGGCAACTGGTGTTCCTGGCTGCCGTCGGCCGGCGCGACCGCGCCCCGCTGCCGCTGGGCGCCCTGGAGGACGACCCACGCGGCTGGCGGGCGTGGGGGGCCCGCGAGGACGTGTCGGACCTGCAGTGCAGCGGGCTGCTGGACCCGGCGCCGGTCGTCTCCCGTCCCGGCGCCGTCCGGCCCCGGCTGCGCCCGACCGACCTGCGACTGACCCGCCGTGGCGTGCTGGTGCACCGGCTGCTGGCGCTGGACTTCGTCCGCGAGGACGACGTCGCCGCCGCGCTCGCCGACCTCGAGCTGCCGCCCGCCTGAACCGTGCGCCGCATCGTGATCACCTCGTGATCGGCGCTGTGGGTCTGCTGTGCCGCTCACCGCGTGTAGAGGGGTGAGAGACCGGCGGAAGGGGACGGACGGCGTGGACGGCGCGGGCTTCGAGGACTTCGTGTCCCGGGAACAGCCCGGCCTGCTGCGGCTGGCCGTGCTGCTCGCCGGTGACCGCGGCCATGCGGAGGACCTGGTGCAGACAGCCCTGCTGAAGACCTACCGGCACTGGGGCCGGATCACCCGCTCCGGCGAGCCGACGGCGTACGTGCGGCGGGTGCTGGTCACCACCCACACCAGCTGGCGACGGCGGCTGTCGACCACCGAGCAGGTCGTCGAGGCGCTGCCCGACCGGGCCGACCCCACGGTCGCCCCGGACACCGACGAGGAGCTCCGCGCCGCGCTGCGGTCACTGCCCCCGCGGATGCGCACCGCCGTCGTGCTGCGCTACTACGCCGACCTCTCCGAGCAGCAGGCCGCCGAGGCGATGGGCTGCTCCCCCAGCACCGTGAACACCCAGACGGCGCGCGGCCTGCAGCGGTTGCGCGCGGCGCTGGCCGACCCCGTGCTGACCCACGCCGAGGAGGGTGCGTGATGGACGACGTCGAGCTCCAGGAACGACTGGCCCGGCTGGCCGAGCGCACCGCGCCCCGTCCGCGCGAGCAGCTGGCCCAGGTGGTCGTGGCCCGGCACCGCACCCAGCGTCGGCAGAACATCGGGACGGCGGCGGTGGCCGCCGCGGTGACCGGCCTCGTCGTGCTGACCTCGACCGTCCTGGACGGCCCGTCGGCCGAGCCGGCCACCGCGATCGGCGCCGACGCGGCGGGCCCGGAGTCCGCGGCCGCGGCGGTCGACGTCCTGGCCGGCCCGGCCCGCGGCTCGCTGGCCGGCGATGCTGCGTTCGTCGACGGTGCGCGCCGGCTCAGCTGGACCGAGGCAGACGACCCGAACCGGCCCACGGCCGCGACCGAGCCGCCGCTGGACAGCCGGCAGGTGGTCTTCGCCGGCGACGTGACCGGCGGGCGCTGGGCACTGGTGCTCGGGCAGGACACGATCCAGCCCGAGCCGCCCGTCGGCTCCGGCCTGGCCGCGGCCTGGTTCACCGGCCCGCCCGGCGCCACCGCGGACCAGCTCCAGCCTGCCGGCCTGTCGGGCGGGGTGGACACCACCATGTCGCTGGCGCTCTCGGACGCCTCGACGGGAGCGCTGGTGGTCGTCGCCGCACCGGGCGACGAGATCCAGGTGTCCGAGCGCCCGCTGGTGGCCGCCGACGGCACGGTCAGCCGCGAGTTCGAGCCCGTCGACGCGCCGGACGGCGTGGCGGTGCTGGCGCTGCCCCCCGCGTCGGGCACCTACGCCGAGGCACTGCGCTTCCGGGTGGTGCGGGACGGCGCCGAGGTGGTCACCGCCATGCCCACGACGCACCGTTCGGACTGGTCCCGGACGACGCCGGAGGTGCCGATCGAGTGGCTGCGCGGAACGGCGGGATCGACCGGTGCCGACGCCGTCCTCGACCGTGGGATCGACGACGCGCTGACGAGCACCGGGCTGTCCCCGGACGACGTCGCCTTCAGCGTCGTGTGGGCCGGCGACGTTCCGGCCCCGAGCGGGCAGACGGCGCGGGTGCAGCTGCTCGGCGCCACCCTGCCCTCGGGTGCGGTGCACCTGACGGCGCTCCTCGGCCGGGACCTGCCCGACGGGTCCGTCGTCAGCACCTGGTGCGGGACCGATCTCCGCCCGGCTGCTCCACCGCTGGCCGAGCAGCTGTTCGCGGTGGAGTGCAGCACGCCGTTCCTCGAGGGCACCGAGCCGGTCGACAGCCTGGTTCTCGTCGGTCCGTCGGCGGCCACCACCGCGTTGCTGGTCGACGGCACCGGCTCCCAGGCGACCGCGCAGCCGCTGGTCGGCGGTGTCGCGGTGCTGCAACCGTTCGAGGACCTCACCGCCGTGGAGTTCCTGGCGCCCGACGGGACGTCGTTGGGCCGCACCGAGCCGATGGGACACGTCGGCATGGAGTCGCTCGAGTCCATCCCGTCGGGCGGGAACTGACGTGGCGACGCCGGAGCCGGCCTCCGTGATCGCCGCCCGCCAGCTGGCCGAGGAGGCGCGTTCCCGCGGGACCGCCGCGCGCCGAAGCCGTCCGCCGCGGCTGCGGCCGGTGGAGGTGCTCCCCGCGATGACACCGGCGTCGTGAAGGGCCTCCTCGCCTTCGTCGTCGGGTTGGTGGCGGTGGTGCTGGCCGCCGTCTGGACCGGTGGCCCGGTGGGCCAGGCGTGCCCGGCGATCGGCTGGAGCAACGGGCTCACCGTCGAGCTGGCCGACGGCTGGCCCGCTGCAGACGCCGTCCGGGTCGAGTGCACGTCACCGTGCGGCCCGGTGGCGATGGCCCCGTCCGCGGAGGAGCCGGACGCGTTCACCGTCCCCCTGGCCGGCGGCACGGCGTCCGTGCCCATCACGTCCGTGCCCATCATGGGCGCGCCGGGGTCCGTCACGGTCGCCGTGCTCGCTGCGGACGGTGCTCCGCTCGGCCGGGCCGACCTGGACCTCGACTGGGTCCGGGTCGGCGGCAGCGCGGAGTGCGGCGGGCCGCACGAGGCGACGGCGACGGTCCCGGTTCCCTGACAACGGGCTCATCCGGGTGCCGTTGCTGCCCGGGGGCGCTGCCCGGGCCGGACGTCAGCCGGTGGAGCGCACCGCGGACCGCGCGTACGCCACCGGCGTCGTCGCGATCATCCGGCGGAAGTGCCGGGTCAGGTGCGACTGGTCGGCGAACCCGGCCGCGCCGGCCACCTCGGCGGCCGGCATCCCGTCCAGCAGCAGCCGCCGGGCCAGGTCGATGCGCCGTCCGGTCAGGTAGCGGTGCGGCGGCAGCGCGTGCCGCCGGGTGAACGCCCGTACGACGTGCGTGGCGGAGACGCCGAACAGCGCCGCCGCCTCCTCCAGCGCCAGCCCCTCGGCCACCCGGGCGTCCAGCAGGTCCCGCACCCGGTCGGCCAGCGCGTCGTCCCGCACCTGGGGTGGAGCCGCCACGGCGCGGTCCAGGTGCTGACCGAGCCGTTCCAGCACGAACGCCAGCCGGCTCTGCGCCTCCAGCGCGTCGCCACCGGGCCGCACCGCCGCGTGCAGCGCGGAGAGCCGGGCGCGCAGCGCGGCGTCGTCGAACGCCGGCCGGTCGACGGCGCTGCCGACCCGGCCGGCGCCGAGGGTGTCGGCGGCCAGGTAGAGCACCCGCTTGCGGAACCCGTCGGGCGACTGCGACCGGCCGTCGTGCGGCACACCCGGCGGCAGCAGGGTCACCTCGGCCCGGGAGGCGCCGTGCCCGTGCCGGTCCAGGTCGTAGCGGACGACGCCGTCGTCGACCAGCAGCAGCGTCCAGGACTCGTGGGTGTGCGAGGGGTAGACGTGGTCGGTGAAGTGGGCGTGGAAGACCTCGGTCAGCCCCGGCACGTCCGGCCGCCAGGCGACCACCTCGCTCACGTCAGGAACGTACAAGACCCGGCGGACGACGGAGCCCGACGCTGAGCACCATGGACACCCCCGCCGAGGCACCCCGCTGGGCCACGAAGATCGCCGTCCTGCTGCGCGAGGACCTCGCGACCTGGCAGGCGCTGAACGTCACCGCGTTCCTGGTCAGCGGGATCACCGCGACCGGTCCGGAGCTGGTCGGCGAGCCGTACGAGGACGCCGACGGCACCGGCTACCTGCCGATGCTGCGCCAGCCGGTGCTCGTGCTCGCCGGTGCGGCCGAGCTGCTGCGCGCGGCCCGCACCCGGGCACTGGAACGCTCGCTCACCCCCGCCGTCTTCACCGCAGAGCTGTTCAGCACGCCGGGTGACGAGCAGAACCGGGCCGCCGTCCGCGCGGTCGCCGGCGCCGACCTGGACCTCGTGGGCCTCGCCGTCCACGGCCCGAGGAACGCCGTCGACAAGGTCATGAAGGGCGCCCGCATGCACCCGTGAAGGACCCCCTCGCCCCCCACCGCTCGCAAGCTCGCGGCGGGCCCATGCGCGGAGGCCGAACTACACGGTGACGACGAGGGCGCCGTCGCGCTCGGCGACCGGGAAGAGCCGCACCGGCGGCGCGCCGCTGGTGCCGGCGCCGTCGGACCAGCGGAACGCGTACAGGTGCAGCGGGCAGACCAGCACGGAGGCGTCGGTCTGCCCGTCGGCCAGCGGCCCGCCGGAGTGCGGGCAGGCCGCCTGGGTGGCGTGCAGCGACCCGTCGCGCAGCCGGAAGACGGCGACCTGCACGCCCCCGGCCACGAACGCCCGGCCCTCCCCTGGCGGCACGTCGTCCACCCGGCCGACGACGTGCGGTACGCCCGCTCCCCCGGCAGCAGCACCGTCGGCGACCTCGGTGGCCGGCGTGCCGGCCTTCGCCGGTGCGGTGGTGGGCGCCTCGGGGGCGTCGGAGCGGGTCGCGATCATCGGACCGGCACCTTCGGCAGGTCGACCAGCGGCAGCGCGGTGCGGAACTGGCCGGGCGTGGCCGGTTGCCCGCCGTCCTGGCCCCACGGGTCGGTGTAGGCGTCGATCGAGCGCTGCAGGCCGGCGTCCAGCTCGGCGAGGACCTCCGCGCTGCCCTCCAGCAGCACCGCCCTGATCTCGGCCAGCCCGACCCGGGGCACGAAGTCGTAGGTTCGCTCCAGCCAGTTGGCGTTCTCCCGGTAGTACTGGATGAAGCGGCCGCTGAGCTCCATCACCGCCGCCGGGGAGTCGACGGTGGCCAGCAGGTCGCCCTTGCGGATGGTGGCACCGGCCGCGCCGCCGACGTAGACCTCCCACTTGCCGTTGCCGACCGCGACGACGCCGACGTCCTTGACGTAGGCCTCGGCGCAGTTCCGCGGGCAGCCGACCACCGCCATCTTGATCTTGGCGGGGCTCTCGATGCCCTGGAAGCGGGTCTCCAGGTCGATGCCCAGCTGGGTGGAGTCGCCGAGGCCGAACCGGCAGAAGTCCGTGCCCACGCAGGTCTTCACGGTGCGGAAGCTCTTGCCGTACGCGTAGCCCGAGGGCATGCCCAGGTCGGCCCACATGGCGGGCAGGTCCTCCTTGCGGACCCCGAGCAGGTCGATCCGCTGGCCGCCGGTGACCTTGACCATCGGGACCTCGTACTTCTCTGCCACGTCGGCGATCGTCCGGAGCTGGGCCGGGGTGGTCACCCCGCCCTTCATCTGCGGGACGACCGAGAACGTGCCGTCGCGCTGGATGTTGCCGTGCACCCGGTCGTTGATGAACTTGGCGTCGTTCTCCTGCTCGTACTCCGCGCCCCAGACCAGCCGCAGCAGCGAGGTGAGCCCCATCTTGGACTTGGCGTCCTCCTCCCCGCCCGGGGCCAGGGCGGTGAAGACGGCGGAGACGCTGCGCAGCTGCTGGTCACGGATCGCGGCGATCAGCTCGGGCTTGGCCAGCGGGATGCCCGGCACGTACCAGTTCGCCGAGGCGTCCTCGGTGACGTCGCCGTCGGCGGCCCACTCGACGACCTGCTTCACCAGGAGCTTGCACGAGCCGCAGCCCTTGCCGGCGCGGGTGGCGTCCATGCAGCCGCCGACGCTCGTCGTCCCCGCCTTCACGGTGTCGACCAGCGCCTGCTTGGTCACGCCGTTGCAGTTGCAGACCTGCGAGTCGCCGGGCAGGTCGGCGACTCCCACCTCCGCCGCACCGTCGGAGAGGTCGACGAGCAGCTTGATCCGCTCGGCCGGCAGCGGGGTGCCGCGGTCGAAGGCCTGGGTCAGGAAGGCGACCTTGCGGGTGTCGCCGAGCAGCGTGGCGCCGATCAGCCTGTCGTCCCGGACGACGACCGACAGGTGCACCCCGCGGCGGGGCTCGGAGATCACCAGGAACTCGTCGGTGTCCCGCTCGGGCCGGTTGACGCCCATCGTGGCGACGTCGACCCCGGCGACCTTGAGCTTCGTCGCCGTCCGGGAGCCGTGGTACTCGGCGTCCGGGTCGGTGCCGGTGAGCAGGTCGGCGAGCACCCGGGCCTGCTCCCAGACCGGGGCGACCAGCCCGTACAGCTCGCCGCGGTGCTGGGCGCACTCGCCGACGGCGTAGACGTCGGGGTCGTCGGTGCGCAGCTGGTCGTCCACGACGATGCCGCGCTCCACCTCCAGGCCGCTGAGCAGCGCCACCTCGGTGACCGGGCGGATGCCGGCAGCGATGACGAGCATGTCGGCGTCGATCGCCCGGCCGTCGGCCAGCACGACGCCGCGCACCCGGTCCGGACCGATCGCCTCGGTGGTGCGGGTGGCCAGGTGGACGACGATGCCGAGGGCCTCGACGCTGTGCTTGAGGATCGCCCCGCCGTCGGGGTCCAGCTGCTGGTTCATCAGGTGGGTGCCGGCGTGCACCACCTCGACCTGCAGCCCGTGCCCCTGCAGGGCACGCGCGGCCTCCAGGCCGAGCAGCCCGCCGCCGACGACGATCGCCCGCTCGTGCTCTGCAGCCGCGGCCAGCATCGCCCGGGTGTCGTCGATGGTGCGGAAGCCGAAGACACCGGGGAGCAGCTGCTCGCCGGCGGTGTAGAGGCCGGTCATCGGCGGGATGAACGAGCGGCTGCCGGTGGCCAGCACCAGCTGGTCGTAGGCGGTCGTCGTCCCGTCGTCGGCGTAGACGATCTTGGCGTGGGTGTCGATCCGGTCGACCCGCACCCCGGCCCGCAGCGTCACGCCCTGGTCGGCGTACCAGTCGTGGCTGTTGAGCACGATGTCGTCCTCGTGCTCCTCCCCGGCCAGGACGTGGCTGAGCATGATCCGGTTGTAGTTGCCGTGCGGCTCCTCGCCGAACACGGTGATCGCGAACTGGTCGCCGCCGCCGCGTTCGAGCACCTCCTCGACCACCCGCGCCCCGGCCATGCCGTTGCCGACCACGACCAGCCGCTGCCGGGAGTCGATGCCGTCGGCGTCGTCCATGGCGAAGTGCAGCGTGCTCATGCCCTCGGGGCGGCCCCCGAGCACCGCCGTCATCAGACCTCCACCAGGCCCAGGTCGAGCACCAGCTCGCCGGTGACGCCCACCGGTGCGGCGGCGTGCAGCTCGACCACGGTGCCGCCGTCGAGGTCCTCGACCACCCGCAGCGGCACGTGGCAGTCGCCCTTGGCGCCGATCGGGAACCAGCGCATCGGCTGGCCGTCGCGCACCAGCAGCACGTAGACGAGCTCGCCGGTGGAGTTGCCGCCGCGGAAGTAGAGCGCCTGGGCGCTCTTGCCCTCCGGGACCTGGTAGCGCAGGGCGGGGTCCAGCGGGCCGGGTTTGCCCAGTCCCTCGCCGGTGATCGGGTAGACGCCGTGCAGGAAGCGCGGGGTGCTCTTCACGCTGGTGGTCCTCCTCCGGGATGGGGCGTGCGGGGTGTGGGCCGTCGGTCGGACGTGCGGGCCGGGTTGGGGCTGGGTGGCCGGTTCCGGTGGCTGGATGCGTTCCTCGGGTTCGCCGACCCGGGCGACGGCGACCGCGCAGGCCTTGAAGGCCGGCATCCGGCTGGTCGGGTCCAGCGCCGGGTCGGTGAGCGCGTTGGCGCTGTAGCCGCCGCCCCAGTGGAAGGGGGCGAAGACGACGTCCGGGCGGATCGCGTCGGTGATCAGCGCGTGGAAGCGTGCCCGGCCACGGCGGGTGGACAGCTCGACGACGTCGTCCTGCGCGATGCCGAGGGTGCGCGCCAGGTCGGGGTGGATCTCCGCCCGCGGGGTGGGGGCGACCAGCTGCAGGCTGCGGGAGCGGCGGGTCTGGGTGCCGGACTGGTACTGGGCGAGGACCCGGCCGGTGGTGAGGACGTAGGGGTACTCGGCGTCCGGGCGCTCGTGGGCGTCGACCTGCTCGACCCGCCAGAACCGGGCCCGCCCGTCGGGGGTGGCGAACCGGTCGGTGAACAGCCGCGGCGTGCCGGGGTGGCCGGGGTGCGGGACGGGCCAGAACAGGCCCTGCTCGTCGTCGATCCGCCGGTAGGTGATGCCCGAGTAGTCGGCCGCGCCGCCCGCGCTGGCCCGGCCGAGCTCGGTGAAGACGGTCTCGGCGTCCCCACTGAAGCCCGGCACGCCGAGCCGGTCGGCGAGCTCGGCGAGCAGCTGGAGGTCGTCACGGACGCCGGCGGGTGGGTCCATCGCCCGGCGGCGGCGGATCACCCGGCCCTCCAGGTTGGTCATCGTCCCCTCCTCCTCCGCCCACATGGCGCTGGGCAGCACCACGTCGGCGAGCTCGGCGGTCTCGGAGAGGAAGAAGTCGCTGACGACGAGGAAGTCCAGGTCGCGCAGCCGGCTGATCACGCGGCGGGCGTCCGGGGCGGAGACGGCGACGTTGGAGGCCATCACCAGCAGCGTGCGGACCCCGTCCTCGGTGCCGAGGGAGTCGAGCAGCTCGAAGGCGCTGCGGCCGGGGCCGGGCAGGTCGTCGGGGTCGACGCCCCAGACCGCGGCCACGTGCGCCCGCGCCGCCGGGTCGGTGATCTTCCGGTAGCCGGGCAGCTGGTCGGCCTTCTGCCCGTGCTCCCGCCCGCCCTGCCCGTTGCCCTGCCCGGTGACGGTGCCCCAGCCACTGCCCTCGCGGCCGGGCAGGCCGAGCGCCAGGGCCAGGTTGATCCACGCCTGGGTGGTGTCGACGCCGCTGCGGTGCTGCTCGGCACCCCGGGCGGTCAGGATGATCGACCGCCGTCCCCGGGCCAGGGCGAAGACGGTGCGGCGCTGCTGCTCCACCGGCACCCCGGTGAGCCGCTCCACCCGGTCGGGCCAGTACCCGGCGACCCCGGCCCGGACGGCGTCGAAGCCGGTGGTGCGCGCGGCGACGTAGGCCGCGTCGACCAGCCCCTCGGCCAGCGCGATGTGCAGCAGCCCGTTGGCCAGGGCCAGGTCGGTGGCCGGCAGCGGCTGCAGGTGCAGCGTGGCGTTGCGGGCGGTGTTGGTGCGGCGCGGGTCGATGACGATGTGCTCGGCACCCCGCACCCGGCCGGCGTCGAAGTACTGCATCGCCGGGGGCATCGTGTCGGCCGGGTTGCTGCCCACCAGCACGACGACGTCGGCCTCGGCGATGTCGGCCAGCGGGAAGGGCAGGCCGCGATCGAGCCCGAACGCCCGGATCGCCGCACCGGCCGCCGAGGACATGCAGAACCGGCCGTTGTAGTCGATGGCGCTGGTGCGCAGCGCCACCCGGGCGAACTTGCCGAACTGGTAGGCCTGCTCGTTGGTCAGCCCGCCGCCGCCGAAGCAGCCGACCGCGTCGCGGCCGTGGTCGCGCTGGGTGGCCCGGACAGCCGCGACGACCCGGTCTAGGGCGACCTCCCAGCTGCTCTCCACCAGCGGGCTGGTGCGGTCGGTGGGGTCGGCGCGCACCAGCGGCCGGGTGAGCCGTTCGGGGTGGTCGAGCAGTTCCGGAGCCGACCAGCCCTTGGAGCAGAGCCCGCCGCGGTTGGTCGGGAAGTCGGCCGGCACCAGGGTGGCCGGGCGGTCGCCGGCGGTCATCGTGACCCCGCACTGCAGCGAGCAGTACGGGCAGTGGGTGGCGGTGGTGCGCGTGCCGACGCCGGGGGTGGGCAACGAGACGGCGGCGGACACATCTGCGAGCGTGCGGGGGCGCCGTTTCCCGGTGGGGGCGCTGAGGTCAAGGTCGCGTTCCGTCGGCCTCACACCGGAGCGCCCAGGACGGTGCACCGTTCCACCCGCCCGCCCGGCGCCCGCCCGGCACGGCGAGTGACAGTGCAGCGGGCTTCCGCGGCCCGGGGAGCCCGCTGCGCTGTCACTCGATGCGTCGTCCTGTGGGCACGGCTCGCCTCCGCGCCGATGGACGTCCTACCGTCGAGCCACGCGGTCACGATCGACAGGCGGAGGTGGAGACGATGCGACGGTGCCTGGTGCTCGCCAACCAGACCCTCGGTGGGCCCCGCCTGCTGGAGACGATCCAGCAGCGGATGGCCGCCCGACAGCACGAGTTCTACGTCGTCGTCCCCGCCACGCCCGTCGCCCACCAGGAGCGGGCGACCGTCGGGAACGGCACGTCGGCCGACCCGGCGCGCGCCGTGGCCACCCAGCGCCTGACCGACACGCTGGACCAGATCCGCGGACTCGGCGCGCCCGCGGACGGCGAGGTCGGCGACCCCGATCCGCTGCAGGCCGTACGCCTGGCACTGCGCCGGTTCGCCGCCGACGAGGTCGTGGTGTCGACCCTGCACCGGGGGGTCTCCCGCTGGCTGCGGGCCGATCTGCCGAGCCGGATCGAGCGGTCCTTCGGCCTGCCGGTCGAGCACGTGATCGGTGGGTCGGGACCGGACTGACGCCTCGTCGGCCCGCCGCACCATCGAGTTCCGGGCCGGGGAGGCTGGTGTGCGTCCCGGCTCCGGGGCAGGCTGTCCGCCGTGGACGAGCAGACCGAGCAGCGGCTGGTGCAGGTGGCGACCGACGAGATGCGGGTGCCCTTCTGGGTGGTGCTGGCCGGGGTCGGCGTGGGGTCCTTCTGGACGTTGATGGGCGTCCTCGTCGGCACCCGGGTGGCCCGACGGCGCTGAGCTCCACCCGATGCGTCCGGGATCCGTGCCAGTCTGATCCGGTGTTCGAGGACGGGGGCGAGGTCCTGGCCCTGCTGATCCCGGCGATCGGTGCTGGGGTGGGCGGGCTGTTCGGCCGGCGGCTGCGGCACCAGCGGCTGCGGCGCCGGATGCGCGAAGGCCGCACGGAGCTGTCCGCGCGCTCCCCGGACGGCTGGGGCCTCTCCCTGACGCGGAGCTGGCGGACCTACCTCGCGACGCCGCGGCTGGGCGAGCTGGTGTTGCGTCGCAGGTTCCGGCGCGACGGGGCGGGACACGCGGTCGCGGTGCTCGCCGTCGACCCGCAGACCCGCCGGCCGCGACCTCGTGAGTGGTGGCGCATGCAGGCGGCGAGGTCCCGGGTGCTGACCGTCCGGACCCCCGAGGGCCGCCTCGAGCTCGCCGTCCCGGAGTACCAGGTGGACTGGCTGCGGGACCGGCTGGCCGGCCACGCCGGCTAGGGCACCGTCCCGGACGTCCGGCGCTCAGTAGCGGGAGATCTCCACCAGGTTGTCGTCCGGGTCGCGCACGTACACGCTGCGCATCGCGCCCAGCGCCCCCTGCTTGGTCACCGGCCCGACCTCGACGGGCACACCGTGCGCGGCGAGCTCGTCCCGCACCTGGTCCAGCGGGTCCTCGGTGACCAGGCAGAAGTCGGCCGTGCCGGTGCCGGCGCGTGCGGCGCGGGGCTCGAACTCGGCGCCGCGCACGTGCAGGTTGATCTTCTGCCGGCCGAACCGCAGCGCCGTCCGCCCTTCCCCGAAGGTCTCCGCGGTCATGCCGAGCACCTGCGTGTAGAAGGCGAGGGTCCGGTCGAGGTCGGCCACGGTCAACACCAGGTGGTCGATCCGGTCGATGCGCATGTGCTGGTCCTACCCCGGATCCGCATGCCGCCACAGCCGTGGGGCCAGTACGAGGAGGACCACCGCCAGGACGGCGATCACCGCCTGCCCGACCCGGCCCACGGTCACGCCGCCGGTCGGGTCCAGGGCGTAGTTGGCCCACCCGTTGGCCGCGGCATCGGTGACGAAGACCGCCACCGCGAGCACCACGCCGCTGCGCCGCCGCTGCCACAGCAGCACCGCGGCCAGCGGGTCGGCCAGGGTCAAGCTGACGAAGTAGAGCCGCAGCCAGGCCGGTAGCCCGGGGTACGGATCCAGGCCACCGACGCCCAGCTGGACGACGTGCACGACCGTGCCGAAGGCGAGCAGCAGCACGTACCCGAGGACGACGGCCCGCACGGACCGCGGGGCACCGGCCCAGGCGCGGTCGCTCAGTCCCACCGGCCGCGCAGGCGCTTGGTCTCCCCGCGCTGCTTCTTCGCCGTGATCCGCCGCTCCTTCGAGCCGCGGGTCGGCTTGGTCTTCCGCCGGGCCGCGGGCGGGGGCGCGATCGCCCCGCGGAGCAGCGCGGCGAGCCGGGCTCGGGCGGCCTCCCGGTTGCGCAGCTGCTGGCGGTGCTCGCTGGCGGCGATGGTGAGCACGCCGTCGACCAGCCGGTCGCCGAGCCGCTCGACCAGCCGCTGGCGCTGGGTCTCGGTCAGCCCGGGCAGCTGCAACGGCGACACCGCGAGCTCCACCCGGGAATCGGCGGTGTTGACCCCCTGCCCACCGGGCCCCGAGGACCGGGAGAACCGCCACGACAGCGCCCCCGCCGGGACGACGAGACGGTCGCTCACCGGCAGGTCGCCGAACGCATCGTCTCCGGGCACGTCGCACAGTCTCCCGGACGGCGGTCGCCGTCACGACCGAGTTCCCGCTCCGGTGCCAGACTCAGGCGGTGTCGACCCGCCGCCTCGTGCTCGTCCGCCACGCCGAGGCGGGCTCCGCCGCCGTCGACGCCGACCGCCCGCTGACCGCCGGCGGCGCCCACCGGGCCACCGCGATCGGCGCCTGGCTGGCCGACAACGGGATGACACCTGCGCGGGCGCTGGTCTCCCCCGCCCGCCGGACCGTGCAGACCTGGGAGCGGGCCGGCGGGGTGGCTCCCGTCCTGGACCCGCGGCTCTACGACAACACCGTCGAGGCGCTGCTGGCGGTGGTGCGGGAGACCCCCGACGAGGTGGACCAGCTGGCCGTCGTCGGCCACAACCCCTCGATCAGCGTGCTCGTGGCACTCCTCGACGACGGGCAGGGGGACGACGCGGCCCGGCGCGGCTCCGCGAGCGGGTTCCCGGCCGGTGGGGTGGCCGTCCTCGACCTGAGCACGCCGTTCTCCACCATCGGCCCCGGCGCAGCCCGGCTGTCCGCCTTCGCGGTGCCCGGCAGCGACTGAGCGGAACGCCGCACGCCCCGGTCGGGTGAACGGCCACCGTCCACGGGGGCCGTCAGCAGCGTCACGCGGTCCAGCTGTCGCCCGGTCGGCTGAAGCCCCGCGGTTCACCTGGCCGGGTTCGTCACTGGGTGTGACGCTGGGCGAGTGACTCAGGACGCCTCACCCCGGCTGCACCTGGTGACCGGCAACTCCGTCGCCCCGCTCCCGGACGGCGCACGACCGGCCGGTCCCCAGCCGGCGGAGGTCGCTGCCGACAACCCGGTGATGGCCGACCTGCTGCGCCGCGCCGAGGCCCTGGACGCCCGGGTCGCCGCGGAGACCACCGCGCGCCCGCTGCACCCGGCCGGTCTGGTCGCGGTCGGGGCGGTGCTGACCGTCGTCCTCGCCCTGCTGGGACGCCAGCCGTGGCAGCTGCCCACCCGCGACGGCGGCGCGGTCGCCGACGTCCCGCAGTCGCTGGTGACCTTCCTGCTGCTCAGTGCGGTCCTGTGCATCTGGACCGCCGGCCGGCTGACCCGCCCGGCGGCGACCCTGCGCTCGGCCACCGCCGCCCAGACCTGGTGGGCGCTGCTCGGCGGGGCGGCCGTGGTCTCGCTGGCCGCCACCGTGTCGCTGGCCTCCTTCGCCGGCTACGAGGGGCCGGGTGACCTCCTGGCGCGCTGCGCAGTGGTCGCCGTGCCGGCCGTCCTGGCCGGGTTCCTCGCCCGGTACGACGGGCGCGCGGCCCGCATCCGGCTGGCCCTGGGCACCGGGCTGGTCACCGTGCCGCTGTGCGGCCTGGGCTGGGCGCTGCTGTCCTCCTCCGCCCGGTCGACGGCCGGCCTCGCCGACGTCCTGACCATGACCGGCATGGCCGCCGCCATCCCCCTCGCCCTGGCCGTCACCTTCGTGGCAGCCGACCGGCGGCGCCGGTCCCGGTGACCGTCAGGCGCGGCGGGCCGGCCCGCCGCGCCTGACGGGCCTTCTGCCGGTCACACCGGCGTGATGTCGGTCGTGTACGCGAGCTCCCGGGAGGCCTCGACGTCGGCGGCCAGCGCCTCGACCCGGGCGCGGGCCAGGCCGTAGGAATCCGACCCGAGGAGCTGGTGCAGAGGTGCGTCCCCGGACGTGGCGACGGTGATGACCGCCCGGGCGGCCTTGGCCGGGTCGCCCAGCTGGGTGCCGGGCATCGCCAGGTGCGCCTCGGTCATCTCCCGGATCGCGTCGTACCCCTTCGTCGTGCTGGCCGGGAGGCCCAGCGAGGAGGGCCGCAGGAAGTCCGTCTGCATGTAGCCGGGCTCCACCAGGTGCACCTGGACGCCGAAGCCGGACACCTCGGCGGCGAGTGACTCGGTCAGTCCCTCGAGCGCGTACTTGCCGGCGCAGTAGAGCCCCCATCCCGGGAAGGCCGTCAGACCGAGGATCGAGGAGACGTTGACGACGTGGCCCCGGCCGCGGGCGCGGAACAGCGGCAGCACGGCGCGCAGGACGTTCCACACGCCGAAGACCTGCACGTCGAACATCTCCCGCGCCTCCGCGTCGGTGACCTCCTCGACGGCGGCGAGGAAGCCGTAGCCGGCGTTGTTGACCACGACGTCGAGCGCATCGAAGCGCTCGGTCGTCCGGCGGACCGCGTCGGCGACCGCCTGCTCGTCGGTGAGGTCGAGCTCGACGGGGAGCAGCCGCGCGGTGTCCACGTCGCCCAGGGCCGTGGTGAGGCGCTCGGTCGACCGGGTCGTGGCGGTCACGTTGTCGCCGCGCTGCAACAGCTGGCGGACCAGCTCCAGACCGAGGCCGCGCGACGTGCCGGTGACGAACCAGGTGGCGGGGGTGGGGACGGACGGGGTCACGGGGATCTCCTCTTCGATTGCGGACGACAGCGCCCCGATCACGACCGCTGCTCGCTCCGGGACATGGACGAGCCTGCTGGCCGATACGCCGCAGCGGAGCCGCCGAGCAGGCCCAGCGCTGCCCGGGAACGGCCTGCCAGGGAACGGTGTGCCCACCCAGGCAGACCACGGCCGGCCGCGCGGGCGGCACACTGGGGGCATGGCAGGACGCACCGAGCTGGGCGACTTCCTCCGCAGCTGCCGCGCCGACGTGACGCCCGACATGGTCGGACTGGACGACGCCGTGACGTCCGGCCGGCGGGTCCGCGGGCTGCGTCGCGAGGAGGTCGCGCACCTGGCCGGGGTCAGCGTGGACTACTACACCCGGCTGGAGCAGGGGCGGCATGCCAGCCCCTCCGCAGCGGTCGTCGACGCGCTCGCCCGGGCGCTGCGGCTCGACCCCGCCGCCCGGGCCCACCTGGCCGACCTCGCCCGGCCGGGGCGCGGGCGGCCCGAACGCCAGCAGGCGCAGCGGGTGCGGCCCGCAGTGCACCAGATGCTCGACTCGCTGGTCGACCACCCGGCGTTCCTCATCGGCCGGCGCACCGACGTCCTGGCCGCCAACCCCCTGGCCCGGGCGCTGATCGCCGACTGGGACGCACTCCCGGCCCGGCACCGCAACTACACCCGGTGGCTGCTGCTGGACCCCGCCGCCCGGCGGACCTACGAGGACTGGACGGCCGTCGCCGCCGACGCCGTCGGCAACCTGCGCCTGGACGCCGGCCGCCACCCCGACGACCCGCTGCTCGAACGCCTCGTCGGCGAGCTGTCCGTCGAGAGCCCGGAGTTCCGCGGCTGGTGGCAGGACCGACGCGTGCACGAGCGCACCCACGGCACCAAGCGGATGTGGCATCCGGCGATCGGCTCGGTGGTCATCCACTACGAGGCGCTCGCACTGCCCGGCGACCCCGACCAGACGCTGTTCGTCTACAGCACCGAGCCGGGCAGTGCCTCGCACGACGGCATGCGCCTGCTGGCCTCGTGGACGGCGCACCAGCGTGCGCACACCGCGCAGGCGCAGCGGGGCGCGGAGCAGGCTCTCCCCGGATCGCGGAGTCCAGGGGCATGAGCACCCTCGCCGAGGCACTCCGCACCGGGACCGTCGTGGCCGACGGCGGCCTCTCCACCGAGCTCGAGTCCCGCGGGCACGACGTCACCTCGTCGCTGTGGTCGGCCCGCCTGCTCCGCGACGACCCGGCGGCCGTCACCGCCGCGCACGCCGCCTTCGCGCGCGCCGGCGCCCAGGTCGCCACCACCGCCAGCTACCAGGCGTCCTTCCCCGGCTTCACCGCCGCGGGCATCGACGGCTCGCAGGCCCGCGCGCTGATGACCCGCTCGGTGCGACTGGCCCGCGACGGCCTGGCCCAAGCGGGCCGGGACGGCTGGGTGGCCGCGTCGATCGGGCCCTACGGCGCCTTCCTGGCCGACGGCTCGGAGTACACCGGCGACTACGTCGAGCACGTCTCCGTCGCCGAGCTGCGCGCGTTCCACCGGCCGCGGCTGGCCGTGCTCGCCGAGGCGGGGGCCGACGTGCTCGCCTGCGAGACGCTGCCCGCCGCCGCCGAGGTGGAGGCGCTGCTGACCGAACTGGACGAGCTCGGTGTCCCCGCCTGGCTGTCGCTGACCTCGGCGACCGGCCCGGACGGGGTGCCGCGCACCCGGCGGGGCGAGCGGCTGGACGAGATCTGCGCGATGGCCCGGGACGTCGACGCGGTCATCGCCGTCGGGGTGAACTGCACCGACCCGGCCGGGGTGCCTGCCGCGGTGGCCGCCGCCGCGGCCAGCGGGAAGCCGGGAGTGGCCTACCCGAACAGCGGCGAGGTGTGGGACGCCACCGCCCGCCGGTGGACCGGCCGGCCGGGCGTCGGCGACGTGTCGGGGTGGCTGGCCGCCGGCGCCCGGCTGGTGGGTGGGTGCTGCCGGGTGCGACCGGACGACGTCCGCGCCCTCGCCGACGCCGTCCCACTCCCCCACGACTGAGCAGTACCGGTCGCCGACACGCCCGGACACGCCGTCGTCAGCGACCGGAACTGCTCACTCGGCCGGCGAGCCGGTGACCTCTAGGCGGGCACCGGGTCCTCCCCGCGGGCGCCTCCCGGCCGGCAGCGCACCAGCCGGCGCGCGGTGAGCCAACTGCCGCGCAGCGCCCCGTGCCGTTCCAGCGTCTCGATCGCGTACGCCGAGCAGGTCGGCGTGAAGTGGCAGCACGGACGACGCCGTGGGCTGACCTCACGCTGGTACAGCCGGACGGCGCCGATGAGCCGATCGGCCAGCTGCCCGCCCGGGCTCTCCGCCCGCAGCCGGCGCACCGTGGTCGGGGCCACCAGCAGCAGGTCCATCCCGCAGCCCAGCGCCTGGGCCAGACAGCAGCCGGTGTTCAGGAAGAACAGGTTCTGCAGACACGACCCGTTGCGGCGGTACCCGTAGCCGGGCCCGTAGCCGCCGTACCCCCGCGGCGGGCCGTACCCCCGCCCGTAGCCCGGGCCGTAGCCGCGGCGGGGACGGCCCCAGCCACTGCGTCGCCGCCGTGGCCCGCCGCCACCCCAGCCCCAGATGAAGACCACCGGGTCAGAGGATCGGCCGGCCGCCGGTGACGGCGACCCGGGCCCCGGAGACGTAGCTGGACTCGTCGCTGGCCAGCAGCACGTAGACCGGCGCCAGCTCAGCCGGCTGCCCGGCGCGGCCGAGGGGCGTGTCGCCCCCGAAGGCGGCGACCTTCTCCGGCGGCATCGTCGAGGGGATCAGCGGCGTCCACACCGGGCCGGGCGCCACGCTGTTGGCGCGGATGCCCTTCTCCCCCAGCAGCTGGGCCATGCTGGCGGTGAAGTTGGCGATGCCGGCCTTGGTCATCGCGTAGGGCGCCAGGGTGGGGCTCGGGTTGTCCGAGTTCACCGACGAGGAGTTGATGATCGAGGCGCCCGGCTGCATGTGCGGCACGGCGTCGCGGATCAGGGTGAACATCGCGGTCAGGTTCAGCGCGACGGTGTGGTCCCACTCGTCGTCGGTGATCTCGTCGAGGGACTCGTGGCTCATCTGGAAGGCCGCGTTGTTGACCAGGACGTCGATCCCGCCCAGCTCCTCGAGGGCCTTGGGGATGATCGTCTTCTGGTGCGCCCGGTCGGCGAGGTCCCCGGGCACGAGCACGCACTTCCGGCCGGCCTCCTCGACGTACTTCGCGGTCTCCTGCGCGTCCTCGTGCTCGTCGAGGTAGGAGATGAGGACGTCGGCGCCCTCACGGGCGAAGGCGATGGCGACGGCGCGGCCGATCCCGCTGTCGCCGCCGGTGATCACGGCGCGCTTGCCGGTCAGCTTCCCGGAGCCGCGGTAGCTCTCCTCGCCGTGGTCGGGCTTGGGGTCCATCTCGCCGAGCCTGCCGGGCGGGGTCTGCTGCTGCTCGGGCTGGGACTCGGGGCGGGGTGACGACACGGTGGTTCCTCCTGCAAGGTCCGGACGGCGGCACCCCAGCGCTCTGCTCACGCAGCCGGCGCGTCCTCCGCGCCGGCCCGGTGCCGCAACGTGCTCCCGCCTACCCCTGCGGCGGACCAGCGAACCAGACCCTCGCGACCGTCAGGCAGCCCGACTGGTCAGCGACGCTGCCGGGCTGGGGAAAGCGGCCACGGGACGGCCCGAGAGCTCCCACCGCATCTCCAGGTGACGGCGGCCCGTGCGGTCGACGACGTGCACCCAACGGCACTCCGGGTACGAGTTCTTACGCATGTCTCATCCACCTCTCGTTAACCTTCCGTTCACCTACTGTCCCAGCTGCGTCCACCTCACGCACTCGACCGACCTGTCGTGACCAGATCGTGATCACGAGCGTGCGCCGAGCCCGTGACGCACGCTCTGCGCAGGAACGTCACCGGCATCGGGCACCCTGGACAGCACGATGACGCTCTCTCCTGCCGGCACCGACTCGACCCCGACCGACTCCCCCGCCGCCGCCCTGCCCTCGCCGGACGTGCCGGCGCTGATCTCCGACCCCGGCGACCTCTCGGAGCTGTTCGCCCTCGGCGACGACCCGGACGCGGTCTTCGCCCGGTTCGCCGAGTGGGCCGAGGCCTCCGGCACGACGCTGTACCCGGCGCAGGAGGAGGCGCTGATCGAGCTGGTCAGCGGCGCCAACGTCGTCCTCGCCACCCCCACCGGGTCGGGCAAGTCACTGGTGGCCACCGGCGCGCAGTACGCCGCCCTGGCCTCCGACCGGGTCAGCTTCTACACCGCGCCGATCAAGGCGCTGGTGAGCGAGAAGTTCTTCGCCCTGTGCGGCGTCTTCGGTGCGGAGAACGTCGGGATGCTCACCGGCGACGCGAGCGTCAACGCCGACGCCCCGATCATCGCCTGCACCGCCGAGGTGCTGGCCAACATCGCGCTGCGCGAGGGGCCGGACGCCGACATCGGCCTGGTCGTCATGGACGAGTTCCACTTCTACGGCGACCCCGATCGCGGGTGGGCCTGGCAGGTGCCGCTGATCGAGCTGCCGAAGGCCCAGTTCCTGCTGATGAGCGCCACCCTCGGCGACGTCACCGCCCTCCAGGAGGACCTCACCCGGCGCACCGGCCGGCCCACCGCGCTGGTCGCCCACGCCGAGCGGCCGGTGCCGTTGCACCACTACTACGCGACGACGCCGATGCACGAGACGATCCAGGAGCTGCTGGACACTCGGCAGGCGCCGGTCTACGTCGTCCACTTCACCCAGGCCTCCGCGCTGGAGCGCGCCCAGGCGCTGATGAGCGTGAACGTCTCCACCAAGGAGGAGAAGCAGGCGATCGCCGACCTGATCGGCGGCTTCCGGTTCTCCTCCGCCTTCGGGACGACGCTGTCCCGACTGGTGCGGCACGGCATCGGCGTCCACCACGCCGGGATGCTGCCCAAGTACCGGCGCCTGGTGGAGCAGCTGGCCCAGGCCGGCCTGCTCAAGGTCATCTGCGGCACCGACACCCTCGGCGTGGGCATCAACGTGCCGATCCGCACCGTGGTGTTCTCCGCACTGAGCAAGTACGACGGCACCCGCACCCGGCTGCTCAACGCCCGGGAGTTCCACCAGATCGCCGGGCGGGCCGGCCGGGCCGGCTACGACACCGCCGGCACCGTCGTCGTCCAGGCGCCGGAGCACGAGGTGGAGAACCTCAAGCAGTTCGCCAAGGTCGCCGACGACCCGAAGAAGCGCCGCAAGCTGGTGCGCCGCAAGGTGCCCGACGGCATGGTGCCGTGGAGCGAGTCGACCCAGCAGCGGCTGATCAACGCCGACCCCGAGCCGCTGAGCAGCCACTTCCGGGTGTCGACCGGCATGGTGCTCAACGTGCTGGCCCGGCCGGGCGACCCGGTGGCGGCGATGCGGCACCTGCTCACCGACAACCACGAGCCCCGCTCGCGTCAGCTGCGGCACGTCCGCGAGGTGATCGGCATCGCCCGGTCACTGGTCACCGCCGGGGTGATCGAGCGGCTCGAGGTGCCCGAGCCCGACGGCCGCCGCTACCGGCTGACCCTGGACCTGCCGCCGGACTTCCAGCTCAACCAGCCGCTGTCGACCTTCGCGCTCGCCGCGATCGACCTGCTCACCCCCGGCCCGGACGCCGAGGGCAACGACACCTACGCCCTGGACGTCGTCTCGGTCATCGAGGCGACGCTGGACGACCCGCGCCAGATCATCTCCGCGCAGCTCAACAAGGCCAAGGGCGAGGCCGTGGCGCAGATGAAGGCCGAGGGCATCGAGTACGACGAGCGGATGGAGCTGCTGGAGGAGATCACCTACCCGCAGCCGCTCAAGGAGCTGCTCGACCACGCCTTCGAGATCTACTCCGCCGGCAACCCGTGGGCGCGCGACGCGCAGCTCTCCCCCAAGTCCGTCGTCCGGGACATGTGGGAGCAGGCGATGACCTTCCGGGAGCTGGTCAACCACTACGGCCTGACCCGCTCCGAGGGCGCGGTGCTCCGCTACCTCTCCGACGCGTTCAAGGCGCTGCGCTCCGGGGTGCCCGCCGACGCCCGCACCGAGGAGGTCACCGACCTCGTCGAGTGGCTGGGTGAGCTGGTGCGCCAGGTCGACTCCTCGCTGCTGGACGAGTGGGAGCAGCTGACCAGCGCCGACCAGCCGCTGGACGCCCCGGTCGCCGTCCCGGCCCGGCCGCGCCCGCTGACCGGCAACGAGCGGGCCTTCACCGCGAT
The DNA here is from genome assembly GCF_026967995.1 of Modestobacter sp. VKM Ac-2979. NCBI lineage: Bacteria > Bacillati > Actinomycetota > Actinomycetes > Geodermatophilales > Geodermatophilaceae > Modestobacter > Modestobacter sp. VKM Ac-2979. The sequence goes on from NZ_JAPVBO010000005.1 coordinate 49,037, forward strand.
GATCCGCAACGCGCTGTTCCGCCGGGTCGAGCTCATCGCCCGGCGGCGCTGGTACGACCTCGGCGAGCTCGACTCCGCCGCCGGCTGGGACGCCGAGCGGTGGGGCGAGGTCGTGCAGGCCTACTTCGCCGAGCACGCCGAGCTGAACACCGGCGGCGACGCCCGCGGCCCGGCCCTGCTGATCGTGGACAAGTCCGAGCCGCGGCTGTGGCAGGTGCGGCAGATCCTCGACGACCCGGCCGGCGACCACGACTGGGGCTTCGACGCCGAGATCGACCTGGACGCCTCCGACGAGGAGGGCGTGCTGGTCATGCGGCTGCTCGACGCCGGACGCAAGGACTGAAGAAGGACCCCGTCCTCCTCATCCCTCGCGAGCTCGGGACGAGCCTCTGGACGGGGCCGGACGGCGGAACGTGGGGCCGGGTGGCGGGGGGACGACGGCGGTCGGGTCGCGCCGGCGGCGGAGCTCCAGCGCCAGGCTCTCCTCGCCGCGGGCCATCGCCCACCGGTGGTTGGCCGCGAACGCCGGCCGCAGCAGCCAGCTGAGCCGGGCCAGCAGCGGCTTGGCCGCGCGCACCTGCCAGTCGTAGGTGATGACCACCTCCGGCCCCTCCTGCGCGAAGGTCCAGCGGCCCTTGCCCACCAGGTCACCGACCGCGGCGAGGGCGAACCCGGTGTCGGTCATCGTCTCGGTGATCCGCAGCGTCCAGCGCAGCGTGTAGGGCAGCCATCCGGTCGTGAAGACCTCGACCGTGCGCCCGACCCCGTCCGGCCCGCCGTCAGCGACCGGCACGACGTCGAGGTAGACCGCCGGCCACCACCGCGGCAGGGAAGCACTGTCGCTGAGCACCGCCCGCACCTCGGCGATCGTGCCGGGCACCCGCCAGACGGTGACGAAGCAGTACGCGGGCGGGGCTGTGGGCACGACCGGCACTCTCCTCACCCGTGCGGGGGCTGTCCACGCCGACCCCGAGGCCGGCAGCGCACCGACGGCGCGGGCGACCCGATCGGGGTATCCAGGTTCCGCCCCCAGGCGCCGAAGACCTCGGTGGACGCACCGGCGAGCCGAGCCGGGCCCGAGGACGAGGACCGACATGCCCCCACTCCCGGCGACGCGGCCGGCGATGCGCCGGTCGGTCTTCCGTCGCCCCGCCGACCTGGTCGAGCGCACCCGCTGGCTGTTCGGGGCCTGCGCCGTCGTCTCCCTGGTGCTCACCTCGTTCGGTGCCGCGGCGGGTGCGGACACCTGGCGCCTGACGGCCATCGCGGTCTCCGTGACCGCACTGCTCGCCTCCTGGCTGCACCGCTACACGGCCCGCCGCGGGTCGATAGCCCTGGACCTCCTCGACGCCGTGGCCGTCTGCGTGTTCGCCCTCGCCTCGCCGGTGCCCGCGGTGGCCCTCGGCGTGACCTTCTCCGCGCTGTGGTTCCGCGCCGTCTACGGCCGCACCTGGGAGACCTGGGCCTACACGGCCGCCCAGTGCGCCGGCCTGGTCGCCGCGCTCGCGCTGTGGGAGACCGTCCCCGGGCACGTCGGCGCTGCCCCGGCCGCCCCGCTGCTCGGCGCACTGCCGATCGCCCCGCTGCTCGCCGTGGTCTCCCGGCACCTGGTCTCGGTGCTGCAGCAGCACCAGGACGCGCAGGCCTGGGACGCCACGCTCGCGCGGTTGACCACCCAGCTGCTCGGCGTCACCGACGTCGCGCAGATCAGGCAGCACGGCTGGGAGGCCGCGGCGGAGATCTGCCGGATCACCCCCGGGCTGTCCGTGGTCGTCGTCGAGGACGACGGAGCCCACCTGGTCGTGCAGCGGTCCGTCGGTCCGGTCCAGCAGCTGCCCGGCACCCTCGACCGCGCTCCGGCCGCCGCAGGCCTGGCCGCTGCCGCCGGCGCGCACGAGCCCCGGCGCATCACGGCTCCGCAGCAGCTCGTGACGTCGGCCGGCGGAGCGCGCAGCTGGGCGGCGATCCCGATGCCGGACGAGCCGGGCAGGTACCTCCTGCTGGGCGGCAGCGTGCTGCACGCCGAGGGCGTGGCCCTGGTCCAGTCGCTGGTGGCCCAGACGGCCCTCGCCGTGCGGGCGACCAGCGCGTACCGCGAGCTGGAGGTGCAGGCGCGCACCGACGCCCTCACCGGCCTGGCGAACCGCAGCACCTTCTCCGCCGCGCTGGCGGCAGCGACCTCCGGCACGGACGGCGACCCGTGGGTGCTGTTCCTCGACCTGGACGACTTCAAGCTGGTCAACGACCGGCTGGGGCACGCCGCGGGCGACGAGCTGCTCCGCGCGGTGGGCGCCCGGTTGGCCGGCGTCGTCCGTGCGCCCGGCCTGTGTGCCCGGCTGGGCGGCGACGAGTTCGCCGTCCTGGTGCACGCCGCCGACGCCGGGGACGCCGAGACGCTGGGCCGTCGACTGGTCGAGGTGGCCTCCACGCCGGTCCAGCTGGCCGCCGGCACGGCGCGGGTGGGCGCCAGCGTGGGCGCCGCGTGCGTGCTGCCCGGCGTCTCCTGGACCAGCACGCTGCAGCAGGCCGACCTGGCGATGTACGCCGCCAAGGCGGCGGGCAAGAACCGGGTGCGGGTCGCCGGCTCCCCGCCGCCGGTCAGCGCCGGAGCGCTCACCCCGGCCTGACCGTCCGTGCGCGGGCTCACACGAGGCCGCTGTGACACCCTCGCGGCGATGCGGGCATGACGGCGTGGGAGATGGTCGCGGTGGCCGCCGCCGGGCTGGCCGCCGGCGGCATCAACGCCGTCGTCGGCTCCGGCACGCTGGTCACCTTCCCGGTGCTGCTGGCCGTCGGACTGCCGCCGGTGACCGCGACCATCACCAACTCCCTCGGCCTGGTCCCCGGCAACCTGACCGGGGCGATCGGCTACCGCCGGGAGCTGCAGGGTCAGCGCCGGATGCTGTTGCAACTGCTCCCCGCGTCGGTGCTCGGGGCCCTCACCGGCGCCTTCCTGCTCCTGCACCTGCCCGCGTCGGCATTCGAGGCCATCGTGCCGGCGCTGGTGGGGCTGGCCGTCGTCCTGGTCGCCGTGCAGCCGCTGCTGCAGCGCCGGCTGGCCGCGCGCCGGGCCCGAGCGGGCACCGTCGAGGAGGAGCAGGGGATCGGCCCCGGCCGGCTGGCCGGGCTGTTCGCCGGCGCCTACGCGACCGGCACCTACGGCGGCTACTTCGCCGCCAGCCAGGGGGTGCTGCAGATCGGCATCTTCGGCTTGCTGCTCCGCGAGCCGCTGCAGCGGCTCAACGCCATCAAGAACGTGCTGACCCTCGCCGTCAACGCGGTGGCGGCGCTGGCCTACGTGATCGTGGCGACGGAGCGGATCGACTGGCGCGCGGCCGCCCTGGTGGCCGGCGGCGCACTGGTCGGCGGGTACGTCGGGTCGACGTTCGGACGGCGGCTGCCCGCGGCGCTGCTGCGGACGGCGATCGTGGTGCTCGGGCTGATCGCGATCTGGGTGCTGCTGCGCCGATGAGCGTCCTGGAGTTCGGGCTCCTGGTGCTGGCCGGGCTGGGTGCCGGGCTGATCGGCAGCATCGCCGGGCTGGCGTCCCTGATCAGCTACCCCGCGCTGCTGGCCACGGGCCTGTCGCCGGTGACGGCCAACGTGACCAACACCGTGGCGCTGGTGCTCAGCGGCGTCGGCGCGGTGAGCGCGTCCCGGCCGGAGCTGACCGGCCAACGGGACCGGCTGGTGCGGCTGGGGGCCGCCGGGCTGCTCGGTGGCGTCGCCGGTGCGGTCCTGCTGCTGCTCACCCCGGCGACGGCCTTCGAGCGGCTGGTGCCCTTCCTGATCGCCGGGGCCTCGGTCGCCATCCTCGTCCAGCGCCCGCCCCGGGAGCTGGCCGCCGAGGGTGCGGCGACCGGGCAACGGCACCGCGACCACTGGGGCCTGGTGCTGGGCACCTTCGGGGCCTCCGTCTACGCCGGCTACTTCGGAGCTGCCGCCGGCGTCGTGCTGTTGGCGATGTACCTGCTGGTCACCGGCGAGGGGGTGCCGCGCAGCAACGCACTGAAGAACGTCGTCCTGGCGCTGGCCAACGGGGTGGCCGCGGTGGGCTACGCCTTCTTCGCCGACGTCGCCTGGCTGGCCGCCCTCCCCCTGGCGATCGGCTTCCTGCTCGGCGGTCGGCTCGGCCCGCGGGTGGTCCGCCGGGTGCCGCAGACGCTGCTGCGCCGGCTGATCGCCGTCGCCGGGCTGGCCCTCGCCGTCCGCCTCGGGCTCGACGCGTTCGGCTGACGTCCCGGGGTGGTGCCCAACCGCTGGCACGGGCAGGGTGACCCGGGGTGCTGACGACGGACGCCGGCACCGACAGGAGGCGTCATGACCCGGCCCGGGCCTGCGGCACAGGAGTTCGCCCACGCACTCGAGCAGCTGCCACCGCCGGAGCTGCGCGGGCCGGAGATGCTCGCCGTCCGGCTCTCCCGGGCCTGCGTGGCCGCCCTGCCGATCGACGGAGCGGGGCTGAGCGTCCACGACCCGAGTGGCCTGCGGACGCCGATCGGCGCCAGCGACGCCACCGCGTCCCGGGCCGAGCGGCTGCAGTTCACCCACGGCGCGGGTCCCTGCCTGCGGGCTCATGACGACGGCACCGCCATCGCCTTCGACGAGGGTGAGATCGCCCGCAACTGGCCCGACCTGCACGACGCGCTGGTCGGCGAGACGCCGTTCCGCGCCGTCCTGTCGGTGCCGCTGCTCCCGCCGCTGGGGCCGCTGGTGGTGCTGGACCTCTACGTGCGCGAGCTCGCCGCGCTGCCGACCACCGACCGGGAGGACGTCGCCGACGTGACCATCGCGCTGACCCGGGCCATGGTGGCCGCGGCCCTCGGTGCACCGATCACGGAGGGCCGTCGCGGCTGGTGGGACGGGCCGGACGCGCTGAGCCGGGCGCGGGTCTGGCAGGCGACCGGGATGGTCGACGTCGCCCTGGGCCTGGAGACCGCCGACGCGCTGGCGGTGCTCAAGGCCCATGCCTTCGCCACCGGTCAGGTGGTGGACGACGTCGCCGCCGACCTGATCAGCGGCCGGCTCGACGTCGACACCCTCCGCCTGGCCACCGGCAGCGACCACCAGGACTGACCGTGAGCCGATGAGTCTCCCGGGGTGCGCCGGTCCCTGCTGACGTCAGCATCCGTCGTCGTCGGAGGTGCACGTGCCCGGAGCAGCCTGGACCGATCCCCTCACCCCCCTGCTCGGCCGGTGGCGTACCAGCGGCGCCGTCCTGGACGACGACGGCGCGACGACCGCGCAGATCACCGGCACCGACGTCTACGAGCTGATGCCCGGCGGGGGCTGGGTGGTGCACCGCTGGGTGTTCTCCGCCGACGGCGTGCGGGCGCGCCTGCGCGCCGCGGCCGACGGGACGTCGATGACGGCCAGCTGGGAACGCTCCACCCCCGCCGGCTGGGTGCGCTGGATGGTCCTCGACTTCACGGCTCTTCATCAACCGACCGGTTGACAAGTGCTGCAGACAGGTCCACGCTCTTCCAATCAACCGATTGGTTGAGGAAGAGAGGAGGCGCAGTGGCGGCAGATGCCCTGTCCCGGGTGTTCTCGGCCCTGGCCGACCCCACCCGGCGCGACATGGTGGCCCGGCTCGCCCTCGGCGACGCCACGGTCAACGAACTCGCCGCCCCCTACGACGTGAGCCTGCAGGCGGTGTCCAAGCACCTCAAGGTGCTCGAGGACGCCGGCCTCGTCAGCCGCAGCCGGGAGGCCCAGCGCCGCCCGGTGCACCTGGAGGCGCAGGTCTTCGACCTGATGACGAAGTGGATCGAGCGCTACCGCCGCGAGGCCGAGCAGCGCTACCGCCGACTGGACGACGTCCTGGCTGCCATGCCGGACGACGTCTCCCCCACCCCTGGACAGGAAGACCCGTCATGACCAGCACCAGCACCCGAGAGACCCAGATCGTCGCCGACCCCGACGTCCCGCTCGTCCGGATCACCCGAGAGTTCGACGCGCCCCGGGAGAAGGTCTTCCGCGCGCACACCGACCCGGCCCTGGTCGTGCAGTGGCAGGGCCCGAACGGCCTCGAGGCGCGGATCGACCACTACGACTGCCGCACCGGTGGCTCCTACCGCTACGTGCACGTCCAGGGCGGCGAGGAGCACGGCTTCCACGGCTGCTTCCACGAGGTCCGCTCCCCCGAGCTCATCGTGCAGACCTTCACCTACGAGGGCTTCCCGGACGGCGTCGCGCTGGAGAAGCTCGTGCTCGAGGAGCTCCCCGGCGGGCGCACCCGGCTCACCGCCACCTCGCTCGTCGACTCCTTCGAGGGCCGGGACGGCTTCCTGGCCAGCGGCATGGAGAGCGGGGTGCGGCAGGGCTACCAGCGCCTCGACGCCCTGCTCGCCGGCTGATCCCGGCCCGAGGAGGAGCGGCGGGCCTGGCCTGGGTGTGGCCCGGTCAGCGGGGACAGCGCTGACCGGGCCGGGGGTCAGACCCCGCCGTTGGTGACGTAGGCGCTCAGCAACAGCACGAACGCGCTGGCGGTGATCAACAGCCGGGCCGGGGTGAGGCCGTTGAGCAGACCGGCGATCACCCCGGCGTTCGAGGCCCGCACCTCGGCGGCCTGGGCGCCGCGGCGGAGCAGCCGCACCTCGTCGGCCAGCAGGGTGCCGCCGGCGCCCAGCAGCGTCAGCCCGAGGACGACGAACACCAGGGACAGCCGCTGGTCGAAGGTGTCCACCGCCGGCGCCAGGAACAGCACCACGATGAGACCGAGCAGCAGGCCGATCCCCGCGCCGGCCACCGGCGCCCAGGGGCCCATCCGCACCATCGGCCCCCCGCGCCGGGGCAGCCGCGGCCGAGGCCGGAAGCCGACCGGAGCGGTCGGGTGGGGAGGAGCCGGTGGTTCGGTGGCCGGTTCCTCCCGCTGGTCCGGCTCGGCCGCGGCAGCCGCCTCGACCGGTGCACCCTGGGGCACCTCGTCCGGGGTCTCCGGCACGGCCGGTCCCGGTTCGCCCTGCGTCCGTTGGCCGGGCACCACCGCCGCCGTCGACCCGGTGTCCGTCCGTCGTCCGTCCTGCTCGACCGGTCCGGCCGCCAGCACGTCCTGCTCGTCGCTCATCTGTGTGATCACCTCGGGTGCGGACGCTAGGTGGGCCCTGCGACGAAGCGGCGCAGGTGCTCGGGTGTGGCGCGCGGGACGCGCGGGACACCGGCGGGGAGTGACCCACCGTGGTCCCCCAGGTCCACAGCGTCAGCTCTGCCGGCGGAGCGTCCGCTCCGCCGGCAGAGCGTCGGCTACAGCAACCGCCGGCTGTCCTCGGCGACAAGCCGCAGCCAGCGGTACCCGTAGCCCTCCAGCGCCAGCTCGACCGACCCGTCCTCCGCGAGCTGCTCGCCGCCCGCGGTGAGCAGGTCCTCCAGCCGGTGACCGGCTCCGCAGCCGGGCACCGTGAGCGGCACCGTCAGGGGGTCCGGGCCGAGGTTGTGCACGGCGACCAGCGCCCCGTCGTCCCAGGTGCACAGGTGCGCCAGGACGGCGGCGTGCGGCTGGTCCAGCAGCTGGAACCCGCCCCAGCCGAGTTCCGGCGACTCGCGGTAGCGCCGGATGAGCAGCTTCATGAACGACAGCAGCGAGTCCGGGTCACGGCGCTGGTCGGCGACGTTCACGAACTCCGGCGCGAAGCCGCCGTCGACGACCGGCCGGGTCAGCTGGTCGGCCGGCGCCTCGGAGAAGCCGCCGTTGGCCCCGCCGGTCCACTGCATCGGGGTGCGCACCGACAGCCGGCTGCCGGCTGAGAGGTCCTCCCCCATCCCGATCTCCTCGCCGTAGAAGAGGACCGGGGTGCCGGGGAGGGAGAACAGCAGGCTGTAGACCATCCGCACCCGCCTCGGGTCGCCGGCCAGCATCGGCGGCAGCCGGCGGATCAGGCCCCGGTCGTAGACCTGCATCTCGGGGTCGGGGCCGAAGGCGGCGAACACCTCGGCCCGCTCGTCGTCGCCGAGCTTGTCCAGGGTGAGCTCGTCGTGGTTGCGCACGAACGTGCCCCACTGGCTGTCCGGGGAGATCGCCGGGCGGGCGGCCAGCGAGGCGGCCAGCGGGCCGGCGTCCCCGCGGGCCAGCGACAGGTACATCTGCTGCATCGTGTTGAAGTCGAACTGCATGGTCAGCTCGTCGCCGTCCTGCCCGCCGAAGAACTCCGCCTGCTGCTCGAACGGCAGGTTCACCTCCCCGAGCAGGACGCCCGAGCCGGTGCGGCGGCCCAGGAAGGCCCGCAGCGCGCGCAGGTACTCGTGCGGGTCGGGGAAGTGCGCGGCGTCGTCCTCGTCCACGCCGTCCGTCTCCAGCAGGAACGGGACGGCGTCGACCCGGAAGCCGGACAGGCCCAGCTCCAGCCAGAAGCCCATGATCTTGGCGATCTCGTCCCGCACCCGGGGGTTGGTGACGTCGAGGTCGGGCTGCTCGGAGTAGAAGCGGTGCAGGTACCACTCCCCCGTCTCCGGGCTGTGCGTCCAGATGCCGCCCTCGGCGTCGGGGAAGACCACCTGGTCGCTCGTGTCCGGGGGCTCCTCCGCCCGCCAGACGTAGAAGTCCCGGTACGGGGAGTCCTTGCTGGCCTTGGCCGACTGGAACCACGGGTGCTGGTCGGAGGTGTGGTTGACCACCAGGTCGGCGATGACCCGCATGCCGCGGTCCTTCGCCGTCCGGATCATCTCCACCAGGTCACCGTGCGTGCCCAGCCGCGGGTCGACCCCGTAGTAGTCGGTGATGTCGTAGCCGTCGTCCCGCCCGGCGGTCGGGTAGAAGGGCATCAGCCACAGGCAGGTGACGCCGAGGTCGGCCAGGTGGTCCAGCCGCTGGGCCAGGCCCTCCAGGTCGCCCACCCCGTCGTCGTTCCAGTCCATGAACGTCTCGACGTCCAGGCAGTAGACGACGGCGTTCTTCCACCACAGGTCGGACGTGTCGGTGATCCGCACCGGTCTCCTCCTCAGTCCAGGACGGCGGGCTCGGGCGCCTGCGCCGGACGGCGGGGCTGGGGTGGGCCGGGTGGGTCGATCGCCACCGCGGGGGCCGGTGCGGTGACGTCGAGCTGAGGCAGCACGTGCTCACCGAAGGCGTCCAGGAACGGCAGCTGCTCCTTGCCCACGTGGTGCAGGTACACCTGGTCGAACCCGAGGTCGACGTACTCGGCGAGCCAGGCCGCGTGCTGGCCGAGGTCGCTGGAGATGCGCACGCTCGTCCCCATGTCCTCGGGTCGCACGTGCTGACTGGCCAGGTCGAAGGCCTCGGTCGTGTCCAGGTCCCAGCACAGCGGCGGCGGGAAGACGTTGCTGCGCCACTGGTCGTGGGCGATCGCGGTGGCGCGCTCCGGGTCGGGGTCGTAGGAGACGTGCACCTGGATGGTGAGCGTGCCCTGCCCGCCGGCGTCCCGGTAGGCGGCGATGACCTCGCGCAGCACGTCGTGCGGCTGGTTGATGGTGACCAGCCCGTCGGCCCACTCCGCGTGCCGGGCGGCCGTCCGCGCCGAGACGGCCGGGGCGATGAGCGCCGGCTGCTGCTCCGGCAGCGTCCAGATGCGCGCCCGGTCGACGGTGACCAGCCCGTCGTGGCTGACCTCCTCCCCGGCCAGCAGGGCGCGGATGATGTCGACGCACTCGCGCAGCCGGGCGTCGCGCAGCTCCTTGCGCGGCCAGACGTGCCCGGTGACGTGCTCGTTCATCGCCTCGCCGGAGCCGAGCGCGACCCAGAACCGGCCGGGGAACATCGCGCCGAGGGTGGCGATCGCCTGGGCGATGATCACCGGGTGGTACCGCTGGCCGGGGGCGTTGACCGCCCCGAAGGGCAGCCCGGTGGTGGCCAGCGCCGCACCCAGCCAGGACCAGGCGAAACCCGACTCGGCCTGCCGCGGATTCCAGGGCTGGAGGTGGTCGGAGCACATGGCCGCGGTGAAGCCGACCTGCTCGGCGTGCTGCACCGCGCGGAGCAGGTCGGTGGGGTGCACCTGCTCGTGGGAGTTGTGGAAGCCGATCACCGTCATGGCGCATGCCTACCGTCAGTGGTGATCAACCGCACGGCGAGCGCCGGTCAGCTGCCCGCGGCCCGGCGGTACAGCCGGCGGCCGGGCGCGGAGCTGATCCCGTGCGCGACGGTGCTGGCCGCGACCACCAGCGTGCCGGCCGCCCACAGCCGCGGGTCGGTCACGCCGTCCTCCTCGCTGAGGGTCAGGTAGAACAGCGCGCTCACCCCGATCGGCCCGAACCAGCCCAGGAACACCGCGTCCCGCAGTCGCAGCCCCAGCGGGCGGGCCAGTGCCAGCAGCACGGGCAGGCGCCGAAGGAGCAGCACCGCCACCGGGAAGACCACCGCCGCCCAGCCGAGGTCGGCCCACGCCGACCAGGGCAGCAGGATGCCGAGCAGCAGGAACAGCGGGAGCACCAGGTACCGGTTCACGCCCTCGTCGATGGTGTTCTGCGGGCCGACCTCGTCCTGGGCGACGGCGAAGTTGTAGGCCAGCCCGGCGACGAAGACGGCCAGGACGCCGTCGGAGTTCGCGATCCGGGCGATGCCGAGCACCGCGACCGCCAGCACCAGCGTGAACACCAGCGACGGGCCCTCGTCGACGTCGGAGCGGCTCATCGCGAAGCTCATGGCGCGGCCGGCGATCAGGCCGACCACGATCCCGATCACGATGCCGACGACGACCTGGTAGAGGCCGTCGAGGGCGGCGTGCCCCAGGGAGTCGGCGAGCACCAGCGCGATCCCCAGCAGCACCAAGGGCAGGGCCAGGCCGTCGTTGGCGCCCGACTCCTCCGACAGCAGCTGCCGGGTGCGGGCCGGGAGGTGCTCCTCGGCCGGCTTCCCGGTGACCACGCTGGAGGCGAGCACCGGGTCGGTGGGGGTGATGCAGGCGCCGATGAGCGCGGCCAGGGCGACCGGGATGCCGAGCACCAGCCAGGCCAGGCCGGCCGAGAGCGCGGCCATCCCGAGCATGCCCACCGTCACCAGCACCGTCGTCGGGGTGACCACCGGGCGCAGCCGGCGCACCGGGAAGCGCAGCGCCACCCCGATCAGCGAGATCGCGAGCAGCACCCGGGCCATCTCGTGCACCAGGGGCGTGCGGAGCGGGTCGGCCACCTCGATCAGCCCGAGGACCTGCGGGCCCACGACCACCCCGAGCAGCAGCGCCAGCAACGGCTCGCTGAACGGCAGGTCGCGCATCTTGCTGGACAGCGCGGCCAGGGCGACCGCCAGGCTGCCGACCAGCGCGTACCCCAGGTGCAGGTCCTCCACGATCTCCCTCTCCGCCCGGCTCGGCTGACCCAGGACGACGCGCCGGTCACGTGCCCCGGCGCCCCCTGCCCACCGGCCGCCCGCCGGGAAACACCGACCGCTCGTCCTCGGGAGCTCAGAAGGTGATGCCCAGGGCGATCCCGCCGAGGAAGTAGACCGCGGCGGTGATCAGCACGATGCCGATCACGTTCAGGACGACGCCCGCGCGGATCATCTGCCCGATGGTGACGTAGCCGGAGCCGAACACGATCGCGTTGGGCGGGGTGGCCACCGGCAGCATGAACGCGCAGGTGGCGGCCAGCGCCGCGGGCACCAGCAGCACCAGCGGGAAGAGGTCGAGCCCGAGGGCGACCCCACCGAGGACTGGCAGGAAGGCCGCCGCCGTCGCCGTGTTGCTGGTGACCTCGGTGAGCAGCAGGACCACCCCGGCGGTGACGACCACCAGGAGGATGGTCGGCAGCGTCCCCACCGCGCCCACCTGGTTGCCCACGTACTCGTCCAGCCCGCTCGCCTGCACCGCGGCGGCCAGGCTCAGGCCGCCACCGAAGAGCAGCAGCACGCCCCAGGGCAGCTTCTGCGCCTGCTGCCAGTCCAGTGCGGAGACGCCCTCCCGGGCCTTGACCGGGATGAGGAACAGCGCGACGGCCGCGGCGATGGCGATGGTGGCGTCGTCGAGGTTCGCCACGAACGGCAGCACGTCGGTCAGCGCGCCCCAACCGGTCAGCGGCTGGCGGAACACCCACAGCAGGGCGGTGGTCACGAAGACCACCAGCACGGTCCACTCGCCCCGGGACATCGAGCCGAGCTTCTCGATCTCGGACTGGATCACCCGCTTCCCGCCCGGGATGTCGCGCAGCCCGGACCGGAAGGCCACCTTGGTGAGCACCAGCCAGGCGAGCACCAGGAAGACCGCGGCGAGCGGCAGGCCCATCAGCATCCACTCGCCGAAGCCCAGCTCGATGTCGTAGTTCTGCTCCACGAAGCCGGCGAGGATGAGGTTGGGCGGGGTGCCGATCAGCGTGGCGAGCGAGCCGATGCTGGCCGCGTAGGCGATGCCCAGCATCAGGGCGACGGCGAAGTTCCGGGTGTCGGAGTCCTGGATGAGCTCGGTGACCGCCGGGCCGCCGTCGCCGGGGGTGTCGCCGCCGCCGTCGGTGTCGGTGGCCGCCTCGACGGCCTCGGCGTCGACGCTGCCGGCGGCCACCCGGTCCAGCACGAGCATCAGCACGCTGAGCCCGATGGGCAGCATCAGCACCGTGGTCGCGGTGTTGCTCACCCACATGCTCAGGAAGGCGGTGGCGAGCATGAACCCGGCGATCAGCCGGGGTGGCTTGGTGCCCACCGCGCGCACGGTGAGCAGCGCGATCCGCCGGTGCAGCTCCCACTTCTGCATGGCCAGGGCGACCATGAAGCCGCCCATGAACAGGAAGATGTTGGGGTTCGCGTAGGGCGCGGCCGCCTCCTCCACCGACAGCACGCCGAGCAGCGGGAAGGCAACGATCGGCACCAGCGCGGTCGCCGGCAGCGGGAGCGCCTCGGTCATCCACCAGACGGCGAGCAGCACGCCGATCGCCGCCGTCGTCCGGCCGGCGGTGCTCAGGGCATCGTCCTGGCGGAGCAGGAAGTAGACGACCAGCGCGGCGACCGGCCCGCCGATCCGGCCCGCCCACTGCCGGCCGGGCGGGACCGAGGTGTCGGTGACGTTCGCCTGCTCCCCACCCCGGCCGGTGGCGGGCCGGCTGCGGTCGGTCGCCTCCGCCGCGGGTGCCTGCTGCTGGTCTGCCCGTCGTGCCACGGTGGGTCCTCTCCTCGACGTTCGACCGGCACCGCCGGCCCGGGTCAGGCCGGTTGCAGGTCGGCGACGACGGCGGCCGGGGCCGGTTCGTGGCCCAGCGGACGCCGGGTGAACCGGCCGGTGCCGTGCGACACCGACCGCAGCGCACGCGGGTAGGTGATCAGCTCCCGCTCGGGCACCTCGGCGTGCACCGTCGTCTCCTCGCGCTCGGGTTCGGCGACGCTACCGGTGACCCGGGCCCGCCGCCCGGCGAGGTCGCCGAGGACCGGGCCGACGTGCTCGGCGGGGACCGTCACCTCCACGGCGCACCAGGGCTCCAGCACCTGGGTGCCGGCCGCGGCGGCGAGCTCCCGCAGGGCCAGCGCGCCGGCGGCGGAGAACGCGGCGTCGGAGGAGTCGACGGAGTGCGCCTTGCCGTCGACGAGGACGACCTCCACGTCGACCAGCGGGCGGTTCCCGCTGATCCCGCGGGCGGCCTGGGCGCGGACCCCCTTCTCCACGCTGGCGTGGAACTGGATGGGCACCGCCCCGCCGACCACCCGCTGGCTGAAGGTCACCCCGGACCCGGCCGCACCCGGCCGCCCCTCGAGGACGACGACGGCGTACTGCCCGTGCCCGCCGGACTGCTTGACGTGCCGCCCGGTCACGGTGGCCGGACCGGCGAGCGTCTCGACCATCGGCACCTGCACCGGCGGGGTGTGCACGGCGACCCCGTACCGGCCGCGCAGCCGGTCCAGCAGCACCTCGGCGTGCGCGTCGCCCACGCACCACAGCAGCAGCTGCCCGGTGTCCGGCCGCCGCTCCACCCGCACCGCCGGGTCCTCGGCGGCCAGCCGGGTGAGCGCACCGGCGAGCCGGTCCTCGTCGCTGCGCGAGGCCGCCTCGACGGCCACCGGCAGCTGCGGGTCCGGCAGCGGCCAGGGCCGCACCACCAGCGGGTGCTCCGGGTCGGAGAGGGTGTCCCCGGTCTCCGCGCTGCTCAGCCGGGCCACCGCGCACAGGTCGCCGGCCGGGCACTCGGCGACCGGCCGCAGCACGCTGCCCAGCACGCTGGCGAGGCCGCCGACCCGCTCGTCGGCGTCGTGGTCGGGGTGCTGCTCGCCCCAGCCGGAGCCGTGGCTGCCCACGTGCACCGGGACGTCGGGGCGCAGGGTGCCGGAGAAGACCCGCACGAGCGAGATCCGGCCGAGGTAGGGGTCGGTCGTCGTCTTCACCACCTCGGCCACGAGCGGCCCGGCCGGGTCGCAGCCCACGTGCCCGGCGGGTCGACCGTCCGGCCGGGCGACCGCTGGGCACGGGCGCTCCAGCGGCGAGGGGAAGGCGCTCACCAGCAGGTCCAGCAGCTCGGCCACCCCGAGCCCGGTGGGCGGCGCGGTGCACAGCACAGGGTGGAAGTCGCCGCGGGCGACCGCCGTCTCCAGGTCGGCGACCAGGTCGGCGACCCCGATCGGTTCCCCGGCGAGGTAGCGGTCCATCAGCGTCTCGTCCTCGCTCTCGGCGATCACCCCCTCGATCAGCTCGGCGCGCAGCCGGTCGCGCTCCGGGTCCCCGGGCAGTGGTTCCAGCAGAGAGGTGAGCGCGCCGTCGTCGCCCAGCACGTGCAACGGGTGCACCCCGGCGCCGAGCAGCTCCCGGCAGCTGCGCACGACCGCCGGGACGTCGGCCCGCGGCCGGTCGACCTGGGTGACCACGACCGCCCGCGGCAGCCCTACGGCGGCGCACTCGTCCCACAGCTGCACGGTGCCGGCGTCCACCCCGGCCACGGCGGAGACGACGACCAGCGCGGCGTCGGCGGCCCGCAGCGCGGCCCGCAGCTCACCGACGAAGTCCGGGGCGCCCGGGGTGTCCAGCAGGGTGACCCGGTGGCCGGCGTGCTCGACGGTGGCCGCGGCCAGCGAGACCGAGTGCTGGAGCCGGACCTCCACCTCCTCGGTGTCCAGGCAGGTGGTGCCCTCCTCCACCCGGCCGGCGCGGGGCAACGCGCCGGCAGCCGCCAGCAGCGCCTCTGCCAGGGTGGTCTTCCCGGCTCCGGCGCGGCCGACCAGCGCCACGTTGCGCACCTGCTCGGGCGGGCGGGGTGCCGGTGCACCCGCGCCGGTTCGGTTGCTGCTGCCGCTGTGCGTCGCCACGCAGACCTCCGGACGTCGTCGTCCCAGGTGCCCACCCTGAACCCGGAGGTCGGCCAGGACAAGAGCTGGGCGCACCGGGCCTGACCGGCCAGGCGAGACTGGCCGTCGTGCTGCCGCCGCCGGGGACGCCCGGGACCGACCTGCCGGTCCGATCGGTGCTGTCCGCCCTCGACGCGGCGATGACCGCCGCCGGTGCCGCGGTGCTGGTCGCCCCGCCGGGCACGGGCAAGACCACGCTCGTCCCGCTGGCGCTGGCCGGCCGGCTGCCCGGCCGGGTGCTGGTGGCCGAGCCCCGGCGGGTGGCCGCCCGGGCCGCGGCCCGCCGGATGGCGTCGCTGCTGGGCGAGCCGGTGGGCCGTTCGGTGGGCTACAGCGTGCGCGGTGACAGCCGGCGCAGCGACGCCACCCGCGTCGAGGTGGTCACCACCGGACTGCTCGTCCGCCGGCTGCAGGCCGACCCGGAGCTGCCCGGGGTGTCGGCCGTGGTGCTCGACGAGTGCCACGAACGGCAGCTGGACACCGACCTCGCACTGGCCTTCACCCTCGACGTCCGGGCCGCGCTGCGCCCGGAGCTGGAGCTGCTGGCCATGTCGGCGACCGCCGCAGCCGACCGGCTGGCCGAGCTGATGGGCGGCGCGCCGGTCATCGAGGCGACCGGCTCGCTGCACGACGTCGAGCCGGTGTGGTGCCCGCCGAGCCCACCCGTCGCCCCGCCCCACGGTCCGTCCGTGGACCCGCGGCTGCTGGCCGCGGTCGCCGACACCGTGCGCCGGGCGCTGGCCGAGCAGACCGGCGACGTGCTGGTCTTCCTCCCGGGCGCCGCCGAGATCGGCCGGGTCGCCGGGCTGCTGAGCGGGGTGGACGCCGACGTCCGGCCGCTGCACGGCCGGTTGCCGCCCGACCAGCAGGACGCCGCACTCACTCCGGGCCCCCGGCGCCGGGTGGTCCTGTCGACCGACGTCGCCGAGACCAGCCTGACCGTGCCCGGGGTGCGCACCGTCGTCGACGCAGGCCTGGCGCGGGTGCCGCGGTTCGACGTGGCCCGCGGGATGGGCGCACTGGTCACCGTCCGGGTCTCCCGCTCCTCGGCGGTGCAGCGGGCCGGCCGGGCCGGGCGGGAGGCGCCCGGGCGGGTGTACCGGCTGTGGTCGGCCGCCGAGCACGACCGGCTGCCCGCCTCGGGCGAACCGGAGATCGCCCTGGCCGACCTGACCGGGCTGGCCCTGGAGCTGGCGGTCTGGGGCGCCCCGGACGGCGCCGGCCTCGCGCTGCCGGACGCACCGCCGGAGGCCGCGTTCACCGTCGCCCGGTCGACGCTGCGCCAGCTGGGCGCGGTGGACGACGACGGCCGGGTCACCCCGCGCGGCCGGGCGCTGACGGCGGTCGGGGCGCACCCGCGGCTGGCCCGGGCGCTGCTCGACGGCGCCGCGCAGGTGGGCCGGCGACGCGCGGCGGAGGTCGTGGCGCTGCTGTCGGCCGACGTCGCGCCGCGCTCCGACGACCTGGTCGCCGAGTGGCGGGCGCTGCGCGGTCAGTCCGGCGGACCGGCCGCCCGCTGGCGGGAGGAGGTGGCCCGGCTGTCCCGGGCGGCGCCGGTGGCTCCGGACACGGGCCTGCCGGACGACGCCGCCGCGGGGCTGCTCGTCGGGCTGGCGCACCCGGAGTGGCTGGCCCGCCGCCGTCCCGGCACCGAACGCACCTACCTGCTGGCCGCCGGCACGGGTGCGGAGCTGGCGCCCGGCACCGCGCTGTCCGGCGCCGGCTGGCTGGCCGTGGCCGCCGCCGACCGCGCCCCGGGGCGACGCGACGCCCGGGTGCGCGCCGCGGTCGCGGTGGACGAGGCGACCGCCCTGGCGGCCGGTGCGGCCGCGCACACCGACGGGCCGGAGGTGACCTGGCGGGACGGCGACGTCCGGGCGGCCCGGGTCGAGCGGCTGGGCGCCATCGTGCTCACCGAGCGCCCGCTGCCCGACCCAGACCCGGCGGCGGTGACCGCGGCGCTCGCCGAGGGCCTCCGCCGGGACGGGCTGACCCTGCTGACCTGGACGCCGGCCGCCCGGGCGCTGCGCGAACGGCTGGCCGCCGCGCACGCCGGGCTGGGCGAGCCGTGGCCGGCGGTGGACGACGAGGCGCTGCTCGCCGCGCTGGCCGACGGCGCGGCGCTGTCCGGCGCCCGCAGCCGCCGGGACCTCGCCCGGATCGACCTGGTCGCCGCGGTGCGCGGACTGCTGCCCTGGCAGCTGGCCGGGCGGCTGGACGAGCTGGTGCCCGAACGGGTCGAGGTGCCCACCGGCTCGAACCTGCGGGTCGACTACGCCGATCCCACGGTGCCGACCCTGTCGGTGCGGGTGCAGGAGGTGTTCGGCTGGGCGGCAGCACCGGTGGTCGCCGGCCGGCCGCTGCGCCTGCAGCTGCTCTCCCCCGCGTCCCGGGTGGTCGCGACGACCGCGGACCTGGCCGGCTTCTGGGTCACCGGGTACCCGGCGGTCCGCAGCGAGTTGCGCGGCCGCTACCCCCGGCACCCGTGGCCGGAGGACCCGGCCACCGCCGTCCCGACCCGACGGGCCAAGCCCCGCAGCTGACCGGGACCGCCCAGGATCCCCTTGCCAAGCGCGAATGAGGCGTTCACTGTTCGTCCATGCTCATCGCTGCGCAGGAGTACCGCAGGTGGGACGGGGTGGAGATGGCCCGCCTGGTCCGCGCGGGAGAGGTGTCCGCCGCCGACCTGGCCGAGACCGCCCGCGGCCTGATCGCCGACCTCCCCACCCTGAACGCGGTCGCCGACACCGTCGCGGAGGCGCCCGCCGAGCCCACCGCAGAGGGTCCGCTGGCCGGCGTCCCGTTCGCCGTCAAGGAGCTGCTGGCCTGGCCCGGGCTGCGGTGGACCATGGGCTCACGGCTGATGGCCACGAACCCGGCACCCGGCGTCTCTCCCTACGCCGCCCGGCTACGGGACGCCGGACTCGCCGTCCTCTGCTCGACCACCAGCTCGGAGTTCGGGCTGCTGGGCAGCACCGAGTCCGCGCTCCGCGGACCGACGCTGAACCCGTGGGGTGAGGGACTGTCGGCCGGCGGCTCCTCGGGCGGCTCGGCCGCCCTGGTGGCTGCCGGGATCGTGCCGCTGGCCCACGGCAACGACGCCGGGGGCTCGCTGCGGGTGCCGGCCAGCCTCACCGGCCTGTTCGGCTTCAAGCCCTCGAACCTGCGGACCGTCCCGTCCGGACCAGAGCTGCCCGGACTGCCGGCCCTGGTGGTCGAGCACTGCATCAGCCGCAGCGTGCGGGACAGCGCCCACCTCCTGGCCGCGACCGAGCGCACCGGCCCCGACGCGGTCCACCCGCCGGTCGGGCTGGTCACCGGACCGGACGGCGCGCGGCTCCGGATCGCCGTGCTCACGCAGACCCTCACCGGGCGCGAACCGGAGGACGCCGTGGCCCGGGAGGTCGCCCGCGCCGCCGAGCTGTGCGCGGCGCTGGGGCACCACGTCGAGGCGGCTCCGGCGCAGGACGTGGACGGCGACGCTCTCAGCCGCGCCTTCTTCTCCGCGGCGGCCCGGACCATGACCGACGTCGCGGCGATGGTCACGCCCCTGTTCGGCCGCCCGCCGGGGCCCGCGGAGCTGGAGCCGTTCACGCTCGAGCTGATCGACTGGGCAGCGGGGCTGGGCCCCACGGCCCGGGCCGACGGCGAGCGGGCGTTCACCGACGCGACCCGGGCCCGGCTCGCCCTGTTCGAGCACTGCGACGTGGTCCTCAGCCCCACCCTGGCCCGGGTCTGCTGGCCACTGGGCCACCTGTCGCCGGCAGCCGGCCGGGAGACGCTGATCCGCCGCACCGAGGAGGCCGTCGGCTACACCCCGATGGACAACATCGCCGGGTGCCCGGCGATGTCGGTGCCGCTGGGTCGCTCGGGCGGGTTGCCGGTGGGCGTCCACTTCGCCGCCCGGCCGGGGGCGGACCGGCTCCTGCTGGCCCTGGCCCACGAGCTCGAGGCCGCCGCACCGTGGGCCGACGTGCAGCCCGACGTCGACTGGCTGGCGGGGCGCAGCTGATGGCGCAGGTCCTCAAGGAAGCGGTGCGCGCCCGCATCCGGGCCGCCGCACTGCGGTGCTTCGCCGACCAGGGTTACGCGGGGACCTCGATGGCCGGCATCGCCGCCGTCGCCGGCACGGCCCCGGGGAACGTCTACCGGTACTTCCCGTCCAAGGAGGCGCTGTTCGCCGAGGTGGTGCCCCCCGAGCTCGCCGCCCGCCACGACGAGCTGCTGGACGGCCGGATCGCAGCCCTCGCCGAGGGGAGCGGCAACCGCGCCGCCGCCGCCGCAGAGCTGCTGGACTTCTGGCTCGCGCACCGGCTGGCCGTCAGCGTGCTGCTGGACCGTGCCGACGGCACGCCCGTGGCCGGGTACCCCGCCGCCTTCGTGCAGCGCCTGGTCGACCACACCGTGCGCGCGCTGCCGGGCACCCCCCGGCCCGTGCACCGGGACCTGCTCCACCTCGTCTTCGACAACACCCGGCGTGCGGTGGCGCGGATCCTGTCGACCGCCACGGACGACGAGCACGCGCGCGCACTCGTCACCGGGTTCTGGAGCTACCAGCTGCCCGGGCTGGACGGCCTGCTCGCCGGGATCGCGGCGGACCTGTCGGCCGACCCGGTCCGCGAGTGACCCGCCGCCCACACCCGGATGTGTACGCGCGTACACAGTGATGTGTACGCTCGTACACATGACGGACGACCCGCGCTCGATGCGCGACCGGATGCTCGCCGGCGACCCGTACATCGCCGACGACCCGCAGCTGGCGGCGGAGAGCACCCGGGCGCAGTCGCTCACCCACCGCTACAACACGATGGACCCCACCGACGGGGCCGCCCGACGTGCCGTGCTCGAGGAGCTGCTCGGCGCCTTCGGCCCGGGCAGTGAGATCCGCGCACCGTTCCACTGCGACTACGGCTCCCAGACCACGGTCGGCGCGCGCACCTTCGCGAACTTCGGGCTGGTCTGCCTCGACGTCGCCCGGATCACCATCGGTGACGACGTACAGATGGGCCCGAACGTCCAGCTGCTCACCGCGACCCACCCGCTGGAGCCCGGCCCGCGCCGGGACAAGTGGGAGTCCGCCGAGCCGATCGTCGTCGAGGACAACGTCTGGCTCGGCGGCGGTGTGATCGTCTGCCCCGGCGTCACGATCGGCGCCAACACGGTGGTCGGCGCCGGCTCGGTGGTCACCCGGGACCTGCCCGCCGACGTCGTCGCGGTCGGCAGCCCGGCCCGCGTCGTCCGACCGCTCCCGTGAGCCAGGCCCCCGACTCCGAGACGGGCGACCGGCCGGTGCGGCGGCACGACCCCGACCGGGCGGCGCGGATCGTCGAGGCGACCGTCGACGTCATCGCCGAGCACGGCGTCGCCGGCACCACCCACCGGCTGATCGCCGCGGCCGCCGACGTCCCGCTGGGCTCGCTGACCTACCACTTCACCGGCCTGGAGGACCTGCGCGCGCAGGCCTTCGCCCTGCACGCCGAGCGGATGGCGGTCAAGTACGAGGCGCACTTCGCCGAGGTCGCCAGCACCGCAGACGTCGTGGACGCCGTCACCGAGCTGGTGCACGCCGACGCCGATGCCGACGACCGCGACTGGGCGGTGGCCTACGAGCTCTTCCTCGCTGCGCTGCGCGACCCGGCGCTGCGGTCGGTCACCGAGTCGTGGATGCGCCGCAGCCGCGGGGTGCTCGAGCGGTTCGTCGACCCGACCACCTCACGGGGGCTCGACGCGCTGGTCGAGGGCCTGGTCATGCACAAGGTCCTCTCCACCCGGCCGGTCTCCCGTGCCGAGACCCACGAGATCATCGCCCGGGCCGTTCGGCCCACCGACTCCCAGGAGCTCCCGCGTTGACCAGCACCGACGTCCGCCGGTCGCCCGACCCGGCCCAGGTGACCACGGCCATGCGGGCGGTCTACGTCGCCTTCATCGGCGCGGGGTTCGCCTTCGCCAGCTGGGCCAGCCGGATCCCGCAGGTCCGCGACCGGCTCGACCTCGACCCGGCCGCGCTCGGCCTGGTGCTGCTGGCCATCGCCGCCGGGTCGGTGATCGCCCTGCCGCTGGCCGGCACCCTGATCGGGCGGATCGGCTCTCGCGCGACGGTGATCGTGATGGCGCTCGTGCTCGCCGCGGCGACGGGCGTCATCGCCATCGGCTCGGTCACCTCGGTGGCCGTGCTGACGGCCGGGCTGTTCGTCATGGGCCTGTCCAACGGCGCCTGGGACGTCGGGATGAACGTCCAGGGCGCCGTCGTCGAGCGGCACCTGGGCCGGGTCGTCATGTCCCGCTTCCACGCCGGCTTCAGCCTGGGCACGGTCATCGGGGCGCTCCTGGGGACGGCGATGGTCGCCCTCGACGTACCCGTGCCGGTCCACCTGGCCGGGGTCGCCGTGCTCGTCGCGGTGGTCGTGCCGCTCACCACGCGGGGGTTCGTCCCCGACGTCGACACCGACCCCGACGGGGTCCCGGCCGAGCGGTTCAGCGCGCTGGCCGCCTGGCGGGAGCCGCGCACGCTGGTGATCGGGGTGGTCGTGCTGGCCTTCTCCTTCGCCGAGGGCACCGCCAACGACTGGCTGGCGGTGGCGCTGATCGACGACCACGGCACGTCGGAGACGACCGGCACGCTGGGCTTCGCGCTGTTCCTCACCGCCATGACCCTGGCCCGCTGGTTCGGCGGCTCGCTGCTGGACCGGTACGGCCGGGTCCCGGTGATCCGGCTGCTGGCCGGGCTGGCCGTCGTCGGCCTGCTGCTGTTCGTGTTCGGGTCCCCGCCGGTCGCCTTCCTCGGCGCCCTGCTCTGGGGTGCCGGCGCCTCGCTCGGCTTCCCGACCGGGATGAGCGCCGCGGCCGACGACCCGGCGGGGGCAGCCGCCCGCGTCAGCGTCGTCGCCTCCATCGGCTACTGCGCCTTCCTGGCCGGGCCGCCGCTGATCGGGCTGCTCGGGCAGCAGGTGACCGTGCTGCGTGCGCTGACCGTCGTCGCCGTCCTGCTGGGCGTGGCCGTGCTGGTCGCCGGGTCGCTGCGCCCGCCGGTCCGGACACCGGCGGACCGGGTGTGACCACCTCCGCAGCCACCCCACTCGGCAGAGCCGGCCCCGACCGGTGAGGATCGGGGGGTGACGAGCTCCGCCCCGAACCCCGTGACCGGCGCCCCGACGACGGACGCATGGGGCATCGACGCCAGCTGGCTCGACGCCCTCGACGAGGAACACACGATCGCGCAGGCCACCATCGACCGGCTGCGGGAGGTGATCGGCACCCCGCCCGAGGACCTCCTCGACCGGGCGCCGATCGTGGCGCGGCCCGGGGACGCCCTGGAGGTCGACCGCGCCGACGTCGAGTGCGAGGACGGGCAGACCCGGCAGGTCGACGGCGAGCTCCCCGAGGACTTCCCGCTCGGCTACCACCGGCTGCGCACTCCCGACGGCCGGGAGCGGCGGCTGATCGTCTCCCCCGGCCGCTGCTGGCTGCCCGAGGGCTGGCGCGCCTGGGGCTGGGCGGTGCAGCTGTACGCCACCCGCGGGCGTGAGAGCTGGGGCATCGGCGACCTCGGCGACCTGCGCACCGTGCGCGAGTTCGCCCAGGCGCAGGGCGCGGGCTTCGTGCTGGTCAACCCGCTGCACGCGGTCGCCCCGACCCCCGGCCAGGAGGACAGCCCCTACCTGCCGGCCACCCGCCGCTTCCGCAACCCGGTCTACCTGCGGATCGCCGAGGTGCCCGGCGCCGACGCCGTCGACATCGAGGCCGACGCCGGCCGGGCGCTCAACGACGGCGAGCTCATCGACCGCGACGCCATCTGGGCGCTCAAGCGCCGGGTGCTCCAGCGGGTCTTCGACGCCGGGGTCGACGAGGGGCCCTTCCGCGACTGGTGGTGGCACCAGGGTCAGCCGCTGATGGACTGGGCGACCTGGTGCGCGCTCGCCGACGAGCACGGCCCGGACTGGCACACCTGGCCCGAGCCGCTCCGCGACCCCCGCGGCGGTGCCGTGGCCGACTTCGTGGCCGGCCACGACCGGGAGATCGCCTTCCACGCCTGGTTGCAGTGGCTGCTCGACGTCCAGCTGCGGGCGGCCACCGAGGGCACCACCGTGATCCAGGACCTGCCGATCGGGGTGGCCGGCGGCGGCGCGGACGCCTGGGCCTGGCAGGACGTGCTGGCCCAGGGCGTGAGCGTCGGCGCCCCGCCTGACGCGTTCAACAGCCAGGGCCAGGACTGGGGCTCCCCGCCGTTGGTGCCCTGGCGGCTGCAGGCAGCCGACTACGAGCCGTTCATCCAGTCGATCCGGGCCACGATGGCCGGTGCGGGCGGCCTGCGGGTCGACCACGTGATGGGGCTGTTCCGGCTGTGGTGGGTGCCCTCGGACGGCAGCGCGGCCGAGGGCGCGTACGTCCGCTACCCGCACGAGGACCTGCTGGACATCGTCGCCCTGGAGAGCCACCGGGCGCAGGCCATCGTCGTCGGCGAGGACCTGGGCACCGTCGAGGACGGCGTCCGCGAGGCGATGGCCGAGCACGGGATCCTGTCCTACCGGCTGCTGTGGTTCGAGGACGACGAGCCCGCGCAGTGGCCCGCCGAGGCGATGGCCGCGATCACCACCCACGACCTGCCGACGGTCGCCGGGCTGTGGACCGGCTCCGACCTGGCCGAGCAGCGGGAACGCGGGCTGGGCACCGAGGAGGAGCTGCTGCGCGGCCGCACCTCGCTGCTCGGGCACCTGGACTTCGTCCCGGAGGGCGCCGACCCGGCCGAGGCGGTCGAGGCGGCCCACCGGCAGCTGGCCACCGCACCCTCGACCCTGCTGTCGGCGACGCTGGACGACGCGCTCGCCGAGGAGCGCCGGCCCAACATGCCCGGCGCGAACGACCGGCCCAACTGGTGCCTGCCGTTGCCGGTGCCCACCGAGGAGCTGGCCGCGCACCCCGGCGTCCAAGCCGTCGCGGGGGTGCTGGGCGCGGGGCTGCACCCGGTCACCACCAAGGGCAAGGTCAAGAGCGGCAAGCGGAGCAAGAGCACCGGCAGGAGCACCCGGACCAAGCACCGCTGAGCACCGCGCCCCGCATCGTGGGGCGAGACCGGGCTGGTGGCTGCCTGTGCCGCCGCGAGGCAGCCACCAGCCCGTGGTGATCACCGCCGGGGTGCCGGTACGCACCCCGGCCGCCGTCAGCTCCGGATGAACTCCAGCAGGTCGGCGTTGATGGTGGCCGCCTCGGTGGTCGGCATGCCGTGCGGGAAGCCGGCGTAGGTCTTCAGCGTCCCGTTCGGCAGGAGCTCGACCGACAACGGCGCCGAGTCCGCGTAGGGCACGACCTGGTCGTCGTCACCGTGCATGACCAGCACCGGGACGGTGATCTTCTTCAGGTCGTCGGTGAAGTCGGTCTGGGAGAAGGCGACGACGCCGTCGTAGTGGGCCTTGGCGCCGCCCATCATCCCCTGGCGCCACCAGTTCTGGATCAGCCCCTCGACCGGCTCCACGCCCGGCCGGTTGAAGCCGTAGAACGCGGTGGCCGGCAGGTCGCGGTAGAACTGCGCCCGGTTGGTGGCCACCTGCTCCTGGATGCCGTCGAAGACGCTCTTGGGCAGCCCGCCCGGGTTGGCGTCGGTCTGCACCATGATCGGCGGCACCGCGCTGATCAGCACCGCCTTGGCGACCCGGTCCTGGCCGTGCCGGGCGATGTAGTGCACCACCTCGCCGCCGCCGGTCGAGTGCCCCACGTGCACCGCGTCGCGCAGGTCCAGGTGGGCGGTGAGCGCCGCCAGGTCGTCGGCGTAGTGGTCCATGTCGTGGCCGTCGTCGGTCTGGGTGGAGCGGCCGTGGCCCCGGCGGTCATGGGCGATGACCCGGTAGCCGTGCTGCACGAAGAACATCAGCTGGGCGTCCCAGTCGTCCGACGACAGCGGCCAGCCGTGGCTGAACACGATCGGCTGACCGGTCCCCCAGTCCTTGTAGTAGGTCTCGATGCCGTCGTGGGCCAGGACGGGCATGGCGTCTCCTCCGTGGGTGCTGTGGGTGATGGCGCTGAGCACGCTAGGGACGACGCCGCCGCGGGACTGTGCCCTCGGTGCCCGGTGCTGGCCCCTGCGTGCCGACCACCCGGGACGGACGCCCTTCCGCACAGTCGGTCGGGGCGACAGGATGTCGGTGCTCGCGGCAGCGTCGCCGACCACCCGCACGGGGAGGCGCGATGGTCACGGTCCTGGACAGCCGGCAGCTCACCGGTGCCGACCGCCGTCCGGCCGCCGTCGTCGCGCGGCTACAGGCCGGGATGGGCTCCCGGGTGTGGCTGCGCGAGCCGGCGGCACCGGTGCAGGTGCGCCTGGACGCCTGGGAGCTCGGCGGGCTGCCGGTGCTGCGCGCCGACGTCGTGGGTCCCCTGGCCGTCGGCCGCCGCCGGCCGCCGCCGGACGCCCCGCCGGTGGTGTCGCTCTACGTCCAGGAGCACGGCACCGGCCGGCACGAGCAGGGCGGCCGGCAACGTGCCCTGACCCCTGGCACCCTCGCGGTCACCGACGTGACCTCCCCCTACTCCTTCGCCTGGGGGGACACCGAGGGCGCGGGCCGGGCCCTGCAGATCCCGGTCGCCCGGCTCGGGCTGTCGGTGGACGTCGTGCGCCGGGCGGCACCGCACGTGGCGGACAGCCCGCTGTACGAGCTGGTCCGGGCGCACGTCGCCCAGGTGACCCGCGACGCCGAGAGGCTGACCGCAGACCCGGGGTGGCCGGCGCTGTCCGTGGCCACCGTGGAGCTGGCGCGGGCCCTGGTCATCTCCGCGGCGGATGCGGACGGCACCACCTGCGCCGTGCCGGGCGAGACCCTGCTGACCCGGATCCGCACCTGGGTCGACCAGCACCTGACCGACCCCGACCTCGACGCCGCCCGGGTCGCGGCCGAGCACACGATCAGCGTCCGCCAGCTCTACCGGCTGTGCTCGGCAGCCGGGTTCAGCCTGGAGCAGTGGGTCATCGACCAGCGCCTGGAAGGCGCCCGGGCCGAGCTGGCGCGGCCCGGCGGCCGGCCGATCGCCGCGGTCGCCCGGTCATGGGGGTTCAGCGACCCGTCGCACTTCAGCCGCCGGTTCCGGGCGGCCTTCGGGACGACGCCCCGGGAGTGGCGCGACCAGCGACCACCCCCGGTGACGCCCCCGCCCCCCGGCGCCGTCGCCAGCGCCAGCGCCCGCGCCCGCGTCGGCGCCGGCGCCGGCGCCGGCGCCGGCGTCGGCGTCGGCGTCGGCGTCGGCGTCGAGTGACAGCTGAGCGGGGATCCCGGGGCCGGAAAGCCCGCTCAGCTGTCAGTCGACGGCGGTCCGGCGTGCTTCGAACGTGTGTTCGACCGGCGTGCGAGGATGTCCGGGTGGCCGGGGGGATGCAGCGGGGGCGGCACGCCGGCTCGTTGGCCGACCGCGCAGCCCGGTCCGGGTTCCCCGGGCCACCGCCGTCCGGGCCCCCGCCGTCCGAGCCACCGCCGTCCGGGCCACCGCCGTCCGGGCCCGCGACCCCGGCCGACGCCGTCCGCCGGCCGGCCGGCGGCCACGGACGGCACTGCTGGGTGCACGACCCGCCCGACGCGCCGGGCACCTGGCCGGGCCTGCTGGTGGAGTGGCGACAGCGGGAGGACGGCTGGCACGGCCGGGTCGCCTACACCGTCGTCGGTGCGCACGGCCCGGTGCTGGTCGAGGCCTGGCTCCCCGCTGAGCAGCTGGCCCAGGGCTGACGGGGCCACCCCGGTTTGCGGGTGGCCCATCGCGGGATACCGAGGAGGGGATCCCGCCCGGAACCGCCGGGCCATGAGAGCGGAGGACGCGATGACCAGCCCGCACGACGAGCCGACGCTCGACGACGTGATGACCCCGCAGGAGCCGGCCCCCCGGGACCGCAGCGAGCACGCCAAGGACCCGCACCTGTCCGACGAGGCGCTCGAGCACCGCACCGAGCTGGAGCGCCAGGCGGTGCAGTCCGACGACGCCGACCCGGCCGGCGCCTACGAGCACGACGCCACCGAGGGCTGAGCCGACCGGCTCCGACGAGGGCGGCGCACCCGGGACCCCGGGTCGCCGCCCTCGTCGCGTCCGGTCAGGGCTGCAGGGAGCGGGTGCGGCCGAGCGCGCCGGTGAGCACCAGGGCCGCGAGCGCGCACCCACCGGCGAGCAGTGCGACCCCGGGCCAGCCGGCGTCCTGCCAGGCCCGGCCGGCCAGCGTGCCGCCCACCGACGAGCCGACGTAGTACCAGAACGAGTAGAGCGAGGCCGCCTGCCCGACCGGCCGGCCGCCCAGCTGGGCCCGCGCCGCCACCCAGCCACTGGCCACACCGTGGGCGGCGAAGAACCCGACGGTCAGCACGCACAGCCCCAGGACGACGCACCACAACGGCGTCGGCAGGGTCAGTGCGATGCCCGCCGCCATCAACGCCACGGCCCCCGGCACCACCACCCGCCGGCCCATCCGGTCGGCCAGCCAGCCGGCGGTCGGCGAGCTCGCCGAACCCAGCAGGTACGCCAGGAACACCAGCCCGGCCACCGCGGGCGTCAGCGAGTAGGGCGCGGACTCCAGCCGGAAGGTGCCGGCGTTGTAGACGGCGACGAACCCGCCCATCAGCAGCGCGGCCAGCCCGTACAACGCCAGCAACGCCGGGTCGGTGAACGCCGAGCCCAGCTGGCGCAGCAACCTCCCCTGCCCGGAGAGTGGGGTGAACCGGCGGGCCGGGGGCAGCAGCAGCCGGACGGCGACCGCGCAGGCGACGGCGACCACCGCCGCGCCGCCCAGCGCCGTCCGCCAGCCGCCCAGCTCGGTCAGCACGCCGGTGAGCAGCCGGCCGGACAGGCCACCGATCGCGGTGCCGCTGACGTAGAGCCCGATGGCCCGCGAGCTCATCGCCGGGTGCAGCTCCTCGCGCAGGTAGGCCACCGCCACGGCGGGCAGCCCGGCCAGGGCGAAGCCCTGCAGCCCGCGGAGCACCAGCAGCGCCTCCCACCCCGGCGCCAGCGCGATCAGCACCGCGAGCAGCGCGGCGGCGGCCAGGCTGGCGTGCAGGATGCCGGTGCGGCCGCGGCGGTCCGACAGCGGACCGAGCACCAGCAGCCCCACGGCGAGCGCGGCGGTGCTCACCGAGATGACCAGCGTCGAGGCCGCCGGGGTCACCTCGAAGGAGCGGCTGAACTCCGGCAGCAGGGCCTGCGGGGCGTACAGGCTGACGAACACGGCGATCCCGGCGAGGAAGACGGCGGTCGCGGCCCGCCGGAAGCCCGGCTCACCGGCCCGGTGGCCCGGCCACTCCCCCGTCGTCACGCCCGGGAGCCTGCCCGTGTGAGCCGCGGCACCCGCGGCGGGGTCAGGAGGCCTGCCCGGCCACCAACTCGTCGGCCCGGGAGTCCAGTGCCTCCTGCGCCACCTCGGCGTCGTCGAAGGGCACCGCGGCGCCGTCGTCGGTCAGCGTCGTCTCGTGGCCGCGCCCGACGACGAGCACCACGTCCCGGCTCCCGGCGGCCTCCACCGCAGCGGTGATCGCCTCCCGGCGGTCGAGCACGGTGTGCACGACCGCGCTGCTGCCGATCAGCCCGACCCGCAGCTCCTCGACGATCGCCTCGGGCCGCTCGCCGTGGCTGCCCTCGTTCGTCAGCCACACGGTGTCGGCGGCGCGGGCGGAGACACCGAGCCCCTGGCGCTTGTACCGGTCGCGGCGGCCGCGGGCGCCCAGCACCAGGTGCACCTCCCCGCCGGGACCGGTGAGGTCGCGGGCGGTCTGCACGGCGGCGGCCAGCGCCCGAGGGGTGTGGGCGTAGTCGACGACGACGAGCGGCCCACCCGGCTCGCGCAGCAGGGTGTTGCGCCCCGCCGGTGCCGCGGTCGTGGCCAGGCCCGCGGCGATGGTCTCCGGCGCCAGCCCGAGCGAGCGGCCGGTCGCCCAGGCGGCGGCGATGTTGCCCACGTGCACCCGGCCGACCAGTGGCGAGCAGATCCAGTGCCGCCCGCCGTCGTCCTCGACGACCACGCTGGTGCCGTCCAGGCCGGTGCGCCAGCCCACCACCCGGACGTCGGCGGGCACCTCCGGCCGGGTGCTCACCCGGGTCACCGGCACCCGCGCCTGGTCGGCCAGCCGACGGCCCCACGGGTCGTCCACCACGATGACGGCGCTGTCGGTGCGCTCGGGGGTGAACAGCAGCGCCTTGCTCGCCCAGTACTGCTCGATCGTGCCGTGGTGATCGAGGTGGTCCTCCTCGAAGCCGGTGAAGACCGCCACCTCGACGTGCACGGCGTCGACCCGGCCGACGTCCAGGGCGATGGAGGAGGCCTCTACCACCGCGCTGGTGGCGCCCGCGTCGAGCATCCAGCGCAGCAGCCCGTGCAGCTCCGGCGCCTCGGGGGTGGTCAGCCGGGTGCCGCGGGTCTGACCGGCCACCCGTGCGCCGAGTGTGGTGACCACTCCGGCGCACTCACCGGCGGCCTCGAGCACGCCGCGCACCAGCGTGCTGGTCGTCGTCTTGCCGTTGCTCCCGGTCACGCCGACCAGCCGCAGGTGCTCGGCGGGGTCGCCGGTCAGCAGGGCGCCCAGCGGCCCGAGCAGCGCGCGGACCGACGGCACCAGCAGCTGCGGTGCGTCCAGCGGCAGCAGCCGGTCGACGAGGAGCGCCGCAGCCCCGGCGGCCAGGGCGGCCTCGGCGAACCGGTGGCCGTCGCTGCTCGCCCCGCGGACGCAGGCGAACAGGCAGCCGGGGGTCACCGCCCGCGAATCGGTGACCAGGTCCCGCACCAGCAGGTCGTCGGCGCCACCGGAGCGGACGACGGGACCGGCGGCCACGCTGCGGGCACGGGACTCGACGGCAGCCCAGGGGACCGCGGGGAGCGACACCCGGTCGACGGTAGGCCAGCGGCGCGTACCCGGCAGTGCGAGATCCGGTGGCGCACGACCGTCCTGTCGCCGACGCACCGCGCGGCTGGTTGGCTCGGGCCGTGCCGCAGCTGACCACCGTCGACGTCGCCTGCTGGGTGCTCAAGAGCAACCGGCCGCCCGAGGCGCTGGCCCCCCGGTGGCGGCCGGGTGACGCTGTGGTGCTGGACCGGTGCGTGCGACCCTCCTACCGGCTGAGCCTGATGGCGCCGGGCCAGCCGTGTCTGTTGTGGGTCAGCGGCCGCGACCGGCCCGGGGTGCACGCCCTGGGCGAGCTGGCCGGGCCGGTGGACGACGCTGCTCCGGGCGGGCCGGCGGTCGCCGTCCGGTGGACCCGGCTGGCCCACCCGGTCGACCGGGCCGAGCTGCTGGCCGATCCGGCGACCCGTGCGGCCGAGGTGCTGCGGATGCCCGCGGGGAGCAACCCGTCGTGGCTGTCGCCCGACCAGTACGCGGCCGTGCTCACCCACGCCGGGGCCACCGCCTGACCGAGCCGCTCAGGCGCCCCGGGGCGCGTACATGATCAGCGCGACGCCGAGCAGGCAGACCAGCGCACCGGCGACGTCCCAGCGGTCCGGCCGGAAGCCGTCGGCGGCCATCCCCCACAGCAGCGACCCGGCGACGAAGACCCCGCCGTAGGCGGCGAGCACCCGGCCGAAGGCGGCCTCCGGCTGCAGTGTGGCGACCATGCCGTAGAGCGCCAGCGACACCATCCCGATGCCCACCCAGAGCCAGCCGCGGTGCTCCCGCAGGCCCTGCCAGACCAGCCAGGCCCCGCCGATCTCCAGCAGAGCGGCGAGCACGAACAGGGCGATGGAGCGGATCGTCACACCGGCCAGTCTCCTGGTCGCACAGCCGGGGCTGGGACCATGGCTCACCGTGACGGACAGCCGGTACCGCTGGGGCGGGCTCGCGTGGGTGCTGACCCTGCAGTTCTTCGTCGTCGAGGCGATCGCCGCGCTGCAGTACGACGGCTACTCGTACTCGGCGGACGTGATCAGCGACCTCGGGACGGCCACCTCCCCGGCCCGGTTGCTGATGAACGCCTCCTTCGTCCTGCAGGGGGTGCTGATCATCGCCGGGGCGGTGCTGGTGCGACCCGGGCTGTCCGGCACCGGCGGCCGCCTGGCCGGCCCACTGCTGGCCCTGTCCGGGCTCGGGGTGCTGCTGGTCGGGCTCTTCCCCTCCGACGGCGACACCACGGTCCACACGGTTGCGGCGGGGGTGCACTTCGTCGCCGGAGCGATCGGGCTGATCGCCCTGGCCTACGGCGTGCGGCCCCGCTCGGAGGCGGTGGGCACCACGCTGGCCGTGCTGGGCCTCGTCGGGGTGATCGGCACGATCTTCTTCGCCTCTGCGGTGTTCATCGGGCTCGGCGAGGGCGGCATGGAGCGGGTGGCCGGGTACGTCGTGCCGCTGGGCCTCCCCCTGGCCGGTGCCCTGCTCTGGCGGCAGAAGGACGACTGGCTGGCGCTCACCAACCCCGACGGGACGCCGAGCCGCCGGCAGCTGCGGGAGGACGCGCGACTGGAGCGCGCACAGCGGGCCGCCGAGCGGGACGCCGCCCTGGAGGCAGCGACCCGCCACCCGGCCCCAGGCCCGGCGCGCCCGAGCACGGACGCCGTGGACGAGGCCGACGACTTCGACCCCGACGACCCCTGGGCCCCCCGGCGGCGCTGAGGCCGGGGCGCACCGCCGATCAGGAGCAGCAGGCGTCGGCACCCTCGGGGGTCAGCGCCGCGAGCGTGGCCAGCGCCTTGACCGGCCCGGCGAGGGCCTCGCAGCAGAGCGCGTAGACGTTGCTGCGCCCCTTCGGCGTGCTCGTGACCAGCCCCTGGTCGCGCAGCGGCGCCAGGTGGTGGCTGACCAGGGTCTGGCTCATGCCCGCGGCGTCGGTCAGCTCGCGGACGGTGCGCGGCCCCTCGGCCAGCAGCAGGAGCAGGTGCAGCCGGTTGGGGTCGCCGAGCGCCTTCAGCTGCGGGGCGAGCAGGCGGGCACGATCGGCGGGAGAGGTCAGCTCGTCGACGTCGAGCAGTCGCACGTCCAGGTCCTGGCGCATGCCGGAGAGTTTGCCACACGGTGGTTGTTGTCAACAGTGTTCGCTGTTAATGTCACCCCGCGTTGGTCGACGAGCGAGGAGTGCGGATCGCATGAGCGCGTACACGACGGACGACCTGCCGGTCGTGGTGATCGGTGCCGGCCCGGTCGGGCTGGCCGCCGCGGCCCACCTGCTGGAGCGCGGCCTGGAGCCCCTGGTGCTGGAGGCCGGCGACCAGCCCGCGTCCGCGGTGCGGGCCTGGGGGCACGTGCGGCTGTTCTCCCCCTGGGAGTACGACGTCGACGACGCCGCCGTCCGGCTGCTCGAGCAGACCGGCTGGGAGTCCCCCGACCGTGACGCGCTGCCCACCGGCGCCGAGCTCGCCGAGCGGTACCTGGCGCCGCTCGCCGCGACGCCGCAGCTGGCCGGCCGGATCCGCACCGGCACCCGGGTGGTCGCGGTGAGCCGGGCCGGCGTGGACAAGACCCGCTCCGTCGGCCGGGAGGGCCGGGCGTTCGTGGTGCGCACCGTCGTCGACGGCCGGGTGCAGGACCTGACCGCGCGCGCGGTCGTCGACGCCTCCGGCACCTGGGGCCAGCGCAACCCCCTGGGCGCTGCCGGTCTCCCCGCGATCGGTGAGGAGCAGGCCGGTGACTGGCTGGTCGGTCCGCTGCCCGACGTGCTCGGCCGGGACCGGGCCCGGTTCGCCGGGAAGCACACCCTGGTGGTCGGCATGGGGCACTCGGCGGCGAACACCCTGCTGGCGCTGGTCGAGCTGCAGGGCAGCGCGCCCGGCACGCGGATCAGCTGGGCCATCCGGGGCCGCTCCCCCGCCCGGCTCTACGGCGGCGGCGACTCCGACGGGCTGCCCGCCCGCGGGCTGCTCGGCTCGACCCTGAAGTCCGCCGTCCGGGCCGGGCACGTCGAGCTGCACCGCGAGGTCACGCTGACCGAGCTGGCACCGACCGGCGACGGCCGGCTCCGGGTGACCGGGACCGGCCGGGACGGCGCCCCGGTCGACCTGCAGGTCGACGCGGTGGCCGCCGCCACCGGCTTCCGCCCGGACCTGGACGTGCTGCGCGAGGTGCGGCTGGACCTGGACCCGGGCGTGGAGGCGCCGGCCCGGCTGGCCCCGCTGATCGACCCCGACTTCCACTCCTGCGGCACCGTGCCCCCGCACGGGCACCGCGAGCTCGCCCACCCCGACGAGGGCTTCTACCTGGTCGGCATGAAGTCCTACGGCCGGGCCCCCACGTTCCTGCTGGCCACCGGCTACGAGCAGGTGCGCTCGATCGCCGCCGCGCTCGCCGGGGACCTCGAGGCAGCCGATCGAGTGCAGCTGCGGCTGCCCTCGACCGGGGTGTGCAGCACCGACCTGGGCGCCCGGGAGACCGCCGAGACCGCGGGCGTCGGCTTCCCCACCGGCAGCGCGCACGGCCGGTCGGCGGAGGAGGCACAGCCGGCGAGCTGCTGCGGCCCGGCGCCGCAGCCGGTGACCACCGGAACCTCCGCCCTGGACTGATGAGCGGCTCCGCGGACCTCCAGCGGCGTCCGCCCCGGCACGTGCTGCCGGCGCTGTGTGCCACCGAGGTGGTCAGCTGGGGGGTCCTCTACTACGCCTTCCCGGTCGCGCTGGCCTCGATCACCGCCGACACCGGCTGGTCGGCGTCGGCGACCACCGCGGCGTTCTCCGCGGGGCTGGTGGTCTCTGCGCTGGCCGGGATCCCGGTCGGGCGGTGGCTCGACCGGGCCGGCCCCCGGCGGGTGATGACCACCGGCTCGCTGCTCGCCGTGCCCGCGACAGCGGGGATCGGGCTGGCACCCAGCCTGGCGTGGTTCGTCGTGGCCTGGCTGGTGGCCGGGGTCGCCATGGCCGCGGTCTTCTACCAGGCCGGCTTCGCCGCGCTCACCCGCTGGTACGGGCCGGGCCGGGTGCGGGCGCTGACCACGCTGACGCTGGTGGCGGGGCTCGCGAGCACGGTCTTCGCGCCACTGACCAGTCTGCTGCTGGCGCACCTCAGTTGGCGGGCCACCTACG
The DNA here is from genome assembly GCF_026967995.1 of Modestobacter sp. VKM Ac-2979. Lineage (NCBI taxonomy): Bacteria > Bacillati > Actinomycetota > Actinomycetes > Geodermatophilales > Geodermatophilaceae > Modestobacter > Modestobacter sp. VKM Ac-2979. The sequence goes on from NZ_JAPVBO010000005.1 coordinate 83,191, forward strand.
TCGTCCTGGCCGGGGTGCTGGCCGTGGTGACGGTCCCGCTGCACGCCCTGGCGCTCACACCCCCGTGGACCCCGGCGCCCGAGCGCGGCTCCTCGGACGCCGCGCCGGCGTCGGTGCGCTCGATCGTGTCCAGCTCCGGCTTCCTGCTGCTGTCCGGGGCGCTCACGCTCACCGCCTTCGGCATGTACGCGGCCAGCCTGACGCTGATCCCGCTGCTCACCGGGCGGGGGATGTCGGCGTCCCTGGCGGCCACCACGCTCGGTCTGCTGGGCGCCGGCCAGCTGCTCGGCCGAATCGGCTACGCCCCGCTCACCGCCCGGACCACCCCCGGCACGCGGACGGTCGTCATCCTGGCCGCCTCCGCACTGGCGATCGGCCTGCTGGCCGCGGTCCCGGGGCCGGTCCCGCTGCTCGTCGGGCTGGCCGTGTTCGCGGGGGCGGCGCGCGGCGCCGCCACGCTGCTGCAGGCGACCGTCGTCGCCGACCGGTGGGGCAGCGCCCGGTACGGCGCCCTGTCCGGCTGGTTCGCCGCCCCGATCACCGCAGCCGCTGCGCTCGCCCCGTGGGCGGGCACCGCACTGGCGGAGTCCGTGGGCAGCTACCCGGCGACCTTCGCCGGGCTGGCGGTGCTGGTGGCCGTCGCGGCCGGCGCCGCGGCGTTCAGCGCCCGGCTGGAGTCGGCCGGCGGCCCGTCACGGGGTCACCGGCTCGCCAGCCGCAGCCGGGTGGCCCGGTAGGCGATCCCCACGGCGAAGACCGCGGTGCCGCCGACGACGGCCTGCCACGGCAGGGTCGCCACCAGGACCAGGCAGCCCACCAGGCCGAGCACCTGCAGCGCCCGGGGGAACCGGCGGTGGGCGCCGTCCTGGGTGAACGCCGCGGCGTTGGCGACGGCGTAGTAGAGCAGCACCCCGAAGGAGGAGAAGCCGATCGCGCCGCGCAGGTCGACGGTCAGCACCAGCAGGCAGACGACGAGCCCGACGGTGACCTCGGCGCGGTGCGGGACGGCGAACCGGGGGTGCACCGCGGCCAGGTACCGCGGCAGGTCGCCCTGCCGGCCCATCGCCAGGCTGGTCCGGCCGACGCCGGCGATCAGCGCGAGCAGCGCGCCGAGCGCGGCGGTGGCCGCGCCGATCCGCACGACCGGGCCGGCCCAGTCCCAGCTGCCGGCGGCCACGGCGGCGGCCAGCGGCTCGGCGGTGGCGGCGACGCCGTCGGCGCCCAGCGTCGTCAACAGGGACACCGCGACCACCAGGTACACCACGACGGTGAGGCCCAGTGCCAGCAGCACCGCGCGCGGGATGGTCCGCGCCGGGTCCCGGACCTCCTCGCCCATGGTCGCGATGCGCGCGTAGCCGGCGAAGGCGAAGAACAGCAGGCCGGCCGACTGCAGCACCCCGAGGACGCCGCCCTCGACCGCCCAGTCCCCCGGCGCCGTCCCGCCCGCCGGACCGCCGAGGAGCATCGCGGCGACCGCGACGGCCAGCGCGGTCAGCACGACGGTGACGATGACCCGGGTGAGCCCGGCGGTGCGGGTCACGCCGCGGTAGTTCGTCGCGGTGAGCGCCAGCACGGCGGCCACGGCCACCGGGCGCTGCCAGCCGGCCGGCGCGGCGTACGCGGCGAAGGTGAGCGCCATCGCCGCACAGCTGGCCGTCTTGCCGATCACGAAGCCCCAGCCGGCGAGGAAGCCCCACCAGTGCCCGAGCCGCTCGCGCCCGTAGACGTAGGTGCCACCGGAGGCGGGGTACTGCGCGGCCAGCTGGGCCGAGGCGGTCGCGTTGCACCACGCGACCACGGCCGCGATCGCCAACCCGATGAGCAGCCCGGCGCCGGCGGCCTGGGCGGCCGGGGCGAACGCGGCAAACACGCCGGCGCCGATCATCGACCCCAGGCCGATGACGACGGCGTCGCCGGTGCCGAGTCGGCGGGACAGGCCTGGTCCGACGGTCACACCGACTCCTCGTTCCCGGTCTGCAGCTCGGCTCCGGCCCCCGCGCCCAGGTCGAGTCGGGTCCGGACGCCGACATCGTCCCCCGGCACCCCTGGCGCACCACCGTGATCCGCGCCACGATGACGGCGTCTGCGGGTCACCGACCGAACCGGAGCACGAGCATGCGCCACTGCCTGATCGTCGCCAACCAGACCCTCACCACCGACACGCTCAGTGCCGCCGTGGAACAACGCATCGCCGCCGAACCGCACGAGTTCCACATCGTGGCCCCGGCCACGCCGCTGGACGACCAGCTGGACGGCCCCGGCGCCTACGCGAGCCTGGGCCCCTCGCCGGCCGACCGCGCCTATGCCGTGGCCGCCCAGCGCCTGGAGCAGGCGCTCGAACACCTCCGGACGCTGGGTGCCACGGTCGACGGCGAGGTCGGTGACCCGGACGTGCTGGAGGCGGTCCGCGGGGCCCTCCAGCACGTCGCGGCCGACGAGATCGTCGTCTCCACCCTGCCGCACGGGCTGTCGAAGTGGTTGCGCCGCGACCTCCCGGCCCGGCTGCGCAAGGCCACGGACGTCCCGGTCACCCAGCTCACGGCCGACCAGGACGCCGACGCCCGCACCTGACCGGAGGCCGCACCCGCGGTCGCGCCCCGGGCTCACCGCGGGCGCGGGTCGACGCCGAGCTCGGCGGCCAGCGACCGCACCTGCCGGGCGATGTCGTCCCGGACCAGCCGCATCCGGTCCATGCCCTCGACGCCGCGCGCGGAGGGCTCGTCGACGTCCCAGGTGAGGAGACGGGTGCCGGGCACCGGCTCGACCCGGGCCTCCCGGCCGAGGGTCACCACGACGTCGGCGTCCCGCACCAGCCGCTCAGAGACCGGCTTCGGGCGCTCGCCGCTGATGTCGATGCCCAGCTCGGCCAGCGACCGGACCGACTGCTCGTTCAGCGCGTCGCCGGGCGCCGTCCCGGCGGAGGCCACCTCGACGGCGTCCCCGGCGAGGTCCGCCATCAGCGCCGCGGCCAGCTGCGACTTCCCGGAGTTCCGCGCGCAGACGAACAGCACGCTCGGCCGGCCGGTCACGGGGTGACGGGCACCTGGAGCTCGGTGAGCAGCCCGCGGATGCGCGACTCGATCTCGTCCCGGATCGGGCGCACGGAGTCCACGCCCTTGCCGGCCGGGTCCTCCAGCGCCCAGTCGAGGTACCGCTTGCCCGGGAAGACCGGGCAGGCGTCCCCGCAGCCCATGGTGATGACGACGTCGGAGGCCTCGACGGCGTCGGTGGTGAGCACCTTGGGCCGCTGGTCGGAGATGTCGATGCCGACCTCGGCCATGGCCGCGACCGCGGACGGGTTCACCTGGTCGCCGGGCACCGAACCGGCCGAACGCACCTCGACGGCGTCGCCGGCCAGGTGCCGCAGCCAGCCGGCGGCCATCTGGGAGCGGCCGGCGTTGTGCACGCAGACGAACAGGACGCTGGGGCGGTCGTTCACGGGGGTCTCCTCGTTCGTGGGGCGGGTCACGCCAGGGCCGCGGATCGTGCAGCGCGGGCGGGGGGTCGGTGTTCCCTGGTCCACGCCTGGCCGGCCAGCTGGACCGCGTCCCAGGGTGAGCCCAGGGGCGGGGTGTACGCCAGGTCCAGGTCCGCCAGGTCCTCGACCGCCATGCCGTGGAACAGGGCGGTGGCCACGACGTCGGCGCGCCTGGCCACCTCGCTGCCCAGTCGGCCGACGAGCTGGGCACCGAGCAGCCGGCCCGTGTCGGCGTCGGCGGTGACCCGGATCGTGATGGGCCGGGCCCCCGGGTAGTAGGCCTTGTGGTCATCGGGGGTGGCCTGGGTGGTGACCGGGCGGAAGCCGGCGGCCCGCGCCTCGTGCTCGAGCAGGCCGGTACGGGCGACGACCAGGTCGAAGACCTTGACCACCTGGGTACCGACGCTGCCGGCGAAGCGGGCGTGCCCGCCGACGGCGTTGGCACCGGCGACCCGGCCCTGCTTGTGCGCCGTGGTGCCCAGCGGCAGGTAGGTCACGTCCAGCAGCCGGTGGTGGGTGACCACGCAGTCCCCGGCCGCCCACACGTGCGGCAGCCCGGTGGCCATCGTCTCGTCCACCACCACTGCGCCGCCGGCACCGGTGCTGGCGCCCGCGTCGACCAGCAGCTGCACGTCGGGGCGGACCCCGGCGACCAGGACCACCAGGTCGAACGCACGCTCCAGGCGGCCGCCCGCGGTGGAGACCGCGATCCGAGCGTCGTCGGTGCGGGCCAGCCCGGTGACGCTGGTGCCGGTGAGCACCTCGACCCCGTGGCCCTCCATCTCCGCGCGGACGAGGGCGCCCAGCTCGGCGTCCACGGTGGCCAGCACCTCGCTCGGGCGCTGGGCGACGGTGGTGGCGATGCCGCGGGCGACCAGCGCCTCGGACATCTCCACGCCGATGTAGCCGGCGCCCACGATCAGCGCGTTGCGCACCGTGCGCGCCTCGAGGCCCGCCATCAGGGCGTGCGTGTCGTCGATGGTGTGCAGCAGGTGCACGCCATCGGCCGCTGACAGGCCGTCCGGACCCCCGACCCCGGTCATGGCCGGGACCGCCGGGTGGGCGCCGGTCCCCACGACCAACCCGTCGTAGGCCAGCGTGTCCGTCGCCCCGTCCGCGGTGGTCACCGCGACGCGCTGCCCCACCACGTCGATCCCGGTCGCCCGGGTCTCGACCCGGAGGGTCAGCCCGGCGTCCTCCAGCTCGGCGTACGTGCGGTGCGCCAGCGACTGCCAGGCCGGCACGTCGCCGGACACGTGGTAAGGGATCCCGCAGATGGAGAAGTTGGGGTAGGCGTCGGCCACCACGACGGTGACCTCGGCGGTCGGGTCGACCTCCCGGGCACGCAGGCCGGCGGAGATGCCTGCGTCGCTGCCGCCGATGACCACCAGGCGGCGGCTCACGCGCCGAGCTCGGCCAGCAGTCCGACCATGGTGGGTTCCGCGCTGGTCATCAGCGGACTCCCTCGGGTGCGGTGGCGGGGACGGTGGGGTCGCCCGGGAACCAGCGGCGGGCGGCCCAGAGCGAGACGTAGACCAGCGCGACCAGCACCGGCACCTCGATCAGCGGGCCGACGACCCCGGCCAGCGCCTGCCCGGAGGTGACGCCGAAGGTGCCGATCGCCACCGCGATCGCGAGCTCGAAGTTGTTGCCGGCGGCGGTGAAGGCCAGCGTGGCGGTCTTGGCGTAGCCCAGCCGCAGCCGCATGCCGAGCAGGAACGACCCGCCGAACATGAGGAAGAAGTACGCCAGCAGCGGTAGCGCGATGCGGACGACGTCCCACGGGTTCGAGGTGATCGCATCGCCCTGGAGGGCGAAGAGCATGACGATGGTGAACAGCAGGCCGTAGAGGGCGACCGGGCCGATCTTCGGCAGGAAGCTCCCCTCGTACCAGTCCCGGCCCTTGGCGCGCTCGCCGATCGTGCGGGTGAGGAAGCCGGCGACCAGCGGGATGCCGAGGAAGACCAGCACCGAGACGACGATCGCCCAGAAGCTGAAGTCCGCCGACGTGGTCGACAGGCCCAGCCAGCCGGGCAGCACCTGCAGGTAGAACCAGCCGAGGACGGCGAAGGCGAGGATCTGGAAGACCGAGTTGATCGCCACGAGCACGGCGCCGGCCTCGCGGTCACCGCAGGACAGGTCGTTCCAGATCAGCACCATGGCGATGCACCGGGCCAGGCCGACGATGATCAGCCCGGTGCGGTACTCCGGCAGGTCGGGGAGCAGCAGCCAGGCCAGCGCGAACATCAGCGCGGGGCCGACCAGCCAGTTGAGCACCAGCGAGGCGACGAGCAGCTTGCGGTCGCCGGTGACCCTGTCCAGCTCGGAGTACCGGACCTTGGCCAGCACCGGGTACATCATCAGCAGCAACCCGATGGCGATCGGCAGGCTCACCTCGCCGACCCGGACGGCGTCCAGCGCGTCGTCCAGCCCGGGGACGAACCGGCCGAGCAGCAGGCCGAGGACCATCGCGGCGACGATCCACACCGGCAGGAAGCGGTCCAGGGTGGACAACCGTGCCAGCACCGGGGTCTCGAGGTCGGTGCCGGAGCGGGGGGTCTCTGCGGCGAGATCGCTCATGGGGTGGGCTGCTCCTCTGCCCCCCGGTGAGGGAGGCTGTGCATCGACGTCGGTCTATCTGTTCCAGAGGATGCCGGGGGTATCGACAGCCGTCAATGCCCGGCCGATACTGGCCGGGTGAACAGCAGCCGAACGGCGGGGCTGGACCTCGAGCTGGTCGACGTGGGTGCGCCCGGGTGCTCCCCGGCCGAGCTCGCCGGCGCGATGAGCGCCGAGCAGGCCGCCGACCTGGCCCGCACCCTCAAGGCGCTGGCGGACCCGGCGCGGCTCCGGGTGCTCGCCCTGGTGGCCGGCAACGAGGGCCGCGAGGTCTGCGTCTGCGACCTCACCGAACCGCTGGGCCTGTCCCAGCCGACCGTGTCCCACCACCTCAAGGTGCTGGTGGACGCCGGCTTCCTCACGCGCGACAAGCGCGGGGTCTGGGCCTACTTCTCCCTGGTGCCCGGGGCGCTCGACGCGGTGGTGACCGCGCTGCCCGGCGTCCGTGGACGCAGCGGTCTCACCTGAGGAGAGGCCGCAGGTTCTCCGTCCAGACGTCCCAGCCGACCCGGCCGATCAGCGCGGTGACGACGACCAGGAAGACGACCCGGATGAAGCGGCTGCCCCGGGCGGTCGCCGTCCGCGCACCCAGGTACGCCCCGAAGGTGTTGGCCGCACCGAGGAGGAGGCCCAGACCCCAGAAGACGGCGCCGTACGGGGCGAAGAAGAGCAGGGCCCCCAGGTTGGTGGCGACGTTGACGATCTTGGCCTTGGCGCTGGCATGGAGGAAGTCGTACCCCAGCAGCGAGACCATGGCGAACACGAGGAACGACCCGGTGCCCGGACCGAGGATGCCGTCGTAGAAGCCGATCCCGGCGCCCGTCGCCGCGGCGACGCCGTGGTGGCGACGCCCGCTGTGGCGCAACGCGGTCACCTCCCCGAGGGAGGGACGCAGCACGGTGAACGCCGCGATCGCGATGAGCGCGACCACGATGACCGGTTTGAACACGCTGGCCGGCAGCGCGGCGGCCACCGAGGCCCCCGCGAAGCTGCACACCAGAGCGACCCCCGCCATCGGGAGGGCGGTCCGCAGGTCGGGGTGCACGCGGCGGTAGTAGGTGACGGCGCTCGTCGTGGTGCCGAAGACGGAGGCCAGTTTGTTGGTCGCGAGGGCCTGGACCGGGCTCATCCCCGGGACCAGCAACAACGCGGGCAGCTGCAGGAGGCCGCCGCCACCGACGACGGCGTCGATCCACCCGGCTGCCAGTGCGGCGACCAGCACGAGCGCGAGCACCTCGGGGGTCAGCCCCTCGGGGAGCAGTTCGCCCGGGAACACGTGCGTCATCCCGGCCACCGACTCCTCTCCTCGGCCCGGTCGTCTCCCCGTCGACGGAACGGGACGGCGCGGCCGCTCACCGAGAGTCTGCGTCCCGCCCACCGTTGGTCCCTGCGACGACGCGTGAGAGCTCGGCAACTCCCCGCCGCCGACCGCGGCTCACCCGCCGCGCGGAGCCGTTCAGACCGTCGAGGTCCCGGCCTCCTGCGGCACCGGCACCGGCCGGCGCACCCGGGTGCGCCGGCGGGAGAGGGCCACGCCCAGCAGGCACACCCCGCCCCCGACGACGGCCAGCGCCGGCGGCACCTCGTCCAGCAACCCCCAGCCCAGCAGCACGACGATCGGCGGCACCAGGTAGGTGGTCGCGCCCAGCCGGCCGGCGTCCATCCGGCGCAGCGCGTACGCCCAGGTGCTGAAGGCCAGCGCGGTCGGCACCGCGCCGAGGTAGACGGTGCCGGCGATCGAGGACGCGGGCGCGGTGCCCAGCTCGTCGACGAGCACCCCGGCCCAGGGCAGGGTGCAAACCGCCCCCATGGCGCAGGCGGTGAAGGTCACCTGCAGGGCGGGCAGCCGGCGCAGCAACGGCTTCTGCGCCACGACGCCGGCGGCGTAGGTGACCGCCGCGACGACGCACAGCGCGACGCCCAGCAGGTCGGCACCGGCGCTGCGGGTGGCGAAGCCGATCAGCAGCACCCCGCAGAAGGCCACGCCCAGGCCGATGACCAGCCAGCGCGGGAAGCCCTCGCCCAGCAGCAGGCCGGCGAAGACCGCGATCAGCACCGGGCCGATGTTGACCAGCATCGCCGTGGTGCCGGCGTCCAGGTGCTGCTCCGCGGCGTTGAGCGCCACGTTGTAGATGCCGAACCAGCCGATCCCGCAGACGGCGAGCAGCCGCCACTCCCCCGCGGTCGGCGCCACCCAGCCGCGCCGGGCGAGCAGCGCACCGAGGACGGCGGTGCCGACGGCCAGCCGGCCGAGCGCCAGGGCCCCCGGTGAGAGGTCCTCGCCCACCGCCCGGATGCCGATGAACGCCGACGCCCAGGCCAGGACGGTGACGCTGACGGCGAGGAGGGTGAGCGGGTCGCGCGGAGCGGGGCTGGACACGCACCGGACGCTAGGCGGCGCCGACGACGGGATCCGGCGGTTTCCGGTCGTCGCACCCGCATTGGCCGTCCCGTCCCGGACGATGGCCGGATCGATGCGGTCAGACCCGGGACCCGGGGTCGGGGTGGTCGGCGAGGAACCGCTCCGCCCGCCGGGCCTGCCGCCACAGCAGGCCGGCCACGGCGAGCAGCACCACCGTCGCCAGCGCCGTGAAGGCCACGGTCCACTGTGTCGGTTCGCCGATCGCGCGTCCCAGTTGCTGCACGAGGACGCCGACGAGCAGCAGGAGCTGGTCGCGCTGCAGCACCAGCCGTCGGGCCTGGGCCCTGGCCAGCGGCAGCCGCGCCGGGTCGACCGCCGACCGCCCGTGGACCTGGGCGAGCAGGCTGCGTCGCTGTGCCCAGCTGAGCACGGCGGTCGGCTGCCACCACGCGGCCTGGAACAGCCCGGTCAGCCACGCGACGAACCCGTAGCCGACCATCACCGCCAGGCCGGCGCCCTGGACGACGAGGCCGGCCGCCTCCCAGCCACCGGACGGTCCGGGGTCGGGCACCAGTGCGTCCGTGGACAGCACCGCCACGAGCAGCGCGCCGGCCAGCGCCAGCACCGTGAGGGCCAGCACCCACGACCAGGTGAGCAGCCGTGGGCGTGCCCTGGTGCCCGGGGCCCGTCCGGCCCTGGCCAGCGCCTGGGCCCAGCGGGGATCGTCGTCCGTCTCCGCAGGTCCGGTGCGCGCCGAGGTGGGGTCCACGGTGGGCAGGGTGTCGCAGGGGACCCCGCCGACGCCAGCCCGTGGCTGGCACGATGCCGGCATGAGCGAGTCCCGGCACCTCACCGTCTCCATCGACCGGCCCGCCGCCGGCGTCTACGCCTGGGTCCGCGACCCGGCCCACCTGCCGCTGTGGGCCGCCGGCCTGGCCAGCGGCATCCGGCGGGAACGGGGCGAGTGGGTGGCGGACTCCCCGATGGGCCGCGTGCTCGTGCGGTTCGTGCCGGTCAACGAGTACGGGGTGCTCGACCACGACGTCGTCCTGCCCGACGGCACGACCACCACCAACCCGGTGCGGGTGCTCGCCGACGGCGCCGGGAGCGAGGTGGTCTTCACCCTCCGCCGGGCGGCGGGCGCCACGGCGGAGGAGTTCGACGCCGACACCGCGGCGGTGGCCGCCGACCTCGAGACCCTGAAGCGGGTGCTCGAGGCCGGCTGACCCCCACTGCTGGTCGGCCTGCGCTGCGAGTCTCAGCGCTCCTGGTCGGTGGGGCGCACCAGCACCTCGTTGACCGCCACGTGGGCCGGCTGGCTGACCACGTAGAGCACCGCCCGGGCGATGTCCTCGGCCTGCAGCCGGGTCATCCCCGCCGCCATCTCCTGCGACGCCCGCTTGGCGTCGGGCTGGGTGATGTGGTCGGTCAGCTCGGTGGCCACCGCACCCGGCTCGACCAGGCTGATCCGCACGCCGCGGCCGGTGACCTCCTGGCGCAGCGACTCGCTGAAGGCGTTCACCGCCCACTTGCTGGCGTTGTAGACCCCGGCGCCCTTGCGGGCGGTCCGGCCGGCGACGCTGGACATGTTCACGACGTCGCCCGACCCCTGCTCGACCATGCCCTCGATCGCGGCGTGGGTCATGTACAGCACGCCCAGCACGTTGGTGTCGATCATGCGGCGCCAGTCCTCCGGGTCGGCGCCGACGATGGTGCCCAGCAGCATCACCCCGGCGTTGTTGACCAGGACGTCGAGCCCGCCGAGCTCCTCGCGGGTGCGGGCGACCGCCGCGGCGCAGGCCTGCTCGTCGGTGACGTCGAGGTCCAGCTGCAGCACCCGGGCACCGTCGTCGCGCAGCTTCGTGGCCAGCGCGTCGAGCCGGTCCTTGCGCCGGGCGCCGATGGCGACCGCCGCCCCGGCCTCGGCCAGCGCGATCGCGGTCGCCTCGCCGATCCCCGACGACGCCCCGGTGACCAGGGCGACCTTCCCCCTGCAGCGGCCGGCTGTCCTCGTTCATGCGATCCCTCTCTCCCGGGCCGACCGGTGCGGCCCCGGAGTCGCAGTGCCCCGGGACGGCGGGCCGCACGCCCCCGCGGCGCGCCGGGCCGGCTGCTCAGCCGAGGCCTGGCGGCTGGTGCACCGACCAGCCGTTGCCGTCCGGGTCGGAGAAGAAGCAGAAGCTCCCCCAGGGGTGCTCCTCGACGTCGGTGACCGCGACACCGCCGGCGCGCAGGGTGGCGTGTGCCGCGTGGACGTCGTCGACGTCGAGCTGCACGCCGCGCAACGAGCCGGGTTCGGCGTCGACGTAGCCGGCGGTCAGGGCGATCGAGCAGGCCGAGCCCGGTGGCACGAGCTCCACGAACCGGTGGGCCGCGTCGACCTCGATGTCCTGCTCGACCCGGAAGCCGACCTGGTCGACGTAGAACGCCTTCGCCCGGTCCACGTCCGTGACGGGGACCGTGACGAGCTGGAGTCGGAAGTCCACGTGGCCTCCTGGCTGGCCGTGCTGATCACGCGTCCGGCTGGTGTCGGCGGCCATCATCACGTGCCCCGGCAGGATCCGTACAGGCACGCCGTCGCGGCACGGTCCCGGACGTGCCACCGGCCCGGCTCCTCGCGAGGAGCCGGGCCGGTGGACGGACGGGTCAGCGGGTCCGGTTGACCCGGTCGACGTCGGAGGGGTCGGGCCCACCCGGGTCGGTGTTGTGACTGCCGGCGGCCCCCAGCGCCGGACCGGTGCCGGCGGCGAAGCCACCCTCCTGGTACAGCGCCGCCTTCATCTCCGCCGGGGCCAGCATCCGGGCGACATGCCAACCGACGACGGCGACGATCGTGCCGAGCGCGATGCCACCCAGGGAGAAGTCGTCGGTGAAGGACAGGTCGACGTTGCCGATCCCGATGATGATCCCGGCGGCCAGCGGCACCAGGTTGATCGGGTTGGCGAAGTCGACCCGGTTCTCCTTCCAGATCTTGGCGCCGAGCAGGCCGATCATCCCGTAGAGGACGACGGTGATCCCGCCGAGCACCGCACCGGGGGTGGCGTTGACGATCGCGCCGAACTTGGGCACCAGCCCCAACAGGATCGCCACCAGGGCGGCGACGTAGTAGGCCGCGGTCGAGTAGACCCGGGTCGCGGCCATGACGCCGATGTTCTCGGCGTACGTGGTCGTCGGCGACCCACCGACCGAGGTGGCCACCACGGTGCCGATGCCGTCGGCGAACACGGCCCGGCCGAGCACCGGGTCGAGGTCGCGCTTGGTCATCTCACCGACCGCCTTGACGTGCCCGGCGTTCTCCGCGACCAGGGCGATCACCGCGGGCAGCACCAGCAACGTGAAGTTGAGCGAGAACGACGGCCCGGTGAACGTGGGCAGCCCGAACCAGTCGGCCGCACCGACGCCGTCCAGGTTGACCCGGTCGTGGGTGGTGACCTCACCGACCCCGGCGTCGAACGAGGTGATCTGACCGGTGGTGGCGTCCAGCAGCAGCGAGAGCAGGTAGCCGAACACCAGGCCCAGCAGGATGGAGATGCGGGCCCAGAAGCCGCGCAGCGCCAGCGAGGCGACGATGACGAAGGCCATGGTGGCCACCGCGACCCACTGGTCCTGCGGCCAGTACGTCTGCGCGGCGACCGGGGCCAGGTTGAAGCCGATCAGCAGCACGACGGCGCCGGTGACTGCCGGGGGCAGCACCTTGTTGACCATCCGCGGGCCGGCCGCCTGGATGAGCAGGCCGACGAGCGCGAGCACGATGCCGGCGACCAGGATCGCACCGACGACGTCGCTGCTGTCCCCGCCCTGTGCCCGGACGGCGGTCACGCCGCCGACGAAGGCGGCGCTGGTGCCCAGGTAGGAGGGCACCTTCCCCTGCACGATGAGCAGGAAGATGATCGTCGCGATCCCGCTCATCATGATCGCCAGGTTGGCGTCCAACCCCATGATCAGCGGGAAGACGAAGGTCGCCCCGAACATGGCGACGACGTGCTGCGCGCCGATGCCGACCGTCAGCGGCCACGACAGTCGTTCGTCGGGGGCCACCGCCTCACCCAGCGGCGGGGTCTTCCCGTCCCCGTAGAGCTTCCAGCCGAGCGCCATCAGTCCTCCTCGCAGCTCCGCCGAGCAAGTAGCTCAGCGCTGAGGTACCGGACAGTGGCAGAAGTCTGCGGATCACACCAGGGGGTCGTGGACACGTTCCCATCACGGAGCACCGGGTGAACACGGCCGTAACACTCCGGACGCGCGACCGCCTCAGACCAGGGACTCGAGCCCGTCGTCCAGGACCGCGGCGACCACGCTCTCCACCGGCGGCCGGTGCGGCTGGTCCAGTCCGCGGATGCGCGAGGCGTGCAGCGCGAGCAGCAGGTTCAGCCGCAGCGTGGGGTCGCTGGTGAAGGGGCCGAGCAGCCGCTCCAGCTTGCCGATCCGGTAGCGCATCGTGTTGTAGTGGAAGTGCAGCCGGCGGGCGGACTCCGCGACGTTGAGGTTGGTCTCCAGCAGCACCCGCAGCGTCTCCCGCAGGTCGACCGAGTCCGGGTCGGAGGAGTCGGCCAGCGTGCCGAGCACCTCATCGACGTAGGAGCGCAGCTCGTTGCTGTCCGGGATCAGCGACAACAGCCGGAAGACGCCGAGCTGGTCGAAGTGCGTGACCGCGTGGCCGCCGTGGATCTCCTGACCGACCACCAGGGCCCGCTGCGACTGCTGGTAGGCCTCCCCCAGTGCCGACAGCGACTCGGCGGGGCGGCCGATCCCGGTGCCCAGCAGCCGGCCCACCCGGCGCAGCCGGGCGTTGACCCGGGCGGTCACCGAGGCGACCAGGCTGGAGAGCTCCTCGGGGGTGCGCCCGTCCAGCGGCAGCACGGTGACGATCTCCGTGGCCAGCCCGGCGACCGCCGCACCGGCGACCTCGCTGTCCACCGCCGCCCGCCAGCCGTCGGCCAGCCGGTCCAGCACGTCCAGTGCCCGGGTCGGGTCGGCCCCGGCGTCGGCCACCGTCTCCGTGGCGGTCACCAGGACGACGACCGGGCCGTCGAGCCGCCAGCCGAAGGAACGGGCGTAGGCCAGCGCCCGCTCGGTGTGCGCGAACGTCCCGCCGACCAGCCGGCGCACCATGTCGCCCTGGAACCGCAGCTCCACCGAGTGGACCGCCTGCGAACGGATCTCCGACAGCGCGGCGATGACGGCGGCCTGCTCGAGCACCGCGCCGGCGCCCAGCAGCATCGGGCCGTGCCGGTTCACCGCGACCAGCCAGCCGTGCCGCTGGTCACCGGCCATGATCGGCGCGACCGCGTACTCCCCCAGCCCGCCGGGCAGCTCGTGGTGCCCCGGCACCAGCAGGATGCCGTCGGCCGGTGAGAGGTCGGCGTCGGCGAGCACGTCGGCCGGGGTGACCACGCCCTGGTCGGCGCGGTTGCCCGACAGCCGGCGGGAGGGGGTGAGGTCGGCGAACGCGTCGTCGGCCGCGGCGTCGAGCAGCCACAGCCAGTCGCGGATCTCGGCGACCTCCTCCGCCGGGCCGGCATGGGTGGCCACCTCGCGGTCGGGGCCCAGGCCGAGCACGGCAGCCCCCGCGAGGAAGGTCGACACCTGCGTGGTGACCTCGGACAGCCCACCGCCGGACAGCGCCACGTCGATGAACTGGTTGTGCATCCGGTTGGCGAGGCTGAGGGCCTGGGTCTGCTTGTCGATGATGGCGCCGAGCACCTCGGCGACCACCTCGTCCAGCCGCGCGCGCGCGGGCAGCGCGAGCACCGGGAAGCCCCGGCGGTCGGCCTCGGCCAGCAGCTCGGCGGGGACGTCGCCGGCCGGGTTGCCCGAGCCGGCCTCCGAGCGGTACGCGAGCGCGCCACTGCCGGCCCGGTGCAGCCGCTCGATCAGCGCCCGGCTCTGTGCCGGGTCGCCGCTGGGCAGCCGGGCGCCCAGCACGACCAGCAGGTCGGGGCCAGCACCGGCGAGCGGGTCGGCCGGGCCGTCGACGGCCACGTGCCGGACGATCCGGCGGGTGCCGGTGGCCCCGCCGACGACGAGCGTGCCGGCCAGCCCCGGCAGCTGCAGGAGCTGGTCGACGGTCAGGCCCATGCTGTCCTGGAGCGCGGTCCGATCCGACGGCGGGAGCTGGGAGAGCACCGGCTCGGAGGACGCCGGGATGGCACTGAAGGTAGCCATCCGGTCGCTGGGTGCAGCGTATGTCACAGATGCATCACGTTCAGTCACTGTACGTACCCCCAAAACACCGTGCACGAGCCTGCTGCGCAAGATTCTGTCAGACGTCTCTGGACGGCAGAAGGCACGCTTGGCGACAATCGCCATACAGGCACGGGGGACGCGCCACGTGGGTTCGGGCCCCGGTCCTGTGTCCCGGCTCGGATGGTAGGCGGCTTGGTCGATCGACGGGCGGCTCGGTGTCCCGGCCAGGAGATCCAGATCGGGACGGGCCCGCTGCCGGCGTCGCCCGCCGACCGCACGGGTGGAGGGCACATGCGCACCATCGACGAGAGCACTGGCGGCCACGGCCGGGACACGACCCACGACGACCCCCACACCGGGCAGGCCGCCCGGGCCGGCGTCCCGACCATCCCCCTGCCACGCGAGTCCGCCGCAGGCGGCGCCCGGACTCCCGGCACCTCGGTGCCCGCCCAGGCCAGCACGGGGATCGCCGACCTGCTGCGCGGGCCGGTCCGGTCGGCGCGGGTCCTGCTGTCGGTCCCTGCCGCGGTGTACCTGACGGTGCAGACCCCGCACGGCCCCGACGTGGTCGGCGTGCTCACCTCCGACGCGGCCCGGCTCCCGCTGGGCTGTGTGCTCTTCCGGCCCTCGAACGGCCGGCCGCTGGTCTCGGTCCCCAGCGGCGCCCCCGCCCGGCTGGGCGGCGGCCGGCTGACCGTCGGGGACCTGACCGTCAGCGCCGCCGCGTGGTGGGACCCCCGCCCCAAGCTGCCCACCGCGCGCCCGGCGCTGCTCCCCGAAGGGGTCCGCCAGCTGCGTTCGGCGCTCTACGGCGAGGGCGTGCCGCACAGCGCGTTCGTCCTCCCCGGCCTGCCCAGCGGGCCCAGCGGTCCGCTCGCCGCGCTGCGCGGCGCCGTCCGCCGGGCCGACGTCGACGCAGCGCTGCGCACCGCCACCCGGCTGATCGGCCTGGGCCCCGGCCTGACCCCCGCCGGGGACGACGTCCTCGCCGGCGTCACCGCCGGGCTGGTGCTGCTGGGGCACCCCGCCGCCGAACGGTTCGGCGCCGGGGTGACCGGGCTGGCCGCCGGGCGCACCACCGAGCTGTCCCGGGCGCTGCTGCGGCACGCGGCCGCCGGGCGGGTCAGCGGCGAGTTCGCCGCCGTGCTGCGGGGCCTGGTCGGGCACGGTGCGCTCGCACCGGCGATCGCCACGCTGCTGGCCACCGGCTCGACCAGTGGGCGGGCGATGGCACTGGGGCTGTGCACCGCGATCGACCTCGTCGACCGGACCAGCCGCCCGCGCTGAGCCCGGTCGGGGTCCGACCGATCAGCGGGCCGGGCCCGGGAGGAGCGGCCCGAGCCGGTCCCACTGCGAGATCCGGCAGCCGTCGGTCCGGGAGAGCTGGAGGTCGACCGGGTCGCCGCGCCAGAGACCGGTGACGTGTGCCGTCTGGGGTCCGCCGAACTGCTGGGTGCACATCGCGTCGTCCGGCACCGGGGCGAAGGGCTCCTCGAGGCTCTCCAGGTGCTGGCAGGCGGCCTCGGCGTCGGGCAGGTCGCCCTCGACGGAGCCGACGCAGGTGAGGGTGTAGCGCTCCACCGGTGCCCCGTCGCCGGGGTCGTACTCGATCACCAGGTCGTTGTCGGCGCTGCCGATGCCCCCGGAGCCGGGATCGGTCGCCGGGTCCGACGCGGTCGGGCCGGCCGCAGGACTCGTCGGGGGTGGCGTCGAGGAGCCCGCCGCCGTGCCGTTGTCGTCCCCGGTGCCACAGGCGGCGAGCAGCATCAGCGGGACGACCAGGGAGGAGAGGACGACGCGGCGCATGCCCGCCAGTGTGCCCGGGTCAGATGCGGGAGGCGGCGATGCTGGTGACCAGGATCGCCCGCGCGCCGAGCTCCCAGAGCTCGTCCATCACCCGGTTGGTGTCGTCCTTGAGGACCATCGCCCGCACGGCCGACCAGCCCGGCGTCTGCAGCGGGCTGACCGTGGGGCCCTCGAGCCCCGGGGTGCGGGCGGTGGCCCGGGCCAGCAGGTCGTTGGGGCAGTCGTAGTCGAGCATCACGTAGCGCCGGGCGACCAGGACGCCCTGCAGCCGGCGGCGCAGCTGGGCCACGGCCGGCACCTCGTCGGCCCCGGCCCGGCCGACCAGGACGGCCTCGCTGGCCAGCACCGGGTCGCCGATGATCCGCAGGCCGGCCGCACGCAACGTCGTCCCGGTCTCCACCACGTCGCAGACGGCGTCGGCGACGCCGAGCCGGCAGGCGGTCTCCACGGCGCCGTCGAGCTTGACCACGGCGGCCTTCATGCCCGTCTCGTCCAGGAAGCGCTGCAGCAGCCCCGGGTAGGCGGTGGCGATCCGCTTGCCCTCCAGCTTCGCCACCTCGTCGACCGGGGACTCCGCCGGGCTGGCGAAGCGGAACGACGACCGGCCGAAGCCCAGCGGCATCACCTCGGCCGCCACGTCACCCCCCTCGGGCGGCGTCGTCTCCAGCAGCATGTCCCGGCCGGTGATGCCGACGTCCAGCGTGCCGGCCGCGACGTAGATCGCGATGTCCCGCGGACGCAGGTAGAAGAACTCGGTGTCGTTCTCGGGGTCGTAGACCGCCAGCTCACTGGTGGTGCGCCGCTGCCGGTACCCGCTCTCGGCGAGCATCGCGGCCGCCGGCTCGCTGAGGACACCCTTGTTGGGCACGGCGACGCGCAGCACGGTGGAGCTCCTTCGATGAGAACGGTCGGACGGTCAGGCCCCGTCCCGAGGCTCGCCCCGAGCGTGCGAGGGGTGAGGAGGACGGGGTCCTTCCTCAGAGGTGAGCGTAGACGTCGTCCAGGCCGAGCCCGCGGGCCAGCATGAGCACCTGCACGCGGTAGAGGAGCTGGCTGATCTCCTCCGCCGTCCGCTCGGCGCCCTCGTGCTCGGCGGCCATCCAGGACTCGGCCGCCTCTTCCACGACCTTCTTGCCGGCGGCGTGCACGCCGTCCCGCACGGCGGTGACGGTGCCCGAGGCCGGGTCGCCGGACTCGACCTTCTCGCTCAGCTCGGCGAACAGCTGGTCGAACGTCTTCATGCCGGGCCGACCACGAAGCCGGTGCTCTGCTTCGGGCTGCGAAGCTCGCGCAGCACCAGGGCGGTCTGCAGCGCCGCGGCGGTGGCCTCCCAGCCCTTGTCCTCGCCGGAGTCGTCCATGCCGGCGCGGTCGCGGGCCTGCTGCTCGCCCTCGGTGGTGAGGACGCCGTTGCCGACCGGCTTGCCGGAGTCCAGCGACACCCGGGTGAGGCCGGCGGTGAAGGAGTCGCAGACGTACTCGAAGTGCGGCGTGCCGCCGCGGACGACGACCCCCAGCGCCACGACTGCGTCGTGGGTGGCGGCCAGGGCCTGGGCGACGACGGGCAGCTCGATGGCACCGGGCACCCGGACGACGGTCGGCTCCGCGATGCCGGCGGCCTTCGCGCAGGCGATCGACCGCTGCAGCAGCGACTCGGTGATGTCGCCGTGCCAGGTGGTCGCCACGATGCCCAGGGTCAGCCCCGCGGCGTCGATCGGCTCCTGCCCCGGTGCTCCGGACCCGCTCATGAGTTCTCCTCGGTGCTGTTCGTCGTCAGGTGGGACGGTGCAGTGTGCCGTGGGACGGGTCGCGACCCGGTCACAACGGCTGCTCGTCGGCGCGCCGCTCCGGCGCGGGCGGCTGGCCGCCGGTGTCGGGGCCGTCGGGCTCGATGATCTCCAGCAGGTGTCCCATCCGGTCCCGCTTGGTGCGCAGGTAGCCGACGTTGTCGACGGTGACGTTGCTGGGCAGCGCGACCCGGCCGGTGATCTTGAGGCCGTAGCCCTCCAGCCCGGCGCGCTTGGCCGGGTTGTTGGTGAGCAGGCGCATGGTGTGGATGCCCAGGTCGACCAGGATCTGCGCACCGGTGCCGTAGTCGCGGGCGTCGGCGGGGAGCCCCAGGTCGAGGTTGGCGTCGACGGTGTCCACGCCGGTGTCCTGGAGCTGGTAGGCCTGCAGCTTGTGCAGCAGGCCGATGCCCCGACCCTCGTGCCCGCGGATGTACAGGACGACGCCGCGGCCCTCCTGGGCAACGGCGGCCAGCGCGGCGTCCAGCTGCGGGCCGCAGTCGCAACGCAGCGAGCCGAACACGTCGCCGGTCAGGCACTCGGAGTGCACCCGCACCAGTACGTCCTCACCGTCGTTGGCGGTGATGTCGCCGTAGACGAAGGCCACGTGCTCGCGCTCGTCGTAGGAGCTGCGGTAGCCGACCGCGGTGAACTCCCCGGCGCGCAGCGGCACCCGGGCCTCGGCGACCCGCTCGACCAGCTTGTCGAAGCGCTTGCGGTAGGCGATCAGGTCGGCGATCGAGACCATCACCAGGTCGTGCTCGTCGGCGAAGACGCGCAGCTCGTCACCGCGGGCCATCCCGATCGGGTCCTTCTCGCTGACCACCTCGCACAGCGTCCCCGAGGGGCGCAGGCCGGCCAGGACGGCGAGGTCGACGGCGGCCTCGGTGTGGCCGGGGCGGCGCAGCACGCCGCCGTCCTTGGCGCGCAGCGGCACCACGTGCCCGGGGCGGGCCAGGTCGGCGGAGCCGGTGTCCGCGGCGGCCAGGGTGCGGATGGTGTGCGCCCGGTCGGCGGCGGAGATGCCGGTGGTGACGCCCTCCCGGGCGTCGACGGTGACGGTGTAGGCGGTGCCGCGGCGGTCCTGGTTCACCCGGAACATCGGGGGCAGGTCGAGCCGGTCGGCGTCCTCCTCGGTGACCGCCACGCAGATGTAGCCCGAGGTGTACCGGACCATGAAGGCCACCAGCTCGGGGGTGGCGAGCTCCGAGGCGAAGATCAGGTCGCCCTCGTTCTCGCGGTCCTCGTCGTCGATGACGACGACGGGCCGGCCGCTCTTGACCGCCGCGATCGCGCTCTCCACCGAGTCCAGCCGGAAGGCGGTCATCCTCGTGCTCCCAACAGTCGTTCGACGTACTTGGCGATGACGTCCACCTCCAGGTTGACCGGGTCACCGGGGGCTCGGTCGCCCAGGGTGGTCTCGCGCAGGGTGGTCGGGATGAGGCTGACCTCGAACCAGGGCTCGGGTGAGTCGGCGAGCGCGCTCACGGTCAGCGAGACGCCGTCGACGGTGATCGAGCCCTTCTCCACCACGTAGCGGGCCAGCTCGGCCGGGACGGCGATCCGCACGACCTCCCAGTCGTCGCCGGGGGTGCGGGAGACCACGGTGCCCACGCCGTCGACGTGGCCCTGCACGATGTGGCCGCCCAGCCGGGTCTGCGGGGTGACGGCGCGCTCCAGGTTCACCCGGTCGCCGGAGCCGGTGGCGCCGAGGCTGCTGCGGCGCAGCGTCTCGGCCATCACGTCGGTGCTCCACACGCCGGTGCCGTCGGGCCCGGGCTCGACGCCGGTGACGGTCAGGCAGACGCCGTTGACCGCGATCGAGTCGCCCAGCACGACGTCCTCCAGTGCCTTGCGGGCCCGGATGCGCAGCACCGCGCTGTCCGCGCCGTCCTCGCGCACGACCAGGGTGCCGAGCTCTTCCACGATGCCGGTGAACACCTCAGCTCCCTCCGCCGGTCGACGCTGTCCACCCAGTGTGCCGGGTGGGCCGCAACCGGATCTGCACGTCCCCGCCCATGCGGGTGACGTCGGTGACCTGCAGGTGCAGCGCCTCGGTGATCGTGCTGATTCCCAGCCCGCCCACCATGGCGGCACCGGCCCCGAGCAGCGTGGGCGCGACGTGCACCACGGCCTCGTCGACCAAGCCGGCGGCGAGGAAGGCGGCGGCCAGCGTCGGCCCGCCCTCCAGCAGAACCCGGCGGACGTCGGAGTCGAACAGCTCGGCCAGCAGCGCGGCCGGGGTGGCGGCCCGGCTGACCAGCGTGGGCGCGGCGGCGTCGTGCACCCGGGCGGTGGCCGGCACCCGGTCGCGGCGGTCCAGCACCACCCGCAGCGGCTGCCGGTCGGCGGTGCGGCCGTCGGCGTCGCGGACGGTGAGCTGCGGGTCGTCGGCGAGCGCCGTCCCGGACCCGACGAGCACCGCGTCACAGGTGGCCCGCAGCTGGTGCACGGCGGCCCGCGCCTCGGGCCCGGTGATCCAGCGGCTGGTGCCGTCGGCGGCGGCGACCCGCCCGTCCAGGGTGGTGGCGACCTTCCAGATGACCTGCGGGCGGTGCTCGTGCACCCCCGTCAGCCAGCCGGCCAGGGCGCCCTCGGCGGCCGCGGCCTGCTCGGCGCCCAGCTCGACGTCGATGCCGGCCGCGCGCAGCCGGCCGGCGCCGCCGGTGGCCAGCCGGGTCGGCTCGGGGACGGCGACGACGACCCGGGCGACCCCGGCGGCGATCAGCGCGTCGGCGCAGGGGCCGGTGCGACCGGTGTGCGCGCACGGTTCGAGGGTCACGACGGCGGTGCCCCCGCGAGCGCGCTCCCCCGCCGAGGCGAGGGCGTGCACCTCCGCGTGCGGTCCACCCGGCGGGGAGGTCGCCCCCTCCCCCACGACGGCACCGGCGGCATCGAGCACCACCGCACCGACCGGTGGGTTCGGGCTGGTGGTGCCCAGCACCCGCTGCCCCAGCTCCCGGGCCCGGGCCATCGCCGCCTGCTCGGCGGCGTTCACCGGGGGCGTGCGGCCTGGGCCCGCAGGGCGGCGATCGCCCGGGCGGGGTCGTCGGCGCCGTAGACGGCCGAGCCCGCGACGAAGACGTCGGCGCCGGCCTCGGCGGCCTGCTCGATGGTGTCGGCGTTGATGCCGCCGTCGACCTCCAGGAACAGCTGGAGGTGGCCGGCCTCGACCAGCCGCCGGGCCTCCCGGACCTTCGGCAGCACCTCCGGCATGAACGACTGCCCGCCGAAGCCGGGCTCCACCGTCATCACCAGCAGGGTGTCGAACTCGGGCAGCACGTCGAGGTAGGCCTCCAACGGCGTGCCCGGCTTGAGCGCCAGGCCGGCGAGCGCCCCGGCGGCCTTGAGGTCACGCGCGACGGCCCGCGGGTCGGTGCAGGCCTCGGCGTGCACGGTGACGTTGCGGGCGCCGGCCTCGGCGTAGCCCGGCGCCCATCGCTCCGGGTCGTCGATCATCAGGTGGCAGTCCAGCGGGACCGGGCTGACCGCCTGGATCGCCTGGACCACCGGCAGGCCCAGGGTCAGGTTGGGCACGAAGTGGGCGTCCATGACGTCGACGTGCACCCAGTCGGCGTCGGCGATCCGCTGCACCTCGTCGGCGAGCCGGGCGAAGTCCGCGGACAGCAGACTGGGCGCGATCATGGGTTCCCGTGGCACCCGGTGATCGTAGGGGCCACCCCCGCCCGGCCGGACCGGCGACCGGAGTGCGCCGGCGTCCCGGGATCGGCCGGGCCTCCCCTCGGCTGCCGCCGTGTCGAGCAGCCAGGACGTCGACCGGGTCGCCGTCGAGCGTCGGGCCCGGCTCTGGGGCTGGGCGGCCGTACCGCTGCTGGCCGGCTGGCTCGCCGCGCTCGTGGTGCTGACCGGGGGCCATGCCTTACCGGTCGTCCGGCCTGGCGATGCATCGGCCGTCGAGCCATCGCCCCCTGGCCCGATCCCGAGACGTCGATGTCCCGGCACTCGACGGGCCGCCACCGCACGTGTCCGTCGCGTCGCCCGGATCGAGGCCGCTCAGGCGCAGGCCGGCTCGAAGTCCGGGTCGGCGGGGCCGGTGCGCTGGGACAGCGCCTCGAGCACCCACTGGTGGACGACCGGGTCATTGGGTGCCTGGTCGTGCTCGATCGGGTCCAGCGGGCACTTGTCCTGGAGCACGATGTTGGTGACCTGCTGCGGCGCTCCGTCCAACGCCTGACTGGTGTACGGGGTGACCACCTCGTCGTAGACGGTGGAGATGACCGTGTAGTACGGCCCGGCGACGGTGTCACCACCGGAGTTGAGCGTGGTGAGGAACGGCGAGCCGGCCTGCTGGTCGGTGCAGGCCGCGCAGAGCACGTTGTCGCCGCTGCTGCCGAGGCCCGACTCCGGGAACACCAGCCCCTGGGTGCCGTGGTTGGAAGGAGCGATGCCGACCAGGGCGTGCACGTGTCTCGCGCCCTTGAGGAAGGCCAGGTAGTGCCGCGGCATCATCCCGCCCTGGCTGTGTCCGACCAGGTCGACCTGCTTGGCCTTGGTGGCCTTCAGCACGCGGTCGACGAAGACCGCGAGCTCCTCCGCCGACTCGGCGATGGGCCCGGTGGCAGGGACGCCGTTGGTCACGCCGTAGTTCAGGGAGTAGACGCAGTAGCCGGCGGCCTTCAGCACCGGGGACAGCGTCGACCAGTTCTTCGCCATGCTCTCGAAGGTGCCCGGGACCAGGACGACCGGGTACGGGTGCGCCGCCGAGGGGCGGCACGACCAGTCGTTCGCCCCGGGGGGCGGCACGTCGAGGACGCCGGTCACGGTCACGGCCGGGGCGGCGACGGTCACGGCCGGGGCGGCCACGGCCACGGGTGCGCCGCCGAGGAAGGCTCCCAGCGCCAGGCTGAGAGCGACCGTGGTCATCCGGGACCTGCGACTGCGCACGACGTCCTCTTCTCCTCGGGAGCTGCGGAGCCGCCGACGCCGGTGCTGTCCGCCGGAGGACGTGCTGCCGCCGACGACCGCGACGCTGCGGCTACTGGGCAGTCTCCCCGTGATCAGCGGACCGGCAACTCGGACGGCCGTCCGACCGGCGATGTGCCCAGCTGAGGCAGCCGCCGACGGACCCGGGTGCTCGTCGGCCTCGCCGGACCAGCAGCGCGTCGACCGCCGACTCCTCGACGTCTGGCCCGGGCCGGAGACGTCGACAGCCCAGCACTCGACAGGCCAGCCGCCGACGTGTCCGTTGTGCACGTCCGGGTAGGCGTTCCGGCATGGCATCGGACAACTCAGCACCTGCCCGCTACGACGGCTTCGACCGGATGCCGATCGCCGGCACCTGGCGCGCCGGCCGGGCCGGGAAGACCGCGACCGACACCAACCCCTACACCGGCGAGACCCTGACCGAGATCCCGCTCGCCAACGCCGACGACCTCGACGAGGCCTACGCCCGGGCGAAGGAGGCCCAGCGGGACTGGGCCGCCCGACTGCCCAGCGAGCGCGCCGACGTGATGCGCCGCGCCGCCCGGATCATGGAGGACCGCAAGGACGAGATCGTCGACTGGCACATCAAGGAGAGCGGTGCTGCCGCCCCCGCCGCCGCGTTCGAGTACGCCATCACGCTGCGGGACTTCCACGAGGCGTCGTCCTACCCCTACCGCGTCGAGGGCCGGATCCTGCCCGCCGACATCGAGGGCAAGGAGAGCCGCGTCTACCGGCGTCCGGTCGGCGTGGTCGCGGTCATCAGCCCGTGGAACGTGCCGATGCACCTGTCCAACCGCTCGGTGGCACCTGCGCTGGCGACCGGCAACGCCGTCGTCCTCAAGCCCGCCGGCGACACCCCGGTGACCGGTGGGCTGCTGCTGGCCAAGGTCTACGAGGAGGCCGGGCTGCCCGAGGGGCTGCTGTCGGTGCTGATCGGCTCGGGCAGCGACATCGGCGACGCGATCGTCGCCCACCCGACGCCGCGGGTGGTCTCCTTCACCGGCTCCACCCCGGTGGGCAAGGGGATCGCGGAGAAGGCCGGGCTGAAGAAGCTCTCGCTGGAGCTCGGCGGCAACGGCCCGCTGGTGGTGCTGGACGACGCCGACGTCGGCTATGCGGTGGACGCCGCCGTGTTCGGCAAGTTCTTCCACCAGGGCCAGGTCTGCATGATCACCAACCGGATCATCGTGGACGACGCCGTGCACGACGAGTTCGTGGAGCGCTACGTCGAGCGGGTGCGCGGGCTCAAGGCCGGCGACCCGGCCGAGGAGGACACGGTGATCGGCCCGATCATCAACGCCAAGCAGCTCGAGGGCATCCAGGAGAAGGTCGCCCAGTCGATCGCCGACGGCGCCCAGCAGCTGCTCGGCGGCGACCCGACCGGCCCCATCGGGTCGGTGCTGCCCCCGCACGTGCTGCTCGGCAGCAACGAGGTGACCAGCGCCCGCACCGAGATGTTGGGGCCGGTCGCGACGATCATCCGGGCCCGGGACGAGGACGACGCCCTGGCGATCGCCAACGACACCGAGTACGGCCTCTCCAGCGCCGTGTTCACCGAGGACACCCTGCGCGGGGTGCAGTTCGCGCTGCGGGTGGAGGCCGGGATGACCCACGTCAACGACTCCCCCCTCAACGACGAGAACAACACCGCGTTCGGCGGGGAGAAGGACTCGGGGCTGGGCCGGTTCGGTGGCGACTGGGCGATCGAGGAGTTCACCACCGACCACTGGGTGAGCGTCCAGCACACGAAGCGCCAGTTCCCCTTCTGAGCCGTTCCCGCGTCCCCGGCCGGCGTTCCCGCGGGAACGCCGGCCGGGGACGGGGAATCCCGTTGCCCACCGGCCGGCCGGCGCTCCACGCTGACCACATGTCCCTGCACCCCGACCGGTCCGGCGCGACGCCCGCTGCCAGCCGCCGGTGAACCCGTACGCCGCGCTGGTCCGCCTCCACGAGCGGTACGCGGCCACTCCGGAGGCGCGGACGCGGCTGCTGAACCCGTACACCCTCAGCCCGCACGAGGCGGTCCGGCTGGTGGCCGGCCTGGCCGGTGGCAGCCTCGCCTACACCGACGACGCCGAGCCCTCGGTGCAGGGCGAGGACCTGGTCGCCGCGCTCAGCCTGCTCCCGCTGCTGCGCGCGGAGACCGACGACCTCGAACTCGGCCTGCTGACCATGGCCCGCGGTGAGGGGCTGACCTGGGCACAGATCGCGGACCGGCTGGGCCTGGACGGTGCGCAGGAGGCCCAGCAGCGGCACGAGCAGCTGACCCGGAGGGGCGCCGGCTGACCGGTCCGTGCGGTGGACGCGTTCCCGCGGGGACGCCGACCGCCAGGCGATGACTCCTGGGTACGCCGGCGGTCCTCTCTCCCGTCACCCAGCAGAGGAGCACCGATGGCCGTCGCACACCTGCTCGCCGTCGTCGCGGTCACCGACCTGGAGGCCGCCGCGGCCTGGTACGAGCGCCTGTTCGGGCGCGCTGCCGACAACCGGCCGATGCCGACCCTCGCGGAGTGGCGGGTCACCGATACCGGCTGGGTCCAGGTGCACGTGGACGCCGACCGTGCCGGCCGGGCGCTGCTCAACCTCGCGGTCGACGACCTGGCTGTCCACCTCGACCAGCTGCGGAGCCGGGGGCTCTCGCCGGGTGAGGTGCAGACGGCGAGCAAGGGCGTGCTGCTGGCGTCGGTCACCGACCCGGACGACAACGTGGTGACGCTGATCGGCGGCTTCCGGGTCGTCTACTGAACCTCGGGCTCGGCGCAGGTCGGGCAGCGCCGGCCACCCGCTACCGTGCGCCGGTGGCCAGGGAGCGCAGCGCAGCGGACGACGCCGCGATCCGGCAGGGCGAGGCCGACCTGCACAGCTGGGACCACCGGCGCCGGCTCGTCGTCGAGGCCGTCGTCCTGGTGTTCGCCGCGCTCTACGCCTTCCTCGTGCTCGGCGGCGGAGAGGCTCCGGCCGTCGTCTCCTGGGGGTTCCTCGTGCTGGCGGTGCTGATCCGGACCGCCAGCTGGCACTGGGGCGACCGGGCAGCCCGCATCGACGGCGCCCGGGTCGACTTCGCGCTGCGCCACCACCGGCTGGTCGGCTGGACCCGCGCCGACGCGGTCCGGGCCCGGGCCCAGCAGCGGCTCCGCCGGGCCGGCGTGGTCCGCGCCGTCTGGTTCACCGTGCCGGTGGTGCTCGCCGCCTGCGTCGTCGTACCGCTGGTCGCCGACCCGCCCAGGCCGCAGCTGGCGGTGGTCGCCGGCGTGGCGCTGGTGGCCTCCGGCGTCCAGCTCTGGCTGCACGAGCGGAGCCTGGCCGAGGCCCGCCGCTGGCTCGCCGACCCGCCGGCCTGACCGTCAGCGGGTGCGGCGGAGCAGGGCCATGAACATCGCGTCGGTGCCGTGCCGGTGCGGCCACAGCTGGGCGTGCTCGCCGCGCTCGATGCCGGGCACCTCGGGGAACAGCGGGGCCACGGGGAGCACCTCGACGTCGTCCCGGCCGGCGACCGCGTCGACCACGGCGACGGTCTCGGCGGCGTGCGGGGAGCAGGTCACGTAGGCGACCACTCCCCCGGGCCGCACCGAGGCGAGTGCGCTGTCCAGCAGCTGCCGCTGCAGCTCGGCCAGCGGCTCGACGTCGGCAGCCGTCCGGCGCCAGCGCACCTCCGGCCGGCGGCGCAGCGCGCCGAGACCGGTGCACGGTGCGTCCAGCAGGACCCGGTCGAACGACCCGGCCGGCCAGCTCGGCGCCGTGCCGTCGGCGACCAGGACCTCGACGTCGTCGGCACCGGACAGGGCGCCGCGCACCAGCTCGGCGCGGTGCTCGCTGCGGTCGGCAGCGGTCAGGTGGACCCCGGCCGGCCGGACGGCGGCCAGCAGCCCCGCCTTGCCGCCCGGGCCGGCGCACATGTCCAGCCAGCGCGCGTCCGGGCCCTCCAGTGGCGCCCGGACCAGGGCGAGGGTGGCCAGCTGGCTGCCCTCGTCCTGCACCGCGGCCGCACCGGAGCGGATCGCGGCCAGCTTCCCGGGGTCACCGCCGTGCAGCCGGACGGCGTGCGGCGACCACGGCCCGGGCTCCCCACCGGAGTCGGCGGCCAGCTCGTCCCGGTCGATGTGCCGGGCGACCAGGTGCACCTCGGGTGCGGCGTCGTCGGCGAGCAGCGCGGCCTCCACCTCGGCGTCGTCGGCCAGCGCCTCGCGCCACGCCTCGACGATCCAGCGCGGGTGGTCGGTGGTGAGGGTCAGCCGTTCGTCGTCGTCGGCCGGGGCGAGGGTGGCGACCCAGGCGGCCCGGTCACCGCCGGCGGCGACCTTGCGCAGCACCGCGTTGACCAGCCCGGAGGCACCGGTGCCGACGATCGCCCGGGTGAGGGCGACGGTGGTGTCGACCGCGGCGTGCGCCGGCACCCGCAGGTCGATCAGCTGGTAGGCGCCCAGCCGCAGCAGGTCCAGCACCTTGGGGTCGAGCTCGGCCAGCGGCCGGGACACCAGCGTGGTCAGGACGGCGTCCAGGGTGCCGGTGGCGCGCAGCGTGCCGTAGGCCAGCTGGGTGGCGAAGGCGGCGTCCCGGGGCTCCAGCTGCCGCTCGCGCAGCAGCTGGGGCAGCAGCAGGTTGGCGTAGGCCGCCCGGCTGGAGACGCCGTCGAGCACGTCGTAGGCGGTCAGCCGGGCCCCGTCCAGCATCGGCCGGTGCCGCCGGGACTGGGGCCGCTGGTTGCCGGTGCCGGGGTCGTTGCGCCGCTTGTGGCCGGCCCGCTTCTCCGGGCCGGTCATGCGCCCACCTGCTCACCGAGTCGCTCGCCCGGTTCCAGGCGCGCACCGCGCGCCCAGTCGGCCGCCGGGAGCATCTTCTTGCCGGCCGGTTGCACCGACGACAGCCGGACGGCGCCGCGCCCGGCGCCCACCAGCACACCGGTCGACCCGATCGACAGCTCCCCGGGTTCGAGCGCCAGCGACGAGGACAGCGGCTCGACCGGCGCCAGCCGCAGCCGGTTCCCCCGCCACGTCGTCCAGGCGCCCGGGGCCGGTGTCACACCGCGCACCCGCCGGTCGACGACGTGGGCCGGCAGGGTCCAGTCGACCTGGGCGTCCGCGGTCTCGATCCGCGGCGCCAGGCTGACCCCCTCGGCCGGCTGGGGCTCGGGCCGCAGCGAGCCGTCGGCGATGCCGTCCAGCGTCGCTACCAGCAGCCGGGCACCGCTGACCGCCAGCCGGTCCAGCAGGTCACCGGCGGTGTCGGTGGCCCCGATCGGCTCGGTGACGACGCCGAGGACCGGGCCGGTGTCCAGGCCGGCCTCCAGCTGGAAGGTGGCCGCGCCGGTGACCTCGTCACCGGCCATGATCGCGTGCTGCACCGGTGCCGCACCGCGCCAGGCGGGCAGCAGCGAGAAGTGCAGGTTCACCCAGCCGTGCCGCGGGACCTGCAGGGCCGCCGGCGGCACCAGGGCGCCGTAGGCGACGACCGGGGCGCAGTCGACGGCGAGGTCGGCGAGCTCGGACAGGAACTCCGGCTCCCGCGGCGAGCGGGGCTGCAGCACCGGGATGCCGGCGGCGTCGGCGCGCTCGGCGACCGGCGACCGGCTGGTGCGCCGGCCGCGGCCGGACGGTGCGTCGGGCCGGGTGAGGACGGCGACGACCTCGTGGGCGGAGTCCAGCAGCGCGTCGAGGGCGACGACGGCCGGCGCCGGGGTACCGGCGAACAGGAGCCTCAGTGGGGGCTCACCTTCACCACGGGTGCCGGCACCGGCGACCCGTCGGGCAGCCAGGCCTGCGCACCCTGCCACTCCGCGCCCTGCAGCACGTCGAGGGCGGCGGCGCGGGCCTCGGCGTCGAGCCGGTCGACGAAGAGCACGCCGTCGAGGTGGTCGGTCTCGTGCTGGATGGCCCGCGCCAGCTTGTGCGAGCCCTCCACCCGGATCGGCTCGCCGTGCATGTCCCAGCCCGTGGCGGCGACGTAGAGGTGCCGGCGGCAGTCGAACCGGAAGCCGGGGATGGACAGGCAGCCCTCGGCGTCCTCCTCGGTCTCCTCGCCCACCGGCGTCACGTCGGGGTTGACCAGGTGGCCGACCTCGCCGTCGACGTACCAGGTGAACACGCGCAGGCCGACGCCGATCTGCGGCGCCGCGATGCCGGCGCCGCCGGCCGCGTGCATGGTGTCGGTCAGGTCGGCGACGAGCTGACGCAGTTCGGCGTCGAAGTCGACGACGGGGGCGGCCGGGGTGCGGAGCACCGGGTCGCCCATGATCCGGATCGGGGTGACGCTCACCCGACGATCCTAGGTGCCGTGCGCAGCGGCGCCCGCAGGGTGATCTGGTTACGGTGCTGCAATGGCCTCACTCGCCTCGCACCGCGTCCACGCCGTGATCAGCACCCTCGTCGACGGCCTGACGGTCGGCGGTGCCGAGGCGGCCCTCGACCTGCCGCCTCGGTCCGCGGCCCGGGCACGGGTGTACCTGGCGCTGCTGGTCGCGGTCGCCGCCGACACGGTGGCCCACGACCTGCCCTCGCTGCGGCGCACCTTCCAGGGCATGCCGGTCGAGTCGGCGTCCCCCGCCGATCAGGCGGTGACCCGCCACCAGGCGCTCGCGACGGCCGGCTGGGGGCTGGCGGCGACGGCCGTGCACCGCCCGGCCGTCCGGGCGCTGCGCCTTCGCGGCCACCCGCGCCCGCACCTGCTGGTCGGGATCGTGGTCGGCGTGGGCACCGCCGCCACGACGCTCCCGGTGCGCTGGCGCCGGGCCACCGAGCGCGCCATCGAGGACATGGCCGCCGCCCAGCTGGACGCCGAGCTGGCGCAGCTGCTGGACCAGCCGATCGACTGACGCCGGACGGCCCGGGCAGCAGGTGCAGGAGATCAGGCCGGGACGGAGAGCTCCTGCAGCCAGGCCTGCCAGGCCGGTTGCTCGCGCCGCACGTGGTCCGCGGCGTCGGCGGAGAACAGGTACGCCCGCACGCCCGCCATCGCCGTGCCGTCGCCCTCGCCGTACGTGAAGACGCTGAGCATCCCGGGAACCGGTGCGGTGAGCCGGACCAGCGCCTGCCGCTCGCCGACCCGCTCGACCGTGCCGGTGGCGCCGCGCACCTCGACCGTCGCGCCTACCTCACCCAGGCCGAGCGCGTCGCGCACGGTCGACCAGAGCGCTCCCGCGTCGCCGGGGTGGGAGGCGCTGGCCTCCAGCTGCGTGGCCTCCTGGCCGGGGAAGTGCGCCAGGTAGAGGCGCAGGTTGTCGAAGAAGGGCCGCCAGCTCGAGCCCATGTCGTCCCACCACTCCGACTCCCAGGCGGCGCCGGTCCCGAAGCCGCTGCTGGTGACCCGCACGACGCAGGTGCCGCCGGACTGCGCCTCGACGAGGAACTCCGACGTCAGCGGGCTCAGCGCATCCGGGTCCTTGCCCATGAGGGCGGCCCAGTCCTCTTCGTAGGCGATCCGGCGCGGCGGGTCCCAGCCGGTGACCCGGCCGTCCGAGCCCATCTCGGGGCCCATGGAGAAGTGCAGGGTGCCGCCCTCGCGCTCCTCCAGCTCGGTCGGCAGGAACCAGGCGCTCATGCCCCGGGCGGTCGCGATGGCCTGCCAGACCTGTTCTGGCGCGCCCGGGACCTCGACGCTGAACTCCAGGCGGTACGGGACGTCCGTGGTCGTGCTCATGTTCTCTCCTCGGGAACGGGGTGGGTTCTCTCCTCGGGAACGGGATGGGCGGCGACGACGAGCCGGTGCGGGCGCCCGTCGTCGTGGTGGTACCGAGCGGCCAGGTCGAGCACCGCCGCGGTCAGGTCGTCGGCGAAGGCAGCCCGGTCGGCGGCCGACCGGAAGCCGATCTCCGTGTCGATGGTCAGCGTCGGCAGGCGCGTGCCGGACGCACCGGCCCGGCGCGCCAGGGCGCCGACCTCGCGCACCAGCCGGCCGGCCAGCGCGACGAGGTAGCCCGCCGACAGGTGGTCGGCGTTGGCGTCCGGATCGGCCGCGGACGCGCTGACGGCCGCCGGCGACACGACGTACGACGCCGCCGACGCCTGCAGCACCCGTTCGGTGATGCCCCCGTGCCGGCGCTCCTCGGCCAGCCTCACCAGGCCGTGCGCCTCCAGCGCCCTGAGGTGGTAGTTGACCTTCTGGCGCGCGATGCCGACCCGGGCGGCGAGCCCGGCGGCGGAGGCCGGGACGGCCAGCTCGCCGAGCAGCTGGGCCCGGACCGGGTCCAGCGCGGCGGCCGCCGCCTCCGCGTCCTCGATGACCTCGACGTCCTGCATGACGTCACCGTGCTCCTGACAAGAAAAGTTGTCAAGGCCTGCTGCGAGCTGCCACGAACGAGGAGGCGCCTAGGCCAGCTCGAGCGGGTCCAGCTGCACGCGGACGTGCTCGGCGACCTTCTTGGCGCTGCGCACCCCCTGGACGTCGTGCAGCGCCCGCGCCAGGGCCGCCCCGTCGCTGCGCCGCACCCGGACCAGGTAGCGCTCCCGTTCGCCCACCTGCCCCGGCCGTGGGGGCTCGGGGACCGGTCCGAGGACGTCGGCGCCCTCGGGCAGCCGCAGCGCCGCCAGGAAGTCCGCCAGCGCCGCCGGTGACGCCGACAGCGAGGCCATCCGGGTGACCGGCGGGAAGCCGAGCTCCCGGCGGTCGGCCAGCTCCCGGGTGGCCAGCCCGGCCGGGTCCCAGCGCACCAGCGCCTGCACGACCGGGTGCGCGGCGTCGGCGGCGACCACCACCTGGCCACCGGCCCGTACCAGCCCGGCGGCGTTCATCCAGCGGCGCAGCGTCTCCTCCCCCGCCCGCAGGTCGGCCCGGCCCAGCAGCGCCCAGGAGTCCAGCAGCAGCGCCGCGCCGTAGCCGCCCTCGGCCACCGGCTCCGCCCCCGGCGTGGCCACCACGATCGCCGGGTCACCGGAGACCTCCGCCAGCACGCCGGAGCTGCGGCCGGAGACCCGCACGGCCGCGCCGGGGAACGCCCGGCCCAGCTCCTCCGCCGTGCGGGAGGCGCCGATGACGGCGGCCCGCAGCTTGGTGCCGTGACAGTGCGGGCAGTCGAAGGTCGCCGCCGGGCGGGCGCACCACCGGCAGGCCGCGATCCGCACCCCGTTCGGCCCGGGCGCCGGTGCGATCCCCAGCGGGCCGGCGCAGTGCGCGCAGCGGGCCGGCGCCCGGCAGCGGTCGCAGACCAGCGAGGGCACGTACCCGGAGCGCGGCACCTGGATCAGCACGGGGGTGCCGTCGGCCAGCGCGCGCCGGGCCACGGTGAAGCCGAGCGTGGGCAACCGGGCCGAGCGCGCGGCCGGGTCCCGGGCCAGCTCGAAGTCGCTGCCGAGGGCCTCCACCCGCGGCGCGGCGGCCCGCAGGGTGGCCCGGTCGGCGATCAGCTCGTGCGCCCACCCGGACTCCACCAGCAGCGCCGCCTCCGCGGTGCGCGCCGTACCGGCGACCACGGCCGCGCAGGAGGCCAGGTGCGCCCGGTGCACCAGCACGTCGCGGGCGTGCGGGTAGGGCGCCCGCGGCTCGGCGTGCAGGTCGTCGCCGTCGTCCCAGATCGCCACGAGGCCCAGCTCACGCACCGGCGCGAGCACCGAGCCGCGGGTGCCGAGCACCACCTGGGCGGTGCCGCGGGAGGCGGCGAGGAAGCGCCCGTAGCGGGTGTCCGGCGAGGAGTCGGCGCGCAGCACCGCGACCGAACCGGCCGGCAGCAGCCGCTCGGCCGCGGCGGCCAGCCGGTCCAGGTCCTTGCCGTCGGGGACGACGACGAGCGCGCCGCGTCCGCCCGACAGCGCGGCCTGCGCCAGCTCGGCCAGCCGGGTCGGCCAGTCCTCCCCGGGCAGCGCCGTCCACACCGCGCGGGCCGCCCGCCCCTCGGCCACCGCGGTCAGCAGCTGCGGCCCGGTCGGGTAGCGGGCGAAGCCCGCCGGGTCGGGGGCCTCCGGCGGGGGCGGCGGGTCGAGCCGGGGCCGCTTCTCCGGGGCGCCGCGGCGCGGTGGCAGCGCCAGCCGCAGCACGTCGGTGAGCGACCCGGCGTAGCGGTCGGCGACCGAGCGGGCCAACTCGGCGACCTCGGGGGTGAGCACCGGCTCGGCGGAGACCACCTTGGCCAGCGGGGCCAGCTTGCCGGTGTGGTCGGTGTCGCCGGCCAGCTCCAGGACGACGCCGTCCACCAGCTTGCCGGCGAACCGCACCCGGACCCGGCAGCCGGCCACCACCTGCTCGGCGAGCTCGTCGGGGACGGCGTAGTCGAAGGGCCGGTCCAGGTGTGCCAACGGCACATCGACGACGACCCGGGCGACCCGCTGTGTGCGGGTGCCCGGGTCGTCGTCGAACGGCCGTGCCGTGCTCAGGAGACGCCCACCGCCGACTTCAGCGCGTCGACGCGGTCCAGTCGCTCCCAGGGCAGCTCGACGTCGGTGCGCCCGAAGTGGCCGTAGGCCGCCGTCGGGGCGTAGATCGGCCGCAGCAGGTCCAGGTCCCGCACGATCGCACCGGGCCGCAGGTCGAACACCGAGGTGATCGCCTTCTCCAGCGCCTCCTCCGGCACCGTGTTGGTGCCGAAGGTCTCGACGAAGAGGCCGACCGGGTGCGCAGCACCGATCGCGTAGGCGACCTGCACCTCGCAGCGGCGGGCCAGCCCGGCGGCGACGACGTTCTTGGCCACCCAGCGCATCGCGTAGGCGCCGGACCGGTCGACCTTCGAGGGGTCCTTGCCGGAGAAGGCGCCGCCGCCGTGCCGGGCCATGCCGCCGTAGGTGTCGACGATGATCTTGCGGCCGGTCAGCCCGGCGTCGCCCATCGGGCCACCGATGACGAACTTGCCGGTCGGGTTCACCAGCAGCCGGTAGCCGGTGGTCGGCAGGCCCAGCTCGCGCAGCGCGGGCTCGACCACCAGCTCCTGGACGTCGGGGGCCAGCAGCGTGTCGATGGAGATGTCCTCGGCGTGCTGGGAGGAGACCACCACGGTGTCCACGGCGACCGGGCGGTCGTCCTCGTAGACCACGGTGACCTGGGTCTTGCCGTCGGGACGCAGGTAGGGCACCGACCCGTCCTTGCGGACGGCCGACAGCCGCCGGGACAGCCGGTGCGCCAGCGCGATCGGCAGCGGCATCAGCTCGGGCGTCTCGTCGGTGGCGAACCCGAACATCAGCCCCTGGTCGCCGGCCCCCTGCCGCTCGATCAGGTCGTCGGCCACCGCGGCCCGGTGCTCGGCTGCGCTCAGCTCGGCCTTGCGCGCCTCGTAGCCGGTGTCCACGCCCTGGGCGATGTCCGGGGACTGGGCGCCGATGGAGACGCTGACGCCGCAGGAGGCGCCGTCGAAGCCCTTGCGGGAGGAGTCGTAGCCGATGCCGAGGATCGTCTTGCGCACGATGTCGGCGATGTCGACGTAGCCAGAGGTGGTGACCTCACCGGCGATGTGCACCTGGCCGGTGGTGATGAGGGTCTCGACGGCGACGCGGCTGCGCGGGTCCTGCGCGAGCATCGCGTCCAGGATCGAGTCGCTGATCTGGTCGGCGATCTTGTCGGGGTGGCCCTCGGTCACCGACTCGGACGTGAAGAGACGGCGTGGCACTCGGTTCTCCCTGCAGTCGGCTGCCGAGCGCGTTGTTCGCGGTCGGCGGGGCTGCACCACGACAGTGGTCGGCCCGACGGCTGAGGCTACCGGCGGGAGCTGACGCCCGTTCGGTGAGGCGGTGGGTTCACGGCTGCGGGGCGACCCGGCCGGCCACCACGTCCCAGATCGCGGCGGCGACCGCGTCCTTGCGACCGGCCGGCACGGCGGTCGCCGTCCCGTCGGCGGCCAGCACCGTCACCTCGTTCTCCGACCGGCCGAAGACCCGGCCGGCGGAGACGTCGTTGACCACCAGCAGGTCGACGCCCTTGCGGGCCAGCTTGGCGCGGGCGTGGGTCAGCACGTCGCCCTCGGCGTCGCCGGTCTCCGCGGCGAAACCGACGACGAGCTGACCGGCCGGCCGGGCGCCCACGAGCTCGACCAGGACGTCGGGGTTGCGGACCAGCTCCAGCGAGCTGGGCTCGGTGGCCCCGCCCTTCTTCAGCTTGCTGCCGGCGACCGTGGTGGGCCGGAAGTCGGCGACAGCGGCGGCCATGACGACGACGTCGGCCGGGCGCCCCGTCTCCCCACCGGACGACTCGGCGTGCTGCCGTCCGGAGGACTCCGTGTGCATCGCGAGCCGCAGCTCCTCGGCGGTCTCGACCGGGACCTGCCGCACCCCGAAGGGGGCCGGCAGTTCGACGTTGGCCGCGACCAGCACCACCTCGGCGCCCCGGGCGGCGGCGACCCGGGCCAGCGCCCAGCCCTGCAGCCCGGACGAGCGGTTGCCCAGGAACCGCACCGGGTCCAGCGGCTCCCGGGTGCCACCGGCGCTGATCACGACCCGGCGTCCGCTGAGGTCCGGGGCGAGCGCGCCGGCACCGGCGGACAGCACCAGCTCGGCCAGCGCGGCGACGTCGGCCGGCTCGGGCAGCCGTCCGGGGCCGGAGTCCGGGCCGGTGAGCCGCCCCACCGCGGGGGGCAGCACGACGGCTCCGCGGCGGCGCAGCGTCGCGACGTTGTCCTGGGTGGCCGGGTGCAGCCACATCTCGGTGTGCATGGCCGGCACGAAGACGACCGGGCAGTGCGCGGTGAGCAGCGTCGCGGTGAGCAGGTCGTCGGCCCGGCCGGCCGCTGCCCGAGCCAGCAGGTCTGCGGTGGCCGGGTTGACCAGGACCAGGTCGGCGGTCTGCCCGATCCGGACGTGGGCGACCTCCGGCACGTCGTCCCAGACCTCG
The DNA here is from genome assembly GCF_026967995.1 of Modestobacter sp. VKM Ac-2979. Lineage (NCBI taxonomy): Bacteria > Bacillati > Actinomycetota > Actinomycetes > Geodermatophilales > Geodermatophilaceae > Modestobacter > Modestobacter sp. VKM Ac-2979. The sequence goes on from NZ_JAPVBO010000005.1 coordinate 119,107, forward strand.
GTGGACACCGGGTTCCCGCTGAGCGCCTCGAACGTCGCGGCACCGACGAAGCGCAGCGCGGAGGCCGTGGGCACCACCCGGACGTCGTGGCCGGACTCGGTGAGGGCGCGCAGCAGCAGCGCGGACTTGTAGGCCGCGACGCCGCCACCCACGCCCAGGACGATCTGGCTCATGAGGTCCATCCTCCACACACGAAGAAGCCCCCGGCACCAGCCGGGGGCTCCCTCATCAGTTCGGGGGCCGTTCGGCCCCCTCGCAGGCTCCCGCCGCGAGCGGCGGGGGTCCTCCTAGTTCTCGCCGGCGGTGTGGGCCAGCAGGCCGTCGTTGATCTCGCGGAGCGCGATGGAGAGCGGCTTCTCCTGGGGCGCGGTGTCGACCAGCGGGCCGACGTACTCCAGCAGGCCCTCGGAGAGCTGGCTGTAGTAGGCGTTGATCTGACGCGCGCGCTTGGCGGCGTAGATGACCAGCCCGTACTTGCTGGTGGTCCGCTCGAGCAGCTCGTCGATCGGCGGGTTGGTGATGCCCTCAGGGGCAGGTGCGACTCCGGACACGGGCGGGCGTGCTCCTCAACTCGGTGTGCGGGCGGGCGGCGGATGGCTCCGCTCGGTCGCCTCGGGTGCGCCCTCGGCCGCGGTCAGGGACCAGCGGGCGGAGACGCAGTCAGCAAGCCTACCAACTCGTCCGCTGCCCTGGCCACGTCGTCGTTCACGACGACCACGTCGAACTCCCCGGAGGCGTCCAGTTCGGCCTGGGCGAGCGCCAGCCGGCGGGACTGCACCTCGGGGTGCTCGGTGCCCCGGCCGGCCAGCCGGCTGACCAGTTCCGCCCAGGACGGCGGGGCCAGGAAGACCAGTTGCGCCTCGGGCGCGCGCTCGCGCACCTGCCGGGCGCCCTGCAGTTCGATCTCCAGCAGCGCCGGGGCCCCGGAGGCCAGCTGCTCCTGCACCGGCGCGACCGGGGTGCCGTAGCGGTTGCCCGCGTACTCGGCCCACTCGAGCAGGCCGTCGTGCTCGATCAGCCAGTCGAAGTACTCGGCGTCGACGAACCAGTAGTGCTCGCCGTCCACCTCGCCGGGGCGCGGGGCACGCGTGGTGACCGACACCGACACCCAGACCTCCGGGTGCCGGCGCCGGACCTCGGCGACGACCGTGCCCTTCCCCACCCCGGAGGGACCCGAGAGGACCGTCAGGCGGGCAGGGGTGCGGGCCACGCTCGGCGTCCTCGGGCTGGGGGTCTGCGTCGGTCGGGACAGGGACGTGCTCAGGGCTCGACGACCTCGCCGGCGAACTCGGCCTCCAGCGCCTTGCGCTGGTTGGCGCCGAGACCACGGACGCGACGGGTCGGGGAGATCTCGAGGCGCTCCATGATCTTGGCAGCACGCGCCTTGCCGACCCCGGGGAGGGACTCGAGCACCGCGGAGACGCGCATCTTGCCGATGACCTCGTCGGTCTCGCCCTGCTTGAGGACGTCTCCGACCGTCGCGCCCTTGGTCTTCAGCCGCTCACGCAGTTCGGCACGGGCCTTGCGGGCCGCGGCGGCCTTCTCCAGGGCAGCCGCGCGCTGTTCGGGGGTCAGTTCGGGAAGGGGCACGGAGCAACCCAATCGTGTTCGTGCCGGCGCTGCGACCGGCGGTGTCGTTCGGTGTGGAGTGTGCCTGGACGGCGGCCCTCGGTATGAGCCTGGGCGCCAACCTAGTCACCTCGAACCCGCTGGTCATCCTGGACCCCGTGTCATCTGCGCCGGGCCGGTGTGCTGCACGGACACGCGATCGGACCGGACGGTGCAGTAACCGTGCCGTCACCGCTGGTCAGGCGGCGCGTCGTCGGCCGGCCCGCCGCCGCCCCAGCAGCCACCCGGCCAGGCCGGACAGCACCAGCAGCCCGGCCACGACCAGCACGGCACCGACGACGTGGCCGGCGGTCCAGAGCACCGCCCAGCGGTCGTCGTCGAAGGAGAGGGTCAGCCGACTCTGGTACGCCGTCTCCGCCGGCAGGGGCGTGTAGGCGGCCCAGCCGCCGTCGGCCGGTGGCCCCGGCCGGTTGGCCCGCCAGAACAGCGCGACGCCCAGCGCGCACAGCACCGCCCCGAGGGCCAGCACCAGCCGGGGCGCCGCGCGTCTCACGCGGTGAGCTCTGCCGTCCAGCGGTCGGCGGCGGCCCGCAGCGCGGCGGCGTCCGGCCCGGCCTGCAGCACGTCGCGGGAGACGGTGGGGACGACGGCGCGCCCGGTCCCGAACAACCGGCGCAGGTCGGCGACCGACCCGCCCTGGGCGCCCAGGCCCGGGGCGAGCACCGGCCCACCGAGCCCGTCGAGGTCGACGTCCAGGTCGGCCAGGGTGGCGCCCACGACGACGCCGAACGAGCCCGTGGTCGGGCCCCACCGGCCCGCCAGGTCGCGCACCGCGGCGATGTCGGGCAGCGGATCGCCCACCACCCACCCCGGGGTGTTCCAGCCGCGCACGGTGTCGATGACGACCTGGGCGGCGGTCCGCTCCCCCACCAGCGCGTGTTGCAGCGTGCCGGCGTCCGGGTTCGAGGTGCGGGCCAGCACGAACAGCCCGCCGCCGTGCAGGCGGGCGGTGTCCACGGCCGGCTGCAGGGAACCCGGGCCCAGGAACGGGCTGACGGTCAGGGCGTCGACGGCGAGCGGGTGCTCGGGGCGCAGGTAGTCGGCGTAGGCGTCCATCGTGGAGCCGATGTCGCCGCGCTTGGCGTCCAGCAGCACCAGCGCCCCCTCCGCCCGGGCCCGGGCGACGGCGTCCTCGAGCACGGCCAGCCCGCGGGAGCCGTGCCGCTCGTAGAAGGCCAGCTGCGGTTTGAGCACCGCGACGTGCCCGGCCAGCGCGTCCACGACGGCGTCGGTGAACCGGGCCAGCCCGTCGGGGCTGTCCGGCAGCCCCCAGCGCTCCAGCAGCGGCACGTGCGGGTCGATGCCGACGCACAGCGGGCCGCGCGCGGCGACGGCGTCGGCCAGCCGCTCGCCGAAGGTGCCGCTCACGCCGCTGCCCCGGCGAGCTCGGTGATGCACGCCCGGGCGAGGAACGGGTCGGCGAAGGCGCCGGTGGCGGTCTGCACGCCGGCCGCGCCGAGCTCCAGCAGCGCCGCGCAGCTCGCCGGGTCGGTCACCCCGCCCATCGCCAGGACGTCGAAGTCGAAGCCGCCGGCCGCCCGCAGGTCCAGCAGCCGGGCGGTGAAGTCCAGGGCGAGGTCGCGCACCGCCCGGCCGGAGACCCCGGCCAGTGGCCGGCCCGGGAAGGTGGGCCGGCCGTCGGCGCGCTGCACCGTGCACTGCACCGTGTTGATCGCGGCCACCCCGTCCAGGTGCGGCGCGATCCGCGGCAGCAGCCGGGCCAGGGCGGGTCCGTCCAGCCAGGAGAGCTTGGCGACCAGCCCGGTGCTGCTGGACAGCGCGCGCCGGGTGGTCTCGACGATCGCGGTGGTCAGCTCGGCGTCCAGGCAGATCGGCGGCTGCACCCCGCCCCGTGCTGCGTCCAGTGCGTTGGGGCAGGACAGGTTGAGCTCGACCACCGGGGCGCCGGCGGACTCGGCCAGGCGTGCCGTGCGCGCGAAGTCCTCGGCAATCGCCTGCAGCTGCGGCGGGCCCTCGCCGGCGTCCTCACCCAGCACGCTGACCAGCAGCAGCTGGTCGTCGGCCAGGCAGCGGACGGCGGCGGCGACGTCCTCGGTCCAGACCGCCGGGTCCGGCGACGGCACCCCGAAGGAGTTCGCACTGGTCACCGCCGGGTCGCCGGGCGGCACCCAGTCCGACGGCTCGGCGGTGACCACCGGCGGCGGTCCGTCCAGCGCGAACGGTTCGCGCACCCCGGGGACGAACGCCCAGTTGGGGAACTCGTTGGCCGCGTGCGCCCGGCTGCGGACGGTCTTGTAGGTGAGCAGGTTGAAGCCGTTGCCGGCCAGGTACTGCACCCAGGCGGCGGTGCCGGTCATCGGGCAGGCGGGCACGCCGATCGGGAACCCGGTCCGCCGGCCGAGCACCTGCCAGCTGCCGGCGGCCCGCGGGCGGACCGGCAGCCGTGGCCCCGGCGGCCCGACGCGCGCAGCCGCCACGTCGTCGGTGAGGGCGTACGCCGGGAACTGCACCCCCGAGCGGGCCAGCAGCCGGTGTTGCCCCGTGGTGGCCAGCAGCCGGACCAGCGCGGGCAGGTCGCCGGCGTCCAGCCCGTCCCGGTCGAGTGCGGTCGTCAGCTCGGTGAGCCAGACCGGTTCGGGGGCGGGAGCGCCGTCCAGGCGGGCGACGGCGGCGGTGTGCAGGGCCCGGAGCACCGGGCCGGTCAGCCCGGCCGCGCGCGCCTCCCGGCCCAGCTCGGCCGCAGCGGTCGCGCCCCCGCCCCCTCTCACGCCGTGGTCCCGGCTGCCGCCTGGGCGGCGGCCAGCGACTCGTGCAGGTCCTGCAGGCTGCGCACCCCGATGTCGCCCCGGCGGAGCGACTCGACGCCCTGCACGGTGGCCGCCATGCCCTGCACGGTGGTGATGCACGGGATGCCGGCGCTCACCGCGGCGGCGCGGATCTCGTACCCGTCCAGCCGCGGGCCGCTGTTGCCCGGCGTGCCGAACGGGGTGTTGACCACCAGGTCGATCTCGCCCGCCAGGATCCGCTCGACGATGTTGCCCGGCCCCTGCGAGAACTTCCCCACCACCTCGCAGGAGACGCCGTTGCGGCGGAGCACCTGGGCGGTGCCGACGGTGGCCAGCACCCGGAACCCGAGGTCGGCCAGCCGCTTCACCGGGAAGACCGCCGAGCGCTTGTCCCGGTTGGCCAGCGACACGAACACCGTGCCCCCGGTCGGCAGGTCGCCGTAGGCGGCCGCCTGGGACTTGGCGAACGCGGTTCCGAACTCCGCGTCGATGCCCATCACCTCACCGGTCGACTTCATCTCCGGCCCGAGCACGGTGTCCACCCCGTGGCCCTCGATGGTGCGGAACCGGTGGAAGGGCAGCACCGCCTCCTTCACCGCGATCGGGCCGTCGACCGGCAGGTCGGTGCCGTCCCCGGTGGCCGGCAGCACGCCCTCGGTGCGCAGCTGGGCGATCGTCTGGCCGACCGCGATCCGGGCCGCGGCCTTGGCCAGCTGCACCGCGGTCACCTTCGACACGAACGGCACGGTCCGGCTGGCGCGCGGGTTGGCCTCCAGCACGTAGAGGACGTCGTCCTTCAGCGCGTACTGCACGTTCATCAGCCCGCGCACACCGATCCGGGCGGCCAGCGCCTCGGTGGCCCGCCGGATGGTGTGCAGGTCCTCCCCGCCCAGGGTGATCGGCGGCAGGGCGCACGCCGAGTCGCCGGAGTGGATCCCGGCCTCCTCGATGTGCTCCATGACCCCGCCCAGGTACAGGTCGGTGCCGTCGTAGAGCGCATCGACGTCGATCTCCACGGCGTCCTCGAGGAACCGGTCGACCAGCACCGGGTGGTCGGCGCTCACGTCGGTGGCCTTGGTGATGTAGGCCTCCAGCATGGCGTCCTCGTAGACGATCTCCATCCCGCGCCCGCCGAGCACGTAGGAGGGCCGCACCAGCACCGGGTAGCCGATGGAGGCCGCGATCGCCACCGCCTCGGCCGACGTCGTCGCCATGCCGTGCTTGGGCGCGAGCAGGCCGGTGTCGGACAGCACCCGGGAGAACTCGCCGCGGTCCTCGGCCGCGTCGATCGACTCCGGGGACGTGCCCAGCACCGGGACGCCGGCGTCCTTGAGCCGCTGCGCCAGGCCCAGCGGGGTCTGCCCGCCCAGGGTGCAGATGACCCCGGCGACCGGGCCGGCGGCGCGCTCGGCCTCCACGACCTCCAGGACGTCCTCAAAGGTGAGCGGCTCGAAGTACAGCCGGTCGGCGGTGTCGTAGTCGGTGGAGACGGTCTCCGGGTTGCAGTTGACCATCACCGCCTCGTAGCCGGCGTCCTGCAGGGCCATCACCGCGTGCACGCAGGAGTAGTCGAACTCCACGCCCTGCCCGATCCGGTTCGGCCCCGACCCGAGGATCAGCACCGCCGGCCTCTCCCGCGGCTCCACCTCGGTCTCGGAGTCGTAGGAGGAGTAGTGGTACGGCGTCCGGGCGGCGAACTCGGCGGCGCAGGTGTCCACGGTCTTGTAGACCGGCCGGATGCCCAGCCGCCAGCGCAGCGTGCGGACGCCGTCCTCCCCCGCCAGCTCCGGCCGCAGCACGGCCACCTGGCGGTCGGACAGACCGTGCCGCTTGGCCCGGCGCAGCAGCTCCGGGGTCAGCGACGGCGCCTCCCGGACCTCCTCGCCGATCTCGTTGACCAGGGCGATCTGGTCGACGAACCAGGTGTCGAAGCCGCTGGCCTCGGACACCTGCTCGACGGTGGCGCCCGCGGCCAGGGCCCGCTGGGCGGTGTACAGCCGGCCGTCGACGGGAGTGCGCAGCTGCTCCACCAGTGCCGCGGCGTCCGCGGGCTGGGCGGCGTCGGTCCAGAACCCGGCCGCCGAGGTCTCCGTCGAGCGCATCGCCTTGCCGAGCGCCTCGGTGAAGTTGCGGCCCATCGCCATGACCTCGCCGACGCTCTTCATCGTCGTGGTCAGCCGCGGGTCGGCCCCGGGGAACTTCTCGAAGGCGAAGCGCGGGATCTTCACCACGACGTAGTCCAGCGACGGCTCGAACGACGCCGGGGTGACCCCGGTGATGTCGTTGGTGATCTCGTCGAGGGTGTAGCCGATGGCCAGCTTCGCGGCGATCTTGGCGATCGGGAAACCGGTGGCCTTCGACGCCAGGGCACTGGACCGCGACACCCGCGGGTTCATCTCGATCACGACCAGGCGCCCGGTCTCCGGGTGCACGGCGAACTGGATGTTGCAGCCGCCGGTGTCCACGCCGACCTCGCGCAGGACGGCGATGCCGACGTCGCGCATCTGCTGGTACTCGCGGTCGGTGAGCGTCATCGCCGGGGCGACGGTCACCGAGTCACCGGTGTGCACGCCCATCGCGTCGATGTTCTCGATCGAGCAGATGACCACCACGTTGTCGCTGCGGTCGCGCATCAGCTCGAGCTCGAACTCCTTCCAGCCCAGCACCGACTCCTCGATCAGCACGGTGTGCACGGGTGAGTCGGCGAGCCCGTGGCCAGCCATCCGGCGCAGCATCGGCTCATCGGTGGCGATGCCCGAGCCCAGCCCGCCCATGGTGAAGCTGGGCCGGATGACCACCGGGTAGCCGACCTCGGCCGCGGTGGCCAGCGCCTCCTCGACGGTCCCGCAGACCGTGGAGCGCGGGGCGTCGGCGCCGATGGACCGCACGATGTCCTTGAACTTCTGCCGGTCCTCGCCGCGGTTGATCGCGTCGACGTCGGCGCCGATGAGCTGGACGCCGTACTTCTCCAGCACCCCGTTCTCGTACAGCCCGATGGCGAGGTTCAGCGCCGTCTGGCCGCCCAGGGTGGCCAGCAGCGCGTCGGGGCGCTCCTTGGCGATCACCCGCTCGACGAACTCCGGGGTCAGCGGCTCCACGTAGGTGGCGTCGGCGACCTCGGGGTCGGTCATGATCGTCGCCGGGTTGCTGTTGACCAGGCTGACCCGCAGCCCCTCGGCCTTGAGCACCCGGCAGGCCTGGGTGCCCGAGTAGTCGAACTCGCTGGCCTGACCGATGACGATCGGCCCCGAGCCGATCACCAGCACGTGCTGCAGGTCTGTCCGCTTGGGCATCAGGCCTTCTCCCCCGTGCTCGTCCCGACGATGGGCGCAGGCGTCACAGCGCTGCCTTCCTTGGACGCGGCCATCAGGTCGACGAACCGGCCGAACAGCGGGTTGGCGTCGTGCGGCCCGGCCGCGGCCTCCGGGTGGAACTGCACGCTGAACGCCGGGGTCTCCAGCAGCCGCAGGCCCTCGACCACCTGGTCGTTGAGCCCGACGTGGCTGACCTCGACCGGCCCGAACGGGGTGTCGGTCGGCCGGTCCAGCGGGGCGTCGACGGCGAAGCCGTGGTTGTGGCTGGTGACCCGCACCGTGCCGCTGACCCGGTCCAGCACCGGCTGGTTCAGCCCGCGGTGCCCGAAGCGCAGCTTGTAGGTGCCCAGGCCCAGCGCGCGGCCGAGGATCTGGTTGCCGAAGCAGATGCCGAACAGCGGACGGCGGGCCTCGAGCACCCCGCGCACCGCAGCGACCGCGTAGTCGGCGGCCGCCGGGTCGCCGGGGCCGTTGGAGACGAACACGCCGTCCACCCCGTGCTCGAGCAGCTGCTCGGCGGTCGCGGTCGCGGGCAGCACGTGCGTCTCGACACCGAGCTCGGCCAGGTACCGCGGGGTGGCGGTCTTGATGCCCAGGTCGAGGGCGGCGATGGTGAACCGCTTCTCCCCCACCGCCGGGACGACGTAGGGCTCGCTGGCGCTGACGCTCGGCGCCAGGTCCGCGCCGGTCATGCTCGGGCTCTCGGTCACCCGGGCCAGCAGCTCGTCCGCGCCCAGCTCCGTGCTGATCCCGGCGCGCATCGCCCCGCGGTCGCGCAGGTGGCGGGTCAGTGCGCGGGTGTCGATGCCGCTGATCCCCACCACGCCCTGGGCGACCAGCTCGTCGTCCAGGCTGCCGGTGGCCCGCCAGTTCGCCGGGCGCCGGGCGGGGTCGCGGACGACGAAGCCGGCGACCCACATGCGGCGGCTCTCGTCGTCCTCGCCGTTGACGCCGGTGTTGCCGACGTGCGGCGCCGTCATGGTGATGATCTGGCCGGCGTAGCTGGGGTCGGTCAGCGTCTCCTGGTAGCCGGTCATCCCGGTGGAGAACACCGCCTCGCCGACCGTCGTGCCGGTCGCGCCGTAGGCGTCGCCGTGGAAGGTCCTGCCGTCCTCGAGCACGAGGATCGCGTCACTCACTTGTTCTCCTCGCTGCGCTCGTCGGCCGCGTTCGCGACCACTGCTGTGTACCTGGGTGAGCTCGCCAGCTCGCTCACTTCTGTGCCTTTCCGTCGAGCACGGTCGCCGCGCCCCGCAGGAACGTGGCGACCACCCGGCCGGGGAGCTCCCGGCCGGCATAGGGGCTGTTGCGGCTGCGGCTGGCCAGCGCGGCCGGGTCGACGGTGGCCCGGTGCGTGGGGTCCAGCAGCAGCAGGTTGGCCGGCTCGCCGACGGCGAGCGGGCGGCCGTGCCCGTCCAGACGGCCGATGGCCGCCGGTCGGACCGACATGCGGTCGGCGACGCCGCGCCAGTCGAGCAGCCCGGGCTCGACCATGGTCTGCACGACGATCGAGAGCGCCTGCTCCAGGCCGAGCATCCCCGGGCGGGCCGAGGCCCACTCGCTCTCCTTGTCCTCCACCGCGTGCGGCGCGTGGTCGGTGGCGACGGCGTCGATCGTGCCGTCGGCCAGCCCCGCCCGGAGCGCCTGGACGTCGGCGTCGCTGCGCAGCGGCGGGTTCACCTTGAACACCGGGTCGTAGGTCTCCGCGCACTGGTCGGTGAGCAGCAGGTGGTGCGGGGTGACCTCGGCGGTCACCTGGACCCCCCGTGACTTCGCCCAGCGCAGGATGTCCACCGAACCCGCCGTCGAGACGTGGCAGACGTGCAGCCGGGCGCCGACGTGCCCGGCCAGCAGCACGTCGCGGGCGATCACCGCCTCCTCGGCCGCGGCCGGCCAGCCGACCAGCCCGAGCCGGGCCGAGCGGTCGCCCTCGTTCATCTGGGCGCCCACGGTGAGCCGGGGCTCCTCGGCGTGCTGGGCGACGACGCCGTCCAGCGCCTTGACGTACTCCAGGGCGCGGCGCATCAGCGCCGGGTCGGCGACACAGTGCCCGTCGTCGGAGAACACCCGCACGCGGGCGGCGGAGTCGGCCATCGCGCCGAGCTCGGCCAGCCGTTCCCCGCGCAGGCCGACGGTGACCGCCCCGACCGGGACGACGTCGACCAGCCCGGCCTCCTGGCCCAGCCGCCAGACCTGCTCGACCACGCCGGCGGTGTCGGCGACCGGGTCGGTGTTGGCCATCGCGTGCACCGCGGTGAACCCGCCGAGCGCCGCCGCCCGGCTGCCGGTCTCGACCGTCTCGGCGTCCTCCCGGCCCGGCTCGCGCAGGTGGGTGTGCAGGTCGACCAGGCCGGGCAGCGCGACCAGCCCGGCCGCGTCGACCACCTGGGCGCCGTCGGCCTCCAGACCCGAGCCGATCGCGGCGATCCGGCCGTCCTCGATGCGGATGTCGACGGCGTCCTCGCCGTACGGGCGGGCGTTCGTGATCAGCAGACTCATTCGGGAGCCCCTCCCAACAGCAGGTACAGGACGGCCATGCGGACGCTCACGCCGTTGCCGACCTGGTCGACGATCGTGGAGCGGGGCGAGTCGGCCACCTCGGCGGCGATCTCCATGCCGCGGTTCATCGGGCCGGGGTGCATGACGATCGCGTCGTCCGGCAGCACCGCCATCCGGCGGGCGTCCAGGCCGTAGCGGCGGCTGTACTCGCGGGCGCTGGGGAAGAACGAGGCGTTCATCCGCTCGGCCTGCACCCGCAGCATCATCACCACGTCGGCCTTGGACAGGACGGCGTCCAGGTCGTAGCTGACCTGCACCGGCCAGCTGCCCACCCCCACGGGGAGCAGCGTCGGCGGCGCGACCAGGGTGACCTCGGCGCCCAGCGTGGACAGCAGCCAGACGTTGGAGCGGGCCACCCGGCTGTGCAGCACGTCGCCGACGAGGACCACCCGCACCCCGTCGAGCCGGCCCAGCCGCTGCCGGATCGTGTAGGCGTCCAGCAGCGCCTGGGTCGGGTGCTCGTGGGTGCCGTCGCCGGCGTTCACGACGCTGCCCTTCACCCACTGCGCCAGCCGGTGCGGGGCGCCGGAGGCCTGGTGCCGGATGACGATCGCGTCGCTGCCCATCGCCTCCAAGGTCAGCGCGGTGTCCTTGAGGCTCTCGCCCTTGGAGACGCTGCTGCCCTTGGCGGAGAAGTTGATGACGTCGGCGGAGAGCCGCTTGGCCGCCAGCTCGAAGGAGATCCGGGTGCGGGTGGAGTCCTCGTAGAAGAGGTTGACCACGGTGCGCCCACGCAGGGTGGGGAGCTTCTTGACCTCCCGGCCGGCGAGCGCCGACTCGATCTGGCCGGCGGTGTCCAGGACGAGGGTCGCGTCGGCCCGGTCCAGGTCCCCGGCCTCCAGCAGGTGCCGCTTCACGCGTCCGCCCCCTCGGTCAGCAGGACCTCGTCGAGCCCGTCGACCTCGGCCAGGTGCACCTTCACCGACTGGGTGCGGGAGGTCGGCACGTTCTTGCCCACGTAGTCGGCCCGGATCGGCAGCTCCCGGTGGCCGCGGTCGACCAGCACCGCCAGCTGCACCGCGCGGGGGCGGCCGAGGTCACGCAGTGCGTCCAGGGCGGCGCGCACCGACCGGCCGGAGAACAGGACGTCGTCGACGAGCACCACCAGCCGGCCGTCGACCCCGGCCCCCGGCAGCCGGGTGTCCTCCAGCGCACGGACCCCGCGCAGCCGCAGGTCGTCGCGGTAGAGGGTGATGTCGACGGTGCCGACGTCGACCGCCGTGCCGCTGAACGCCTCGATCCGGGCGGCCAGCCGGCGGGCCAGCGGTGCGCCGCGGGTGGGGATGCCGACGAGCACCAGGTCGGCGAGGCCACCGTCGGAGGCACCGGCGGCCGAGGCGCTCGCGGCCCGCTCGATCAGCTGGTGGGCGATCCGGTCGACCACCCGGGCGACGTCGTCCGCGCTCAGCAACGGCGGGGGGCCACCGGCGGAAGGCTCGGTGGGCGGTGGTGCGGGCAGCTCTGATGACATGGTCATCAAGCCTCCTTCCCCGCCTCACGGGACGGGTCGTTAAAGGAGATCTGCGCCGCCGGCCGGATCGGCCGACGGCGAGTGGGACCGGCGACGACGGTACTGCACCGGCGCAGGTGACCCGCATCGCGCCCGGGAGGCGGCCACGTGAACGGGATCTGACCCGTTGGGGGCGCCCGGACTGTCGCCGCGCGGGCTGTGCCAGTACTCTGCGTCACCAGAACCGTTCCCTACCGACGACAGTCAGTGAGCAGAGGTCATGAGCACCGACTACTCCAGGGCGCTGGGCGCCCGCCTGCGGGCCATCCGCAACCAGCAAGGGCTGTCGTTGCAGGGCGTGGAGGACAAGTCCCACGGCCGGTGGAAGGCCGTCGTCGTCGGCTCCTACGAGCGCGGCGACCGGGCGGTCACCGTGCAGCGGCTGTCCGAGCTGGCCGTCTTCTACGGCGTCCCCGTCTCCGAGCTGCTGCCCGACCCGCGGCCGAGCTCCGCGGTCACCAAGAGCACCAAGATCGTGCTGAACCTGGAGTCGCTGGGCTCGCTGCCCGCCGACGAGGCGGGCCCGCTGGCCCGCTACGCCTCGACCATCCAGGCGCAGCGGCACGACTACAACGGCAAGGTGCTCTCGATCCGTGCCGAGGACCTCAAGTCGCTGGCGATCATCTACGACATGAGCCCCGACGAGCTGACCACCCGGCTCATCGAGTGGGGTGTGCTCTCCCCGGGCGCCGACGGCGTCGGCTACGCCACCGAGGACGACGACGAGGCGAACTGGGGCGACCGCCGCCGCGCCCCGCGCTAGCAGGACCGGACGCGAACGGCCCACTCCGCGCTGCGGAGTGGGCCGTCGGCGTCAGTGGCCCCGTTGCAGGGCCCCGCCGCGAGCCTGCGAGTGGTGGGGGGCAACGGGGTCCTTCATCAGGTGGGGATCTCGGCGCGGACGATGCCGCCGAGGACTCCGTTCACGTAGGCCGGCGAGTCGTCGGTGGACAGCGCCTTGGCCAACTCCACCGCCTCGTCGATCACCACCGCGTCGGGGACGTCGTCGACCCACAGCAGCTCGTAGACCGCCATCCGCAGGATGGCCCGGTCGACGTCGGGCAACCGGTCCAGCGACCAGCCGGAGGCGTGCTCCTCGATCAGCTCGTCGATCCGGGCCTGCTGCCCGACGACGCCCTCGACCAGCCGGACGGCGTGCTCGGGCACCGGCGGGTTGCCGTCGGCGACGCGGTCGCGCAGGACCTCCAGCGGGTCGCTGGAGCGCAGGTCGGCCTCGTAGAGGACGTCGACCGCGCGCTTGCGCGCCTTGGAACGGGCTGCCACGAGGTCAGCTGACCCGGCCGAGGTAGCGACCGTCGCGGGTGTCGACCTTCAGCTTCTCGCCGGTGGTGATGAACAGCGGCACCTGGATCTCCGCCCCCGTCTCCAGGGTCGCCGGCTTGGTGCCGCCGGTGGAGCGGTCGCCCTGCAGGCCCGGGTCGGTGTGCTGCACGACCAGCTCCAGGGTCACCGGCAGCTCGACGTACAGCGGAGTGCCGTCGTGCACCGCCACGGTGACCTCGGTGTTCTCCAGCAGGTAGTCGGCCCCGCTGCCCAGCGTCGCGGCCGAGACCGGGATCTGGTCGAAGGTGTCGCCGTCCATGAAGACGTAGTCGGCGCCGTCCTGGTAGAGGTAGGTCATCGACCGCTTGTCGACGTTCGCCGTCTCGACCTTGGTGCCGGCGTTGAACGTCCGGTCCACGACCTTGCCGGAGAGCACGTTCTTCAGGGTCGTGCGCACGAAGGCGCCGCCCTTGCCCGGCTTCACGTGCTGGAAGTCGGTGACGGTCCACAGCTGCCCGTCCAGGTTGAGGACGGTGCCGTTCTTGAGGTCGTTGGTGGTAGCCATCTAGAGGACCAGCAGTTCCTTGCTCGTGAGGGTCAACAACTCGGGCTCGTCGTCCGTGACGATCAAGGTGTCCTCGATCCGGACACCGCCGTGGCCGGGCAGGTACACGCCTGGCTCCACGGTGACGGCCATGCCAGCGGCCAGGGTACCTGCGCCCAGCGCCGAGATGCCCGGAGCCTCGTGGATCTCCAGGCCGACACCGTGCCCGAGGCCGTGGGTGAAGTGCTCACCGTGCCCGGCGGCGACGATGACGTCCCGGGCCGCGGCGTCCACCGCAGTCACCTCGGCACCCACCGCGAGGGCCGCACGGCCGGCCGCCTGCGAGGCCGCCACCAGCTCGTACACCTCGCGCTGCCAGTCGGCGGCGTGGCCCAGCACGAGGGTGCGGGTCATGTCGGAGTGGTAGCCGTCGACGGTGGCCCCGAAGTCGAGCTTGAGGAAGTCGCCCTCGGCCAGCTCGGTGGAGTCGGGCCGGTGGTGCGGGATGGCCGAGTTCGCCCCGGTCGCCACGATCGTCTCGAAGCTCGGCGCCTCGGCACCCAGGGCGAGCATCCGGGCGTCCAGCTCCCGGCCCACCTGCAGCTCGGTGCGCCCCGGCCGCAGCGCACCCTCGGCGGCCAGCTCGGCCAGCGCGGCGTCGGCGACCGCGCAGGCCCGGCGGAGCGCCTCCACCTCGCCCTCGTCCTTGATCGCCCGCAGCGCCTCGACCGCCCGCCGGACGCTCACCAGCTCCACGGCCGCGCCGTCCTCACCGAGCAGCCGCTCCAGGCCGCGCAGCTCGTCGACGGTGACCACGTGGGACTCGAAGCCCAGCCGGGTCGCCCCGCCGGTGCGCGCGGCCCGGGCCAGGGCGGGCATCGTGGCGCGGTCGACCAGCAGCTCCACGTCGGGCACCTGGGTGCCGGCCTGGGTGGTGTACCGGCCGTCGGTGCCGAACACGTCGGCCCCGTCCACGCGCAGCAGCAGCGCGCCGTTGGAGCCGGTGAAGCCGGTCAGGTACCGGACGTTGAGCAGGTCGGTGACCAGGACGGCGTCCAGCCCGGCCGACGCTGCGGTGGCGCGCAGCCGGTCCCGGCGCCCGGCCTCGGGCCGGGTCATCGTGCACCCCGCGCGGCCAGGTGGCGCAGCGCCAGCTCGTAGCCCTGCACGCCGAGCCCGACGATCACCCCGTCGGCGACGGCGGAGACGTAGGAGTGGTGCCGGAACGGCTCGCGGGTGTGCACGTTGCTGATGTGCACCTCCACCACCGGGGCGGGGACGGCGGCCAGCGCGTCGCGCAGGACGACGGAGGTGTGCGACCACCCGCCGGGGTTGATCACCACCGGGTCGCCGGCGTCGGTGGCGTCGTGCACCCAGCCGAGCAGCTCGCCCTCGGAGTCGGTCTGCCGGACGACGACGTCCAGCCCCAGCTCGGCGGCGGCGGCCTCGATCAGCTGCACCAGTTCGGCGTGCGTGGTCGTGCCGTAGACCTCGGGCTCGCGGGTGCCGAGCCGGCCGAGGTTGGCGCCGTTGAGCACCTGGATCGTCATGCACGGTCTCCGTTCACGGCTGCCCAGGCGGCGTCCAGCCAGGCCTGGTCGGGATCGGTCAGGATGGCCGGGGCGCCCAGCCCGTCGAGGACGACGAAGCGCAGCGAGGCACCGCGGGCCTTCTTGTCCACCCGCATCACCGACTGCAGCTGTGCCCAGTCGCCCCGGTAGGTGGTCGGCAGCCCCAGGGCGGCGACCAGCTCACGGTGCCGGTCGGCGTCGGCGCGGGAGAGCCGCCCGGCCTGGCAGGCCAGTTCGGCGGCGAACACCAGCCCCACCGCCACGGCCTCCCCGTGCCGCCAGCCGAAGTCCTCGACCCGCTCGATCGCGTGCCCCAGGGTGTGGCCGTAGTTGAGGAACTCCCGGCGTCCGGTGTCGTAGAGGTCGTCGGCCACCGCGTCGGCCTTGACCTGCACGGCGCGGGCGATCAGCTCGGCGGTGTCCGCCCGGCCGGTGGGATCGGCCGCCAGCAGCTCGAGGATGCGCCCGTCGGCGATGAACCCGCACTTGACCACCTCGGCCAGCCCGGACCGGAACTCCGCCTCGGGCAGGTCGGCCAGCGCATCGGTGTCGGCCAGCACAGCGGCCGGTGGGTGGAAGGCGCCGACCAGGTTCTTGCCGGCGGCGGTGTTGATGCCGGTCTTGCCGCCGACCGCGGCGTCCACCATGGCCAGCAGGCTGGTCGGCACCTGCACCACCCGGATCCCGCGGGTCCAGGTGGCGGCCAGGAAGCCGGCCAGGTCGGTGACCGCTCCCCCACCGATGCCCACCACGGCGTCGGACCGGGTGAGCCCCAGCCGGCCGAACTCCTCCCAGGCGCCGGCGGCGACCTCGGCGGTCTTCGCGGCCTCGCCGTCGGGGACGACGACCGCCTCGACGGCGACCCCCGCCTGCTGCAGCGTCTCGACCGCGGCACCGGCCGCGGCCGCCAGCGCCCGGCTGTGCACCACGGCCGCGCGGGCGGTGCCGTCGAGCACCAGACCGAGCTGCGCCTGCACGCCCGCGCCGATGAGCACGTCGTAGGGCCGGTCACCGCCGACGGTGATCCGCTGGGCGGTCACGGGGTGCCCGCCCCGACGGCGGTGAGCACGTCGGCCACCACGTCCTCCACCGGACGGGCCGAGGTGACGACGGTCGCGGTGGCGACCTCGGCGTAGAGCGGGGCGCGGGTCTCGAGCATGGTCCGCAGCATGGCGCGTGGGTTGACCGCCAGCAGCGGCCGGTCCCGGGACAGCCCCACCCGCTTGGCCGCCGAGGTGACGTCGACGTCCAGCCAGACGACCGCCCGGCCGGCCCGGCCGTGAGCGACCAGCCGCTCCCGGGTGGCCGCGCTGGTGACCGCACCGCCGCCGAGGGCCAGCACCCCGTCGTGCTCGGCCATCGCCCGGGCCACGGCCTGTTCCTCCAGCGCCCGGAAGTGCGGCTCGCCCTGCTGGACGAAGAGGTCGGCCACCGTCGTCCCGGTCTGGGCCTCCACGTCGGCGTCGGTGTCCCGGAACGGCAGGCCCAGGGCCTGGGCGACAGCCGCCCCCACCGTCGACTTGCCCGACGCCGGCGGGCCGACCACGACCAGCGCGGGGCCGGTCCCGCTCATCGGTAGGTGAGGGCGTCGAGGTACCCCTGGACGTTGCGGCGAGTCTCCGGCACGGAGTCACCACCGAACTTCTCCAGCACCGCGTCGGCGAGCACCAGGGCGACCATCGCCTCCATCACCACGCTGCCGCGCGGCACCGCGCAGGCGTCGCTGCGCTGGTTGATCGCGACCGCGGCCTCGCCGGTGGCGGTGTCGATCGTGGCCAGCGCGCGCGGCACGGTGCTGATCGGCTTCATCGCGGCGCGCACCCGCAGCACCTCGCCGTTGGTCATGCCGCCCTCGACACCGCCGGCCCGGTCGGTGAGCCGGCGGAGCTCGCCCCCGTCCAGCTCGATCTCGTCGTGGGCGACCGAGCCGCGCCGGCGGGCGGTCTCCAGCCCGTCACCGACCTCGACCGCCTTGACCGACTGCACGCCCATCAGCGCCCCGGCCAGCCGGGAGTCCAGCCGGCGGTCCCAGTGGACGTGGCTGCCCAGGCCCGGCGGCAGGCCGTGGACGACGACCTCGATCACGCCGCCCAGGGTGTCGCCGGCCTTGCGGGCGTCGTCGATCTCGGCGGTCATCCGCGCGCTGGTGGCCGGGTCGGCGCAGCGCACCGGGTCCTCGTCCAGCCGCGGGTTGTCCTCCGGGCCGGGCAGCACCCCGTCGGGGACGGTGACCGGCCCGATCCCCACCACGTGGCTGACCACCCGCACGCCGAGCACCTGGTGCAGGAACGCCTGCGCCACGGTGCCCAGCGCCACCCGGGCGGCGGTCTCCCGCGCGCTGGCCCGCTCCAGCACCGGCCGGACGTCGTCGAAGCCGTACTTCTGCATGCCGGCGAGGTCGGCGTGGCCGGGCCGGGGGCGGGTGAGCGGGGCGTTGCGCGCCTGCCCCTCCAGCACCTCCGCGTCGACCGGGTCGGCGGCCATGACGCTCTGCCACTTCGGCCACTCGGTGTTGCCGACCTGGACGGCGATCGGTCCGCCCTGGGTCACCCCGTGCCGGACGCCGCCGGTGAGGGTGACGACGTCCTCCTCGAAGCTCATCCGTGCACTCCGGCCGTGGCCGAGCCGGCGGCGGGAGAGCTGGGCGTCGAGGTCGGCGGTCTGCACCCGCACCCCGGCGGGCAGCCCCTCCAGGATGGCGGTGAGCTGTTGACCGTGCGACTCACCTGCGGTCAACCAGCGCAACATGCCGGCGATTCTAGAAGGACCCCCTCTCCCGCCGTCCGCCGCGGGCCGGGGACGGGCCACTGGGCGGGGGCATCACGGCAGCGGCGCGGCCAGCGCCAGGGCGACGTAGGCGCCGCCCAGCAGCGGCGGGCCGAACGCCACGGCCGTGCGCCAGCCGGCCCGCCCCAGGGCGATGAGCAGCAGCGCGCCCAGCGCACCGAGCACGAAGCCGGCCAGCACCCCGGCCAGCAGCACGCTCCAGCCCACCCAGCCCAGCAGCAGACCGAGCAGGCCGAGCAGTTTCACGTCGCCGCCGCCGAACCCGCCGGGCTGCACCAGCCGGGCGAGGGTGCCCAGCCCCCAGGCCACCGCGGCGGCTGCGACGGCCCGGCCCAGCGCGGGCCAGGTGCCCAGCACGGCGGCGTCCACGGCCAACGCGAGGACGCCGACCGCGGCCGCCGGGAAGACGACCCGGTCGGGCAGCCGGTGCCGGGCGAGGTCCACCCCGGCCAGCACCACGGCGGCCGCACCGAACCAGGCGAGGGCGACGGTGGCCGGCCGCGGTCCGGCGAGGGCGGGCGCGGCGGCGAGCGCCGCCGCCGTGACGACCGCCGTGCCCACCACCCGCCGGGACGACGGACGCGCCGCACGGTCACGCTCGGCCAGCCGCACCGTGGTGGTGGCCAGCCGAGGGCCGAGCAGCAGGCCGAGGACGGCGGCGGCAACGGTGAGCAGCCCGGTCACCGGGGTGCGGTCAGGCGTCCAGCGCGGCGCGCATGGCCTCGATCGGCGCCGGATGACCGGTCATCAGCTCGACCTGGGCGGTCGCCTGCCAGAACAGCACCTCCAAGCCGCTGATGGTCCGGCCCCCCGCCGCCTGTACGCGCTGGGCGAGCGGCGTCGGCCAACCGGCGTAGAGCACGTCCAGCACCGTCTGCCCGCGCCACCAGGTGAGGTCGGCGACGGCCGCCTGACCGGAGGCCGGGACCGTGCTCACCACCACCGGTGCGGTGAGCGTGCCGGTGCGGTCCAGCCGCTGGACGTCGGCGCTCACCCCGAGGGCGCCGAGCACCCGCAGCAGGTCACCGGCCCGCGCAGGCTCCCGGACCACGACGTCCACCTGCTGGGCACCGAGGGAGGCGAGCGCGGTGGCCGCTGCGGCCGCCGTCCCCCCGGCCCCGAGGACGGCGGCGTGCTCGACCCGCTCGACACCGCCCAGCTGGAGGGCCATGCCCACGCCGGTGACGTCGGTGTTCTCCGCCCGCCAGCCGGCGTCGGTGCGCAGCAGGGTGTTCGCCGCGCCCAGCAGGCGCGGCAGCTGGTCGACCTCGTCGGCCACCGCCACCGCCGCCTGCTTGCACGGCATGGTCACCGAGAAGCCCCGCCACTCCGGGCCCAGCCCGGCCAGCAGCACCGGCAGGTCCTCGGCCCCGACGTCCAGGGCGTCGTAGCTCCAGTCGTCCAGCCCGAGCGCGGCGTAGGCCGCCCGGTGGAGCAGGGGCGACAACGAGTGCCCGACCGGCCGGCCGAGGACAGCTGCCCTCATGCCGGCCGGACCGGGGTGCGACGGTGCGTCAATTGCCCGGGTTGTCCCGCAGCCACTGCTGGAACAGCAGCACGTTCTGCTGGTGCTCGGCGCCGGTCGCGGCGAACCGGGTCTCCCCGGTGTCGGGGTCGACCACCACGAAGAAGCGCCAGTCACCCGGGGTCGGGGCGAGCACCGCGCGCAGCGCCTCCTCCCCCGGGTTGTTGATGGCGCCGGGCGGCAGGCCCGGGTGGACGTAGGTGTTGTAGAGGGAGGGGTTGGCGCGGTCCTCGGCGCTGGTGGTGATCCCGGCCTTGTCGTTGGCGTAGTTCACCGTGGTGTCCAGCTGCAGCGGCATGCCGTCGGCCAGCCGGTTCTCCAGCACCCGGGCGACCTTGCCCATGTCCTCGACCGAGCCGGCCTCAGCCTGGACCAGGCTCGCCTTGGTCAGCGCCGTGAGCCGCTGCTCCACCGGGATCTGCAGGTCGGTGAGCACCTGATCGGTGCGCGCCACCATCTCGCTGAGCACCTCGACCGCGGTCTCGCCGGGCTCGATGTCGTAGGTGGCCGGGAAGAGGAAGCCCTCCAGCAGGCCGTTGGCGTAGGCGGGCAGCCCCAGCTGGGCCGGGTCGGCGGCGGCGGCCTCCAGCTCCGCGAGCGGCAGACCGCTCTCGTCGGCCAGTCGCTGCAGCACCTGGGTGACCCGCAGGCCCTCGGGCAGGGTGACCCGGGTGACCTGGCGGGACGCCGGGTCCAGCAGCAGGTCCAGCGCGGCCTGCCCGGACATCTGCTGGCGCAGCCGGTAGACGCCGGGCTGGATGCCGGTCGCGGCCGGGTTGGCCTCGGCCGCCTCGGTGAACGGCGCCACCGAGGCGATGACGTCGGCCTCCACGAGCGTGGTGCCGATGGCGCGCAGCGAGTCGCCCGGCTCCACCCGGACGTCGACCTCGCCGGTGCCGGCCCCCGGGTAGTCCTCCGCCACCGGGTTGACCCGGTCCCAGAGGGCCTTGCCGCCGACGAAGATCCCGGCCATCAGCGCGGCCAGGACGACCAGGGACAGGCCGACGACCATCGGGCCCCGGCGACGGCCGCGTCCACCGCGCCCGCGACGACCGCCGCCGACACCGCCGTCGTCGTGTCCGTCGTAGTACTCGTCGTGGTGCTCGTCGTGGTCACCGCCACCGACGACGTCGAGGCCGCCGGTCTGCGGGGACGCCGACGCGAAGGCACCGTCGTCGTGCGGGTCGTGATGGGCGGGGTCGAGGTCGCCCTCATCGCTCCCGTGCCGTTCGGAGACCATCCGCCAGCGCTCCTCGTCCGGGTCGGCGCCGTCGACGGTCAGTGCAGCGTGCACCACCGTCGCCGGCTCGTCGACAGGCGTGTCCCGAGGTGCGGTGTGCACCTCGGCGCCGCCCTGCCCGGTCACGAGCCCGGCCAGCGCACCGGAGGGCCCGCTCGTCGGGACCGACGACGGTCCAACCGGCCCGGGGACGGGACGGTTGGCTGCCGACAGCCAACCAGGGTCGGTCCCGGCGTCGGCGAACCGGTCCGCCCGGACGTGGTCGGCGGTGGTGGGCTCGGTGGACGGCCGAGGGGCCGGGAGGCGCCGGGCGGCGGCCGGACCGGCGCCGCGCGCGGCTCCCCCGATGGTCGGGACGGCCGGCGGTACGGCGGGCATCTCGGCGGTCTGCGGCACGGTGACCTCGCGGGCCCGTGCGCCGGGGACGATCCCACCCGGACCCAGACCCCTGGGGGCCGCTGCGGTCGAGTTCCGCCGACCGAGGTCGAAGGCGCTCATGTCGAGGCCGGCGGCCGCGAGGCCGGCATCGGCGATGCCGGAGGCGGCCAGCCCGGTGATCTCCACGTCGGCCACGTCGACGCCACCGCCTGCCGCGCTGACCTGGGCACCGGTGTCCGGGGCGTGCCGGCGGCGTCGGCGCGGTCGCAGGGTGGCGTCGGCCGGGTCGTCGGGGAGCTGCAGGGTCGCGGCGCCCGCCCAGGCGGCCAGGAACTCGGCTGCAGGGCGTCCGGAGCCGGCGTCGGCGTCGGAGTGGCGGCCGCTCGCGTGCGGCTGGGTCGGGTCCGTCACGAGTGGCGCCCCCTGAGGTCGGGGCCAGTGCGTCGTCGCTCGTCGAGGTGGCTCTGCAGGATCACCACGGCAGCCGCCTGGTCGATCACCGAGCGCTGGTGGCGGGCATCGATGCCGCCGGCGCGCAGGTGACTCGCTGCGGTCACTGTGGAGAGCCTCTCGTCGACGAGGTGCACCGGGACGTTCCCGATGCGACTGGCCAGGGCTTCAGCGTATGCACTGGCATCTCTTGCCGACGCGCCCGACGCTCCGGACAAATGCTTTGGCAATCCCACAACTACCTCGACCACCTCGTGTGTCACAACCAGCTCAGCGAGGTGGTCCAGGTCGCGCTGGTCCTTGGCGCGCCGGACCGTCTCCAACGGGCTGGCCAGCATGCCGGTGGCGTCGGAGAGCGCGAGCCCGACGCGGACGGTCCCGACGTCCACGCCGAGTCTGCGGCCGGGCACCCAGGCGGGCCCGCTCCCCTCAGTCGTCATCGCGGGCACCGTCGTGCGGCGGCGCGGCCTCGCGGCGGGCGGCCCCGGGCACCCGGGGCGGGTAGCCACCGAGGTGCAGCCGGCCGGTCTCCGGCGGCCGAGCGGCAGGCTGCTCGACGGTGGCCGGCGGTGCGGCGGCTCGCCCACCGGGCCCGGGGACCGGGAACGTCACCCGCTCGGTGCGGTGCTGGCCGTCGTGCTCGGTGCCGTCGTTCCCGGTGCCGTCCCGCGCGGGCGCGGCGTCCTCCGGCGGCGCGGCGGGCGGCACCGGCGGGCGACCGGACCGTCTGGTCTGCCCCT
Organism: Modestobacter sp. VKM Ac-2979; assembly: GCF_026967995.1. Classification (NCBI taxonomy): domain Bacteria; kingdom Bacillati; phylum Actinomycetota; class Actinomycetes; order Geodermatophilales; family Geodermatophilaceae; genus Modestobacter; species Modestobacter sp. VKM Ac-2979. The sequence goes on from NZ_JAPVBO010000005.1 coordinate 141,385, forward strand.
CCACCGGCCCGGTGCCGGGCCCGTCGGACGCCTCGCTCACGTCGTGGCCGCTCCGATCGTCTGCTCGACGGCCGCGAGGGCCGCAGGGATGCCGGAGGGATCGGTACCGCCACCCTGCGCCACGTCGGCCTTGCCACCACCGCGACCACCCACGGCCGGCGCTGCCGCCCGCAGCAGGTCGTTCGCCGACAGGCCCTGCTGCTGGGCCGCCGGGTTCACGGTGGCCACCAGGGCCACCTTGCCGTCCGCGGCGGAGGCGAGCAACACGGCCGCCGGCCGCTCACCGAGCCGGCCGCGCACGTCCAGGGCGAGGCTGCGCAGGTCGCCACCGGACAGCCCGGCCGGTGCGCCGGTCACGACGGCCACCCCACCGAGGTCGCGGGCGCCGGCAGCCAGGTCACCGGCGGCGGCCAGGGTCTGCCGGGCGCGTAGGTCCGCCAGCTCCTTGTCGGCCTCCCGCAGCCGCTCGAGCATGCCGCTCACCCGGTCGGCGATCCCGTCCTGCGGGGTCTTGAGCAGGTCGGCCAGCTGGCGGACCAGGTCGCGTTCGCGCGCCAGGTACCGGAAGCCCTCCAGGCCCACGGCGGCCTCCACCCGGCGGGCCCCGGAGCCGACCGAGCTCTCGCCGGTCAGCGCGAGGGTGCCGATCTGGGCGCTGCCGTGGACGTGCGTGCCACCGCAGAGCTCGCGGGACCACTCGCCGCCGATCTCCACGACGCGGACCTGCTCGCCGTAGGTCTCCCCGAACAGCGCCAGTGCACCGAACTCCCGCGCCTCCGGCAGCGTCATGTAGAGCGCGCGGACCCCGTGGTCGGCCCGGACGGCGGCGTTGGCGACGTCCTCGACGTCGATCCGCTGCTGCGCGGACAGTGCCCCCTGCCAGGCGAAGTCCAGTCGCAGGTAGCCCGGCCGGTTGTACGACCCGGACTGCAGTGCCTGCGGGCCCAGCACCTGGCGCAGCGCGGCGTGCACCACGTGCGTGCCGGAGTGCGCCTGGCAGGCCGAGAGCCGCCACTCGCGGTCGACCTGGGCGGTGAGCTCGGTGCCGGCCCGCAGCTCTCCCTCGAGCACCCGCACCTGGTGGGCGACCAGGCCCTTGACCGGGCGCTGGACGTCGATGACCTCGGCCCGGCCGCCGTCCCAGGTCAGCTCGCCGGCGTCGGCGACCTGACCGCCGGATTCCGCGTAGAAGGGCGTCCGGTCCAGCACGACCCGGGTGACCGCGCCCGCGCCGACGACCGGTTCACCGTCGGTGTCGGATTCGTCGACCACGCCGAGCACCCGGGAGTCGGTGCGCAGGGTGTCGTAGGCCCGCCAGTCGGTGGGCCCGTGCTCGCCCAGCAGCCGCCGGTAGGCCAGCACGTCGACCGCGCCGGTGCGCTTGGCACGGGCGTCGGCGCGAGCCCGGTCCCGCTGCTCCCTCATCAGGGCGCGGAAGCCCTCCTCGTCGACCCGGACGCCCTGCTCCGCGGCCATCTCCAGGGTCACGTCGATCGGGAAGCCGTAGGTGTCGTGCAACGAGAAGGCCTGCTCCCCCGACAGGGCCGGGGTGCCCGCCTTCCTGGCCTGGCCGACGGCGGTGTCGAACAGCGCCGTGCCGGCGGTGAGGGTGCGCCGGAACGCCTCCTCCTCGGCGTAGGCGATCCCGGAGATGCGGGCGAAGTCGGTGGCCAGCTCGGGGTAGCTGGGGCTCATCGCGTCGCGGGAGACCGGCAGCAGCTCCGGCAGCGACGCCTCCTCGACCCCGAGCAGCTTCATCGAGCGGACCGCGCGGCGCAGCAGCCGGCGCAGGATGTAGCCCCGCCCCTCGTTGCCCGGGGTCACACCGTCGCCGATGAGCATCAGGCCGCTGCGCACGTGGTCGGCGACCACCCGCAGTCGCACGTCCGCCTCGTGGTCGGCGCCGTAGCGCACCCCGGCGAGGGCCGCGGCCCGGTGCAGAACCGGGGCGACCTGGTCGATCTCGTACATGTTGTCGACGCCCTGGAGCAGGAACGCCACCCGCTCCAGACCCATGCCGGTGTCGATGTTCTTCTTCGGCAGGTCACCGAGGATCGGGAACTCCTTCCCCTCCCCCGGGCCCCGCTCGTACTGCATGAAGACCAGGTTCCAGATCTCCAGGAACCGGTCGCCGGTGGGATCGGCCTCCGGGCCACCGTCGGGGCCGTACTCCGGCCCGCGGTCGTAGTGGATCTCCGAGCAGGGCCCGGCCGGGCCGGCCGCACCCGTGGACCAGTAGTTGTCGTCCTTGCCGCGGCGCTGGATGCGCTCGGCCGGGACATAGGCCCGCCAGGCGTCGAAGGCCTCGTCGTCGTCCAGGTAGACCGTCGGCCAGATCCGCTCGGCGTCCAGCCCCAGGCCGCCGTCGTCGACCCGCCCCGTCACCAGCTCCCAGGCGAACTGGATCGCCTCGGCCTTGAAGTAGTCGCCGAAGGAGAAGTTGCCGTTCATCTGGAAGAACGTGCCGTGCCGGGTGGTCTTGCCCACCTCCTCGATGTCGAGGGTGCGGACGCACTTCTGCACGCTGGTCGCGCGTGGGTACGGCGCCGGCTCACGGCCGGTCAGGTACGGGATGAAGGGCACCATCCCGGCCACCGTGAACAGCAGCGAGGGGTCGGGCGACACCAGCGAGGCGCTCGGGACGACGGTGTGCCCCCGCCTCTCGAAGTGCTCCAGGAAGCGGCGGCGGATCTCGGCGGTCTGCATGCGGGTGGTCTCGGTCCTTCAGCGCGGGGTGGGCGCAGGGGCGGCGCCCGGAGAGGAGGTGGTTCAGCTGTCCGCGGCGTGGGCGCCGCGGCGGGGCAGCGCGTCGGGCAGGGAGACCTGGCCGCTGTCGGGCAGCGGGGCGTCGAGCCCCGTGCCGGCACGCAGCTCGTCCTCCCGCAGCGCGGCGGCGGCGCGGACGTCGGCGCCGAAGTCACCGATCGCGTCGGCCAGCTCCCGCAAGCCCTCGGCGAGCTGGCCGGCGATGCCCTGCGGGGTGAGCTTCTCCGCGGTCTTGGTCAGCTTGCGGACGACGAGGGCACCGATGGTGATCCCCATGGCCAGCCAGAACAGCCGGCGCATCAGGCGGCCCGCCGGGCTGCGCGCCGGTTGCGACGGTCCTCACGGGCGGAGCGCTGGGCGTCGGCGACGGCCTGGCCCTCCCGCTTCTTGCGGGCGGCGCTGCGGACCCCGTAGCTGAAGGCGGCGACCTTGATCAGCGGGCTGCCGAGGGTGGCGGCGAACACGCTGGTGAGGGCGGCGACGTTGCTGGAGACGTTCGCGGCGTTGCCGGTGATGTCGTCGACCCGCTCGAGGTTGGCGTTGACGTGGGTGACCGTCGTCGACGCCTGGCTCAGGATCGGCTGGCTCTGCTCCCGGACCTGGCGGATGGTCAGCGTGGTCTCGTCCAGGGTGCGCCCGAGCTTGAGCAGCGGCACCGCCACCAACACCACCAGCAGCACCAAGGCACCGGCTGCGATCAGCCCGGCCCACTCTCCTGCAGACACTCGAGGGTCCCCTTCGTCGTCTCGTGCACGTTCGCGGTGGCAGCCCACCGGTCGGGTCACCCTATCCGCCGCCACCGACGACGCCCGCTCGTGCGGCTCAGCTGCGGCGGCGGACGATCGCCCGGAGCTTGGCCAGCCGCGCACCGATCTGCGCCTCCACCCCGCGCCCGGTCGGGCGGTAGTAGTCGCGGCCGACCAGCGCGTCGGGCGGGTACTGCTGCGGGACGACGCCGTCGGGGTGGGCGTGCGGGTAGACGTAGGTCTTCCCGTGCCCGAGCTTCTTCGCCCCCGCGTAGTGCGCGTCGCGCAGCCCGGCCGGCACCGGACCGGCCAGCCCGGCGCGCACGTCGGCGACCGACTCCCCCATCGCCGTGGTGATCGCGTTGGACTTCGGTGCGGTGGCCAGGTGGACGACGGCCTGCGCCAGCGGGAAGTGCCCCTCCGGCATGCCGATGAAGGCGACCGCATCGGCGGCGGCGACCGCGGTGAGCAGCGCGGTCGGGTCGGCCATCCCGATGTCCTCGCTCGCGGAGATCACCAGCCGGCGGGCGATGAAGCGGGGGTCCTCACCCGCCTCCACCATCCGCGCCAGGTAGTGCAGCGCCGCGTCGACGTCGCTGCCCCGGATGCTCTTGATCAGCGCACTGGCGATGTCGTAGTGCTGGTCGCCGGAGCGGTCGTAGCGCACCGCGGCCTGGGCGACCGCCGTCTCCAGGGTGGCCAGGTCCAGGACGTCGGAGCCGGCCGCCCGGGCCGCGCCGGCGCCGCTCTCCAGCGCGGTCAGCGCCTTCCGGGCGTCGCCGCCGGCCACCCGCAGCAGGTGCTCCTCGGCCTCGGCGGTCAGCGTCACGGCGCCGTCCAGCCCGCGTTCGCTGGTCAGCGCCCGGCGCAGCACCGTGCGCACGTCCTCGTCGTCCAGCGACTGCAGCGCCAGCACCAGGCTGCGCGACAGCAGCGGGCTGACGACGGAGAAGAACGGGTTCTCGGTGGTCGCGGCGATCAGGCTCACGATCCGGTCCTCGACCGCGGACAGCAGCGAGTCCTGCTGGGTCTTGGAGAAGCGGTGCACCTCGTCGATGAACAGCACGGTGCGCCGGCCGGCGTGGGTCAGCTCGCGCTTGGCGTTCGCGATGACCGCGCGGACCTCCTTGACCCCGGAGTCCAGCGCGGACAGCTGGACGAAGGAGCGCTGGGTGGCCAACGAGATGACGTGCGCCAGCGTCGTCTTCCCGGTGCCCGGTGGGCCGTAGAGCACCAGGGACATCGGCTCGTCGGCCTCGACCAGCCGCCGCAGCGGGGCGCGCGGGCCGAGCAGGTGCTGCTGGCCGACCACCTCGTCCAGCGACTGCGGCCGCATCCGGACCGCCAGCGGAGCCCCCGGGTCGACCGGCGGCGGGCCGTCGGCGGGCTCGGGGTCGAACAGGGAGGTCACGGTTGCGAAGCTACCTGGGGGGCACGACCGTCCCATGGAGCAGCGACGCATCGGAAATCGGACCGTCAGCGCAGTGGGGCTCGGGGCGATGCCCCTGTCCACGAAGGACCCTCGCCCGTCATCGGACGAGGCCGCGGCCGTGGTGCACGCCGCGCTGGACGCCGGCGTCAGGCTGATCGACACCGCCGATGCCTACTCGCACACCGACGCGGACTTCGGCCACAACGAGGAGCTGGTCGCCCGCGCGCTGGCCTCCTACGGCAACGTGGACGACGTGCTGGTGGCCACCAAGGGCGGGCACACCCGGAGCGGCGCCGAGTGGGGCCTCGACGGCTCGCCCGCCTACCTCCGCCGGGCCTGCGAGGCCTCGTTGCGCCGGCTGGGCGTCGAGGCGATCGGGCTGTACCAGTTCCACCGGCCCGACCCGGAGACGCCGTGGGAGGAGTCGATGGGGGCGCTCCGCGGGCTGGTGGACGACGGGCTGGTGCAGCTGGCCGGGATCTCCAACGCCGACGTCGGCCAGATCGACGCGGCCCGGGAGATCGTGGGCGATGCGCTGTTCAGCGTGCAGAACCAGTTCTCCCCCGGCTGGCGGTCCTCGGCCGGGGAGCTCGCGCACTGCGCGCAGCACGGGCTGGCCTTCCTACCGTGGAGCCCGTTCGGCGGGGTGTCGGCCGCCAAGTCGCTGGGATCGACGGCCGCGGAGTTCGGCGCCGTCGCCGACGAGCTGGGCGTCTCGGTGTACCGGGTGACGCTGGCCTGGCACCTGGCCCAGGCCGACGTCGTCGTGCCCATCCCCGGGGCCTCACGGCAGGAGTCGATCACCGACTCCGCAGCCGGCGCCGCCCTGCACCTGGCCCCGGAACACCTCGCCCGCCTGAACGCCGCCTGACCCTCGACCTCTAGTCCAGGTCGATGGTTCTGCTGTCGCCCGCCCCGTGAGTGAGCAGTTGCGGTCGCCGGCGCAGAGGGACACGCCGGCCCGGGTGACCACAACTGCCCACTCGACGTGCGCAGCCAACTCGTCCACAACCACCACCGGTCTCCACAGACTGGGTGGGCGCCTGGCGCTTCCATCCCTGCCCGATCGAGCGTCGGTGGATGACCACCGCTGGGCTGCCGCCGACGTACACCCGCCAGGACGCCCGGTCAGCCGGCATGACCAGAGCACAACTGCGGGACGACGGCGTCCGGATCAGCCGCGGGGTGTACGTCTCCAAGGCCCTGCCGTTGACCGTGCACGCGATGTGCCGATCGCTCGTGGCCGTGCTGCCCGACGGCGCGGCGTTCAGCCACTACACGGCGGCCGGACTCATGGGCGCGCCCGTGCGGGACGTCGATCCACTGCGGATCGTGGTGCCTCCGGACAGCCCCCGCCCCCGGCGCCGCGGCCTACGAGTGCACGTCCGCGACCTGGGCGCCGCTGACCGGGTCGTGCACCGCGGACTGCCGGTGACCAGCGGCGCCCAGACCTGGCTCGACCTCGCCGCCGACACTCCACCGGACGAGCTGGTGGCCATCGGGGACGCCCTCGTGCGGGCCGGGCACCTCAGCGCCGACGCGTTGGAGCGGCGTCTCGCCCGAGCGGGGCGCGTGCGCGGAGTCGTGCTGGCCCGGCGGTGCGCCCCGATCCTGACGCCGCTGGCCGCCTCCCGCCCGGAGAGCTTGATCCGGTACTGGCTGGTGGTCAGCGATCTCCCTGCGCCCGAGGTGCAGGTACCGGTGTTCGACCACCGGGGCGTCGCGGTGGTGCACGGGGACCTCGGTTACAGCCGCTGGAAGATCGCCGTGGAGTACGAGGGCCGCCAGCACGCTGAGTGGCGGCAGTTCGGCCGGGACATCGACCGCTACTCCTTCATGGCCAGCCGCGGCTGGCTCGTCCTGCGCTTCGGTGCCCTCCACCTGGGTCGGCGGGACATGGTGGTCGACCGGGTCGCAGACGCCCTGCTCAGCCGAGGTGCCGCGCTGCGGCGCGCGTGAGTGAGCAGTTGTGGTCGTCGACACGGCGGGACACGCCGCGTCGAGCGACCACAACTGCTCACTCGGCCCCGGCAAGCGCCAGGGCGGGACTCAGGCCGGCTTCGTCGGGTCGGTCGGGCCGGGGGCGCCGGGCTCACCCGGGGCGGGCTCGGCGTCGGGGTCGACGTCGATGCCGGCCTCCGTGCGCTGGGCCGGGGTGATCGGGGTGGGGGCACCCGTCAGCGGGTCGTAGCCGGCGCCGGTCTTCGGGAAGGCGATGACCTCACGGATCGAGTCGACGCCGGCCAGCAGCGCCACGGTGCGGTCCCAGCCGATCGCTGCACCGGCGTGCGGCGGCGGGCCGTAGTCGAAGGCCTCCAGGAACCAGCCGAACTGCGCCCGGGCCTCCTCCTGGGTCATGCCCAGGGTCTGGAACACCCGCTCCTGCAGCGCGGCGTCGGCGATGCGGACCGAGCCGCTCATCAGCTCGTTGCCGTTGCAGACCAGGTCGTAGGCGTCGGACAGCGCCGCGCCCTTGTCCTCGGCGAACCGCTCCCGCCACTCCGGGGTGGGCGAGGTGAACGGGTGGTGCATGAAGGTCCAGTCGCCGTCCTCGGTCTCCTCGAACATCGGGAAGTCGACGACGAACAGGAACGACCACGACCCGGGCTCGATGAGCTCCAGTCGCTTGGCGATCTCGTTGCGCGCGGCCCCGAGCAGCTCCTGGGCACCGCGGCGGGGCCCGGCGGCGAAGAAGACGCAGTCCCCCGGCTCAGCCCCGACGGCCTCGACCAGGCCGGCCCGCTCGGACTCGGAGATGTTCTTCGAGACCGGGCCGCCGAGGGTGCCGTCCTCGGCGATGGTCACGTAGGCCAGGCCCTTGTGGCCGCGCGAGCGGGCCCAGTCCTGCCAGGCGTCGAAGGCCCGCCGCGGCTGCGAGCCGCCGCCGGGCATCACGATCGCGCCGACGTAGGGCGCCTGGAACACCCGGAACGGCGTGTCCGCGAAGTACGACGTCAGCTCGGTGAGCTCGATGCCGAAGCGCAGGTCGGGCTTGTCGGACCCGAACCGGTCCATCGCCTCGCGGTAGGTCATCCGCGGGATCTCCGGCACGGTGTAGGAGGCCAGCTCCTGCCACAGCGCCCGGATGACGTCCTCGGCGATGGCGAGCACGTCGTCCCGGTCGACGAAGCTCATCTCGAAGTCCAGCTGGGTGAACTCCGGCTGCCGGTCGGCGCGGAAGTCCTCGTCCCGGAAGCAGCGGGCGATCTGGTAGTACCGCTCAAGCCCACCGATCATCAGCAGCTGCTTGAACAGCTGCGGCGACTGCGGCAGGGCGTACCAGTGGCCCGGCTGCAACCGCACCGGGACGACGAAGTCCCGTGCCCCCTCGGGCGTGGACCGGGTCAGCGACGGCGTCTCCACCTCGGTGAACCCGTGACCGGCCATCACGCCGCGGGCGATCCGGTTGACCTCGCTGCGCAGCCGCAGCACCGAGGCCGGCCCCTGCCGGCGCAGGTCCAGGTAGCGGTGGGCGTACCGGACGTCGTCACCGGCGGCCTGGGCCGTCTCGATCGGGAACGGCAGCGGCGCGGACGCCGAGAGCACCTGCAGCGTGCTGGCGACGACCTCGATCTCCCCGGTGGGCAGGTCGGCGTTCTCGTTGCCGGCCGGACGCCGCTGGACGTCGCCGGTCACGAGCACGCAGTACTCGTTGCGCAGCGCGTGCGCCTCCTCCTCGCGGACGACGACCTGGGCGTAGCCCGAGGCGTCGCGCAGGTCGAGGAAGACGACCCCGCCGTGGTCGCGCCGGCGGGCGACCCAGCCGGCGAGGGTGACCGTGGAACCGGCGTCGGTCGCGCGGAGCGTGCCGGCGTCGTGGGTGCGGAGCAAGGTAGTGCCTCTCTCAGGGGGTGCGGACTCTCAACAGGTGCGGGACGGGGCGGCGGTCACCAGCGGTCGTGCACGTGGGCGCGGATGCGCTCGTCGTACACCCGCTCGAGGTCGGCGAGCTGGCCGGCGCTGAGCGACGGCAGCGAGGCGGCGGCGACGTTGCCCAGCGCCTGCTGCACGTTGCGCGCACCCGGGATGACGGTGGTGACACCGGGCTGGTCGATGACCCAGCGCAGCGCGAAGGCGGCGGTGGTGACGTCCGGGCCGGCGATCTCGGCGACCTCGCGGGCGGCGGCGACACCGACCTCGAAGGGCACCCCGGCGAAGGTCTCGCCGACGTCGAAGGCCTCACCGTTGCGGTTGAAGTTCCGGTGGTCGTCGGCGGCGAAGGTCGTGTCGGTGGAGTACTTGCCCGACAGCAGGCCGCTGGCCAGCGGCACCCGGGCGAGGATGCCGACCTCGGCGCGCTGGGCGGCGGGAAGCAGCTGCTCCAGCGGCTTGCGCCGGAAGACGTTGAGGATCACCTGGATCGACTGCACGCCGGGGTGCTGCAGCGCGGTCAGGCCCTCGGCGACGGTCTCGACCGAGACGCCGTAGGCGGCGATCGCCTGCTCCTCGACGAGCGCGTCGAGGGTCTCGTAGACCCGCTCGTCGGAGTAGACGGCCGGGGGCGGGCAGTGCAGCTGCACCAGGTCCAGGGTGTCGACGCCGAGGTTGCGCCGGCTCCGGTCGATCCAGGCCCGCAGGTTCTCCGGGGTGTAGGTCTCGGCGGCGAACGGGTCGGCGCGACGGCCGGCCTTGGTGGCCACGAAGGGGCGCTCGCCGCGGGCCGCCAGCGCCTTGCGGATGCGCTCCTCGGAGCGGCCGTCGCCGTAGACGTCGGCGGTGTCCAGCAGGGTGACGCCGGCGTCCAGCGCGGCGTCGAGGACCGCGGCGGCGTCGTCCTCGGACACGTTCCCCCAGTCACCGCCCAGCTGCCAGGTGCCGAGGCCGACGACGGAGACGTCGGCACCGGTCCGGCCCAGGGGGCGGGTCTCGAGCGGGGTGTTGGCGGACTCGGCGATGCCGTCGGTGACTGTCACGCACCCACCGTCGCACGCACCCGCTCGAACAGCTCGCCCAGGGGGACGGCGACCTGCTCGTGCGATCGCAGGTCGCGCAGCTGCGCGACCCCCTCGGCCAGGTCCCGGTCGCCGAGCACCACCGCGTGCGTGGCACCCGACCGGTCGGCGGCCTTCATCGCGCCCTTGAGCCCGCGGTCGCCGTAGACGGTGTCGGCAGAGACCCCGGCCTCCCGCAGCTGGCCGACCAGCTTCACCGCGAGCCGCTTGGCCTCCGCGCCGAGCGGGACGACGAACGCCTGCACGCCGGCCGACGTGGCGAGGTCCAGCCCCTCGGCCTGCACAGCCAGCAGCGTGCGGTCCACCCCGACGGCGTAGCCGATGCCGGAGAGGTCCGGCCCGCCGAGGGACTCCGACAGCCCGTCGTAGCGGCCGCCGCCGCCGATCGCCGACTGCGAGCCGAGCCCGGAGTGGACCAGCTCGAACGTCGTCTTCGTGTAGTAGTCCAGCCCGCGCACCAGCCGCGGGGCCTCGGTCCAGGCCACCCCGAGGTCGGTGAGGTGCTCGCGGACGGCGTCGTAGTGCGCCTTCGTGGAGTCCGAGAGGTGGTCGACCATCAGCGGGGCGTCGTCCAGCTGGGCCTGCACCTCGGGCCTCTTGTCGTCCAGCACCCGCAGCGGGTTGATCTCCGCCCGGCGCCGGGTGTCGGAGTCCAGGTCCAGCTTGGCCAGGAAGTCGACCAGCAGCTCGCGGTACTGCGGGCGGCAGGTGGCGTCGCCGAGCGAGGTCAGCTGCAGCTCGAAGTCGCGCAGGCCCAGGTCGCGGAACCCCTGCACCGCCAGCGCCACGACCTCGGCGTCCAGCGCCGGGTCGTCGACGCCGAGGGCCTCGCAGTCGACCTGGGTGAAGTGCCGGTAGCGGCCGGCCTGGGGGCGCTCGTAGCGGAACGCCGACCCGACCGCCCACAGCTTCACCGGCAGCGCACCGGAGTAGAGCCGGTGCTCGATGAACGACCGCATCAGCCCGGCGGTGAGCTCGGGTCGCAGCGTCAGCGACCGGCCACCGCGGTCGGTGAACGTGTACATCTCCTTCGAGACGACGTCGGTGGACTCCCCGACCCCGCGGGAGAAGACGGCGGTGTCCTCGAACGTCGGCGTCTCGATGTAGCCGTAACCCGCGCGCCGCAGCGGCGCGGTGAGGGTGTCGCGGACGGCGAGGAACTGCGCCGAGTCCGGGGGCAGCGTGTCGAACGTGCCCTTGGGAGCCCGCATGGGCTCGGTCATCAGAGTCCTCGTCCCTTCGGTGCACTCGCGGCTTCCGCGAGGTACGGGTTGGTGGCGCGCTCGCGCCCGATCGTGGTGGCCGGCCCGTGCCCGGGGAGGACGACGGTCTCGTCGTCCAGCGGCAGGACGACGTCGCGCAGCGAGCCGAGCATGTCCTCCCAGGACCCGCCGGGGAGGTCGACCCGGCCCACCGAGCCGGCGAACAGCACGTCGCCGGCGAGCAGTCCGGGGGCCTCGCCCAGGTCCAGGGAGAAGACCACCGAGCCGCGGGTGTGGCCTGGGGCGTGCCGCACGGTGAGGTCGACGCCGGCCAGCGAGATCGTCGCCCCGTCGGCGAGCGGCAGCACGTCGGCGGGATCGGGCAGCCGGACGCCGGTGATCAGCGGGGCGAGCTGTGGGCCGTGCCAGCGCGCCGGGTCCGACAGCATGCCGGCGTCCTCGGGGTGCAGGTAGGCGGGGATGTCGTAGCCGGAGCAGACCGGCAGCACGGAGAAAGTGTGGTCGAGGTGGCCGTGGGTGAGCACGACCGCGACCGGCTTGAGCCCGTCGTCGGCCAGCATCCGGGCCAGCGGCTCGACGGCGTCCATCCCCGGGTCGACGACGATGCACTCCTGCCCGGCCCCGGGGGCGACGGCGTAGCAGTTGGTGCCGAACGCGCCGGCGGGGAAGGAGCGGATGAGCACCCGTGCAGGTTACGCGGGCGACATCCGCCCAGCTGGCGCTGCCAGGGTCCGGACAGGGAACCCACCTACACTCCGCACTCGACACACGCCGTGGTGTGGGCGCGCGGCCCAGGTCGCGGCCGCCCCCGGCGCAGCGCAGAGCCCGAGGAGCCGAGAAGAGTGCCGACCAACAAGCAGCGTCGTGAGGCTGCGCAGCGACGGCTGCAGCGCCAGCTCGAGCGGCGCGAGGAGCTCGCCCAGAAGCGCCGGCGCAACACGCTGATCGGGGTGACCGTCCTCGCCGTCGTCGCCGTGGTCGCCGCGCTGTTCCTCATCACCGGCCTGGGCGACGACGAGGAGCCCGACACCGCGGCCGCCCCCGAGACCACCACCGCTGCCCCGGTGGTCGACGGCAGCGACGGGACCTGCGACTTCGTCCCGGACACCTCCGGCAGCGACACCCTCACCGACGTCGGCGTCCCGCCGGCCGAGGTGCCGACGACCGGCACCACGGGCCTGACGCTGGCCACCTCCGCCGGGGACATCGGGCTGACCCTGGACCAGGAGAACGCGCCCTGCGCCGCGGCGAGCATGGTCTACCTGGCGCAGCAGGGCTTCTTCGACGGGTCGCCCTGCCACCGGCTGACCAGCGGCGGGCTGAGCGTGCTGCAGTGCGGTGACCCCAGCGGCACCGGTACCGGCGGCCCGACCTACGACTTCCCGACCCAGGTGACCGGCGAGGAGACCTACCCGCGCGGCACGCTCGCGATGGCCAACGCCGGGCAGGGCACCGACGCCAGCCAGTTCTTCCTGGTCTACGCCGACAGCCAGCTGCAGCCGGACTACACCATCATCGGCACCGTCGACGAGGCCGGGCTGGCGACGCTGGACGCGATCGCGGCCGCCGGCATAGAGGGCGGCGCCACCGACGGTGCACCGGCCCAGCCGGTGACGATCGAGTCGGCCACCGTCCAGCAGTAGCGCACACGCACGTGGCGGGAAGGCCCGGTCTCCACCTGGAGGCCGGGCCCTCCTGCGTCCGCGGCCACACTGGGGCCATGGACGCCGACCCGTACGCGGGCTTCCCCCCGGGCTTCTTCGACCGCAGCGACGACGGCCCGGACGTGCACTTCTACGACCGGCCCCGGCTGGTGACCCACATCGACGAGGCGGCGGTCAGCGCGGTCGGGGACCTCTACGCCGAGCTGGGCATCGACGGGTCGGCGCCCCGGCCGACCCGCGTGCTGGACCTGATGTCCTCCTGGGTGTCGCACTTCCGCACCCCGCCGGCCGACCTGGTCGTGCTGGGCATGAACGCCGACGAGCTCGCGGCGAACCCCGCGGCCACCACGCGCCTGGTGCACGACCTGAACGCCGACCCGACCGTCCCGCTGCCCGACGACGACGTCGACGCGGCGGTGTGCTGCGTGTCGATCGACTACCTCACCCGGCCGGTCGAGGTGCTGGCCGAGCTGGGCCGGGTGCTGCGCCCGGGCGGGGTGCTGGCGGTGACCTTCTCCAACCGGTGCTTCCCCACCAAGGCCGTCCGCGGGTGGCTGGCCACCGACGACGAGCAGCACGGCGCCGTCATCTCCGAGCTGGTGCGCCGGAGCGGCCGCTTCACCGAGCCGACCATCCAGCTGCGTACCGCCCTGGGCGTCGGCGACCCCCTCTACGCCGTCGTCGCCGCCCGCCGCGGCTGACCGACCGTCGGCCCGGCCGTCAGCGGGACGGCGTGAGCCGCACGAGCCCGCGGTCGCCGGGCACGTGGTCGACGACGACGAACACCTCGAACCAGTCGGCGCGGCGTTCTCCTGCCTGCTCGGCGGCCCAGGCGAGCACCGACACCGCGGCCACGTCGGGGCCGGCGAGCTCGTACTCGTCGCAGACCCGCATGCTCATCGGGTCGGCCGAGCCGATCCAGAAGTGGACGCGGTACCGCGGCTGGTCGACCTCCCAGCGCACGTCCCGCGGGTCGACCCCCCGGACGTCCATCAGGCGGTGACGCGCTCCACGTCGAAGACGCCGTCGACGTTGCGGACCGTCTGCAGCACCGAGCCCAGGTGCGCCGGGTCGGCCAGCTCGAAGGTGAACCGGCTGATCGCCACCCGGTCCCGGCTGGTCTGCACCGAGGCGGAGAGGATGTTGACCCGCTCGTCGGCCAGCGCCCGGGTGACGTCGGAGAGCAGCCGGTGCCGGTCCAGCGCCTCGACCTGGATCGCGACCAGGAACACCGCCCCGGGCTGGGAGGCCCAGTCGACCTCGACCAGCCGCTCGGGCTTGGCCTGCAGGTCCGCGGCGTTGGTGCAGTCGGTGCGGTGCACGCTCACCCCGCCACCGCGGGTCACGAAGCCCAGGATGTCGTCGCCGGGCACCGGGGTGCAGCACTTGGCGAGCTTGGCCCACACGTCGGTCATGCCGTGCACGACGATCCCCGGGTCGCCGCTGGCGGTGCGGGCGACGGTGCGCTTGGTCGGGATCGCGGTCTCGGCGATGTCCTCGGCCGCGCCCTCGGAGCCGCCGAGTGCGGTGAGCAGCTTCTCCACCAGCGAGTGCGCGGAGACCTGGTTCTCCCCCACGGCGGCGTACAGCGCGCTGACGTCGGGGTAGTGCAGGTCGGCGGCGAGGGTGGCCAGCGACTCCCCGCCCAGCAGGCGCTGCAGCGGCAGGCCGGCCTTGCGCATCGCCTTGGTCAGCGCGTCCTTGCCGGCCTCGACGGCGTCCTCGCGACGCTCCTTGGTGAACCACTGGCGGATCTTGGTGCGGGCCCGCGAGCTGCCGACGAAGGACAGCCAGTCCTGTGAGGGAGCGGCGCTCGGCGAGCGGGAGGTGAAGACCTCCACGACGTCGCCGTTGGACAGCCGGCTGTCCAGGGAGACCAGGTTGCCGTTGACCCGGGCGCCGATGCACCGGTGACCGACCTCGGTGTGCACCGCGTAGGCGAAGTCGACCGGCGTCGACTCCCCCGGCAGGCTGATCACGTCGCCCTTGGGCGTGAAGACGAAGACCTCCTGCGGACCGAGGTCGTAGCGCAGTGTCTCCAGGAACTCGCCGGGCTCCTGCGCCTCGCGCTGCCAGTCGAGCAGCTGGCGCAGCCAGAGCATGTCGTCGCCCGGCGCACCCGGCGCCGGCGCCAGGTCGGCCTTGCCGCCGGCGGCGCGGGCCTTGTCCTTGTACTTCCAGTGCGCCGCGATCCCGTACTCCGCGGTGCGGTGCATGTCGTGCGTGCGGATCTGCAGCTCGACCGGCTTGCCCTGCGGACCGATGACCGTCGTGTGCAGCGACTGGTACATGTTGAACTTCGGCATCGCCACGAAGTCCTTGAAGCGGCCCGGCACCGGCTGCCAGTGCGCGTGCATGATGCCCAGCGCCGCGTACACGTCGCGGACGGACTCGACCAGGATCCGGATGCCGACCAGGTCCCAGATGTCGGTGAAGTCCCGGCCGCGGACGATCATCTTCTGGTAGATCGAGTAGTAGTGCTTGGGCCGGCCGGTGACGGCGGCCTCGATCTTGGCCGCCTTCAGCTGCTCGGTGACCGCCGAGGTGACCTCGGCCAGGTAGGTGTCCCGGGACGGCGCACGCTCGGCCACCAGGCGCACGATCTCGTCGTACCGCTTGGGGTACAGCGTGGCGAACGCGAGGTCCTCGAGCTCCCACTTGATCGTGTTCATGCCCAGCCGGTGGGCCAGCGGGGCGAGGATCTCCAGCGTCTCGCGCGCCTTCTTCTCCTGCTTCTCCGGCGGGAGGAAGCGCAGCGTGCGCATGTTGTGCAGCCGGTCGGCGAGCTTGATGACCAGCACCCGCGGGTCGCGGGACATCGCCACGATCATCTTGCGGATCGTCTCGGCCTGGGCGCCGTCGCCGAACTTGACCTTGTCGATCTTGGTGACGCCGTCGACCAGGTGCGCCACCTGGGGGCCGAAGTCGGCGGTGATCGACTCCAGCGTGGTGCCGGTGTCCTCGACCGTGTCGTGCAGCAGCGCGGCGACCAGCGTCGTCGTGTCCATCCCCAGCCCGGCCAGCACGGTGGCGACGGCGAGCGGATGGGTGATGTAGGGGTCGCCGCTCTTGCGCTTCTGCTCGGCGTGCGCCTCCTCGGCGACGTCGTAGGCCCGCTGCAGCAGGGCGAGGTCGGCCTTCGGGTGGCTCTGCCGGTGCAGCACCGACAGCGGCTCGAGCACCGGGCGGATGCCAGTGGAGCGCTGCCCGGCGACGATGCGCCGGGCCAGCCGGTCGCGGACCCGGCGGCGGGGCGCGGTCTCGGCCTCCCCGCCCGGCTCGGGGGCCACGTCGTCGGGACGACGGACGGCGGGCCGCTCGGGCAGCGCCACCCGGGGCGGCGCCTCCTCGACGGCAGGCGCGCCGGACGTCTGCGGTGCGACGACGTCAGAGGCCACGGGTGCTCCTGCACTGTTGAGGAGGTGGACCCTTCCCATGCTAGCCGCGCCCCGCCGGGTCTCGCGCCCTGCGCTCACCCGGGGTGGGGTGCTGTCGGGCTCAGACCCGCCAGAGCGCGTGCACCGGGTGCGGCGCGATGCGCTCCCGGCCGCCGAGCGCCATGAGCTCCACGACGACGGCGACCGCGGTCACCACCCCGCCGAGCTGCTCGACCAGGGCGATCGCGGCCTGCAACGTGCCCCCGGTGGCCAGCACGTCGTCGACGAGCAGCACCCGCTGACCGGGCGTGATCGAGTCGGTGTGCAGCTCCAGGGTCGCCGTCCCGTACTCCAGCGCGTACTCGGCCGAGACGACCTCGCGGGGCAGTTTGCCGGCCTTGCGCACCGGGAGGACGCCGGTCCCGGCGTCCAGGGCGACGGCCGCCGCGAGCAGGAACCCGCGCGCCTCGACGCCGGCGACGACGTCGAAGCCCGGCCCACCGTCGGCCCGGCCCAGCGCAGCCGCCCGCGGGTCGACGTCGGCGGGCTCGGTGAGCGCGTCGACGACCCGCCGGAACGCCCCGGCATCGGCGAAGACCGGGGTCAGGTCGCGGAACAGCACCCCAGGCGCGGGGAAGTCGGGCACGTCCACCGAGAAGGTGGCGATCAGCTCCTCGATCGGCAGCTCGCCGTCCCGGAGGGTGCTCATCGCCGCTTCCGGCCGGCCGGACGCTGTCCCGGCCGGGTCGGCCGCTGACCGGGCCGGGGCGTGGTCGTCCCGCCCCGGACGCCGGGCCGCACCGACGCCG
This sequence comes from Modestobacter sp. VKM Ac-2979, assembly GCF_026967995.1. Lineage (NCBI taxonomy): Bacteria > Bacillati > Actinomycetota > Actinomycetes > Geodermatophilales > Geodermatophilaceae > Modestobacter > Modestobacter sp. VKM Ac-2979. Next base: position 158,354 of record NZ_JAPVBO010000005.1, read on the forward strand.
GCGACTCGATCGGCACGTCCGCCGTCGGCTGTTCGGGTAGGGCCTCGTCCCGCTCGGCGAGCGCCACCGCGGACCGCCGGGTGGCCCCGCTCCCCCGCCGGGCCGTCGCCACGGGGGCATCGACCAGGGCGCCGCCCTGGCGGGTCTCGGCCGATCGGCGGGCGAGCACCCGCCGGCGCAGCGCCTGCTGCTCGGGCCGGCGCTCCTCCAGCTCGGCGAGGACCGGGGTGGCCAGGAAGATCGAGCTGTACGTGCCGGCGGCCAGGCCGACGAAGAGCACCAGGGCGAGGTCCTTCAGCGTGCCCGCCCCGAGCAGCCCGGCGCCGACGAACAGCAGCCCGGCCACCGGCAGCAGCGCGATGACCGAGGTGTTGATCGAGCGCATCAGCGTCTGGTTGACCGCCAGGTTCGCGGCCTCGCCGTAGGTCGACCGGGCGTTCTTCTCCAGGTCCTTGGTGTTCTCGTCGACCTTGTCGAACACCACGACGGTGTCGTACAGCGAGAAGCCCAGGATGGTGAGCAATCCGATGACCGTCGACGGCGAGACCTCGAACCCGACCAGCGCGTAGATGCCGGCGGTGACGACGATGTCGTGCAGCAGCGCGACGATGGCGGCGATCGCCATCGTCGGCCGGAACCGCACGGCGAGGAAGGCGACCACCGCGACCAGGAAGACGGCGAGCGCGATGAGCGCCTGGTTGGTGACGTCGCCGCCCCAGTCCGCGCTCACCGACTGCTGGCTGACCTGGGACTGGTCGACGCCGGCGGCGTCGGCGACCGCGGCCACGACGGCGGTCTCGGTCTCCTCGTCCAGGGCGCTGGTGCGCAGCAGCACGGAGTCACCGCCGACCACCTGGGCGCTGGACACCTGGGCCCCGGCGTCCTCGGCGGCCTGCCGGACGTCACCGAGCTCCGCGCTGGTGGCCGCCACCCGCACGCTGTTGCCGCCGGCGAACTCGATCCCGAAGTTGAACCCGCGGAAGACCATGGCCGCGACGCACAGCAGCATCACGACGGCGGTCACCCGGAACCAGAAGCGCCGCCGGCCGACCACGTCCAGACCGGCCTCGCCGTTGTAGAGGCGGTGGGCCAGCGACGCCCGCGGCCGTCCCGGGGTCGCGGGCGGGGTCGTCCCCTCGGCCGGGAGCCCGGCGTCGGCGAGCGCCTGGTCGCCGGTGCTGTCCCCGGCCGCCTCGTCGCGCACCTCGGCGTCGTCGACCTCCTCGTCCGCCGTCGCGTCCACCCGCTCGTCCGCCGTCGCGTCCACCCGCTCGTCGGCCGGGACGGCCACCCGCTCGTCGGCCGGGACGGCCGGCGCCTCGTCGGCGCCCTGCGCCGGGACGCCGGCGGCGGTCGCGCCGGTGTGCGCCGGCATCGGCGCCTCCTCCGGGGTGAGACCGTCGGGGACGGCGCCGTCGGGGACGGCCCGGTCGCGGGGGGTCATCGGTTGCTCCCGTTCGTGCTGCTGCCGGTGGCGGCGCCGACCAGCTCGCGGTCGCCCCGCGGCGGCCCGGCGGGGCGTCGGCTGTGGTCGACCTGGCCGAGCCCGGAGAAGCGGTTGCTCCCGAAGCCCTTGACCCGGCTGAGCACCGCCATGAGCGGATGGGTGAAGAGGAAGACGACGATCAGGTCGAGCACCGTGGACAGGCCGAGGGTGAACGCGAAGCCCTTCACGTCGCCGATGGCCAGCCAGTAGAGGATGGCGGCGGCGAGGAAGCTCACCGCGTCGGCGGACAGGATCGTCCGGCGGGCCCGCACCCAGGCACGTGGCGTGGCACTGCGCAGGCTGCGCCCCTCGCGCACCTCGTCCTTGAGCCGTTCGAAGTAGACGACGAACGAGTCGGCGGTGATGCCGATCGACACGATGAACCCGGCGATCCCGGCGAGGCTCAGCGCCAAGCCGATCTCCCGGCTGAGCAGCACCAGGCAGGCGTAGATCACGACGGCCGACAGCACCAGGCTGGCGATCATGACCAGGCCGAGCAGTCGGTAGTAGAGCAGCGCGTAGACGAACACCAGCGCGACGCCGATCGCACCGGCGATGAGCCCGGCGCGTAACTGCTCGCTGCCCAGCTCGGTGGTGATGGACTGCGCCGTCGCCTCGCTGAACGTCAGCGGCAGGGCGCCGTACCGCAGCTGGTTGGCCAGCTCGGTGGCGGCAGCCTGGTCGAAGCTGCCGGTGATCTGGGTGGTGCCCCCGGCGATGGCCGAGTTGATCGTCGGCGCCGACACGACCCGTCCGTCCAGCGTGATCGCCACGTTGTTGCCGACGTTGGCGGTCGTGTACTCCGCCCACGCGGCGGAGCCCGCCGACGTGAAGTCCAGGTTGACGACCCACTCGCCGGTGCCCACCTCGGTACCGGACGTGGCGTCGGCGACGTCGGTGCCCTCGATGACGGCCGGACCGAGCAGGAACTTGGCGGTCCCGTCGTCGGAACAGGCGGCGATGAAGGAGTCGGGCTGGTCGATCTCGGTGGTCGTGGTGTCGCAGGTGAGCGTCGCGTACTCGGCGATCGCCTCCTCCTGGGTCACGGCCGGTGCGTCCGGGTCGGCGACGGCCGGCTCGGTGGCGGCGGGGTCCGTGGCGGCCGGGTCGGCCGCCGGGTCGGTCGACTCGGGGTCGGTCGCCGGGTCGGTCGCCGCCGGGTCGGTGGCCGCGGGGTCCGTGGCCGCCGGGTCGGTCGCCTCGGGGTCGGCCGCGGCCGCCGGCTCGGGACCGCCGAGGACCGGCCGGAAGCGCAGCTGCGCGGTGGCGCCCAGCTCCCGGGCCCGCTCGCCGTCGTCGCCCGGCACGGAGATGACGATGTTGCTGTCGCCCTCGGTGACGACCTCGGCCTCGGCCACGCCCAGGCCGTTGACCCGCTGCTCGATGATCTGGCGGGCGAGCTCGAGGTCCTCCTGGTCCGGGGCCTGGCCGTCCGGCGTGCGGGCGGCGAGGGTCACCGTCGTCCCGCCCTGCAGGTCGAGTCCGAGCTGGGGGGTGCGCTGGTCGCCGGTCAGGAAGACCAGGGCGTACAGCCCCGCGACGATCGCGAGGAACGCCGCGAAGTAGCGGCGGGCGGGGAGCTGGCGGGCGGCCATGCGTCGACCCGGCTCAGCGGGTGCGGTCGGTGGGGTCGCCGTCGCCGTCGATGGTGCCGGTCGCCCCCTGGGGCGGGACGGCGCCGGACGCCGGCTGGCGGACCTCCATGACCGCTGGGCGGGCCACGGTGATGACGACGCCCGGGGCGACCTCCAGGCCGACGGTGCCCTCACCGAGCGAGGCGACGGTGCCGTGGATCCCGCTGGTCAGCATGACCGGGGTGCCCACGGTCAGCGAGGCCTGCAGCGCCTCCGCCTTCGCCTGCATCTTCTTGCGCTGCCGGGCGGGCAGCACGATCAGCAGGGCGAACGCCAGGACGAGCAGGATCAAGGGGAAGAACTGTTCCACGACGGGTGAGCCTCTCTACCGCAGCGAGTCGCGCGGTGGGTGCGGCCCGGGATCGGGCCGCTCGGGTACATCGGCGCCGGCGCACGCCCACCTGCGCAGGGAGTGGCTCCGGGGCGGGGCGCCCCGGCCGCAGCCGGGTTGCGCGCCAGCGCGGAGGAGTCTAGGCGTCGAACAGGGTCTGTGACGACGCCCCGTCCGACGGCGGGTCGGCTGCGCCCCCGCCGAGTGAGACGCCACCGCGGGGCACCGGGTGGCCCAGGTGCCGGAAGGCCGCCTCGGTGGCGACCCGGCCGCGGGGCGTGCGCGCGAGCAGCCCGGCGCGCACCAGGAAGGGCTCGCAGACCTCCTCGACGGTGTGCGGCTCCTCCCCCACGGCGACCGCGAGGGTGGCCACCCCGACCGGGCCGCCACCGAACTTGGTCACCAGCGCGTCGAGCACCGACCGGTCCAGCCGGTCCAGACCCAGGTCGTCGACGTCGTAGAGCGCCAGCGCGGCCCGGGCCACCTCGAGCGTGACCCGCCCGTCGGCGCGCACCTCGGCGAAGTCGCGCACCCGGCGCAGCAACCGGTTGGCGATCCGCGGGGTGCCGCGGGACCGCCCGGCGATCTCCAGCGACCCCTCCGGGGACAGCTCGACCCCGAGCAGGTCGGCACTGCGGGCCAGCACCCGCTGCAGGTCGGCGACCTCGTAGAACTCCATCTGCCCGACGAAGCCGAACCGGTCGCGCAGCGGGCCGGTGAGCAGCCCGGCCCGGGTGGTGGCCCCGACCAGGGTGAACGGGTGGATCTCCAGCGGGATGGCCGTGGCGCCCGGCCCCTTGCCGACGACGACGTCGACCCGGAAGTCCTCCATCGCCATGTAGAGCAGTTCCTCGGCCGGCCGGGCGATGCGGTGGATCTCGTCGATGAACAGCACGTCACCGGGGCTGAGGTTGGACAGCATCGCGGCCAGGTCACCGGAGCGTTCGATCGCCGGCCCACTGGTGATCTTCACCGCGGTGCCGAGCTCGGAGCCGATGATCAGGGCCAGGCTGGTCTTGCCCAGCCCGGGCGGACCGGAGAGCAGCACGTGGTCCGGCGGCCGGCCACGGCGCTTCGCGCCCTCCAGCACCAGGTCCAGCTGGCGAGCGACCTTCGGCTGGCCGATGAAGTCGGTCAGCGAGTGCGGGCGCAGCGCGGTCTCGACGACCCGCTCCTCGTCGCCGGCCCTGGGGTCGACGGGGTCGTCTGGGAACCGCCCCGGCCCGGCGTCGGCGGCGGACAGCCCGCGGTCGAACGGGCTGCTCACGACCGCCCCAGGATCTGCAGCGCCTGGCGGAGGAGGACCGCGACCTGGACGCCGCCGGCCAGCTGCTGCTCCTCGGCCACCGGCTCGAGGGCGGTGAGCGCCGTCTCCGCCTCCCGGCTCGTCCAGCCCAGCCCGACCAGGGCCGCGGTGAGCTGGTCGCGCCACGGGGCCACCGGGGTGACCGCGCCGAGACCGGCCGCCGGCGGGCCGTCCAGCGAGGTGTCCGAGGCGGTCGTGCCCAGCCGGTCGCGGAGCTCCAGGACCAGCCGCTCGGCGCCCTTCTTGCCGATCCCGGGCACCTGCATCAGCGCCTTGAGGTCGCCCATGGACACCGCGCGGCGCACCTCGCGGGGTGGGTGGATCGCCAGCACCGCCTGGGCGAGCCGCGGGCCCACGCCGTTGGCGGTCTGGAGCAGTTCGAACAGCTGCCGCTCGTCGTCGTCGGCGAAGCCGTAGAGGGTCAGCGAGTCCTCGCGGACCACCAGGCTGGTCGACAGCCGGGCCTGCTCCCCCACCGCCAGCCGGGCGATCGTGCCGGGGGTGCACTGCACGGACAGGCCCACACCGCCGACCTCGACGACGGCGCCATCGGGCGAGACCGCGGCGACCCGGCCGTTCACCGAGGCGATCATCGCGCCGACACCCCCGTCCAGCGGGGCAGGGTCGCCGGGCGGACCGGCGCGCCGATGCCGCCGGCCAGCGCCGCGACCCGCAGTCGCTGCTGCGCCGGCCCGCGCCAGACGTGGCAGACGGCCAGGGCCAGGGCGTCGGCGGCGTCGGCGGGCTTGGGAGCGGTGGCGAGCCCCAGGACACGGGTGACCATCAGGGTGACCTGGTCCTTGTCCGCCCGGCCGTTGCCGGAGATGGCGGCCTTGACCTCGCTCGGCGTGTGCCAGGCGACCGGCACGTCGGCCTGCGCCGCGGCCAGCGCGGCGACACCCGCGGCCTGCGCGGTGCCGGTCGCCGTCCCCTTGTTGTTCTGGGTGAACACCCGCTCGATCGCGACCGCGGTCGGCCGGTGCTCACGGAGCAGTGCGGTCACGGCGGTGTGCACCTCCAGCAGACGCAGTTCCAGGTCGAGGTCGGGCGAGGTGCGGACGACGCCGACCCCCAGGGCCACCGGTCGGGCACCGGGGCGCCCCTCGACCACGCCCCACCCGCACCGGGTGAGCCCCGGGTCGATGCCGAGCACCCGCATGAGGACCTCCACCAGCCGACGCGAACACGTGTTCGAACCACGCTAACCGCCGAGGTCCACTGGTCCCCCACCGACACGCCACGCGACGTCACGGAGCGGCCCCGCTGCAGGGTCCCGCGCTGAGCTCGCGAAGCGTGGGGGGCAGCGGGGTCCTTCTGCTAGGCGTCGATGGACTCCATGACCTCGTCGGAGACGTCGTAGTTCGCGTACACGTTCTGCACGTCGTCGAGGTCCTCGAGGGCGTCGATGAGCCGGAAGACCTTGCCCGCACCGTCGGCGTCCAGCTCGACCTGCACGCTGGGCAGGAAGCCCATGTCGGCGGAGTCGTAGTCGATGCCGGCGTCCTGCAGGGCGGTGCGCACGGCGACCAGGTCGGTGGGCTCGCAGACCACCTCGAAGGTGTCGCCCAGGTCGCGGACCTCCTCCGCGCCGGCGTCGAGCACAGCCATCAGCACGTCGTCCTCGGTGGTACCGGTCGCGGGGACCACGACGACGCCCTTGCGGGAGAAGAGGTAGGAGACCGAGCCGGGATCGGCCATGTTCCCCCCGTTGCGGGTCATCGCGGTGCGCACCTCCATGGCCGACCGGTTCTTGTTGTCGGTGAGGCACTCGATCAGCACGGCGACGCCGCCGGCGGCATAGCCCTCGTAGGTGATGCCCTGGTAGTCGACCCCACCGGCCTCGAGGCCACCGCCGCGCTTGACCGCGCGGTCGATGTTGTCGTTGGGCACCGAGCTCTTCTTCGCCTTCTGGACGGCGTCGTAGAGCGTCGGGTTGCCCGACAGGTCAGCGCCACCGGTGCGCGCGGCGACCTCGATGTTCTTGATCAACTTGGCGAAGAGCTTGCCGCGCTTGGCATCGATGCCGGCCTTCTTGTGCTTGGTCGTCGCCCACTTGGAATGCCCGCTCACGACGTTCTCCCCTCACTGCCCGCGTCCGCTCCGGCGCCGGCACTGCTCGCATGGTCTCGTGCCCTCATCGCCGTCGCCTCCCGCACCAGCTCCACGAACAGCGCGTGCACCCGGCTGTCGCCGGTCAGCTCGGGGTGGAAGCTGGTGGCCACCAGCCGGCCCTGACGGACGGCGACGATCTTACCGTCGGCCGGTCCGCCCTCCACCCGGCCGAGCACCTCGACGTCCGGCCCGGCCGCCTCGACCCACGGCGCGCGGATGAACACGGCGTGCACCGGCGGCCCCGGGACCCCGGCCAGCTGCACCGCCGCCTCGAAGGAGTCGACCTGCCGGCCGAAGGCGTTGCGGCGCACCGTCACGTCCAGCCCGCCGATGGTCAGCTGGTCGGCCGGGGCGTCGAGCACCGTGTCGGCCAGCATGATCATCCCGGCGCACGACCCGTAGGCGGGCAACCCGGCGCGGACGGCGTCCCGCAGCGGCTGCAGCATCCCGAACCGCTCGGCGAGCTTGCCCATCGTGGTCGACTCCCCGCCGGGCACGACCAGCCCGTCGACCTCGGCCAGCTCGGCGGGCCGGCGGACCGGCCGGGCCTCGGCACCGGCTGCCCGGAGCGCGGCCAGGTGCTCGCGCACGTCACCCTGCAGCGCGAGCACCCCGATCGTCGGCGGGGTCACCAGCCGCGCTTGGCGTACTGCTCGCTCTCCGGCAGCGTGCTCACGTTGATGCCGACCATGGCCTCACCGAGCCCGCGGGAGACCTTGGCGATCACGGACGGGTCGTCGAAGAAGGTGGTGGCCTGCACGATCGCGGCTGCGCGCTGGGCCGGGTCACCGGACTTGAAGATGCCCGAGCCGACGAAGACGCCCTGGGCGCCCAGCTGCATCATCATCGCCGCGTCCGCCGGGGTGGCGATGCCGCCGGCGGTGAACAGGACGACGGGGAGCGCGCCGGTGCGGGCGACCTCGGCCACCAGGTCGTACGGGGCCCGCAGCTCCTTCGCGGCGACGAACAGCTCGGTCTCGTCCAGCGTCGCCAGCCGCTTGATGCCGGCCCGGATCGCCCGCATGTGCCGGGTGGCCTCGACCACGTTGCCGGTGCCGGCCTCGCCCTTGGAGCGGATCATCGCCGCGCCCTCGGAGATCCGCCGCAGCGCCTCCCCCAGGTCGGTGGCGCCGCAGACGAAGGGCACGGTGAACGCGCTCTTGACGATGTGGTGGGCCTCGTCGGCCGGGGTGAGCACCTCGGACTCGTCGACGTAGTCGACGCCGAGCGCCTGCAGCACCTGGGCCTCGACGAAGTGGCCGATCCGGGCCTTGGCCATCACCGGGATGGAGACCGCGCCGATGATCCCCTCGATCATGTCGGGGTCGCTCATCCGGGCGATGCCGCCCTCGACGCGGATGTCGGCGGGCACCCGCTCCAGGGCCATCACCGCGACCGCGCCGGCGTCCTCGGCGATCTTGGCCTGCTCGGGGGTGACGACGTCCATGATGACGCCGCCCTTCAGCTGCTCGGCCATCCCGCGCTTGACGCGCTCGGTGCCGGTGCCGGTGGGCTCGCTGTGGTTCAAGGACATGCTGCTGCCTCGCAGGTCGTCGGGCCGGGGACCGGCGGGAGGGGACGTCCCAGCGTACGGCGGGTCAGCCGGCGGACCGCGCGGCGCCGGAACCGGGGCCGGTGAGCACCGCGTCGAGGCCGTCGTCGATGTCGAAGTACCGGGGCAGCGGCCGGTCGGCGTGCAGCCGCAGCACCCGGGCCAGCCGGCCCCGGCGCAACGTCCGGGTGTCCCGGACGGCGTCGTTGTAGAACCGCCGGGCCAGCCCCACCCGCATGCCGGCGTCCTGCAGCTCCGGGGTCAGCACCCCGGTGGGGACCCGGCGGAGCCGCCGGCCCAGCAGGTTCTCGGCGGCCTCCCGGTCCCCGGCCGACGGCGCCCGGGCCCCGGCCGCTGCGGTCGCCAGGGCGGCGGCGAGCTCGGGACCGAGGTCCTCGGCGTGCTCCCGGGCCAGCGCCGCGGCCAGCTCGGCCCGCCGCAGCAGACCGGCGTCGAGCACCTCCCGCGCGCGGCGGACCCGCCCGGCCAGCCGACGCAACCGGGTGAGCGTCCAGCCGGCCCAGCCGAGCACCAGGACCACCAGGAGACCGGCGGCGAGGAGCAGCCAGGTCGCGGTGGTCATGGGGTCCGAGGCTAGCGGCGCGCCCGCCTGCGGAAGGGCCCCGACGGCCCGAGTCCGCCGGTGGCGTCCGGCACGTTCCCCAGCAGCGCGTCGTCGTCGGCGGCGGAGGCGGTGACCCCGGTGCCACCCGGCGGGGCGACGGTCTCGTAGACGGCGAGGATCCGCTGGGCGACCACCGCCCAGTCGTAGTCGGCCACGGCCCGCCGGCCGGCCGCCTGCAGCTCGGCCCGTCGGGCCGGATCGGCCAGCAGGCCACCGAGCGCCGTGGCCAGCGCGGCGGCGTCCCCGCGCTTGACCAGCACACCGGCGGTGCCGTCCTCCAGGACCCGGGCGAAGGCGTCCAGGTCGCTGGCGACCACCGGTGCGCCGGCCCCCATCGCCTCCAGCAGGATCACGCCGAAGGACTCCCCCAGCAGGTTCGGCGCGCAGTAGACGTCGACCGAGCGGAGGAAGGCCGCCTTGGCCGACTCGTCCAGCTCCCCGAGCACCGTGACGTGCGGACGCAGGTCGTCGGCCACCAGCTCGTCCAGCTCGTCGGGATCGCCGCGGCCGGCGATGAGCAGGCGGGCCCGCGGGTGCTCGGCGACCACCGTCCGCATCGCCTCCAGCAACACGGGCAGGCCCTTGCGCGGCTCGTCGTAGCGGCCGAGGAAGCCGATCGTCGGCGCCTCGGTGCCCCGCGCGTGGCCGGGCAGCGTCGGCCCGTCGGCGAAGGCCGCCACGTGCACCCCGTTCGGGATGACCACCGCGTCCCCGCCCAGGTGCTCCACCTGGACGCGACGGGCGAAGTCGGAGACCGCGATCCGCCCGCTGATCCGCTCCAGCCACGGGCGGGCCACCGGACCCAGCGCGGCCAGCACCTTGGACCGGGTGGTCGCCGCGTGGAAGGTGGCCACGATCGGGCCGTCGGCGATCACGCAGACGAGCAGGGAGAGCGAGACCGACGCCGGCTCGTGCACGTGGACGACGTCGAAGTCCCCCTCCCGCAACCAGCGCCGGGCCCGGGACGCCGCGACCGGACCGAAGGAGACGCTCGCCATCGAGCCGTTGTACGGGACCGGCACCGCCCGGCCGGCCCAGGTGACGTGCTCGGCCGGCAGGTTCTCCTCGTGCTCGGCGGGGGTGAGGACCTCCACGGAGTGGCCGAGGGCGCGCAGCGTCTCGGCCAGGTCGCGCACGTGGTACTGGACGCCGCCGGGGACGTCCCACGAGTAGGGGCAGACCAGCCCGATCCGCATCAGCCCACCTCCGCCGGCGGCGCGGACACGGCCGGGAGGGCGGGCGCGCGCCCCTCGGGGCCCACCTCGGGCCAGACCCGGCCGAGCACGTGCCAGTCCTCGGGGCGCTCGGCGATGGTCGTGGCGAAGGCGTCGGCGACCTGCTGGGTCGCCCAGGTCACCCGGTCCCGCAGCCGACCCGGCCCGGCCAGCGGGACCGGCGGGTGGACGACGAACTGCCACCCCGTGCCGTCGAACTGGCAGACGGCGGGCAGCAGGGAGGCCCCGGTCTGGGCCGCGACCAGCGCCGGGCCCCCGGGCATCGTCGTCCGGCGGCCGAAGAAGGTGACCGGCACACCGCTGCCGGAGAGGTCGCGGTCCATCAGCAGGCACGCGGTCCCGCCGTCGGCCAGCCACTCCCGCAGCACCGTCGAGCTGGGGCGCTCGCCGCCGGTGAGCGGCACGACCCGCATGCCCAGCCGTTCCCGGAACGCGACGAACCGGCGGTACAGCGACTCCGGCCGCAGCCGCTCGGCGACGGTCAGGAAGGGGCCGCCGAGCCAGGCGATGAGCCACACCCCGGCGGCGTCCCAGTTCCCGCTGTGCGGCAGGGCCAGGACGATGCCGCGGCCCTCCGCGCGGGCCCGCTCCAGGTGCTCCCGGCCGCGCATCGCCGAGCCGGCGAGGATCCGCTCGGTGGAGAGCGTCGGCAGGCGGAAGGCCTCCTGCCAGTACCGGGCGTAGGACTGCATCGCCCGCCGGGTGAGGGCGTCGAGCGCGGCGTCGTCGAGGCCGCCGCCGGTGACGGCGTCCATATTCGCCCGCAGCTGCCGGGCGCCCCGCCCGCCGCGGCGCACGGCGAGCGCACCCCCCGCGGCGGAGCCGGCCCGGGCCACCGGCTCGGGCAGCAGCCGGACGACCCGCCAGCCGGCTGCGTACCCGGCGTCGGTGAGCCGGGCGAGCAGGTCGGCGCGGCGGCTCACGGCGTGGGGCGCCCGGACGCCTCGTCGGGCGAGGACGTCGGCAGCTGCAGGCCGCGGGACTCCCGGCGGACCGCCGCGAAGCGCTGCGCGACCGTCACCGCGCTGCCGGCCAGCAGCACCCAGAGGGCGACGTGGACCGCGTACGGGATGCCCAGGCCGGTGAACCCGGTGCCGACCAGCACCAGGATCAGCCGCTCGGTGCGCTCGACGACGCCGACGTCGGCCGACAGCCCGACGCCCTCGGCGCGGGCCTTGACGTAGGAGGTGAGCACCCCGAGCACCAGGCACAGCAGGGCGAGCAGCACCAGCAGCCGGTTGTCCCCCGCCCCGGAGTACCACCAGACCAGCCCGCCGAAGATGGCGGCGTCGGCGGCCCGGTCGCCGGTGGAGTCCAGCACCGCGCCGAACACCGAACCGCCGCCGCGGGCCCGGGCCAGGGCGCCGTCGAGCATGTCCAGCAGCACGAAGACGGTGACGGCCAGCGCGCCCCAGAAGAGCTGGCCGTTCCCGATCAGGAAGACCGCGGAGACCACCGCGCCGAGGGTGCCGGTGAGGGTGACCGCGTCGGCGGTGACCCCGGCCCGGACCAGGCCGCGCACCACCGGCGCCCAGAACCGGGCGACGGCCGGCCGCAGGTTGACGCCGAGCACTCAGGCCACCGTCGGGTGCGGCGCGGGACCGGTCGGCTGACCCGCGTCCGGCCAGGCACCGGCCAGCAGGGCGCGCGTCTCGGCGAGCACCTGGGGCAGCACCCGGGTCAGCCCGATCACCGGCATGAAGTTGGTGTCCCCGCCCCAGCGCGGCACGGCGTGCTGGTGCAGGTGGTCGGCGATCCCGGCGCCGGCGACCGACCCCTGGTTCATGCCGACGTTGAAGCCGTGCGCGCCGCTGACCGACCGCACCACGCGCATCGCCGTCTGGGTGAAGGCGCCGAGCTCCGCGACCTCGGCGATGGTCAGGTCGGTGTAGTCGGGGACGTGCCGGTACGGCACGACCATCAGGTGGCCGGCGTTGTACGGGTAGAGGTTGAGGACGGCGAACACCGTCTCGCCCCGGGCCACGATCAGCCCGTCCTCGTCCGACATCGCCGGGATCAGGCAGAACGGGCAGTCGTGGTCGCCGCTCGGCTTGTTCTCCCCGCGGATGTAGGCCATCCGGTAGGGCGTCCACAGGTGCTCGAAGCCGGACGTCGGTCCGTCGTCGTCGTTGCGCACCGGGACCCGGTACGCAGCCGCCCCCTCGCTCACGTCCCCGCCCATGTCCTCGCTCATCCGGCCACCATCGGGGTCTCCGCGGTCGGGTCGGTGTTGTGCCGCCCCTCGACCCAGGCGGCGACCTGGGCCACCGCCTCGGCGACCGGGACGCCGTTGCGCTGCGAGCCGTCCCGGTACCGGAAGGAGACCGCCCCGGCCTCGGCGTCGGTGGCCCCGGCGATCAGCACGAAGGGCACCTTCTGCTTGCTGGCGGTGCGGATCTTCTTCTGCATCCGGTCGTCGGAGTCGTCGACCTCCACCCGGATGCCGCGCTGACGCAGCTGCAGGGCGACGTCGGTCAGGTACGGCACCTGCTCGTCGGTGATCGGGATGCCGACCACCTGGACCGGGGACAACCAGGCCGGGAAGGCGCCGGCGTAGTGCTCGGTGAGCACCCCGAAGAACCGCTCGATGGACCCGAACAACGCCCGGTGCAGCATCACCGGCCGCTGCCGGGACCCGTCGGCGGCGGTGTACTCCAGGCCGAAGCGCTCCGGCAGGTTGAAGTCCACCTGGATGGTCGACATCTGCCAGGTGCGCCCGATCGCGTCCCTGGCCTGGACGGAGATCTTCGGGCCGTAGAACGCGGCGCCACCCGGGTCGGGGAACAGCTCCAGCCCGGAGTCCACCGCGGCCTGCCGGAGCGCCTCGGTGGCGCGCTCCCAGCCCTCGTCGGTGCCCACCGACTTCTCCGGGTTCCGGGTGGACAGCTCCAGGTAGAAGTCGCTCAACCCGTAGTCCGACAGCAGCCCCAGCACGAAGTCGAGCAGCCCACGGAGCTCCGCGGCCATCTGCTCGGGGGTGCAGTAGATGTGCGCGTCGTCCTGGGTGAACCCGCGGGCGCGGGTGAGCCCGTGGACGACGCCGGACTTCTCGTAGCGGTAGACGGTGCCGAACTCGAACAGCCGGAGCGGGAGCTCGCGGTAGGAGCGGCCGCGGGAGTCGAACACCAGGTTGTGCATCGGGCAGTTCATCGGCTTGAGGTAGTAGTCCTGCCCCTGCCGCCGGACGTTGCCGTCGCTGTCCCGCTCCTCGTCCAGCTGCATCGCCGGGTACATGCCCTCGGCGTACCAGTCCAGGTGGCCGGAGGTCTCGAACAGCTGCCCCTTGGTGATGTGCGGGGTGTTGACGAAGGAGTAGCCGGCCTCCTCGTGGCGACGCTGGCTGTACTTCTCCAGCTCCCGCCGGATGATCCCGCCCTTGGGGTGGAAGACCGCCAGACCGGAGCCGACCTCGTCCGGGAAGCTGAACAGGTCCAGCTCCGAGCCCAGCCGGCGGTGATCGCGGCGCTCGGCCTCGGCGACCTGCTCCAGGTACGCCTTGTGCGCGTCCTTGCTCTCCCACGCGGTGCCGTAGACCCGCTGCAGCTGCGGGTTCTTCTCACTCCCCCGCCAGTACGCGGCGGCGCTGCGGGTGAGGGAGAACGCCGGGATGGTGGAGGTGCGGGGCAGGTGCGGGCCACGGCACAGGTCGGTCCACAGCCGGTCGCCGGTGCGCGGGTCGAGGTTGTCGTACATGGTCAGCTGCGCGCCGCCCACCTCGACGTCGGCACCCTCGGCGACCTCCTCGCCGGCCCCGTCCTGGCCGGCACCGCCCTTGAGCCCGATGAGCTCGAGCTTGTACGGCTCGTGCGCCAACTCGGCCCGGGCCTCGTCGTCGCCGATCTCCCGGCGGCTGAAGTTCTGCCCCTGCTTCACGATCGCCTGCATGCGCTTCTCCAGCGCCTGCAGGTCCTCCGGGGTGAACGGGCGCTCGGGGTCGAAGTCGTAGTAGAACCCGTTCTCCACCGGCGGGCCGATGCCCAGCCGGGTGCCCGGGAACAGGTCCTGCACGGCCTGGGCCAGCACGTGGGCGGTCGAGTGCCGGATCACCGCCCGACCGTCGGCGCTGGCGGCGGGCACCGGCTCGACCTCGGCCTCGGCGTCCGGGACCCAGCCGAGGTCCTTGAGGTCGCCGGAGGCCAGCTCGCGGACGACGACCGCGCCGTCCGGGCCCTTCAGCGGCACCCCGGCGTCCTTGAGCGCCTGCAGGGCCGTCGTCCCGGCCGGCACCCGGATCGCAGCGGCGGCGGTGGGCGAGGGCGGGCTGGACACGAGAGCTCCCGGGGGTCAGGCACGGTCCCGGCCGGTCGGCCGGGCCTGTCGAGACTAGTGCGCCGGGACGACGCCCCGGGTCAGCCGGGGACGATCGCGAGCCCCGCGGCGACCGCGCCCCGCGCATCGAGCACCGCACCGATCCGCGCGGCGCTCTCCGGGTCGGCGGGCACCAGCCGGACGGCGTCGTCCCCGACCTCGATCCGGACCGGCACCGCCTCGGCCTCCGACACGGCGAACCGGCCGTCCTCGCCCCGGGTGAAGGTGAACCGGGCGATCACCGAGTCCTCGGTGTCGTACCCGCGGGTGGCGTGCTCGGCGAGGTGGTTGCCCAGGCCGTAGGCCGCCCACTCCCCGTCGACCTGCTCGAACGGCTGGACGACATGGGCGTGGTGGCCGAGGACCAGGTCGACGTCCGGGGAGGCGAGGAGCGTGCGCACCGCCTGCTCCTGCGCCGCCGTCGGCTCGTGGTCGTACTCGGCGCAGCAGTGCACGCTGGCCACCACCACCTCCGCCCCGACGGCCCGGGCGGCGGCCGCGTCGGCCAGCACGGCGCTGACGTCGGGCACCGCGAAGGTGTCCACGGCGAACGGTGCGTCGGACGGGAGCGAGACCCCGTTGAGCGAGAACGTCGTGGCCACGTGCCCGACGCGCACTCCCCCGACGTCGACGACCACCGGCTGTTCGCTCTCCGCTGCGCTGCGGTAGGTGCCGGTGTGCGCGATCCCCGCGGCGTCCAGGGCGTCCAGGGTGCGGACCAGCCCGTCGAAGCCGTCGTCCAGCGAGTGGTTGGAGGCGGTGGAGCACAGGTCGTACCCGGCGTCGGCGAGGGCGTCGACGATCTCGGGCTGGGCGGCGAAGGACGGATAGCCCGAGTAGGGCCCACCCACCGGGGCGACCGGTGTCTCCAGGTGGCAGATCGCCAGGTCGGCGGCCTGCAGCACCGGCGCGATCGGGGCGAAGACCGCCGAGAAGTCCCAGCTGCCGTCGGGCTGGCGAGCACCCGAGGTGAGCGTGCGGCCCTGGTGCACCAGCACGTCGCCGGTGGCGACCAGGGTGAACGAGTCGGGGGCCGGTGGAGCCTCGGACGTCGCTGCCGACGACGGCGCCGGGGTGCCGGGCTCGGCGACCGAGCTGGGGGTCGGCTCGTCGGTGCCGCAGCCGGCCAGCAGGGCCACGGTCAGCGCCGCGAGCAGGGCCGGCGCAGCTCTCCTGGTCACGGTCGCCGAGGCTAGCGACCGCCGGCACCGAGGCCGACCCGGACACCTCAGTCGAGCAGCTGGACCTCGTCGCCCTCGGCGACCGTGCCCGGGGTGCGGACCTCGGCGTACACGCCGAGGCAGTGCTTGGGGGTACGGACCACGTCGAGCTCCGCGGTCCCGATCCGCAGCCGCCGGCCGACCCAGGACCGCTCGTCGGCACCGCCGGCCAGGTGGAGCAGCAGGTTGGCGCGCGGGTCGTCGGCCGAGCAGCCCTCGGGGACGTCGCCGTCCGCGGCCCGGTCGATCGCCCCTCGGGACACCAGGTGGACGGCGGCGGCGTCGACCTGCGGGCCCCCGGTCGAGGCGGCCAGACGGACCGGCCGGCCGAGCACCTCGGTCAGGGTGCGGCCGTCGGCCTCGGCGTCCCCGGTCGGGACGACCTCGCGCAGCCGGGGGGTGGTCTTCACGGTGACCCGCTCGCCGGTGTCGGCCTCGACCACCGACCACGCCCGGTCACCGCGCAGGCCGGCGTCCTCGACGTCCACGGCGGGGACGACCTGCCCGGCCAGGGACTTCACCGGGTACACCGAGATCTGGCCTACCTGCCCCACCGTGTCGCTCACCACCGGGACGCTACGCGGGCCGGGACCGGTCGGCCGACGGGCTCCCCCGGCGCCGCAGCCGGCGCAACTGGGCCTCCAGGTAGGGCCGGGCCCGCCGCTGGCCGCCGCGATCGGTGATGGCGCCGTCCAGGGCGGTCAGCACCCGTTCCAGGCGTTCCTCGTCGGGGAGCCAGCCGCGCCGCTGGCACTCCTCCAGCCACGGGACCGGCGCGGTGTGCCCTCGTTCGGAGTTGCAGCGGCGGCAGGCGGCCACCTCGTTCTCCAGCCAGGACGGCCCGCCCTTGACCCGCGGCACCACGTGCTCGGTGGTCGGCACCACCTGCGCGCCGAAGGTCCGGCCGCACCAGACGCAGGTGGGCCCGTCCCGCTCGACGGCGACCAGCAGTCGGGCCGCCCGGTCCAGTGCCATCGCGTCCATGGTGCGCCGATCGCCGGATCCGTGCCCCCGGGACGACGAAGGGCCAGGCTCCCCCGTCTCCGGGTTCACCTGGCCCTGCATCCGGTGGGCGATACTGGGATCGAACCAGTGACCTCTTCGGTGTGAACGAAGCGCTCTACCGCTGAGCCAATCGCCCGGGTGCGTCGAACATCTTGCCAGATGCTCACCGCCAGAGCGGCACCCACCCCGGCACCCAGTCCGGCACGCCCATCACGTGCAGCGTCACGAGGAGCACAGCGCAGACGAAAGCCGCGGTCAGGGCCGCGACGGCCAGGCGCACCACCAGCGGCTGGCGGTTCAGCCAGGCCGTCCACCGGGCGACGTGCCGCCGGGTGAAGTCCAGCACCCGTTCGGCCCAGGTGAACTCGGTGGCGAGCAGGAACAACCCGGCGATCACGGTCAGCCACCCGGGCCCCGGCAGCGGGATCGTGACGATGCCGAAGGCCACGACCAGGCCACCCACCAGCCCGACCCCGCACCGGTAGGGCGCGTCCAGGCTGCGCCGGGTGGCGATCCAGCGCCGCCAGCGCACCTCGGCGACCCGCTCGCGCAGGCTGTGCACGTCGTCGGCGTCGTACCGGGCGCGGCGTTCCTCGGCGGTCTCCGGCACGTCCGGCTCCGGCGGGACCGGCACGTGCTCACCCCGCGCTGCCATCGTGTCCTGTCCGCTCAGCTGGTCACCTGCCCGGTCGCGACGATGTCCGTCGGTTCCGACGGAGCCTGCCGACCGGGCTCGATGCTGATGGCGTACGCGGGGTACTCGTCCAGACCGGTCTCCGACGAGCCTACGGTCCGCAGGTCCATCTCAGAAGTCACCACGTCGAACGTCCCGATGGCCACGGGGGAACCGTTCGGCAACCCCCAGACGACGTAGGTGCGGTCGCCGGGGTCGTTGACCGGCAGGCCGTCGGCCAGCACCTGCAGTCGACCGTCCCGGGCGACGACGGTCGCGACGTCCTCCCCGCCCTCCTCGTCCACCTCGGTCAGCGGGGCGATGGTGGCCTGCCCCGGCTCCAGGAGCACGTCCAGCATCCGGGCCTGCTCGGCCGCCGCGGCGACGGCCTCGTCGCGGGCGCTGGTGAGCGCGACGTTCCAGGCACCCAGCGCCAGCACCGCCGCCACCGCAGCCGCGACCAACGCGGTCGGGAGCACCCGCCGCCAGGCCGGGCGAGGGTCGGCGACCCGGGTGGGGAGTGGCAACTGGAGGTCTCGCGCGGAGGTGCTGCCCGTGCCGGCCCCCCACGGGGCAGCCGGGCCCACGGGGCGGGCCGGCGCAGCCGGTGGCTGCTCACGGCGGCGCGCGGGTGGGGCCGTCTGCGGGAGCTGCTCGGTCTCCTCGACCGCTGCGCGCAGCCGGTCCCGCAGTGCGTCCGACGGCTCGGCCGGTGGCAGGTCGCTGGACATCGCCGCCATCACCTCGGCCGTCTCGGCGACCGTGTCGGCACAGCGGTCGCAGCCGGCGAGGTGCGCGGCGAAGAGGTCCTCGTCCTCGGGCTCGAGCGCGTGCAGCGCCCAGCCGACGGCGAGCTCCTCCCAGCTGCGGTGCTCGTCGTCCCGGTTGCCCATGGGCGCGGTCATCGCGGGGCTCCGTCGGCCGGGGTGACCCCGGGCAGCCCGGTGCCCAGTGTGTCCTTGAGCCGGCGCATGCCGGCGAGCATCCGCGTCTTGACGGTCCCCAGGGGGGTGCCGGTCAGGGCGGCCACCTCTCGCTGGGTGTACCCGCCGTAGTAGGCCAAGGTCAGCGCCTCCCGTTGCGGATCGGGCAGGGAGCGCAGCGCCGTCCGCACTCGGCCGGCCTCCACCCGCTCCCAGGCCTGGTCCTCGACGTCGTGGTTCTCGGTCGGTGCCGCGAGCGCCATGTCCTCCTCGGCCCGCGCGGTGCGGCGGCGCTGCGACTCCTCGCGCCGGACGGCGTCCACCGCCTTGTGGTGGACCATCGTCAGCACCCAGGAGGCGACGCTGCCCCGGCTGCCGTCGAAGGCGCCCGGGTTGCGCCAGATGCCGAGGAAGACGTCCTGGAGCACGTCCTCGGCCAGCGTGTCGTCGGCCAGCACCCGGCGGGCCAGGGCGAACGCCGGGCGCCGGAAGCGCAGGTACAGGTCATCGACCGCCGTGCGGTCACCGGCCGCCATCCGGCGGACCAGCTCGAGGTCGGCGGCGCCGTCCTCGGGACTGCGCACTGGTCGGCTCACGAGGCCCATGGTCACACGCGGCGTTCGGCTCGTCGGCCCTGATCGGTTCGACCCGTGATCACGGGCACTGCGACCGCGGCGAGCCGTGCCGCCTGGCGACTCCTGGGACGCATGTGACTCGTGTGGCGCGACACGCCGAGACCATGCGTGACCGAGGGCAGTTCTGGGTCGTTAAGGAGGCATGGCTCGCCACTCGATGTCCGGCTGCACCGCGCGGACGACGTTCCACCTCATCGGCCCCCAGTCCTGGACGGCGGTCCCGGCCGCCCTGGTCTACGACTCCAGCGACCCGTTCGCCGTGCGCGTCCGGTTCGGCGACGACGGCGAGGACGACCGTGCCCACGACGGCGGGTCCGCGTTCGAGACGGCCGTACAGGCGGCCGGCGCCGACGACGCCTACGACACGACACCGGACGAGGACGGCGGCGTCGAGTGGCTGCTCAGCCGCGACCTCCTTCGTGCGGGCCTGATCGGGCCGGTCGGCGAGGGGGACGTCCGGCTGTGGCCGGCGCGCAACGGGCTGGACGTGCTCTTCCTGCAGCTGCGGGCACCCTCGGGCGAGGCGCTGTTCGAGGTGTCGGGCGCCGCGGTCGGCCACTTCCTGCGCGAGACCGACGCCTTGGTGCCGGTCGGCACGGAGAGCGAGCTGCTGCGGGTCGACGAGGAGCTCACCGCGCTGCTGCGCGGTGGCACCGACAACCCGACCTCGCACTGACCCCCACGCGGCGCTGACCTGCAGGGAGCCCCCTGCGGACACCCCCTGGACCCCCCGGGTTTGGACCCCCGAATCGGGTCGGTTAGAGTTCTCCACGTAACGCGGACTTGATCCGCAGCGCGGACGTGGCTCAGTGGTAGAGCATCACCTTGCCAAGGTGAGGGTCGCGGGTTCGAATCCCGTCGTCCGCTCGGAACCCCGGGCGCTGGTCGCGAGACCGGCGCCTGGCGTGCGGTGGAGTGGCCGAGAGGCGAGGCAACGGCCTGCAAAGCCGTCTACACGGGTTCAAATCCCGTCTCCACCTCGTCTCTTCCACGGAGCGCGGGTGTGGAGGCAGGCCGGTCGGCAGACCGGTAGGGGCGATTGGCGCAGCGGTAGCGCGCTTCCCTGACACGGAAGAGGTCACTGGTTCGATCCCAGTATCGCCCACCAGCCGCGAAGGCCCCAGGTCCACGGACCTGGGGCCTTCGTCGTCTCAGCGGAAGACCCATCGGCGGCCTGGGCGAACTGTGATGATCCCCACTCAGCCGACCGGCACCCCGTCAGCCGCGGCGCGCAGCGCGGGCAGGTCCAGCTTGCGCATCCCGAGCATGGCCTGCACCGCACGCTGGGCCCGCGATGGGTCCGGGTCGGCGAAGAGCTCGTCCATGCCGGCCGGGACGACCTGCCAGGACAGCCCGTAGCGGTCCTTGAGCCAGCCGCACTCGCTCTCCTCTCCCCCGTCGCCGACGAGCCGGTCCCAGTACCGGTCGACCTCCGGCTGGTCGGCGCAGTCGATCTGGAAGGAGACGGCCTCGGTGAAGGGGAACTGCGGCCCACCGTTGACCCCGACGAAGCGCTGGCCGGCCAGCTCGAACTCCACGCTCATCACCGACCCGGCCGGGCCGGGTGCGCCCTCCGGGTAGCGGGCCACGCCGAGCACCCGCCCCTCACCGAAGACGTCGATGTAGTAGTGCGCCGCCTCCTCGGCCTGGCTGTCGAACCACAGGTTCGGGACGATCTTCTGCTGCGCCATCTCGGTTCCTCTCCACGGCGGGGACCCCGCGCCGGGGTCTGCACCCAGGACCGGACCGGCCGGCGGAACTCATCGCCGCCGTCAGCGCGTTGCGGGCTCCACGCGCTCGGACCAGAAGCGCTGCACCTGCGCCGCCAGCTCCTCGGGAGGACCGTCGTTGCGCAGCACGACGTCGGCGACCGCCCGCCGCTGCTCGTCCGTGGCCTGGCTGGCGATCCGGGCGCGCGCGTCGGCGGCGGACAGCCCCCGGCCCACCAGCCGGCCGACCCGGGTCTCCGGCTCGGTCTCGACGACCAGCACGAGGTCGAAGGAGCCCGCCTGACCGGTCTCCACCAGCAGGGGCACGTCCTGCACGACGACCGACCCCGGCGGCGCCGCAGCAGCCAGCTCAGCGGCACGCGCGCGCACGCGGGGGTGGACGATCGCGTCCAGCCGGGCTCGGGCCGCGGGATCGGCGAAGACGACCGAGGCGAGCGCAGCCCGGTCCAGGGCGCCGTCGTCGGTCAGCACCCCGGGCCCGAACGCCTCGGCGATCGCGGTCAGCCCCGGCGTACCGGGTTCCACCACCTCGCGGGCGAGACGGTCGGCGTCCACCACGACGGCGCCACGTTCGGCCAGCAGGGCCGCGACGGTGCTCTTGCCCGAACCGATGCCCCCGGTCAGCCCGATCTTCAGCACGGTCCGACCTTAGAGGCCCCAGGCCGTCCTGCAGGTCCCGTCGGCTACCCGCGCGCGGCCGGAAGGGGCGCTGCAGGTCTCGGCGAGGTCACGGCGCCGGTGCCCTCGGCGCGTCGCACCAGTCACACCAGTCACAGGACCTACCTTTCGTCCCGGTGGACTTCCCCCGCCACAGCAGAGAGGCAGAACCGACCATGTCCCGTTCCACGTTCGATGGCGCACTGTCGGCCGCTGGCACTCCCCGCCGTGGTCGGCACCGGATCGACAACCCCGCCGGCGTGCGGTGCTCCGACCTCCCCGGCGTGCGCGAGCGCCTGCCGCAGGGCCGCCGCGGGGCCGCGTTCTTCCGCGCCCTGATGCCGAGCGTCCGCTCCGGTCGACACACCTGGGACTTCCTGGCCAACGCCGGCGGTCGTCCGCGGACCGCGTTCGCGATCATCCTCAGCCTCTGACGCGGGCCCTCCTGGCCCCACCGCCGACGGCTCATGGACGAGCCGGCACGCACCCACGGTCCGCCGGCTCACGGCTGAGCCCCAGGACCCGACGACCCCGTCGACCCCCTACGGTCGGCGGGGTCGTCGCCGTCCGGGGGTGGAGACGGCCGGGCTGAGGACAGCGGGCTCGAGATGGCCGGGGTCCACGACGGCCGGGTTCTCGCGGCGACCCGGGTGCAGAGACGACCGTGCGCCGCCCACCCGGAGGTGGACGGCGCACGGTCAGGTGCTGCTCAGACGAGCTGCTGGGTCACTCGCCGCCGGCGAGCTTGGCCCGCAGGGCCGCCAGCGCCTCGTCGGAGGCCAGGGTGCCACCGGTGGAGGGGGCGTCCGGCGTGTCGACCGGCTCGCTGGAGTAGCTGCCACCGGCCGCAGCCTCGGCGTCGGCCTCCTTGGCCGCCGCGATCTGCTTGCGGTGCGCCTCGAACCGGGCCTGGGCCTCGGCGTACTGCCGCTCCCACGTCTCGCGGGCCTCGTCGTAGCCCTCGAGCCACTCGCCGGTGTCGGAGTCGAAGCCCTCGGGGTAGACGTAGTTGCCCTGCTCGTCGTACGAGGCCGACATGCCGTAAGCGGCCGGGTCGAACTGCTCCTCGTCGCCGACGACGCCCTCGTTGGCCTGCTTGAGGGACAGCGAGATGCGCCGACGGTCGAGGTCGATGTCGATGACCTTGACCAGGATCTCGTCGCCGACCTGCACGACCTGCTCCGGGATCTCCACGTGGCGCTCGGCCAGCTCGGAGATGTGCACCAGGCCCTCGATGCCCTCGTCGACGCGCACGAACGCACCGAAGGGGACGAGCTTGGTGACCTTGCCCGGCACGACCTGACCGATCTGGTGCGTGCGGGCGAACTGACGCCACGGGTCCTCCTGCGTCGCCTTCAGCGACAGGGAGACCCGCTCACGGTCCAGGTCGACGTCGAGGACCTCGACGGTGACCTCCTGGCCGACCTCGACGACCTCGGACGGGTGGTCGATGTGCTTCCAGGACAGCTCGGAGACGTGCACCAGACCGTCGACGCCGCCGAGGTCGACGAACGCACCGAAGTTGACGATCGAGGAGACGACGCCCGTGCGGACCTGGCCCTTGGCGAGCTTGTTGAGGAACTCGCTGCGGACCTCGGACTGGGTCTGCTCCAGCCACTGACGACGGGAGAGAACGACGTTGTTGCGGTTCTTGTCGAGCTCGATGATCTTGGCCTCGAGCTCGCGGCCCACGTAGGGCTGCAGGTCGCGCACACGGCGCATCTCGACGAGCGAGGCGGGCAGGAAGCCGCGCAGGCCGATGTCGAGGATCAGGCCGCCCTTGACGACCTCGATGACGGTGCCGGTGACGACCTCGTCGGCTTCCTTCTTGGCCTCGATCGTGCCCCAGGCGCGCTCGTACTGAGCCCGCTTCTTGGACAGGATGAGCCGGCCTTCCTTGTCCTCCTTCTGGAGGACGAGGGCTTCCACCTCGTCGCCGACCTTGACGACCTCGGTCGGGTCGACGTCGTGCTTGATGGACAGCTCACGCGAGGGGATGACGCCCTCGGTCTTGTAGCCGATGTCCAGCAGCACCTCGTCCCGGTCGACCTTGACGATCACGCCTTCGACGATGTCGCCGTCGTTGAAGTACTTGATGGTCTGGTCGATCGCAGCGAGGAAGTCCTCGGCGGTGCCGATGTCGTTGACCGCGATCTGGGGGGTGCTGTCGGGACGGACCTGGGTGGAGGTCATGTGGTCGAGTGCTCCGGACGGGGGATGCGTAGGGACAGGATCACCCGCGGCCCAGGCGGACCACGGGGAGGTTCACGGGAGGCGGCGATGCCGACCCCCGTACAGGAGGGTCAACACCACAGACCTCTGGCGTACTCCCCATCGTACGGACCTGGCGAGAGCCCGGTCCACCAGGGGGCGAGCCCGGCCGGCGGGGCCACCGGCCGGACGGCGTGTCACCATCGGCGCGTCATGGACAGCACCCCGGCACGACCCCCTGCTGCCCCCCTGCCGCTGGCCGAGGACGGCTACCCGGCAGCAGGAGGCGTGACGCGCCGGCCGGCCGGACCGGCCGAGTCCGCCCGGGCGAACCGGGGCTGGTGGGACGCCGCCGCGCCGGCCTACCTCGCCGAGCACGGCAGCGACCTCGGCGAGGCCGACTTCCTCTGGTGCCCCGAGGGGCTGCGGGAGGCCGACGCGCACCTGCTGGGCGAGGTCGCCGGGCGACGGGTGCTGGAGATCGGCTGCGGCTCGGCTCCCTGCTCCCGCTGGCTGCGCACGGCCGGTGCCGCACCGGTGGCACTGGACGTCTCCAGGGGCATGCTCGCCCGCGCGGCGGAGCTGAACCGGTCCACCGGCATCCCCGTCCCCCTGCTGCAGGCCGACGCCGGGGCGCTCCCCCTCGCCGACGCGAGCGTGGACCTGGCCTGCTCGGCCTTCGGCGGTCTCCCGTTCGTCGCCGATGCCACGGCGGTGCTGCGCGAGGTCGCCCGCGTGCTGCGGCCGGGCGGGCGACTGGTCGCCTCGGTGAACCACCCGATGCGGTGGCCGATGCCGGACTCCCCCGACCCGGCCGACCTGCGCGTCGTCTCCTCCTACTTCGACCGCGCGCCGTACGTGGAGACCGATGAGGCTGGGGCCACCGTCTACGTGGAGCACCACCGCACGATCGGCGACTGGGTACGGGCGGTCGTCGGTGCCGGGTTCGTGCTCAGCGACCTCATCGAGCCGGAGTGGACGCCCGGCCGCACCGAGACCTGGGGGCAGTGGTCCCCGGAACGGGGCGCGCTGATGCCGGGGACGCTCGTCCTGGTCTGCGACCTGCCCGGCTGAGCGGCTGGACCGGCCGCCGACCTGCCGGACGGCGTCCGGACCTGCAAGGCTGTCCGGCGACGCCGGGTCCGCCCGGGGCACCGGACCGGAACGAGGGAGCCGCGCGGTGGACCAGACAGCACAGACCGTCCTGGGCGATGCGACCGAGAGCGCCGTGGTGCTGCTCGTCCCGGACGCCGAGCCGCTGGTCGACGCACACCGCCAGCAGTTCGACGTCTCCGCGTCGTGGGGGATCCCGGCGCACCTGGCGGTCATCTACCCCTTCGTCACACCCCGCCAGGTGGACGACGCCCTGCTGACCGGTCTGGCCGAGCTCCTCGCCACCGAGCCCGCCTTCGACTGCACGTTCACCAGGACCGCGTGGTTCGGCGAGGAGATGCTCTACCTGGTCCCCGAGCCCGAGGAGCCGTTCCGCCGGCTGACCCGGCGGGTGGCCGAGGCCTACCCCGACCACCCGCCGTTCCGGGGCGCGCACGGCGAGCCGGTGCCGCACCTGAGCATCGGGCAACGTCGCCAGGGCGACCTGGCCGGCCTCGAGCAGGCCCAGAAGGTGCTGTGCGAGGCGATGCCGCTGCGGACCCGCATCGACACCGCCGCCTTCTACGCCGGCACCCGGGAGCCGGGCTCCTGGCACCAGGTCGCCACGTTCCCCCTGGGCCGCCCCATCAGCTGACCTCCCCGCCCGTGGCCCCGATGCGGGGCCCGCGCCGAGCCTGCGGGGCGTGGGGCATCGGGGTCCTCGCTCAGTGAGCGGCGTCGTCCCAGCTGGTGCCGAAGCCGACGGAGACCTCCAGCGGCACCGACAGCTGCGCCGCGCCGGCCATCTCCCGGCGCACCAGGGCCTCGAGGGTCTCCCGCTCCCCCGGTGCCACCTCGAGCACGAGCTCGTCGTGGACCTGCAGCAGCATCCGTGAGCTCAGGCCCTCGGCCGCGATGGCCCGCTCCACGTTCAGCATCGCCACCTTGATGACGTCGGCGGCCGACCCCTGGATCGGGGCGTTGAGCGCCATCCGCTCGGCCATCTCCCGGCGCTGCCGGTTGTCGCTGGTCAGGTCGGGCAGGTAGCGGCGGCGGCCCAGGGTCGTCTCGGTGTAGCCGGTCTGCCGGGCGTCGTCCACGACCCCGTCGAGGTAGTCCCGGATGCCGCCGAAGCGCTCGAAGTAGGCGTGCATCTGCCCGCGTGCCTCCTCCGGGGTGATCCGCAGCTGCTGGGACAGCCCGTAGGCGCTCAGCCCGTAGGCCAGGCCGTAGCTCATCGCCTTGATCCGCCGGCGCATCTCCGGGTCGACCTGCTCGATCGGGATGTCGAACGCCCGCGAGGCGACGAAGGAGTGCAGGTCCTCCCCGGAGGTGAACGCCTCGATCAGGCCGGCGTCCTCGGACAGGTGGGCCATGATCCGCATCTCGATCTGGCTGTAGTCGGCGGTCATCAGCGAGTCGTAGCCGGCGCCGACGACGAAGGCCTGCCGGATCCGGCGCCCCTCGGCGCTGCGGATGGGGATGTTCTGCAGGTTCGGGTCGGTCGAGGAGAGCCGGCCGGTCGCCGCGATCGTCTGCTGGTAGGTGGTGTGCACCCGCCCCATCTCGTCGACCATCGGGATCAGCCCGTCGATGACGGTGCGCAGCCGGGTGACGTCCCGGTGCCGCAGCAGGTGCTCGAGGAACGGGTGACCGGTGGAGGCCAGCAGCGAGGTCAGGGCCTCGGCGTCGGTGGTGTAGCCGGTCTTGTTCTTCTTCGTCTTGGGCAGGCCGAGCTCGTCGAAGAGGACCGCCTGCAGCTGCTTGGGCGAGCCGAGGTTGATCTCCTTGCCGATGACCGCGTAGGCCTCGTCCGCCGCCTCGGTCACCGCGGCGGCGAACTCGCGCTGCAGTTCGCGCAGGGAGTCCAGGTCCGCGGCGATGCCCCGGTGCTCCATGGCGGCGAGCACCCGGGTCAGCGGCAGCTCGATGTCCCCGAGCAGCTGGTCACCGCCCTTCTGCCCGAGCACCTGCTCCAGGGCGTCGGACAGGTCGTTGACCGCCACCGCCTTGAGGACGTCGGCGTGTGCGGCGGCCGCGGCGACGTCCTCCTCCGAGGGCCCGAGCCCGTCGAGGGTCAGCTGGCCCTCCGGCTCCGCGGCGTCCTTGAGCTCGCGACGCAGGTAGCGCACCGCCAGGTCGCCGAGGTCGAACGACCGCTGCCCGGGATTGACCAGGTAGGCCGCCAGCGCGGTGTCGCTGACCATGCCCTGCAGGTCCCAGCCGCGGCTCCAGATCGCCAGCAGCGGGCCCTTGACCTCGTGCACGACCTTGGGGGTCGCCGGGTCGGCCAACCAGCCGGCCAGTGCCTGCTCGTCGGCGGTGTCGAGGTCGGGACCCAGGTCGACGAAGGTGGCGTGGTCGTCGGCGGCGGCCAGCGCGAGGCCGGTGAGCTCGCCGACACCGCGGCCCCAGGTGCCCCGGAAGACGACCCCGGTGTGCCCGGTGCGCGCGTGCGCGGCCAGCCACCCGGCCAGCTCACCGGGGGCCAGCCGGTCGGCGGTCACCTCGAAACCACCGTCGACCTCCGGCTCCGGGGTGGCGAGAGTGGCGAAGAGCCGGTCGCGCAGCACCCGGAACTGCAGGTTGTCGAAGAGGGTGTGCACCTCGTTGCGGTCCCAGGGCTGGACGGCCAGGTCCTGCGGCCCGACCTCGAGCGGGACGGCGCGGTCGAGCTCGGTGAGCCGGCGGTTCTGCAGCACCGAGGAGAGGTGCTCCCGCAGCTTCTCCCCGACCTTGCCCTTGACCGTGTCGACCTGGTCGACCAGTGCGTCCAGCGAGCCGTACTCACGCACCCACTTCGCGGCGGTCTTCTCCCCCACGCTCGGGATGTTCGGCAGGTTGTCGCTCGGGTCGCCCCGCAGTGCGGCGAAGTCGGGGTACTGGGTGGGCGTGAGGCCGTACTTGGCCTCCACCTCCTCCGGCGTGAACCGGGTCAGGTCCGACACGCCCTTGCGCGGGTACAGCACCGTCACGTGCTCGTTGACCAGCTGCAGTGCGTCCCGGTCGCCGGTGCAGATCAGCACGTCCATGCCCTGCTCGACCGCCTGCACGGTGAGGGTGGCGATGACGTCGTCGGCCTCGTAGTTCTCCGCGGTGATGACCGGCACGTGCAGCGCACCGAGGACCTCCTGCACCAGGCTCACCTGGCCGCGGAAGTCGGTCGGGCTCTCGGCGCGGTTGGCCTTGTACTCGGCGTAGATCTCACTGCGGAAGGTCTTCCGGCTGACGTCGAAGGCCACCGCGAGGTGGCTGGGCTGCTCGTCGCGCAGCACGTTGATCAGCATCGACGTGAAGCCGTAGACGGCGTTCGTCGGCTGCCCGGTGGTGGTCGAGAAGTTCTCCACCGGGAGGGCGAAGAAGGCCCGGTACGCCAACGAGTGGCCGTCGAGCAGCAGCAGCCGCGGACGGGCCACGGGGGCCGGGTCGGAGGCGGACACTGTGCTGCTGGCTGGGGTGCTCACCGGTGCGGACATCGCCGACGATCCTAGGGGCGTCCACCGACGGTCCGGACCGGTGCACGAGCCGACCAGGCACCTCCCGGTGGCTACGGTGCGCGGATGACCACCGCGCGTCCGGACTGGCTGCCGTCCGACACCCAGGGACCCCTGGACGACAAGCTCGGGATCCAGATCACCGACTACACCCCCGACCGGCTGGTGGCGACCATGCCGGTCGCCGGCAACGAACAGCCCTTCGGCCTGCTGCACGGAGGGGCCACCTGCGCCCTGGCCGAGAGCATCGGGTCGTGGGCGGCGATGCTGCACGCCGGACCGGGCGGCACGGTCGTCGGCATCGAGCTGAACGCCAGCTACCTGCGGGCGGCCACCTCCGGCCTGGTCACCGCGGTCTGCACGCCCGTCCGGCGTGGCCGCACGCTGGCGACCTTCCTGATCTCGGTGAGCGACGAAGCCGGCCGGCCGACAGCCAGCGCACGGCTCACCTGCCTGATCCGCCCCGCGCGGTGAACCCGGAGCGGGCCTGCCCCGCCCCCGGTCCAGCCGGCGCTGGGCCGCGCGCACGGGCGACACGTCGCCCCCGGACTACCGGCGAGTAGCACATCGGCGTGTCGCAGAAGGGTCACAGTGTGTCCCAGCAGGTCGATCCCCGTAACGGGGGTGGGTTACTGTCCCGCCTCACATCCAACGGCTGGGAGGTCGAGTGACGCACGCGCCCCACCGTGCCGCGAGGTACGGGGAACGCAGCTCCACCCGGGAGGACCGGTCAGCACCCCGGCGGAGCACGCGCCGGTGGCGCAGCACCCGCCGTCCGCTGGTCCTTGCCCTGCTCGTCGCCGCCTTCGGGATGGCCTTCGCCACCCTGGTGCCCGGCGTCGCCTCCGCGGTGGAGGCGGGCGAGCAGGTGCGCGGCACCCTGCAGACCAGCCTGAGCGGCCCGATCGAGGGCGTCACCGTCGAGGTGGCCACGCCGGACGGCGAGACCGTGGACACGGTCCAGACCGGCGAGGACGGCCGGTGGGAGGTCGACCTCCCGGGTCCCGGCCAGTACGTCGTGAGCGTCGACGCCGACGACCTGCCGGAGGGCGTGGAGGTCAACGGCGAGCCCAGCCGCACCGTCACCGTCGACTCCGGGCGTGCCCAGCCGGTCAACATCGGCCTGAACGACGGCAGTCGCAACGACGGGGGCGGCACCATCCGCGCCGTCCAGCTGTTCGTCGACGGCCTGCGGTTCGGGCTCCTGATCGCCATGGCAGCGGTCGGCCTGTCGCTGATCTACGGCACCACCGGGCTGACCAACTTCGCCCACGGCGAGCTGGTCACCATCGGCGCCGTCGCGGCCTGGTACATCAACGTGCAGGGCGGGGTGCCGCTGATCCCCGCCGCGTTGCTGGCGATGGTGGTCGGCGGGGTCGTCGGCGCCCTCAACGAGCTGGCCATCTGGCGGCCCCTGCGACGCCGCGGCACCGGGCTCATCGCGGCGCTGGTCGTCTCGATCGGCCTGTCCCTGGCGCTGCGCTACAGCTACCAGATCTTCTACGGCGGGTTCTCCAACCCCTACGCCGACTACCAGGGCCAGCGGGCGAAGAGCTACGGCCCGTTCACCCTGCAGGACCGGGACGTCGCCTCGATCGTCATCGCGGTCGTCGTGCTGGTGCTGGTGGCGCTCATGCTGCAGCGCACCAAGATCGGCAAGGCGATGCGGGCGGTGTCGGACAACCGGGACCTGGCGGCGTCCTCCGGGATCGACGTCAACCGGGTGGTCCTGTTCGTGTGGGTGCTCGGCGGCGCGCTCGCCGCACTCGGCGGGGTGCTCCTCGGCCTCTCCGACCAGGTCCAGTGGGACATGGGCTTCCGACTGCTGCTGCTGATGTTCGCCGGGGTCACCCTCGGTGGGCTCGGGACCGCCTACGGCGCCCTGCTCGGCAGCCTCATCGTCGGTGTCTTCGTGCAGATGTCCACCCTCGTCATCCCGAATGACATGAAGTACGTCGGAGGGCTGCTCCTCTTGATCGTCATCCTCGTCGTCCGTCCCCAGGGCATCCTGGGCAGCCGCGCCAGGATCGGCTGACCGATGGCCGACCTCCTCAACGCGTTCGCGATCGCGGGCAAGGCGTTCTTCGGGTTCCAGGCGATCTTCTTCGCCCTGCTCGCCATCGGCATCAACGTGCACTTCGGGTACACGGGGCTGCTCAACTTCGGTCAGATCGCCTTCGCCATGCTCGGCGGTTTCGGCATCGCCATCTCGGTGAGCCAGTGGGGGCTGCCCTTCTGGGTCGGCGTCCTCGTCGGGGTGCTCGCCGCCGTCGTGCTCGCCCTGCTGCTGGGCCTGCCCACGCTGCGGCTGCGCGCCGACTACCTCGCGATCGTCACCATCGCCACGGCCGAGGGGCTGAGGCTGGTCTTCCGATCGGTCTCCGCCACCCCGGTCACCGGTGGCACCCGGGGCCTGTCGGCGTTCAACCGCGACTTCATCGCGCTGGCCCCCTGGGACACCGGTCGCCGGTACGACCTGATCGGCACCACCTGGAGCGGCAGCGAGCTCTGGGTCGTCACCATCGGGTGGATCCTGGTCGCACTGTGCTCGCTGCTCGTCTGGGCGCTCATGCGCTCTCCGTGGGGCCGCGTGGTGAAGGCCATCCGGGAGGACGAGGACGCCGTCCGCTCCCTGGGCAAGAACGTCTACGCCTACAAGATGCAGGCCCTGGTCCTGGGCGGGATCTTCGGCGCCTTCGGCGGCATGGTCTACGCCGTCGGCACCGGTTCGGCCATCCCCGACCAGTACCAGAACGCCAACACGTTCCTGGCCTACGCGGCGCTGATCCTCGGTGGCGCCGCACGGGTGCTCGGCCCTGTCATCGGGTCCATGCTGCTGCTGTTCATCCTGCAGTTCGCCGACACCGGGCTGCGCTCCCTGATCGCCAACGGGATCATCCCCGCGGAGCTGCTCTCTTCCACCGACGTCGCGCAGCTGCGCTACGTGCTGGTCGGGGTCGGGCTCATGCTGTTGTTGGTGTTCCGGCCCCAGGGCATCTTCGGTGACCGACGAGAGGTGATGCTCGATGCCCGCTGACCCCGCTCCCCACGGCGCGCACGCCGCACGGTCCGAGGAGGCCACGGTCCCGGCCAGCGGCGCCGCCCCGGCCGGCGCCACGCGCGCCCAGCCCCAGCGGGTGGCCCAGGCAGCCCTCCGGGACGTCCCCTGGGAGGTCGGCGTCGCCAAGCCCGACCCGGCGATCGTCGTCGACCACGTCACCCGCACGTTCGGTGGCCTGACCGCGGTGTCGGTCGACCACCTGGAGATCCAGCGCGGCGGGATCACCGGGCTGATCGGCCCCAACGGTGCCGGGAAGACGACGCTGTTCAACCTGCTCACCGGGTTCGACCAGCCCAACACCGGCACCTGGTCGTTCAACGGCCGCGACCTGGGCAAGCTCAGCCCGCACCAGGTCGCCCGGCTCGGCGTCGTCCGCACCTTCCAGCTGACCAAGGCGCTGTCCCGGCTCACCGTGCTGCAGAACATGCTGCTCGGCGCCCAGGGGCAGCGCGGGGAGAGCTTCCTCCGTGCCCTGGTACCCGGCACCTGGAAGGCGCAGGAGAAGGCCAACACCGAGCGGGCGATGGACCTCCTCCGGCGGTTCAAGCTCGACGCCAAGAAGGACGACTTCGCCGGCAGCCTGTCCGGCGGCCAGCGCAAGCTGCTGGAGATGGCCCGCGCGCTGATGAGCGAGCCGCAGGTGGTGATGCTCGACGAGCCGATGGCCGGGGTGAACCCGGCGCTGACCCAGAGCCTGCTCGGCCACGTCAAGGACCTCCGCGAGGAGGGCATGACGGTCATCTTCGTCGAGCACGACATGGACGTCGTCCGGGACATCAGCGACTGGGTCGTCGTCATGGCCGCCGGCAAGGTCATCGCCGAGGGCGCACCGGACTCCATCAGCCAGAACAAGGCCGTCGTCGACGCCTACCTGGGCGCGCACCACGACGCCCCGCTGTCCGAGGAGGAGGAGGACCGCTTCCTCGCCGAGGACCAGGCGGCCGAACGTGCCCGGCGCGAGGACGTCATCAGCTCCGACCGGGGCCGCAAGAGGAGGACAGGACGATGAGCACCGCCGACGTACCAGGTCCGCCGGAGGACCGCAGGTTCTCGGTCCCGGAGTCCGAGCAGGACCGGCCGGTCGCCGAGGACCCGGGCCCCGCCACCGCGGCGGCCATGTCGCCCGCGGAGAAGGCAGCCACCCGGGAGGAGCACCTGCGGCTCGCCGAGGGTGCACTGGTCCGCGCCGACGACCTGGTGGCGGGCTACGTGCCCGGGGTCAACATCCTCAACGGCTGCGACTTCTACCTCGCCGACGGCGAGCTCGTCGGGATCATCGGCCCCAACGGCGCCGGCAAGTCCACGCTGCTCAAGGCGTTGTTCGGGCTGATCCCGGTCCGGTCCGGCGCGGTGACGCTCCGCGGGGAGGACATCACGTCGGCCCCGGCCCACCGGCTGGTCTCCCTGGGCGTCGGCTACGTACCGCAGAACAACAACGTGTTCCCCTCGCTCACCATCGAGGAGAACATGCAGATGGGCGTCTACCTGCGTCCGAAGTCGTTCAAGGAGCGCTTCGACTACGTCGCCGACCTGTTCCCGCTCCTCGGTGACCGGCGGAAGGGCAAGGCCGGCGCCCTCTCCGGTGGCGAGCGACAGATGGTGGCCATGGGCCGCGCACTCATGATGGACCCCTCCGTGCTGCTGCTGGACGAGCCCTCCGCGGGCCTCTCCCCGGTGCTGCAGGACGAGGTGTTCATCCGCTGCCGGCGGATCAACGCGACCGGCGTCTCGATCATCATGGTCGAGCAGAACGCCCGGCGGTGCCTGCAGATCTGCCACCGTGGCTACGTGCTCGACCAGGGCCGCAACGCCTACACCGACACGGGCAAGTCGCTGATGAACGACCCGAAGGTCATCGAGCTCTACCTGGGGACCCTCGCCAAGGCCCAGTGACGCCACGGCGACGGTGACTCCACGACGACGGCCGGTCTCCCCTGGGAGGCCGGCCGTCGTCGTCCCCGGTGCAGTCGGTCCGGGCAGACTCACCGGGTGCTCCTCCTCGCCCACCTGATCGCGGTCAGCGCGTACGCCGGCTTCCAGTGGACCGTCCGGGT
Source organism: Modestobacter sp. VKM Ac-2979 (assembly GCF_026967995.1). Classification (NCBI taxonomy): domain Bacteria; kingdom Bacillati; phylum Actinomycetota; class Actinomycetes; order Geodermatophilales; family Geodermatophilaceae; genus Modestobacter; species Modestobacter sp. VKM Ac-2979. The sequence continues at coordinate 191,698 of NZ_JAPVBO010000005.1, forward strand.
GCTGGTCTACCCGCAGTTCGACCAGGTGCCCGCGGCAGCCTTCCCGGGCTACGAGCGCGCGCACCAGCGCCGGGTCAGCAGGGTGGTCGGCCCCCTCTTCGCCGCACAGGTGCTGACCAGCAGCTGGCTGGTCGTCGACCGGCCGAACGGCACGCCCCTGGGCCTGGCCCTCGCCGCGGCTGCGCTCGTCGCCCTCGTCCTGCTGGTGACCGCTGTGGGGGCCGTCCCGCTGCACCGCCGCCTGGACGCCGGCTGGGACGTCGCCGTGCACCGTCGGCTGCTCCGGGTGGACTCCGTACGGGCGGGCCTGGCGACCGCAGCTGTCGGTGTGGCCGCGCTCCTCGTCGGTTGAGGCGCACCCCACCGGCCGCACACAGCACTGCGGCCCGGCACCTGGGGGGTGCCGGGCCGCAGCCTGGAACGGTGGAACCGATCAGCGCTGCTCGATCACAGCGCCTGGGGCCTCAGCTCAGCGCTGCGGCCCGATGCCCTGGGCGTTGAGGCCCTGGATGATCCGCGAGGACTCCTCGAACCCGATGACGACGACGGCGTCGGGGTTGAAGTCCACCATCTGCTGCACCTCGGAGTCGAAGTTCGCCGCCTGCGGGTCGTAGGTGACGTAGTTGATGCTGTCCTCGGACAGACCGCCGGCGATCAGGTTGTCCCGGGTGTTCTCGGCCAGACCGGTGCCGTACGGGTCGTTGATCGCCAGGATGCCGACGGTGTTGTTGCCGTCCTCGGCGATCAGGTCGGCCAGCGCGCGGGCCTGCAGCGTGTCCGGGGGTGCGGTGCGGAAGTACAGCCCGTTGTCGTCGTACTCGGTGAACTGGTCGGAGGTGTTCGCCGGCGAGATCTGCAGGACACCGGCACCGGTGATGGTGTCGATGACCGTGAGGCTCACGCCGGACGAGGCGGCACCGACGATGGCGTCGACGTTGGACTGCAGCAGCCGGTCGACGGTCTGGGTCGCGGTGTCGGTCGAGGCGTCACCGGAGTCACCCTCGACGAGCTGCACCGGCTGGCCGAGCACGCCACCGGCCTCGTTGACCTCGTTGATCGCCAGCTGGGCGCCGGCGACCTCGGGCGGGCCGAGGAAGGCCAGGTTCCCGGTCAGCGGCAGCAGGGTGCCGATCACCAGCGGGTCACCCGTGGCGCCCGCCGGCGCGTAGGCCGGGCCCTCGTCGGTGGCGGCGTTGGCCTCGTCGCCGGCGATGACGAAGTCGGTCGCCGCGTCGTCGAGGGCGTTGTCCTCGCCGAACTGCAGGATCCCGAAGCTGGCCTGGGCCGGCTCCCCTGCCTCGGCGAAGCTCAGCGGGCCGCTGACGCCGTCGTAGTCGACGTTGCCGCCGGCGTTGATGATCTCCACGCAGGCGGAGAAGCTGTCGCAGGCCTCGCCACCGAAGGTGAGCCCGTTGAGGTAGGGCGCGAACACCGTGGCGTCGCTGCTGCCGGCGGCCTGGGCCGCGAGCGCGGTCAGGATGACGGCGTCATAGGTCTCACCGGCGTAGTTGTAGTCCTGCAGGTCCGGGTCGACCGCCAGCAGCCGGTCCGTGAAGTCGCCGGACAGCTCGGTCAGCGGCGTCGTGCCGCGCATCCCGGCGAGCGCACCCTCGTCAGAGAAGTCCTCACCGAGGGCGTTGCCCATGTTGCCGTCGGTGCCGTAGACGTTGACCTGCTTCTCGCCGCTCGCGCCGTCATCGGTGGTGCCGCCGCCCTCGTCGCTGCCGCCACAGGCGGTCAGCGCGAGGAGGGCAGCACCGGAGAGGGCGGTCGCGCGGGCAAACGTGCCTGTGCGCATCAAGGAACTCCCAGTGAGGTGTGTTCTCCACGCTCCCCGACAGGCCTCATCGCCTGTCGGGGAGCCGATCAGTGCGGAGAACCTAACTGCCGGTCGGACGCGCCGGACCACCCTCGACTGCACCGTGATGAGGTCGTGACCTGCACGTTGCGCAGTCGCCACGCGCTCGGCGGGCGCGACACACCGCCGCAACGCGCCGGGGACGGGTGCCCCGGCGCCGCCGGTCAGGAGCCGGCGGGAGAGGTCGGGCTGCTGTCCCCGGTCGGCTGGGCGTCGGTCTCCAGGATCACCTGGGCCAGGGCCTTCATCGAGGTGCGCTCGTTCATCGCCGTGCGCTGGATCCAGCGGAACGCCTCCGCCTCGGTCATGCCCCGCTCGGACATGAGCCGCCCCTTCGCCTGCTCGACGACCTTGCGGGCCTCCAGCCGCTCCTTGAGGTCACTCACCTCGGCGTCCAGCGCGTGCATCTCCTGGAAGCGGCCCACCGCCACCTCGATCGCGGGCACCAGGTCGTTCTTGGAGAACGGCTTGACCAGGTAGGCCATCGCACCGGCGTCGCGGGCACGCTCGACGAGCTCCCGTTGGCTGAACGCGGTCAGCACGATCACCGGCGCGATGCGCGCAGCAGCGATCTGCTCGGCCGCGGCCAGGCCGTCGAGGACGGGCATCTGGACGTCGAGGACGACGAGGTCGGGGCGCAGCAGCTTCGCCTGCTCGACGGCAGCCTGGCCGTCGCCGACTTCAGCGACGACGACGTAGCCCTCCTCCTCCAGCATCTCCTTGAGGTCGAGGCGGATGAGGGCCTCGTCCTCAGCGATGAGGACCCGGGTCGGTGCGTTGGTCACCCGGTGATCCTATCGGCCGCAGCGGGTCACACCTCGCCCGATACGCTGCTGGTCACCCGGTTGAGCTGGCCCCCGTACCCCAATCGGCAGAGGGAGCGGATTCAAAACCCGCGCAGTGTGCGTTCGAGTCGCACCGGGGGCACCGAAGGACCA
>NZ_JAPVBO010000005.1:194593-527740 GCF_026967995.1 Modestobacter sp. VKM Ac-2979
GTACGAACTGCAGCGAGTCACAACCCGCGCAGTGTGCGTTCGAGTCGCACCGGGGGCACCGAAGGACCAGTACGAACTGCAGCGAGTCACAACCCGCGCAGTGTGCGTTCGAGTCGCACCGGGGGCACCGAAGGACCAGTACGAACGGGCACCCCACGAGGTGGCAGCACGGGCCCGGGACACCCACCCCGGTGAGGCCGCCGGATCGTCCTCGGTCGCGCCGCCTATGTTGGCCCCGTGACCGGCCACATGACCCCTGAGGAGTTCCGCCAGCACGGCCACGAGGTCGTCGACTGGATCGCCGACTACTGGGCGGGCATCGCCGCGCACCCGGTCCGGTCGCGGGTCTCCCCCGGCGACGTCCGGGCCATGCTGCCGGCGAGCGCGCCCGAGCAGGGCGAGCCGGTCTCCGCCGTGCTGGCCGACCTGGAGCGCGTCGTGCTGCCCGGGGTGACGCACTGGCAGCACCCCGGCTTCTTCGGCTACTTCCCGGCCAACACCTCCGGTCCCTCGGTGCTCGGCGACCTGCTCTCCGCCGGCCTCGGCGTGCAGGGCATGTCCTGGGTGACCAGCCCGGCCGCGACCGAGCTCGAGCAGCACGTCATGGACTGGTTCGCCGACCTGCTGGGCCTGCCGGGGTCCTTCCTGTCCACCGGCACCGGTGGCGGCGTGGTGCAGGACTCCAGCTCCGGCGCCAACCTGGTCGCGCTGCTGGCGGCGCTGCACCGGGCGAGCAAGGGCGCGACGCTGCGCCAGGGGGTCCGCCCGGACGAGTACACCGTCTACGTCTCCGCCGAGACGCACAGCTCGATGGAGAAGGCCGCCCGGATCGCCGGGCTGGGCACCGACTCGATCCGGGTGGTCGAGGTCGACGCCGAGCTGGCGATGAGCCCTCGGGCGCTCGAGCAGCGGCTGGAGCGTGACGTGGCCCGCGGGTTCGTCCCGGTACTGGTCTGCGCCACGGTCGGGACGACGTCGACCACCGCGATCGACCCGCTGGCCGCGCTGGGCCCGATCTGCCAGCGCTTCGGGGTGTGGCTGCACGTGGACGCCGCCTACGCCGGGGTCAGCGCCGTCGTCCCGGAGCTGCGTGCGCTGCAGGCCGGCGTCGAGTGGGCCGACAGCTACACGACCGACGCACACAAGTGGCTGCTCACCGGGTTCGACGCGACGCTGTTCTGGGTGGCCGACCGGGCCGCGCTCACCGGCGCCCTGTCGATCCTGCCCGAGTACCTGCGCAACGCCGCCACCGACACCGGTGCCGTGGTCGACTACCGGGACTGGCAGATCGAGCTGGGCCGCCGCTTCCGGGCGATGAAGCTGTGGTTCGTGGTCCGCTGGTACGGCGCCGAGGGGCTGCGGGAGCACATCCGCGACCACGTCGCGCTGGCCCAGGAGCTGGCCGGCTGGGCCCGGGCCGACGACCGGTTCGACGTCGTCGCCCCCCACCCGCTGTCCCTGGTCTGCCTGCAGCCGCGCTGGGCGCGCGGCGTGGACGCCGACGTCGCCACCATGACCCTGCTGGACCGGCTCAACGACGGCGGTGAGGTCTTCCTGACGCACACCACCGTGGCCGGCCGAGCAGTGCTGCGGGTGGCCATCGGCGCTCCGGCGACCACGCGGGCGCACGTCGAGCGGCTGTGGACGCTGCTGCAGGAGGGCCACGACTGGCTGGCCAACGACTTCGCCGAACAGCAGGCCGAGCAGCGGGCCCGTGAGGTGGCCGAGCGCCAGGCCGCCGCCGAGCACGCCGCCGCCGAGGCGGCCGCGGCGGAGCAGGCAGCAGCCGAGGCGGCCGCGGCAGCGGAGGCGGCCGCGGCTGAGCAGGCCGCAGCTGAGCAGGCGGACGCGGCTGCCGGAGCAGACCCGGCGGCCCCGGCGACCGAGCCGAGCACCGAGCGCGCGGCAGAGGGCACGCCCGGCACCCCGGACGCCGAGCCCGCGACCGCGGAGACCGCGGAGACCGCGGAGACCGCGGAGATCGAGACGGCGGGGACCCCGGACGCCGGGACGCCCACCGTGGAGACCCCCGCGGCAGGCGACGAGACGGCCACCCAGGCGGGCGCACAGGCCGGCCTGGACGTCCCGGCCCCGGCGGATCCGGAGCACCCCGCCCGCTGACCCGGCAGCCGTCGTGCGCTCAACGGGGTGATCGTCGACCGGGCACCCCGCTGAGCGCACGACCGCGCGCCTGCGGTCGCGGGGTCAGCCCAGGGAGCGGATCAGGCCCTCCTGGGCCACGGTGGCCACGTGCGTGCCGTCGGCGGCCCAGATCTGCCCGAAGCACAGGGCGCGGCCACTCGCGGCCGCCGGGCTGTCGGTCTCGTAGAGGAACCACTCGTCGGCGCGAACCGGCCGGTGGAACCAGACGGCGTGGTCGAGGCTGGCCCCCACGATCGACCCGCCCCAGCCGCCACCGGTGCGGGCCAGCCCGGCCGAGAGCAGGGTCAGGTCGCTGACGAAGGTCAGCGCGGCCGCGTGCACGGCGTCGTCGTCGGGGAGCCGGCCGGCCACCCGGAACCAGACCCGGAAGGCGGTGTCCGGTGGCAGCCGCGGCTGCGGGTCGAACGGGTCGGCGAGGTACCGCTGCTCCACCGCCCGCCCGATCGCCGCGGACGCCGCCCCCTGCCCGGGGTGCGCCGCGGTGACCTCGGCGAGCCCGGGCAGCCCCTCCGGACCGGGCACCTCGGGCATCGGCAGGGAGTGTTCGACCACGGCCCGCTCCCCGGCGGTGAAGTCCGCGGTCAGCGCGAAGATCGCGACGTCCTCGCCCTTGCGCGTCTGCCGGGCCACCACCCGCCGGGTGCTGAACGAGCGGCCCTCGCGGATGCGGTCGACCTCGTAGCGGATCTCCTCGTGCGGGTCACCGGGGCGGAGGAAGTACGAGTGCAGCGAGTGCACCACCCGCCCCGGCCCCACCGTCGCGTTCGCGGCGGTCAGGGCCTGCGCGGCGACCTGACCACCGAAGATCCGCTGCAACGGGGTGCTGGGGGTCTGGCCGACGTAGACGTCCGGGCCCCGTTCCTCCAGGTCCAGGACGACCATCAGCTCCGCGGCCGGGGTCTCCCCCGGCTGCGCGACCCCGGCCGTCACGCCTCGGTCCCCACCTCGTGCACCCGCACCAGGTTCGTGGAGCCGGCGGTGTTCGGCGGGCTGCCGGCGACGATGACGACCTTGTCGCCCTCCTTCAGCCGGCCGATGGACAGCAGCGAGAAGTCGACCTGACCGACCATGTCGTCGGTGTGGGTGACCTCGGGGACGAGGAAGGTCTCCACGCCCCAGGACAGCGCCAGCCGGCTGCGCACCGCCGGGTCGGTGGTGAAGGCGAGGATCGGCAGCCGGGTGTGCAGCGCGGCGAGGATGTGTGCGGTCTTCCCGGTCAGCGTGAAGGCGGCCAGTGCCGCGACGTCGAGCGCCTCACCGATGTCCTTGGCGGCCCGCACGATGGCCCCGGAGCGCTGGCGCGGCGGGACGAGGAGCTCGGGCACCCGCACGGCGTCGGACTCGACCGCGTCGATGATCCGCTCCATCGTCTTGACCGCGACGACGGGGAACTTCCCCACCGAGGTCTCCCCCGACAGCATGACCGCGTCCGCGCCGTCCAGGACGGCGTTGGCGACGTCGGAGGCCTCGGCCCGGGTGGGCCGGGAGGCGCTGATCATCGACTCGAGCATCTGGGTGGCGACGATGACCGGCTTGTTCCGCTCGCGGGCGACCTGCACCGCGCGCTTCTGCACCAGCGGCACCTGCTCCAGCGGCAGCTCCACGCCCAGGTCGCCGCGGGCCACCATGACGCCGTCGAAGGCCTCGACGATCGCCTCGAGGTTCTCGACCGCCTCCGGCTTCTCCAGCTTGGCGATCACCGGCACCTCGATGTCCTCCTGGCGCATGATCTCGCGCACCAGCTCGACGTCCCGGGCGTGCCGCACGAAGGACAGCGCGATGAAGTCGACGCCGAGGGAGAGCGCGAAGCGCAGGTCCTCGGCGTCCTTCTCCGACAGCGCCGGGACGCTGACGGCGACGCCGGGCAGGGACAGGCCCTTGTTGTTGGAGACCTGGCCGCCCTCGAGCACCAGGCACCACACGTCGGGGCCGTCGACCTCGACCACGGTCAGGGCGAGCTTGCCGTCGTCGACCAGGAGCCGGTCACCGACCCGCACGTCGTTGGCGAGGTCCTTGTAGGTGGTGGAGACCCGCTCGGCGGTGCCCGCCACGTCCTCGACGGTCACGCAGACCCGGCTGCCGGTCGCCCAGGTGACCGGGCCGTCGGCGAAGGTGCCGAGGCGGATCTTGGGACCCTGCAGGTCGGCCAGGATGGCGACGGCGCGACCGACCTTGTCGGAGGCCTCGCGCACGAGCCGGTAGGCCGTCTCGTGGTCGGCGTGCTTCCCGTGGCTGAAGTTGAGGCGGGCGACGTCCATGCCGGCCTCGACGAGGGCGGTGATCTGGTCCAGGGAACCGGTCGCCGGGCCCAGCGTGCAGACGATCTTCGCGCGACGAGACATGAGGCAAAACTAGTCGCCCCTCGGGCGGACACAGCGGACCGGGTCCGTCGTGTCCCCCCGAGGGGCAGCAGTCGTCAGGGACGTCTCATCCCGCCGACGACCAGCGGTTCAGCGCAGTGGGACGGCGTCCGGGGTGACCGGTCGGGGCAGCATCGAGTTGCCGGTCAGCCAGGTGTCGACGGCGGCGGCCGCGGCGCGCCCCTCGGCGATGGCCCAGACGATCAGCGACTGCCCGCGGCCCATGTCCCCGGCCACGAACACCCCGGGGACGCTGGACATGTACTCGTCGTCCCGGGCGACCCGGCCGCGCTCGTCGACGCCGCAGCCCAGCTCCTCGACCAGGCCCGTGGTCTCCGGGCCGGTGTAGCCCAGCGCCAGCAGCACCAGGTCGGCCGGCAGCTCCTGGGTGCTGCCGGGCTTGGGCCGGCGCTGGCCGTCGACGACCTCGATCTCCACGACCTCGATCGCCCGGACCCGGCCCTGCTCGTCACCGAGGAACGCCTCGGTGTTGACGGCGAACAGCCGCTCGCCGCCCTCCTCGTGCGCCGGGGAGACGCGCAGGATCATCTCGTAGGTCGGCCAGGGGTTGTCCTCGGGCCGGGTGCCCGACGGCGCCGGCTTGTAGTCCAGCTGGGCCACCGAGGCCGCGCCCTGACGGTGCGCGGTGCCCAGGCAGTCCGCGCCGGTGTCGCCGCCGCCGATGATGACCACGTGCTTGCCCTTGGCCGACAGCGGCGGGTCGTCGAGCTCACCGAGCGCCTGGCGGTTGCCGTGCGGCAGGTACTCCATGGCGAAGTGCACGCCGTCGAGCTCCCGGCCCGGCAGCGGCAGGTCACGCGCCACCGGGGTGCCGATCGCCAGCACGACGGCGTCGTGCTCGGCGCGCAGCTGCTCGGTGGTCAGGCTGCCCGCACTGCCGCCGACGGTGACGTCGGTGACGAACCGGGTGCCCTCGGCGCGCATCTGGTCCAGCCGCCGGTCCAGGTGACGCTTCTCCATCTTGAACTCGGGGATGCCGTAGCGGATCAGCCCGCCGATCCGGTCGTCCCGCTCGTAGACGGTCACCTGGTGCCCGGCGCGGGTGAGCTGCTGGGCGGCGGCCAGCCCGGCCGGCCCGGACCCGATGACGGCGACCTTCCTGCCGCTGAGCTCCGCCGGCGGCTGCGGGGTGACCCAGCCGTTGACGAACGCCTGGTCGATGATCTCCCACTCGATCTGCTTGATCGTGACCGGTGCGTTCTCCAGGTTGAGCACGCAGGCCGACTCGCACGGCGCGGGGCACAGCTTCCCGGTGAACTCGGGGAAGTTGTTCGTCGCGTGCAGCCGCTCGATCGCCTCCTGCCAGTCGTCCCGGCGGGCGAGGTCGTTCCACTCCGGGATCAGGTTGCCCAGCGGGCAGCCGTGGTGGCAGAAGGGGATGCCGCAGTCCATGCAGCGCGCCGCCTGCTCACGGACCGCCCGCACCGGGAAGACGGCGTCCTCACCCGTGTCCCGGGTCAGGTACACCTCCTTCCAGTCCAGCAGGCGCAGGTCGACCGGCCGCCTCGGCGGCAGTTCGCGGTCGAACCTCAGGAACCCGGTGCTGTCAACCACGAGCTGCCTCCATCACGGCTCGGTCCACGTCGTACCCCGCGGCCTCGGCGGCCCGCCGGGCCTCCATGGCACGCCGGTAGTCACGCGGCATGATCACGCTGAAACGCCCCGACCAACGACCCCAGTCGGCCAGCAGGCTGGTCGCGACGGCCGAGTCGGTGGCCTCGCGGTAGCGCTCGAGGACGTCGCGCAGCCAGGCGGAGCCCTGCCCGTCCAGCGCCTCGACGTCCACCATCTCGGTGTTGACCCGGTGCCGGGCCAGGTCGAGCACGTACCCGATCCCGCCGGACATGCCCGCGGCGATGTTGCGCCCGGTCGGCCCGAGGATGATCGCGGTGCCGCCGGTCATGTACTCCAGGGCGTGGTCACCGACGCCCTCGACGACGGCCAGCGCCCCGGAGTTGCGGACGCAGAACCGCTCCCCCACCCGGCCGCGGAGGAAGACCTCGCCGGCCGTGGCGCCGTAGCCGATCACGTTGCCGGCGATGACGTTGTCCTCGGCGGGGAAGCTCGCCTCCGGCGCCGGGCGGACGACGATCCGACCACCGGACAGCCCCTTGCCGACGTAGTCGTTGGCGTCGCCGACCAGGGTCATGGTGATCCCGCGCGGCAGGAACGCCCCGAAGGACTGACCCGCCGACCCGGTGAAGGTCAGGTCGATCGTGCCGTCGGGCAGGCCCTCGCCGCCGAACCGCCGGGTGACCATCGAGCCCAGCATGGTGCCGACGGTGCGGTTGACGTTGCGCACCGGCAGCTCGAGGTGCACCGGTCGGGCGTCGAGCAGCGCGCCCTCGCACAGCTGGATCAGCGTCTGGTCCAGCGCGACGTCCAGCCCGTGGTCCTGGTCGCGGACCTTGCGCCGCGGCGTGCCCTCGGGCAGCTCCGGCACGGCCAGGATCGGCCGCAGGTCCAGCCCCGAGGCCTTCCAGTGGTCGATCGCCGGCGCGACGTCGAGCAGCTCGGCGTGGCCGACGGCCTCGTCGATGGAGCGGAAGCCCAGCTCGGCGAGGTACCCGCGCACCTGCTCGGCCAGGAACTCGAAGTAGGTCACCACGAACTCGGGCTTGCCGGTGAACCGCTTGCGCAGCTCCGGGTTCTGCGTGGCGATGCCGACCGGGCAGGTGTCCAGGTGGCAGACCCGCATCATCACGCAGCCCTCGACCACCAGCGGTGCGGTGGCGAAGCCGAACTCCTCGGCGCCGAGCAGGGCCGCGACGATGACGTCCCGGCCGGTCTTCATCTGCCCGTCGACCTGCACCACGATCCGGTCGCGCAGCCCGTTGGCCAACAGCGTCTGCTGGGTCTCGGCCAGGCCGATCTCCCAGGGGATGCCGGCGTGCTTGAGCGAGGTCAGCGGCGCCGCACCGGTGCCGCCGTCGAAGCCGGAGACCAGGACGACGTCGGCCTTGGCCTTGCTGACCCCGGCCGCGACCGTGCCGATCCCGGACTCCGCGACCAGCTTGACGTGCACCCGCGCCTCGTTGTTCGCGTTCTTGAGGTCGTGGATGAGCTGCTTGAGGTCCTCGATCGAGTAGATGTCGTGGTGCGGCGGCGGGCTGATCAGACCGACGCCGGGCGTGGAGTGCCGGGTACGGGCCACCCACGGGTAGACCTTGCTGCCCGGCAGCTGACCGCCCTCACCGGGCTTGGCGCCCTGGGCCATCTTGATCTGGATGTCGTCGGCGTTGACCAGGTACTCGCTGGTGACGCCGAACCGTCCGCTGGCGACCTGCTTGATCGAGGAGCGGCGCAGGTCACCGTTGGGGTCGGCGGTGAAGCGGTCGGGGTCCTCGCCACCCTCGCCGGTGTTGGACCTGCCCCCCAGCCGGTTCATCGCGATCGCCAGGGTCTCGTGCGCCTCGGCGGAGATGGAGCCGTAGCTCATCGCGCCGGTCTGGAACCGCTTGACGATCTCGCTGATCGGCTCCACCTCCTCCAGCGGGACGGCGGGCCGGTCACCGGTCTTGAGGGTGAACAGGCCGCGCAGCGTCGCCGCCTCGGCGGACAGCCCGTCGACGGTGTCGGTGTAGCGCTGGAAGACGTCGTACTGCCGGGACCGGGTGGCGTGCTGGAGCAGGAACACCGTCTCGGGGTTGAACAGGTGCACCTCGCCCTCGCGGCGCCACTGGTACTCCCCGCCGGTCTCCAGCCGCCGGTGCGCCGTCTCCGTCGGGTTGCTCGGGTAGGCGCGGCGGTGCCGCATCACGACCTCTTCGGCGAGCACGTCGAGCCCGACGCCGTCCAGCGTGGCCGACGTCCCGGTGAAGTACTCGTCGACGACGGCCTTGGACAGGCCGACCGTCTCGAAGATCTGGGCCATCGTGTAGGAGCCGACGGTGCTGATGCCCATCTTGCTCATCACCTTCAGCACGCCCTTGCCCATGGCCTTGACCACGTTGCGGACGGCCTGGGCGGGCTGGACGCCGGTGAGCGTGCCGGTGCGGATCAGGTCCTCGACGCTCTCGAACGCCAGGTAGGGGTTCACCGCGGCCGCGCCGTAGCCCAGCAGCAGCGCGACGTGGTGCACCTCGCGGCAGTCGCCGGACTCGACGACCAGGCCGACCTGCATGCGGGTGCGCTCGCGCACCAGGTGGTGGTGGACGGCGGCGGTCATCAGCAGCGACGGGATCGGGGCGCGCTTCTCGTCGCAGTCCCGGTCGGAGAGCACGATGACCCGGGCGCCGGCCGCGATCGCCTTGCTGACCTTGGTGCGCAGGTCCTTGACCGCCTGGGCCAGCGCCTCGCCCCCGCCGGCGACGTCGAAGTGGCCGGTGATCCGGACGGCGGCGAAACCGGGCAGGTCACCGTCGTCGTCGATGTGCAGGATCTTGGCCAGCTCGTCGTTGTCGATGACCGGGTAGGGCAGGAACAGCTGCCGGCAGGAGGCCGGGGTGGCGTCGAGCAGGTTCTGCTCGGGGCCGAAGGTCCGCCCCAGGCTGGTGACCAGCTCCTCGCGGATGGCGTCCAACGGCGGGTTGGTGACCTGGGCGAAGAGCTGGGTGAAGTAGTCGTAGAGCTGGCGGGAGCGGTCCGACAGCGACGCGATCGGGGTGTCGGTGCCCATCGAGCCGATCGGCTCGGCGCCGCTGGCGGCCATCGGCTGCACCAGGATGCGCAGTTCCTCCTCGGTGTAGCCGAAGAGCTGCTGCCGACGGACGACGGACTCGTGGCTGGGCCGGGAACGACGCCGCTCGGGCAGCTGCGGGAGGTGCACCTGCCCCGCGTGCAGCCAGTCGTCGTAGGGCTCGGCGGTGGCCAGGGCGCCCTTGACCTCCTCGTCGGAGACGATCCGCCCGGCGGCGGTGTCGACGAGGAACATCCGACCCGGCTGCAGCCGGCCCTTGGCCACCACGTCGCCGGCCGGGATGTCGAGCACGCCGGCCTCGCTGGCCAGCACGACCAGATCGTCCTTGGTGCGCCACCAGCGGCCGGGGCGCAGGCCGTTGCGGTCCAGGACCGCGCCGATCAGGCTGCCGTCGGTGAACGCGACACAGGCGGGCCCGTCCCAGGGCTCCATGATCGAGGAGTGGAACCGGTAGAAGGCGCGGCGGGCCGCGTCCATCTCGTCGTGGTTCTCCCACGCCTCCGGGATCATCATCAGCACCGCGTGCGGCAGTGACCGGCCGGACAGGTGCAGCAGCTCGAGCACCTCGTCGAAGGTCGCCGAGTCGCTGAAGTCGCTGGCGGTGACCGGGAAGATGCGCTCCAGCCCGAGCTCGCTGGCCGGGCCGGCCGGACCGTCGAACAGCCCGGTGTCCAGCTTGGCCTCGCGGGCCCGCATCCGGTTCCGGTTGCCCTTGATGGTGTTGATCTCGCCGTTGTGGGCGATGAACCGGAACGGGTGCGCCAGCGGCCAGCTGGGGAACGTGTTGGTGGAGAACCGGCTGTGCACCAGCGCGATGGCCGACTCGTAGCGCTCGTCGGTCAGGTCCGGGAAGAACGCCGGCAGCTGGTCGGTGGTCAGCATGCCCTTGTAGGTGATCGTCCGGGAGGACAGCGAGGCGATGTAGCAGCTGGTGCCGGCGTCCCGGGCCGCGCGCTCGACCCGCTTGCGGAGCACGAAGGCCCGCCGCTCCAGCCGGGTGACCCCGTGCGGGGCCGCGGTGCCACCGAAGGCACGCGCGTCGGCCCGGGCACCGATGGTCTCGGCGACGAAGAGCTGGGCGAAGTGCGGCATGACCCGCCGGGCGGTGGGCCCGAGGTCGGCGGCGTCCGGGTCGACCGGCAGCACCCGCCAGCCCAGGACGGTCAGGCCCTCTTCGGCGGCGAGCCCGGCGACGGCGTCGACGACGGAGGCCCGCTCGGTCTCGTCGGCGGGCAGGAAGGCGATGCCGACGGCGTACTCGCCCAACGGCGGCAGGTCGAAGTCGACGCTCTCCCGCAGCAGTCCGTCGGGGACCTGGGTCAGGATCCCGGCCCCGTCACCGGAGTTCGGCTCGGACCCCGCGGCGCCCCGGTGGTCGAGGTTGTGCAGCGCGGTGAGTCCGGCGGCGACGATCGTCCGGGAGCGGCGGCCCCGGGCGTCGGCGACGAAGGCGACGCCACAGGCGTCGTGCTCGTGGGCCGGGTCGTAGAGCCCGGAGGCGGCCGGCAGCGCGGAGAAGGGCACGGCCGGCAGGGCTGCGGCCGGGGACGGCGATCCCGCGGAGGGGGCGGCGAGGTCAGACATGTCACTCCCGTCGTCGGCTGGCCGCGGCGCCGGCTCCACCGCCCGGTGGTCCGGGTCGGCGGGTGGCGCTGGTGCGGGGGGTCGCAGACCCCGCCGGGTGGTCAGAGCGGGTGGGGTGGTGCGCGGAGGACCCCGGGGGGTCCGACGAGTGGGGCAGCGGAGGCCGGCGGACACGGTACGTCGAGACGGCCTCAGGGACCCGCGCTCCCGCGGGGGCGGGTGACCGCGGGATGGTCGTGCGCGGGGCAGCGCTGGCCCGGTCCGACGTCGCCGGCCGGCCCAGGATCACTGGTCGGCCAGAGTTGAGCGTACACAGCGGGGACACGTGCGCGACATGTCGAACAGGTGTCGGGAAAGTCTCCTCCAGCTGCGGAAAGGCGGCCGTCGCGGCAGCGTGCCGGGTCAGCCGGCCCGGGGCGAACCGCCCTCGTCGGTCCGGGCTCCGGTCCGGCCGTCGCCGGCCTCGTCGGTGACCGTCTCTCCCCCGACCGGCGCACTCCCGGCCGTGGCGCCCGTGGCCGTGGCGCCGGTGGTGGCGGCAGGAGACGACGCTGCAGCGGGGACGCCGTCGCCGGCCTTCTCCGCGCCGCGGGTGATGACCTCTCGCGGCCGGCCGCGGTTGACGATCATGTACGCGACGGCCAGCAGGCCGACGATGATCGAGGTGAACACGTTGAGCCGCAGCCCGAGGAACTGCTCGGCCGTGTCGATGCGGAGCATCTCGATCCACACCCGGCCGGCGCAGTAGGCGGCGACGTACAGCGCGAAGGCCCGCCCGTGGGAGAGCCGGAAGCGGCGGTCGGCCCAGATCACCAACGCCGCGACGCCGAGGTTCCACAGCAGCTCGTACAGGAACGTGGGGTGGAAGGTGCCCAGCACCTGCGGTTCGCCGTCGGGACCGGTGAGCGCCTGACCGGCGGAGGCGTTCCAGCGGTAGATCGTCAGCGCCCACGGGAGGTCGGTGGCGCTGCCGTAGAGCTCGTTGTTGAACCAGTTGCCCAGTCGCCCCACCGCCTGGGCGAGCACGATGCCGGGGGCGATGGCGTCGGCCCAGGCGGGCAGCGGGATCCCCCGCCGCCGGCACCCGATCCACGCGCCGACCCCGCCGAGCGCGATCGCGCCCCAGATGCCGAGGCCGCCCTCCCAGATGGCGAAGGCCCGGATCGGGTCGCCGCCCTCCCCGAAGTAGGGCTGCGGGGTGGTGATCACGTGGTAGATGCGACCGCCGACGATGCCGAAGGGCACGGCCCAGACGGCGATGTCCAGCACGTCGCCGGGGGCGCCGCCGCGGGCGACCCAGCGGCGCTCACCCAGCCAGCAGGCCAGCACGATGCCGGCGATGATGCACAGCGCGTAGGCGCGCAGGGGGAACGGCCCGATCTCCCACACCCCCTGGGTGGGGCTGGGGATCGCGGCGAGGACGGAGGCGTCCGCCAGCAGGGTCATGCCTGCACCTTCGCACGCCGGACGCCCTCGGCGAGCTCGGCGGACAGTGAACGCACGCCGTCGGCGCCGTGCCCGTCGAGCAGCCGCCGGACGTAGGCCGACCCGACGATCACCCCGTCGGCGAACCCGGCGACCTCGGCGGCCTGGTCGCCGGTGGAGACCCCCAGGCCGACGCAGACCGGCGGCTCGCCGGCGGCGGCACGGGTGCGGGCGACCAGTCGTTCCGCGGCGTCCCCGACGGTGGCCCGGCTGCCGGTGACGCCCATCGTGGAGGCGGCGTAGACGAAGCCGCGGCAGGCGGCGACGGTGGCGGCCAGCCGGGCGTCGGTGGACGACGGCGCGACCAGGAAGACCCGGTCCAGGCCCACCCGGTCGCTGGCGGCCAGCCAGGCGCCGGCCTCGTCGGGGATGAGGTCGGGGGTGATGGCGCCGGCGCCACCGGCCGCGGCCAGGTCGTCGGCGAAGCGGTCGACCCCGTAGCGCTCGATCGGGTTCCAGTAGCTCATCACCACCGGCACGGCACCGGCGGCGGCGACCGCGGTCACGGCGCGCAGCACGTCGGCCATGCCGACCCCGGCCCGGACGGCGACGTCGACGGCCTCCTGGATCACCGGCCCGTCCATCCCCGGGTCGGAGTAGGGCACGCCGATCTCCACGATGTCAGCGCCGCCCTCGACCGCCGCGACCATCGCCGCGATCGAGCCGTCGACGTCGGGGTAGCCGACCGGGAGGTAGGCGATCAGCGCCGCCCGCCCCTCGGACCGCGCCGCGGCGATGCGCTCCTGCAGTGCGCTCACGAGTCCTCCCCCGCGTCCTGCCCGGCCACGGCCAGGTCGTTGCTGACCGCGCCCTCGGTGGCGTGCTGCTCGGTGTCCAGGCCCGGCCCCGGTTCCGCACCCCGGCCGGCCTCGACGGCCCGCTCGTCGGAGTCGGTCGGCGCCGTCCGGTCGGCGAGGTCGAACCAGGCGCTGGCGGTCTCGACGTCCTTGTCCCCGCGGCCGGAGAGGTTCACCAGCAGCAGCGCGTCCGGGCCGAGCTCACGGCCGACCATCATCGCGCCGGCCAGCGCGTGCGCCGACTCGATCGCCGGGATGATCCCCTCGGTGCGACACAGCAGGGCGAAGGCCTCCATCGCCTCGGCGTCGGTGACCGGCCGGTACTCGGCCCGCCCGATGTCGTGCAGGAAGGCGTGCTCGGGGCCGACGCCGGGGTAGTCCAGGCCGGCGGAGATGGAGTGCGACTCGACGGTCTGCCCGTTGTCGTCCTGCAGCAGGTAGGAGCGCGCGCCGTGCAGCACACCGGGGTCTCCCCCGGTGATGGTGGCCGCGTGCCGGCCGGTGTCCACGCCGTCCCCACCGGCCTCCAGGCCGACCAGCCGGACGGCCTCGTCGGGCACGAAGGCGGTGAAGATGCCGATCGCGTTGGACCCGCCACCGACACAGGCCAGGACGACGTCGGGCAGCCGCTGCTCACGCTCCAGCAGCTGCGCGCGGGCCTCGTCGCCGATGACCCGCTGGAAGTCGCGCACCATCATCGGGAACGGGTGCGGGCCGGCGACGGTGCCGAAGACGTAGTTCGTCGTCTCGACGTTGGTCACCCAGTCGCGGAACGCCTCGTTGATCGCGTCCTTCAGCGTGCGGGAGCCGGTGGTCACCGGGATCACCTCGGCACCCAGCAGCCGCATCCGGGCGACGTTCAGCGCCTGGCGGCGGGTGTCCTCCTCGCCCATGTAGACGGTGCAGGACAGCCCCATCAGGGCCGCGGCGGTGGCGGTGGCGACCCCGTGCTGGCCGGCGCCGGTCTCGGCGATGACCCGGGTCTTGCCGATCCGCTTGGTGAGCAGCGCCTGGCCGAGCACGTTGTTGATCTTGTGTGAGCCGGTGTGGTTGAGGTCCTCGCGCTTGAGCAGCACCCGCGCTCCGCCGCAGTGCTCGGCGAACTTCGGCACCTCGGTGATCGGGCTGGGCCGGCCGGTGTAGTCGCGCTGCAGGCGGGCGAACTCGTCGAGGAACGCGGGGTCGACCCGCATCGCCTCGTAGGCCGCGGTCAGCTCGTCGAGCGCGGCGATCAGCGCCTCCGGGACGAACCGGCCGCCGAAGACACCGAAGTGCCCCGTGGCATCCGGCCACTCCCCCGACGCCGTGGCGTCGGGGACGTCAGGGGCCGGGGCGTGCGCGGAGAGGGTCATGCCCCCCAGCGTAGGGACCTTCCTCCTCTTGGCCCTCCTGCAGGGGCCCGCCGCGAGCTTGCGAGCGGTGGGGGGCAGGAGGGTCCTTCTACTAACGGGTGGTGCGCGGGGTCGCCGGGTGGGAACCGGCGGTGACCAGGTCGGCGACCGCCTGCCGCGGGTCACCGGCGGTGACCAGGCCCTCCCCCACCAGCACCGCGTCGGCGCCCGCGCCGGCGTAGCTGATCAGGTCGTGCGGGCCGCGCACCCCGGACTCGGCGATCTTGACGACCTCGCTGGGCAGGCCCGGGGCGATCCGCTCGAAGGTGGAGCGGTCGACCGACAGCGTCGTCAGGTCGCGGGCGTTGACGCCGATCACCGAGGCACCTGCGGCGAGCGCGCGGTCGGCCTCGGCCTCGCTGTGCACCTCGACCAGGGCGGTCATGCCGAGGGACTCGATCCGCTCGAGCAGGCCGATGAGCACCGGCTGGTCGAGCGCGGCCACGATGAGCAGGACCAGGTCGGCCCCGTGCGCCCGGGCCTCGTGCACCTGGTAGCTGCTGATCACGAAGTCCTTGTTCAGCACCGGGACGTCGACGGCGGCCCGGACGGCGGCCAGGTCGGCGTGCGACCCGCCGAACCGGCGGCCCTCGGTCAGCACGCTGATCACCCGGGCACCGCCGGCGGCGTACTGCGCGGCGAGCGCGGCCGGGTCGGCGATGGCAGCGAGGTCGCCCTTGCTCGGGCTGCGCCGCTTGACCTCGGCGATCACACCGACGCCCGGGGCCCGGAGGGCGGCGAGGGCGTCCAGGGCGGGCCGGGCATCGCGGGCCGCGGCCTGCACCTCGGTCAGCGGGGTGGTGGCCTGACGGGCAGCGACGTCCTCCCGGACACCGGCGACGATCTCGTCGAGGACGCTCATGACCCCTCCTCGGACCTCTCAGGATGTGGCACCGGACCGGTCCCCACCACTCGGACCGCGTGGATCACTCTAGAGACGGGCCAGGTCCGGTTCCCTCCGGGGGCCGGTGCACGCCGTCCGGACGGCCCGGGTACAAGAGCGGGCGACCGGCTGGGCGGGCCCGGCGCGGGGCCGCGCGGCGAGGAGGAGGACCTCGTCCTCATGCGGTCGGGTCGTCGCCGCGGTCCAGGGCCTTCCAGGCCGCCTGGTGCCGGTCCTCATCGGTCTCCGGGCGAGCGGGACGAGCCGGCCGGGCAGGTGCTGCCGTCGCCCCCGCCGGCTGCCCGGTGCGCTCGTAGCGACGCCCCATGCCCGGCCAGTCCCGGCCGCGCAGCACCACCAGGGCCCCGGCCAGCACGCCGAGCACACCGGCGACCAGGGCCACCGCGGGCCAGGTGGCCACGGGGTCGGTGGTCACCTGGGCCTGCCCCAGCCCGACCCCCGACGTCACGTCGGTGCCGCCGAGGTCGAGCGAACCGGTGAGCGCACGCAGCCCCGACCAGCCGAGCACGCCACCGGCCACCGCGACCAGCAGGCCGACCACCACCCGGCCGACGCCGCGGACGGCGATGACCGCGACCGCGGCGGCGAGCAGCAGCAGCCCGCACGCGGCGACCAGCGGTGCGGCCTGGCTGCCGGTCAGCACCTCCGACGTCGGCGGCAGCGGCGGTTCGCGCACGACCGTGACGTCGGCCCACGGCTCCCCGGACGCCGACAGCGCCAGCCCACCGGAGAGCGCGGACAGCAGGACCGCGACGGTGAGCTCCCGCCGGCCCCGGGTGGCGGCCGGAGGTGGGACCGGGGGCGCGGGGTGGCTCACCGGAGCTCCCGCAGCCCCTCCGCGGTGGCGATCGCCGACAGCACGGCGCGGGCCTTGTGCCGGGTCTCCGCCTCCTCGCTGGCCGGGTCGCTGTCGGCCACGACGCCGGCGCCGGCCTGCACGTAGGCGCGGCCGTCGTGCAGCACCGCGGTGCGGATGGCGATGGCCATGTCCATGTCACCGCTGGCGTCGACGTAGCCGACCGTGCCGGCGTAGAGCGCCCGGCGGGTGGGCTCCAGGGACTCGATGACCTCCATCGCCCGCGGCTTGGGCGCCCCGGAGACGGTGCCGGCGGGGAAGGTCGCGTCGAACACGTCCAGCGCGTCCCGGTCCGGGGTCACCTGACCGGCCACGGTGGAGACCAGGTGCATGACATGGCTGTACCGCTCGACCCGCATGAAGTCGGCGACCTCGACGGTGCCCGGCTCGCTCACCCGGCCCAGGTCGTTGCGGGCCAGGTCGACCAGCATCACGTGCTCGGCGCGTTCCTTGGGGTCGGCCAGCAGCTCCTCGGTGAGCCGCACGTCGTCCTCCGGGGTGGCGCCGCGCGGACGGGTGCCGGCCGGCGGGTGCACCACGGCCCGGCTCCCGGTCACGGTGACCAGCGCCTCCGGGGAGGAGCCGACCACGTCGAACGGCGACTGCCGCCCGGCGAAGCGAAGCAGGTACATGTACGGCGAGGGGTTGGTGGCCCGCAGCACCCGGTAGAGGTCCAGGGCGTCGACGTCGGTGGCCAGCTCG
This sequence comes from Modestobacter sp. VKM Ac-2979, assembly GCF_026967995.1. Classification (NCBI taxonomy): domain Bacteria; kingdom Bacillati; phylum Actinomycetota; class Actinomycetes; order Geodermatophilales; family Geodermatophilaceae; genus Modestobacter; species Modestobacter sp. VKM Ac-2979. Next base: position 211,496 of record NZ_JAPVBO010000005.1, read on the forward strand.
AAGCGCTGGGCGAGCACGGTCTGGAAGACGTCGCCGGCGCGGACGTGCTCGCGCACCCGCTCGACGCCGGCCTCGTACTCCCCCGGCCCCATGTTGCTGGTCACCGGCGGCGCGTCGGCGGTCTCGACCATCGCCACGCCGGGGGGCGCCGCCTCGGCCAGGTCGGCGGCCATCGCGTCCAGCCGGGCGACCGCGTCGTCGTAGCCACCCGGCGCACCGCCCAGCACGTTGGCGATGAGCAGCACCGTGCCGTCGGTGTGGTCCAGCACCGCGAGGTCGGTGACGAGCATCAGCGCGAGCTCGGGCATGCCCAGGTCGTCGACGGCGGTCTGCGGCAGCCGCTCGAGCCGCCGGACGACGTCGTAGCCCAGGTAGCCCACCAGCCCGCCGGTCAGCGGCGGCAGGCCGGGCGTGCGCGGCGAGCGGAGCCGACGGGCCAGGGTGCGGACGGCGGCCAGCGGGTCGGCGGGCAGGTCGTCGGTGAGCCCGGGCAGCGGGTCGCCGAGCCAGGCCGTCGTCCCGTCGGCCTCGGTGAGGACGCCGGCGCTGCGCACGCCGACGAAGCTGAACCGGGACCACTGCTTGCCCTGTTCGGCGGACTCCAGGAGCACGGTGCCCGGCCGGTTGCCGGCCAGCTTGCGGTAGATGCCCACCGCGGTCTCGCTGTCGGCCAGCAGCCGGCGGGTGACCGGGACGACGGGCGCGTCCAGGTGGGCGAACTCGGCAGGGGTCGGGCTGGTGCGGCCCAGCTGCAGGCTCATGCCGGCGCCCCGGGCGTGGCCGGCAGCGGGCGGTGGAAGCAGCTGCGCTCGCCGGTGTGGCAGGCCGGGCCCTCCTGGTCGACGAGCAGCAGCAGGGCGTCGCCGTCGCAGTCCAGCCGTACGTCGCGCACCCACTGCCGGTGACCGGAGGTCTCCCCCTTCACCCAGTACTCGCCGCGGCTGCGCGACCAGTAGGTGGCCCGGCCGGTGGTGAGCGTGCGGTGCAGCGCCTCGTCGTCCATCCAGGCGACCATCAGCACCTCGCCGGTGTCGTGCTGCTGCACGACGGCGGCGACGAGGCCGGCGGGGTCGCGGCTCAGCAGCGTGGCGACGGCGGGGTCCAGGGCGGTGTCGGGGGCAGGGGCGGACATGCGCTGATCGTCCCACCCGGCGCGCTGCGGCCGGTCAGGCCCCGGACGCAGCGCCGGTCAGGGCCCGGGCCGGGGCGCTCCGGCGGGCGGCTGCTCCCCCGCCGGTGCCGGTGGTGTTGCCTGCCGGGCCCACGCCCGGGCGTCGGGCAGGAAGGTCAGGCCGGCCGCCGTCCCGGCGAGGACCACGTAGAGGACCGGGACGAAGCCCAGGGCGTCACCGATGCTGCGCGCGGAGAGGTCGCCGAGCACCGTCACCCAGTACAGGCTCAGGGCCAGCTGGAGCCCGCAGGCGGCGAGCAGGAACCGGCGGTCGCCGTTCAGCTGCCGCAGCCCGCCCACGACCAGCAGGGCCACCAGTGCGAGCTGGGCCAGCGCCGTCCCGGTGCCGACCCCGGCCGAGGGCCCCTGGGCGAGGCTGAGCAGCGCGCTGAACGCCAGGCCGTAGATGGTGCCGAGCACCACCAGCAGCGCGGAGACGAAGGCCAGCACGGCGGCGGCGACGACCGACCCGGGCCGGGCCGGGCGCTGCGGAGCGCCCCACCCTCCCGGTGCACCCCACCCCGGCGGACCCCACCCGGCCGGCACCCAGCCCGGCGGCGAGGGCCAGCCCTGCGGAGCCGCCCATCCCTGCGGAGCCGCCCATCCCTGCGGAGCCGCCCATTCCTGCGGAGCCGCCCATCCCTGTGGCGGCGGCCTGTAGCCGGACGGGTGGCCATGACCCGGTTGCTGCGGGGGCGGGCCGTAGGACGGCGGGCCGGTGTAGGGGACGGCGTCCCAGTCGGGTGTGGTCACAGCGCCGCCGCCAGCGCGCGGCCGGTCACCCGGCCGGAGAACAGGCAGCCGCCGAGGAAGGTGCCCTCCAGCGAGCGGTAGCCGTGCATCCCCCCGCCGCCGAAGCCGGCGACCTCCCCGGCCGCGTACAGCCCGGGGAACGGTCCCCCGTCGGCCCGCAGCACGCGGCCGGACAGGTCGGTCTCCAGGCCGCCGAGGGACTTGCGGGTGAGCACGTTGAGCCGGACGGCGATCAGCGGCCCCGCGTCGGGGTCCAGCAGCCGGTGCGGTGCGGCGACCCGGATCAGCTTGTCGCCCAGGAAGGTGCGGGCCTGGCGCATCGCGGTCACCTGGAGGTCCTTGGTGAAGGTGTTGGCGATCTCCCGGTCGCGGGCGACGACCTCGCGCTCCACGGTGGCCAGGTCGACGTGCGGGGAGTCGCCGGTGAGCCGGTTCATCCCGGCGACCAGCTCCGGCAGGGTGCGCTCGACGACGAAGTCCTCGCCGTCGTCCAGGAACTTCTGCACCGGGGCCGCCGCGCCCGCGCGCACCCGGGTGAGCAGCAGCTTGAGGTCCTTGTCCGTGAGGTCGGGGTTCTGCTCGGAGCCGGAGAGGGTGAACTCCTTCTCCACGATCTTCTGGGTGAGCAGGAACCAGGTGTGCTCGAACCCGGTGGTGCCGATGTGCGCGAGCGTGCCGAGGGTGTCGAAGCCGGGGAACAGCGGGACCGGCAAGCGGGTGCCGGTGGCGTCGAGCCACAGCGAGGAAGGGCCGGGGAGGATCCGGATGCCGTGGTGGGCCCAGATCGGTGAGTGGTTGGCGATGCCCTCGGTGTAGTGCCACATCCGGTCGGGGTTGACGACCCGGCCGCCGGCGCCCTGGGCGATCTCCAGCATCCGGCCGTCGACGTGCGCCGGGACGCCGGAGAGCAGTCGCTTCGGCACCGGGCCCAGCCGCGCCGGCCAGTTCTTCCGCACCAGCTCGTGGTTGCCGCCGATGCCGCCGGAGGTGACGACGACGGCCTGCGCCGAGTACTCGAACTCGCCGACCTCGGTGCGGGAGCTGGCCACGCCGCGCTCGACGTCGCTGGGCTCCAGGACCGCGCCGCGCACCCCGGTGACCGCGCCACCGGTGACCACCAGCCCGTCGACCCGGTGCCGGTGCCGGACGTCGACCAGCCCGCGGGCGGCCGCGTCGGCGACCCGGCGCAGGAACGGGGCGAGCACGCCGGGTCCGGTGCCCCAGGTGATGTGGAACCGGGGGACGGAGTTGCCGTGTCCGGTCGCGGTGTACCCGCCGCGCTCGGCCCAGCCGACGACGGGGAAGAACCGGACGCCCTGGGCGCGCAGCCAGGCGCGCTTCTCCCCCGCGGCGAACTGCAGGTAGGCCTCGGCCCACTGGCGGGGCCAGTGGTCCTCGGCGCGGTCGAAGCCGGCGGTGCCCAGCCAGTCCTGCCGGGCCAGCTCCAGGGAGTCCTTCACCCGCAGCCGGCGCTGCTCGGGGCTGTCGACGAGGAAGAGCCCGCCGAAGGACCAGTGCGCCTGCCCGCCGAGGGAGGCGGCCGGCTCCTGGTCCAGCAGCAGCACCCGCTTCCCGGCATCGGCCAGCTCGGCGGTGGCGACCAGCCCGGCCAGCCCCGCCCCCACCACGATCACGTCAGCGTCGTTGCCCACCCCGGGGACGCTAGTCGGCCGAGTGCGCCGCGCCCTCGGTCCGGCGTGTGCGAGTCGCTCGACCGGGGCGGGCGCACCGCCGCCCGGGTCGCCAGGCGTGGTCAGCTGGGAGGGACCCCGGCGGACCGGTCGGCCCAGCGCCGCGCGTCGGACGACGACCCGAGCAGCGCGGCCAGCAGCGGACCGGCCAGCACGACGGCCAGCGCGGCGACCACGTCGCCCACCGGCTCCGGCTGTCCCGCCGAGCTCACGACCACCAGCAGCGGGTAGCTGACCAGGGTGGCCACCGCGACCCCGACCAGCAGCCGGTGGCCCCGCTGCCGGGTGAGCCGTGCAGCACCGACCAGGTGCCCGACCGCGAGGGCGAGCAGCAACGGCCAGGACCACCGCTCGACCGGGTCGAGGTCCGGTGCGTAGCTGTAGGTGATCAGCGCCATGAACAGGAGGGGGACCGCGCTCACCCCGCCCGCCAGGCCGGCGAGGAGCGCGGTCATCGGGGGGTCGTCGTCCGTCTCAGGCACCCTCCGGACGCTAGGGGCGCCCGCCGGCGCACGGGGTGGTCAGCCGCGATCTGTGGACAGTCGGGCGCCCCGCCGGGCGGCGACCCATCGGCGGACGCCGGGGAGCCCGGCGAGCACCGCGGTGCCGGCCGGCAGCAGCCACATCAGCACCACGAACCCGTCGGTGTCCGAGCCGAGCCCGGCCGCGACGGTCCCCCAGACGACCAGGGCGAACACCACGGCGGCCGGCACGAGCAGCGCCAGCCAGGAGCGGCCGATCAGCAGCAGCAGCGCGCCGGTCAGCAGCCAGGCCGCGAGCAGCACGGGTATGGCGATCACCAGCCAGGTGCCACCGTCGTACTGCCCGTTGGAGAAGGCCAGGGCGATGACGCTGAAGAAGCCGGTCAGCAACGCGGTGAGCACCGCCCCCAGCACGGCGACCAGAGCGGGCAGCGGCGGACGGCGGCTGGCGGACTCGGAGGACACGGCCGGACGGTAGGGCCTCGGCGCGGGTCCCGGGCCGCTCGGGCGGCGGGCGGGCGGGATCGTCGTCCCCCCGCCCCACCGGTACCGGACGGGCAGTCAGGCGGCGGGTTCGGGCTGCCGGCCGGAGCTGCGGCGCCACGAGGCGTGCAGCCGGGCGTAGGGCCCGTCGGCGTCCACGAGCTGGGCGTGCGTGCCGCGCTGGACCACCCGGCCGGCGTCGACGACCAGCACCTCGTCGGCCCGCTCCGCGGTGGACAGCCGGTGCGCGATGGTCAGCGTGGTGCGCCCGTCGGTGAGCGCGTCCAGCGCCCGGGTCAGCCGCATCTCGGTGGCCGGGTCGACGGCGCTGGTCGCCTCGTCCAGCACCAGCAGGTCGGGGTCGGCCACGTAGGCGCGGGCCACCGCGACCAGCTGCCGTTCCCCCGCTGACAGCGACTCCCCACGCTGGCCCACCGGCGTGCTGACGCCGTCGGGCAACCCGTCCAGCCAGTCGCGCAGGCCGAGCTCGTCGAAGGCGGCGACGATCTGCGCGTCGGTCAGGTCCGGCCGGCCGTAGCGGACGTTGTCGGCGACCGAGGCGTCGAACAGGAACCCGTCCTGGGGCACCATCACCACGCGTTCGCGCAACGACGCGAAGGCCACCTCGTCCAGCGGCACGCCGCCGACCAGCACCCGGCCGCCGGTGGGGTCCATCAGCCGGGTGACGAGCTTGGCGAACGTCGTCTTGCCCGACCCTGTCTCCCCGACGATCGCGATGCGGGTCCGGGCGGCGATGGTCAGGTCGACGCCGTCCAGGGCCTTGGCGGCCCCCGCCCCGTAGGCGAAGGAGACGGCGTCGAAGCGCACGTCCAGCGGCCCGTCCGGCAGCGGCCGGCCGTCGGCGGGGTCCTGGACGTCGGGCTCGGTGTCCAGCACGTCGAGCACTCGGCGGAACCCGGCGACGGCGTTCTGCGCCTCGTTGAGCACCTCGCTGGCGGTCTGCACCGGCGCGACGAACAGCGTGACCAGGAAGAGGAAGGCGACGAGGGTGCCGGCGCTGATGTCCCCGGCGATGCCGAGCAGCACGCCGACCACGACGACCGCCGCGTTGGCGACGGCGGCGACGAACTCTCCGCTGACGTAGACGCCTGCGGTCACCTTCTGCGCGTGCACCGAGGCGCGGTAGTGCCGGTCGATGGCGCCGTCGAGCCGGGCCGCCGTCCGGGCGCGGATGCCGTAGGCCCGCACCGTGGGCGCACCGATGACGGACTCCCCCACGGCGGCCAGCACGTCACCGACCCGTTCCCGCACCACCCCGTAGACCTCGACGAGGCGGCGGGCGAAGAACTTGACCGCCACGGCCAGCGGGATGAAGCAGACCAGCACCAGCAGGGTCAGCTGCCAGGAGTAGAACGCCATGACGGCGGTGGCCACCACGAGCTGGCCCAGGCTGACCAGCCCGAGCACCCCGCCCCACTGCATGAACACCGACAGCTGGTCGACGTCGCTGGTCACCCGGGAGACCAGCGACCCTCGCCGCTGGCCCTGCTGGTGCAGCACCGACAGGTCGTGCACGTGCCGGAACGCCCGGACCCGGAGGCCGGCCAGCGCCGTCTCGGTGGTGCGGAACAGCCGGACGTTCATCCGGTAGACGGCGAAGCTGGTGATCAGCACGACGACCGCGCAGATCGCGACCAGGTCGCGGACCAGCTCGATGTCCGTGCCACCGGGCGCGCGCAGCCCCCGGTCGATGGTCTGCTGCACGGCGATCGGGACGACCACCCGGCCGGCGGTGGCGACCAGGGCCAGGGCGAAGGTGGCGGGCAGCCCCTGGCGGAACTCCGGCATCATCCGCAGGCCGCGGCGCAGGGTCGCGGTGGCGGTCTCCGACCGGCGGTCGGTGGCCAGCACCGGATGGTCGCTCACGCCGGCACCCCCGCGGGCTCGCGCTCGGCGGGGCCGGGCTCGGGGGGCTGGTAGGCGTGCACCAGGCGGGCGTAGCCGGGCACCTGGGCGAGCAGCTCGGTGTGCGTGCCGCGGGCGACGAGCCGGCCGGCCTCCAGCCACAGCACCTCGTCGGCCAGCGCGATGGTGGCCTGCCGGTAGGCGACCACGACGACGGTGGCCGGCCGGTCGGCGGCGCGCAGCGCGTCCAGGATCCGGGCCTCCACCGACGGGTCGACCGCACTGGTCGCGTCGTCCAGGACCAGCAGCCGGGGACGGCGGACGATGGCGCGGGCCAGCGCCAGCCGCTGCCGCTGACCGCCGGAGAGGCTGGCGCCGCGCTCGCCGACCCGGGTGTCCAGGCCGTCGGGGAGCCGGCCGACGAAGTCGTCGGCGGCGGCGATGCGCAGCGCCTCGTGGACCTCCTCGTCGGTGTACGGCCCGCCCAGGGTGACGTTGTCGCGGACGGTGTCGTCGAACAGGAAGGTCGTCTGGGCGACGAACGCCACCTGGTCGCTGACCTGGCCCTCGCGGAGGGTGCGCAGGTCGACCCCGTCGAGGAGCACCGCCCCGGAGTCCGGGTCGGTCAGCCGCACCAGCAGCCCGGCGAGGGTGGACTTGCCGGCGCCGGTCGGGCCGACGACGGCGAGCGTGCGCCCGGCGGCGACGTCGAAGGTGACGCCGGCCAGGGTCGGGCGCGCGGCACCGCCGTAGCGGAAGGAGACGTCCTGCAGTTCGAGCACGGCGCCCTGGTCGCCGGCGGGCGCCGCATCGGGCCCGTGCGGGATCTCCCCGGTGGCCTCGAGCACGGGGGTCACCCGGTCGAACCCGGCCATCGCCCGGGGCAGGTCGGCCAGCACCCAGCCGATGGCCCGGATCGGCAGCGCCAGCTGGATGAACAGGTAGGCGATGGAGACCAGGTCGCCGGCGTCGGCGGCACCGGCGGCGACCCGCTGGGCACCGATCAGCAGCACGGCCAGGGTGCCCAGGTTCGGCAGCGCCTCCATGAGCGGGTCGAACAGGCCCCGGACCCGGCCGACCGAGATCAGCCCGTCGCGCAGCTCGTCGGCCTTCACCGCGAACCGGCTGGTCTCGGTGGTCTCCCGGCCCAGCGTCTTGACGACGAGTGCGGCGTCGAAGCTCTCGTGGGCGATCTCGCTGACCTCGGCGCGCAGCTGCTGGGCACGCGCCATCCGGGGCGACATGACCTGGCTGTAGACGGCGTTCATCACGAACACCAGGGGGAAGACGACCAGCCCGACCAGTGCGAGCAGGGGGTCGGTGAGCACCAGCGCGACGCTGGTGATGGCCACCATGACCAACGCGCCACAGGCGAAGGGCAGCGGCTGGACGAAGAACCACGCCGACTCGACGTCGGAGTTGGCGTTGGACAGCAGCTGCCCGGTGGGGTGCCGCTGGTGCCAGGACAGCGGCAGGCGGAGGTACTGGCCGGTGACCCGGCGGCGGTAGTCGGCCTGCAGCCGGTAGGCCATCATCCCGGCGAACAGCCGCCGGCCGATGATCCCGACGATCTTCAGTACGGCGACGACGAGGATCGCCAGCGCGGCGAGGGTCAGCGCGGCCGTGGTGGTCGCCCCCTCGTCGAAGGCCGGCAGCAGCACCCGGGTGGTGATCCCACCGATGACGTAGGCGCTGGCGACGGTCATCCCGCCGTAGAGGCTGCTGCCCAGGAACGCCAGCGCGAAGATGCCCGGTTGCTCGCGCACGGCGCGGCGCACGTGACGGAGCCCGCGCCGGACGACGGCGTCTCTGCGGCGCGGCACAGGGGTCCTCCAGGGGGTCGAGCGGTCGGTGCGGTCAGCGTACTCGCGTTCCTTAGGCCCCCTAACGGAATTGCCGGGAGCCTCGCGGCGGCCCGGAGGTCGGGGCCCGGGGCGTCGGTCACGAGCCGGTCTCGTCGGCGGGCCGTCGGTGCCGGAACGGCGATAACCTCGGCTGGTGCCGACCTCCGCCGTGCCCGTGTCCCAGTCGGAGCGGGCCGCGCTGGCCGACCTGCTGGAGCAGCTGGGGCCCGATCGGCCCACCTGCTGCGAGGGCTGGGCGACCCAGGACATGGCCGCCCACCTGGTCGTACGCGACCGTCGCCCCGATGCCATGCCGGGGTTCGTGCTGGGCGGGCCGTTCGCGCGGTGGACGGACAAGGTCCACGGCCGGGCCCGGGAGCGGCAGGACTACGGCCGGCTGGTCGCCGAGGTCCGGTCGGGCCCGCCGACCTGGGTGCCCACCTCCTGGCCGGCGGTGGACCGGCTGGTGAACACCGCCGAGATGGTGATCCACCACGAGGACGTGCGGCGGGCACAGCCGGGGTGGGCACCGCGGGAGCTGCCCCGGCAGGTGCAGGACCAGCTGTGGAAGAGCGTGCCGGTCCTGGCCCGCGGCCAGGCGTCGCAGCGGCCGACGGCCGGCCTGCTGGTGCGGCGCAGCGACGTGCCCGACGGCTCAGCGGGCAGCGAGCGCCGGCTGCACGACGGTGAGCCGACGACGACGGTGACCGGTGCCCCGCTGGAGGTGCTGCTCTGGGTGAGCGGCCGCCGCGAGGTCGCCTGCGTGGACCTCACCGTCGACTGACCCCCCACTCACCGCAGCGGGCGGTCGGCCTCCTGCCGGATCGGCACCCCGGCCGCGGCCAGCCCCTGCTTCACGTCGCCGACCCGCAGCTGCCCGAAGTGGAAGACGCTGGCGGCGAGCACCGCGTCGGCGCCGGCGGCCACCGCCGGCGGGAAGTGGTCGACCGCACCCGCTCCCCCGCTGGCGATCAGCGGCACGGTCACCTCGCGGCGGACGGCGGAGATCAGGTCGGTGTCGAAGCCGGCGCGGGTGCCGTCGGCGTCCATCGAGTTCAGCAGCACCTCGCCGACGCCCAGCTGCGCGGCCTGCACCACCCACTCCACGGCGTCCCGGCCGGTGCCGCGCCGGCCACCGTGGGTGGTGACCTCGAAGCCGGAGTCGGTCTGCACCCCGTCTCGGACGCGGCGCGCGTCCAGCGACAGCACGAGCACCTGGTTGCCGAACCGGTCGGCGATCTCGGCGATCAGCTCCGGCCGGGTGACCGCCGCGGTGTTCACCGCGATCTTGTCCGCCCCGTTGCGCAGCAGCCGGTCGACGTCGGCGACGCTGCGCACCCCACCGCCGACGGTGAGCGGGATGAACACGCTCTCCGCCGTGCGCCGGACGACGTCGTAGGTGGTCTCCCGGTCACCGGAACTGGCGGTGATGTCCAGGAAGGTCAGTTCGTCGGCACCCTCGGCGTCGTAGACCCGGGCCATCTCCACCGGGTCACCGGCGTCGACCAGGTCAACGAAGTTGACGCCCTTCACCACCCGGCCGGCGTCGACGTCCAGGCAGGGGATCACCCGCACGGCCAGGCTCATGCCGCACCCCGAACCGCGTCGGCCTCGATCTCCACCAGCATCGCCGGGTCGATCAGGCCGGCCACCTGCACCATCGCGGTGGCCGGCCGGACGTCACGGAAGAACTCCCCGTGCACCCGCCCGACCTCCTCCCAGCGGCTGATGTCGGTGACGTACAGCCGGGTGCGGACGACGTCGCCCGGGGCGAACCCGACGTCGGCCAGCGAACGCATGATCGTCTCCAGCGCCACCCGGGTCTGGGCGCCCGCGTCCCCGGGGTGCACCACCTGCCCGTCGACGGTCGCGGTGGTGCCGCTGACCCACGCGGTGTCACCGGCGACGACGACGCGGCTGTAGCCGACGACCGCCTCCCAGGGAGTCCCCGAGCCCAGCCGGAGCGCGGTCATGCCAGTTCTTCGGTCAGCGCCAGCGCCTCGGGCAGGGTGAACTGGCCGGCGTACAGCGCCTTGCCGACGATCGAGCCCTCGACGCCGACCTCGGTCAGTGCGGCCAGCGCGCGGATGTCCTCCAGCGAGCTGACGCCGCCGGAGGCGACCACCGGGCGCGGGGTGGCCGCGCAGACCTCGCGCAGCAGGTCCAGGTTCGGGCCGCGCAGCGTGCCGTCCTTGGTGATGTCGGTGACGACGTAGCGGGCGCACCCCTCGGCGTCCAGCCGGGCGAGGGTCTCGTACAGCTCGCCGCCCTCCTTGGTCCAGCCGCGGGCGGCCAGCCGGGTGCCGCGCACGTCCAGGCCGACGGCGACCCGGTCGCCGTGCTCGGCGATCGCCCGCGCGCACCACTCCGGGGACTCCAGCGCGGCGGTGCCCAGGTTGACCCGCCGGCAGCCGGTGGCCAGCGCCGCGGTCAGCGACTCGTCGTCCCGGATGCCACCGGAGAGCTCCACGTCGACGTCCAGCTCACCGACCACGCGGGCCAGCAGCTCGCGGTTGGAGCCACGCCCGAAGGCAGCGTCCAGGTCGACCAGGTGCACCCACTCGGCGCCGTCGCGCTGCCAGGCCAGCGCCGCCTCGAGCGGGTCGCCGTAGGAGGTCTCGCTGCCGGCCTCCCCCTGGACCAGGCGGACGGCGAGGCCGTCGGCGACATCGACGGCAGGGAGCAGCTGGAGCTTCGGCACGGGCACAGCCTAGGAGACGCCGCTCCCGGGCCCGCGTGAGCCGCCGGCCCCGTAGCGGGCGGCGAACTGCCCCGGTGGGACGCCGGTGACGCGGGCGAAGTCGCGGGTGAAGTGCGCCTGGTCGGCGTAGCCCAGCGCCGCGGCCACCCCCGCGAGGTCGGCCGGGCCCGCGCGCAGCCGCTCCGCGGCCTCCTGCAACCGGCGTCGCTGGATCAGCCACTTCGGGGTCAGCCCGAGTCGGCGGTGGACCAGCCGCTGCAGGGCCCGCTCGGAGAGGCCGAACTGCGCGCAGACCTGGCCGACGCGGAGGACCTCCCGGTCGCCCTCCACGTACGCCACCACCCGGTTGACCAGCTCCCCGTCGGAGTCGACCGGCAGCAGCGGTCGCAGTGCGGCGCCGAAGGCCGTCATGGCGGCGGAGTGCGCGGCCGGGGCATGCGGGTCGGGGGCCATCGCGGCGCGGACCCGGGCGGTCAGGGTCTCCCCCGCCGGACCGAGGACGTCGGCCACGTCGACGTGCCCGTCGGTGTGGTCGCTCATCGGCCCGCCGGCGATGAGCGAGCCGGCGGCGGGTGCGCACATCACCCCGACCGCCCACCCGCTGCCGGTCAGCGTCGTGGTGGACAGCCCGGAGACCACGCCGTAGAAGCGGGCGTAGTCGGCGGCCACGACGACCAGCGACACCGGGTACTGCAGGACCCGCTGCGGCGCCTCGCGCCCCGCGGGCACCGACCAGACCGGGATCCAGAACCGCTGCAGCAGCCCGTCGAACCCGGGCTCCACCGGGTACCGGTACATGACGTGCGAGACGTCGTCCGGCTCCTTGAGGTGGGCGCGCTCGACGGCGTCCCGCGGGGTCGTCCCGCCGTCCGGGGGCCCGCTGTCGGCTTTCATCAAGACCGAGCCTGCCGCACGCTCCTAGGTTCCCCGGCATGACCTCCACCGCCACGAGCTACGCGGCAGCCGACCGTCCCCTCACCGCGCTGCTCGACACCGTGCCCCCGACCGGCTGGTCGCGCCCGTCCCCGTGCGAGGGCTGGACCGCCGCCGACGTCGTCGGGCACGTGATCGGGACGCAGCGGGAGTTCCTCACCACGCACGGCGTGGACCTGGGCGAGGCACCCGACGTGGCCGCCGACCCGGCCGCCGCCTGGCGCGCGCACGCGGAGCGGGTCACCGAGGCGGTGTCCGACGAGACCGTGGCCTCCCGGGAGTTCGACGGGTTCTTCGGGCGCACCACGGTCGGCGCCGCCTTCGAGCAGTTCTACGTGTGGGACATGGTCGTGCACCGCTGGGACGTCGCCCGCGCCGTCGGCGCCGACGACGACCTCACCGACGAGGAGCTGGACCGGGTCGAGGCCGGTGCGGACGGCTTCGGCGATGCCCTCCACATGGAGGGCATCTGCCGCCCGGCCCTGGACGTGCCCGCGGACGCCGACCGGGAGGCCCGCCTGCTGGCCCGGCTCGGCCGGGTGGCCTGACCTGTCGGACCGCTGCGGCAGGGTGGGGCCCATGGAGTTCAGGGACGTCGTCCGCCGGCGCCGCATGGTGCGTGACTACGACCCCGACCGGCCGGTGCCCGCCGAGGTCCGCGAGCGGCTGCTCGAGCACGCGATCCGGGCGCCGTCGGCTGGGTTCAGCCAGGGCTGGGCGTTCCTGGTGCTGGAGACGCCGGCGGAACGCGACCGCTTCTGGGCCGCGACCACCGGTCCCGGTGCGCCCGACGGCTGGCTGACCCGGATGCGCCGCGCGCCGCTGCTGGTCGTGCCGCTGTCGCACAAGGCCGCCTACCTGGAGCGCTACGCGGAGTCCGACAAGGGCTGGACCGACCGCGACGAGGCCCGCTGGCCGGTGCCCTACTGGGACGTCGACACCGGGATGGCGTCGCTGCTGATGCTGCTCACCGCGGTCGACGAGGGGCTGGGCGCGTGCTTCTTCGGCGTCCCGCCGGAGCGCATCGCCGCCTTCCGCGAGGCCTTCGGGGTGCCGGCCGCGTACACGCCGATCGGCTGCGTCTCCGTCGGCTACCCCGGCACCGAGGACAAGCGGTCGCCGTCGCTCGACCGCGGTCGGCGGGGGGTGGACGAGGTCGTCCACCGCGGCAGCTGGTGACTGGTTGACTCCTCTCGTGGACCCGCAGACCCCGACCTCGCGCGCCGTCCTGGTGACCGGCGCCTCCCGCGGCATCGGCCGCGCGATCGCACTCGCGTTCGCCGCCCAGGGCGACCGGGTGGCGGTGCACTGGGGCGGCTCCCGGGAGCGGGCCGAGCAGGTGCTCGCCGAGCTGCCCGGCGACGGGCACGTGCTGGTGCAGGCCGACCTCACCGACCCCGACGCCGTGGGCCGGATGGTCGACGAGGCCGCCGAATCGCTGGGCGGGCTGCACGTGCTGGTCAACAACGCCGGTGTCTTCACCGCGCACCCGCCGCTGGAGACCAGCTACGACGAGTGGCAGGCGGCCTGGCAGCACACCCTGGCCGTCAACCTCGTCGGCCCGGCCAACGCGACGTTCCGGGCGCTGCCGCACCTGATCGCCGCCGGCGGGGGCGCGGTGGTCAACGTCTCCAGCCGGGGCGCGTTCCGGGGCGAGCCGAACAACCCGGCCTACGGCGCGTCCAAGGCCGGGCTGAACGCCTTCGGCCAGTCGATGGCGCTCGCGCTGGCCCCGCACGGCATCTCCGTGGGCACCGTGGCCCCCGGGTTCGTGCAGACCGAGATGGCCCGCGAGGTCCTCGACGGTCCCGGCGGGGACGCCGTCCGGGCCCAGTCGCCCTACGGCCGGGTCGCCGACCCCGCCGAGGTCGCCTCCGCGGTGCTGTGGCTGGCCTCCCCGGGCGCCCGGTTCTCCACCGGCACGATCATCGACGTCAACGGCGCCAGCTACCTGCGGAGTTAGGGGGTCGCGGCCGCAAGGCCGCTGTCGGTCGTCGTCGCCGGAGCCGGAGGCTCCCGACGCCGACCGACGAAACGACTCAGCGCACGACGGGCACCGCACCTGACCGTGGTGCGGTCCGGAGGATCGCGGTCAGATGCTGTCGAGCCAGTTGGTGAGCAGTGCGGCGCCGGCGTCACCGCTCTTCTCCGGGTGGAACTGGGTCGCTGACAGCGGTCCGTTCTCCACCCCGGCGACGAACCGGTCACCGTGCTCGGCCCAGGTGACCGCCGGCGGGGTCAGCCGGCCGGTGACGCCGGGCTCGGCGAGCGGGAACTCCCGGACCCCGTAGGAGTGCACGAAGTAGAAGCGCTGCCCCTCCAGGCCGGCGAACAGCGTCGAGCCCTCCGGCGAGGAGACGGTGTTCCAGCCCATGTGCGGGAGCACCGGCGCGTGCAACTGCTCGACGACGCCGGGCCACTCCCCACAGCCCTCGGTGTCCTGCCCGTGCTCGACGCCCCGCTCGAACAGGATCTGCATGCCCACGCAGATGCCGAGCACCGGGCGCCCACCGGCGAGCCGTCGGCCGATGACCTTGGGCCCGTCGACGGCCCGCAGCCCGTCCATGCAGGCGGCGTAGGCGCCCACCCCGGGGACGACGAGGCCGTCGGCCTCCAGCGCGACCTCCGGGTCGGCGGACACGGTCACGTCGGCGCCCACCCGGGTCAGCGCGCGCTCTGCCGAGCGCAGGTTGCCCGACCCGTAGTCGAGGACGACGACCTTCTTCACAGCTGCCACGCTACCCACCAGCCGTCCGCGGCCCGCCGGCATTCCCGGGCTGCGGGGCGACCGCCCCTAGACCAGACGCAGGACGCCGGCCGCCGTCGCCAGCAGCGCGGCGACCAGCAGGATGACGGCGAAGGCCACCTGCACGCCGGTGCGACCGTCGGTGTCGGAGTCGGCCTTGAAGATGCTGAAGGCGCCGCCGAGCAGGAACCCGCCGACGACCAGGAGTGCGACGCCGAAGGTCACGACCTCACAGAGCGCCCTTGGTCGAGGGCACGTCGGTGACCCGCGGGTCGAGCGCGACGGCGGTGCGCAGCGCCCGGGCCAGCGCCTTGAACTGGCCCTCGACGATGTGGTGGGCGTCCCGGCCGGCGTAGAGCACCCGCACGTGCAGGCTGATCCGGGCGTTGAACGCGAAGGACTCCAGCACGTGCTTGGTGAGGCTGGTCGGGTAGTCGGGCCCGATCATCGGCGTCATGTTCTCGGGCTCGGCGTGCACGAAGTACGGCCGGCCGGAGAGGTCGACGGCGGCCTGCACCAGCACCTCGTCCATCGGGATGGTGGCGTCGCCGTAGCGGGTGATGCCGCGCTTGTCGCCGAGCGCCTCGGCGAAGGCCTGGCCGAGTGCGATGGCGACGTCCTCGACCGTGTGGTGGGCGTCGATGTGCAGGTCACCGTCGGCGTGCACGGTCAGGTCGATGCCGCTGTGCTTGGACAGCGCGGTGAGCATGTGGTCGTAGAAGCCGACCCCGGTGGCGACGTCGGCCGCCCCCGTGCCGTCGAGGTCGACCTCGACCACGAGCTTGGTCTCCTTGGTCGTGCGCTCGACCCGTGCAGTGCGGTTCATGCCGGCGATCCTCCCAGAGAGCTGCGGTGCGCCGGTGCGACCTCACCCAGCGCGGTGAGGAACGCGTCGGTCTCCTCGGTCGTGCCGGCGGTGACCCGCAGCCAGCCGGGCAGCCCGACGTCGCGCACGAGCACCCCGCGGTCCAGCAGCGCCTGCCAGGCCGCGGCGGAGTCGGTGAAGTGCCCGAACAGCACGAAGTTGGCGTCGCTGGGCACGCTGGTCAGCCCCATGCCGGGCAGCGCGGCGACGATCCGGTCGCGTTCGGCCTTGACCAGGGCGACCGTGGCCAGCAGCTGCTCGGTGTGCGCCAGCGCGGCCCGCGCCGCGGCCTGGGTCAGCGAGCTGAGGTGGTACGGCAGCCGGACGAGCTGCAGCGCGTCGACCACGGTGGGGTCGGCGGCCAGGTAGCCCAGCCGCAGCCCCGCCATGCCGAACGCCTTGCTCATCGTGCGGCTGACGATCAGCCGTGGGCGCCCGGGCAGCAGCGAGAGCGCGGAGACCGTGCCGGTGCGGGCGAACTCGGTGTAGGCCTCGTCCACGACCAGGACGCCGGCGCCGTCGTCGTAGCTGGTGGCCTCGTAGAGCGCGGCGATGGTGTCCAGCTCCACCGCGGTGCCGGTCGGGTTGTTCGGGCTGGTCACGAAGACGACGTCCGGCCGCACCTCGCGCACCTGGGCGGCGGCGGCCGCCGGGTCGATGGTGAAGTCGGCGCGGCGGTGTCCGTCGACCCAGGCGGTGCCGGTGCCCGCGCTGAGGATGGGGTGCATCGAGTAGGACGGGGTGAAGCCCAGCGCCGTCCGGCCCGCGCCGCCGAAGGTCTGCAGCACCTGCTGCAGCACCTCGTTGGAGCCGTTGGCCGCCCACACCTGCGCCGGGTCGACCTGCTCACCGCTCGTCCGGGTCAGGTAGGCGGCCAGGTCGGCCCGCAACGCCGTGGCGTCCCGATCGGGGTAGCGGTTGAGGCCGGTGGCCGCCTCGGCCAGGGCCACCTGGAGGTCCGCCAGCAGCGCCGGGGGCAGCGGGTGCGGGTTCTCGTTGGTGTTGAGCCGGTGCTCGGCCGGTGGCTGCGGCGCGCCGTACGGCGACCGGCCACGCAGCTCCGGCCGCAGCGGGAGCGCCTCCATCGCGGTCACGACCGGGACGGCGACTGCTGCCGGGCCCGCACCGCGGCGGCGTGCGCCGGCAGGTCCTCCGCTCCTGCCAGGGCGTCGATGTGCCCGGCGACCTCGGCGAGGGCCTGCTCGTCGTACTCGACCACGTGGATGCCGCGGAGGAACGTCTGGACGCTGAGCCCGCTGGAGTGCCGGGCGCAGCCGCCGGTGGGCAGCACGTGGTTGGAGCCGGCCGCGTAGTCACCGAGGGAGACCGGGGCCCACGGGCCGACGAAGACGGCGCCGGCGTTGCGCACCCGCATCGCCACCGCACGGGCATTGCGGGTCTGGATCTCCAGGTGCTCGGCGGCGTAGGCGTCGACCACGGCCAGCCCGGCGTCCAGGTCGTCGACCAGCACGATGCCCGACTGGGTGCCCCCGAGCGCGGTGGTGATCCGGTCGCTGTGCTTGGTGGCCGCCACCTGTCCGGGCAGCAGCTCACCGACGGCGTCGGCCAGCTCCTCGCTGGTGGTGACCAGCACCGCACCGGCCAGCGGGTCGTGCTCGGCCTGGCTGATCAGGTCGGCGGCGACGTGCACCGGGTCGGCGGTGTCGTCGGCCAGGACGGCGACCTCGGTCGGGCCGGCCTCGGAGTCGATGCCGATGAGGCCACGCAGCAGCCGCTTCGCCGCGGTCGTGTAGACGTTGCCCGGCCCGGTGACCAGGTCGACCGGCGCGCAGGAGCCGGCGCCGTAGCCGAAGACGGCGATCGCCTGCGCCCCGCCGACCGCGTACACCTCGGTGACGCCCAGCAGCGCGCACGCCGCGAGCACCCCGGGGTCGGGCAGACCGCCGTTGTCCCGCTGCGGCGGGCTGGCCACCGCGATCGAGGTGACCCCGGCCAGCTGCGCCGGGACGACGTTCATGACCACCGAGCTCAGCAGCGGGGCCAGCCCGCCGGGCACGTACAGCCCGACCCGGCGCACCGGTACCCATCGCTCGGTGACGGTGCCCCCGCGCACCACGTCGGTGGTGACGTCGGTCCGGCGCTGGTCGGCGTGCACGATCCGCACCCGGCGGATCGACTCCTCCAGGGCGGCGCGCACCGCGGGGTCGACGGTGGCCAGCGCGTCGTCCAGCGCGGCCTGCGGCACGGCCATGTCCGGGACGTCGACGCCGTCCAGCCGCGCGGTGATCTCACGGACCGCCTCCGCGCCGCGCGCCCGCACGTCCTCGCAGATGGGCCGGACGACGTCCAGCACCGAGTCGATGTCGACGCCGGCGCGCGGCAGCAGCTGGGCGAGCTCACGCGGCCCGGGCAGAGCAGGACCACGCAGGTCGATGCGGGACAGCACGGAGCACCTCCGGGTACGACGGGAGAACACCCCACGGTAGACGGCGGGTGCACCGGCCCCGCTGCCCGTAGGCTCCCGGCGTGGGCGAGGACGGGACCGGAGACCGGGAGGTCATCCCGCTGTTCCCTCTTGAGACCCCGCTCTTCCCCGGCGTCGTCCTGCCGCTGCAGATCTTCGAGCCCCGGTACCGCCAGCTCGTCGCCGACCTCTCCGCGCTCCCGGAGGGGACGCCGCGCCGATTCGGGGTCGTGGCGATCCGCCAGGGCTGGGAGGTGGAGCGCGTCGCGCCGGCCGAGGCCCTGTTCGACGTGGGCTGCACCGCGGTGCTGCGCGTCGTCGCACCCCAGTCCGACGGCGGGTACCAGGTGGTGGCCGTCGGCGATGAGCGATTCCGGCTCCTCGAGGTCCTGGCGCCCGCCGACCTGGACGAGCACGCGGTGCCCGCCGGCGGCGGGGAGACCGACATCGGCGCCGGCGCCCCGCCGACGTACCTGCGCGCGGTCGTCGAGTGGCTCCACGAGGAGGAGGCGGCCGAAGAGGCCGCTGGGGACGCCGAGGGGCTGATCGGCGTGGACACCGCCACCGGGCTCGAGCCCGACGACGTCGTGACCGAGGTGGCCCGCGGCTCGCTGGAGCTGTTGGCCGGGAACGTCCGCGACCTGTTCGCCCGGTACGTGGCCGACGTCGCCATCCGCCAGGGCGGCGGCGACGGGCTCCCGGACGAGGTGCTGGACGCACTCACCTCCGACGACCTGATGCCCGAGGACGACGCCGCCCCGGCCGGGATCGCCGACACCGCGGCCCTGCTGCGCGAGGTCAGCGACGACGCCCGGGGGCTGTCCTACCTGGTGGCCTCGGTGGCCCTGCTGACGACCGAGGACCGGCAGGCGCTGCTGGCCGAGTCCGCGACCCGCCGCCGTCTGGGCATGGAGTCCCGGATGCTGCGCCGGGAGCTCACCCTGCTGCGGACCCTCGGGGCGGTCCCGGTGCCGCTGCGCCAGTTCGCCACCCCACTGACCCCGAACTAGGGGAAGGGCGACTGCGCGTCGGCCCCGTCCAGAGGCTCGCCCCGAGCGTGCGAGGGGTGAGGGGGACGGGGTCCTCCTGCTACGGCCGGCGGGGAGCTGCCGGTGGCACCGGCGGGAGCGGCGGGCGGAGCGGCAGCTGGTGCTCGGGCCGCGGGGCACCGTCGTCGGGGCGGCCGAGGTCGTCGTCCGGCGTGACCGCGGTGGCCACCAGGTAGGTGAGGACGGCGACGAAGGGGCCGACGGCCAGCGCCGCGGTCGCGCCCAGGTCGACGCCGGTGGTGACCGTCGCCCCGACCTCGGTCAGCTCCGCCTCGGTGGGCCCGGCCCCCAGCCACTCCCCCAGCTGCCAGGCGACGACCCCGCCACCGACCATCCCGATGGCCAGGCCGACCAGCGCAGGCACCCCGCGACGGCTGCGCACCAGCCACACCAGGACACCGGCCACGAGCCCCAGCCCGGCGAGCAGGAGGACGTACACGCCGTCGTCGGCCATGAACACCTCGGCGCTCGGCACCCCGACCACCGGCACGAGCTGGCTCTCGGTGACCCGGTAGTCGACCCGCGGGGCGAGCCAGGCCCACAGGGCACCGGCGCCCAGGCCGGCGACCGTCAACGCCAGGACGGTGACCAGCCCGGCCCGCAGGTCGGCGCGACTGCCGCGCAGGCCGGGCCCCCACCCGGCCCGGCTCGCCGGCTGCTGGGGCGCCCAGCCCGGTGGGGGTGGCGCGAGCCGGGACGCCGGCGGGGCGCCGGGACCGGCCGGTCCACCCGGCGCCGGCCCGGCGGTGCGGGGATCGGTCACCGGTCCAGTGTCGCTGGCCCGGCTGTGCGCGCACCCGCGGCCCGACCCAGTGCACCCCTGCGGGGGCCCACCGCCGGCCCCGTCCGGAGGAGGACGGGGTCCTCTGTCACAGGAGGGCGACGCTGGTGGGGCCCAGCAGTGCCTTGATGTCGCCCATCAGCGCGGTGCTGGGCTGGACCCGCAGCCCCTGGTCCAGTCGCAGGACCGTCTCGCGGCCGCCGTTGAGCAGCTTGAGCTGCACCTCGGTGGTGCCCGGGTGGCTGCCCAGGACCTCGCGGAGCCGCTCCACCACCGGCGGGGTGCAGCGGGCCGCCGGCATCGAGACCAGCACCGGCCCCCGGGGACCGTCGGTGACCTCGGGGACGTACACCTCGGAGGCGAACAGCGAGGGGGTGTCGTCCCGACGGCTGATCCGGCCCTTGACCACCACGATCTGGTCGCGGACCACCTTGTCCTGCACCTGCTCCCACGTCTTGGGGAAGAACAGCACCTCCAGCCCGGCCTCGAGGTCCTCGATGGTGGCGATGGCCCACGGCGCACCCTGCTTGTTGGTGCGCGGCCCGACGGCGGTGAGGATGCCGGCGATCGTGACGTTCGCGCCGTCCTCCACCCCGCCGGAGAGGATCTCGGCCAGCGCGGTGTCGGCGTGCGAGGTGAGCACGTGCTCCACCCCGTGCAGCGGGTGGTCGGAGACGTAGAGGCCGAGCATGTCCCGCTCGAACACGAGCTTCTCCGACTTGGACCAGTCGGCGGTGGGGATCGCGATGTCCAGCGAGGAGCCGAACGGGTCGTCGGCGGTCTCGCCGAAGCTGCCGAAGAGGTCGAACTGCCCCTCGGCCTCCTTGCGCTTCACGCCCATCGCCTGGTCGACGGCGTTGGCGTGGATCGCGGCGATGCCCTGCCGGGAGTGGCCCATGGAGTCGAAGGCCCCGGCCTTGGCCAGGGACTCGATGACCTTCTTGTTGCAGGCCACCGTGTCGATCTTGCGCATGAAGTCGGCGAAGTCCTTGAACGCCCCCTTCTCCTCCCGCGCCCGCACGATCGAGTCGACGACGTTGGTCCCGACGTTGCGCACCGAGGCCATGCCGAAGCGGATGTCGTTGCCGACGGCGGTGAAGTCCCAGGAGGACTCGTTGACGTCCGGCGGGAGGACCTTGATGCCCATCCGGCGGCACTCGGCCAGGTACACCGGCCGGCGGTCCTTGTCGTCGCCGACGCTGGTGAGCAGCCCGGCCATGTACTCGGCCGGGTAGTTGGCCTTGAGGTAGGCGGTCCAGTAGGAGACCAGGCCGTAGGCCGCCGAGTGCGCCTTGTTGAAGGCGTAGTCGGCGAAGGGGACCAGGATGTCCCAGAGCGTCTTGACCGCGGCGGCGGAGTAGCCGTTGGCCTTCATCCCGGCCTCGAAGCCGACGTACTCGGCGTCCAGCACCGACTTCTTCTTCTTGCCCATCGCGCGGCGCAGCAGGTCGGCCTTGCCGAGGGAGTACCCGGCGACCTTCTGCGCGATCGCCATGACCTGCTCCTGGTACACGATCAGGCCGTAGGTCTGACCGAGGATCTCCTCGAGCGGCTCGGCCAGCTCCGGGTGGATCGGGGTGATCTCCTGCTGGCCGTTCTTGCGCAGCGCGTAGTTGGTGTGCGAGTTCGCGCCCATCGGGCCGGGCCGGTAGAGCGCGCCGACGGCGGAGATGTCCTCGAAGTTGTCCGGGCGCATCAGCCGCAGCAGCGACCGCATCGGGCCGCCGTCGAACTGGAAGACCCCGAGGGTGTCGCCGCGACCGAGCAGCTCGTAGGTCTTCTTGTCGGTGAGGTCCTTGCTGATCTCGTCGAGGTCGACCGGGTCCTTGCCGTTGATCACGATGTTGCGCAACGCGTCGTCGATGACGGTCAGGTTGCGCAGGCCCAGGAAGTCCATCTTGAGCAGGCCGAGGGTCTCGCAGGTCGGGTAGTCGAACTGCGTGATCACCGCGCCGTCGGCCTCGCGGCGCATGATCGGCACGCTGTCGATCAGCGGGTACCGGCCGATGATGACCCCGGCGGCGTGCACGCCCCACTGCCGCTTCAGCCCCTCGAGCTTGCGCGCCTGGTCGACGACCTCGGCCGCACCCGGGTCGGACTCGTAGCGGGCCCGGAACTCCCCGGCCTCCCGGTAGCGCTCGTGCTTGGGGTCGAAGATGCCCGACAGCGGGATGTCCTTGCCCATGACGCCGGGGGGCATCAGCTTGGTCAGCTCGTCGCCCACCGAGTACGGCCGGTCGAGCACCCGGGCGGCGTCCTTGATCGCGGCCTTGGCCTTGATCGTGCCGTAGGTGACGATCTGGCTGACCCGCTCCTCGCCGTACTTCTCCGAGACGTAGCGGATCACCTCACCGCGGCGGCGGTCGTCGAAGTCGATGTCGACGTCGGGCATGGAGACGCGCTCGGGGTTGAGGAACCGCTCGAAGATCAGCCCGTGCTGCAGCGGGTCGAGGTCGGTGATGCCCATGGCGAAGGCGGCCATCGAGCCGGCGGCCGAGCCGCGGCCCGGGCCGACCCGGATGCCGTTGTCCTTGGCCCAGTTGATGAAGTCGGCGACCACGAGGAAGTACCCCGGGAAGCCCATCTGGGTGATGATCCCGACCTCGTAGTCGGCCTGCTTGCGGACGTGGTCGGGGATCCCGGCCGGGTAGCGCTTGTGCAGCCCGGCCTCGACCTCCTTGACGAACCAGGAGGTCTCGTCCTCGCCCTCGGGCAGCGGGAAGCGCGGCATCAGGTCGGCGCCCTCGGTGAACTGCACCTCGCACTGCTCGGCGATCAGCAGGGTGTTGTCGCAGGCCTCGGGGTGCTCGCGGAACAGCGCGCGCATCTCCGCGGCGGACTTCAGGTAGTAGCCGTCGCCGTTGAACTTGAAGCGGTTGGGCTCGTTGAGCCGGGAGCCGGTCTGGATGCACAGCAGGGCGTCGTGCGCCTGGGCGTCCTCACGGTGGGTGTAGTGCAGGTCGTTGGTGCCCAGCAGCGGGATGCCGAGCTCCTTGGCGATCTCCAGCAGGGCCGGCTTGGTCCTCTTCTCGATGGACAGCCCGTGGTCCATGATCTCGGCGTAGAAGTTCTCCTTGCCGAAGATGTCCTGGAAGTCCGCCGCCGCCTGCCGGGCCCGGTCCACCTTGCCGGCCCGCAGCCACATGTTGACCTCGCCGGAGGGGCACCCGGTGGTGGCGATCAGGCCCTTGCCGTACTTCTCCAGCAGGTCGCGGTCGAAGCGCGGCTTGCGGTACTGGCCCTCCAGGCTGGCCAGCGAGGAGATCCGGAAGAGGTTGTGCATGCCCTCGGTGGTCTTCGCCAGCAGGGTCATGTGCGTGTAGGCGGCCTTGCCGCGGTTGTTCCCGCCGTCGCCCTCCTCGTCGATCAGCTTGTCGCCGAAGTCGAACGGGGCGCGGTCGAAGCGCGAACCGGGGGTGTAGTAGCCCTCCATGCCGATGATCGGCTTCACGCCGGCGGCCTTGGCGGTCTTGTAGAAGTCGTAGGCGCCGAAGACGTTGCCGTGGTCGGTCATCGCCAGCGCCGGCATGCCCTCGTCGGCCGCGGCCTTGGTGACCTCACCGAGCTTGGCCGCCCCGTCGAGCATCGAGTACTCGGTGTGCACGTGCAGGTGCACGAAGTTCTCTGAGGACGGGGTGCTGCTCACGGTGCGGGGTGCTCCTCACGGGTCGCGTCGGCCCTGCCAGGCGGGGCGGCAAGGACCGACGTGGTCGTTCTCATGACCGGCGGGGAAGGCCGTTCAGCGGTGTCGCTCGGTGGTGCTGTCGAACGGGGACCGGTGCTGTCGATCCTCGCACCTCCGGAGTCCTACGCCGAGGGTCCGACAGAACGTGTCTCGGCGATCCGGACCACTCCGTCACGCCCGCTCCGAGGTCTCGGCGGACGGCAACGCGGAGGAGGGCACGAACAGGAACCGCAGGTCGATGGCGGCGTGCAGCAGCACCGGCAGCAGCAGCGACCCGGTGTCCAGGTAGACCCCGGCCAGCACGCCCCCGAGGACGCCGGTGGTCACCACCCCGGCCAGCCCCTGGTACGCGTGCGCCACCCCGAACGCGAGCGCGGCCACCAGGACCAGCACCAGCGCCGGCAGCCCGGGGGCCAGCGCGGCCACCACGGCGAGGAAGAAGCCGCGGTAGAGCCACTCCTCGCACATGCCCGCGGTGACGCCGACCAGGGCGAACAGCCGGCGCTCGGCGCGGCTCCGGGGCAGCAGCGCCAGCGTCGAGTGCCCGGGGGGCTCGGCGTGCCGGGCCTCGCCGGGGCGGGTGCGGCGCAGCGTCTCCGGTGGCGGCCCGGCCACGGCACCGCCGCGCAGTGCCCGGGTGGTCAGCAGGACGAGCAGCCCGAGCACGACGACGGCCAGCCAGGTGCCCACCCCGGGCCAGCCCGTCGGCCAGCGCAGGCCCACCTCGGCCGCACTCACCTCCGGGGCGGCGAGCCAGACCACGAAGGCCACCAGGGCCAGGCCCCACTCGAGCACCAGCAGCCGGCGGTAGAAGGAGCGGCGCGCAGCCGGGTCGGTGCGCAGCCGGCCCTCGAACCGCCGGTGCAGCACGTACCCGACGAAGGGCTCCCCCACGACCAGGTAGACGGCGATGATCACCGCCGCCAGCTGCGCGGCGCCGAAGTCGGCGAGAGCAGCAGGGAGGTCGGGGGCTCCGGACACCAGTCGGACGCCTCAGTTCTCGGCGCGCAGGATCGCCAGGGCGCCGGCCAGGTCGGCCGGGTGGTCGCTGCTGAACTCGACCCAGCGCCCGTCGGCCGGGTGGGCGAACCCGAGCCGCACCGCGTGCAGCCACTGCCGCTCCACGCCGAGCCGGGCGGCCAGGGTCGGGTCGGCGCCGTAGGTCATGTCCCCGACGCACGGGTGGCGCAGGGCGGAGAAGTGGACGCGGATCTGGTGGGTGCGCCCGGTCTCCAGGTGGACGTCGACGAGGCTGGCCGCCGGGAACGCCTCCGCCACCTCGTAGTGGGTGACCGACGGGCGGCCGCCGGTCACCACCGCGAACCGCCAGTCGTGCTTGGGGTGCCGGTCGATCGGGGCGTCGATCGTGCCCTTCGACGGATCGGGGTGCCCCTGCACCAGGGCCTGGTAGCCCTTGTCGACGGTCCGTTCCTTGAACGCCGCCTTGAGCAGGGTGTACGCCCGCTCGCTCTTGGCCACGACCATGAGGCCGGTGGTCGCGGCGTCCAGCCGGTGCACGATGCCCTGCCGCTCGGCCGCGCCGCTGGTGGAGATCCGGTAGCCCGCCGCGGCCAGTCCGCCGGTGACCGTGGGCCCGGTCCAGCCGGGGCTGCCGTGCGCGGCCACCCCGACCGGCTTGTCGATGACCACGACGTCGTCGTCGTCGTGGACGACCCGGAGGCCGGAGACCGGCGCCGGCGCGGCCGGCTCACCCGGCGGCGGCGGCAGCTCCACCTCCAGCCAGCTGCCCGCGGTCAGCCGGTCGCCCTTGCCCCGGGCACGCCCGTCGACGACCACGGCGCCACCGTCGGCCAGCTCGGCGGCCACGGCGCGGGTGACCCCGAAGAGGCGCACCAGGGCCTGGTCGACCCGCTGGCCCTCGAGCCCGTCGGGCACGGGCAGCGACCGGTGTTCACCGGGTCGCCCGCCGGAGGAGGAGGCCTGGCCGGGACTGCTGGTCACCGCACCATTGTGACGGGTGGGGCACCCTGCCCGGCCGCCGCCGGGCCGACCTGCGCTCAGCCGGCGACGGCGTCCGGCCGGTCGCTGCTGCGACTGCCGTCGAACTCGATGCCCCGGAAGGCGAGCAGCACACCGAGCACGCCGCCGCAGACGATCGCGGAGTCGGCGATGTTGAAGATCGGGAACACCTGGCCGTAGGGGTCGAACACCGAGATGAAGTCGACGACGCCGCCCTGCAGGAAACCCGGGTCACGGAACACCCGGTCGATCAGGTTGCCCAGGGCACCGCCCAGCACCAGGCCCAGGGTCACCGCCCACGCGGTCGAGTACATCCGCCGCGCGCTGCGCACGATCACCACGACCACTGCCAGCGCGATCAGGCTGAACACCACCGTGGCGCCCTCGGCGAAGGAGAAGGCCGCACCGGTGTTGCGCGCCTCGGTGAGGTACAGCGCCCCACCGAGCAACCGCAGCGGCTCCCGGTCGGACAGGGTGGCCACGACGACGAGCTTGGTGGCCAGGTCCAGCGCCAGGACCGCGGCGGCCAGGGCCAGGAGCAGGCGGGCCCGGGAACGCCCACGCGACCCGGTGGCGGCCGCCGGGGTCGCGCCGGTCGAGGAGTCGGGCTGCTCGGACATCGCCGTCCTCCCCGCTGGCGGCCCCGGTGACCACGTCAGCGACGACGATAGCGGCCGGCTGGGCCCGCTCCGGCAGTCCGCGGCGGTGCCCCCGGCCCCGGGCGCCCGTGCCGAGGGGCAGGATCGGTGCCCGTCGGCCCGACGCGTCATCGGGGCTGGCGCTGCGCGCGGAGGCGACGCGGAGGACCCTGGGGCGATGCGCCTGTGATGCATCTCATCCCCTCAGTTCGGGGGGACGCCCGGGTTCCGGACGTGTCGTCCGCCGACGCGGACGACGATGGGCCGGTACGCACTCAGTCACGGAGGCAGATCTTGACCACGGATGGTTCCTCGAACCCCGACGTAGTCCTCGTCGGCGGCGGCATCATGAGCGCGACGCTCTCCGCGCTCCTGGGCGTCGTGGCGCCGGACTGGACCGTCGCGGTCTTCGAGTCCGCCGACCAGGTCGCCGGCGAGAGCTCCGACGCGTGGAACAACGCCGGCACCGGCCACTCGGCCCTGTGCGAGCTGAACTACACCCCCGCCGCACCCGACGGGCACGTCGACACCGCCAAGGCCGTCGGCATCAACGAGCAGTTCCAGGTGTCCCGGCAGTTCTGGTCGCACCTGGTGCGCGCTGGCCTGACCGACTCCCCGAAGCGGTTCATCACCTCGGTGCCGCACATCAGCTTCGTCAGCGGCGAGGCGGGGCGGCAGTACATGCGCACCCGGTACGACGCGCTGGCGGCCGAGCCGCTGTTCGCCGAGATGGAGTACACCGACGACCGCGACGCGCTCGCCTCGTGGGTGCCGCTGATGATGGCCGGCCGACCGGCCGGGGAGGTCGCCGCCGCGACCCGGTCGCTGGCCGGCACCGACGTCAACTTCGGGGCGCTGACCCGGCTGCTGCTGGACGCGGCGGTCAGCCGCGGCGTCGAGCTGCACACCTCCACCCGGGTCCGCAAGGTGCGGCGGGAGTCCGACGGGCGCTGGGCGGTCACCGTCCGCTCCGGCTCCGGCCGCAGCCGCACCGTGCGCACCCGTTTCCTCTTCGTCGGAGCCGGCGGCGGCGCGCTCCCGCTGCTGCAGGGCTCCGACATCCCGGAGATCCGTGGCTTCGGCGGGTTCCCGGTCAGCGGCCAGTTCCTGCGCACCCGCTCCCCGGAGCTGGTCGGTCAGCACCAGGCCAAGGTCTACGGCCAGGCGAAGGTCGGCGCACCGCCGATGTCGGTGCCGCACCTGGACCTGCGGCTGATCGACGGCGAGCAGGCGCTGCTGTTCGGGCCCTACGCCGGCTTCTCCCCCAAGTTCCTCAAGGCCGGGTCGATGTGGGACCTGCCGAAGTCGGTGCGCAGCGGCAACCTGGGCTCCATGCTGGGCGCCGGGATCGCCAACATCCCGCTCACCAAGTACCTGGTCGGCCAGGTCCTGCAGTCGACCAGCGCCCGGTTCCGCGCGCTGGAGGAGTTCGTGCCGACCGCCGAGCAGGACGACTGGGAGCTCATCACCGCCGGCCAGCGGGTGCAGGTCATCAAGCAGGACCCGACGACCGGCCGCGGGGTGCTGCAGTTCGGCACCGAGCTGATCGTGGGGGCCGAGGGGTCGATCGCCGGTCTGCTGGGCGCCTCCCCCGGTGCCTCCACCGCGACGTCGGCGATGCTCACGCTGCTGGAGCGCTGCTTCCCGGAGCGGATGGACACCTGGCGTCCGCTGCTGCAGGAGGCCATCCCCTCCTACGGCCACAAGCTGTCCCAGGAGCCGGCCCTGATGGCCGAGGTCCGCGCCGACACCACCAAGACCCTCGAACTGCAGGGCTGAGCGCCCCGATCGCGGAGCCCGGAGGGCTCCCGATCGGGGCGCTCACCCGCAAGCCGAAGCGGGTACCTGCGGCCCGAAGGGCCGCTGAGCGGTGCCGTCGCGGGGCCGGAGGCTCCCGACGGCACCGCTCCCAACGGCTCAACGTGACCGGGGCACGGCACCTGGCCGCGGTGCGGCCCGGAGGGTCGCCGTCTAATCAGTCTCGCTGGGCTGGCCGCTCTCGCCGCGCCAGGTGGCGAGCCGGCCGGCCCGGCTGACGGCGCGCAGCCGCCGCTCGGCCTCCTGGCGGGAGCCGCGCGCGGACACCAGCAGCGCCTGGTCGCCGTGCATCAGCCGGGTGGACCGGTCGGGGACGAACGGCTTGCCGTCGCGGACGACGAGGACCACCGCGGCGTCCTCGGGCAGCCTGAGCTCGGGCAGGTAGACGCCGTGCAGGCGGGAGGTCTCCGGCACCCGCAGCTGCATCAGCTCCGCGCCGAGCTCGTCGAGCGGGGCGGACTCGACGTCGATGTCCTGCGGGGTGACCGGGGTGGCCAGCCGCAGCAGCCGGGCGACGGCCGGCAGTGACCAGCCCTGCACCACGGTGAAGACGACGACGAGCACGAACACCGTGTCGAACACCCGGGTCGCACCGGGCACCTGGGCGGCGATGGGGAACGTCGCGAGCACGATCGGCACCGCGCCGCGCAGCCCGGCCCAGGAGATGAACAGCTGTTGGGCGATCGGGATGCGGAACCAGACGACGCTCAGCAGGACCGAGACCGGGCGGGCGACCAGCAGCAGCGCGCCGCCCACGAGCAGCGCCGGCAGCAGGGCGTCGGGCAGCCGGGCCGGGGACACCAGCAGCCCGAGCAGGACGAACAGGCCGATCTGGGCGAGGCTGGCCAGCCCTTCCGCGAAGCCGATGGTGCCGGCCCGGTGCGGCAGCGCGGCGTTGCCCAGCACCAGGCCGCAGAGGTAGACGGCGACGAAGCCCGAGGTGTGCACCAGGTCGGCGGTGGCGAACGCCAGCACGCACAGCGCCACGGTGGCCAGCGGGTAGAAGCCGACCAGCGGCAGGGCGGCCCGCCGCAGCAGCCAGGCCCCGCCGAACCCGATCGCGAGGCCGATCGCCGTCCCGCCGGCCAGCTCACCGAGCACCTCGGCCAGGACCAGGTACCAGACGGCGGCGGTCCCGCCGGTGAGCTGCTCGCTGAGCACCAGGACGAGCAGGATGACCGGCGCGTCGTTCAGCCCGGACTCCAGCTCCAGCGCGGCGACCATCCGCCGGGGCAGCGGGATCCGGCGCAGGGTGGAGAAGACCGCGGCCGCATCGGTGGAGGTGACCACCGCCCCCAGCAGCAGGGCGAAGAGCCAGTCGAAGTCCAGCAGCCAGACGGCGATCGAGGAGACGACGGCGATGCTCACCACCACGCCGACGGTGGCGAGCGCGATGCCCGGGCCCACCGCCCGGCGGACGTCGGACCAGCGGGTCGTCAGCCCACCCTCGGCCAGGATCACCACGAGCGCGGCGACGCCGAGGGTCTGGGTGAGGCCGACGTCGGAGAACTCGATGCCGAGGCCGCTCTCCCCCAGTGCCACCCCGAACGCCAGGTAGAGCAGCAGCGAGGGGAGCCCGATCCGGTCGGCGAGCCGCAGCGCGACGGCGGCGAGGAGGACGACGAGGGCGCCGACGGCCAGCGCGATGGTGACCGTCGTGTTCATCCGCGGGCCCCCATGGGGGCAGTCTCCCGTACCGCCGTCCCGGGGGTCTGCGCGCCGTGGACCGGCGGCTGCGCGAAGGGGGTGGCGGGGTCGGGGATGATGGGCGGCGTGAGTGCTCCCTCCGGCCCGTTCCAGGCCCTCCCCCCGCAGGTCGACCTGCCGGCCCTCGAACACGAGGTCCTCGAGCAGTGGGAGGCCGACAAGGTCTTCGCCCGATCGCTGGAAGGCTCCGCCGACCGGCCGCAGTGGGTCTTCTACGAAGGCCCGCCCACGGCCAACGGCCGCCCCGGCACCCACCACATCGAGGCGCGGGCGTTCAAGGACGTCTTCCCCCGGTTCAAGACGATGCAGGGGTACTCCGTCCCCCGGCGGGCGGGCTGGGACTGCCACGGCCTGCCCGTGGAGATCGCGGTGGAGCAGGAGCTCGGCTTCGCCGGCAAGCCGGACATCGAGCGCTACGGCATCGCCGAGTTCAACGCCCGCTGCCGGGAGTCGGTGGAGCGGCACGTCGGCGCCTTCGCCGAGCTGACCCAGCGGATGGGCTACTGGGTCGACATGTCGACCGCCTACCGGACGATGGACGCCAGCTACATCGAGAGCGTCTGGTGGTCGCTGCAGCAGGTGTTCGACAAGGGACTGCTGGTGGAGGACCACCGGGTCGCCCCGTACTGCCCGCGCTGCGGCACCGGGCTCAGCGACCACGAGGTGGCCCAGGGCTACGAGACGCTGACCGACCCCTCGGTCTACGTCCGGCTCCCGGTCACCAGCGGCGAGTGGGCGGGGAAGGCCGACCTGCTGATCTGGACGACGACGCCGTGGACGCTCCCGTCCAACACCGCGGTCGCCGTGCACCCCGACGTCACCTACGTGGTGGCCCGCACCGACGACGGGACCTTCGTCGTCGCCGAACCGCTGCTGGCCGCCGCGCTCGGCGAGAACGCGAAGGTGCTGGCCCGCACCACCGGCCGGGACTGGGAGCGGGTGCACTACCAGCGGCCGTTCGAGCTGGTCGACTTCCCCGAGGGGGACGCGCACTTCGTCGTCCTGGCCGAGTACGTCACCACCGAGGACGGCACCGGGCTGGTGCACCAGTCCCCCGCCTTCGGCGCCGACGACTTCACCGTCTGCCGGTCCTACGGCCTGCCGGTGGTCAACCCGATCGACGCCACCGGCCACTTCACCGCCGACGTGCCGCTGGTCGGTGGCCACTTCTTCAAGGCCGCCGACCCGACCCTGGTGCAGGACTTGCAGGACCGGGGCGTGCTGTACCGGGAGATGCGGTACGAGCACAGCTACCCGCACTGCTGGCGCTGCCACACGCCGCTGATGTACTACGCCCAGCCGTCCTGGTACATCCGCACCAGCCAGGTCAAGGACCAGCTGCTGGCACAGAACGAGCGGACGAACTGGTACCCGGAGAACATCAAGGAGGGTCGTTTCGGCGACTGGCTGAACAACAACGTCGACTGGGCGCTGTCCCGCGACCGGTACTGGGGCACGCCGCTGCCGATCTGGCGCAACGACGCCGACCCGTCCCGGATGGTCGTCGTCGGCTCGCTGGCCGAGCTGTCGGAGCTGACCGGCCGCGACCTGTCCGACCTCGACCCGCACCGGCCGTTCATCGACGAGGTGACCTTCACGGTGCCGGGCGAGGAGGGCACCTACCGCCGGGTGCGTCAGGTGATCGACGCCTGGTACGACTCCGGGTCGATGCCGTTCGCCCAGTGGGGTGCGCCGCACCGGAACAAGGCGGAGTTCGAGGCCGCCTACCCGGCGCAGTTCATCGCCGAGGCGATCGACCAGACCCGCGGCTGGTTCTACACGCTGATGGCGGTCGGCACGCTGGTGTTCGAGCAGAGCTCGTACGAGAACGTGCTGTGCCTGGGCCACATCCTGGCCGAGGACGGCCGGAAGATGAGCAAGCACCTGGGCAACATCCTCGAGCCCATGCCGCTGATGGACCGGCACGGCGCCGACGCCGTCCGCTGGTTCATGCTGGCCGGTGGCTCGCCCTGGTCGGCCCGCCGGGTCGGCCACGAGACGCTGTCCGAGGTGGTCCGCAAGGTCCTGCTGACCTACTGGAACACCGCCAGCTTCTTCACCCTCTACGCCGAGACCAACGGCTGGGACCCGGCGGTCGCCCCCGCTCCCCCGCGCGCCGAGCGTCCGCTGCTGGACCGCTGGGCGCTCGCCGAGCTGGCGTCGGTCACCGCCGGCGTCACCGACGCGCTGGAGCAGTTCGACACGCAGACCGCCGGGCGGCTGATCGCCGAGTTCGTCGACGACCTGTCCAACTGGTACGTCCGGCGCAGCCGGCGCCGGTTCTGGGACGGCGACCCGGCCGCGCTGGGCACCCTGCACGAGGTGCTCGACGGCCTGACCCGGCTGATGGCCCCGTTCACGCCCTTCGTGACCGAGCGGGTGTGGCGTGGCGCCGTGGTGCCCGGGGCGGCGGACGCCGTGGACTCGGTGCACCTGGCGAGCTGGCCGGCCGTGGACACCGACGCCCGGGACGACGCCCTGGTGGCCCAGGTGGCGCTGGTCCGTCGCCTGGTCGAGCTCGGCCGGTCCGCCCGCACGGCGGGCAAGGCCCGCACCCGCCAGCCACTGGCCCGGGCGCTCGTCGCCGCACCCGGCTGGGCGCAGCTGCCCCGTGACCTGGTCGCCGAGGTGGCCGAGGAGCTGAACGTCGCGGAGCTGACCGAGCTCGCCGCCGTCGACGGCTCGCTGGTCGACGTCTCGGTGAAGGTCGACTTCCGGGCGGTGGGACGCCGGATGGGCAAGCAGGTGCAGGCCGTCGCCGCGGCGGTCGCCGCCGCGGACGCCGCCGAGCTGGTCGCCGCCTACCGGGCCGGGACGGCGACCGTGCCGGTCGACGGTGCGGAGGTGCCGCTCGTCGAGGGCGACCTGGTGATCACCGAGACCCCGCGCGAGGGGTGGACGGTGGCCTCGGGCGGTGGGCTCACCGTCGCGCTCGACCTGACCCTCACCCCGGAGCTGGAGCGGGCCGGGCTGGTGCGCGAGGTCGTGCGACTGGTGCAGGACGCCCGCAAGTCCAGCGGGCTGGCGGTCAGCGACCGGATCGAGGTCCGGTGGACCGGCGAGGGTGCGATCGCCCAGGCGCTCACCGAGCACGCCGCCCAGCTGTCCGCGGAGGTGCTGGCCACCGCCGTGCACGCCCAGCAGACCGGGGACGGCGACGGCCTCGAGGGTCCGGCGGGCGCCCGGGTCTGGATCACCCCGGCGAGCTGACGCCCGGCCGGGCCCCACGACCCGGGCCCGGCCGGCTCGGACAGCACAGAGCCCCGCCGGACCAGGTCCGGCGGGGCTCTGTCGTGCTGAGGGGTCGTGCTGAGGGGTCGTGCTGTGGAGCGGCGCCTCAGGCGCTGACGTGCTGGCTCTGCCGGCTGTTGGACGCCGGCTCGGCCGAGCCGCGGCTGTCCAGGTCGCGCAGGTGCGACTCCAGGTAGGAGCGCAGCCGGGTGCGGTACTCCCGCTCGAAGGTGCGCAGCTCGTCGACCTTGCGCTCGAGGCTGGCCCGCTTCTCCTCCAGGGAGCCCATCGCCTCCACGTGCTTGCGCTCGGCGTCCTGGGCGAGGGCGGTGGCCTTGGCGCGGGCCTCCCGCTCCATCGTGTCCGCACGGGTGCGGGCGTCGCCCAGCATGGCGTCGGCGCGGCTCTTGGCCTCACCGACCATCTGCTCGCTCTTCGCCCGTGCCTCGGACATCATCCGGTCGCTGCTGCTCTTGGCGGTGCCCACCATCTGGTCGGCCTGGGCCTTGGCCTCGTTGACGTGCCGCTCGGCCGTCTCCGTGGCGAGCGCCAGCATCCGTGAGGCACGGATCGCGTCGTCCTCGCGCACCTGCGCCGCGGGCGCCTGGGTCGGCGGGGGCGGCGGGGCCGCGACGGTCATCGGCGCCGGCTCGGGCCGCTCCTCCCGCGCACCGGAGCCACCGGCACCGGAGCCGCGCAGGTCGTTGTTCTCCTCGATGAGCCGGGCCAGCTCGGCC
Source organism: Modestobacter sp. VKM Ac-2979 (assembly GCF_026967995.1). Taxonomy (NCBI): domain Bacteria; kingdom Bacillati; phylum Actinomycetota; class Actinomycetes; order Geodermatophilales; family Geodermatophilaceae; genus Modestobacter; species Modestobacter sp. VKM Ac-2979. Next base: position 245,082 of record NZ_JAPVBO010000005.1, read on the forward strand.
TCGACCACGTCGAGGAACGCATCGACCTCGTCCTCGTCGTAGCCGCGCTTGCCGATCGGCGGCTTCTTGAAGACGACGTTGTGCACGTCGGCGGGAGTCAGTGGCATGCGGCTCACCTCAGGTCGGGCGGGAGGAACGGGAACGGGTCCGGATCGGCGGCGAACCGCATCGGGTCCACACCCCGCTCGGGCACGGTACGACGGATCATGCGATGGAGTAGGCCATGCTGCTCAAGATGCTGCGCAGGAGGATCACGCCGATCAGCAGCACCATAAACCCCAGGTCCAGCCGGATGGACCCGAGGTTCAACGGCGGGATGACCTTGCGGACCGCCTTGAGCGGCGGGTCGGTCGCGGCGTAGACGACCTCGAGCCCCGCGGCGACCAGACCCTGCGGGCGCCAGCTGCGGGCGAGCACCATCACCCAGTCCACGACGAACCGGGCGAACAGGAGGATCAGGAAGACGAGCAGGATCGACGAGACGATCTGCAGAAGGAGAGCCACGGTCCTCGCTCGTTCGGGAGCACCTCGCGCCGGGGCGTGAGGTGCGCGGGGTCAGGACTGGCTGAAGAACCCGCCCTCACGGATGCGGGCCTTGTCCTCAGCCGTCACGTCGACGTCCTGCGGACTGAGCAGGAAGACCTTGGCCGTGACGCGCTCGATACTACCGTGCAGCCCGAACGTGAGGCCGATGGCGAAGTCGACGAGCCGCTTCGCGTCGGCGTGCTCCATGTCGGTCAGGTTCATGATCACCGGCATGCCGTCCCGGAAGCGCTCCCCGATGGTGCGGGCCTCGTTGTAGGAGGCCGGGTGCACCGTGGTGATGCGGTAGTTCTGCGGGGACGGCGCCGGCGCGGGGGCAGGGGCCGGGACGGGCTCGGGGACCGACGCCACGGGCTCGCTCATGGCCAGGCCGGCTGCGGCTCCGGAGCCGCCGGAGGAGATCCGGCTGCGGCCCGAGGAGCCGGCGCCCACGCTCCCGGCGGCGGACAGCCCGCCACCGGCGAGGCGTGCTGCAGTGCTGCCGCTCGACGGGGTGCCCGCCAGTCCGATCGTCCGGGGGGTGGCCGGACGCCGTCCCAGCGAGACCTCGGGCTCGGGGGCGCGCTCCTCGACCGGCTCGTCGGCGAGGCGGACGCCGGCGTACTCGGTGTCGTAGCCACCGCCGTAGCCGCTGCCGTAGCCGTAGCGGGACTCCTCGGCCACGGGGTCGGCGTCGTCGGCGGCGTAGCGGTCGTACCCGTGGTCGTAGCCCCGGTCGTCCCGGTCGTAGTCGCTCTGACGTGCGGCGTAGCGGTCGTACCCACCGCGGGTGTCGTCGTCCTCGACGAGGCCGAGGTAGACCCCCATCCTCCGCATCGCTCCGGCCATCGGACGTCTCCCTCTGGTCTCGTCGGCGCTGGACGCCCCGCGCTGCAACAGGTTGCTGGGTGGTTCAGGTGGTGCTGGTGTGACTCGGCAGGGCGCACGGGTGGTGCGTCACTGCCCTGCGTCGGAGGTTAGGGGGCGCGTGCCGAACAACGCGGTACCGACACGCACCACGGTGGCCCCAGCTGTCACAGCAGCCTCCAGGTCGCCGCTCATGCCTGCCGATGTCTCCGTGGCACCAGGATGATCGGAGCGCAGCCGGGTGGACAACACGGCCAACCGCTCGAACGCCGGGCCGGGCTCCTCGTCCCGCGGGGCCACCGCCATCAGGCCGCGCAGGCGCAGCTCCGGCGCCGCGGCGATCGCATCGGCGAGGCCGGGGACGTCGGCCGGCGCGGCGCCGCCCCGGCTCCCGAGCTCGCCCTCCGGGCCACCCAGGTCGACCTGGACGTAGACGTCCAGGACCCGCTGCTCGCGTTCGGCGGCGCGGGCCAGCGCCGTCACGAGCGGGGCCCGGTCGACCGAGTGCACCGTGGCACCGAGCCGGGCCACCGGGCCGACCTTGTTCCGTTGCAGCTGCCCGACCAGGTGCCAGTGCAGCTCGGGGACGGTGGGGTCGGCGGCCAGCGCCGCCGCCTTGCCGACCAGCTCCTGCACGCGGTTCTCGGCGAAGTGCCGTTGCCCCAGTGCGGCGAGGGCCCGGACGTCCTCGGCCGACCACGTCTTGCTGACCGCCAGCAGGTGCACCTCCGCCGGGTCGCGGCCGGCCGCCCGGGCAGCGGCGTCGATCCGGGCGCGGACGGCCCGCAGGTTGTCGGCGAGGGACGTCATGTCCTGATCCTCCCCCGGGACCCGGGCCCGCAGCCGGGGCCCACCGTCCGGCCCGGTCCAGGGACCGGCCCGCCTGCCGGGAGAGCGGGGTCCGTCGGCCTCAGCCGAGCCAGACGACGCCCGCCTGGCGACCGGTCACGCCGTCGCGGCGGTGGCTGAACAGCCGGGGGTCCTCGACGGTGCAGCGCGGGTCGTGCACGACCTGCCCGACCCCGGCTCGGCGGAGCACCTCGGCCAGCCCGGCCCGCAGGTCCAGCCCCGGCGTGCCGCGCCGGGTGCGGACCGCACTCGCCGGGGCGACCCGGGCGACGTCGGCCTGCATCTGCGCCGGGACCTCGTAGTCCAGGCCACAGACGGCCGGGCCCAGCAGCGCCTCCACGTCGCCGGGGCGGGAACCCAGCCGGGTCATCGCCGCGAGCGTGGCCGGGACGACACCGGTGCGCACGCCCTCCCGGCCGGCGTGCACCGCGGCGACCACCCCGGCGACGGGGTCGGCCAGCAGCACCGGCACGCAGTCGGCGACCAGCACGCAGAGCACCAGCCCGGGGGTGGCGGTCACCAGCGCGTCGACGTCGGCCACCGGGTTCTCCTCGGCGTCCTCGACGATCGCGACGCCGGTGCCGTGCACCTGGGTCATCCAGAGCAGCCGGTCACCGGGTACACCGAGCTCGCCGGCCAACCGGGCCCGGTTGGCGGCCACGGCGTCCGGGTCGTCGCCGACGTGGACACCCAGGTTGAAGGAGTCGTACGGCGCAGCAGAACGACCGCCCCGCCGGTCGGTGACGACCCGTCGGGGCCGCACCGCCGACAGAGCGGCCGCGCTGTCACTCACGTAGGCATCCCATGGGAACGGCCCCCGTGCAGGGTCCCGCTGCGAGCTTGCGAGTAGTGGGGGGCACGGGGGTCCTTCTACTGGCTGCGCAGGAACTCGGGGATGTCGAGCTCTTCCTCGAAGTCGTCGGTCGCGAGCGGCCGGCGGTTGCCGCCGGACTGCCCGGCGATCGGCGGCAGCGGGGGCACGGTGATCCCGCCACCCTGCGGCGCACTGCCGGGCTGACCCGGTCGCGGCGCCGACGGCGAGGAGGTCACGGGTGCCGCCGGGGCCTGCGGCGGTGCAGCCTGGGCCGGAGCCGAGCTGGCCGGCCGCTCGCCGGTTTGCGCCGGCACCGACGGACGGGCCGCCGGCGGAGCACTGACCGGTGCGGCCGGAGCAGCCGGGGCGCTCGGGGGCGAGGTCGCCAGCGGCGTGCTGCCGGCGTCCTTGCGGGTGCTGGGCTTGCCACCGTCGAACCCGGCCGCGATCACGGTGACCCGCACCTCGTCACCGAGGGCGTCGTCGATGACGGCACCGAAGATGATGTTGGCGTCGGGGTGCGCGGCGTCGGAGACCAGCGAGGCGGCCTCGTTGATCTCGAACAGACCGAGGTCCGACCCACCGGAGATCGACAGCAGGACGCCGTGGGCGCCCTCCATCGAGGCCTCCAGCAGGGGTGAGGCGATCGCCTGCTCGGCGGCCAGCAGCGCGCGGTTGTCGCCGCGGGCGCTGCCGATCCCCATCAGCGCCGACCCTGCCCCGGACATGACCGACTTGACGTCGGCGAAGTCCAGGTTGATCAGACCGGGGGTGGTGATCAGGTCGGTGATGCCCTGCACACCGGAGAGCAGCACCTGGTCGGCGGTCCGGAAGGCGTCCATCACGCTGACGTTCCGGTCGCCCAGCTGCAGCAGCCGGTCGTTCGGGATCACGATGAGCGTGTCGCACTCGTTGCGCAGCTCCTCGATGCCCGTCTCGGCCTGGACCGCCCGCCGCTTCCCCTCGAAGGAGAACGGGCGGGTGACCACGCCGATCGTCAGGGCGCCGAGCTTGCGGGAGATCGAGGCGACGACGGGAGCACCGCCGGTGCCGGTGCCGCCGCCCTCGCCGGCCGTCACGAAGACCATGTCGGCGCCCTTGAGCACCTCTTCGATCTCCTCGCGGTGGTCCTCGGCGGCCTGCCGGCCGACGTCGGGCTGCGCGCCGGCACCCAGACCTCGGGTGAGCTCACGACCGACGTCGAGCTTGACGTCGGCGTCGCTCATCAGCAGCGCCTGCGCGTCGGTGTTGATCGCGATGAACTCGACCCCCTTGAGGCCGACCTCGATCATGCGATTGACCGCGTTCACCCCGCCGCCGCCGATGCCGACGACCTTGATGACCGCTAGGTAGTTGTGCGGAGGTGTCATGCCGCGCTCCCCAACTGGACCCTCATCCTTAGGTTAAGCCTTATAGTTATGTCAACTGAGTCGTTGTGAGGACGAAGTTAGGTGTGCCCATCCGGGGCAGCAAGCACCCTCCTCGGCTCGGCGTGTCCATCGGGCGGATTCTCACGAGGATCTCTGGACCCATCCGTCACTTTGCACTCACCAGACGTGACGACCCGCCTGGTCAGCGTCTCCAGTTCACCTCAAGACATCTCCCGACCCCGTCGGCACGCCCGAGACGGAGGACTCGCGGACCTTTTTCCCGGCCGGGCGTGTCGTGCGCCCCGCGGCACCCCGCGGGGCACCTGTCCTCAGCGCAGGACGACCGCGTCGGGGGTGCTGACGTCGAGGGTGTCGGCCGGGTCGAGGGTCCCCTCGTCGATCTGGTCCAGCAGCGCACCCAGCACCTCGGCCTTGCGGTCGGTGCGCTCAGCACTCCCCCACCGCACCGACCGGCCGTCGGTCAGGGTCAGCGTGACGTCGTCGGCAGTGCGCGCGGACACCCCGGTCACCTGGCTGCGCACGGTGTCCGGCAGCGCGGTCAGCGCACCCAGCGCGGCGGTGGTGGCCGCGTCGTCCGGGCCGGGCTCGCGCACGTCGAGCGGAACGACCCCGGGCGGGGCGTCCCCGGTGATCGTGTCGAACACGACGCCCCGGGCATCGACCAGTCCCCGGGTGCCCTCCTGCTGCACGACGGCGACCGGCACCCGCTCCGCCAGCGTGACCACGACCGTCCCCGGCCAGCCGCGGGTCACCTCCACCGAGTCGACCTGCGGCAGCTGCGCCACCCGTGCGGTCGCCGCCTCGGTGTCCACCCGCACCAACGGGGTGCCCTCCTCGATCCCGGCGACGGAGACGACCTGGGCGTCCGACAGCGCGACGGCCCCGTCGACCCGCACGGTGCGCACCGCCAGCAACGGGCTGGCCAGCAGCACCCAGGCCGCCAGCGCCACCACGAGGGCCAGCCCGACCGCCAGCACGACCAGCCGGCGGCGGGGCGTGCCGGTGCGCCGGGACCGCCCGCGCCGGGCACGCAGCGAGGTGACCGGTGCGGCAGCTCCCGCCGGGGTGGCGCCGCGGCGCGGTCTGCGGGACCGGTCGCGGGTCGTCGACCCCGTACGGCTCACCGGGGTGGCTCCGGCCCGTCCTCCACCGCGTCCGACAGCTCCGGCGGCGGCGCCAGCGCCACCAGCACCTCGGGTCCGACCATCGACACGTCGCCGGCGCCCATGGTCACCACCAGGTCACCCGGGCGTGCCCGGGCGGCCATCGCACCGGCGGCGGCCGACCAGGACGGCTCGAAGGCGACCTGCCCGGCGGGCAGCGGCACCGCGTCGGCGACCAGGGCACCGGTGACCCCGGGCACCGGGTCCTCCCGGGCGCCGTAGACCTCCATGACCACGACCTCGTCGGCCAGGCCCAGGGCCTCGCCGAAGCCGGTGGCGAACTCCGCCGTCCGGCTGTAGAGGTGCGGCTGGAAGAGCACCAGCAGGCGCCCCTCCCCCACCACCGCGCGGGCGGCACGGAGCTGGGCGGCCACCTCGGTGGGGTGGTGGGCGTAGTCGTCGTACACGCGTACCCCGGCGGCGGTGCCCTTGAGCTCGAAGCGCCGGTGCACCCCGCCGAACCGGCCCAGCCCGTTGACCAGCCCGGCGACCGGGAGCTCCAGCTCGATGCCGGCGAGCAGCGCGGCCGCGCTGTTGAGCGCCATGTGCACGCCGGGCAGCCGGATGTGCACCGCGCCGAGCTCCTGGCCGTCGAGGACGGCGGTGTACCGGGTGCCGTCCGGGCCCACCTCCAGGTCGAGCAGCTGCAGGTCCGCACCGGCCGACTCGCCGTAGGTGCGCACCCGGGCGGCGGCGCCGACCGTGGCCAGCCGGGCGGCACCCGGGTCGTCGGCGCACAGCACCAGGAAGCCGTCGGCGGGCACGGTGCGGGCGAAGGTGTCGAACGCCGCCTCGACGGCGGCCAGGTCGCCGTAGTTGTCCAGGTGGTCGGCCTCGACGTTGGTGACGATGCCCCCGCGCGGGGCCAGCAGCAGGAAGGACCGGTCGCTCTCGTCGGCCTCGGCGAGGAAGACGTCGCCCTGACCGGCGTGGGCGTTGGAGCCGGACTCGTTCAGCGTGCCGCCGATGGCGAAGGAGGGGTCGACGCCACAGGCCTGGACGGCGACGGTCAGCATCGAGGTCGTCGAGGTCTTCCCGTGGGTGCCCGCCACCGCGACGCTGCGCCGGCCGGCCATCACCGCCGCCAGGGCCACGGCCCGCGGCAGCACGCGCAGCCCGCGGTCCCGCGCGGCCACCAGCTCGGCGTTCTCGTCGCGGATCGCGGTGGAGACGACCACGGTCGCGGCCTCGCCCAGGTGCTGGGCGGCGTGCCCGACCTCGATCCGCGCACCGAGGGCGTCCAGCGCGCGGAGCGCCGGTGAGTCCCGCCGGTCACTGCCGGACACCGGCACGCCGCGGGCGAGCATGATCCGGGCGATGCCGCTCATCCCGGCGCCGCCGATGCCGATGAAGTGCACCGGCCCGAGCTCGGCCAGCGAGGGGATGGGGCCGCGCCAGGCGGCGACGTCGTCGGCGCTCATCGGTCGCCCACCTCCCGGCCGGCGACCTGCAGCACGAGGTCGGCCAGCCGTTCGTCGGCGTCGGGGGTGCCCGCGGCGGCCGCGTGCTCGGCGAGCGCCGACAGCGCCTGCGGGTCGGTGAGCAACGGGACCAGCTCGCTCTCGATCCAGGACGGCGACAGGTCGGCGTCGGCGACCAGCACCGCGCCACCGGCCTCGACCACGGGCAGCGCGTTGAGCCGCTGCTCGCCGTTGCCGATCGGCAGGGGCACGAACGCGGCCGGCAACCCGACCGCGGAGAGCTCGGCGACGGTGACCGCACCGGAGCGGCACAGCGCCAGGTCCGCCGCGGCGTAGGCCAGGTCCATCCGCTCCAGGTAGTCGACGACGACGTAGGGAGCCGACCCGGCCGGCCGCGCGGGCACCGACACCTCGGTGTTCTTCGGCCCCCGGGCGTGCAGCACCTGCACCCCGGCGGCGGTCAGCGCATCGGCCGCGGCGACCGCGGCCCGGTTCAGCGACGCGGCGCCCTGCGAGCCCCCGAACACCAGCAGGGTCGGGCGGTCGGGGTCCAGCCCGAACTCGGCCCGCGCCTCGGCGCGCCGGGCGGCCCGGTCCAGCCCGCTGATCGCCGTCCGCAGCGGCATCCCGACGTGCTCGGCACCGCGCAGCGGCGTGCTCGGCACGGTGACCGCGACCCGGGCGGCGAGCCGGGCGCCGATCCGGTTGGCCAGCCCCGGCAGTGCGTTCTGCTCGTGCACCACGATCGGGACGCCGGCCCGGCGGGCGGCCAGGTACGCGGGCAGGGCCACGTACCCGCCGAAGCCGACGACCACGTCGGCGTCGAGCTCGGTGAGCAGCTCCCGCGTCTCGGCGACGGCCCGCCGGAGCCGGCCGGGGACGCGCAGCAGGTCCGGCGTCGGCTTGCGCGGCAGCGGCACCGGCGGGATGAGCCGCAGGTCGTAGCCGCGGGCCGGCACCAGTCGGGTCTCCATGCCGCGGGCGGTGCCCAGGCAGGTGACCCGCGCCGCCTCCCCGGCACCGGTGCGGCGGGTGAGCGCGTCGGCGAGGGCGAGCATCGGCTCGATGTGGCCGCCGGTGCCGCCACCGGCGAGGACGACGCGCACCGGTGCGGCACCGGACGGGGGCACGCCCGGGACGTCGTCGCCGGGGTCGGGCTGGGGAGAGGTCACTGCGGGCGTCCTGGCCGTTCGGTTCTCGGGGGGCGGGACCGCTGGACGGGCCGGACCCGGGCAGCGGGCGGCTCACCGGACCAGGGACGGTCGCGGAGCCCCTCGCGCAGGGCGGGCCCCGCAGCAGACGAGGGCCGGCTGCGGACCGTCGGGCGGTCACCGGGGTTCTGCCGGCGGTCGACAGTCTGCCGTTCCGCGCCGCCGCGGCGCGCGTCCGGGGTGGGCGCCGGCTCCTCGGGACGACGTCCCCGGGCCGGGGCGGACGACGACGGGCGACCCGTCACCCGGGCGACCGTCCGGCCGTTCCCACGCCGGGGCGCCGCGGGCGGCGGGCCGGCGCGGCCGGCGGACCGGGTCTCCCGGCGCCGACGGGAGGGCACCGGGTCGACGGCCACCGCGGGGACCGGCGCCAGCAGCCGGGCCAGCCGACCGCGGCGCTGGCCCCGCTGGAAGGCGATCGCGGCCGGTTCGGCCCGGGCGAAGCGGACCAGCAGCCCGACGACGAAGAGGGTGAGGACCAGCGAGGTGCCGCCGGCGGAGATCAGCGGCAGCGTCACGCCGGTGACCGGCAGCAGGCCCACCACGTAGCCCATGTTGATCGCGGCCTGCCCGACCAGCCACACGGTGATGGCGACGCTGGCCAGCTGGACGAAGCGGTCGGTGGACCGGCGGGAGATCCGGAAGCCGGCCCAGGCGAGGATGCCGTACAGGGTGACCACCACGAGGCAGCCCAGGAAGCCCAGCTCCTCGCCGATGATCGCGAAGATGTAGTCGGACTCCGCGTGCGGCAGGATGTTCCACTTCATCGCGCTGTTGCCCAGCCCGACGCCCCACACCCCACCGGTGGCGAGCGCGTACAGCCCGCGGATCGCCTGGTAGCCGCCGTTCTCCGGGTCGGCGAAGGGGTCCAGGAACGAGGTGATCCGGGCCATCCGGTAGCTCGCGAACGTGACCATCAGGACGACGGCCACGGCGGCGAGCGCGACGGCACCGGCGATGTAGCGGCGGGACAGCCCGCCGGCCCACATCAGCCCGGCCAGCACCAGCCCCAGGCTCACCACCGCGCCCATGTCCGGCTCGAGCAGCAGGAGCACCGACAGCACGCCGAACACCGGCAGCACCGGCACGAGCAGCGACCGGACGGTCAGGTACTTCTCCCGCAGGGCGATGACGTGGGCGCCCCAGAGGGCGAAGACCAGCTTGCCCAGCTCGGAGGGCTGGAAGTTGGTGAAGCCCAGGTCGAACCAGGCCCGGGAGCCGTTCAGCTTGAGCCCGATGCCCGGCACCAGGACCAGCAGCAGCAGACCGGCGACGCCGAGCAGCCCCCAGCCGGAGAACTGGCGGATGCGGCCGACCGGCAGGTGCATCGCCACCAGCATGGCGAGCAGCCCGATGACGGCGAAGGCGATCTGCCGGACGCCGGGCAGCCAGGCCGGCTGACCGGCCTTGGCCGCCTCGATCGAGGAGGCGGAGAAGACCATGACCAGGCCGATCGCCAGCAGCATGCCGGCCGCGCCCAGCACCAGGTGGGAGCTGGTCATCGGACCGTCGAGCCAGGCCGGGGCGCGGAAGCGTGGGCCCTCGGCGCGGGGTGCGGCCGGTGGTTGCTCCTCGCGGCCGGCGCGGCGGGAGGAGCGCTGCCCGGTGGTCGCCGTCACCGGCCGGTCATCCCAGCGCGCGGACCGCGTCGGCGAAGGCCCGGCCGCGGTGCGCGTAGTCGGTGAACACGTCCATCGAGGCCGCCGCCGGGGCGAGCAGCACGGTGTCCCCGGGGCGGGCCAGCCGGACGGCGGCCGCGACCACCTCACGCATCACACTGTCCCCATCGGTCACCACACCGCCATCGTCGCCGCTGGGGACGACCGTGCGTGGGACCGACGGGGCGTGTCGCGCCAGCGACCGGGCCAGCACCTCCCGGTCCCGGCCCAGCAGCACCACCCCGGCCAGCCGCGGGGCGACCGCGGCGACCAGCGGATCGACGTCGGCGCCCTTGAGCAGGCCGCCGGCGATCCACACCACCCGTGGGTAGGCGGCCAGCGAGGCGCCGGCCGCGTGCGGGTTGGTGGCCTTGCTGTCGTCGACGAAGTCGATGCCGTCGACGGTGCCGACCAGCACGTTGCGGTGCGCGCCCCCGCGGAAGCCGGCCAGGCCACGCCCGACCGCGGCGGCGTCGACCCCCGCGACCCGGGCCAGCGCCGCGGCGGCCAGGGCGTTCACCGTGTTGTGCGGCCCCCGCACCTGCAGGGCGTCCAGCTCGACCAGCACCTCACCGGCCGGCTCGGCGCTGAACGCGCGGTCCACGAGGGCACCGGCCCGGACGCCGAGCTGGCCGCGCTCGGGTTCCCCGAGGGTCACGGTGACCGGGTGCCGGTGGCCGCCGACGAGCCCGGACGCCACCGGGTCACCGGCGTCGGCGACCGCGACCGGTGCCAGCCGCAGCAGCAGGGCCTTGGCGTCCCGGTAGGCGTCGAACGAGCCGTGCCAGTCGACGTGGTCGTCGGCGACGTTGAGCACGCAGGCGCCGGCGGGGGCGATCGACGAGGACCAGTGCAGCTGGAAGCTGGAGAGCTCCACGGCGATCGCGTCGTGGGCGGGGGTGCCGTCGGCGTCGCGGGCGGTGACCACCTCGATGAGCGGCCGGCCGACGTTGCCCGCAGCGACCGCCCGCCGCCCGGCGGCCAGCAGGACCGCCTCGAGCATCGTGACCGTCGTCGTCTTGCCGTTCGTGCCGGTGACCGCGAACCAGGGGGCGGGCTCCGCGCCCGGGGCCGCGATCCGCAGCCGCCAGGCCAGCTCCGGCTCGCCGATGACCTCCACGCCGCGGGCGGCGGCGGTCCGCAGCAGCGGGGAGTCCGGGCGCCAGCCCGGGGAGGTGACGACCAGGTCGACGTCCTCCGGCGGTTCGCTGAGCGATCCGAGCCAGCGGGCCCCCGCCGCGACCAGCTCGGCCAGCACGGCCGGCTCGGTGGCATCGGTGAGCAGGACGTCGTCCCCGCGGGCCAGCAGCACCCGAGCGGCCGCGGCGCCGGAGACCCCCAGCCCGGCGACCAGCACGGTGCCCAGCGGGCGTTCCGCCGTCCCGTCCGGATGCGCCATCTCAGAGCCCCGTGACGGAGAGCCAGTCGGCGTAGAACAGCCCCAGCCCGAAGGCGACGGCCATCCCGGTGACCAGCCAGAACCGGACGATCACGGTGTTCTCCGCCCAGCCGGCGAGCTCGAAGTGGTGGTGCAGCGGTGCCATCCGGAAGACCCGCCGCCGGGTCGCCCGGAAGAAGCCGACCTGGATCACCACCGACAGGGTGACCGCCACGAACAGCCCACCGAGCACGACCAGCAGCAGCTCGGTGCGGGTGACGATGGCCAGCCCGGCCATCAGCCCGCCCAGGGCCAGGGAACCGGTGTCGCCCATGAAGATCCGGGCCGGTGAGGTGTTCCACCACAGGAAGCCCAGGCAGGCGCCCATCGCCGCGGCGGCCACCAGGGTCACGTCGAGCGGGTCGCGGACGGTGTAGCAGCCGTCGACGACGCCGCCGGCGCAGTCGTTGCCGAACTGCCAGAACGAGATGACCACGTAGGAGCCGAACACCATCGCCGAGGCGCCGGCGGCCAGCCCGTCGAGGCCGTCGGTGAGGTTGACCGCGTTGGAGAAGCCGGCGATGAAGAGGTAGGCCAGCGCGACGAACGCGACCGTCGGCAGGGTGAGCGGGGCGATGTCCCGGACGAAGGAGACCGTCGTGGTGGCCACCGCGGTCCCGTCCTCGCCGTCGGCCATCAGCGCGAGCACGGCGAAGGTGACCCCGATGACCAGCTGGCCGACCAGCTTGGCGGTCTTGTTCAGGCCGAGGCTGCGCCGGTACCGGATCTTGAGGTAGTCGTCGAGGAACCCGACCGTGCCCAGGCCGATGAGCAGGAACAGCAGCAGCAGTCCGGTGGCGGTGACGCCACGGCCCTCCTGGTTGATCACGAACAGGTGCGCCACCAGGTAGCCGACCACCGTGGCCAGCACCATCACGGTGCCGCCCATGGTCGGTGTGCCCTTCTTCGACAGGTGGCTCTCCGGGCCGTCGTCCCGGATCTCCTGACCGAAGCCGTGCTTCCGGAAGGCCTTGATCGCCAACGGGGTCAGCAGGATCGAGACGATCAGCCCGACGGCGGCGGCGACGAGGACCGACCTCACGCGGTCACCTCCGGGCCGCCGTCGGCGATCAGGTCGGCGGCGAGCTTCTCGAGGCCGTAGCTGCGCGAGGCCTTGACCAGCACGACGTCCCCCGGCCCGACCACCTCGCTCAGCAACCGCCGGGCTGCTGCCCGGTCCGGCAGGTGCACGGACTCCTCCTGCTCCCCCCCGCGGTCGCCTGCGCGACCACGGGCGTCCAGTTCCGCACGGGCACCCGCGTGCACACCCGCCGCGTCGGGCCCGACGGAGACGACGAGGTCGACCCCGGCGCGCACGGCGTCGCGGCCCAGCTCCTCGTGCGCGGCCCCGGCGGTGGGGCCGAGCTCCCCCATCGCACCGAGCACGGCGATCCGGCGGCGGCCGCGCAGCCGGCGGAGCGCGGCCAGCGCAGCCCGCATCGACTCGGGGTTGGCGTTGTAGGCGTCGTTGACGACGGTCACGCCGTCGGCGCGGGTGGTGACCTCCATCCGCCAGCGGCTGCGCGGGGCGGCGTCCGACAGCGCCTGCGCGACGGCGGCGGGCGTCATCCCGGCGGCCAGGGCCGCGCCGGCGGCGGAGAGCGCGTTGGCGACCTGGTGCACCCCGACGACCTGCAGGGCGACCGGGTGCTGCTCGCCGCGGGCGACGAGGGTGAACCGGGCGCGGGCGGCGTCGTCGAGCTCGACCCCGGTGGCCCGCACGTCGGCGTGCTCGGCCAGCCCGGTGGTCAGCACGGCGGCCTCCGTGCGGGGTGCCATGCCGGCCACCCGCGCGTCGTCGGCGTTGAGCACGGCGGTGCCGGTGGCCGGCAGCGCGGCGACCAGCTCGCCCTTGCTGGTGGCGATCACCTCGGCGCTGCCGAACTCCCCCAGGTGGGCGGACCCGACGTTGAGCACGACGCCGATCGCCGGCCGGGCGATCCCGCACAGCCGGGCGATGTGACCGGGGCCGCGGGAGCCCATCTCCAGCACCAGGAACCGGGTGTCCGCGTCGGCGGAGAGCACGGTCAGCGGCAGGCCGATGTCGTTGTTGAACGAGCCCTGCGGGCTGACGGTCGGGCCGGCGGCGGCCAGCACCTGGCCCAGCAGGTCCTTGGTCGAGGTCTTGCCGGAGGACCCGGTGACGCCGATGGTCACCAGCCCCGCCTCGACCAGCCGGCCGTGCACGGCCGCGGCCAGCCGGCCCAGGGCCGCCACCGGGTCGGCCACGACCACGCAGGGCAGCGCCGGGTCGGCCCGGGCGGTGAGCGCACCGGCCGCGCCGGCCGCCGCAGCGGCGGGGAGGAAGTCGGCGCCGTCGACCCGCTCCCCGGGGAGGGCGACGAAGAGGTCACCGGGGGCCACGGCACGGGAGTCGACCAGCACCGCACCGGTCACCTCGGTCGAGCCGTCGCCGACGAGCTCGCCGTCGACGGCCGCGGCCACCTCGGCCAGGGTCAAAGCGATCACGCGTCCACCTCGCTGGCGCTCGTCGGCCGCGTGCTCGACGATGCTGCGCTCATGCGTGCCCTCGCAAGCTCGGTCACGTGTCCACCTCGGCGTGGGCGGCCAGCAGCTCGTGCAGCACCACGCGGTCGTCGAAGGGCAGCACCTCGCCCCCCACCTCCTGACCCGTCTCATGGCCCTTGCCGGCCACGAGCAGCGTGTCACCCGGCCCGGCGAGCCCGACGGCGGCCGCGAGGGCGGCCCGCCGGTCACCGATCTCCAGCACCTCGGCCCGCCGGTCGGCGGGGACGTCGTCGGCACCGGCGCGCATCGCCGCGCGGATGACCGCGGGGTCCTCCGAGCGCGGGTTGTCGTCGGTGATCACCAGGACGTCGCTGCCGGCCGCCGCGGCGGCGCCCATCCCCGGCCGCTTGCCCGGGTCGCGGTCACCGCCGCAGCCGAGCACGGTGAGCAGCCGCCCGGGGGTCGCCGGACGGAGCGCGGCCAGCGCGGTCTGCACCGCGTCGGGGGTGTGCGCGTAGTCGACGACGGCGACGAACGGCTGGCCGGCGTCCACCGGCTCCATCCGGCCGGGGACGACGGTCTCGGCGATCCCGGTCAGCGACGTCTCCGGCGGCACCCCGACGGCGTCCAGCAGGGCGACGGCGAGCACCGCGTTGGCCACGTTGAAGCTGCCCGGCAGCCGCAGCCGCGCCGGCCAGCTGCGGCCGCCGGGACCGTGCAGCGTGAAGGTCGAGCCACCGGCGGGGACGGCGGCCACGTCGGTGGCCGACCAGTCCGCCCCACCGGCCCCGGAGCTGGAGACGGTGACCGTGCCGGGGCGGACCAGCCGCCGTCCGGCGGGGTCGTCGACGTCGACCACCTCGACCGCGGCGCGGCCGTCGAACAGCAGCGCCTTGGCCTGGAAGTAGCTCTCCGGGTCGCCGTGGAAGTCCAGGTGGTCGCGGGAGAGGTTGGTGAACCCGGCGGCGGCGAAGCGCACCCCACCGACCCGGCCCAGGACCAGCGCGTGGCTGGACACCTCCATGACCACTGCGCGCACCCCCGAGTCGACCATGGTGGCGAGGAGCGCGTGCAGGTCGGCCGCCTCCGGGGTGGTGCGGACGCTGGGCAGCTCCGTGGTGACCGGTGCATCGTCGGCGTCCCGGCCCCGGGTGCGGGTCTGCACGGTGCCGATCAGCCCGCTGGCCCAGCCGGCGGCGGCCAGGCCGGCCTCGATCAGGTAGGCCGTCGTCGTCTTGCCGTTGGTGCCGGTGATGCCGAGCACGGTCAGCTGCTCGCTGGGCATCCCGTAGACCCGGGAGGCGACCGCGCCGAGCACGGCCCGCGGGTCGTCGGCCACGCAGACCGGCAGGCCCGCAGCCCGGGCCTGCTCCTCCCCCGCCGGGTCGGTGAGCACCGCGCGGGCGCCGCGCGCGGCGGCGTCGGCGGTGTAGCGGGCGCCGTGGGTGCGGGCGCCGGGGAGGGCGGCGTAGAGGTCACCGGGGTGGACGTCGCCGGACGCGTGGGTGACGCCGGTGACGGCCACGGCGGTCGCGCCGGTCACCGGGTCGCCGATGAGGTCGGCGAGATCGGCGAGGGAGAGCGGGCGGTTCCCGGCTGGCCGGGACGCCGCCCCGGGGGCGGTCGGGGTCACGACGGTCCAATCTACCGGCGCGGAGGACGACGGCCCGATCACCTCCTGACCCCGTGTCGCGCCGGTGGGTGGGCAGCTCCCTGCGCCGACGGGTTCAGGGGGCGGTGAGGGTGAAGTCCGGGCGCGGCGCACCGGAGGGGACGACGCCGCCGGAGATCAGCGCGTACCGCATGACGTCGGCGAAGACGGGGGCGGCGACCTGGCCGCCCTCGGCGTCGCTGGTGGGCCGCTCGAGGTCGACGGCGACCACGTACTGCGGGTCGTCGGCCGGGGCGTAGCCGACGAAGGTGGTGAAGTAGCCACCGCCGGCGTAGCTGCCCGTCTCCGGGTTGGCCCGCTGGGCGGTGCCGGTCTTCCCGGCGACCCGGAAGCCGTCGATCTCGCCCAGTGGCGCGGTGCCCCCGGGCCCGACCACCGCCTCCAGCATGTAGGTCAGCTGGTCGGCGGTGGACTCGCTGACCACCCGCACGCCCTCGGGCTGCGGCACGTCGGTGACGGTGCCGTCCTCGGCGGTCACCGAGGAGACCACCCGCGGCTCGATCCGCACCCCGTCGTTGGCGAGGGTCTGGTACACCGACGCCATCTGCAGGGTGGTCACCGAGACGCCCTGACCGATCGGTACGTTGGCCGCGCGGCTCTCGGTCCAGTCCGCCGAGTCCTCCAGGATGCCGGCGCTCTCCCCGGGGAGCTCGATGCCGGTGGTCGACCCGAGCCCGAAGCGGCGCAGGTACTCCTCGAACGTGCTGTCGCCGACCTCCCGGGCCAGCATGATCGACCCGACGTTGCTGGACTTGGCGAGGATCCCGGTGACGGTGAAGTCGATCGGCTCGTGGTCGTGGGCGTCGGTGACCACGACGTCCCCGGCCTGGATGTGCCCGTTGACGTTCAGCACCGTGTCCTTGGTGGCCTTGCCCTCCTCGATCGCGGCGGCCAGGGTCACCGCCTTCAGCACCGAGCCGGGCTCGTAGACCTCGGAGAGGACCGGGTTGCCGAGCAGGTCCGGGTCGGTGGTGTTGTAGCTGCCCGGGTCGTAGCCGGGGCAGGAGGCCATCGCCACCACCTCGCCGGTCTGCACGTGCTGGACGACGGCCGACGCCGTGGTCGTCGCCTCGTCGGCGCAGGCGGCGTCCAGCGTCTGCTGCACGACGAACTGCAGGTCCTGGTCCAGCGTCAGCTGCACGGTGCTGCCGTCGGTGGCCGGCTGGGTGTCGTCGATGCCCGAGGGGATCGGGTTGCCGACGCCGTCGACCTCGATCCGCTCCTCACCGTCGATCCCGGCCAGCACGTCCTCGAAGGTCTGCTCGATCCCGGCGAGGCCGTTGCCCTCCTTGCCGACGAAGCCGACCAGCTGCCCGCCGACCGCGCCCGCCGGGTACAGCCGCACGGGGTCGTCCTGGAAGACCAGGCCGGCCTGCGTCGAGGCCGGGAGCTCCCGGATCTGGTCGGTGACGTCGGTGCTGACCTCATCGGCCAGGACGACGTAGCGCCCCTTCCGGGAGAGCTTCTCGACGAGCTCGTCGACCGGGACGCCGAGCAGCGTGGTCAGCGCCAGCGCCGTGCGGGTGGGGTCGGAGACCAGGGTCGGGTCGGCCGTCACCCGCTTGGCGTCCACCGAGTAGGCGAGCACCTTGCCGTTGCGGTCGGTGATCTCCCCGCGGACGGCCTCGATCGGGTACGTGCGCATCCGGTCGTTCGCGGCGGCCTGCGCGTAGGCGGCCCCGTCGACCCCCTGGAGCACCACGAGCTTGCCGACGACCACCACCAGCAGGGTGATCAGGAACGCCAGCCCCCAGCGGTTGCGCTGGTCCCGCTCCGCCAGCCCCAGCGGGTGGAGCCGCCGCGCCCCGGGCTCGCGACGGGACAGCGGCGCACCGCGCCCGGCCGGGCCGCTGGGTCGCGCCGGGGTGCGACGGGCCCCGACCGGACGGTTCGGCGGCAGTGGACCTGCAGGGGGCACGGATCAGTTCCCGGGGGTCGGCGACGCGGCGTCGGCGGGCAGGGGGTCGGTCGGCGCGGGATCGGTGGCGGAGCCGGACTCCGTGGCGGTGGCCTCCGGGTCGGTGGCCTCCTGGTCGGCGGCCTCCGGCTCGACGGGGGGCGTCGCCGGCGTGGCGCTGCCCAGCAGGACGGAGCTGCCGTCGGGCTGCAGCACCAGGTGCGCCGCGTCCCCCGGCGGGACCAGCCCGACCGCGGCAGCGGCGCGGGCCAGTTCGGCAGCAGTGTCGGCAGCGATCACCTGCTGTTCCAGTCGAGCCACCTCCTTGGCCTGCTCGGCCATCGCGACCCGCTGCTCGGTGGCGCGCAGGGAGTCCACGGCGATCGCGGTGTTGAGCAGGAGCAGGCCCAGCGTCGTCCCGACCAGCAGGGCGACGAGCACCACGACGAACGGCGCCCGGCGACCGCGCAGCAGCGCCCGCCGGCTGCCGCGGGGCGCGCGGGCCGGGGTCGGCCGGCTGGGCGGCACCAGCCGCAGCTGCGGACCACTCGGGACCGGTCCGCTGCGCCGGGGCGGGGCGACCCGGGGCACGTGCACCGGGCCGGTGGTCGCGCGGCCGGTGGTCCGGGCCGTCGTGGTCCGGGCGGTCGTGGTGCGGGCGGTCGTCGTCCGGGCCGTGCCCGCGCGGGTCGCCCCGGTGCGGGCGGTGCTGCCGTGCGGGGTGCGCGGCGTCGGGGTGCGCGGGGTGGAGGTGCGGGGGCTGCTGCTCCGCGGGGCGGAGCGCGCCGGCTGGCTCATGCTGCCCGCCGGAGGCGTTCGGCGGCCCGGACCCGCGCCGAGGCGGCCCGTGGGTTGACGGCGAGCTCGGCGTCACCGGGCGCCTCACCGCCCCGGGTCACCAGCTTCAGCACCGGAGCGTGCTCGGGCATCGGGACCGGCATGCCGGGCGGCGTGCGGTCGGTGGCCTCTGCGGCGAGCGTCTGCTTCACGATGCGGTCCTCGAGGGAGTGGAAGCTGATCACGACCAGTCGGCCACCGATCGCGAGCGCGTCGATGGCGGCGGGCAGGGCGCGGGAGAGCACCCCGAGTTCGTCGTTGACCTCGATCCGGAGGGCCTGGAAGGTCCGCTTGGCCGGGTGTCCACCGGTGCGGCGGGTGGCGGCGGGGATCGAGGAGCGCACCAGCTCGGCCAGCCGGGCGGTGCCGGTGAACGGCTCCCGGGCGCGCTCCCGCTCGATGGCGGCGGCGATCCGGCCGGCGAAGCGCTCCTCGCCGTAGACCTTGAGCACCCGGGTCAGCTCGCCCCGGGAGTAGGTGTTGACCACGTCGGCCGCGGTGCGGGGCCCGGTGGGGTCCATCCGCATGTCCAGCGGCGCGTCGGTGGAGTAGCTGAACCCGCGGGTGGGGCGGTCCAGCTGCAGGGAGGAGACGCCGAGGTCGAACAGCACGCCCTGCACCTCGTCGACGCCGAGCTCGGCCAGCACGTCGGGCAGCTCGTCGAAGACGGCGGGCACCAGGGTGGCGCGCTCGGCGTGGCCGGCGGCGGTGATCCGGGCAGCGGCCTCGGCGCGGGCGTCGGGGTCCCGGTCCAGGCCGATCAGCCGGAGCCCCGGATGGGCCCCCAGCAGGGCCAGGGAGTGGCCGGCCAGACCGAGCGTGCAGTCGACCAGGACGGCGCCCGGTGCGCTCAGCGCGGGGGCGAGCAGCTCGGTGACCCGGTCGAGGAGGACGGGGACGTGCAGCGCGGGCCCGACGGCCTCGGGGCTGCTCATCGACGAGTTCCTCTCCGGGCGCAGGGGTGGGCTGGGCGAGGGGTGGGGCCCAGTGGGGTGGGTGGTGGGCAGTGGAGTGCCGGTGGGGCGGGAGGAGCGCCCTGCCCCGGCCCGCTGCCCCGCCCGGCTCGCCTGGCGCCGGGGAAGCGGTACCAGGTGGAGCCGAGCTGGGGCAGCTGGGCGGGTGGGACGGTCGGTGCGGTGGACGTCGAGCCGGGGGGAAGTCGGCTCGCGGTCCGGGTCCGGTCGAGCCGCGGGGAAGTCGGCTCGTCCAGGGGTGGGGCGGGGTGGGACGTTCGGGGTGGTGCGGTCGGTGGTGGGGTGGGTGGGGGTCGACTCAGGACAGGGTCGGCATCCCCTCGCTCTCCATCGCGGCGAAGACGGCCTCCTGCTCGGCCACGTAGGCGTCCCAGGTGCCGGAGTCCCAGATCTCGAAGCGGGTGTCGACCCCGACGACGACGACGTCGCGGTCCAGGCCGGCGTACTCCCGCAGGGTGGCGGGGATGGTGATCCGGCCGGTCTTGTCCGCCTCGACCTCGACCATCGAGCCGAAGCTCATCCGGGCGTGCATGCGGCCTGCGTTGGTGTCGGCCGGCGCCATGGACTTCAGCGCGGCGCTCTGCTCGGCGACCCGGGCCATGGTCAGGCCGTAGACGCAGCGCTCCTGGCCCTTCTTGATCACCATGCCGTCGGCCACCAGCTCGCGGTACCGGACCGGGAGGGCGAGCCGGCCCTTCTCGTCCAGACGCAGGGGGTAGCTGCCGACGAACACCGGATCACCCCCTGCATCAGTCCTCCTGTGGTCGTGCCGGGCACCGTCCGTGGCCCCAGCCTCCCCATTGCGCGACACAGTAACCCACTGGCCCCCACTGGACACCACTCCACGCCGTGTCGCCCCCTCTCCTCCACCGCGCCCCACCGGCCACCTCCGGGCCGCGGGACGGCAGCGGAACGGCATCGGGACGGCATCGCCCGTGCACGCCGCTGATCAGCACGTACCGTGAGCGGGGTGACCGAGGGCACGGCAGAGCTGCGGTCGGACCGGGGGACGACGGAGCTGCGCTCCGCACCCCGGCACGACACCGGCCAGGACGCCGCAGCGACGCAACCGGAGACCGACGTCGACGTGGCGGCCGAGGGGGCGCAGCTCGCCGAGGCGATCGGCCGCGTGGTGGAGGGCAAGCCCGACGTCGTCCGGCTGGCGCTGGTCGTGCTGCTGGCCGAGGGCCACCTGCTGATCGAGGACGTCCCCGGGGTCGGGAAGACCACCCTGGCCAAGGCGCTGGCCCGCACCATCGACGGCACGGTGCGCCGGATCCAGTTCACCCCCGACCTGCTGCCCAGCGACGTGACCGGGGTGGCCGTCTACGACCAGGAGTCCCGGGCGTTCGAGTTCAAGCCCGGCGCCGTCTTCGCCAACGTGGTCGTGGCCGACGAGATCAACCGGGCCTCGCCGAAGACCCAGTCGGCCCTGCTGGAGTGCATGGAGGAGCGGCAGGTCACCGTCGACGGCGTCACCTACGAGCTGGCCCGGCCGTTCATGGTGGTCGCGACGCAGAACCCACTGGAGATGGAGGGCACCTATCCCCTCCCGGAGGCGCAGCGCGACCGGTTCACCGCCCGGGTCTCGATGGGCTACCCGGACCGCGACGCCGAGCTGGCGATGCTCGGCGAACGGGCCACCGTCGACCCGCTCACCGCGCTCACCCCGGTCGTCGACGCCGCGCACGTGCGGACCCTGGTGGCCGCGGTGGGCCGGCTGCACGTCGCCGAGCCGCTGCGCCAGTACGTCGTCTCGCTGGTCGAGGCCACCCGCCGCTCCCCCGACCTGCGACTGGGCGCCTCCCCCCGGGCGGGGCTGCAGCTGCTGCGGGCCGCCCGCGCCACCGCAGCGCTGGCCGGCCGCGACCACGTGCTCCCCGACGACGTGCAGGCCATGGCGGTGCCGGTGCTGGCGCACCGGCTGCTGCTGACCCCGGACGCGGCGCTGGCGCGCCGGGACGCACAGCGGGTGGTCACCGACCTGCTCGCCACCGTGCCCGTCCACGGCGGCCGCTGAGCCGGCCCACCCCAGAGACGGACACCCCGCCCATGGCCCGTACCCGGATCGCCGACGCCGCGTCCTCCCTCACCCTGCGCGGCCGCTGCCTGGTCGCCGCCGGGCTGACCCTGGCCGCGCTGGGCGCCCTGCTCGGCGAGCGGGCGCTGGTGCAGCTGGCCGTGTTCGTGCTCGCCCTGCCGGTGGTGTCGGCCGTCGGGGTCGCCCGCCAGCGCTTCCGGGTCGCCACCCGGCGCACCGTCACCCCGGCCCGGTTGCCGCGCGGCGGGTCCGCCGACGTGCTGCTGGAGGTGGCCAACACCGACCGGCGCCCGGGCGGCCTGTGGTTGCTCACCGAGCACCTGCCGGTCGACCTGGGCCCCCGGCCGCGCTTCGTCGTGGAGCGGCTGCTCAGCGGCAGCACCGCCCCGCTCCGGTACCGGCTGCACGGCTCCCGGCGGGGCCGGTACACCCTCGGGCCGCTGAGCCTGCGGCTGGTCGACCCCTTCGGCCTGGTGCTGCGCACCGCGACCGGCACTGACACGGCCGCCCTGCTGGTGCTCCCCCGGGTCGTGCCGCTGTCCGGTGGCGGGGCGCTGACCGGCGCCGGCGGCGACGGCGGCGAGGGCGCCCGCCGTTCGATCGCCGTGCACGGCGAGGACGACGTCAGCACCCGGGAGTACCGCTACGGCGACGACCTGCGCCTGGTCCACTGGCGCGCCACCGCCCGCACCGGCGAGCTGATGGTCCGGCTGGAGGAGCGCCCGTGGCGAGCCGCGGCGACCGTGTTCGTCGACACCCGGTCGACCGTCCACCTGCTGGGGGGAAGCGTCGACGGTGCAGCCGGTGACCCGGCCCCGCCGCAGGACACCCTGGAGTGGGTGGTGGAGGCCGCGGCCAGCATCGGCACCCACCTGCTGCGCCGGGGCGCAGCCCTGCGCGTGGTGACCGACGGCGGGGAGCTCACCCCGGCCCTCGGCCGCGGGCAGCTGGGCCCGGACGAGCTGCTCGAGCGACTCGCCGGACTGGGCGGTGCGCCCCAGCCCGGGCTGCAGCTGGGGGTGGAGGCGCTGCGCCGGTCGGGGGCCGACGGTCCGGCCATCTGCCTGCTGGGCCTCGTCGACCCCGAGGACGTCGCGGCGCTGGTCCGTGCCCGGTCGGGCCCGGGCCGGGACGTCGCGGTGCTGGTGGACGCGGCGGGCTGGCTGGACGGCGGGGCCACCCGGGGCCGGCGTGCGCTCGGCCCCGCCGCCCGGGCGGAGCTGTGCACCCGGCAGCAGCAGGCCGGCGACCTGTTCCGCGCGGCCGGCTGGCAGGTGGCCGTGATCGGCCCGGACCAGAGCGTGGCGCAGCTGTGGAGCCAGGTCGGCAGCCGGGCCGGCGTCGCAGGGCCGGTGCCGGCGTGAGCGGTCAGGTCGACGAGCTGCCCCGGGCGACCCGCGGCGGGCCGGGCACCGGGATCGCGGTCGCGGTCGCCGTCGGACTGGGCGCGCTGGCGCTGGACCCGGTCTTCGCCGCCCGCACGTGGCTGCTGCCGGTGACGATGGTGGTCGCCGCCGTCGGCCTGGGCGGGGTGGCGCTGCGGGCGCTGCTGGACCGGCTGGTCGACTCCGCCGCGGACGACTCCCCGTGGTGGTCCGGCCCGGCCCGACTGGCGGTGCCGCTGGGCCAGGTGGCCCTGGTGCTCGTCGTCCTGACGATCGTCTTCACACCCGAGCGCGCCTGGGCGGGCGTGCTGCCGACGCTGGGCAGCCTGGCCGACCTGGCCGGATTGCTCGGGGACGGCACCGCGGAGATCCAGGAGCAGGCCACGCCGGCGTTGCCGTTGACCGGGCTGGTGGCGCTGACCACCGTCTTCGTCGCCCTGATCGCGCTGGCCGTCGACCTGCTCGCCGTCCCCGCCCGCCAGCCGGCGCTGGGTGGGCTCGGTCTGCTGGTCCTCTACTGCGTCCCGGTGAGCACCGTGATCGGGGAGGTCGCGCTGATCTCCTTCGCCGCCCCGGCGGCCGGGTTCGCGGTCCTGCTGTGGGCCGACCAGCGGGCGCGGCTGGTCGGGGACGCGCGGGGTGGCAGTGGGTCGCCGATGGGCACCGGCACCCTGCCGGCCCTGCGCACCGGCGTGGTCGCCCTGGTCGCCGGCCTGCTGGTGCCGGCGTTCGTCCCCATGCTGGCCGAGGGCTCGCTCGCGGCGGGGCTGGGCGGGGCGGGCACCGGCAACGGGGTGGGGACGTCGCTGGACCCGGTGGCGGAGATGGCCGGCCAGCTGACCCTGCCCGAGCCGATCGACCTGCTGCAGGTCGACGCCTCGGTGGCCGACCCCGGGTACCTGCGCTCGGTGTCGCTGGACGAGTACAGCGGCGACGTCGGCTGGCGGATGAGCAACCTCGACGGCCAGGAGTCGATCGCGACCGACGGACCCCTGGCGCCGCTCCCCGACCCGCGGTCCAGCCGTGCGGTGACGGCTCGGGTCACCGTGCTGCAGCACGACGACCGCTTCCTCCCGCTGCTGGACTCCCCGCTGTCGGTGCAGGTGCTGGGCTCCGAGGACGAGGACTGGCGCTTCGACCCCGCCGCCCGGACCGTCTTCGGCCGGGACGTGACCACCGGGGGGCTCGCCTACCGGTTCACCGCCCAGCAGCCGCAGCCGAGCACGGCCGAGCTGACCGCCGCGCCGCTGGTCCCGGGCGACCCCCTGGTGGAGCGCTACACGGCGCTGCCGGAGCTCGACCCCACCGTCACCGCCCTGGCCGACCAGCTCACCGACCCGGCGCAGTCGCCCTACGAGCGGGTCCGGGCCGTGCTCGGCCTGTTCACCGACCCGGCCAACGGCTTCGCCTACAGCCTGTCCACCAGCCAGGGCACCACCGGCGACGACCTCGCCGACTTCCTCCGGCTCAAGCGGGGCTACTGCGAGCAGTACGCCGGCGCCATGGCCGTGCTGGTCCGGGCAGCCGGGGTGCCGGCCCGGGTGGTGCTGGGCTACACGCCCGGCCAGGTCGGCGAGGACGGCGACCGGGTGGTCACCACCGACGACGCGCACGCCTGGGTCGAGGCCTGGTTCGCCGGCATCGGCTGGATCCCCTTCGACCCGACCCCCATCGCCGCCGACCGCGCCGTGGAGCTCCCCTGGGCGCCCCGCACGGACGGGGTCGACGACACCCCGGACCCGGCCACGCCGGACGCCGGCGCCCCGCTGCCGGCAGCGCCGAGCGCCGAGCTGGACCGCGACGACCAGTACGTGCCCCCGCTGGCGCCCCAGGCCGCACCTCAGCAGCAGCTCACGCCGTGGCTGCTCGGGGCAGCGGGCAGCCTGGTCGTCCTCGCCCTGGCCGCGGTGCCGTTCGCCGTCCGCCGCAGTCAGCGCGCCGCCCGGCTGGCCGACGGACGGCCGGGCGCCCTGTGGGACGAGCTGCTGGCGACCACCGCCGACCTGGGCACCGAGCTGCCCGACACGTCGACGGCACGCCAGCTGGCCCTCGAGCTGGCCCAGCGGCTCGCCGCCACCGACCCCGCCGCGGTCCCGGCGGTGCGGACCCTGGCGCTGGCCCAGGAGCGTTCGGTGTACGGCCCGCCGGCGGCCCGGCCCGGACCGGACCCGACGCTGACCCAGGCGCTGACGACGGTGCGGCGGGCGTTGCTGCGGTCCTCCTCCCGCGGTCAGCGGGTCCGGGCGGCGGTGTGGCCGGCCTCCACGCTCGCGACGGCCGCACGGTGGGCGGCCGCCCGGGCCCCCCGCCGACCCCGCCCGGCCTGACCGCGGAGCCGGAGCTGGTTACGGTGGCCGGAGTCGGTGGCGTCGTCACCGCTCCCCCCACCTGCGGAGTGCCCCTTGCGTGAGATCGCCGTCTTCGCCGGCAGTGCCCACCCCGAACTCGCCGCGGAGATGTGCGCCCAGTTGGGCGTGCCGCTGCAGCCGGTCCGGAAGACCCGGTTCGCCAACGACTGCCTCGAGGTGCAGCTGCAGGCCAACTGTCGCGAGCGTGACGTCTTCCTCGTGCAACCGCTGGTCACCCCGGTGCAGGAGAACCTGGTCGAGCTGCTGCTGATGATCGACGCGGCCCGCGGCGCCTCGGCGGCCCGGATCACCGTGGTGATGCCGCACTACGCCTACGCGCGGTCGGACAAGAAGGACGCGCCCCGGATCTCCATCGGCGGCCGGCTGATCGCCGACCTCATGGTGGCCGCCGGGGCCAGCCGGGTGCTGGCCATGACGCTGCACTCACCGCAGGTGCACGGCTTCTTCAGCGTGCCGGTCGACCACCTGCACGCGCTGCGGGAGCTGGCCGACCACTTCCGGGCCCTGGACCTCTCCCGCACCACCGTCGTCTCCCCCGACCTGGGCAACGCCAAGGAGGCCGCGGCCTTCGCCCGCCGGCTCGGGGTGCCGGTCGCGGCGGGCGCCAAGCAGCGGTACGCCGACGACCGGGTCAGCATCAGCGCCGTCATCGGGGACGTCGCCGATCGCGACGTCATCGTGCTGGACGACGAGATCGCCAAGGGCAGCACCGTGCTGGAGCTCATCGACCGGCTGCGGGACGCCGGCGCCCGCACGATCCGGGTGGCCTGCACGCACGGTTTGTTCACCGCCGGTGCACTGGAGCGGATCGGCGCCCAGTCCGACGTCGTGGAGATCGTCTGCACCAACACCGTGCCGGTGCCGGCCGGGGCGTCGGAGAAGCTGACCGTGCTGTCGGTGGCCCCCGCGCTCGCCCAGGCCGTGCAGCGGATCCACGACGGGGAGTCGGTCAGCGCACTGTTCGACACCGCGGCGACCACCGACGCCTGAGCCGCCCGGAGAGGCCAGCAGCCGCCGTCCCCGGACGGGACGGCGGCTGCTGGCTCAGCGGGTGGGCCGACGCGCGCTACTGGTCGTAGCGGCGGCGGAAACGCTCTTCGAGGCGGCCCTTCAGCGGCTGGCGGCGCGGCTTCGCGCTGCTGCTGCCACCGCGGCCGCCCCCCGCCGGACGCCCGGCGGGACCCGAGCCGGAGTCGGCCGGCACGACGCCGGTCGCGGCCTTGTAGTTCAGGACCCCGAGGACGGCACCCCCGAAGGCCACCAGGAAGCCCAGCACGCCGACGATGACGTTGGGCAGGGCCACCCCGCCGACCACCACGGCCAGGCCGACGACCACCAGGACGGCGCCCAGTTGGAGCTTGCGGCGGGCCTTCTGTCGCCGGTCGCCGGTACGGACCGTCGAGGCGAACTTCGGATCGTCATCGACGAGGGCGCGCTCGATCTGCTCCAGCAGACGCTGCTCGTGCTCGGAGAGCGGCACGTCGACCTCCAGGTACAAGTGCAAGAAACCACCGGCGGCAGTCCGCCCGCGGTGACACCGAGGATACGAGCCGTTTGCGGCCTGCGAAAGGCGAGTCGCCGTCGACACTCCCGGCGATGCCCCGGTCGGCACCCCGCGGCACCCCTGACGGGCAGACGGCCAGCTCAGCGGGGCGTTCCCGGAGACGGGTCGCGCGCAACCGGACCGGTGCCCGGGACCTGCCGGCGACCGAGCAGGGTGGCCGGCCGGACGGCACCGGCCCCGAAGCGCCGGGCGGCCCGGTCGGCGGCCAGCTCGGCGTCCCGCCGGCCGTGCTCGCGAGCCCCCAGCTCGAGCTGGCGGGCGGTCGCCTCGGCCTCCACCAGCCCCTCGGCCCGCACCCCGACCAGCCGGATGCGGGCCCGGTCCAGCCCCAGGGCGTCGAAGAGCGTGCGGGCGGTGTCGTACAGCTCCTGGCCCACGTCGGTGGGGACCTTCAGCGTGCGGGAGCGGGTGATCGTGGTGAAGTCGGCGAAGCGGATCTTCACGGTCACCGTGCGGGCCAGGTGACCGGTCGAGCGCAGCCGCCCCGCCGTCCGCTCGGCCAGGTGCAGCAGCTCCCGGTGGATCACCTGCGGGTCGTCGACGTCGGTGCCGAAGGTCTCCTCGGCGCCGGTGGACCGGTCGGGCTCGTCGGGGACCACCCGCCGGGGGTCCCGCCCCCAGGCGAGCTCGTGCAGGTGGCTGCCGGCCGCCTGGCCCACCGCCCGCTGCAGGGTCCGGGCCGGCACGTGCGCCAGGTCGCCGACGGTCCGCAGGCCCAGCCGGAGGAGCACCTCCTCGGTCTTGGGACCGACGCCCCACAGGGCGCCCACCGGCAGCGGGTGCAGGAAGTCCATGACCTCGGCCGGTGGCACCACCAGCAGCCCGTCGGGCTTGGCCCGGGTGGAGGCCAGCTTGGCGACGAACTTGCTGCCGGCCACCCCGACCGAGCAGGTGATCCCCTGCTCGTCGTAGACCCGGGCGCGGATGTACTCCCCGATCGCGACCGGGTCGCCCAGCCGGCGGCCGCTGCCGGAGACGTCGAGGAAGGCCTCGTCCAGGCTCAGCGGCTCGACCAGCGGGGTGACGGAGCGGAAAAGCGCCATCACCGACCGGGACACCTCGGCGTAGAGGTCGAGGTCGCCGGGGAGCACGGTGGCCGTCGGGCACAGGCGCAGCGCCCGAGAGGTCGGCATGGCGCTGTGCACCCCGTACCGGCGGGCCTCGTAGGTGGCCGAGGTGACGACCCCACGGTTGCCCACCCCGCCGACGATGACCGGCGTGCCGGCCAGCTCGGGGTGCCGGCGCACCTCGACGCTGGCGAAGAAGGCGTCCATGTCGACGTGCAGCACCGTGCAGCCGGCAGCCCGGTCCCTGGTCACTGCGCCCCCCGCGTCCCCGTGGGTCGAACAGGTGTTCGACCCACGGGGACGATAGCGGGTCAGGCGCCGGGACCGTGGTCGGTCCCGGCGCCTGTCGCGACGGATCAGCGGGTGGTGGTCACCCGGTCGTCCTCGGTGTCCTTCTTGGCCGGCCACATCTTGGCCCCGAGGACGCCACCGAGCGCCGCCAGGATGATGGCCACGCCCATCACCAGGACGGCCCAGCTCGCGACCGACTGGGCGTTGTCCACGACCGGGGCGAGCTGTGCTGCGGGGGCGTTGCTGTTCTGCTGCAGCACACCGAGCTGGCCGATGGCGTCACCGACCGCGCCCAGGACCGCACCGCCGCCGAGCAGGCTGAGGACGAGGAACGTCGCCATGCCGAGCGCCCACACCAGGATGCCGTGCAGGATGCCGTCGCTCACCCCGCGCCAGATCGCCGAGGCCGCCGCGGTCAGCCCACCGAGGAAGAAGGCGCCCCACAGGATCGCCGTGCTGATCCAGTCGGCGTTGGAGCCGCCGGCACCCTCGATGTCCCACCAGCCGAGGGCGAAGGTGATCAGGTTGAACAGGACGAACGAGGAGATGGTCACGAGCAGGCCCGCCCACACCGGGCCCCAGCGGACCCGGTCACGCCGCGGCGGGGCCACCGACACGTGCGTCGGCTCCTCGCGCCGATCGACCTCGCCGACCGCCGGCTCGCGGACCACCGGCTCGGCGTGCACCTCGCGGGTCGCGCCGACGGTCGTCTCCCGCGTCGCGTCGCTGCCCGGGGTGGTGGCCCCGGAGGTGGTGGCATCCGTACGTGCACGACTCTCTGTCATGGCCTTTGTCCTCTCGTGCGTCGTCTGTGGTGGCGTGCACGCTCTGACATGCCCACTCACGATCACCCGCACCAGGCACGTCGGATCGTGACCGGATCGTCATCCGGTGGTGCGGGAGCCGGGACGGCACCCCGGTCCGGGCAGGTGTGGGCAGTCGATCATCGCGGTAGAACTGGTCCAGGTGGTCCCCGACCGGTGGCCACGACCTCGACGATCGGAGGAGCCATGGCGCTCGACGACGACGACATGACCAGCACAGAGGGACCGGCCGACGGCGGCGCCGAGGGCACGCCGGGCCAGCACGACGGTGGCGCTGACGGCGGTGCCGACGGTGGCGCCGACGGCGGTGCCGACGGTGGCGCCGACGGCGGTGCCGACGGTGGCGCCGACGGCGGTGCCGACGGTGGCGCCGAGGGCCCGGCCGACTCGGGTGCCGGCGGCGGCACGCCCGGCCAGCACGACGGCGGCGCGGACGGCTCGGCCTGACCGTGTCCGACCCTGAACTGCCGGGCCGGGCGCCGTCCTCCACCGAGGACGGCGCCCGGTCCTGGGCCGGGGGCACCACCCGCCCCGCACTGCGCCGCTGCATCCGGGTCGAGCCGGAGGTGTTCGCCGCCGAGCACTGGTCCCGCCGGCCCCTGCTCTCCACCGCCGCAGAGCTCGGCGGCACGTTCACCGATCTGCTCGACCTGCCCGCCGTCGACGAGCTGCTGAGCACCCGCGGCCTGCGCACGCCGTTCCTGCGCATCGCCAAGGACGGCGCTGTCGTGGACACCAAGCGCTTTACCAGCCCCCAGGGCGCCGGCGCGGAGGTGGCCGACCAGGTCTCCTCCGACGCGGTGCTGCGGCTGTTCGCCGACGGCAGCACCGTCGTCCTGCAGGGCCTGCACCGGCTGTGGCCGCCGCTGATCGAGTTCGCCGGTCAGCTCGCCGCCGACCTCGGGCACCCCACGCAGGTCAACGCCTACATCACCCCGCCGTCCTCGCGCGGGTTCTCCCCGCACTACGACGTGCACGACGTGTTCGTGCTGCAGGTCGCGGGCGAGAAGCACTGGACGATCCACGAGCCGGTGCTCACCGACCCGCTGCGCACCCACCCCTGGACCGACCGCGCCGCCGAGGTCGCCGCCGCCGCGCAGCGTCCCCCGGTGATCGACGCGGTGCTGCGTCCCGGCGATGCCCTCTACCTCCCCCGCGGCTACCTGCACTCGGCGGTCGCGCTCGGGGAGATCAGCGCGCACCTGACCGTCG
Source organism: Modestobacter sp. VKM Ac-2979 (assembly GCF_026967995.1). NCBI lineage: Bacteria > Bacillati > Actinomycetota > Actinomycetes > Geodermatophilales > Geodermatophilaceae > Modestobacter > Modestobacter sp. VKM Ac-2979. Next base: position 275,018 of record NZ_JAPVBO010000005.1, read on the forward strand.
GGGTGCACTCGGTGACCCGCTGGGGCGCCGTGGAGTCCGCCCTGGACCTGGTGCGCACCCTCGCCGCCGAGGACCCCGCGCTGCGCGGCTCGCTGCCGCTCGGCGTCGACCTGGCCGACCCCTCGGCCACCACCGAGGACGTCGCCGCGGTGCTCTCCGGACTGCAGCGCTGGCTCGGCGAGGTCGACCCCGCGGCCGTGGCCGACGCGCTGCGGGCCCGCACCTGGGCGCAGGTGCGGCCGGCCCCGGTGTCCCCGCTGGCCCAGTCCGGTGCGGTCGCCGCGCTGTCGGCCGACACCGTGCTCCAGGTGCGACCGCTGCTGCGCCTGCAGCTGCGCGACCCGGACGGCGGACGGGTGGCGCTGGTCGCCGGCCGCCGCACCCACGACCTGCCGGCCGACACCCACCCGGCCCTGGCCGCGCTGCTCGCCGCGGGCGAGCTGAAGGTCGGTGACCTGCCCGGGCTCGACGCTGCCGACCAGCTCACTCTGGCCCGTCGGCTGGTCACCGAGGCGATCGCGATCGTCCCGGACGCCCGCGCCGGGGCACCGACAGCCGACGCCGGGCACGATGGGGGCCGTGGCGACACCGGTGGGGCCTGAGCCGACCGGCCCGGTCCACCCCGACCCGGGGTCCCCTGCACCCCGGTCGACCCCGGCCGGCCGACTGGACCCGGCCCGCTGCTCGGTGCAGGCCCTGCTGCGCGGGGACTCCCCCGTCGCCACCGCACCACCGGCCCGACGCTGGCTGCTGGTCGAGCAGCCCGGCTCGTGGGGGCGGGACGCCCTGCTGGAGTCCCGGTTCGACCGGCGGGTCGCCTCCCGGCTGGCGGCCCGGGCCCGTGAACTGGGCATGCGGATCCAACTGGTCCGCCGGCCCGGGGAGCGGTCGACGGAGGGCGGTCGCCGCTGGGCGGTCGCGGACACGACCCCCGGCCGGGAGACCGTCCGCTGGTCGACCCGGGAGGACGACGCCGAGCTGCTCCAGCTGCCCTGGGACGGCTCGGTCGGCGAACCGACGCAGGTGCCGACCTACCTGGTCTGCACGCACGGCGCGCACGACGTCTGCTGTGCCGTCCGCGGCCGCCCGCTGGCCCGGGCGCTGCCCGCCGCCGGGGCGGCCGCCGACGTCTGGGAGACCAGCCACCTCGGCGGTGACCGGTTCGCCGCCAACGTCGTCGTCCTGCCCTGGGGGCTGGTCTACGGGCAGGTGCCCGGGGACGGCCGGGTGCTGCTCGATGCGCACGCCGCCGGCCAGGTGGCGCTGCCCTTCCTGCGCGGGCGGGCCGGACTGGCACCGGCCGCCCAGGCGGCGCAGCACCACGCCCGCGGGGAGCTCGGTCTGCTCGGGGTGGGCGACCTGCCGCCGCGGCGGGTGCGTGGGCTGCCGTCGCCCGCGCCCGGGATCGAGCGGTTCGAGGTGACCCTGGCCGGGCCGGACGGCGACGTCGTGGTCAGCGTGGAGAGCCGGCTGTCCGCGGAGTCGCACCGGCTGACCTGCGCCGCCCCGCAGCCGGGCCACTGGCGCACCTGGCACCCGCTGGCCCTGCACCCGGCCTGAGGCCCACGGCGCTCAGCCCAGCGCGCGGCCGCGGGCGGCCAGCAGCGGGATCGCCAGCTCCGCCGGGGTGAGCGAGCCGTGGTAGGCGGCCAGCATCGACCCGAACGGGTCCTGCTGGACGTCGGTGAACGCCCAGCTGCCCCGGGCCAGCGCGACGACGTCGCCGATCCGGTCGGCCAGCGCTGGGTCGACCGCACCGAAGACCCCGCTGTCGACCGCCTCCGCCCGGCTGACCACCCAGGCACGGTCCCCGAGCACCGCGCGCCAGGTGGCGAGCACGTCGTCGGCGGCCCCGGGCTCGGCGTGCACGTAGCGGGCCCGCGGTTCGCCGGCGAGCAGCCGCACGCCGTCGCTGAGCGCGGGCTCTGCCCCGATGTCGAGCCGGGTGGAGTCGGGGACGTCGACCATGCCGTGGTCGGCGGTCACCAGCAGCACGGCGTCCTCGGGCAGCCCTTCGACCAGCTGCTCGACCAGCCGGTCGACGATGCCGAGCTGGGCGCGCCAGCTGGGCGAGTCGACGCCGCGGACGTGCCCGGTGAGGTCGAGCTCGGCGGTGTAGCCGTAGACCAGGCTGCGCTCGCCGGTGCGCAGCGCCGCGTGCATCCCGGCGACCAGGTCGCCGGGGCTGAACGCGCTGGCGTAGTCGGCTCCGCGGTAGGCAGCGCGGGTGAGGCCGGAGTTGGCGAAGGCGTGCGGGGCGACGACGGTGCACGAGACGCCGGCGGCGGTGGCCTGCTCGAAGACGGTGGGCTGGGCCTGCCACTGCAGCGGGTCGGGGTCGTCGGCCCAGTGGACGTGGTTGAGCGTGCGACCCTCGCCGGGCACCTCGGTGACGAAGCCGAGCACCCCGTGGCTGCCCGGCGGCAGGCCGGTGCCCAGGCTGACCAGGCTGACCGGGGTGGTGCTCGGGCAGGGCGCGGACAGCGTGCCGGCGGGGCTGCCGAGTGCGTTGAGCACCGGGGCCTGGCCCGGGTGGGCGGCGACCAGCTCGGCACCCAGGCCGTCGACCAGCAGGACGGCGACCCGGCGGGCGCCGGCCACGGCGGGGGTCAGGTCGAGCGGGTCGACGGGGAGGTCGCCGCGGCGCACCGGGACGCCGAGGGCGGTGGCGGCGCCGGGCAGCACGTCGGCGAGGGTGGCGCTGCCGTAGGGCGGGAGCTGGAGGCCCTCGGGCAGGCTCATCCCGCGGGTCAGCCGGCGGTCGGGCGGGTGGCGAGGACGTGCAGGCCGGTGGCGACGTCCCGGTAGGGCGAGACGCCGGCCAGCGCCAGCTCCAGGGCGCGCAGCGCATCGGGGTCGGCCCCGGAGGAGGCGCCCAGCAGGTCGGCGACGACGGCGACGCCGTGCCACTCCCCCGGCTCCAGCCCGGCGCCGGTGAGCAGCGCGAGCAGCTCCGCGGGGTCGAACCGCCGGTGGGCGGGGGCACTGCGGGCGGGGGCCGGGTCGCGGTCGGCGAGCAGGGCGCGCGCCTCGACGGGGTGCCCGCTGATCGCCCGCCCGAGGACGGCGCCGGCCCGGTTGGCCACGGCGAGGGAGAGCTGCCCGCCGGGGCGGAGCGCACTGGCGAGCTGCTGCAGCGTGCTGGCCGGCTCGTCGACGACCTCGAGCACGAAGTGGCACAGCACCAGGTCGAAGAGGGCCCCGGACGGGAGGGCGGTGAGCATCCGGTCGCCGTCGCCCTGGACACCACGGACCCGGTCGCCCGCACCGACGGTGGCGGCCCGGCGGTGCAGGGTGGCCAGTGCGTCCGCGCTGGGGTCGACGACGGTGACCTGGTGGCCGAGGGCGGCGAGCGGGACGGCGAACATCCCGCTGCCGCCGCCGAGGTCGAGCACCTGCAGCGGGGAGCCGGCCGCGACCAGCGGGTCGAGCGCGGCCCAGATCGCCGCGGTTCGGGCCGGGGCCTGCGCGGCAGTGGCCGGGGAGGTCGTCACCCAGCCGAGCCTAGTGGCGGACCACCCGGCCCGGACCGGTGCCGCCGCAGCGCGCACGGTGCGCCGCCCCCTGCCGTGCGCCCGCACAGATCAGCGCAGCCGCTGGACGCAGCCTGGCTCCGGGGGGAGGGCGCCCACCCCGCTGGATCGCGGGTGGGCGCCCTCGGAGATCAGCTGCCGGTCTCGGTGACGCCGAACAGGAGCACGCGCCGTTCGACGTCGTAGTGGACCGTCTCGGTGTTGGTCAGCAGGTCCTGCAGGTTGTCCGCGTCGTCCGGGTCGAGGGTGAGGACCTCTTCCCAGGCGCCCTGGTCGAGCACGAGCTGCAACGTGTACGTGCCGGGCTTCCCCGGCTCCCCGGCCGTCCAGCTGAACTGGTAGTGGCTCAGCTGGCGGACCTTGATGGTGTTGTCGGTGACGGGCTGCGGGACCTCGGGCATGGGACTGCCTCTCGACGGTGGAGCCTGCCGGGCACTGCACCCGACCTGGGGGCTGTGCTACCCGGCCGGGGAGCCGCCACGCGCCACGGCGCGGTCCATCGGACGAACAGCCCGGGACCACGGCGTTACACGCCGGCGAGTCCGGCCGCGGCCCGCTCAGTGGCCCGAGCTCCCTGGGCTGGAGTGCCAGAGCTTGCGCGGCGGTGCTGCGGCCGCGCGGCGGGCTGCGGTCGCCATCGACTGATCCACCGTTGCCACCGCCCTTGGAGCGGCCGACGAGAGGTCAGCCAAAGACCAGCTCGACGGCAACGTCCTGCGCCGTGACCGCATCGCCCATGCTGGCGATGTGCAGGCGGCTAAGCGCCAGGCGACGGCCATCAGTCGTCCGTACCTCCAGCAAGGACGAGACGCCATCTTCATCGTCGACACAACCATCAGCGCGGGGCTCGACGCCCACATCCATCGATTCCGCTGCCGTAGTGAGGCCACTCCAGGCAGCGGGGGTTGAGCTGATCGGCAGATCTAGCGATCCATTCGGCCTAGCCTGCTTCCAACCTAGCGGAGGAACGCATTCGTGGTCCGTCTGCTCCGACTAGTCGAACACGCACGGCCAGCAGCCCTCGGGCTTTAGTCCGAAGGCTGCTAGGGCTGGAGTGCCACAGCTTCCGCGGCGATGCCGCCGCCTCCGCCGGGCGGCAGAGCTGGCATTGTCGCCAGCCGGCTGGATATCGGCGTAGGGCAACATCGGAGCCTGGTCGGCTGGATCACCGGACGGGACGTCGCGGCTTCGGCGATCACCTGCTCGGTGTACTCCCCCAACGCGGTTAGCAACTCGGCGACCGCCGTCGGATGGACATCGGGATGACCTCTGCTCGTAACAAGTCGCATGGGCACGGGCGAGGTCGACCTATGTATCGCTTACACACCACCATGAATTAAGTTAGTTCCACATCGGTTATCACAGCTTCAACTTCCCCCTGACAAAAAGACTCTCCCTGGTCGAGCGCCATACTGATCTTGAGGGCATTGACGCCGGTAACGGGAACTTCAAACATCTGCAGCTCATTGAACGGTATGGTGCGTGAATCTAGTACAGTGTTATTTCCAGTGACGGTGACGATCAGGTTTTGATCGGAGTCTAGAGAATCGTTCGATTGTCCAGCCGCAAAATTTAATGTCGTGAAGTTATTACCCAGTCGAAGCTCTAGGGTTGGCGCATTCAAGTCGAGGCAGGTGCTCACGTTAGCGGAGATACCGCTTACGCTCTTTTGATCTGCAACATCAAATCGATCCTCGGTCCAAGCTGCGCTCGGATTGAAGAAGTCGTCAAGAGTGATCGCCCCTTCAGCGCCAGCGCTTGACGGTATGCTGCTCGCGGTCATGGTCGCGGGCGAGCTTGCGCCTGTCTGCGCAGTTGTGGCGGGCGAGCTTGTGGGCGATGCGGTGATCGAGTTCGCTACCGAGCGGTGCGGTTGGGCTGAATCAAAAACCGTTCGCGACACTTGAACAAGCGGCACAAGTGCTCCAGTCAAAGCGACCGCCAAGACGGTCATCGCCAGAACCAGAGTTTGACCACGCCGTGGCGGGTTAGCGCTTCGTCGACGCTCCGCGTCTCTCTTGCCTAGTTTTAGAATGATGAGCGTAATGCCGGCAGCAAAGCCGGAAACTATCAATATCGCCCAAACCGCCCGCCCCCCTCCAAGAGACATGAATATGCTGGCCAGCGCAGCCAGCAGGCTAACCAGAACCGCTGCGACGGCGAAGCGCTCTTTGTTGTTAGTGGGCGTATTGTTATTAGACATTTAGTTTGGCTCCTGCGGCAACGGCCATTAGGAGAATTAGGATTCCGACAACGTTCGCCGGTACTATAAAACGCCAATCTTTCAATTTTCCGTTGGGGGTATAACAGAACATCCTGACAGCAAAAGGGATTGCACTGTACCCAAGAAATAGACTTAGAATAGCTAAACTAATCTGACCTATCGTAACACTTCTGTTGTTCGCGATAGCGAGAAGCACAAAGGCCACGAGAGTTATGCTTGCAGTGACAATCCAATCGATCCACCAGACTGCGTCATCAAGGTTCAGTCCGTGGCGCTTCCCTGGGGGCGGCTGGCGAGATATGAGCTTCAGCCAGAGTTGCAGAAGCGCGGTAGCCGTCGCGATACAGAGAGTGGCCGCTACCGAGTTCAACTTCGCCGCCCTCACATCAGCTGGAAGTTCCGGGAGGCGACAAAAACACCAACTCCGTGTCGGCAAGTCACCGCCTCGGTGAGACTACAAGCTTACGTAGATCGTTTGCTCTAGACGCGGGGTAGATGTCAAACGCTGCTCTCATGTCCCCTCAGTGGCCGGAGCTGCCGGGGCTGGAGTGCCAGAGCTTGCGCGGCGGTGCCGCTGCCGCGCGGCGGGCTGCGGTCGCGGCGTCCTCGCCGGCCGGCTTGATGTCGGCGTAGGGCGACATCCGGAACCCGGTCGGGTGCACCAGCACCGGCCGCACCACCACCGGCCGGGACGCCCGCGACGCCGCCGCCCCGGCGATCGCCTGCTCGGTGTACTCCCCCGGCGCGGCCATCAGCTCGGCGACCGCCTCCAGCCCGCCGGTCTCCCAGGCCTCGTGCAGCGCGGGCAGCTCCCAGGCCCCGGTGGCCCGCATCGAGACCCCGCGCGGCCCGGTGCGCCGCATCACCCCGCGGACCACCAGCAGCCAGGAGTGGAAGACCGTGGCGGCGTAGGGCCCCTGCACGTCCTCGAAGAAGGTCGCGTCCGCGCAGCCGGTGCCGTCGTCCAGGGTCACGAACACCACCCGGCGGCCGGACCGGATCGGCGGGGTCTGGGTGGCCACCTTCACCCCGGCCACCAGCACCTCCGCCCCACTACGGCACTGCAGCAGCTCCGCCGCGGGCACTGCACCGAGGGCAGCCAGGAACGGCCGGTAGAACTCGATGACGTGCCGGCTGGCGTCCAGCCCCAGCACCTCCAGCTCGGCCCGCACCCGCTCGGCGTCGGTGAACTCCGGCAGCCCGGAGGCGATGAACTCCGGCTGACCGCCGGCGTCCTCCGCGGGGGTCTCGACGTCGAACAGCCCGGGCTCGGTCTCGCCGGACGCCTCGGCGCCGAACAGGTCCAGCCCCAGCTGGCCGGTGCCGGCCGCCTTCGCGCCGCTGCGGCTCCAGCGGTCCAGCTCCCCGATCTGCAGCAGCAGGTCGCGGCGGGTCAGCTGCTCACGCCGCCGCGCCGGCCGGCCGCCCTCGCTGTCGCGCACCCCGAACCCGTAGACGGAGTCGAAGCCGCCGGCCAGCACCAGCCGCTCCACCACCGGCCGGGACACCCGGGCCCGGTTCCAGAAGTCGGTCAGCGACCGGTAGGGCTGCCCGGCCTGGATCCGGGTGACCTCCGCGGCGTCGATCCCCTTGACGTCGGCCAGCGACAGCCGGATGCCGTACCGCCCCGGGTCGGGCATCGCCGCCGGCATCCACGCCGGCCGGGGACGCAGCCGGTCACCGTCGTCCGCCCCGTCATCCGCTCCCCCGTCGACCCGCTCGACCCGGTAGGTGCCGGCCGAGGCGTTGACGTCCAGGCCGAGCACCTGCACCCCGAAGTTGCGGGCGTCGTCGAGGATCAGCCGCTTGGGGTACATCCCGGGGTCGTGGGTGAGCACCCCGGCCAGGAAGGCCGCGGTGTGGTGGGTCTTCAGCCAGGCCGACTGGTAGGTCGGCAACGCGAACGCCGCGGCGTGGGCCTTGCAGAAGCCGAAGGAGCCGAAGGCGACCAGCACCTCCCACACCTGCTCGACCACCGCGACGTCGAAGCCCTCCGCCAGTGCCCGCGGCGCGAACCAGGCCTTGACCTCCGGGTGGGCGTCCTTCTCCCCCAGTGCCCGGCGCACCTCGTCGGCCTCGGCCAGGTCGCAGCCGGTCATCACCGACACGATCTGCAGCACCTGCTCGTGGAAGACCACCACCCCGGCGGTCTGCTCCAGCGCCGGGACCAGCGCCGGGTGCAGGTAGACCGGGTCACGCCAGCCGTTCCGGGCCATCAGGAACGGGGTGACCATGTCGCTCTTCACCGGCCCCGGACGGAACAGCGAGATGTCGACGATGAGGTCCTCGAAGGTCTGCGGACCGAACTTGCCGACCAGCTCCCGCTGCCCCGGTGACTCGATCTGGAACATGCCCAGGGTGCGGGTGCTGCGGATCAGCTCGAACGTCGTCGGGTCGTCGCGCGGGACGGCGTCGATCTCGACCTGCTGCCCGTCGACCCGGGCCACCTCGTCCATCGCGTGCGCGATCGCCGACTGCATCCGGATGCCGAGCAGGTCCAGCTTGAGCAGCCCCAGCTCCTCGACGTCGTCCTTGTCGAACTGGCTCATCGGGTAGCCCAGGTAGCTGCTCTCCACCGGCGTGCGGTCGAGCAGGGTGGCGTCGGAGAGCAGCACGCCGCACGGGTGCAGGGCGATGTGCCGGGGCAGCCCGTCGAGCCGGGCGACCAGGTCGAAGAGCAGGTCCAGATCGCCCGAGCCACCGCTCCGTCGCGACCCGAGCCGGCTGGCCCGCAGCTCCGGGAGGTCGCGCAGCGCCGCGTGCACCTGGTTGGCCCGGATGTGCGGGAACGCCTTGGCCACCGCGTCGATCTCCGCCGGCGGCAGCCCCAGGGCGGCGCCGACGTCACGGACCGCGTGCCGCACCCGGTAGGTGTCCATCATCGAGATGCAGCTGACCCGGGAGGCGCCGAAGCGCTCGATCACCGCGTCGTAGACCTCCATCCGGCGGGCGGACTCCACGTCGATGTCGATGTCGGGCAGCTGGTGCCGCAACGGGGAGAGGAACCGCTCCATCAGCAGCCCGTACCGGATCGGGTCGACGTCGGAGATGCCCAGCAGGTAGGTGACCAGGCTGCCGGCGCCCGAGCCGCGGGCCGCGGCGCGGATCCGCAGCTCCTTGATCAGGGTGACCACGTCGGCGACGGTGAGGAAGTAGGAGGGGTAGCCGAGGGAGTCGATGACCGCCAGCTCCTCCTCCAGCCGCTCGCGCACCACGGCCGACGGCGTCATCCCGCGCCGGCCGAACCCGGCCTCGCAGCGGGCCCGCAGCACCGCCGACGGGCCCATCCCGCGCTCGGCCGCGCTGGTGACCACGTCGAGCTCGGGGTAGCGCACGGTGCCGATGCCCAGGTCGGCCCGGACGTCGACCGCGCACTGCTCGGCGACCCGGGCGGTGGTCTCCAGCAGGTGCAGTGCCGCGTCCCGGTCGGGTCCGGCCAGCTCCTCGGCGAGCAGCGCCATCTCCTTGCCCGACTTCAAGTACCCCTCGGCGGTGCGCCGGTCGACGTGCCGCTGGCCCAGCGGCACCAGCCGGCGGGCGGCGTCCAGCACGTCGGCGGTCGGGGCGTCGAGGGCGTCGACGTGACGGACCGCGTTGGTCAGCACCGCCGGCACCCCGGCCTCGGCGGCCAGCCGCAGCATCGCCTGGGCGCGGGACCGGTCGCCCTGGCCGCGGTGGTGCACGATCTCGAGCACGAGCTGGCCGGGCCCGAACACCGATCGCCAGGTGGCCAGCCGGGCGTGCGCCAGGTCGGCCCGCCCGGCGGCCAGCGCCCGGCCGACCGAGGACCCCGGCCCCAGCACCGCCAGCAGCCCGGCCGAGTGCGCCCCGGCCAGCGTCAGGGAGCTGACCGGCTCGCCGCGGGTGCCACCGAGGTGGGTGGCGCTGGTCAGCCGGCACAGCGAGCGCCAGCCCGCGCCGTCGCGGGCGAGGAAGGTGACCCGGGGCAGCCGCGGGTCGACACTGGCCCCACCGCGCGCCGGTGCCCGCCGGCCGGCGGGGTGGGCGGCCCGGTGCCGGGCCGCGGCGGTGATCCGCCCGGGGGTCTGGTCACCCGGCTCGCCGCCGGCGACCGGGTCGACGGCGAGGTCGACGCCGAACAGCGGCCGGATGCCCGCCGACCGGCAGGCCAGCGCGAACTTGACCGCGCCGTACAGGCCGTCGCGGTCGGTCAGGGCCAGGGCCCCCATGCCGTGCTCGGCCGCGCGGGCGACCAGGTCGGCCGGGTGGTTGGCGCCGTGCCGCATCGAGTACCCCGACGCGACGTGCAGGTGGACGAAGGGGTCGCTCACGAGGCGGTGTCGGAGACGCGGTCGGAGCCGGAGCCGGGGTGGCCCGGGCCACGCCGGCGCGAGCCGGGGTCGACCGCCCGCAGGCGCGCGGGCGGCGGCGGTACCGGGCGGCTGATCGTGGTCTCGACGACGCCGAGGAACGTGCCGACGTCCCGGACGAGGTCGTCGGCCTCCCGTTCGGTGACCGCGTGCGAGAGCCCCGCCTCGGCGGCGGCGCGCTTGGCCGCCCCGGCGGCGAAGAACGCCGCCCACTCCCCCAGCTCGGGGGCGACCTGGCCGATCAGCACCCAGGCGCTGCGCGGCCGGCGACGCCCGGCCTCGGGCTGGGTGCGGGCGGCCAGCACGGCCGCCGCGGCGCGCAGGGCGGCCAGGTGTGCGGTCGCGTACCGCCAGGCCGCGTCGGGGCTGCTGGCGGCCTCGGCCAGCCCACGATGGGCCTGACCGAGCAGCTGGGCGGCGGCCGCGGGCAGCGGCGGGAGCAACGGGAGCTGCCCGTCGGCGGCGGCCGGGAGGGCCCGGGCGGCGCCCATCAGTCGTGCACCCGGACGAGCAGCCACTGGTTGCCCGTCGGCTCCCAGGACAGGTCGAAGACCCCGGCGAAGCTCATCCGGGACCGGCCTGCACGGACCGCCTCGACCCGCCAGACCTGCCGGGTGGCGACCAGCTCGGCCGACGCCCCACCCCGGCCGGCGGCATCGGTCTGCCACCACGGCGCGGTCTCCACCCACGAGTCGAGCAGCTCCCCCACCACGTACCGGGTCTGCCCTCGCCAGAACTCGGCCGGCCCCGACGGCCCCTGCTCGACCTGCACCTCTTCACCGACCCGGCCACCGGCCCCGGCGAGCACTCGGCTCATGTCAGACTCCGCAACTCTCCGCCCCTCCCGACTGCCCCGCCCTCCGGCCCGGCGGGGAAGCGCACGTCGGGGAGGACGTGACGGCCCGGGCCGGCGAACGAGTCGCCGGTGTTCGAACAGGTGTTCGAACAGCGATGAGTAGACCGGACCGGCCGGGGGCGGTCAAGCCGAACAGGCGTGTCGGCATCTGTGTCGTTACAGCGACTGCACCCAGGGCCGCAACACACCCTCGAGTCCGACTCGAGGGTCGCCGCGAGGCCCGGGCGACGGCGGCCTGCGGTCGGCGCCGACCGCAGGTCCCGGGTGGCGCGCGGCCCCGGGGCCGGTGGGAGGATCGCGGTCATGACCGCTGCGGAGACCCCGCACCACCCCCGGGTCGCCGAGGTCGAGCAGGTGCTGCGCGCCGCCGGCGTCGCCGGTGAGGTGCGAGTACTGCCCGACAGCGCCCGCACGGCCGCCGCCGCGGCCGCGCAGCTCGGCGTCGAGGTCGGCGCGATCGCCAGCAGCCTGGTGTTCGATGCCGGAGGCGTCCCGCTGCTCGTCCTCACCAGCGGTGCACACCGGGTCGACGAGGCGCTGGTCGCCGACCTGCTCGGCGTCCCGCGGATCACCCGGGCCACCCCCGAGTTCGTCCGCCGGCACACCGGTCAGGCCATCGGCGGGGTGGCCCCGGTCGGCCACCCGGAGCCGATCGGCACCCTCGTCGACGTGGAGCTCGCCCGGTACGCCCGGGTGTGGGCGGCCGCCGGGCACCCGCACACCGTCTTCCCCACCACTTACGACGAGCTGCTGCAGCTCACCGCCGGCACCCCCGCGGAGGTCGGCCCCGGGCCCTCCCCGGCCGCCGCCGACGAGGAGACCCCCTGATGACCGGCACCACCCCCGCCACCCGGATCACCGAGCTGCCCGCCGGCTGGATGCGCGAGCACCTGCACGAGGCGCTGGCGATCTACGGAGCGGCGATGGGCTACGGCGACTCCGTCGTCGCCGGGCGTTACGGCTACGCCGTCCAGCACACCGAGCGAGAGGGCTTCCGCGCGGTGGGCGCCTTCGTCGAGGCCCCCCGGGGCGACGGCACGGCCGGCGAGCAGCTGGTCGGCTTCGGCTACGGCTACGTCGTCGCCCCCGGCCAGTGGTGGCACGACCAGGTCCGCAACGCCCTGGACCGGCGGACGGCGAAGCAGTGGCTGCCCGGTGCGTTCGAGGTCTGCGAGCTGCACGTGCACCCCGACCGGCAGAGCCAGGGCCTGGGCCGGCAGCTGCTGCACGCGCTGCTGGCCGACCTCCCCCAGCCGGCCGCCCTGCTGAGCACCCCGGACACCGACACCAAGGCCTTCCGGCTGTACCACGCCGACGGGTTCGTCGACCTGGCCCGCGGCTACCACTTCCCCGGCGACGCCCGCCCCTTCGCCATCCTGGGCGCGCGCCTGCCGCTGGCCCCGCCGGCTGAGAAGAGCTGATCCCCGTCGCCAGCGCCCCCGACACCCGCAGCTCAGACACCCGCACTGCCGGCACCCGCACTGCCGACACGATTGCCGACGTCGTCGTCATCGGCTCCGGGCACAACGGCCTGGTCGCCGCCTGCCACCTGGCCCGGGAAGGGCTGCGGGTGGAGGTGGTGGAGTCCGACGAGGTCCTCGGCGGCGCGGTCTCCACCGTGGAGCGCTGGCCCGGTGTCCGGGTCGACCGCGGGTCCAGCGCCCACGTGATCATCCGGCACAGCGGGGTGGTCGAGGAGCTGGAGCTCGAGCGCTTCGGCCTGCGCTACGTCGACTGCGACCCCTGGGGCTTCGCACCCGCACCGGTGCCCGGCGACCCCGGTCCCGACGGTCGGCCACTGGTCTTCTCCGTCGACCTCGACGCCACCTGCGCCTCCATCGCCGCCGCCTGCGGGGACGCCGACGCCGCGGCCTACCGCCGGTTCGTCGAGGTGTGGGGCCCGCGCAGCGCCGCCGTCGTCAAGGCGTTCGGCGACCGGCCGGCGATGACCCGGCTGGTCCGGCACCTGTGGCCGGTCGGCGCCCCGCGGCGGGGCCAGCCCCGGACCCCGGGCGGCGAGATCGCCACCGACTTCCTCGGCTCCGGCGACGCCCTGCTCGACCGCTGGTTCACCAGCGAACGGCTCAAGGCGGCGCTGGCCTGGTTCGGCGCCCAGTCCGGCCCGCCCATGTCCGAGCCCGGCACGGCGGCGATGGTCGGCTGGGTGGCGCTGCTGCACGACGTCCCGCCCGGTCACCCGGTCGGCGGGTCGGGCGGGCTCACCCAGGCGCTGGCGGCGCGGCTGGCCAGTGACGGCGGCCGGGTCACCCTCGGGGACGGCGCGGCCCGGCTGCTCGTCGACGGGCCGCCCGACGACCGGCGGGTCACCGGCGTGCAGACGGTCTCCGGACGGCGGATCACCGCACCGGTGGTCGTCGCCGCCTGCCACGTGCTGGCGACCAAGGCGCTGGCCGGCGACGACGCTCCGCCCGCGCTGGCCGAGGCCGACCCGCCGCTGGGCAACGGCTTCGGTCTGGTGCTGCGCGCGCAGACCGACGCCCTGCCGAACTACCCGGGCGCAGGTGAGGAGGCGCTGCAGGGGCTGCAGCTGCTCTGCACCGACCGGGCCCAGCTGGCCCGGGCGCACGGCGACTGGCTGGCCGGGGAGCTGCCCCGGGAGCCGGTGCCGCTGGCCATGTCGTTCTCCGCGAGCGACCCGACCCTGGCCCCGGCCGGCCAGCACGTGGTCACGATCTGGGGCCAGTGGTACCCGTACGAGCTCGCCGACGGATCGGACTGGGACGAGATCGCCGACCGGGCCGCCCAGCAGCTGATCGCCGCGGTCGACCGCTACGCACCCGGCTTCGCCGACTCGGTACAGCGGCTGTACGTGCAGACCCCGTTGAAGCTGGAGCAGGAACTGTCCCTCCTCCGTGGCAACGTCATGCACGTGGAGATGAGCCTGGCCAGCATGTTCGGTTTCCGGCCGACACCGGCGCTGTCCGGCCACCGGGTGCCGGGGCTGGGCGGGCTGTACCTCACCGGCGCCTCCACGCACCCCGGCGGTGGGGTCTCGGGCAACTCCGGGCGCACCGCCGCCCGGGTGGTGCTCGCCGACCGCCGGCCGGCGGCCCGGCTGCGTGCCCGGCTGCGGGCGGAGGTCACCCGCCGGCTGCCCCGGAGGACGGCAGGGTGACCGGTGCGCTCACCACGCGCCGGCCGGGCACCGACCCGGCCCCGCTCCCCTGGCTGCCCCTCGCGCTCACCGTCGCGCTGCTGGGCACCGCGATCGCCTACCCGCTCAGCAGCGGGGCCGCCCGCGACACGGTCAGCTGGGCGATCGTCCTGCTGGGGTCGGCGGTCTCGGTCAGCCATGCCACGGTCAGCCGCGGCGCCCGCACCGGTGCCGCGCTGCTCGTCCTCGTCGGCGTCGTCGCGGTGCTGTTCGAGGCCCTCGGGCTGAGCACCGGCTTCCCCTACGGCGAGTACCTCTACAGCGACACGCTGGGGCCGACCCTGCTCGGGGTGCCCTTCCTGGTGCCGCTGGCCTGGCTGATGATGGCGTGGCCGAGCTGGGTGCTCGCCGCCCGGCTGACCTCGCGGGTGCGCCCCACCCGACGCCGGGCCGCCCGGGTGGCGGTGGCGGCCTACGTCTTCGCCGCCTGGGACGTCGTGCTCGACCCGCAGCTGGTGCAGGCCGGCTACTGGCGCTGGGCGCACCCCGAACCGGGCCTGCCGGGCATCCCCACCGTGCCGCTCACCAACCTCGCCGGCTGGCTGCTGGCCGGGCTGGTGCTGATGACCCTGCTCGACGTGCTCGTCGAGCGCACCAGCCGGCTCCCGCGGATCGGGGACACCGCGCCGCTGCTGACGGTGGGCTGGATGGTGCTGGGCGGTGCGCTGGCGCACGCCGTCTGGCTCGACCTCCCGGGGTCCGCGGTCTGGGGCGTGGTCCTGGCGCTGCCGGTCCTCGCCGTCCTCGCCGCCCAGGCGCGGCGGAGCCGCCGGTGACCGCGGCCTGGCGCCGGCTCCTGCAGGTGTGCGCCGGGGTCTCGGTGGTCGCCGCGCTCCACGCGGCGCTGAACAGCCGGCTCCTCCGCCGGCCGCCGGCCGTGCCTGGACCGGTCCCCCGCCGGGTGACCGTGGTGGTCCCGGCCCGGGACGAGGCCGACCAGATCGAGGGCTGCCTGGCCGCCGTGCTCGACCAGCGCGGGGTGCCCGACCTGCGGGTCGTGGTCGTCGACGACGGCTCCACCGACGGCACCGCCGAGCGGGTGGCGGGAGTGCCCGACACCCGGGTCACGGTGCTGCCCGCGACGCCGCCCGGGCCGGGCTGGCTCGGCAAGCCGAACGCCTGCGCCCAGGGCGCCGACGCCCTCGACCGGGCCGCCCCCGACGACGTGCTGGTGTTCCTGGACGCCGACGTCCGGCTGATGCCCGATGCGATCGCCTCGGCGGTCGCCGTGCTCGACGAGTCCGCACTCGACCTGGTCTCCCCCTGGCCGCGGCAGCTCACCGGTAGCGCGGCCGAGCGCCTGGTCCAGCCGCTGCAGCAGTGGCTGTGGGCCACCCTGCTGCCGCTGCGGCTGGCCGAGCGGTCACCGCGGCCGTCGCTGGCGGCGGCCAACGGCCAGTTCCTGGTGGTCCGCCGGGCCGCCTACGACCGGGCCGGCGGGCACGCGGCCGTGCGCGGCGAGGTGATCGAGGACGTCGCGCTGCTGCGCGCGGTCAAGGCCGCCGGGGGCCGTGGCGTCGTCGTCGACGGTTCGACGCTGGCCGCCTGCCGGATGTACGACGGCTGGACCGGTGTCCGGGACGGCTACACGAAGTCGCTGTGGTCGGCGGTGGGCGGTCACCCGGCGGCGGCCGCCGGGGTGGCGGCCGGGCTCAGCGCCGTCTGGCTGCTGCCGCCGCTGGCCGCCCTGACCGGCTCCCGCGCCGGGCTGGTCGGCTACGCCGCAGGAGTGGCGAACCGGGCCGTGGTCGCGACGCGCACCGGTGGCCGGGTCTGGCCGGACGCCCTGGCCCACCCGGTGTCGATCGTCCTGCTCGACGTGCTGGTCGCCCGCTCGGTGGCCGGTCACCGGAAGGGCTCGCTCCGGTGGCGCGGGCGCACCCTGCCCTCGGCCGCGGTCGACCGGCGGCCCACCTCCCGCGCACCTAGCGTGGGGTGATGACCACCAGCGACCTCCTCGCCCTGCGCACCGACGAGCGCGCCGCGCTCCTCCTCGTCGGCTTGCGCGGCGACTGGTAGCCCTACTGCTGCGCCCAGGCGGTCCGTCTGGCCCAGTCCCTGCCCCGCATCTCCGCAGCCGGCGCCGAGGTGGTGCTCGCCTCGGTCGACCCGCCCGAGGTCCAGCTCGCCATGGACCACACCTGGCACCTGCCCTTCCGGTGGGCCAGCGACCCCGACGGCACCCGGCTCGCCCAGCCGCTGGACGCCTGGGACACCGAGGCGTCGATCTTCCGGCCGATCGTCGTCGCCGTGGCCCCGGACGGCCGAGAGGTGTTCCGGGAGCTGTCCCGGGACTTCACCGACCGCACCGACGACGAGCCGGTGCTCACCGCGCTCGAGGCGCTCGGGCTCCCCGCACTCCCCGAACCTGCTCCCTGGACGCCGGAGGGTGTGACCCCGCAGCCGTCGAAGCGCGCGTTCACGCCCGGCTCCTTCATCCCCTACTTCCGCGCCATCCGGTTCAACACCATGGCGCTGAGCCAGCGGATGGTCGACGACCGGGACCGCGACCTGCTGGTCACCGAGCAGCGGATGGCCGAGTCCTTCCTCAGCACCTTCGACGCGTGGCGCGCCGAGCACCCGCCGGACGGTCAGGCCCGGGGCTGAGCCCGGCGACCGGGTCGGCGACGATGGGCCGGTGACCGAGCAGAGCAGTCCACCGCGCGTCTCCTTCGACCCGGCGGAGATGGAGACGGGCGCCTTCTACCGGGTGCTGAACTCGGTGGTGGTGCCCCGGCCGATCGCCTGGGTGTGCAGCCGCTCGGCCGAGGGCGTGCACAACCTGGCGCCGCACTCCTTCTACACGGTGGCCTGCGTCGACCCGCCGGTCGTCCAGTTCACCTCGGTGGGCCGCAAGGACTCGCTGCGCAACGTGGAGGACAGCGGCGAGTTCACCATCAGCCTCACCCCGGAGGCGCTGTTCGAGCAGGTCAACGCCACCGCGACCGACTTCCCGCCGGACCAGAACGAGGCCGAGCACACCGGGGTCACCCTGGAGCCCAGCGACCGGGTCGCGACGATGCGGGTCGCCCAGTCGCCGGTGACCCTGGAGTGCGTGCTGCACGCGACGCTGCGGCTGGGCGACAGCACGGTGGTGTTCGGCCGGGTCGTGCACGTCTCGGCGTGGGAGAGCGCCGTCCGCGACGGCCGACCACGGATCGAGGAGCTCCAGCCGCTGGCTCGGCTCGGCGGCAACGAGTGGTCGACGATCGGCGAGGTGAAGGAGATCCGCCGGATTCCCTACCGCAGCTGGACCGAGGACCCGGCCATCGGCGACCGCCTCCGCGGAGGGTGACGTCCGCCCAGGACGGGGTCCTTCGTCAGGCCGGCAGGTGCGGGGCGACCTCGTCGGCGGCGTCGGCGCCGAAGGCCTCGGCGAACCGCTCCAGGAACGGCGCGCGCGGCAGGGTGTACTCCTGCGTGCCGATCACCTCGACCGCGGCGGTGGCGACCGCGGACCCGACCTGGGTGGCGCGTTCGATGCCGAGCCCCCACTGGCGGGCCGCCACGAAGCCGGCGCGCAGCGCGTCCCCACCACCGGTCGGCTCCACCGGCTTGGTCTCCGGGACGGCGATCACCTCGATCGTCGGCTCCCCGGCCCGCTCGACCCGCACCCCCTTGGCGGCCTGGGTGGTGACCCAGGTGCCCACCCGGGCGAGCACCTCGGCGTCGTCCCAGCCGGTCTTCTGCAGCAGCAGGGCGTGCTCGTACTCGTTGGTGAACAGCAGGTCGGCGCCGTCGACGAGCCCGCGGATCATCTCCCCGTCGGCCCAGGCCAGCTGCTGCGAGGGGTCGGCGAGGAACGGGTAGCCCCGCTGCCGGCACTCCTGCGTGTGCTGCACCATCGCCGTCGGGTCGTTCGGCCCGATGATGACCAGGTCCAGGTCACCGACGCGCTTCGCCACCGGGGCCAGCTCGATCAGCGAGGCCTCGGACATCGCGCCGGAGTAGAAGGACGCGATCTGGTTGTTCGCCGCGTCGGTGGTGCAGACGAAGCGGGCCGTGTGCTTCAGCTCCGACCAGCGCACGCTGCCGGTGTCCACGCCGTGCCGGCTCAGCCAGGCGTCGTAGTCGGCGAAGTCGTTGCCCACCGCGCCGACCAGCACCGGCCCCTGTCCCAGCAGCCCGAGCCCGTAGGCCATGTTCGCGCCGGCGCCACCGCGGTGCTGCACCAGGTCGTCGACCAGGAAGGAGAGGGAGACGTTCTCCATCTTCCCCTCGACGAACTGGTCGGTGAACTTGCCGGGGAAGGTCATCAGGTGGTCGGTGGCGATCGAACCGGTCACGACGACGGGCATGAGGGCGACTCTCTCCGGAGGATGCGGCCGTCATCGGCCAGCGGACCCCGACCGGGAACGGTCACCGGGGCGGGGACAAGCGTAGGAGCCGCGACACGTCCCCGCCCGCGGTGGCCCCCGTGGGGGTGAGCCGCCGTCAGTCGCCGAGCGCCCGGCGCAGCTGGACGCCGAGCTGCGCCGTCCCGACCGCCCCCAGCAGGCAGCCCACCGCCGCCGCGCAGGTCACGGCCAGGACGACGGCGTCGACACCGCCCAGCTCCACGTCGAGCAGCGAGACGACCCCGGCACCGACCAGCCCGAGCGCCGCCATGACCACCCGGGTGGGCCGCTCCCACACCGACACGGCCCCGGTCTCGTGCACGCCGGCCTGCCCGGCGCGGGCCCGCAGGTAGTCCGGCAGCCAGCACAGCGCACCGAAGGCCGCGGCCAGCCAGCCCGGGGCGCCGGCGACCCAGAAGGCGACCGCGTAGCCGACCTCGGTCAGCCGGTCGACGGCGGAGTCCAGCACGAACCCGCGCCGGGAGGCGCGCCCGCCGGCGATGGCCAGGGCGCCGTCCAGGGAGTCCAGCAGCCCGGAGAGCCCGATGAGCACCCCGGCCACGATCAGCCACGCCCCGCCGGCGGCGGCCGGGGCGATCGCGGCAGCGGCGACCAGCAGGCCCAGCGCGGTGGCCACCAGCGGGGAGAGCCGGGCCAGCGGCACTGCCAGGGCGTAGGCCAGCGACAGCCAGCCGCGCACCAGCCGGCTGTCGGCCGGGTCGGTGCCCCCGTGCCACCGCGACCAGGCCTCCAGGTACTCGTCGCGGCTCAGCACGATGTGCAGTCCACCACGATGCGCCGCAGCCGGTGGCGCCGTCGGCGTGAGCAGGGACAGTGGGCTGGTGCTCGCCGGCCTCTCCCCCGCCCGCCGCCGCCTCGCCCCCGTGCTGCTGGCCCTGGTCGCGGTGGTGGCCGTCGCGGCCGTCGCCGTCCTCCGGCTGACCGGCCCGGACGACGCAGCCCGGCCGGCCGCCGTCGACGAGCTGACCCCGGGCCCGGTCCTGCTGGTGCCCGGCTACGGCGGCTCGGTCAGCTCCCTGCAGCCCCTCGCCGACCGGCTCGCCGCCAGCGGGCGGGACGCCACCGTCGTCCCGGTGCCGGACGACGGCACCGGCGACCTGGCCGCCTCCGCAGCGGTCCTGGGCACCGCGGTCGACGAGGCGCTCGCGCGCACCGGCGCCGAGAGCGTGGACGTCGTCGGCTACTCCGCCGGCGGGGTGGTCGCCCGGCTGTGGGCGGCGGACGGCGGCGCCGACCAGGCCCGGCGGGTGCTCACCCTGGGTTCCCCGCACCACGGCACCACCGTCGCCGACCTGGCCGCGCGCTTCCTGGCGGCGGAGTGTCCGGACGCCTGCCAGCAGATGACCACCGGCAGCCCGCTGCTCGCCGAGCTGAACGCCGGCGACGAGACGCCTGCCGGGCCGACCTGGGTGTCGGTGTGGACGACCCTCGACGGGACCGTCACGCCGCCGGAGTCGGCCGAGCTGGACGGGGCGCTGAACCTGCCCGTGCAGTCGGTCTGCGCCGACGCCGAGGTGTCGCACGGCCAGCTGCCCTCCGACGCGCTGGTGCAGGCGATCGTGCTCGCCCAGCTGGCCGCCGGCCCGCCGGTGGAGCTGGACCCGGCCGACTGCGACCGGCTCCGCACCGGGTGATGGTTGCGCGGCGCACCCACATCGGGTGAGGCGCAACCGGATCGGGCATCACGTTTCGTCCCGGGGTCATTACCCAGAGCGAGGCGCCAGGACGGCGCCGCCCTCGACCCGCAGCCACGGAGGCTCCACGTGCCCGCCACCTCCACCCCGTCCCGCCCCCGCTGGGGCATCACCACCAAGATCGTCGCGGCGGTCGGGACCGCGGTGCTCGTCGCCGTGCTCGTCGGCCTCCTGGGCCTGCGCAGCCTCGGCGACACCGCGGAGGCGACCACGTCCATGTACGAGCAGGAGCTGGTGGGCACCGCGCAGGTGGAGGAGATGCGCTCGGCGTTCTTCGCCGTCCGGCTCGCCGGGACCAACTACGCGGTGGCCACCACCGCGGCCGACCGCGCCCGGTACCTGCAGGCCCGGCAGGATGCGTACGACGCGCTCGACGGCGCAGCCGACCGGTACCTCGACACCCACCCGTCGGCCGAGGGCAGCGCCCTGGTCCAGCGCGTGCGGGCCGGGATCAGCGACTACCAGCAGGCGATGGTCGGCCTCGACGCGCTGGCCGACCGGGGCGACCTCCCCGGCTGGTCCGCGGCTCGCGAGTCGACGGTCACCCCGATCGCCACGGAGGTCATCGGCGAGCTCGGCCAGCTCGCCGAACAGCGCGCCACGAACGCCGCCGCGACCGCCGCCTCCGCGGCCGACGAGTACGAGCACACCCGGACGGTCCTGGCGGTCGTCGTCGTCCTCGGCTCGCTGGCCGCGCTCACCGCCGGTGTCCTCGTCGCCCGGGCGATCACCCGCGGCCTGCGCCGGGTGCAGGCCACCGCCCAGGCCCTGGCAGCTGGTGACCTGACCCGCACGGCCGACGTCTCCTCCCGCGACGAGGTGGGCCAGACCGCCGCCGCCCTGGACGGCGCCCTGGCCGAGCTGCGGACCGTGATGGGGTCGGTGGTGGGGTCGGCCGACGCGGTCGCCGCCTCCTCGGAGGAGCTCAGCGCCTCAGCAGCCCAGATCTCCGCCGCCGCCGAGGAGACGGCCGCCCAGTCCGGGGTCGTCTCCACCTCGGCCGGCGAGGTGTCCCGCAACGTCGAGACCGTGGCCGCCGGCGCCGAGCAGATGGGCGCCTCCATCCGGGAGATCAGCTCCAACGCCGCCGAGGCCGCGCGGGTCGCCGCGAGCGCCGTGGCCGAGGCCCGGGCGACCACCGGGACGATCGAGGCGCTGGGCACCTCGAGCCGGGAGATCGGCGCGGTGGTCAAGACCATCACCTCGATCGCCGAGCAGACCAACCTGCTGGCCCTCAACGCCACGATCGAGGCCGCCCGGGCCGGCGAGGCCGGCCGGGGCTTCGCCGTCGTGGCCACCGAGGTGAAGGAGCTCGCCCAGGAGACCGCCCGCGCCACGGAGGACATCGCCCGGCGCGTGGAGGCGATCCAGGGCGACACCGCGGGAGCTGTGGCAGCGATCGGCCGGATCAGCGCGGTGATCACCTCGATCAACGACTTCCAGCTGACCATCGCCAGTGCGGTGGAGGAGCAGACCGCGACGACGAACGAGATGTCCCGGTCGGTCCAGGAAGCCGCCGACGGGACCACGGAGATCGCCGGCAACATCAGCGGCGTCTCGGCGGCCGCCCAGTCGACGACCGAGGCACTCGGCCAGACCCGGGCCGCGGTCGACGAGCTGGCCCGGATGGCCGCCGGCCTGCGCGCCGGCGTCAGCCGCTTCACCTTCTGATCGGGGCCCGCGACGATCCGGGGAGGCGCGGGCGGCGGCCTCCCCACCCCGGGTCGGGGGCACGCCTGGACACCGCCCGACCGGCTCGGCGATCGGCGGCCCCCTAGGGTCGCTGGCATGGCCGCCCCGATCAGCGACGCCGTCGTCGTCGACGTGCTCCGCCGCGTCGACCGTGGGCTCAGCCCCCTGGCCCGGCGACTGGGGCGGCCTCCGCAGCTGCCGCCGGCCGAGCGGGCCGCCTGGTGGGCCGAACAGGTCAGCCGGGTGGCCGCCGGCGTCTCGGCCGCGCCGCGCTTCGCCGGCAAGCTGGCCGACCTGCTGCCGCTGCAGAACACCGTCGGCTCCGCCGTCCAGGCCCTCGTCGTCCTCGGGGTGGCCGGCGAGCACGGCGTAGCAGAGCCGGCCGCCCGGGTGTCGCTGCTGGCCCGGGTGCTGCTGGACCGGGACCTGCCCGCCGACCGGGTCCAGCCGCTGCTGGACCGGACCCGTGGGCTCTACGTCGACGAGGCGCTGGGCGAGGACCGGTCCGGGGCGCGGGGCGCGGCCCGCAGCCTGTGGCGGGCCGCCCGGCTGCTCAGCCGGATCGACGACGCCCTGGACGCCCGACCGAAGGGGAAGCTGCGGCACCGGGCGCTGGCCCAGTTCCCGGTCGTCGGGGTCGCCGGTGGCTACGCCGCCGAGCGGGAGGGACTGCGGCGGGCCGCGCTGGAGGCCGAGGAGCTGCTCAGCTGACCAGGTCCGCGCCGGCCAGGTTGGTGTAGACCTCACGCGTCGCCGTGGACCGGTTCATGGTGATGAAGTGGATGCCGGGGACGCCCTCGTCCAGCAGCTGCCGGCACATCTGGGTGGCCACCTCGACGCCGAGCGCCCGCACCGCGCGCTTGTCCTCGGGGCGGTCGCCGTCCAGGGCGGCGAACCGCTCGGCCAGCTCGACCGGGAACGCCTGCCCGGACAGCTGCACGATCCGGCTGATCTGCCGGGCGTTGGTCACCGGCATCACCCCGGCGATGACCGGCACGTCGCAGCCGCGGGCCGTGACCCGGTCCCGCAGCCGCAGGTAGTCCTCGACCCGGAAGAACATCTGGGTGATCGCGAAGTCGGCACCGGCCCGGCACTTGGCGACGAACCTGTCGGTGTCGGAGTCGAAGTCCGCCGAGCGCGGGTGCCGCTCGGGGAAGGCGGCCACGCCGACGGAGAAGTCACCGATGCCCTTGATCAGCTCGACCAGCTCCGCGGCGTAGCGCAGGCCCTGCGGGTGGGACACCCACTCCGCCTGCGGGTCGGCGCCCGGCGGGTCCCCGCGCAGCGCAAGGAGGTTCCGCACCCCCGCTGCCGCGAGCCGGCTCACCACGTGCCGGAGCTCGGTGACGCTGTGGTCGACCGCGGTCAGGTGGGCCATCGGCAGCATCGTGGTGTCGGTGGCGATGCGCTCGGTCACCGACACGGTGCCCTCGCGGGTCGACCCGCCGGCGCCGTATGTGACCGAGACGAACGAGGGCCGCAGCTGCTCCAGCTGGCGCAGCGCCGTCCACAGCTGCGTCTCGGCCGCGGCGTCGCGCGGGGGGAAGAACTCGAAGGACCAGGTGGGCCGCTCGGTCTGGAGCAGCTCGCGCACGGTGCCGGTCATGACTGGCGAGCCTACGGGCGGGCGGCTCCCGGGCCGTGCAGCGACCGCCACAAGCCCTCCGGCCGCGGTGCATCCACCCGCGGGGTCGCGGACGAAGGAAACCGGACGGCCGGCGGACGGCCCGCGAGACGGCGGACCGGCGCGGCCGGTGGAGAAGGAGGCCCCATGGAGACCACGGCCGCACCAGCCAGGGTGAACGGGCAGCGTCCGATCACCGCGGGCGATACTTGCCCGGTGACCGCCGGGACGCAGCACCGCCAGCCACCCGCCCGGGTCCCGGCTCCGCCGGGAGCCGCGGACGTCGAGCGGGTCCGGGCGGCCGTCGCCGCCGCGCTGGCCGAGTTCCTGGCCGAGCAGCGGCAGACGCTGGCCGCGATGGACGACTCCCTGGTCCCGGTCGTCGACGAGGTCTGTGCCCTCGCCGAGGGCGGGAAGCGGCTGCGGCCGCTGTTCGCCTACTGGGGCTGGCGCGGGGCCGCGGCCGGCGCGGCCGGTGTCGCCGAGGCCGACGCCGACGTGCTGCGCGCCGTCGCCGCCCTGGAGTTCGTGCACGCCAGCGCGCTCGTTCACGACGACGTGATGGACGGCGCGCTGACCCGCCGCAACCGCCCGGCGACCCACATCGGCTTCGCGACCCGGCACGGCGACGCGGGCCTGCACGGCGACGCCGCCGGTTTCGGCGTCGGCGCCGCGATCCTCGTCGGCGACCTGGCGCTGGTCTGGTCCGACGAGCTGCTCCGCCGGTCGGGCATCTCCGCGCCCTCCCTGGCCCGCGCCCGCGGGGTCTGGGACACCATGCGCACCGAGGTGACCGCCGGGCAGTACCTGGACCTGCTGCGCGCCGACGGTGGGCTGCCCGGTCCCGGTGGCGCACTGACCGTGGCCCGGTACAAGAGCGCCGGCTACACCGTGCAGCGGCCACTGCAGCTCGGTGCCGCGATCGCCGGCGCCGGCCCCGACGTCGGCGACGCCTACACCGCGATCGGCCTGCCGCTCGGCGAGGCGTTCCAGCTCCGCGACGACGTGCTGGGCGTCTTCGGCGATCCGGCCGTCACCGGCAAGTCCGTGGACGACGACCTCCGCGAGGGCAAGCAGACGCTGCTCATCGCGCTGGCCGAGGAGCGGGCCGACGAGGCCGGCCGCCGGCTGCTGACCGATGCCCTCGGCCACCCGGACGCCGGCCCGGAGCAGTTCGCCGCGCTGCGCACCCTGCTCGAGGACACCGGCGCCCGCGCCCGGGTGGAGGACCGGATCGCCGACCGCACCGCGGTGGCCCGGGCCGCCATCGCCGCGGCGCCGATCAGCGACGAGGCCCGCGCCGCGCTCGACGCGCTCGCCGTCGCCGCCACCACCCGCACCGCGTGACCGCCTGCATGGACCACCAGAATGGCCATTTTGGTGGGCGAGGGGCGCGATGACGAAGAGGCTGTTGAACCGTCCGCTGCGGACGGTCCCGGGGCGGACCGACCGGGTCGTGGTGATCGGGGCGGGCCTGGCCGGGTTGTCCGCGGCGCTGCGGCTGCGCGGTGCCGGGCGGGAGGTCACCGTCGTCGACCGCTGCCCCGGCCCGGGCGGGCGGGCCGGCCGGGTCGAGCGGGCCGGGTACGCGCTGGACACTGGGCCCTCGGTGTTCACCGCCCCCGACCTGATCGCCGACGCCTTCGCCGCGGTCGGCGAGACGATGGCCGACCGGCTGACCCTCACCCCCCTGGACACCACCTACCGCGCCCAGTTCGCCGACGGGTCGCACCTGGACGTGCACGCCGACCGCACCGCCTTCGCCGCCGAGGTGGAGCGGCTGTGCGGTGCCGGCGAGGCCGCCGCGCTGCTCCGCTACCTCGACGACCTCGCCGAGCTCTACGAGCTGCAGCTGCGCACCTTCATCGACCGCAACCTGGACTCCCCGCTGGACCTGGTGGGCCCCGAGCTGCTCGCCCTGGCCCGCCGCGGCGGGTTCCGCCGGCTGTCGAAGCACGTCGGGGCCGCCTTCACCGACGACCGGCTGCGCCGGCTGTTCAGCTTCCAGGCGCTCTACGCCGGGGTCTCCCCGTTCCGGGCGATCGCCGCCTATGCGGTCATCGCCCAGCTCGACATCGGGGCCGGCGTCTGGCACCCGCAGGGCGGGATCGGCGCCGTCCCCCGGGCGATGGCCGCGGCCGCCGCCGACGCCGGGGTGGAGTTCCGCTACGGCACGGAGGTCGCCCAGCTGGAGCTGGCCGGCGGCCGGGTCACCGGGGTGGCGCTCGAGGACGGCGACCTGCTGCCCGCCGACGCCGTCGTGGTCACCGCCGACGCCCCGCACCGGCTGGTGCCCGGGCTGCGTGGGCCGCGGCGCCCGGTCTACTCGCCGTCCTGCGTCGCGCTGCACCTGGGCGTGCGGGCCGAGCTGCCCGGCCAGGCGCACCACACGATCAGCTTCGGCGCGGCCTGGGAGCAGGTGTTCGCCGAGCTCACCCGCGACGGCCGGCCGATGAGCGACCCCAGCCTCCTGATCAGCATGCCGTCGGTGACCGACCGCTCGCTCGCCCCCGAGGGGGGCCAGGTGATCAGCGTGGTCGCGCCCACCCCGAACCTCGACCCGCGCAGCGGCGGCAACCCCGACCTGGACTGGCCGGCGCTGGCCCCCCGCTACCGCGAGGAGCTGCTGGCCACCCTGGAGGCGCGGGGCTGGACCGGGGTCGGCGACGCGATCGAGGTCGAGGAGCTGCTCACCCCGGTCGACTGGGCCGCCCAGGGCATGGCCGCGGGCACCCCCTTCGCGCTGGCGCACACCTTCGGGCAGACCGGGCCCTTCCGCCCCTCGACCCTGCCCCGCAGTGGTCCGGAGAACGTCGTCCTGGCCGGTTCGTCGGTCCAGCCGGGCGTCGGCGTCCCCATGGTGGTGATCAGCGGCCGGCTCGCCGCCGAGCGGATCACCGGTCCGGTGCCGGCGTGACCGCCGTCCCACCGCCCGGCCGCGCCGAGCAGCAGGCGACGCTGGACGCGGCCTACGCGGTGTGCCGCGGGATCGCCGCCGAGCACGGCAAGTCCTACTTCCTGGCGACCCGGCTGCTCACCCCGGACCGCCGGGCCGCGATCCACGCGCTCTACGCCGCCGCCCGGGTCGCCGACGACATCGTCGACGTCGGCGCCGACCAGCCCGGTCGGGACCCGGAGGGCGAGCTGCTGGCCTGGTCGACGGCAGCGCTGGAGGAGGTCCGGACCGGCTGGTCCGACGACCCGGTCCGGCTCGCCCTCGTGCACACCTACCGCCGGTACGGCATCCCGATGGAGCACCTGGTCGACTTCCTCGCCGCCATGACCAGCGACCTGGACGTCACCGGCTACGCCGACCTCGCGGCCCTGGACCGCTACATGTGGGGCTCGGCCTCGGTCATCGGGTTGCAGGTGCTCCCGGTGCTCGGCACCGCGCCGGGCGTGACCCGGGAGGAGGCCGCGCCGCACGCCATCGCCCTGGGCGAGGCCTTCCAGCTGACCAACTTCCTGCGGGACGTCGCCGAGGACGTCGACCGCGGCCGGGTCTACCTGCCGGCGGACCTGATGGCCGCCCACGGGGTGACCCGCGAGCAGCTGGCCGCCAAGCGGCACTCCCCCGGCTTCGCCGCGCTGATGCGGGAGATGGTCGCGGTCACCCGCCGCCGCTACGACGACGCGGCACCGGGCACCCCGATGCTGGCGCGGGAGTCCCGGGACTGCGTGCGCGCGGCCACCGCCCTCTACGGCGGCATCCTCACCGAGATCGAGCGCGCCGACCACCGGGTGCTGGACCGCCGGGTCCGGGTGTCCCGGCCGCGGCGGCTGGCCGTGTTCGCCCGCCGGTTGACCGCCGCCCAGCTGGCCAGGGTCGGCAGCCCCCGGACGGCGACCACCAGCACGCCGTAGGACAGGCGCCTGATCAGCCGGCTACAGCGCCAGCGCCTGCGCCCGGCGGGTGACCTCGGTGTGCCGGTCGTCGCGCAGTGCCTGCACCGGCGTGCCCGGCAGCGAGTCGTCCTCGCGGAACAGCCACTCGAAGGCCTCCTCGTCGGTGAAACGACCGTCGTAGAGCACGGTGAGCAGACCGGGCAGGTGCTTGAGGATCACCCCGTCCTGGACGAAGTCCACCGGGATCTTGCTGTTGCCGCTGCCGGGCACGGCCATGAGCTTCCGCTCGGCGATCAGCTGACGGACCTTGTTGGTCGAGACGCCGAGCTGCTCGGCGACCTCCGCGGGGGTGAACGTGTCCATAGGCTGCGAGCCTATGGCGCACAGTGGAGCCCCGGCGAACGGTCCCCGGCTGAGTCAGCCCCAGCGGGGCACGGAGGCAGCGGCCACCCCGGACGACCCCGGCCGCGAGCCGCCGTACCTGGACCTCGACGCGCTCGCCGCGCAGGCCCGGGAGCTGCTGCCGGCCGACGTCGCCGACTACTACGCCGGTGGCGCCGGCACCGAGACCACCCTGGCCGAGGCGCCGGCCGCCTGGCGGTCGTGGCGACTGCGCCCCCGGGTGCTGCGCGGGATCGCGACCGCACAGCTGGGCACCACGCTGCTGGGTGCGGAGGTGGCCACCCCGATCGGGGTCGCGCCGTGGGCGTACCAGGCGATGGCGCACCCGGACGGCGAGCTGGCCACCGCCCGCGGCGCGGCCGCGACCGGCGCACTGATGACCGTGTCGACCAGCGCGACCACCTCGCTGGAGGAGGTCGCCGCAGCCCGGCCGGCCGGGCCCCGCTGGTTCCAGCTCTACCGGCTGCACTCCCCCGGTCACACCGACGAGTTGGCCCGCCGCGCCGGTCGGGCCGGGTACGGCGCGCTCGTGCTCACCGTCGACCTGCCGGTGCTCGGTCGCCGGCACCGCGACCTGCGGCACGACTTCGCACTGCCCGCGGGGCTCCGGCTCGCCAACCACCCGCCGGTGACCGGGCCGCAGCCGCCGCTGGCCGCCGCCGAGACGCCCACCTGGACCTTCGCCGACATCGGCCGGTTCGCCGACGTCTCCGGGTTGCCGGTGGTGGTCAAGGGCGTGCTGCGCGGGGACGACGCGGCCCGCTGCGTGGCCGCCGGTGCGGCCGCGGTGTGGGTCTCCACCCACGGCGGGCGGCAGGCCGACCCGGCGATCGCCAGCGCCGAGGCGCTGCCGGAGGTGGTCGACGCGGTCGGGGACGAGGTCGAGGTCTACGTCGACGGGGGCATCCGCAACGGCTCGGACGTGCTCACCGCCCTCGCACTGGGCGCGCGGGCGGTCTTCCTGGGCCGCCCCACGGTGTGGGGGCTGGCCACCGGCGGTGCCGACGGCGTGGCCCGGGTGATCGACGGGCTGAGCGAGGAGCTGGCGCACACCATGGCCCTGTGTGGTGTCGACGACGTCCGGGCGGTGCCGCGCGACACCGTCGTCCGGCCGTGGCCCGGCCGCTGAACAGCGGGCCGGCGCGCCGTCCGGCCCCACCCACCCCGCTGGCCACTGACGCCCCCGACCGACCAGGTCCGGCGACCCCACGCGTCCACCTGGTCACTCCAGGTCCCTGTAGTCCAGACCGTGACCTGGCAGCACGCGTCGTTCGGGCCGTGCGCCCGGATCCGCTCCTAGACTCGCCGGCGTGGAGACCGTCGTGACCGACCCCGTGGTCGGCCTCCTCCTCGAGGGGCGTTACCGCCTCGAGGAGCGTCTGGCGCGTGGCGGCATGTCCACCGTCTACGCCGCCACCGACCTCCGCCTGCACCGCACCGTGGCGGTCAAGGTGATGGCCGAGCACCTGGCGCACGACCCCGCCTTCGTCGACCGGTTCACCCGGGAGGCCCGGGCCACCGCGATGCTCAGCCACGTCAACGTGGTGTCGGTCAGCGACCAGGGCAGCGACCAGGGCCTGGTCTACCTGGTCATGGAACTGGTGCGCGGCCGCACGCTGCGCGACCTGCTGCAGGCCCGCGGCCGGCTCACCGTCGCCGAGGCGTTCGCCGTCCTGGAGCCGGTGCTGGCCGGGCTGACCGCCGCGCACCGGGCCGGGATCGTCCACCGCGACATCAAGCCGGAGAACGTGCTCATCTCCACCGACGGCCAGGTGAAGGTCGCCGACTTCGGGCTGGCCCGCGCGGTGGCCGGCACCGGGCAGACCAGCCACACCGGCGGCGTGCTCATCGGCACGGTCGCCTACCTCTCCCCCGAGCAGCTCGAGCGCGGCCGCAGCGATGCCCGCAGCGACGTCTACGCCGCCGGCGTGATGCTCTACGAGCTGCTCACCGGTCACCCGCCGTACGCCGGTGACACCCCGCTGGCGGTCGCCTACCAGCACGTGCACCACGACGTGCCGGTTCCGTCGGTCGAGGTGCCGACGGTGCCCTGGCAGGTCGACGAGCTGGTCACCCGCACCACCCGGCGCGACCCGGCCGCCCGGCCGCTGGACGCCGGCGCCTTCCTGGCCGAGCTGGCCGACCTGCGCGCCGACCTGGGCCTGGCCCGCGTCCCGGTGCCCACCGGCCTGCCGGCCGACAACCCCGCCACGCTGCGCCCGACCAACCGCCCGACCGCACCACGCCCCCGGCAGCCCAGCGCGCCGGGCAGGCGCAGCGGTGAGCCGCACACCGAGGTCCTCGGCGGCACCGTGGACCGCGGCCGGGGCACCACGGTGCTGCCGGGCATGGGGGCCGGGCCGACCACCGGTGTGGGCGGCGCCCGCCCGGGCATCGGCCCGCGCCCGCCCGTCGTCCGCCCCGGGGTCCCGCCGCACATCCGCCGTCGCCGTGCCCAGCTGGGCATCGCGGTGGTGCTGCTGCTCGCGGTGACCATCGGTGCGATCGGCTGGTGGCTGGGCGTCGGGCGCTGGACCGAGGTCCCCGACCTGCTCAGCAAGGACCAGGACACCGCGGTCGGACTGCTCCAGGAGGCCGGCCTGGACCCGGTCCTCACCGAGGAGCAGTTCAGCGAGACGGTGCCGCTCGGCGCGGTGATCACCGCCGACCCGGCCGCGGGTGAGGCGATCCGTGGCTCGGACGTGGAGCTGGTCGTCTCCAAGGGCCCGGAGCGGTTCGCGGTCGACCCGGCGCTGGCCGGCCAGCCCGCCGACGCCGTCCTGACCCAGCTGCAGACCCAGTTCCCCGACCTGGCCTTCAGCACCGTGGAGGACTACAGCGACGAGGTGGGCGAGGGCGACGTGATCCGCTTCGACCCCGTGCCGGGGACGGAGCTCAAGCGCGGTGACACCGTCACCCTCGTGGTCTCCTCCGGCCGGGCGCCGGTCGCGGTGCCCAACGTCGTCGGCCAGAGCCCGGATGCCGCCGAGAGCAACCTGGAGCAGCTGGGCTTCACCGTCGAGCGGGCCACCGGCCGCAGCGCCGACGTCGCCACCGGCGCGGTCATGGCGGTCAGCCCCGGCCCCGGTGCGGGCGAGCAGCCCTACGGCAGCCGGGTGACGATCACCGTGTCCGAGGGGCTGCCGCAGGTGGCGGTCCCCGACGTGACCGGCAAGAACCGCGAGGAGGCCATCGCCACCCTCGAGGAGGCCGGCCTGGAGGCCGAGGTCACCCAGTTCTTCGGCAACCAGGTGCTGCGGCAGACCCCCGGGGCCGGCGAGGTCGTCGACCTGGGCTCGTCGGTCACCATCCTGGTCACCTTCGGGTGAGCGACGTCCGGGTGACCTGCGCTCCGTGACCTCCTCGTCTCCCGTGCTGCCCGCGATCGGGGCGCACATCCAGATCAAGGGCGGCCTCGCCAAGGGCGGGCTGGCCTACACCGACGCCGTGGGCGCCCGCGCCGTCCAGGTGTTCGTCGGCAACCCCCGCGGGTGGCGGCCCAGCGCCGGTGACCCGGCGCAGGACGCCGCGTTCACCGCCGGGTGCACCGAGCGTGGGGTCCCGTCGTTCATCCACACGCCGTTCCTGGTGAACGTCGGGTCGCCGAACGAGGCCACCGTCGAGCAGTCGGTCGCCACCATCCGGCACAACCTCGCCCGGGGTGCCCAGCTCGGGTGCGCCGGTGTGGTGGTGCACGCCGGTTCGGCGGTGAGCGCCGACCGGTACGACGCGGCGCTGGCCCAGCTGCACGAGCGGCTGCTGCCGGTGCTCGACGAGCTGCCCGCGGGCGCACCCCGGCTGCTGATCGAGCCCACCGCCGGCGGCGGCAGGTCGCTGGCGGCCACCGTCGAGGACCTGGGTCCCTACCTGGCCGCCCTGGACCACCACCCCGCCGTCGGCGTCTGCTTCGACACCTGCCACGCCTGGGCCGCCGGGCACGACCTGGCCACCCCGGGCGGCATGGCGGCCACCCTGGACGCACTGGAGGCCACCGTGGGCCCGGGCCGGCTGGGGCTCGTCCACGCCAACGACTCGCTGGACGGCTGCGGCTCCACCCGCGACCGGCACACCACCATCGGGGCCGGCTCGATCGGCAGCGGGCCGTACGGGACCGGACCCTTCGCCGAGCTGCTCACCCACCCGGCGATGGCCGGGGTGCCGGTGGTCGTGGAGACCCCGAGCGAGGACGACGGCCACGCCAAGGACATCGCACTGCTGTGCGCACTGCGCGACGGCGGCCTCGTCCCCGGCTGACCGCGACGCGCCCGGGCGGCGGGAAACGCCGACCGCAATCGATCCCACGGCCCGGGAGCTTCCCGAATCGACACCCAGTGGCTTCACTCTCCGTGTCGGACTCGCAGCTGACTGCGATGTCCCTGGACCGAGGAGAACCACCGTGCAGATCCGCAGGACCCTGGCCACCGCCGCCGTGGCCGCCCTCACCGTCAGCGGCCTCGGCCTCACCACCGGGACCGCCGCCGCTGCGCCGAGCGCTCCGGCCACCTACATCGTGAGCCTCACCCCCGGCTCGGTGCCGTCCTCCGTCGCCGCCCTGGCCAGCGCCCGGCTGGGTGGCCACGTCGACCACGTCTACACCGCGGCGCTGAACGGGTTCGCCGTCACGCTGCGCCCCGAGGTGGCCGACCGGCTCGCCACGTTGCCCGGTGTCGCGGCCGTCGAGCGGGACGCCCCGGTGCAGCTGC
Source organism: Modestobacter sp. VKM Ac-2979 (assembly GCF_026967995.1). Lineage (NCBI taxonomy): Bacteria > Bacillati > Actinomycetota > Actinomycetes > Geodermatophilales > Geodermatophilaceae > Modestobacter > Modestobacter sp. VKM Ac-2979. Next base: position 307,456 of record NZ_JAPVBO010000005.1, read on the forward strand.
AGGCCACCCAGTCCAGTGCCCCCTGGGGCCTGGACCGCACCGACCAGCGGGCGCTGCCGCTCAGCGGCTCCTACAGCTGGAGCGCCACCGGCGCGGGCGTCACCGCCTACGTCATCGACACCGGCATCCGGCTCGGACACGGTGACCTCGGCGGCCGCGCGGTCTCCGGGTACGACGCGGTGGACGGCGGACGGGCCGACGACTGCAACGGACACGGCACGCACGTGGCGGGCACCGTCGGCGGCTCGCGGTACGGGGTCGCCAAGGGGGTGCGGCTGGTCGCCGTCCGCGTGCTGGACTGCGCCGGGAGCGGCACCAACGCCGGGGTCATCGCCGGCATCGACTGGGTCACCGCCCACCACCCGGCCGGCGCCCCCGCGGTGGCCAACATGAGCCTGGGCGGCGGCGCCAGCAGCGCGCTGGACCGGGCCGTGCAGCGCTCGATCGCCGACGGGGTCAGCTACGCCGTCGCGGCCGGGAACGGTGACGCCGCCGGCGTCCCGCAGGACGCGTGCGCCGGCTCGCCGTCCCGGGTGGACGCCGCCCTCACCGTCGGCGCCACCGACCGGGCCGACGCACCGGCGTCGTTCAGCAACTACGGCGCCTGTGTCGACCTGTTCGCACCCGGCGTGGGCATCACCAGCGCCTGGCACACGTCGAACACGGCCACCAGGACGATCAGCGGGACGTCGATGGCCACCCCGCACGTGGCCGGCGTCGCAGCGCTCTACCTGCAGGGCGACCCGGCCGCCTCACCCGCCACGGTGGCCGGCGCGATCACCGCCGCGACCACCAAGGACGCGGTCCCCACGACCAGCACCGCGGACAACGACCTGCTGTTCAGCACCTGGTGAGTCCGCACGCCGCACCCGGGGCCGGGTCGTCCGCTCGCGCGGGCGGCCCGGCCCCGGTCGCGACCGGCCGCTAGAAGACCAGGCTCAGCGCCCAGGCGATGGCGAAACCGACCACCCCGATCAGGGTCTCCATCACCGTCCAGGTGCGCAGGGTCGTCTTCACGTCCATCTCCAGGAACCGGCCGACCAGCCAGAACCCGGAGTCGTTGACGTGCGAGAGCACGGTGGCACCACAGGCGATCGCGATGACCACCAGCGCGGTGTCCATCCGGGACAGGTCGTTCTCTGCCGCCGCCGGGGCGATCAGCGCGGCGGTGGTCAACAGCGCGACCGTCGCCGAGCCCTGGGCCACCCGCAGACAGGTCGCGATCACGAAGGCCGCGACGATCACCGGCAGGCCGATCGACTCCAGGCTGTCGGCCAGCGCGGTGCCGATGCCGCTGGACCGCAGCACCCCACCGAACATGCCGCCGGCGCCGGTGATCAGGATGATCGCCGCGACCGGACCGATCGAGGAGTTCAGCAGGTCCTCGGTCTCCGAGCGGGAGAACCGCTCGCGGCTGAGCACCACGGCCGCCACCAGCAGGGTGATCAGCAGCGCCACCGGCGTCTGGCCGAGCAGGGTCACCCAGTCCAGCCAGCCGGCGTCCCCGTCGACCGCTCCGGCCGTGACCAGCGTGTTGAAGCCGGTGTTGAGCAGGATGAGCACCAGCGGCAGGAGCAGCAGGGCCAGCACGGTGCTGAACTTGGGCGGGCCGGTCCGGGTGGCCGTCCCCGTCGCCGTCTCGGTCGCCGTCCCGGTCGCCGCGGTGGCGCCGCCGCCCGTGCCGCCGCCCGGGCCGTCCGGGTCGTCGACGTCGGTGTCGACCCGGGGGTCGTCGGCCTCGGACTTGCGACCGGCCAGGGTGGACGGGATCGCGACCTCGATCCGCCGGCCGGTGAACTGGCTGAACAGGTAGCAGGCGATGAACCAGGTGGGCAGGCCGATGACCAGGCCGACGACGACCAGGAGCCCGATGTCGGCGCCCAGGATGTCGCCGGCGCCGACCGGCCCCGGGTGCGGCGGCACGAAGGCGTGCATGACCGCGAAGGCACCCGCCGACGGCAGCGCGTAGAGCAGCACCGAGCCACCGAACCGGCGGGCGACGCTGAAGATGATCGGCAGGAAGACCACGAAGCCGGCGTCGAAGAAGATCGGGAAGCCGAACAGCAACGACGCCACGCCCAGGGCCAGCGGCGCCCGCTTCTCCCCGAACCGGTTGATCAGCGAGTCCGCCAGCACGGTGGCGCCGCCGGTGACCTCCAGCAGCTTGCCGATCATCGCGCCCAGCCCGACCAGCAGCGCGACGGCGGCCAGGGTCGAGCCGAACCCGGCCAGCATGGTGTCGATGACGTCACCGATGGCGATCCCGGTCGCCAGCGCGGTCAGCAGGCTGACCAGCACCAGCGCCACGAAGGCGTGGACCTTGAACTTCATGATCAGGACGAGCAGCACGGCGACGGCGCCCACTGCGATCAGCAACAGCGGTGTGGTGCCCAGGGCGGGTTCGACTTCTGGCACGGGAGACCTCTTCGAGTCGACGGCGACGCGGTCTCGACCGCGGGCGCGGACGAGGGCACCACTCTCGCAGTGGTGATCACCCGCGCGCGAGAGGTCCCCAGGTGACGATCAGGTCTCGCCCGGAGGTGGCCGCCTCAGTGGCCCGTGAGGTCGCCGATCACCTGGGTGAGCACCTTGGCCGCCCGCTCCACGCCGTCCCGGTCGACGTCCAGGTGGGTGACCAGCCGGACCCGCCGGGCGCTGACCTGGCCGACCAGCACCCCCTGGGCCTTGGCCGCCTCGGCGACGGCCGGGGCCGGCACGTCGTCGACGACCACCATGTTCGTCTCCACCGTCGTGGGGTCGACGCCGAGGCGCTCGGCGAGCAGCCGCGCGTACTCGTGGTCGGTGGCCAGCCGGTCGAGGTGGTGGTCCAGCGCGTACTGGGCGGCGGCGGCGAGCACCCCGACCTGGCGCATGCCGCCACCGAGCCGCTTGCGCCACAGCCGGGCTGCCGCGATCCGCTCCGCGTTCGCGACGAGCACCGAACCGATCGGCGCACCGAGCCCCTTGGACAGGCACACCGACGCGGTGTCGGCCAGCCGCCCGTAGGTGGCCAGCGGGACGCCGGAGGCCACGGACGCGTTGAACACGCGGGCGCCGTCCAGGTGCACGTTCACCCCGGCGGTGCGGGACCACTCGAACAGCCGCTCCAGCTCGGCGAGGGGCTGCACCAGCCCGCCACCGCGGTTGTGCGTGTTCTCCACGGCGATCGCCGCGGTCGCGGTGAGGTGCCAGTCGCCGTGCGGCCGTACCTGGGCGATCAGCTGGTCGGCCGACAGTCGGCCCCCCTCGGAGACCACCGTGCGGGAGGAGAGCCCGAAGAGGGCCGCGGCCGCACCCATCTCGTAGGTGAGCACGTGCGCGTCGGCGTCCCCGAGCACCTCCTGGCCGGGCTCGCAGACCAGCCGCAGCCCGATCTGGTTGCCCATCGTCCCGGACGGCACGAAGAGCGCGGCCTCGTGGCCGAACAGCGCGGCGACCCGCTCCTCCAGCGCGTTGACCGTGGGGTCCTCGCGGTAGACGTCGTCGCCGACCTCGGCCTCGGCCATGGCCCGGCGCATCGCCGGGGTGGGTCGGGTGAGCGTGTCCGAACGCAGGTCGACGGCGTCGCCGCGGGTGGCCGGGCCGTCGGTGTCGATGCCGTACATCAGCCGCGCAGCATCTCGGTGACGAGGAAGGCCAGTTCCAGCGACTGGCCGGTGTTCAGCCGGGGGTCGCACGCCGTCTCGTACCGGCTGTTCAGGTCGGCGTCGCTGATCTCCATGGCCCCGCCCAGGCACTCGGTGACGTCCTCACCGGTGAGCTCCACGTGGATGCCGCCGGGCCAGGTGCCCAGCCCCCGGTGCACGTCGAAGAAGCCGAGCACCTCGTCGACCACCCGGTCGAAGTGCCGGGTCTTGTAGCCGCTGGGCGACTCGTGGGTGTTGCCGTGCATCGGGTCGCACTGCCACACCACCTGGTGGCCGCTGGCGGTGACCTTCTCCACGATGCCGGGCAGGACGTCGCGGATCTTGCCGTTGCCCATCCGGCTGATCAGCGTGAGCCGGCCGGGGACGCCGTCGGGGTCCAGCCGCTCGACCAGCTCGGTCGCCTGCTCCGGCGTGGTGCCCGGACCGATCTTCACGCCGATCGGGTTGGCCAGCCTGGAGACGAACTCGATGTGCGCACCGTCCATCTGCCGGGTGCGCTCTCCCACCCAGACGAAGTGCGCGCTCAGCGCGTACGGGCGGCCCTCGTACATCCGGGTCAGCGCGCGCTCGTAGTCCAGGATCAGCGCCTCGTGGCTGCTGTAGAGCTCCACCCCGCGCAGCGCCGCGTCGTCGATGCCACAGGCCTTCATGAACGCCAGCGCCCGGTCGATCTCCTGGGCGACGACCTCGTAGCGCACCCCGGCCGGCGAGCTGGCGACGAAGTCCTTGTTCCAGTCGTGCACGGCGTGCAGGTCAGCCAGCCCGCCGCGGGCGTAGGCGCGGATCATGTTCATCGCCGCCGCCGAGTTCGCGTAGGCGCGCACCAGCCGGCCGGGGTCGGGGATCCGCTCCTCCAGCACCGGGTTCAGCGAGTTGACCATGTCGCCGCGGTAGGACGGCAGCCCGAGGGCGTCGGTGTTGGACGAGCGCGGCTTGGCGTACTGGCCGGCCACCCGGCCGACCTTGACCACCGGCACGCTCGCCCCGTAGGTGAGGACGACGGCCATCTGCAGCAGCGTGCGGGTGGTCGCCTGCAGGTGCGGCTCGGTGTTCAGGTCGAAGGTCTCGGCACAGTCGCCGCCCTGCAGCAGGAACGCCTTGCCCTGGGCGACGTCGGCAAGCTGCTGGCGCAGGGTGTCGACCTCGGCCGGCGCCACGATGGGCGGCACGCTGGACAGGGTCGACAGCACGGCGTCGACGGCGGCCCGGTCGGGCCACTCCGGCTGCTGGGCGGCGGGCAGCCCCCGCCACCGGTCCAGGTCCGGCAGGAGCTCGGCGGGTTCAGGGAGGCTCACCCCTTGAGCGTACGGCGCACCGCAGCCCTGCCGAGAACTCCTGTCCGGCTGGTGGGACGCCCGCGGACGCCGCCGGTACCGAAGATCCACTCGGCTGCCGATGACCTTGTTCGAGGCGGGGATCTCTCCCGTCCGGGGAAGCGGGCCAGGGAGCACACGTGCGCAGGGGAATCAGGACGAAGGTGGTGGCACTGGCTGTGGCCAGCGTCACCGTGACCGCGGGGGCCATGCTGGGGGTGAGCGCCTGGCAGAGCGGCGAGTTCGCCGACGACGCCACGGCCGACGTCCAGCAGATGGTCCAGCACAGCATCGAGCAGACCGCCGACGGCGTGTACGACGTCGTCTCCAGCCAGGGCGACTCGATCGCCGCGGCCGTCGACAACGACCTGGAGGTGGCCGGCTACGTGCTGGAGCAGGCCGGCGGCTTCGGACTCGGTTCGGCCACCCGCAACACCGTCGCCTGGGACGCCAAGAACCAGGTGACCGGCGAGGTCGTCCCCGTCGCGCTTCCCCGCGTCGAGGTCGGCGGCACGTGGCTGGGCAAGAACGCCGACGTCGCGGCGCCCACCCCCGTCGTGGACCAGGTGCAGGAACTGGTCGGCGGCACCGCGACGGTCTTCCAGCGGATGAACCCCGCCGGGGACATGCTCCGCGTCGCGACGAACGTGGTCAGCGCCACCGGCTCCCGGGCGATCGGCACCTACATCCCCGCGACCGGCGCGGGCGGCGCGCCCAGCCCCGTCGTCTCCACCGTGCTGAACGGCCAGACCTACCGCGGGACGGCGTTCGTCGTCGACTCCTGGTACGTCACCGCCTACGAGCCGCTGTTCGACGCAGGCGGACAGGTCATCGGCATGCTCTACGTGGGTGTGAAGCAGGAGAACCTGCCCGCGCTGCGGGAGAGCCTGCAGACCACCGCTGCCGGCGAGAACGGCACGGTCTGGGCCCTCGGTGGCACCGGCGACCGGGCCGGCACGGTGCTGATCAGCAAGGACGGGCAGGCCGAGGGCACCTCCCTGCTGGAGGCGCAGGACGCCGACGGCAAGCCCTGGATCCAGGAGGTGGTGGCGGCCGCCGTCGGCCTGGAGCCGGGTGAGCAGGCGACCGTCCGGTACCGCGACGCCGCGACCGGGACGCACACGGTGCAGGTCGGCTACTACGCGCCCTGGGACTGGGTGCTGGTGGTCGACGCGCAGGACAGCGACTTCGCAGCCGCCGTCCAGGGCCTGGAGGACGGCCGCTCGTCCATGCTCAGTGCGCTGGTCGTCTCCGCCGTGCTGGTCGGGCTCGCCGGTCTGGCGCTCGCCTGGTGGCTGGGCCGGCGGCTGACCGCACCGTTGGAGGCCCTGCGGCAGCGGATGGCCGAGATCGCGGACGGTGAGGGCGACCTGACCCAGCGGGTCGACGACTCCGCACAGGACGAGGTGGGCGAGCTCGCCGGCGCCTTCAACCGGTTCGTCGACAAGGTGGCCGGCACGATCCGCGACATCGGCTCCGCCGCCGGTTCGCTCGCGGCCTCGGCCTCCGGCGTGGCCCGGGTGGCCGACGGGCTGAGTGAGCGGGCCGCCCGCAGCCGGGACCAGGCACGGCACGCCCACCAGGCGGCGTCCGACATCAGCTCCGGGGTCACCTCCGCAGCGGCCGGCGCCGAGCAGATGGGGTCGGCGATCCGGGAGATCGCCCGCAGCGCCAGCGACGCCAGCAACGTCGGGCAGGGTGCGGTCGAGCTGGCCGCCCGTACCGAGACGGCGATCGCGGCGCTGGGCACCAGCTCGCGGGAGATCAGCGACGTGGTCAAGGTCATCTCGGCGGTCGCCGAGCAGACCAACCTCCTGGCGCTCAACGCCACGATCGAGGCGGCCCGCGCGGGTGAGGCCGGCAAGGGCTTCGCCGTCGTCGCCACCGAGGTCAAGGAGCTGGCCCAGGAGTCCTCGCGGGCCAGCGAGGAGATCCACAAGCGGGTGCAGTCGATCCAGGCCGACACCAGCGCCGCGGTCGGTTCGATCAGTCAGATCGTCGCGGTCATCCGGGAGATGAACGACCACCAGACCACCATCGCCAGCGCGGTGGAGGAGCAGACGGCGGTCACCAACGAGCTGTCCCGCAGCGTCAGCTCGGTGGCCGACGGAGCCACGTCGGTGACCGACACGATGAACGACGTGACCACCGACGCCGACCGCACCGCGGCCGACGTCGACTCCGCCCGGAGCGCCGCCCGGGAGCTGGACCAGCTCTCCGGGGAGCTGGCCCGGTTGATCAACGTCTTCACGGTCTGAGTCGGAGGGCCGCCGGCAGCGACCTGCTGCCGGCGGCCCTCAGCCGGCCGGGCCCCGCTGCCGGCGCACGTCCGTCCCGGGGTCGGCCGGTCCGCCGTCCTCCAGCCACCGGGCCACGGCCTCGGGGTCCCGGCGGACCAGCTCGTCCAGGACGAGCCCGCGGACCCGCACCAGGGCTGCCCGCTCCTGCGGGTCGGTCGCCACCTGCAGCGGTGCCACGGTGGCCCGCCACTCGCGGATCAGCGCCTCGGTGGGCAGCACGCTGACGAAGTCGCGCAACGCCGCCACCCGCCGCGGGTCCGACAGCGGGAGCGGCGCCGAGTCGCACTCGGCGATCCAGGACGCGACCACGGTCGCCGCCATCAGGACCATGCCGATCACCAGCCAGGCGCCCGACGGCCCCAGGAGGCCGACACCGCTGGCGAACGGCACGGTCAGCACCGCACCGGCGAAGGCCGCCAGCACGACCCGCCGCGCGCGCGGCTGCGCCGGGAAGCCGGGGTTGGCCAGGCCGGCGACGACGGCGGCGAAGGCGCCGACCAGCGGCGCCAGCAGCAGCATCCGCGGCACCGGGGTCACCAGTGCCCCGGGCAGCGCGATCCCCACGTACAGGACGACGAGCACCAGTCGCAACACCCGGATGCCCCCGGTCGAGCTGGCGCCGTTGCCTCCGGTGGAAGTGGACACGGCCGCCTCCTCGGGGCCACGGGCGGGGCCGACCATGGACACTCGCCGTCCGCTGACGGTGGCCCGTCCCGCGGGCGGCCGCACCGCCATGACCGGGCACCGTCGCGCCGCCGCCGGTTGCCGGGTCCCGGCAACCGCCGGGGCCTCAGTCGACGACCAGCCGGCACCGGGGCCAGCCGAGCATCCGGGCCCCGGTCACGGCGACCAGCAGCGGCAGGTGGTCGGCCGGGTCGGTGGCGTCGTGTCCGGTGAGGGCGTGCACGCGCTCGATCCGGTAGCTGACCGCCCGCACGCTCAGGTGGAGGGTGCGGGCGGTCGCCGCGGTGTTCCCGCCGGTGGCGAAGTAGGCGGCCAGCGTGCGCACCAGCGGCTCGGCCCCGCCCCGGGCGTCCACCAGCGGGCCGAGCACGGTCTGCACCAGGTCGGCCATCGCCGTCTCGTCGCGCAGCAGCACCCGGTAGACCAGCAGGTCACGGGCGTGGACGACGGGCTGCGGCAGCTCCAGCCGGGCCGCCAGGTCCAGGGCGTCGAGGGCCTCCCGGTAGGAGTGGAGCACCCCGCGCGGCCCGGCGTGCGGGCGCCCGACCCCCACCCGCCACGACGAGCGGTGGGTCAGCCGTGCGACGGCCCGGCCCACCACCTCGGCCAGCTCCTGCGGGCCGATCCCGCCACCGCCGCCGCCGTCGGCGGCGGACGAGGAGAGCATGCACAGCAGCCGCCCGTCCTTGGCGGCGACCAGCAGGCCCCGGCCGTCCGTGCGGGCGCGGACCGCCGCCTCGACCGCACCGGCCACGTGCATGCCCGAGTCGATCGGCCGGTCGGTCCCGGCCACGGTGACCACGTGCGTCGCGGTGAGCGACAGGCCGAACGGCTCGGCCCGCTCGACCAGTGACCCGACGTCGGACCGGCCGCTGAACAGGTCGTCGACGAACTCCCGCCGGTAGGCCTCCTCTCGGCGCACCACCTCGTGCTGGGCGTCCAGGTGGCCGGTGGCCAGGGCGGCCAGCGCGGTGTCCGCGGCCCGCCAGACGACCTCGCCGATGCCCACCAGCTCCGCGGGCCGGACCGGCCGGGACCGCACCCGGCCCAGCAGGTCGGGCAGTTCGGGCCACAGTCGCCGGGACGCCGTCATGTAGAGGTCGACCAGCGCCGGCAACGACACCCCGGCCCGCGCGGCCTCCCCACCCAGCCGACGGCAGGACTCCTCCTCGGCGAGGCCGAGGCGGCGCCCGGTGCGCGCCACGGCCAGCACCGCCGGCAGGTAGCCGTCCAGCAGCCCCACCGGTGCACCGTGCTCACCGGCCGCCGCCCGCGCGATCCGGGTCAGCGCCTCCTCCGGCGTCGCAGCTGCGTCCACCCGGTCAGTGTCGTGCCCCGCGCAGGTCAGCGGGGCGCCGGACGACCTCCGGCCGCCTCGATCACCTGCCAGCGGGTCAGGTTGTAGCGCGCGTCGACCAGCGCGTCGTGCGTCCCCGCGGGCTTGGGCGGGAGGTCGGGCCGCCCAGCGTCGTCCCAGCGCTGGCGCAGCTCACGGGTGAAGCGCGGGATCGGCCGCGGCAGCGCCGGCATGGCACCCCACAGCTGGGCCAGGGCCACGTGGTCGTAGGCGGCGAACCAGGCCCACAGCTCGATCTCCTCCCCGGGTGCGGTGAGGAAGGACAGCAGGTCCGCCCGGATCCGTTCCCGGCTGCGCCAGGCCCTGTCCGCCGGCGAGGGCAGCTGGTCCAGGACGTTGCGGCGCACCCACGGGATCGCCCTGTCCGGGTCGAACTCGGTGCTGACGGCGTAGAACTCCCGGCCGGTCTCGTCGACCACGCCGATCGACACCAGGTCGATGGTGGTGCCGTCCTCGATGAACTCGGTGTCGTAGAAGTACCGCCGCACGCTCACCGGCACACCGTAGGCGGTGCCGATCACGGACACCTCGCCCTCGTGGCGGAGGGCCGGTTGGCCCGCTCGGCCGCCGCTGATCAGCCGGCCACCGCCGCGATCGCCTCCACCTCGACCAGTTGGTCGGGGTACCCCAGGACGGCCACCCCGAGCAGGGTGCTCGGCGCGTCGTGCGCGCCGAAGCCCGCCCGTACGACATTCCAGGCGGTGACCAGGTCACGCCGGTCGGCAGCAGCCACGTAGACCGTCGTCTTGACCACGTCGGAGAGGCCGGCACCGGCGGCTTCGAGCGCGACGACCAGGTTGTGCACCACCTGAGCGGCCTGACCTGCCACATCGCCGACTGCGACGATGCGCCCGTCGCCGTCGAGCGGGCAGGCGCCGGCGGTGAAGACCGTTCGGCCGGGCCCGACCACCGCCGCGTAGGCGTAGGGCGCCGAGGCCGTCAGGCCGGCCGGCCGGATGAACTCGATGGCATCGGACACCCGGCCATTCTCACCGCCCGCCGCCGCGACGGCGTCGGCTCAGACCGGGGTGACCGGGGCCGCGGCCTCGTCCCCGCGTACCGCCACGGCAGCGCGCTGCCGGCGGCGGTCCAGCCAGGTCATGACCGGCGTCGCGGCCACCCCGTGCACGACCACCGACACCAGGACGACGAGGACGGTCACCCGCCACAGCTGCTCGGCACCGGCGAACTCGGCCTGGCTCAGGCCGTAGGCGAGGTAGTAGAGCGACCCGATGCCACGGACCCCGAAGAAGGAGATGGCGCTGCGCTCCCACCGGCCGGTGTGCCCGCGGAGCAGCCCCACCCAGCCCGCCAGCGGCCGCACCAGCAGCACCAGGACGACGGCCAGCCCCACCTCGGCTCCGCTCAGGTCGGCCAGCGCACCCCGGGCGACCGCGCCGCCCAGGAGCACGAGGACGACGACGGTCAGCAGCCGTTCGAGCTGCTCGACGTAGGTGTGCAGCACCTGGTGCCGCCCGTGTGCCCGCTCCGCGGACCGGATCGTGCAGGCGCAGACGAACACGGCGACGAAGCCGTAGCCCTCGATGAGCTCGGCGACCCCGTAGGCGAGGAAGACGGTGGCGAGCGCGACGAAGCCCTCGGCCCGCTCGGCGAGGCCGGCCCGCTGCGGCCGCTCCGAGAAGAACAGCGCGCACAGTGCCCGGCCCACTCCGATGCCCACGGCGACACCTGCGGCGATCCGCCAGCCGACGTCGAGCAGGAGCCACTCCCCCAGCCAGTTCGACGGCGCCGCCCCCAGGGTGGCCATGGCGACCGCGGCGTAGGTGAACGGGAAGGCCAGCCCGTCGTTGAGGCCGGCTTCCGACGTCAGCGCGAAGCGCGCCTCGTCCTCGCTCTCCGCCTCACCGGTCGGCTCGTCCACCTGGACCTCCGTGGCCAGCACCGGGTCGGTGGGGGCCAGGGCAGCGGCGAGCAGCACCGCAGCGGCCGCCCCCAGCCCGAGCAGCCAGCCGCCGAGCAGTGCCGTGGCCACGACGGTCAGCGGCATGGTGATGCCGAGCAGCCGCCAGGTGGTCGACCAGCGCTTCCAGCCCAGGGGTCGGTCCAGTGCCAGCCCGGCGCCCAGCAGCGAGACGATGACGCAGGCCTCGGTCAGGTGGACGGCGATGGTCTCGTGCGCCAGCGGGTCAGGGGTGGGCAGTCCGTCGACGGTGGCGAAGGCGGCGATGCCGATGGTCACCACCACCATCGGCATCGAGATGGGCAGCCGACGGAGCAGCCGGGGCAGCAGAGCGGTCAGCAGGGCCGCGGCGCCGGCGACGAGGTAGACCAGACCGGTGGGGTCCATCCCCGATCAGCGGGCGGCCGGGCGCCGTCGCGCCGGGGCACCGTTCCTGGAGTGCATCTGTTGGGGGTGCCCAGGTCGACGTCCGGCGACACCACCGGCGCTGCGGAGCACTGCTCCACAGGCGCGCCTCTCGCCCGAGGTTCGGGCGGAGGTGCTCAGCCGGCCAGTGAGCTCGGCAACCGGTCGGCGGCCTCGTGCGGCGGTGGCTGCAGCCGGGACACGGCCTCGGTCGCGGTGACGCCGGTGGTGTCCATCGACTTCTTCACCTTCGAGCCGTAGAGGTCGACGTACTCCTGGCCGGAGAGCTCCATGATCTCGTACATGATCTCGTCGGTGATCGACCGTTCGACGAAGCGGTCGCCGGAGAGCCCGTCGTAGCGGGAGAAGTCCAGCGGCTCCCCGAACCGGACGACCACCCGCAGCAGGTGCTTGCTGAGCCGGCGGCCGAGCTTGCCGGGCAACGGCACCTTGCGCGGCTCGTACACCATCGCGACCGGGACGACGGGCGCGCCGGTCTCCAGGGTCATCCGGGCGATGCCGGTCTTCCCGCGGAACAGCCGACCGTCGGGCGACCGGGTGCCCTCGGGGTAGATGCCCAGCAGCCTGCCCTGGGTGAGGATGCGGATGCCGGTGCGGATCGCGTCCTCGGCCGCGGAGGCGTTGGTGCGGTCGATCGGCACCTGCCCGCTGCCGCCGAAGAAGAGACGCTGGGCGGCCCCCTTGGGCCCGCTGCCGGTGAAGTACTCCGCCTTGGCCAGGAAGGTGACCCGCCGACGCAGCGACAGCGGCATGAAGATCCAGTCCGCCGCCGACAGGTGGTTGCTGGCGATGATCGCCGCACCGGTCGACGGGACGTGCTCCATGCCCTCGGCTCGGGGCCGGAACACGAGCCTGACGATCGGCCCGAGGGCCACGAACTTGAGGAACCAGTAGAACAACGCGCCTCCCTCAGCGACTGTCAGACTAAGGAGGCGCACAACAACCCGACAATCGCAGCCGACGCCGCACGGCCAGACAGCTCCGGAGGACCGATGCCGCAGGCCGCACCGCAGGCCGGGTCGCTGATGCCCGGCGCCGCCCCGTTCGACCTGCCGGGCGGGCCGGTCGGGGTGCTGCTGTGCCACGGGTTCACCAGCACCCCGCAGAGCCTGCGGGACTGGGGCGAGCACCTGGCCGCCGCCGGCCTCACCGTGCGCTGCCCGCTGCTGCCCGGCCACGGCACCCGCTGGCAGGACGCGAACGCCAGCACCGAGGAGGACTGGTACCGCGAGCTGTCCGCGGCGCTGGACGACCTGCGTGGCCGGTGCAGCTCGGTGGTGGTGGCCGGGCTGTCGATGGGCGGCACCCTGGCGCTGCGGCTGGCCCAGCGGCGTCCGGACGACGTCGCCGCCTTGGTGCTGGTCAACCCCTCGCTGCTCACCGAACGACGCGATGCCCGGCTGCTGCCGGTGCTGGCGCGGCTCACCCCGGCCTGGGCGCCGGTCGCCAACGACATCAAGAAGCCGGGGCCGGTGGAGCTGGCCTACCCGCGGCTGCCCACCCGGGCCGCGCTGGCCCTCCGCCGGCTGTGGGCCGCCGTCCGCGCCGACCTGGGCTCCGTACGGGCCCCGCTGCTGGTGTTCCGCAGCGTCACCGACCACGTCGTGGAGCCCGCCTCGACCCGGGTGCTGCTGGCCGGCGTCGGCAGCACCGACACCACCGAGGTGCTGCTGCACGAGAGCTACCACGTGGCCACCCTGGACAACGACGCACCGATGGTCTTCGCCCGGTCGGTGGAGTGGATCCAGGAGCGCGTCCCCGCGGCCCGGGCGAGCAGCTCGTGACGCTCCCCCGCGGTCCGGGCCGCGGCCGCGGCCGCCGCGACAACGGGCTGGACGCCACGCTGTGGCACCCGTTGCGCGACGTCGACCCGCGGGTGGGCGAGCACCTGCTCGACCTGCTGGCCACCGCCGGGATCGCCGCCTACCTCGAGCCGGCCACCGACGTGCAGCCCTACACCCGCAGCGTCTCCTTCCCCAGTCCGCCGTCGGACCGGTTGTTCGTCGACCGCGCCCAGCGCGCCGAGGCCGCCGCCGTCGTGGAACGGCACACCGACGAGCCGACCACTTCCCGGCCCGTGCCGCCGCGGTCGGACCGGGTCACCGACGAGGACGCCGAGTTCGCCCGGATCGTCGCAGCCTTCGAGGCCGAGCACGGCCGCAACGTGGTGGCCGCCGAACCGCGGGACGACCCGCCCCCGCCGCCGGCCGAGCGAACGGTGCTGGACGCCTTCGACGACCACTACGAGCCGCCCCCTCCCCCGCCGCTGCCGGTGCTGGCCCCGGCCTCCCTCTACGCGCTGCTGCTCATCGGCCTCGGCGCCGTGCTGCTCATCGCCCCGACCCGGGTCGGCCTGTCCATCGACCTCGGCCTGGTGCTCGGGGTGGCCGCGGTGGTGGGCGGCGTCAGCGTGCTGGTGTCCCGGATGCGGGACCGCGACTCGGACGACGGTGACAACGGCGCCGTCGTCTGAAGAAACACCCCGTGCCCCCCACCCCTCGCAGGCTCGGGGCGGGACCCTGCACGGGGCCGAGTGGCGCAGGGGGGCGGCTAGCCTCCGCAGGATGAGCTCCTCGCCGCAGTCCGCCGTCGTCACCCTGACCGGTCACCTGATGGACACCGGCATCCTCGCCCGAGTGCTCGACGACGTCCTCGAGTACGGCGGTGACTACCGGATCGACAGCCTGGACCTGGGCCGTCAGCACCAGGACGAGTCCCGGGCGCTGGTCGAGGTCAGCGCGACCGAGCCCGAACTGCTGGACCGGATCCTGATGCGGGTGCAGGTGCACGGGGCCAACGCCGTCGACCCGGGGACGGCGACGACCCGGCCCGCGCCCTCTGACGGCGTCTTCCCGGAGGACTTCTACTCGACCACCAACCTGGAGACCCTGGTCCGGCTGGACCGGGAGTGGCTGCGGGTCCAGCGCCCGGAGATGGACTGCGGCCTGGTGGTGACCGATGGTCCGGTCGTGCGCACCGTCCCGGTCAGCGACGTGCGGGCCGGGGACGCCGTGGTCTGCGGCGCCCACGGCGTGCGGGTGGAGCTCCCCCCGCAGGCACCTCGCGGCGACGAGGACGACTTCGGCTTCATGTCCTCCTCGGTCTCCAGCGAGAAGCCCCAGGCGCTCCTGGTGCGCCAGATCGCCGAGCGGATGCGGGAGGTCAAGGCCACCGGGAAGCGGGTGCTGTGGGTCGGCGGCCCGGCCGTGGTCCACACCGGTGCCGCGCCGGCGATGGTCCGGCTGGTCCAGGCCGGCTACGTCGACGTGCTCTTCGCCGGGAACGCGCTCGCGACCCACGACATCGAGTCCTCGCTCTTCGGCACCTCCCTCGGGGTCGACCTGGCCAAGGGCTCGGGTGTGCCGCACGGCCACGAGCACCACATCCGGGCGATCAACACCATCCGGGCAGCCGGGTCGATCGCCGCGGCAGTGGAGACCGGCGTCCTCACCGGCGGGGTCATGCACGCGATGGTGCAGGCCGGCAAGCCGTTCGTGCTGGTCGGCTCGGTGCGCGACGACGGTCCGCTGCCCGACGTGATCACCGACGTGATCGACGGTCAGCGGGCGATGCGCGCCGAGCTGCCCGACGTCGGCTTCGCGATCATGGTGGCCACGATGCTGCACTCGATCGCCACCGGGAACATCCTCCCGGCCTCGGTGCCGCTCGTCTGCGTGGACATCAACCCGGCGACGGTGACCAAGCTGGCCGACCGGGGCAGCGCCCAGGCGATGGGCATCGTCACCGACATCGGCCTGTTCCTCGAGCAGCTGGCCCGCGAGCTCGCCCCGGAGTGAGGCACCCGGAGTGAAGCACCTGGCCTCCCTGCAGGGGCCCGACGCGAGCCTGCGAGCGGTGGGGGGCAGGGAGGCCCTTCGTCAGCCGTCGCCGTCGGCCACCGCACGGCGCACCAGGTCGGCGGCGCCGACCAGCCCGGCCTGCGCACCCAGCTCGGCGGCGACCACGCGCGGCCCGGGCCGGAACCCACGACCGGGCAGCGCCCGCTCCAGGCGTTCCCGGGCCGGCGCCAGCACCGTCTCGCCGAGCACGCTCACCCCGCCGCCGATCACCACCACGTCCGGGTCGAGGATCGCCGAGAGGTCGGCGATCCCCTGCCCCAGCCAGGTGCCGACCTCGCACAGCAGCTCGATGGCCAGCGGGTCGCCGTCGGCCGCGGCCCGGGCAACGACCTCCCCGGTGAGCCGCGCGGCGTTGCCGTCCACCCGGTCGAGCAGGTCGGCCGCGGCCGCCGGGGAGTGGTCGGCGACTTCGCGGGCGGTGTGGCCCAGCGCGTTCCCGCTGGCGTACTGCTCCCAGCACCCGCGGTTGCCGCAGGCACACAGCCGGCCGTCGGGCACCACGCGCATGTGGCCCCACTCGCCGGCCACGCCGTGCGAGCCCCGTTGCAGCCGGCCGTCGATGACGATGCCGCCGCCGATCCCGGTGCCCAGGGTGATCATCAGCATCAGGCTGCTGCCGCGGGCCGCGCCGTAGCGGTACTCCGCCCAGGCGGCCGCGTCGGCGTCGTTGCCCACCCAGAGCGGACGCTGCAGCCGGCCGGCGAGGTCCTTGCGCAGCGCCTGGTGGCGCCAGGCCAGGTGCGGGCTGAAGAGCACGGTGTCCCCGGTGCGGTCGAACCAGCCGGCCGCGCCGACGCCGACGCCGACCAGCGGGCCGCCGTGCCGCTGGGCGAGCTCGTCGACCACGGCCGAGATGGCGTCCTCGGTGGCGGAGACCGACTTGCCCGGGGTGGCCCGACGGGCGGTGTCCAGGATGGTGCCGTCGGGGGCGACGACGCCGCCGGCGACCTTGGTGCCGCCGATGTCGATGCCCAGCGCAGGCAACTGGGCGGCCCGGCTGGTCGCGGTCGGGCTGTGGCCCTGGGAGTCGAGGCCCTGGGAGTCGAGGCCCTGCGGGTCGGGGACGGTCATGCCACGTCGATCCGCTGGACGGGGGCGGGGGCCGGGTGCGTCACGGTCTCCTCGGGAGGGGCTGGCGCGTCCGCGGTGCGGACGTCGGGGGCAGGGGTCTCGGGCGCGGCGACGCTGCCGTCCGGGTCGGTGCGGGGCGAGTCGGCCGGCTGCGTGCCGCCGTCCGGGGCGCCGGCCGGGGCGCGGAGTGCGGTGGCGGCGCTGGCCAGCACGTCGGCCAACGCCTCGACCAGGTCCGGACGGCGTCCGCGCAGCGCCGCCAGGCCCACGCACACCGGGCACCAGCGGCAGTCGTCCGCCGGCTGCGGCCCCGTCGCCGCACCGTCGTCCTCGGGCGGGGAAGGGGCGTCGGGCCGTGCTGCGGGCGCGCCCAGCAGGTCGCCCAGGACGTCGGTCAGCCGCGTTCCCGCCGCGTGCTCGGCGGCCAGTCCCGCCGCCAGCCGACGGGCCTGCTCGACCCAGTCGGGGCCGGGTCCGGTCATGCCCCGCCTCCCGCGGCCGGCGCACCCGCCGTGGCGCCGGCGGCCAGCAGCCCGGCCGGCCACTGGTCCGGGTCGGGGACGAAGCGCACCTCCAGCACCGCCCGGGCGGTGCCCGGATCGGTCAGCGCCCCGCCGGAGACCGTGCACCGGCGGAGCAGTGCGTCCAGCGCGAGGGACCGGCGCACCCCGCCCGCGGTGACCACGAGGTCGTCGGCCCAGCGGGTCAGCTCGACCTCGCCGCGGCGGGTGAAGGGCAGCGGCACGTCGAGCAGCCACTCGCCGCCCGCCCGGCGGGGCACGGCCCGGGTGAGCGGCTGCACCGCGGTCTCCGGCACGGCGGCGCCCAGCGCGAGGAGGTCGGCGACACTGGCGGGCGGGACCGCAGCCTCGGCCACCTCCCGCACCGGGTCCAGGAGCGCGCGCACCGAGTGGACCGCCTGCTCCTGCACCGCGGCCCGCTGCTGCCACCACTCCCCCGAGCCTCCCGGGAGCAGCCGGGAGACGGTGACCGAGGCGATCCGCTGACCGTGGACGCCCAGTGCGGTGGCCGCGTGCCGCAGGTGCTCGGCCGCCGCTGCGTCGGGGCGCAGCACCAGGTGGACGGCGGTGCGGGCGGGGTCGGCCAGCGCCACCGCGTCCAGCAGTTCCTCCGTCGCCGCGGCGCCGGCGAGCAGCCCGGCGGTGACCCCGGCGCGGCCCGGGGTGGCGGCCGCACGCAGCGTGGCGAGCACCCGGAGCCGGGTCGGCGCGGCCTGCGCCAGCCACCACCGCAGCGCCCCGGGGAGGCCGAGCAGCGCCGTCGCCGTCGCCGTCGGGCCCGGGTCCAGCACGACGACGTCAGTGTCCCCGTCGCGGAGGTGCCCGACCAGGGCGGTGAGCAGCGCGAACTCGGCGACGCCGGGGAGCGGGACGACCGAGGAGGCCGGCGGCACGGTGAGCAACGGCAGTGCGTCGGCCAGCTGACCGGCGTGCCGGTCCCACAGCTCCTCCAGCGCGGGCTGCGGCGCGACGACGTCGACGGTCACCCGGTCGGTCAGGTCGGTGATCCCGGCCGGCTGGCCGGTGAGCAGCACGCACCGGGAACCGGCTCCGGCCAGCCGCGCGGCGGTGGCTGCGGCGACGGTGGAGCTGCCGGCGCCACCGGGGCCGGTCACGAGGAGGACCTGCACGGCGCGCATCAGCCCTCGACGCGCTTCTTGAGCTCCTTGAGCGCGGTGTCGAGGATGACCTTCTCGGCCTTGCGCTTGATCATCCCGAGCATCGGGATCGACAGGTCGATCGTGATCGAGTACGTGACGGTGGTGCGGCCACCGGACTCGGCCAGGGAGTAGGAGCCGTCCTGCTGCTTCTGCATCTGGCCCTGCACCAGCGTCCAGTCGACCCGACGGTCGTCATCCCAGGTGTAGGCCAGGACGTAGTCGTCCTGGACCGCACCGGCGTCGAGCACGAAGTGGACCCGGCGGGCGCGCCCGTCCGCCCCGGTCTCGAGCACCTCCACCTGCTTGGCTGCCGACACCCACGACGGGTAGGCCGGGAAGTCGGCGATCACGGCCATGACCTCGGCCGCAGGCGCGTCGATGACGATCGACTGGGTGGACTGGTCAGCCATGGGGCGGAGGGTAGTCGCTGCCCACCCCCGACCTGGCCTCCTCCCGGGCCTCCTCCCCCGCAGGGGGCCGCTCGGCTACTGCGCGGTGGCCGCGCGGACTAGATTGGCCCCTGGACCCTGGTCCGGAGCGGCGGGGCGACGGAGCCCCCGGCCGGGCAGGACAGAGAGGACGGCGTGCGCGAACTGAGCGTTCCCCCCACCGCCAGCGTGGGGCCAGAAGACGCCCTGCCGGACATGGTCGCCAGGAACGCGGCCGAGCACCCCGACGAGGTCGGGCTCCGGCGCCAACAGGCCGGTCAGTGGGTCGACGTCACCTACGCGGAGTTCGCCGCCGAGGTCGCCGGTGTCGCCAAGGGGCTGATTGCCGGTGGCGTGCAGGCCGGCGACCGGGTGGGGCTGATGGCCCGGACCCGCTACGAGTGGACGGTGCTCGACTACGCCATCTGGACCGCCGGCGCCGTCGTCGTCCCGATGTACGAGACCTCCAGCGTGGACCAGGTGGCCTGGATCCTCTCCGACTCCGGCGCGCGGGCGGTCGTGGTGGAGAACGCCGACCACGCCGCCTCCGTGGAGTCCGTGCGCGCCGAGGCCCCTGAGCTGGGCCCGGTCTGGGTGATCGACGACGGCGGGCTGGACACCCTGACCACCGCCGGCGCCGACGTGCCCGACAGCGAGCTGACCGCCCGGCGGGCCAGCCTCTCCGCCGACAGCCTGGCCACGCTGATCTACACCAGCGGCACCACCGGCCGGCCCAAGGGCTGCGAGCTCACCCACGCGAACTTCCTGTTCGAGATCCGCAACGGCATGACGTTGCTGAGCCGGTTCATGAACCCCGACGGCTCGCTGCTGCTGTTCATCCCGCTGGCCCACGTGCTGGCCCGCGTCCTCCAGGTGGGGGCGCTCAACACCCGCACGGTCATCGGCCACACCCCCGACATCAAGGACCTGGTGGGAGACCTGGGCCGGTTCCAGCCCACCTTCGTGCTGGCCGTGCCCCGGGTCTTCGAGAAGGTGTTCAACGGCGCCAAGGCCAAGGCGGAGGCCGACGGCAAGGGCAAGATCTTCGGCCGGGCCGCCGAGGTGGCCGTCGACTGGTCGCGCGCGCAGGACACCGGCGGCCCCGGGCTGGCGCTGCGGGTGCAGCACGCGCTGTTCGACAAGCTGGTCTACGGCAAGCTGCGCTCCGCCCTCGGCGGGCGCTGTGCCGGCGCCATCTCCGGCGGCGCCCCCCTGGGCGAGCGGCTCGGCCACTTCTTCCGGGGCATCGGCGTGACGATCTTCGAGGGCTACGGCCTGACCGAGACCACTGCTGCCGCCGCCGTCAACCACGACGCGGCGCTGCGCATCGGCACCGTCGGGCGCCCGCTGCCCGGCGTCGACGCGGCGATCGCCGAGGACGGCGAGGTGCTGCTCCGCGGCGGGATCGTCATGCGCGGGTACTGGAAGAACGAGCAGGCGACCACCGAGGCCATCGACGCCGACGGCTGGTTCCACACCGGCGACATCGGTGAGCTCGACGCCCAGGGCTTCCTGCGCATCACCGGGCGGAAGAAGGAGATCCTGGTGACCGCGGGCGGCAAGAACGTGGCCCCCGCCGTGCTCGAGGACCGGCTGCGGGCGCACAAGCTGGTCAGCCAGTGCCTCGTCGTGGGCGACCAACGGCCCTTCATCGCCGCGCTGGTCACCCTGGACGTCGAGGCGCTCCCGACGTGGCTGAAGGCCCAGGGCAAGGACACCTCGCTCACTCCCGAGCAGTTGCGCGACGACCCGGAGCTGCTGGCCGAGCTGGACACCGCCGTCGCCGAGGCGAACAAGGCCGTCTCGCAGGCCGAGGCGATCAAGAAGTTCCGGGTGCTGGGCGACGACTTCACCGAGGACAACGGCACCCTCACCCCGAGCCTGAAGCTCAAGCGGGCCGTGGTGATGAAGCAGTTCGGCACCGAGGTCGAGGCGCTCTACGCGCGGTAGCGCCTGAGGGGTCGAGCCGGTAGCGCCAGACGGCTGAGCTGCTCGGCCCCGCGCTCAGCGCGCGGGGTCGAGCAGGTCGGCGAAGGTCGACGCGATCGTCGTCCAGGACCACCGCTGCTCGACCCACGCCCGGCCGGCCGCGCCCATCGCCCGGGCGCGCGCCGGGTCGTCCAGCAGGTCGGCGAGCACGCCCGCGACCGCGGCGGGCGACCGCGGGTCCACCACGTGCCCCGTCACCCCGTCCCGGACGGTCTCCGGCGCCCCGCCCGAGGTGCCGGCGACGACCGGTCGGCCACAGGCGGCCGCCTCCAGGAACACCATGCCCAGCCCCTCGACGTCCAGCCCACCGCGGCGGGTGCGACAGGGCATGGCGAACACGTCCCCGGCCGCGTAGTGCGCCGGCAGGTCCGCCGGTGCCACTCCCCCGGTCAGGACGACGGAGCCGGTCAGCCCCCGGGCGGAGACGGCGCGCCGCAGCGCCGGCTCCAGCGGGCCGCCGCCCACCAGCAGCAGCTTCGCGCGCGGGTGCCGGGCCAGCACCTGCGCCCAGCCCTCGACCAGCAGGTCCTGCCCCTTGCGCGGTACGAGCCGGGACACGCAGACCACGACCGGGTCGTCCCCGAGCCCGTACCGCTCCCGGACCAGGGCCCCCTCGGCGTCCGGGGTGAACCGGTCGACGTCGACCCCGGGCGAGAGCTGTGCCAGTTCCGTGCGGTCGCCGAGGGCCGGGGCCAGCCGCCCGTGCGTGTACTCGCTGATGTACGTGAGCACGTCCAGCCCGCCGGCGATGCGCTGCAGGAGCTGCCGGGCCGCCGGCAGCGCCACCCAGCCGGTCTCGTGGCCGTGCGTGGCCCCCACCAGGCGCTCGACCCCAGCCCGCCGCAGCGCCGGCGCGAGCAGTCCCAGCGGTGCCGCCGCGCCGAAGAACGCCGTCCGGCAGCCGTGCTCGCGGGCCAGCCGCGCAGCGGTCCGGGCGACGCGCGGCGTCGGCAGCAGCATGCCGGTGGGAGCACGCACCACCGGATAGGGCAGTGCGGCGTCGTGTGCGGCGGAGCCGGGGTGGTCCGAGGCCAGCACGACCAGCGACTCCGGCGGCCGGGTGGCCAGCAGGGCGGCGACGAAGGTCTGGATGCCCCCCTGCCGGGGCGGGAAGTCGTTGGTGACGACCAGGGTGCGGTCCTCGCTCACCGGTCGCGCACCGCCACCCAGTCGGCGGCGAATGCGATCCGCTGCGGCACCGTGGGGTGCGACCCGAAGGCCCACTGCCAGATCGCGGGCGGATCGGGGTCGCTGAGGTTGGCGCCCCCCAGTGCCTGCTGCACCGCCACGAAGGAGTCCGGGTCCTCGGTCAGGTCGAGCGCGTGCAGGTCCGCCCGCGCCTCGATGTGCCGGGAGACCAGGTTCTGCACGGGCGTGGACAGCAACGTGCCCAGCGAGAGCAGCAGCAGGAGCAGGCCGACCACGGCCCCGTCCCCCGGCCCCGCTGCGCCGGCCCGGCGCAGCAGTGGGGTCGACCCGAGGAGCCAGCCCAGCAGCGCGACGCCCGCCCCGGCGCCGAGCGCCCCGATCAGCGTGCCGGTCAGGACGTCGTCGTTCGCCACGTGCCCCAGCTCGTGGGCGGTGATCGAGACGATCTCCTCGTCGGGCCGTTGGTCCAGCAGCGTGTCGTAGACGACGATCCGCCGGGTGGAGCCGAAGCCGGAGACGTAGGCGTTCAGTGCGGTGGTGCGCCGGCTGGCGTCGGCGACCAGCACGTCGTCGACCGGTGTGCCGCTGCGTTCGGCCAGCGCGATCAGCTCCGTGCGCAGCGGACCGGCCGGCATGGACTCGAAGCGGTTGAAGGCCGGCTCGATCACCAGGGGGTAGAGGAACGACCCGATGACGACGAGGGCCGCGGCCGCCGTGCCCGCCCACGCCCACCAGGTGCGCGGGGCCCGTCGGGCGAGCGCGACCAGGGCCAGCAGCCCCAGCGCGGTCAACCCGGCGGAGATGCCGTAGGAGGTCGCGACGTCGCGCGCCCACAGGTCCCAGCCGCGCGTGGACAGGCCGTAGCGACGCCGCACCACCTCGCCGTATGCCGACAGCGGCAGGGTCACCAAGCGGCCGACGAGCAGGATCGCGAGCGAACCGAGCAGCACCTGCCAGCCCCAGCCACCGCCCAGCGGCCGGGCGACGGCCCGGGCGGTCGCCGCTCCGGCCCGGGTGAGCCCGAAGACCGCCGAGACGAGCAGGCTCAGCACCAGCGAGGTCAGCGAGGCCGGGCGCAGCGCCGCGGTGAAGGCCTCCGCCCGGGCCACCTGCTCCGGACCGAACGCGGCGCCCGGATCGACCGGGGTGCGGCCGCCGGGCGGCACGGGCAGCACGTCCCACGGCGTGGCCAGGGCGATCACGGCGACCAGCGCGGCACCGAGCACCGCCGCCACCAGCAGCGCCGCGCGCCGGGACCCGGCGGCTCCTCCCCGGCTCATCCGTGGGCTCGCGGACCGGGCGGGAGGGGCACGGCGCCGAGCTTAGGCAGGCTGCCTGTGGCCCGGCTGGACAGCCGGACCGGACGGCTCAGCCGAGGAAGCGGCGCGCCCCGGCGTAGCCGGCCATGTCGACGCTGGTGACCTGCACCGGGACACCGAACGTGGCGGCGTGCACCATCTGGCCGCCGCCGATGTACATGCCCACGTGGCTCACCGGGCTGCGGAAGAAGACCAGGTCGCCGGGCTGCAGCTCGCTCCGTGAGACCGCCGTCCCCATCGTGGACTGGAGGCGGCTGGAGTGCGGCAGGGTGACCCCCGCCGCCGCGTAGGCGTACTGCGTCAGGCCCGAGCAGTCGAAGGCGTCCGGGCCACCGGCGGCCCACACGTACGGGTCGCCGAGCTGGGCCATGGCGGTGTCCACGGCGACCTGCGCGGAGGAGCTGGTGGCCACCACCTCGACCGGCGCCTCGAGCACCGGCCCGGCGTGCTCCTCGGCCACCTCCTCCTGCTGGACGACGGTCAGCGCGTCGTGCTGCTCCTGGTACTCGCCGATCCGGGAGGTGAGTTCACGCTGCCGCGTGGCGACGTCCTGCAGCGTCTGCTCCGCGGCCGCGGCGGCCGCCTCCGCCTCCGCCTGTGCCTGCGCAGCGGCAGTCGCCGCCGCGGTGACCTGGGCGAGGACGTCGTTCGTGTGCCCGGCGATGCTGTCCAGGGTGGTCACCTGGGAGACGAACTCGTCCGGCGACCCACTGGTCATCAGGGCGTTGAAGCGGGACAGGTGCTCCCCGGTGAAGGCGCTGCGGGCGACCCGGCGCACCTGCTCGTCCAGGGCGGCCAGTCGGGCCTGGGCCTCGGCGACCGTCTGGGCCGCGGCGGCTGCGCCTGCCTGCTGCTGCTCCAGCGTCTCCTGCGCCTCGTTGAACTGCTCGGTGACGACCTCCAGCTCGTGGGTCGCGTCGGCCGCCAGCTGGGTGGCCTGCTCCGGGCTGGTCGCCTCGGTGGCCTGGTCGCCCGGGGCCGCGGCGGCATCGCCCGGCAGGACCGCCAGCGTCAGGCTCGCGGCGACGACTGCCACGATCCCGACGCCCAGTCGACCGGCGAGACGGCCGGGGCGCGCGTGCACCGGGGTGTCGGCAGCGGGGGCCGACCATGCTGGCAGGGCGCGGGACTGGGGGCTCGCCACGGGGCGCCGGACTCCACTTCTCGCACTCGGACCGCGGCGCACCACCCGAGGAACGGGTCGGCGGTCCGGCGGTGCCCGAGCGAGGTCACCCTCTGTGGCGACTTCGTCTCGTTCGGACACGACGAACGTATGTCCGTGACCGGATCGAGACCTAGCCCCGTCAAACCTCGAAGTGACCCCAGGACCTGACAAATCACAGGGGTGCAATTTGTCAGCTCACGTGGCGGTCCCCGTGCGACGACGCATCCTGATGACGCAAGGGCGGAACCAGCCCGAAGTCTGCCAAGGCCCGGACGGCCTGCTCCTCCACGTCGTCCCACTCGACGACCGGGCGCGCCCCCTCGGCCGCACCCTGGTCGGGCCCGCCCGCGCCGTCGGCCGACGCCTCCCCCGGTGCGGCGCCGGCCACCCGCACGCCCTCACCGGCCGGGACGCCGGCGGACACCCCTGGCCGGCGTCGCGTGAGCGGCACGACGGTGGGGGCGCTCCCCCGCCAGTCGGGTGGGGCGCCCAGCAGGACGGTCACGACGCAGTCGTCGCAGCCGTGACCGCGGACGGTGCAGGTGTCGCAGTCGATGAGCACGGCGGCTCTCCTTGTCTCCTGTGGTCCAGACACCGCGGACCGTAGGAGCGACCACCGACAGTTCTGCCGGGCTCCCGGCCGGGGAGCCCGGTCGACGCGTCGAGGAGCCGGCCCCGCGGCCCCGGGCCGATGGCTCCCGCGGCGTGGCCTCCCGGGGACTGTCGGACCCGCGACCTAGCGTCCGCGCCGTGCCGTCCGTACCTGCCGCGCCGTCCGCGCAGCCACCAGCACCCCCTCCGGTCCCCCCGCCCAGCACGGGCCCCGCCCCCTCCCGGTGGCGGCAGGTGGCGCTGCCGAGCGGCCACCGGGCGCAGGCCGAGCCACGCTTCCAGCAGGCGACGATCGACGACCTGGGCACCCCACTGGCCGGGGTCACCTTCGTGGTCGTCGACCTGGAGACCACCGGGGGCTCGCCCAAGGACAGCGCGATCACCGAGATCGGGGCGGTCAAGGTCCGCGGCGGTCAGGTGCTCGGCGAGTTCCAGACCCTGGTCGACCCCGGTCACGAGATCCCGCCCTACATCAGCGTGCTGACCGGGATCACCTCGATGATGGTGGCCGCGGCACCGCGGATCGACGCGGTGCTGCCGGCCTTCCTGGAGTTCGCCCGCGGCGCCGTCCTCGTGGCGCACAACGCCCCCTTCGACCTGGGGTTCCTGCGGGCGGCCTGCGAGGCGAGCGGGCTGCTCTGGCCGGTGTCCGCCTCGGTCGACACCGCCGTCCTGGCCCGCCGGCTGCTCAGCCGCGACGAGGTGCCCAACTGCAAGCTGGCCACCCTCGCGCCCTACTTCTCCACCTCCACCCAGCCCTGTCACCGCGCGCTGGACGACGCCCGCGCGACCGTCGACGTCCTGCACGGGCTCTTCGAGCGCCTCGGGCCGCTGGGCATCACCTCCCTGGAGGAGCTGACCGGGCTGACCCGCCAGGTCGACCCGCAGCGTCGCCGCAAGCGCCACCTCGCCGAGCACGTCCCCTCCGGTCCCGGGGTGTACGTCTTCCGCGGCCCTCGTGACGAACCGCTCTACGTCGGCACGTCGGGCGATCTCCGCAGCCGGGTGCGCAGCTACTTCTCCGCCGGGGAGCAGCGCAGCCGGATGACCGAGATGATCACCCTCGCCGAGCGGATCGAGGCGCTGCCGTGCGCGCACGACCTCGAGGCCGCCGTCCGGGAGCTCCGGCTGATCGCCGAGCACAAGCCCCGGTACAACCGCCGGTCCCGGTTCCCCGAGCGCGCGCTGTGGGTCCGGCTGACCGACGAGCCGTTCCCCCGGCTGTCGGTGGTGCGCCGGGTGCGCCCGGGGGGCGGCGCGTTCCTCGGCCCCTTCCCGGACCGGCGCGCAGCCGACGCCGCCGTCGCCGCCGTGCACGAGTCCCTGCCGCTGCGGCAGTGCACCTCCCGCCTGTCGCTGACCGTGCTGGGCAGTGCCTGCGCCCTGGCCGGGATGGGCCGGTGCGGGGCGCCCTGCACGGGCGACCAGACCCGCGAGGAGTACGCCTCGATCGCAGCGGTGTTCCGGGCGGCCGTCGAGTCCGACCCCCGTGACCTGGTCGCACCGTTGCTGCACCGGGTCGAACGGCTGGCCGAGGAAGGCCGGTACGAGGAGGCGGCCGTGCTGCGCGACCGAGTGGCCGTGCTGGTCCGGGCGGTGCGGCGTCGGCAGCGCCTGGAGTCGCTGGCCACCGTGCCCGAACTGGTCCTCGCCCGGCCCGACGGCGCCGGGGGCTGGCAGCTGGCGGTGGTCCGTCGTGGCCGACTGGTCGCTGCCGGCGTCGCCGAACGGGGGCGGTCCGTCCGTGGCCACCTGGCCGACCTGCGCACCACCGCCGAGACCCCGAACGGCCCGGACGACGAGCTGGCCGCCTCCGTCGACGAGACGGAGCTGGTGCTGCGCTGGATGGAGAAGCCCGGCACCCGCCTGGTCGACCTGACCGGCACGCTGGCCAGTCGCACCCCCGGCACGGGCGACTACAGCGGCTTCCTCGCCCAGGTGGAGGCCGGCCGCGCCGAGCGGGACCCCTTCGCCGACACCCGGTCGCTCAGCACCCGCAGCCAGCCGGACCGGGTCGCCCCGGGTGCCCCGGCAGCCGGCGGGCGCACCGCCGGACGGCGCGGCCGGGTCGCGACCGGGCTAGCATCCCGGACGTGATCACCGCCATCGTGATGATCGATGCCGCCACCGACTCGATCGGCGAGGTGGCCGAGGCGGTCGCCGCGCTGCCCGGGGTCAGCGAGGTCTACTCCGTCGCCGGCGACGTCGACCTGGTCGCGCTCGTCCGGGTGCACGAGTTCGACGAGATCGCCGAGGTCATCGCCGGTCGGATCAACAAGGTGCCCGGCGTCGTCGACACCGCCACGCACATCGCCTTCCGTGCCCACTCCCGGCACGACCTGGAGGCCGCGTTCTCGATCGGCTTCGAGTCGACGGACCAGTAGCTCGACCCGGACGTCGGGTCGACCCGTAGCGGGCTCAGCCGACGTCTGCGCGGCCTGAGGGCGACCGGGTCGTCACCCGCGGGCGGCGCGGCTGACCCGCACCCAGTCGGCCAGCTTCGCGGCCGCCCTGCCGTCGTCCACAGCGGCCGCTGCGCGCTCCAGCCCGGCGCCCAGCGCGTCGTGCAGCCGGGCCCCGCGTGTGTCGAACGCGGCGAGGGCCCCGGCCGCGTTGAGCAGCACCGCGTCCCGGACCGGTCCCGGCTCGCCGGCCACCAGCCGGCGGACCACCTCGGCGTTGACCTCGGGACCGCCACCGCGCAGGGCCCCTGGCCCGGACACCGGGATGCCCAGGGCCGTGGGGTCCAGCCGCTCGGCCACCACCTCACCGTCGCGCACCACCCACACGGCCGAGGTCGTGCTGGTGGTGAGCTCGTCGAGGCCGTCGTCCCCACGGAAGACCAGCGCGCGGGTGCCCCGGTCGGCGAGCACCTGGGCCAGCACCGGGGCCATCCGGGTGTCCGCGCAGCCGATCGCGGCGGCCACCGGGCGGGCCGGGTTGGTCAGCGGGCCGAGGAAGTTGAAGACCGTGCCGATCCCCAGCTCCCGTCGGGGAGCCGCCGCGTGCCGCATCCCGGGGTGGAAGACAGGGGCGAAGAAGAAGCCGATCCCCGCCTCCCGCACGCAGTGCGCCACCGCCGGGGCAGGCAGGTCGATGACCACCCCGAGCGCCTCGAGGACGTCGGCGGTGCCCGAGGCCGACGACGCGGCCCGGTTGCCGTGCTTGGCCACCGGGACGCCGGCCGCCGCGGTGACGATCGCGGCCATGGTGGAGATGTTCACCGTCTGCGCGCCGTCGCCCCCGGTGCCGACGATGTCGACGCAGTCCACCGGCAGCTGCACCGGGGTCGCCTGTTCCAGCATCGTCGCGGCGAGCCCGGCCACCTCCTCCGGGGACTCGCCCTTGGCCCGCAGGGCCACGACGAACCCGGCGACCTGGGCCGGGGTCGCCTCCCCGGTCATCACCTGGCGCATCGCCCAGCGGGTGTCCTCGGCCGCGAGGTGCTCACCCCTGGTGAGTCGGGTGAGGAGGCCGGGCCAGGTCGGGCTGGCTGACGTCATCGGGTCAGCGACGGACGGCCGGGCGCTGTGCTGCCCGGTCGCGGAGCAGTCCGGCGACGACCTCGGGCGCGGTCAGCGGGTCGACCGGGTAGGCCAACGTGGCGTCGGCCATCGACCAGTGCGCCAGCCAGCGGTCCGCCTGCCGGGCGATGAGCACCACCAGCTGCGGACAGTCGGCGATCTCGTGCTTCAGCTGGCGGCTGATCCCCATGCCACCGGTCGGCTGCGCCTCACCGTCCAGCACGCAGAGGTCGACGCCACCGCGGTCGACGGCGGCGACCACCTCGTCGGCGGTCGCACACTCCAGGTACGTGACCGGCCCCACATCGGGAGCCGGAGCGTTGCCCAGGGCCGTCCGGACGGCGGTGCGGACCTCGGCCCGCTGGCTGAAGACCAGGACGGTGGCCGGTGCGGCGTCAGGGCTCACCCGCGCGAGCCTAGTGCCCCCGGTACGAGGGGTGGGGAGGCGACGTACCGGGCTCGCCACAGGTGGCCGGACCGAGCGCGCCACGCCCACGTACCCCACGTCGTGGGGCGGCTGTCCCGATGCCATGATGAACCCGTGACAACGGCCCCCGTGGCGAGCAGCACCTTCGACACCTCGCGGGTGCACTCCCTGACCCGACCGAACATGGTCAGCGTCGGCACGATCGTCTGGCTCGCCAGTGAGCTGATGTTCTTCGCCGGCCTGTTCGCCATGTACTTCACCGCCCGCGCCCGCGCAGAGGACGGCTGGCCGCCGGAGCCGACCGAGCTCAACGTGCCGTACGCGTTGTTCTTCACACTGATCCTGGTCGCCTCGTCGGTGACCTGTCAGTTCGGCGTCTTCGCCGCGGAGATCGGCAACGTCTACGGCCTGCGGCGCTGGTTCACCATCACCTTCGTGATGGGCCTGGTCTTCGTGCTGGGCCAGATGTTCGAGTACCGCACCCTCGTGGTCGACCACGGCACGACCATCGCGTCGTCGGCCTACGGGTCGGTCTTCTACCTGACCACGGGCTTCCACGCCCTGCACGTGATCGGCGGCCTCGTCGCCTTCGTCTTCGTGCTCATACGGTCCACCATGGGCCGTTTCACACCTGCCCAGGCGACGTCCGCGATCGTGGTGTCCTACTACTGGCACTTCGTCGACGTCGTGTGGGTGGGCCTCTTCATCACGATCTACCTGATCAAGTAGGGAACCGGGTGTCCACCACGAAGGCCTCGTCCGAAGCCCCTCTCGAGGGCGGCCGTCGCGGGCTGCTGCGTCGCCGGCTGGTCGCTGGCACGCCGGCCGCCGCCGCCCGTGACCGGCGCCGCTCCAAGCAGCGCCGCCGCCTGGCCAACGTGGCCGGGCTGATGGCCGCCCTGGTCCTGACCGGGGTGGGCTACTCGGCCTTCGCCCCCGGGGCCATCGCCGCGGACGAACGGTCCGACAGCGAGTCCATCGCCGTCGAGGCCGGCCGCGAGCTCTACGTCCTGAGCTGCATCACCTGCCACGGTTCCAACCTGCAGGGCGTGGAGGACCGTGGCCCGTCGCTCATCGGGGTCGGCTCGGCGTCGGTCTACTTCCAGGTCTCCACCGGCCGCATGCCGCTGGTCCGCCAGGAGGCCCAGGCCCCCGAGCACCCGGTGATCTTCACGGAGGCCGAGATCGCGCAGCTGATGGCCTACGTGCAGGCCAACGGCGGGGGGCCGACCGTTCCCTCGGGCGACCTGCGCGACGGCGAGCTGGCCGAGGGCGGCGAGCTGTTCCGCCTGAACTGCGCCTCCTGCCACAACTTCGTCGGCGAGGGCGGCGCGCTCTCCTCCGGCAAGCGGGCTCCCTCGTTGGACGGCCTCACCGACGCGCAGATCTACGCGGCCATGCTGACCGGCCCGGAGAACATGCCGGTGTTCGGCGACAACCAGCTGACGCCCGAGGAGAAGCGCTCGGTCATCGACTACGTGCAGACGATCCAGGACCAGGCCGACCCCGGTGGCGCCCCGATCGGTCGCGCCGGTCCGGTCGCCGAGGGCCTGGTGCTCTGGGTCGCCGGCGTCGGTGCCCTGCTGTTCGGGATCTTCTGGATGGGGACGAAGGCGTGAGCACGACGGACAAGCACCCTGGTTCGACCGGCAGCGACGTCGACGGCCCCACCCACGGCGGGCCGGACGACGAGTACACCCCGGCGCAGCTGGCGGCGATGGACCGCACGCAGCTGGACCGGCTCGGTGCCCGCTACGACGGCGTGGAGATCCTGCACGTCGAGCCCGGTCCCGTGCCGGGGTCGGCACTGGAGAAGCAGGCCACCCGCCAGGTGACCATGTGGTTCGCCCTCGGCGCGTTCTTCGCCGTCGCCTTCCTGGTCGTCTACGCCGGCTCCGGCTGGTTCCTCCCCGACTGGGAGTGGGAGGTCGGCGCCGACTCCTGGAGCGCGCTGTTCACCCCGCTCCTCGGGCTGGCGATGGGCCTGTCGCTGCTGTGCATCGGCATCGGCCTGGTCCAGTACGTCAAGAAGCTGCTGCCGCACGAGACCGCGGTACAGGACAAGCACGACGGCTCGCACTTCGACCGGGTCACCACCGGTGCGTCCTTGATGAGCGGCCTGGACAAGTCCGGGCTCCCCCGCCGCAAGCTGCTCCTGGGCACGCTCGGCGTGATGGGCGCCGCCTTCGGCGCCATGCTGATCGCCCCGCTGGGCGGTCTGATCAAGAACCCCAACACGGGCAACCCGCTCGGGACCACGTCGTGGGCCGAGGGGGTCCGCCTCCTCCGCGACGACGGCACCCCGATCCGTCCGGGTGACCAGCAGCCCGGTTCCCTCGAGACGGTCTTCCCGGCCGTCGAGGGTGGCAACCGGCAGGCCGACGCAGCCACCATGCTGATCCGGCTCCGGCCGGAGCAGCAGCTCAGCGATGAGCCCCGGGAGGGCCAGGCCGACTTCTCCTACGGCGACTACGTGGCGTACTCGAAGATCTGCACGCACGCCGGCTGCCCGGTGTCGCTCTACGAGCAGGAGACGGGGCGCATCCTCTGCCCTTGCCACCAGTCACAGTTCCAGGTGACCGAAGGGGCAAAGCCGGTCTTCGGTCCGGCGACCCGCGCACTCCCCCAGCTGCCCATCACGGTCGACGACGAGGGCTACTTCGTGGCACGGAGCGACTACATTGAGGCAGTCGGCCCCACCTACTGGAACCGGGAACGGATCTGATGGCCACCACCACGGCGGCGCCTGGTGCGCCGACGAGCAAGATCGGGAAAGCGGCCCTCGAGGTCGACGACCGGCTGATCGTCGCCGGCCCGCTGCGCCGGACCCTGAACAAGGTCTTCCCTGACCACTGGTCGTTCCTGCTCGGGGAGATCGCGCTCTACTCCTTCGTCATCCTGCTGCTCTCCGGCACGTACCTGACGTTCTTCTACGACGCCACGATGCAGGAGGTCGTCTACGAGGGGACCTACGCGCCGTTGCGGGGCGTGGAGATGTCGGCGGCCTACGAGTCGACGCTCGGGCTCTCCTTCGACGTCCGCGGCGGTCTGCTGATCCGGCAGATCCACCACTGGGCCGCCCTGCTGTTCGTGGCCTCGATCGTGATCCACCTGCTGCGGATCTTCTTCACCGGTGCGTTCCGCCGCCCCCGCGAGACCAACTGGCTGATCGGCGTCGTGCTGCTGGTCCTGGCGCTGCTCATGGGCGTCACCGGCTACTCCCTCCCCGACGACCTGCTGTCGGGCACGGGCCTGCGGATCATCAGCGCGATCATCCTGTCGCTGCCGGTCATCGGCACCTGGGCGCACTGGGCGGTCTTCAACGGCGACTACGTCGGCACGGAGATCATCGGACGGTTCTACATCGTCCACGTGCTGATCCTCCCGGCGATCATCCTGGCCCTGATCG
Organism: Modestobacter sp. VKM Ac-2979; assembly: GCF_026967995.1. Classification (NCBI taxonomy): domain Bacteria; kingdom Bacillati; phylum Actinomycetota; class Actinomycetes; order Geodermatophilales; family Geodermatophilaceae; genus Modestobacter; species Modestobacter sp. VKM Ac-2979. The sequence goes on from NZ_JAPVBO010000005.1 coordinate 339,738, forward strand.
CGGCGCACCTGCTGATCCTGGTCAAGCAGAAGCACACGCAGTTCCCCGGTGCCGGTCGCACCGAGCACAACGTCGTCGGGAACCGGCTCTTCCCCGCGTTCGCCGTCAAGGCGACCGCGCTGTTGTTCATCGTCTTCGGGCTGTGTGCCGCCCTGGGCGGTCTGGTGCAGATCAACCCGATCTGGCTGTGGGGTCCGTACAACCCGGCGCAGGTGTCGGCCGGTTCGCAGCCGGACTGGTACATCGGCTTCCTCGACGGGTCGACCCGCCTCTTCCCGGCCTGGGACATCAACCTGCCCGGCGACTACACGATCCCGGCGCTGTTCTGGCCCACCGTGGTCGGCGCTGGCCTGATGTTCACCGTGCTCGCGCTCTACCCGATGATCGAGCGCAAGCTGACCGGGGACACCGCATCCCACCACCTGCTGCAGCGCCCCCGCGACGTCCCTGTCCGGACGTCGGTGGGCGCCATGGCCCTCACGTTCTACGTGATCCTGTGGATCTCCGGTGGCAACGACCTGATCGCCGACAAGTTCGACATCAGCCTCAACGCGATGACCTGGTTCGGGCGGATCGGGTGCCTGGTGCTCCCGCCGTTCGCCTACTGGATGACCTACCGGCTGTGCATCGGGCTCCAGCGGCACGACCGCGAGGTGCTCGAGCACGGCATCGAGACCGGGGTCATCCGGCGGCTGCCCAGCGGTGAGTTCATCGAGGTCCACCAGCCCCTCGGCCCGGTGGACGAGCACGGCCACGGTCAGCTGGCCTACGGCGGCGCCTCGGTGCCCAAGAAGATGAACCAGGTCGGCGGCGCACGCCGTGCGATCAAGGGCTTCTTCAAGCCGGTCGAGGAGCCGGCCGAGGTGCAGCGGCAGGCAGAGCTCGAGGCCCGCGGGCTGGAGTCGGAGCAGGCCGACCGGCAGTCCATCACCTCTGGCCGCCCCTCCGAGGGGGGCCGTCCCTCCGAAGGCGGTCGGCCGCAGGCTCCGCGCGACTGACGCAAGGCACGAACAGCAGGGCCCCGACGGACACCTCCGTCGGGGCCCTGCTGCATCTCCGGCTGCTCTGCCCGGGCTCGATCCGTCCGCACGCTGAGACGGCGAATCACCGGCGTCTCTCGTGACCGCGCGGCGCAGCCGCCGTCCTCCGGCGGCGGCCGCCAGCCGGTGCGTGACACGTCCTCGCCCATGTCAGGTCGGTGCATCGACCTGTGCGGCTGCGGCCGGCAGGAGCACGAGGACGACACCGCCCTCGTGCGGCGGCAGCTGACCGGGCTCGTGGGACCAATGCTCGAGCTCGGTGGCGGGCCCGGTCACTGGACCGCTCTCCTGCACTCCTCTGGCGCCAGGTGACGGACGTCGCCATGGTCTCCGAGTTCGTCACGCACGCGCAGCCGACTCATCCCGGCCCCCGTTCGACCACGAGGTCGTCACCGCCCGCCGCGGGCCCGTCGCCGCCTCCTCGCAGCGCCTGACGGAGGCAGGCTCAACGAGGTGCAGCGACTGCAGCGCCAGGCGCCGGAACGGGTCCAGATCCGAGGTACGCCGCGACCGCTGCACGAGCGTCCTGAGGCCTGCCTGCCCAGCCAGCGGCCGCAGGGGCACGGGAGTGCCGCCTACGCATGCCGAACGAGGCGTCAGGAGGCCGGATGTGCTCCCCGGGTGGAGCCCCGGCCAGGTGGTCACCCGGTGTCCACCTGGCATCGACTCAGCCAGCGTGTGGCTCCCGCGACGGCACGGCAGCCCCGTCACCACGGCTACAGCCCGCCTGTCCCCGTGTCTCCGCTGCCCAAGGCACAACATGCCGAGCGGGGCCCCTTCCCGACTGGGAAGGGGCCCCGCTGAGTCGTGCCGTGCAGGTGTCGCTCAGCTGTGCGCGTTCTGCCCGACGTAGTACTCGAAGAGCAGCCCACCGATGGTCACGATGAGCGCGACGACACCGATGATGACCAGCCACGGGTACCAGAAGGCCAGCGCGAGGCCCATGATCCCGGCCGAGAACGCCAGCCCGAACGGCCAGTAGCTCGCCGGGCTGAAGAAGCCCAGCTCGCCGGCACCGTCGGCGATCTCCGCGTCCTTGCGGTCCTCGGGACGGGCGTCGATGCGCCGGCTCACGAACCAGAAGAAGCCACCGATCAGGGCGGTGAGGCCGCCGGACAGCGCGAGCGCCGTCGTCCCGATCGGCTCACGGGCCCAGAAGCCGTAGACGACTGCGGTCACGAGGCAGAACACCGTGATCAAGTTGAAGATGAGCGCTTCGACCTTCACGGCCGCTCCTCCAGGTGGTGCGAGGTGATCGGGTCAGTCATCCGAGGCCACCGCCTGTTCGCGCTGGAGCAGGAACGGCTCCGTGGAGACCGCCTCGCCCGGCTCGCCGATGAGCACCAGCGCGTCGTAGACCGACAGGCCCTCCTCGCGTGCCGCGAGGTAGTCCTCGTACGCATCAGGTGACACCGAACGGAGCTCGAAGTTCATGAACGCGTGGTAGGTGCCGCACAGCTCGGCGCAGCGGCCGACGAAGGCACCCTCCTCGCGGACGGTGACCTCGAAGACGTTGTCCCGCCCGTTCTCGTTGCCCGGGAGGATGTCGAGCTTGAAGAGGAACTCCGGCACCCAGAAGGAGTGGATGACGTCCGCCGAGGCCAGCTCGAACCGGATCGTCTGGTCGGTGGGGACCACCAGGATCGGGATCTCGGTGCTGGTGCCGACCGTCGACACGGCCTCACCGCCCGCGGTCTCCGTCTCGGGGTAGACGAACTGCCAGTTCCACTTGAAGGCGTTGACCTCCACCGTGACGTCCGGGTCGTCGCTGACGTCGCGGACCTCGTTCTGGGTGTTCACGGTGAAGAAGAAGAGCACCGCGATGATCAGGAACGGGATGATCGTGTAGACGACCTCGAGCGGGAGGTTGTAGGCGGTCTGCCGGGGCAGCTCGTCCCCGCGCTTCCGGTACCGGATGGTCGCGTAGGCGATGAGCACCCACACCGCGATGCCGACCACCAGGGCGGCGATCGTCGAACCGATCCACAGGTCGTGCATGCGCTCGGCCTGGTCGGTGATGCCCTCGGGCCATCCCCAACTGAGCCAACTGCCCGTGACGTCGCACCCGCTGAGCGTCAGCGCTCCCAGGAGACCGAGCCCGGCGACCTTCGCCAGCTTGCTGCGTCGAGCCACTGCCCGCTGCCTCCTCATCCCCCGCGTGGCGGCGCCACGCGGTCTCACCGGCGGGTGCTCCTCGGTTGCCCGACAGGCTCTGCCCACCCCGACCACAGTCTCGCCGAGACTAGCCGACCCCGCCCGTCGTCCCGGGGGCGGGAGCACCGCCCCGGCGGGTCGCCCTGGGCCCACTGGTCGGACACAGCCGGCGCCGACCACCGGCGGGCCGGCGAGCCCGCTGCCGGCCCGCAGCAGGGGCGCTGACGTGCTCGGGGCCACGCCGTGGGCGACGGCCCACGGTCGGCCCCGGCGGTTACAGTCGCGGGCGTGTACCGACGCCTGCTCAGCCCCGGGTGGCTCTTCATGCACCTGGTGGTCGTGGCGCTCTTCGTGATGACGTTCTTCCTCGGCTACTGGCAGTTGACCAAGGCCGAGGCCGGTGGCGGCGCCGTCAACTGGAGCTATGCGCTGCAGTGGCCGCTCTACGGGTTCATGGGCCTGGGCTTCTACCTCAAGATGGCCAAGGACGAGCTGGCCCGGGACCCCGCGGACGACGAGCCCGGCGCCTCCCTGGTGCTGTACCAGCGCCCGCGGATCGACACGACCGGCGACCCGGAGCTGGCTGCTTACAACGCCTACCTCGCCGAGCTCAACGAGAAGGCCCTCAGGCCGCGGAGCGACAGTGACCGCTGACCGCACCGCGACGTCGTCCCGGCTGCCGCGCGGTCTCGCCCGCCGGGTCGGGCAGGACGTGCCGGCCGCGCTGACCCGCTACCGGGTGATGGCCTGGGTCGTCGGCGTCCTGCTGATCGCCCTGATCCTCGTCGCCGTGCCGTTGAAGTACACCGCCGGTGTCGAGGGCCCGGTCGAGGTCATCGGCACCGCGCACGGCTGGCTCTACGCGATCTTCTTCGTGACCGCCTGCGACCTCGCGCTGCGCGCCCGGTGGTCGGTCAAGGGCTCGGTGCTCGTGCTCCTGGCGGGCACCGTCCCGATCCTGTCCTTCGTCGCCGAGCGGATCGCCACCCGCAAGACCCGCGCCGGCGAGCGCGTCTGACCACGGGGCCTCCCGCCCCCCTCCCCCACCTCCTGGAGACCTCCCGCATGTGCGGCCTGCTGGCCTACCTGTCCACCGACGCCGAGCGGGTCGACGAGCAGACCGTCTCCGGGGTGCAACACGCGCTGCGCTGCCTGCGGCACCGGGGTCCCGACGACCGGGAGGTCTGGTCGGACGGGCACGCGGTGCTCGGCTTCAACCGGCTGGCGTTCATCGACATCGAGGGCAGCCCCCAGCCGATGCCCTACGCCGAGGGCCGGTACCGGATCGTCTTCAACGGCGAGATCTACAACTACCTGGAGCTGCGCGAGGAGCTGAAGGCGGCCGGCGCCACCTTCGCCACCGAGGGCGACACCGAGGCGATCGTCGCGGGCTACCACCTGTGGGGCGAGGCGATCGTCCCGCGACTGCGCGGCATGTTCGCGTTCGTCATCTGGGACACCCGGACCGGGACGGCGTTCGGCGCCCGGGACGCCTTCGGCATCAAGCCGCTGTTCACCGCTCGACTGGCCGACGGTGGCCTGGTCTTCAGCTCGGAGAAGAAGGCCCTGCTGGAGCTGCTGGGCGGCACCCCCGGCGCCGGCGGCGTCGACCCGGCGTCCCTGCAGCACTACCTGACCCTGCAGTACGTGCCCGAGCCCGCCACCCTGCACCGGGGGATCCGGCGGATCGAGAGCGGCACCAGCTTCACCGTGGTGGACGGCGAGCTGCACACGAAGCGCTGGTTCCACCCGTCGTTCCGGTCGCAGCCGGTCGCCCCGGGTGGCGAGCAGGCACTGTTCGACCGGATCGCCGAGGTGCTCGACGACTCGGTCGCCAAGCACATGCGCGCCGACGTCACGGTCGGGTCGTTCCTCTCCAGCGGCATCGACTCCACGGCGATCGCCGCACTGGCCCACAAGTACAACGACGACCTGGTCACCTTCACCGTCGGCTTCCAGCGGGAGGCCACCTCGGAGGTCGACATCGCCGCCGAGTCCGCGGCGATCCTGGGTGTGAGGCACATACCGGTGGAGATCACCGCGCAGGAGTTCGCCGACGCGATCCCCGCTGTCGTCTGGTACCTGGACGACCCGGTCGCCGACCCGGCGCTCGTGCCGCTCTACTTCGTGGCCCGCGAGGCCCGTAAGCACGTCAAGGTGGTGCTCTCCGGTGAGGGCGCCGACGAGCTGTTCGGCGGGTACACGATCTACCGGGAGCCGCTGAGCCTGGCCTGGGCCACGAAGCTGCCGACGGTCGGGCGGCAGGCGCTCGGCCGGCTGTCGAGGCTGGTGCCGGAGGGCGTCCGCGGGCAGAGCCTGCTGGAGCGCGCATCGCAGCCGCTGGCGGAGCGGTACTACGGGAACGCCCGGAACCTCAACGCCGTCGAGCTCGCCCAGCTGCTCCCCGGCCGCGACCCCGACCTCTCCCACGTCACCGTCACCGAGTCCCTCTACCGGCAGACCCGCGAGGCCGGCTACGACGACGTGACGGCGATGCAGTACGTCGACCTCTTCACCTGGCTCCGTGGCGACATCCTGGTCAAGGCCGACAAGATGACGATGGCCAACTCCCTCGAGCTGCGGGTCCCGTTCCTGGACCCCGAGGTCTTCGCCCTGGCCAGCACCCTGCCGCTGGAGATGCGGGTGCCCCGCCGCGGCGATGCGACCAAGTACGCCCTGCGGCAGGCGATGCGGCAGATCGTCCCGCCGAAGATCATGAACCGCCGCAAGCTGGGCTTCCCGGTACCGACGGCGGAGTTCCTGGCCGGCCCGTTGCACGGGTGGGCCCGGGACATCGTGACCGCCAGCCAGACCGACGAGTGGCTCGACCGCGACCACGTGCTCGCGCTGCTCGACCGACTGCGCGAGGCCGAGGTGCCCAGCAAGCGGATCGCCCGGCAGGTCTGGGGGGTGCTGGTCTTCATGATCTGGCACGGGATCTTCGTCGAGGAGCGGATCACCCCGGAGATCCCCGAGCCGGTCTACCCCGTCCGGATGTGACCGGCCGCCGGAGGGTCGCCGCGACCGGTGGCCTGCTGACCGGCCTGCTGCTGACCGGCCTGCTGCTGGCCGACTGCTCCGGCACGGACGGCGAGGTGCCGGGCGATCCGGTCCCCACGACCACGACACCCACGACCACGGCACCTACGACCACGGCACCCTCGCCGCGGACCCCGCCGCCGATCGCCCCCCGCCCGGACCCGTCCGCCGACACGCCCCGACCCGGGACGACATCGCCCGCACCGACGGCCCGGCCGGCGCCGGCACCGGACCCCGGCCCAGTTCTCCCGAGGGTGCCGTCCCCCTCGGCCGGCGTCCCGATGCCGATCCCCTCGCAGCCGGCCGACTGAGGCCGCCCCTCCCACCCGGGACGCACCGAGGCCCGGCCCCCCTCGCGGGGTGCCGGGCCTCGGTGTGTTCGGGCTAGCTGGCGATCAGTGGAACGAGTCGCCGCAGGCGCAGGAGCCGCCCGCGTTCGGGTTGTCGATGGTGAAGCCCTGCTTCTCGATGGTGTCGACGAAGTCGATCGTCGCGCCGCTGAGGTACGGGATGCTCATCCGGTCGACGATGACCTCGACGCCACCGAACTCGAAGGTCGCGTCGCCGTCGAGGAAGCGCTCGTCGAAGAACAGCTGGTAACGGAGACCCGAGCAACCACCCGGCTGCACCGCGATCCGCAGCCGCAGGTCGTCGCGACCCTCCTGCTCCAGCAGCGTCTTCACCTTGAGGGCGGCGGGGTCGCTGAGGATGACGCCGGTGGCGCCGGGGGCCTGCGTGTCCTGCACGGTCATGTCGTGGTCCTCCCAGACTCGAGGGTGTCCTGCTCGGCCCGCCACGGAGGGCGGGCTCTCAGAACGGCCAACACCGCCGTGGCGGAGCTGCTTCCCACTGTACGGCGCGAACGCCGCACGGGGCGGTGCCCGCACCGCTCGCCCTGGGTGCCCCGCTGTCGTGGCACCCCTGACAGGAGGCGCTGTCCACGTAGACTCGCCGACGTGAAGCTCCGCCTGCCCGGCCGCCGTCCCGACTCCGACACGGCGTCGGACGCCGTCACCACCGTCACCCCGCACGGGTCGACGGCGGTCGGCACGACAGGCAAGGGCCGCCCCACCCCGCGCCGCAACGAGGCGCAGGGACGGCGCAGTGGGCCGGTGCCGCCGCCGCCGACCACGCGCAAGGAGGCCTACAAGCGGATGCGCGAGCAGCAGGCCGCGGGCCGTGGCAACACCCGTGCCGCCGGGGCCCGCGGCGACGACAGCGCACTGCCCGCCCGCGACCGCGGCCCGGTGCGCCGACTGGTCCGCGACGTCGTCGACGCCCGCCGCAACGCCGGCAGCTTCTTCCTGGCGGTGGCCGCGCTGGTGCTGATCGGCTACTTCATCCCGGTGCCGGCGGTGCAGAGCTACACCGTGTTCGTGTGGTTCGCCTTCTTCCTGGTGATCATCGGCGACTCGTTCCTCCTCGGCCGCAAGATCAAGGCGAAGGTCACCGAGCGCTTCCCGGACACCGACCAGAAGATGCGCAGCCTGGTCTGGTACGGCGTCAGCCGGGCCACGATGATCCGCCGCTGGCGTTTCCCCAAGCCGCAGGTGCCGCTGGGCGCCGAGGTCTGACGAAGTCGAAGGACCCCCTCGCCCCCCACCACTCGCAGGCTCGTGGCGGGCCCCTGCGAGGGGGCCGCGGTGGTCATTACCCGATCTAAGTACCGTCTGATCCGTGCAGACACGACGCCTCGGCCGCTCTGGCCTCACCATCTCCGAGATCGCCTACGGCAACTGGCTGACCCACGGCAGCCAGGTCGAGGAGGACGCCGCCCACGCCTGCGTGCGGGCCGCCCTCGATGTCGGGATCACCACCTTCGACACCGCCGACGTCTACGCCGGCACGAAGGCCGAGTCCGTCCTGGGCCGAGCGCTGGCCGGCCAGCGCCGGGAGGGCCTGGAGATCTTCACCAAGGTCTACTGGCCCACCGGCCCGGGGGCCAACGACCGCGGCCTGTCCCGCAAGCACATCACCGAGAGCTGCAACGCGTCACTGCAGCGGCTGCAGACCGACTACGTCGACCTGTACCAGGCACACCGGTACGACTCCTCGGTGCCGCTGGAGGAGACGATGACCGCCTTCGCCGACTTGGTGCGCCAGGGCAAGGTGCTCTACCTCGGCGTCTCCGAGTGGCGCGCTGAGGAGATCGCCGCCGCCGCCGAGCTGGCTCGCGAGCTCAAGGTCCAGCTGATCAGCAACCAGCCGCAGTACTCGATGCTGTGGCGGGTCATCGAGGCCGAGGTCGTCCCCACCAGCGAGCAGGAGGGCCTCTCCCAGATCGTCTGGTCCCCGCTGGCGCAGGGCGTGCTCACCGGCAAGTACCTGCCCGGCCAGCAGCCGCCGGTCGACAGCCGCGGCGGGCACGCCACGGTGGGCGGGTCGATGAAGGGCTACCTGACCGACGACGTGCTCACCCGCGTCCAGGAGCTCCGGCCCATCGCCGACGAGCTCGGCCTGTCGATGGCGCAGCTGGCGATCGCCTGGGTGCTGCAGAACCGGAACGTGGCGGCCGCCATCATCGGCGCCAGCCGGCCCGAGCAGGTGCACGACAACGTGCAGGCCGCCGGTGTCCAGCTGCCGGCCGAGGTCCTGACCCGCATCGACCAGGTGCTGGGCGACGTCGTGGAGCGCGACCCCGCCAAGACCTCTCGCGGCTGAGGAGGGCACCGCCCTCCACCCCTCGCCCGCAGGTCGGCGGCGGCACCTCCCGCCGAGGCCCGCCGCCGGCCGACGAGCCGTGGGACGGGGCGGGCCGCCTCAGTTCGCCGCCAGGCCCATCGGGCCGTACACCCGCTCGCCGTCCTCCTGCAGCGTCACCGTGGCGACCCCGCGTTCCAGCAGGTCGCGCCAGGACTCCCCCAGCCAGGACTCGGCGTCGCCCTGGTTGTCGCACTCGGGCACCTCCACCCCGAGCGTGGCAGGGTCGATCGGCGCACCCGAAGGGTCTTCCAGCTGCCAGGTCCAGCTCATGGCGGCAGGCTAGCGATCTCCCGCCCTCGGGGCAGCCCCGGAACGTGGCCGGCCGACCGGGCACGCAGTGGCGATCTTGGTTTACGCGGTAAGCACCCGGGCATGGTGCAGGGATCACCCACGCCCGACAACGCGGAGTACAGATGAGCCAGCCCACCACGGGCGCCGGTGCCAGCCGGGTGGAGACACCCCCGCCCGCCCCCGAGAACGCCTCCACCGGTCAGCTGATCGGGCAGCTCTCCGACCAGTTGACGCGACTGGTCCGGGACGAGATGCGCCTGGCCCAGGCCGAGGTCAGCACCAAGGCCAAGAAGTTCGGGTTGGGGGCCGGCCTCTTCGGCGGCGCGGGGCTGTTCGCCTTCCTCGGCCTCCAGGTGCTCGTCGCGGCCGCCGTCCTCGCCCTCGCGCTCGTCCTCCCCGGCTGGCTGGCCGCCGTCATCGTCGCCGTCGTGCTCTTCGTGGTCGCCGCCGTGCTCGCCCTGATCGGCAAGAAGGACGTCCAGCAGGCCGCCCCGCCCGTGCCGACCGAGGCCATCGCGAGCGTCAAGACCGATGTCGCGACCGTGAAGGAGAGTGCGTCCCGATGACCGGAGCCGACGACACCCGGCCGGACGACGCTGCCGGCCCGAACGACCCCGACGCGATCCGCGCCGACATCGAGCAGACCCGGGAGCAGCTCGGCCGCACGGTCGACGAGCTCAGCCACCGGCTCGACGTCCCGGCCCGGGCCCAGGAGCGCGTCGACCAGGCCAAGAGCTCGGCACTGGAGAGCGCGAACCGGACCAAGGACACCGCGGTCGAGACGTACCGGGAGAACCCGCCGGCCGTCATCGGTGGCGGCGTGGCCGCCCTCACCGCGGTCATCGGGCTGCTCTCCTGGCGTCGCAGGCGTCGGCGGACCGCGGAGGAGCGGGCGGCGGCCAAGCAGGCCGCCCGCCGCCAGGCAGCGGCCCGGAAGGCGGCGCAGCAGCGGGCGAAGCGCGCCGGCAAGGAGCGAGTGGCGGCACGGAAGAAGGCGGCCGAGCGCGCCGAGGTCCGCCGGAAGGCCGCGGCCGCTCGCCGGAAGGCCGCCGTCAGGAGCCTCACCGCGCACAAGCGCACCGCCACCGGGCAGCTGACCGCCAAGCAGCGGGCCGCCTCGAAGCAGCTGTCGGCCGCGCAGCGGGCTGCCACTGCCCGCGTGCGGGCCGGCGAGCGCGTCGCGGTGCAGCAGGTCGCCGCGACCCAGCGGGCCGCCGCCCGGCGCCTGCCGCGCCGTCGCTCCGGCTGGCGGCGCACGCTGGCCCGGCTGAGCCGCTGAGCTCCCGCCGGTGACACCGGCCTGAGCTGCACGGTCCGCCTGCCGGCCGGCCCCCGCGTGGGGCCGGCCGGGAGTCGGCGGACGCCGCCGTTCCACCGATCCACCTGCAGACCCGAGACAAGGGGACGACACCGATGGTCGACAACGGGCGGCCGGGCAGCGCCGTGGAGAACATCCGCGTGCGGGTCCAGGAGAAGGCCGAGCGACGGGCCGCGATGCGGGCTGCAGAAGCCCGTGCTGCCGGACGCGACGACGGGGCCAGCGGAGCCTCCTCCACGGCCGTCGTCCGCGGCGAGCAGCGGGAAGCCGCCCGCCCGGCACCGGAGGTGCCCGAGCCCGAGGAGATGCCGGGCATCCACGCCGACCGGCCCACGGACATCCCCGCGCGCGGTTGGCTGCAGATCGTCAAGCGGTCCTGGGCGGAGAACAACGCCGACAACATGCCGATCATCGCCGGTGGGGTGGCCTTCTTCGCCTTCCTCTCGATCTTCCCGGCGCTGATCGCGACCATCTCGATCTACGGCCTGGTCGCCTCCCCCGAGCAGGTCACCCAGCAGATCGCATCGCTGTCCGACCAGCTCCCGGAGAGCGCCCAGGACATCCTCACCGAGCAGCTGACCGACATCACCAGCAACGCCGGCGGGGCCCTCACCTTCGGTCTGATCGCCTCGGTGCTCGGTGCGCTGTGGACGGCGTCCGGCGGTGTCAACAACATGGTGAAAGCGGTGAACATCGCCTACGACGAGGTCGAGACCCGCAACTTCCTCAAACTGCGCGCGCTCTCCCTGGTGCTCACCCTGGGCGCGATCGTGTTCATCCTCTTCACCTTTGCTCTCATCGCCGTGGTCCCGGTGGTGCTCGACGCGCTCCCGCTGGGCGGTGTCGGCACGGTCCTGGCCCAGATCCTGCGCTGGGTGCTCCTGCTGGGCGTGGTGATCGGCTCGCTGGCCGTCCTCTACCGGGTCGCCCCGGACCGGGATGCGCCGAAGATCCGCTGGGTGAGCCTGGGCTCGCTGGTGGTCACCGTCATCTGGGCGGTCGTCAGCGTCGCCTTCAGCTTCTACGTGAACAACTTCGGTTCCTACAACGAGACGTACGGCGCGATCGCCGGCGTCATCGTGTTGATGCTGTGGCTGTACCTGACCTGCTACCTGGTGCTGCTGGGCGCGGAGATCAACGCCGAGACCGAGCACCAGACCGCGCAGGACACCACCCAGGGCGACCCCGAGCCGATGGGGAAGCGGGACGCCGTGGTCGCCGACGAGGTGCCCGACCCGCCGGTGCCCAGCAAGTAGTCACCGCGGGCGGCGCCCCGGCCCTCAGCGGACGTGGGACTCCACGAACGGCGGACGCCGGACGACGACCGCCTGGGGCCGTCCCCGGACGTCGACGGCGACCTCCGTCCCCTCGGCGACACCGGCGGAGCTGTCCAGCAGTGCCAGGGCGATCCCGGTCCGCAGGGTCGGGGAGAACGTGCCGCTGGTGACCTCGCCGATCCGCGAGCCGTCGGCGCCGAGCACGAGCATGCCGGGCCGCGGGATCCCACGACCGGGCGCCTGCAGACCCCACAGCTGACGCGGCGCGCCGGCCGCCTTCTCCGCGACCAGCGCCTCGCGCCCCCAGAACGCGTCCTTGCCCCAGCCCACGGCCCACCCCGACCGCGCCTGGTTGGGGGTGATGTCCCGCGACAGCTCGTGGCCGTGCAGCGGGTACCCCATCTCCGTGCGCAGGGTGTCCCGGGCCCCCAGGCCGCACGGCCGGATCTGCTCGGGCCCGCCGGCGGCCAGCAGCGCGTCCCACAGCTGCCCGGCACGCTCGGCGGCGACCAGCAGCTCGTAGCCGTGCTCGCCGGTGTAGCCGGTCCGGCAGACGGTGACCTCGTCCCCGCCGGAGCCGGGTGTCTCGGCGAAGGACATGTAGGGCAGCTCGCCGGGCAGGCCGACGGCCGCCAGCACCTCGGGTGAGCGCGGCCCCTGCAGCGCCAGGACGGCGACCTCGGTGTGCCGGTCGGTGACCGTGACCCCCGCCGGCGCCTCGGCCGCGAGCCGGGCCAGCACGTCGGCCGCGTTGGCCGCGTTGGGCACGAGCAGGACGTCGTCCGGGCCGTGCAGGTAGACGATCAGGTCGTCGACCACGCCCCCCGCCTGCGGGTCACCGTCGGGGACGCAGCACAGCGTGTACTGGGCCTGGCCGGGCCCGATCTTGCCCAGGTCGTTGGTCAGGCAGGAGTTGACGAAGTCGGCGGCCCCCGGGCCACGCACCGTCGCGGTGCCCAGGTGTGAGACGTCGAAGAGCCCGACGCCCTCCCGGACCGCGGTGTGCTCGGCCAGCACGCCACCACCGGCGTACTCGATCGGCATGGACCAGCCACCGAAGTCGGCGAACTTGGCGCCGGCGGCGACGTGACGATCGTGCAGAGGGGAGGTCAGCGGGCTCACCGCCAGCACGCTAGTGGTCGGCGGCCTGCCGGTCGTACGCCGTCCTCACCACCTCCTTACGATCGTCGGGTGCCGCCTACCATCTCCGCCACCGACCGCCCGCTCGAGAAGCTGACCGCCGACGCCCTCGTCGTCGGCGTCGGCCAGGGACCGGCAGGCCTGCTGTCCACGCCCGGGGCCGACGCGGTCGACCGGCTCCTCGGCGGTCGGCTCCTCGCCGCGCTGGCCGATCTCGGCGCCCGCGGGGCCGAGGACGAGGTCACCAAGCTGCCCACCTTCGGCCAGGGTCCGTTCCCGGTCGTGGCCGTGGCCGGGCTGGGCGCCCCGCAGGCCGACGGCTCCTACTCGGCGGAGGCGGTCCGCCGGGCCGCCGGGGCCGCCAGCCGCGCGCTGACCGGCCGCAGCTCCCTGGTCAGCCTCCTCGCCGCCGTAGGTGGCGCACCGGACGCCGACCGGCTGCACGCCGTCGGCGAGGGGTCGCTGCTCGGCGCGTACGAGTTCACCGCCTACAAGTCCGACCTCCCGGCCGACCGTCCCACCCCGCCGTCCTCGGTGGAGCTCGTCGTCCCCGACGCCGGCGCTGCGAAGGCGCCGCTGGCCCGCGTGCGTGCGGTCGCCGCCGCCGTCGCCCTGGTCCGCGACCTGGTCAACAGCCCGCCCAACGACCTGTACCCGGCGGAGCTCGCCGCCCGGGGGGCCGCCGCGGGCAAGAAGGCCGGGCTGTCGGTCGAGGTGCTCGACGAGAAGGCCCTGGCGGCCGGCGGGTACGGCGGCATCCTCGCCGTCGGCGGCGGCTCGAGCCGCGGTCCGCGGCTGCTGCGCCTGGAGTACAAGGGCAAGAAGGCCAAGACGAGCGTCGCGCTGGTCGGCAAGGGCATCACCTTCGACAGCGGCGGCATCTCGATCAAGCCCGCGGCGAAGATGGAGGACATGAAGAGCGACATGGCCGGCGCCGCGGCCGTGATCGCCACCGTCTGCCTGGTCGCCGAGCTCGGCCTCCCGGTCGACGTGACCGCCACCGTGCCGATCGCCGAGAACATGCCCAGCGGCACCGCCTACCGCCCGGCCGACGTGGTCACCTTCCGCAACGGCAAGAAGGCGGAGATCACCAACACCGACGCCGAGGGCCGGGTCGTGCTCGCCGACGCCATCTGCCGCGCCGTCGAGGACTCCCCCGCCCACCTGCTGGAGACCTCCACGCTGACCGGCGCGCAGCTGGTCGCGCTGGGCACCCGCACCTCCGGCGTGATGGGCAGTGACGACCTGCGGGACGCCGTCGTCGCCGCCAGCCGGCGCAGCGGGGAGCCGATGTGGGCGATGCCGCTGCCGCCGGAGCTGCGACGCGGGCTGGACTCCCCGATCGCGGACCTGGTGAACGCCAACGCCGACCGGATGGGCGGGATGCTCGTGGGTGGGCACTTCCTGTCCGAGTTCGTGCCCGCCGGCCTGCCCTGGGCGCACATCGACGTCGCCGGCCCGGCCTACAACACCGGGGCGCCCTGGGGCTACACGCCCAAGGGCGGCACCGGTGTCCCCGTCCGCACGCTGCTCGCCACGATCGAGGGCCTCATCGCCGCACAGTGAGCCGACGGCCCCCCGCCTCCGCGAGGTGGGGGGCCGCCCGTCACAGCTTGTCGTCCGCCTTCTGGCGGGCGCTCCAGTCGCGCATCCGCTGCGGGTAGCCGGTGATCTGCGCGTCGTACACCGGGACGGCGAGGTCGCGGGACAGCTTGCGGGCGGTGTCCGGGCCGTCGATCCGTCGCCGCGTCCACTCCCCGTCGGCGGCGACCAGCAGGATCGTCGTCTCGGTCACCGCGGTACGGGGCTCGACGTACCCCTCGACGCCGCGCCGGGTGGCGACGAACTGCTCCAGGTGGCTCAGGTCCGCCGACCCCGACGCGCGGTCGAGCGTGCCGCGCCGGCCCCGACCGCCCTCTGCGGCGCCCCTCGTCGTGCGGCTCCGCAGCCGGTCGATCAGCCCCATCGCACTGCCCCCGTCCTCGCCGGCCGCGGACTGCACCGCGACGCTCTTGCGAAGAGCAACGGAGCACCCGAACGCGCCGTTCCCGGGAGTGGCAGGATGGGCACGCGCAGGATCGCCGTGCCCGGAGCAGCTCCGGGCCACCCAGCACTGAGGAGCAGCCGTGAGCGCACCGACCACCCCCGCTGACCTGGTCATCCTCGGTGGTGGCTCGGGTGGCTACGCCGCCGCACTGCGGGCGGCCGAACTCGACATGTCCGTCGTCCTGATCGAGCGGGACAAGGTGGGCGGCACCTGCCTGCACCGCGGCTGCATCCCCACCAAGGCCCTGCTGCACACCGCCGAGGTCGCCGACAACGCCCGCGAGGGCGAGCAGTTCGGCGTCAAGTCGACCCTGTCGGGCATCGACATGGACGGGGTGAACGCCTACAAGGACGGCGTCATCGCCAAGAACCACAAGGGCCTGCAGGGCCTGATCAAGAGCCGCGGCATCAAGTACGTGAGCGGCGAGGGCCGGCTGGTCTCCCCGACCGCCGTCCAGGTCGGCGACGAGACCTTCGAGGGCAAGCACGTGCTGCTGGCCACCGGGTCCTACGCCCGCTCCCTGCCCGGCATCGAGATCGACGGCACCAAGGTCATCACCAGCGACCACGCGCTGAAGCTCGACCGGGTGCCGACGTCGGCGATCGTCCTCGGCGGCGGCGTGATCGGCTGCGAGTTCGCCAGCGCCTGGAAGTCCTTCGGCGTCGACGTGACCATCGTCGAGGGCCTGCCCCACCTCGTCCCGCTGGAGGACGAGTCGTCCTCCAAGCTGCTGGAGCGCGCCTTCCGCCGCCGCAAGATCGACTTCTCCCTGGGCAGCCGGGTGGCCAAGGTCGAGACCACCGCCGACGGCGTGAAGGTCTCCCTGGAGAACGGCAAGGACTACGAGGCCGAGCTCGTGCTCGTCGCCGTGGGCCGTGGGCCGGTCAGCGAGGGCCTCGGCTACGAGGAGGCCGGCGTCGCCATGGACCGTGGCTACGTCCTGGTCGACGAGTACTGCCAGACCAACGTGCCGACCATCTCCGCCGTCGGCGACCTGATCCCGACCCTGCAGCTCGCGCACGTGGGCTTCGGCGAGGGGATCCTGGTGGCCGAGCGCCTCGCCGGGCTGCCGGTCGTGCCGATCGACTACGCGGGCGTCCCGCGGGTCACCTACTCCGAGCCCGAGGTCGCCTCCGTCGGCCTGACCGAGGCCCAGGCCAAGGAGAAGCACGGCGAGGTCGAGGTCGCCACCTACGACCTGGCCGGCAACGGCCGGGCCGCGATCCTGAAGACGGCGGGTGCGGTCAAGCTGATCCGCGTCGCCGGCAACGGGCCGGTCGTCGGCGTGCACATGGTCGGCAGCCGGGTCGGCGACATGATCGCCGAGGCCCAGCTGGTCTACAACTGGGAGGCCCTGCCGGAGGAGGTCGCCCAGCTGATCCACCCGCACCCGACGCTGAGCGAGGCCCTCGGCGAGGCGGCGCTGGTCCTGGCCGGCAAGCCGCTGCACGCGCACGACTGACGCACCACCTGCTCAGCACGACCGCCTGATCAGCACCCCCGCTCAGCACCACCCCACGACCTGAGGAGACCTGCCTTCGATGCCGACGTCCGTCACCATGCCCGCCCTGGGCGAGAGCGTCACCGAGGGCACGGTCACCCGCTGGCTGAAGCAGGAGGGTGACCAGGTCGAGGTCGACGAGCCCCTCCTGGAGGTCTCCACCGACAAGGTGGACACCGAGATCCCCTCCCCCGCTGCGGGCGTGCTCACCAAGATCGTCGTCGCCGAGGACGAGACCGTGGAGGTCGGTGCCGAGCTGGCCGTCATCGGTGGCGAGGACGGCGGCGACGCCGGCGCCCCGGCGGAGGACGCCCCGGCCCAGGAGTCCTCGGCCGACGAGGAGCCCGCCCAGGAAGAGCCCGCCCAGGAGGAGCCCGCTCAGGAGGAGCCCGCCGAGGAGCCGGCCCCCGCGGCAGCCGAGCAGGGCGGCGACTCCGGCGGTTCCGGTGACGGCGAGGGCACCTCGGTGACCATGCCGGCGCTGGGTGAGAGCGTCACCGAGGGCACCGTCACCCGCTGGCTGAAGCAGGAGGGTGACCAGGTCGAGGTCGACGAGCCCCTCCTGGAGGTCTCCACCGACAAGGTCGACACCGAGATCCCCTCCCCCGTCGCGGGCGTGCTCACCAAGATCGTCGTGTCCGAGGACGAGACCGTGGAGGTCGGCGCCGAGCTGGCCGTCATCGGTGGCTCCGGTGGCGGTGCCGCGAAGTCCGCGCCGGAGGCGGAGGCGCCGAAGGCCGAGCCCGCCCCGGAGCCGGAGCAGGCTCCGAAGGAGGAGCCGAAGGCCAAGGCGGCTCCGAAGGCCGAGCAGCCGACCCCGGCCGAGGCCAACACCGACAGCGGCCAGCCGGGCGCGGACTACGGCTCGGGCGGGACCATGCCGACCCAGTCGCCCACCGACCAGCCGTCTCCCGCCGAGGCGGTCGCGCCGGCCTCGAAGCCCGCGTCGGCCCCGGCACCCGACGGCGGCGGCGCCTACGTCACCCCGCTGGTGCGCCGGCTGGCTGCCGAGCAGGGCGTCGACCTGTCCTCGGTCACCGGCACCGGCGTCGGCGGGCGGATCCGCAAGCAGGACGTCCTCGCCGCCGCCGAGGAGTCCAAGAAGCCGGCCGCGGCCCCGGCCGCCGCCTCCTCCGGCGGTGCCTCGTCGGGCGGTGCCCGCACCCCCTCGCCGGCCGCGACCCCGGACTCCTCGCTGCGTGGCAACACGGAGAAGCTCTCCCGGCTGCGCACCGTCATCGCCAAGCGGATGCTCGAGTCGCTGCAGATCAGCGCGCAGCTCACCACCGTGGTCGAGGCGGACGTCACCCGGATCGCGAACCTGCGCAACCAGGTGAAGAACGACTTCGCCGCCCGGGAGGGCGTCAAGCTGTCGTTCCTGCCGTTCTTCGCCAAGGCGGCGGTCGAGGCCCTCAAGGCCCACCCGGTGGTCAACTCCTCGGTCGACCTGGAGGCCGGGACGGTCACCTACCACGACGCCGAGAACCTGGGCATCGCCGTGGACACCGAGCGCGGCCTGCTGGTGCCGGTCATCCACGGTGCCGGCGACCTGAACGTGCCCGGCATCGCCCGGAAGATCGCCGACCTGGCCGAGCGGACCCGCACCAACAAGGTCACGCCGGACGAGCTGGGTGGCGGCACGTTCACGCTGACCAACACCGGCAGCCGGGGCGCGCTGTTCGACACCCCGATCATCAACCAGCCCCAGGTCGCCATCCTGGGCGTCGGCTCGGTGGTCAAGCGCCCCGTGGTGGTGCAGGACCCGGAGCTCGGCGAGGTGATCGCCGTCCGGTCGATGGTCTACCTGGCGCTGAGCTACGACCACCGGATCGTCGACGGCGCCGACGCCGCCCGGTTCCTCACCACGGTGCGGGAGCGGCTCGAGGGCGGGCAGTTCCAGGGCGACCTGGGCATCTCCTGATCCACCGATGAAGGGCCCCGGCTTCGGCCGGGGCCCTTCGCCGTCTCCCTGGTGCACGTCCGCGCACTGATCCGAAGGAGCACTCGATGAAGGTGGCGGTCACCGGGTCCTCCGGGCTGATCGGATCTGCGCTCGTCCGGTCGCTGGTGGCCGACGGGCACGAGGTGCTGCGCCTGGTGCGCCGCACCCCGCGCACCGCGGACGAGCACCGCTGGGAGCCGGCACACCACCGGCTCCCCGACGGTCTCCTCCACGACGTGGACGCCGTGGTCAACCTCGCCGGCGTCGGGGTCGGTGACCGGCGCTGGACGGAGAAGCACAAGCAGGAGGTGCTGGCCAGCCGGGTGGACAGCACGACCACGGTGAGCCAGGCCCTCGTCGAGGCAGCCGAAGCCGAGCCCGGTCGTGACCGGGTGCTGCTCTCGGCGTCCGCGGTCGGCTGGTACGGCGACACCGGCGAGCGGGTGGTCGACGAGACCGTGCCGGCCGGCGAGGACTTCCTGGCCCGGGTCTGCGTCGCCTGGGAGGCGGCGACCGCACCGGCTGCCGCCGCCGGGGTCCGGGTGGCGACCCTGCGCACCGGGCTGGTGCTCGGCCACGGCGGGTTGCTGGGTCGGCTGCTCCCCCTGTTCCGCCTCGGCCTGGGCGGCAAACTGGCCTCGGGGCAGCAGTACATGCCCTGGATCAGCCTGCAGGACGAGGTCGACGCGATCCGGTTCCTGCTCACCGCTCCGGTGTCCGGCCCGGTCAACCTCACTGCCCCCAGTCCGGCCACCAACGCGGAGTTCACCGCCGCGCTCGCCGAGGTCGTGCACCGGCCCGCCGTGTTCACCGTGCCCGGGTTCGCCCTGCGGCTGGCCCTCGGCGAGTTCGCCGACGTGGGTGTGCTGGCCGGGCAGCGTGCCGTCCCCGACGTCCTGCGGTCCGCCGGGTTCCGGTTCACGCACGAGGATCTCCGGGCGGCGCTGCGGGCCGCTGTCGCCGCCCGCTGACCCCTCATCCGCCCAGTCGGGCATCGGCGATCCGCCACCCGGACGCCGTGCGCTCCACGGCCATCTGCACGGGCGCCGCACCGCGGGCGGGCACCTCGGCGACCACCGCCGCATAGGGCCCGCCCGCGCGCACCACCCGGTAGGCCGGCAGCTCGTCGACCAGCTCCACGTCGAACCGGGCCGGCCCCGAGGCCGTCACCTCGACGAGGCGGACCAGCCGGGGCGCGAAGCCGTCGAGCCGCTGACCGGCCACGACCAGCTGCTGCACCTGATCGGTGTCGCGGGACAGCGACGCACTGCCCGGTGCGTGCACCTCCGCCAGCGCCGTCGGGTCCGCGTCGGTGAAGGCCGCGCTCCGCCGTCCGTAGAGGTCGGTGAGCACCGCAGCCCACTCGGCGTCCGCCACCGGCGTCGCCGAGCGGTCGGCCGGCGATGCCTCCCCGCCGTCCACTGGATCGTCCGGGGTCGTCGGTGTCGCCGCCGGCGGGGGGACGCTGCTCGCCGCGGTCCGGCCCGCGGCGGGCACCGGGTCACCACCGGACCCACCCCAGCTCGCTCCGAGCCAGGTCGCACCGGCCAGTGCCGCAGCGAGGGCGGCGAGCACGACGGCGGCCGTCGCCGTCCGCCGGACCGCACCACGGACCAGGGGACGCACGCCCACCTCGCTGCCTCCCCCCGCGGCGGCGACCCGGTCACCGAGTCGCACCCGGAGCTGCGCCCACCGCCCCTCGGGAGCCGGCACGGCATGGGCGGCGCGGGGTCGCCGGCCCGGCACCTGGTGGGTCAGCTCGGTCCGTGGGCCCCGCCCGGTGGCCCCCAGCTCACCGTCGGGCACGCCGTCCACCGGGAGCCGGACCGGCTCCGGCCGGCAGGAGTGACGGAGGTCGAGGGCGAACGCCGCCGCGGAGCCCCGCAGGTGCGGCTCGGCCGACAGCCCGCGGAGGACCACGCGCACCAGCTCGTCGGGCGCATCGGGGGCGAGGAGGGCCAGATCGGGCAGGTCACCGCCGGCTGCGACCGCGAACGTGCCCGCGGGGTCGGCGGCGTTCCAGGGAGCGACCCCGGTCAGCGCGTGGAAGGCCGCCGCAGCGACACCGAAGACGTCCGACGCCGGTCCCGGCGCACCGCCGCGGGCCACCACCGGGTCGACGTACGCCGGGGTCACCTCGGCCCGCGCGACGTCGCCGACCAACCGGGCGGTGCCCAGGTCGGTGAGCACCGGGCGGCCCTCCTCCGTGAACACGACGTTGCCCGGCGACAGGTCGCCGTGCACGACGCCCCGTTCGTGGGCGTGGGCCAGTGCAGCCGCCACCGGGGCCACCGTGGTGACCACCTCTCCGGGGCGCAACCGCCCCCGCCGGGCGAGCAGGGCCGCCAGACTGCCGCCGGCGAGCAGGTCGAGCACCAGCGCCACCTGGGCCGGGCCGTCGCGCACCTCGCGACGGACGACGTGGTGCAGCCGCACCAGGTGCGGGTGGTCGAGCTCACCGAGCAGCCCTGCCTCGCGCTCCTGCCGTTCGGGGTCACCCCGCACCAGCACCTTGACCGCCACCGGCGGCCCACCCGACCGAGGCCGGGCTCGCCACACCTGCCCGGAGCCGCCCCGGCCCAGGAGCTCTTCGAGCACGTAGCCGGGCACGACCGGGGCCGCCGACGGGGAGGGCTGCGCAGGCATGCCGGGACGGTAGGGCCGACGGCCGCTCCCCCGCTGCGCCCGTCCACAGGCCCCTGGTCCGTCCACAGCTGCGGCGGTGGGCAGGACGGACCACCTCGGACCGCCTACGTTCGGGCCATGCCACCGCCACCACGCGCCGAGGTCGTCGTGGTGGGTGCAGGGCTGGCCGGGCTCAGCGCCGCCACCCGGCTGGCGGCGGCCGGCCGCGACGTCCACCTGCTCGACGCCGCCCAGCACCCGGGTGGCCGGCTGTCGACAGCCCGGATCGACGGCTTCCTGGTCGACCGCGGCTTCCAGGTGTTCAACACCGGCTACCCCCGGGCCGCCGACCTCGACCTGCCGGCGCTCGACCTGGGCTGGTTCTGGACCGGCGCGGTGGTCCGTGTGGACGGGCGCGCCCACCGGGTCGTCGACCCCCGCCAGCACCCGGGCACCGTCGTCGACACGCTGCGGGCACCGCTGGGCGGGCCGGTCCGGCAGGCTGCGCTCGCCGCCTTCTCGGCGCGGGCCGGCTACGCACCGGTGTCCCGGCTGCTGGCGGC
Organism: Modestobacter sp. VKM Ac-2979; assembly: GCF_026967995.1. Classification (NCBI taxonomy): domain Bacteria; kingdom Bacillati; phylum Actinomycetota; class Actinomycetes; order Geodermatophilales; family Geodermatophilaceae; genus Modestobacter; species Modestobacter sp. VKM Ac-2979. The sequence continues at coordinate 361,378 of NZ_JAPVBO010000005.1, forward strand.
GCGCGAACGCACCGCCGCCGAGGCCCTCCGCGCCGCGGGGCTCGGCGAGCAGGCGCTCGAGGTGTTCCTGCGGCCGTTCCTCGCCGGCGTCCTGCTGGAGGACCGCCTGGAGACCTCCAGCCGCTACCTCGACCTGGTCTGGCGCAGCTTCGTCCGGGGCCGGGTCGGCCTCCCCGCCGGCGGGATGCAGGCCATCGGCGAACAGCTCGCCGGCCGGCTGCCCGCCGACCGCGTACACCTCGGCGTCCGCGCCACCGGGGTCAAGGGCGGGGCCGTGCACACCGACGCCGGGACCACGACCGCCGACGCCGTCGTGGTGGCGACCGACCCCGACACCGCCGCGGTCCTGCTCCCCGGGCTCGGGGCGTCGGCGCCCCGGCAGGTGACCACGCACCTGCACGTGCTGCCGGAGTCGCCCTGGTCCGCTCCGCTGATCGTGCTGGGGCAGCCCGGTGGGCGGCTGGTGAACAGCGCGGTGGTCTCGGACGCGCAGCCGGCCTACAGCCCCGACGGCCGGGCGCTGGTCGCCAGCTCGACCCTGGCGCCGACCCGGGAGCCCGACGTCCGGGAGGAGGTGGCGCGCCTGCACGGTGTCCCCAGCACCGACCTGACCCACCTCACCACCGTCACCGTGACCGGAGCGCAGCCGGCGGCCACTCCCCCGCTGCAGCACCGTCGCCCGGTCGACCTGGGCGGTGGGCTCTTCGTCTGCGGAGACCACCGGGACACCCCGTCCATCCAGGGTGCGATGGCCAGCGGGGCCCGCACCGCCCGCGCCGTGCTCCGGTGGCTCGGGGCGCCGCCGTCCTGATCGGCGGTCAGCAGCGCCTCCGCACGTCGGCGGCATAGGCTCGGCGGCATGAGCGAGCTGGTGGTCGTCCGGGCGGGTCTGGTCCCCTACGAGCAGGCCTGGGCGCAGCAGCGCGACCTGCACGAGCAGCGCGTCGCCGGCACCGGTCCGGACACGATGCTGCTGCTCGAGCACCCGCCGGTCTACACCGCGGGCAAGCGCACCGAGCCGCACGAGCGACCGTTCGACGGCACCCCGGTCATCGACGTCGACCGCGGCGGCAAGATCACCTGGCACGGGCCCGGCCAGCTGGTCGGGTACCCGATCATCGCGCTCCCCGACCCCGTCGACGTGGTGGCCCACGTGCGCCGGCTGGAGCGGGCGCTGATGGAGGTCTGCGGCAGCTTCGGCCTGGCCACCGAACAGGTCGAGGGGCGCAGCGGCGTGTGGGTCCGGGCAGACGAGCGCGGCCCCGACCGGAAGATCGCCGCGATCGGCGTCCGGGTCGCCCGGGGCGTGACGATGCACGGCTTCGCGCTCAACTGCGACCCGGACATGGCCGCCTTCACGAACATGGTCCCGTGCGGGATCCCCGACGCCGGGGCCACCTCACTGAGCGTCGAGCTCGACCGGGACGTGACCGTCGCCGAGGTCATCGACCCGGTCGAGGCCGCGATGCGCCGCGCGCTGACCCGCGCCGCCGTCGGATGACCAGGCTCCCCACCACCCGGTACGTCAGCCTGACCACCTTCCGGCGCACCGGCGAGCCCGTGCCCACCCCGGTCTGGGCGGCGGCGGACGGCGAGGCCCTGCTGGTCTGGACCCGGGCGGACTCCGGCAAGGTGAAGCGGCTGCGGCACACCAGCCGGGTCACCGTCGCCCCCTGCGACATGCGGGGCCGGCTCGAGGGTCCGGCGGTCGACGGTGTCGCCGAGTTCCCCGAGCCGTCCGAGTGGCCCCGCGCGCGAGCTGCCCTCGCCCGGCGCTACGGCTGGCAGTGGCGGATCACCTACGGCACCTCCCGCATCGCGGCGCGGATCACCCACCGCGGGCGGGAACGCCAGACGATGATCCGCATCATCCCCGCCGCCTGACCCCTCCCGCGGCGATCAGCCCAGGACGAAGTTGACCAGCCGGCCCGGCACCGCGACCACCCGGCGCACGGTCGCGCCGTCCAGGTAGCCTGCGATCCGCTCGTCCGCCCGGGCCGCCGCCTCCAGCGCCGCGGCGTCCGCGTCGGCCGGCACGCCCACCTGGGCCCGCACCTTGCCGTTGACCTGGACGGCGACCTGCACCGTCTCGTCGACCAGCCACTGCGGGTCGGCCACCGGGAAGGACGCCCAGGCCACGGAGCCGGAGTGCCCCAGCCGGGCCCACAGCTCCTCGGCCAGGTGCGGGGCCAGCGGCGCGACCAGCAGCACCAGCGACTCGGCGACCGAACGGGGCACCGGCGTCCCCGGTGGGCAGGCCGAGGTCAGGTGGTTGGTCAGCTCGGTGATCCGGGCGATGGCGATGTTGAACCGCAGCGTCGTCATGCCGTCGCGCACGGCCTCGATCGCCCGGTGCAGGGCGCGCGAGGTCTCGTCGTCCGGCTCGACGTCGCCGGCGCGCACCGCGCCGGACTCCTCGTCGACCACGACCCGCCAGACCCGCTGCAGCAGCCGCTGCGACCCGACCACGGCCTTGGTCTCCCACGGCCGGGACTGGTCCAGCGGCCCGGTCGACATCTCGTAGACCCGGAACGTGTCGGCCCCGTACTGCCCGATCATCTCGTCCGGCGTCACCATGTTCTTCAGGCTCTTGCCGATCTTCCCGTACTCCCGGCTGACCGGCTCCCCCTGGTAGAGGAACTGGCCGTCCTTCTCCACCACCTCGGCAGCGGGCACGTAGAACCCGCGCGCGTCGGTGTAGGCGAAGGCGGAGATGTAGCCCTGGTTGACCAGCCGGCGGAACGGCTCCTCGCTGGAGACGTGCCCCAGGTCGAACAGCACCTTGTGCCAGAACCGGGCGTACAGCAGGTGCAGCACGGCGTGCTCGACCCCACCGACGTACAGGTCGACGCCGCCGACGTCGCCGGGCTCCCGCGGGCCCATCCAGTAGGCCTCCAGCTCCGGGTCGACGAATCGCTCGTCGTTGCCCGGGTCCAGGTAGCGCAGGTAGTACCAGCACGAGCCGGCCCAGTTCGGCATCGTGTTGGTCTCGCGGCGGTACTGGCGAGGGCCGTCGCCCAGGTCCAGGGTGACCGTCGTCCACTCGGTGGCCCGGGACAGCGGGGGCTCGGGCTTGGAGTCGGCGTCGTCGTCGGCGAACGTCTTGGGCGAGTAGTCGTCGACCTCGGGCAGCAGCACCGGCAGCATCGACTCCGGGACGGCGACCGGCAGGTCGGCGTCGTCCCCGTCGACGGCGTAGACGACCGGGAACGGCTCACCCCAGTAGCGCTGCCGGCTGAACAGCCAGTCGCGCAGCTTGTAGGTGGTCGTCGCCTCACCGGCACCGGTGGCGACCAGCCACTCGGTGACCTTCGCGATCGCGGCGGACTTGTCCAGACCGTCCAGCGACAGGTGCTGGTTCGAGCTGTTGATCATCGGTCCGGTGCCGGTGTACGCACCGCCGTCGAAGTCGGCCGGCGGCTGCACGGTGCGGACGACGGGCAGCCCGAACTCACTGGCGAAGTCCCAGTCCCGGGCGTCCTCGCCGGGCACCGCCATGATCGCGCCGGTGCCGTAGCCGGTGAGCACGTAGTCGGCGATGAACACCGGCAGATCGGCCCCGGTCAGCGGGTTGCGAGCGGTGGCGCCCAGCCAGACCCCGGTCTTCTCCCGGCCCTCGGCCTGCCGGTCCAGCTCCGAGCGGCGGGAGGCCTGCCGCTGGTAGGCGGCGACGGCCTCGGCCGGGGTGGACGCGCCGGCGGTCCACCGGGGGTCGGTCCCCTCGGGCCACTGCCCGGCGGTCAGCGTGCCGACCAGCGGGTGCTCGGGAGCCAGCACCAGGTAGGTGGCGCCGAACAGGGTGTCCGGCCGGGTGGTGAACACCTCGATGGACTCGGCTGCCTCGGATCCCGTGGCTCCGCCCCCACCCACCCCGAACCGCACCCGGGCGCCGGTCGACCGGCCGATCCAGTTGCGCTGCATCTGCTTCAGGGAGTCCGACCAGTCCAGCCGGTCCAGGTCGGTCAGCAGCCGCTCGGCGTAGGAGGTGATCCGCATCATCCACTGGGTCAGCGGACGGCGGAACACCGGGAAGTTGCCCCGCTCGGACCTGCCGTCCGGGGTGACCTCCTCGTTGGACAGCACCGTGCCCAGCCCGGGACACCAGTTCACCGGCGCCTGGTGCCGGTAGGCCAGCCGGTGGGCGTCGACGACCCGCCGGCGCTCCACGTCGGACAGCTCGGCCCAGGCGCGCCCCTCGGGCAGCGTGCCGGCAGCGGGCTGCCGGGTGCCGGCGTCCAGCTCGGCGACCAGCTCGGGGATCGGCCGGGCCCGGCCCCGACCGTCGTCGGCGGACTCGTCGAACCAGGCCTCGAAGATCTGCCGGAAGATCCACTGGGTCCACCTGTAGTAGCCCGGGTCGATCGTGGCGAAGGTGCGGCGGGTGTCGTGGTCGACGCCCAGCCGGCGCAGCTGGGCACTGATCGCGGCGATGTTGGCCTCGGTGGTGACCCGCGGGTGCTGGCCGGTCTGCACGGCGAACTGCTCGGCGGGCAGGCCGAAGGCGTCGTACCCCATCGGGTGCAGCACGTTGTGCCCGTCCATCCGCAGGAAGCGGCTGGTGACGTCGGTGCCCAGGTAGCCCAGCGGGTGCCCGACGTGCAGCCCGGCACCGGAGGGGTACGGGAACATGTCCATCAGGAAGGCCTTGGGCCGGTCGGCCACCCGGTCGAAGCCCTCGCTCAGCCGGCCGACCGGGTTGGGCGTGTGGAACGTGCCCTCGGCCTCCCACCGGTCCTGCCAGGCGAGCTCGATCTGCTGCGCCAGTGCCGGGGTGTACCGGTGCGGCGGCACCCCGTCGGCGGAGGGCTCGGTGTGCTGGCTGGCCGTCTGGCTCATGGTCGGTGCTCCCGGGTACGAGGGGCGGACATGAAAAGACCCCTCACGCAGGAGGGGTCGCCGTGCTGGTCTGCGTCAGGTCAGATCAGCACGGCTGGGGAAGCAGGAGTCCGCCGGTCACGCAGCCGATCCTAGCGCGCCGCCACAGCCCCCCGGCTCGACGGCGGGGCCCTCCAGGCCGTAGCCTGCACTGGTTCGACTGCGGACGGGCGAGGAACTCCAGCGGGGACGGCCCCAGCGGGACGACCGCAGCCCGCACGCACCGGGACGTCGAGGTCCACCGGAACTCAGCAGCGCCGCTCGGCACGCGGCAGCGCGACCGGAGGACCAGCCCCGGTGCCGGCCGGGTGCACCGCCGCCCCGACCCGGTGCAGCGGCGCACCTGGAGGCAAGGCACCTGGACGCAACCGCACCTGGACGGACCGCACTGCCCCGCTGGCGGCCAGCAGAGATCGCACCCGTGGCCGGCCGGTCGCCGCGCACACGCACTGGTCGAGCCGGACCGACGGAAGAGGAGTGAGTGCATGACAGAACGCCCAGGCCCGCAGCGGGCCACGAGGCGCACCCGATGCCGGGTGACCGCCCCCTCCTCCGGCCGGGGCCGACGACGGTGAAGGTCGTCTTCAACAGCTTCGGCGGCCGGTACAACGACAACCCGCGGGCCGTCTACGAGGCCCTCGTCGCGCGTGGCGCCGAGATCGACGCCGTCTGGCTGGCCCGCCCCGACCTGCGCGGCGACTTCCCGGCCGGCGTGCACACCGAGGAGCACTGGGGCCCGGGCGCCCGGGCAGCGCTGGAGTCCGCCGACGTCATCGTCTCCAACGACGGGATCTCCCGGGAGTGGGACAAGCAGCCGACGACGACCTACCTGCAGACCTGGCACGGGACGCCGCTCAAGCGACTGCACCGGGACGCGGTGTGGGCTCCGGAGGGCCGCCTGGAGCTGGTGATGCGGGACATCTCCCGCTGGGACCACCTGCTCTCCCCCAACGCGGCGAGCACGCCCCACCTGCGCAGCGCCTTCGGTTTCGACGGGCCGGTCCACGAGACCGGCTACCCGCGCAACGACGTGCTGAGCGCTCCCGACCGGGACCACCGCCGCGCCCGGGTGCGCGCCGCGCTGGGGATCCCCGAGCACGTGCGGGCCGTGCTCTACGCCCCCACCTGGCGCGACGACCTGGTGCTCGGCGACGACGGCCCGCACCACTCCTTCCCGGTCGACCTGGGCGACCTGGCACGCGGCCTCGGCCCGGACGCCGTGCTCCTGGTCCGGCTGCACGCGATGGTGTCCGACCGGCTGGTGGTCCAGGGCCCGGCGCCGCTCGTGGACGTGTCCCGGTACCCCGACATCAGCGAGCTGTACCTGGCCGCCGACGTCCTGGTCACCGACTACTCCTCGACGATGTTCGACTTCGCCGTCACCGGGAAGCCGATCGTCCACTTCACCTACGACCTCGAGCACTACCGCGACGACCTGCGGGGCTTCTACTTCGACCTCGCCGAGATCGCACCCGGCCCCCTGCTCACCACCAGCGAGCAGGTGTTGACGGCGATCGCCGGACTGGGCGACCGTCCATGGGTGCCCACAGCGCGGTACAACCGGTTCCAGGAACGCTTCTGCTCGCTGGAGGACGGCTACGCCACCGAACGGGTCCTCCAGTTGCTCTTCCCTCCGGACGGCCACCCCGGCCGGCCGGGCCACACCCCCGTGCCCACGAACGACGAACCGAGGAGATGAGCATGCGCACTGCTGACCCGATCTTGACCGGGGGCCGCGATCAGCGGTCGCGTCCCCGGGTCGCCGTCCGCCCCGCTGCGGCCACCACCGCCCCCCAGGTGGTCGTGCTGGCCGCCGGCATGGGCACCCGTCTGGGCCGCAAGCTGCCCAAGCCGCTCACCCCGCTGATGGACGGCCGCAGCATCATGCAGCAGCAGCTGGACGGCATCCGCACCGTCTTCGGCGACGCCACCCCGATCACCGCGGTGGTGGGATACCGGGCCAAGGCGGTCATGCGCGCCCAGCCCGACCTGCTGTTCGCGTTCAACCCCGACTTCGCCGTCACCAACACCTCGCAGAGCCTCCTCCGCGCGCTGCGCACCTCGCAGCCGGGCGGCGTGCTCTGGCTGAACGGCGACGTGGTGTTCGACCCGGCGGTGCTCGACCACGCTGCGCCGCTGGTGCAGGCTGACGAGAGCTTCGTCTGCGTGGACACCTCCACCGTCGCCGACGAGGAGGTCAAGTACACCCTCGACGCCGACGGGTTCGTGCGGGAGCTGTCCAAGACCGTCTCCGGTGGCCTCGGCGAGGCGGTCGGGATCAACTACGTCTCGGGCGCGGACAAGGGCGCCCTCATCGAGCACCTCAGCGCCTGCAGTGCCTCGGACTACTTCGAGCGCGGCATGGAGCTGTCGATCCAGCGGGCGGGCGTCCGCTTCCGGCCGCTGGACATCTCCCGGTTCTCCGCGGTGGAGATCGACTTCGACGACGACCTGCAGCGGGCGAACACCTGGCTGGGCTCCCGGGCCGCGCTGGAGCCACTCGCCTCCGAGATGCGCTGAGGTCACTGAGCTGAGGTCACTGCGCCCCGTCCGCCACCGGCGGGCGGGGCGCCGTGCTGCTCAGCCCAGCTGGGGGGCGACCTCGGCGGCCACCAGGTCCAGGTGGTCCAGATCGGCCAGGTCGAGGACCTGCAGGTAGACCCGGCTCGCGCCGGCCTCGGCGTACCGGCCCAGGGTGTCCACGGCCTCGGCGGGCGTGCCGGCCACTCCGTTGGCGCGCAGCTCGTCGACGTCCCGGCCGATGGCGGCGGCCCGGCGGGCCAGCTCGGACTCGTCCCGGCCGACGCACAGCACCAGCGCGGAGCTGTAGACCAGCTCACCGGGGTCGCGGCCGGCCTCGGTGCACGCGTCCCGGACGCCGGCGAACAGCCGGGCGTTGTCCTCGGCCGAGGCGAACGGCACGTTGAACTCGGCCGCGTACCGCGCCGCCAGCCGCGGGGTGCGCTTCTTGCCGGTCCCGCCGATCAGGATCGGGACGCCGCCGGGCTGCACCGGCTTGGGCAGCGCCGGGGAGCCGGTGAGCTGGTGGTGGTCACCGGCGAAGTCGAAGGTCTCTCCCAGCGGCGTGGCCCACAACCCGCTGATGACCGCGAGCTGCTCCTCGTAGCGGTCGAACCGCTCACCGATCTCGGGGAACGGGATGCCGTAGGCGCGGTGCTCCGCGGCGAACCACCCCGAGCCGATGCCCAGCTCCACCCGCCCGCCGCTCATCTGGTCGACCTGCGCCACCGCGATGGCCAGTGGCCCGGGCAGCCGGAACGTCGCCGCCGTCATCAGGGTGCCGAGCCGGATCCGGGAGGTCTCCCGGGCGAGGCCAGCCAGGGTCACCCAGGCGTCGGTCGGGCCGGGCAGGCCGTCACCGCCCATGGTCAGGTAGTGGTCGGAGCGGAAGAAGGCGTCGAAGCCGGTCTCCTCGGTGCGCCGGGCCACCGCGAGCAGGTCGTCGTAGGTGGCGCCCATCTGGGGTTCGGTGAAGATCCGTAGCTGCACCCGGCCGAGTCTGCCAGCGGCGCGGCCACTCGGTTCGGGCCTCTCACCGACTGCGGTGGGGGTTCGGGGTGTACCCGGGGACGCCAACGGGCAGGATGATCGCTGAAGCGATCAACTCGGAGGTGCTGGAGTGTTCCGCAAGAAGAGCTCGACAGAGGTCATCGGGACCGAGTTGCAAGAGGGGTTCGCCCACATCGGCGCGGCGGTCACCGAGGCCCGTCGGGCGACGGCGGAGCAGCTCGCCCCTCAGGTGGCGGCCGCGACGAAGGCGGCCCAGACCGCCTACGCCGCTGACGTGGCCCCCCGGGTCGGGGCGGCCGTGGCCGCACTCGCCCCCCAGTTGGACGCCGCCCGTGAGGTGCTGGTCCCGCGGCTGGAGGCGGCGCAGAAGAACCTCGGACCGCGCATCGACGCGGCACAGAAGGCCTACGAGAAGGACCTGGTCCCGCGTCTCGACGCCGCCACCCGGGCAGCGCGGGCCAACCTGGAGCTGGCGGTGGCCACCGCCGGCCCGCGGCTCGAGGCCGCCCGTGAGGCCAGCGGCCCGGCGTTCGACGCCGCCGCCAAGTCCGCCCGGGCCAACCTGGAGGCGGCGATCGCTGCCACGGCGCCCCGGATCGAGGCCGCTCGCGGCGCAGCCGGCCCCGCGCTGGCCGACGCCCGCGCCGGACTGGCCACCAACATCGAGGCGGCGCGGGCCCAGCTGGACGCCCGCAGCGCGGAGTTCGCCGCCACCGCGGCCACGCTCGGTGCGGCCACCGCGAAGCAGGGCGACAAGGTCCGTCAGGACGCCGCGGCTGCCGCCGACGCCGCTCGTGCGCAGGCTGCGCTGCGGGTCGCCGCGGTGCGTGCTGCGGCGGAGACCAACCGCAAGGCCGCCGGCAAGAAGGCCGACAAGCTCGGCAAGAAGGCCGACAAGCTGTCCAAGAAGGCGGCCAAGCGCCGGGTCGAGCTGGAGAAGGCCGCCGGCCGGGCCCGCAAGGAGGCCGGCAAGCGCACGGCGAAGACCGTCACGACGGTCAAGCGGCGCGTCGGCGTGGAGCCGGAGCCCCGTCGCTGGCCGTGGGTGGTCGGCGTCCTCGCCGTCCTGGCCGCGGTCGCCGTGGTATTGCGCAAGAAGAACGCGAGCGACCCCTGGACCCCGGCGCCGACCGGCGACGGCCCCGTGCCCAGTTACCGAGAGGACCCCGTGCCCACGTCCCCGAGCACCCCCGCAGGCGGAACCGAGAGCCCCGAGGCCCAGGGCAAGACCGTCTCCACGGCCGAGAACGCCGTGGGCGACGCGACCCCGCCCGACAGCGACCTCGGCGCGCAGACCGCCCAGCCTGCGTCCGGTCCCGGCGAGTCCAGCAACCAGGAGCGCCCGGACTCCGCCACCGGCACGAAGGACGCCGGCGACACCCCGTCCAAGACGGCCGGGCCGTCCGACACGCCGTCCAGCCTGGGCAAGATGCCCAGCGAGGACTGACCTCCCCGCAGCACCCCGACTCGAGGGCCCAGCCGATCCGGCTGGGCCCTCGAGCCGTCTCCGGGCCCCGAGCGAGGGCGATCGGCGGGAGTACCGTGCTGGACATGAGCCTGGGCATGGAGGAGGCAGCCACGACTGCAGCGCCGGAGACGTCCACGACGTCCTCGCCGATCGAGCCGGCCGGCCGCAAGTTGCTGCGCCTGGAGGTCCGCAACAGCCAGACGCCGATCGAGCGCAAGCCCGAGTGGATCAAGACCAAGCTCAAGACGGGGCCGGAGTACACCGAGCTCAAGTCGCTGGTGAAGCGCGAGGGCCTGCACACGGTGTGCGAGGAGGCCGGCTGTCCCAACATCTACGAGTGCTGGGAGGACCGCGAGGCCACCTTCCTCATCGGCGGCGACCAGTGCACCCGGCGCTGCGACTTCTGCCAGATCGACACCGGCAAGCCCGCCGACTTCGACGCCGACGAGCCCCGCCGGGTCGCCGAGAGCGTGGCCACGATGGGCCTGCGCTACGCCACCATCACCGGCGTCGCCCGCGACGACCTGCCCGACGGCGGCGCATGGCTGTACGCCGAGACGGTGCGCCAGATCCACGAGCAGATCCCCGGCTGCGGCGTCGAGCTGCTCATCCCCGACTTCAACGCCGAGCCCGACCAGCTGGCCGAGGTGTTCTCCTCCCGGCCGGAGGTGCTGGCGCACAACGTCGAGACGGTGCCGCGCATCTTCAAGCGGATCCGCCCCGGCTTCCGGTTCGAGCGCTCGCTGTCGGTGATCACCGCCGCCCGCGAGGCCGGACTGGTCACCAAGTCCAACCTGATCCTGGGCATGGGCGAGGAGCCGCACGAGGTCGTGGAGACCATGCAGGCGCTGCACGACGCCGGCTGCGACCTGCTCACCATCACCCAGTACCTGCGGCCCAGCGTCCGGCACCACCCGGTGGTCCGGTGGGTCAAGCCCGACGAGTTCGTCGGCTTCGCCGCCGAGGCCGAGCGGATCGGGTTCCCGGGCGTCCTGGCCGGTCCGCTGGTGCGCAGCTCCTACCGCGCCGGCCGGCTCTACCAGCAGGCCGCCGAGGCCCGCGGGCTCACCGTCACCCGCTGAGCTCCTCCCCCGGCCCGCTGCAGGCGGCCCGCCGCGAGCTCGCGTGTGGCGGGAGGGCGGCCGGTCCTGGCGACTATCGTGGGCGCATGGCACGCAGCAGGTCCACCGACACCTCCGCCCCCGCCGGCGCCGCGGGCCGCGGCCCGGCCGGCGCCCCGCCCGGGCGCGGCAGCAAGGGCTCGACCGCGGTCGGCGCGCCCGCCGCAACGGGCAAGGGCCGGCGCAACAAGGCCCCGAAGGCACCCAAGCTGGGCAAGGACGGCCAGCCGAAGGTCTCGCGGCTGACCAAGCTGAAGCGCCAGGCCGGGATGATCCGGCAGGCCTACTCGATGACCTACAAGAACGACCCGAAGCTGCCCTGGGTGATGCTCATCGCCTTCGTGGCGGTGGCCGGCGTGGTCGAACTGGTCGGCATCCTGCTCAGCTCACCGTTCCTCTTCCTGCCCTTCGCCCTCCTGCTCGGTCTGCTGGCGGCGCTGATCGTCTTCGGCCGCCGGGCGCAGGGTTCGGCGTACCGGCAGGTCGAGGGCCGGCCGGGTGCGGCGTCCTGGGTCCTGGAGGGCATGCGCGGCGACTGGCGGGTCAGCTCCGGCGTCGCGGGCAACCGCGAGCTGGACTCCGTCCACCGGGTGCTCGGGCGGCCGGGCATCGTGCTGGTGGGCGAGGGCGACCCGCAGCGGGTCCGCAGCCTGATCGCGGCCGAGAAGCGCCGGATCGCCAAGGTCGTCGGCGAGACCCCGATCTACGACGTCACCGTCGGCGACGGGGAGGGCCAGGTGCCGCTGAAGAAGCTCAGCGCCCACGTGATGAAGCTGCCGCGCAACCTCTCCGGCGGCGAGGTCAACGCGCTGGGCAAGCGGATGTCGGCGCTGGGCGGCCCACGCCCGCCGGTGCCCGGTGGGCCGCTCCCCGGCGGCCGGCAGATGTCGGTCAGCCAGCGCCAGGTCCGCCGCCGCTGACCTCGCGAGCTCCGCACCACGACGCCCCGGCCGCTGTCCAGCGGCCGGGGCGTCGTGCGTCCGGGCCGGTCGCCCGGCAGGCGGGTCGGTCGGCCCCTCGGTCCGTCCATGACCTGCGAGGTCATGGACGGCGCGCCCCGGACCGGCGACGGTGGTCCTGGCCGGACGACCGGCCACGTCGGCTCTGTCGAGAGGACCCCACGATGACCACGCTCACCCTCCCCCCGGCCCGCACCGCACCGGCCCGGTTGCTCCAGCTCGACGGCGGACTCTGCGCCGCGATGGGGCTGGTCATGGCAGTCGCCGCCGGTCCGGTCGCCGAGCTCCTCGGCACCGACGCGACCGGTGTCGTCCGCGCCGTCGGGATCGCGCTGGTGGTCTACGCCGTCGGCCTGGTCGTCAGCTCCCGCACGCGCTGGGCCCGGGCGGCGCTGCGGGCGGCCGCCATCGGGAACCTCGGCTGGGAGGTGGCGAGCCTGGCGGTCGCCGCGTTCGCCGACCTCAGCACCGCGGGTCGGGTCCTCGTCGCCGCTCAGGGACTGGCCGTCGGCGCGCTCGCCCTCGTCCAGCTGCGGGCCGGCCGGCGGTGAGCAGCAGCGGGATCCCGGCACCCGGGCGCACGTCGTCCTCTCCTGGCCGGCAGGTCACGACGGCGGCGGGCGTCGTGCCGTGACGGCGGCCCTCCGGCCCACGGTCGCCGGCGCCCTGTTGAAGGACTGGCGGGAGCGCCGGCGGCTGAGCCAGCTCGACCTGGCCGACCTGGCGCAGACCTCGACCAGGCACCTGTCCTACGTCGAGACGGGGAGGTCCCGGCCGAGCCGCCAGATGGTGCTCAAGCTCGGCGAGGCGCTGCAGATGCCACTGGCCGACCAGAACCAGGTCCTGCTCGCCGCCGGGCACGCGCCGGAGTTCCCGGACGCCCGGCGCGACGCCACGGCCACCCGGTACCTGCTCGAGGTGCTCGAGCTGGCCCTCGCCGCGCACGACCCGTGGCCGGCGCTGGTCATCGACGCCCACTTCGACGTCGTCGCCACCAACCCCGCCGTCGACCGGCTGATGGCCCTGGTCGACCCGGAGCTGCTCGACCCGCCGGTCAACGTCGTCCGGGTGATGCTGCACCCACGCGGACTCGCCGACCGGATCGTGGACCATGCCGCCTGGCGCGCGCACCTGCTCCGGCAGGTCCGCCGGCACGCCGCCGCCGCACCGTCGGCGGACCTGCAGGCCCTGCTGAGCGAGGTGGAGGGGTACCCCTGCCGGCCCTCGGCCATCCCGGTGCCGCCCGGCCCGACGTTCGCCCTGCCCCTGGAGCTGCAGGTGGAGGGCGTCGTGCTGCGCACGTACAGCACCGTCGCCACCTTCGGCACCCCGCTGGACGTCGCCGCCAGCGAGCTCGCCATCGAGACGTTCCTCCCGGCGGACGAGACCACCCGGCGGTGGTTCGCCGAGGCGGCCGCCCGGGCGTGAGGCGCCTCAGCGGTCGCGGACGACCGCGGTGCTGGTCCACCGGTCGTGCAGGCCACGGCCGTCGATGTCGACGACCAGCGCCGGCACCAGCAGGACGAGCAGCCCGGTGCGCACGAGTGCACGCCAGAGGGCGAGCCGCTGCTCCGGCTCCGGGTGGGCCAGCCGCAGCCCGAGCAGCCGCATGCCGGGTGTCTGACCGGCCAGCACCAGGAAGGCCACGGTGATCAGCACGAAGGCCAGCAGGCTCCAGTTGCGGGGCAGCTCCGGCGCGGTGAACAGGCCGGCGACGAACGCCGCGGCCAGCGCGTCGACGAGGAAGGCGACGATCCGCTGCCCGAAGGACGCCAGTGAGCCGGGCCCGGTGCCGGGCAGCCCCAGTGCGGCGCCACGGGCGCGCTCCTGAGAGGGTTGAGCGTCGTCCCTGGCCACTCCACCAGCGTATGTCCTGCCCGACGCCGTTCCGGTCGGGAGCAGTCCGGTGGGGTGAACAGCGGCTCGACCGCCACCTCCGCGACACGCCGGAGGACGGTGTTACAGCGACGAAACACCAGAGACACCCCGGAGCAACCCCGCGCTCGTAACTTGCGGGTGGCTTTCCGTCCACTCCCGGAGGATCGATGTTCAACAGTCCCGACGAGGTCACCGCCTACATCCGCGACAACGACGTGAAGTTCGTCGACGTCCGGTTCTGCGACCTGCCTGGCGTCATGCAGCACTTCACCATCCCCGCGGAGACGTTCGGGCCTGACACCTTCGCCGACGGCCTGGGCTTCGACGGCTCGTCCATCCGCGGGTTCCAGGCGATCAACGAGTCCGACATGCTGCTGCTGCCCGACGCGAGCAGCGCCTACGTCGACCCGTTCCGCATCCACAAGACGCTGAACATCAACTTCTTCATCCACGACCCGATCACGCGCGAGGCGTACAGCCGCGACCCGCGCAACGTGGCGAAGAAGGCCGAGGCCTACCTCGCCGCCAGCGGCATCGCCGACACCGCGTACTTCGGCCCCGAGGCCGAGTTCTACGTGTTCGACTCGGTGCGGCACAACACCTCGATCAACGAGGGCTACTACCACATCGACGCGGTCGAGGGCTCCTGGAACACCGGGTCGCTCACCGGTGAGAACGGCGGCCCGAACCTGGGCTACAAGACCCGGCCCAAGGGCGGGTACTTCCCGGTCGAGCCGTACGACCACCAGAGCGACCTGCGGGCCACGATGATGGTCAACCTCGCCAACGCCGGGCTCGAGCTCGAGCGCGGTCACCACGAGGTCGGCACCGGCGGCCAGGCGGAGATCAACTACAAGTTCGACACCCTGCTGCGCTCGGCCGACAGCCTGATGCTCTTCAAGTACATCGTGAAGAACACCGCGTGGGCGCACGGCAAGAGCGCCACCTTCATGCCGAAGCCGCTGTTCGGCGACAACGGCTCGGGCATGCACTGCCACCAGAGCCTCTGGAAGGACGGCGAGCCGCTCTTCCACGCCGAGACCGGCTACGCGGGGCTGTCGGACATGGCCCGGCACTACATCGGCGGCCTGCTCGCCCACGCGCCGTCGCTGCTGGCCTTCACCAACCCGACGGTGAACAGCTACCACCGCCTGGTGCCCGGCTACGAGGCGCCGATCAACCTGGTCTACTCGGCCCGCAACCGGTCGGCGTGCACGCGCATCCCGATCTCCGGCGACAGCCCGAAGGCCAAGCGCATCGAGTTCCGGGTGCCCGACCCGTCGGCCAACCCCTACCTCGCCTTCTCGGCGATGCTGATGGCCGGCCTCGACGGCGTCAAGAACAAGATCGAGCCGCCGGCGCCGATCGACAAGGACCTCTACGAGCTGCCGCCCGAGGAGGCCCTCGGCATCGAGAAGGTGCCGGCGTCGCTCGATGCGGTGCTCGACCGGCTCGAGGTCGACCACGACTACCTGCTCGACGGTGGCGTGTTCACCTCCGACCTGATCGAGACGTGGATCGAGTACAAGCGGGAGAACGAGATCGACCCGATCCGGCTCCGCCCGCACCCGCACGAGTTCGCGATGTACTACGACATCTGATCGGCGGGGCCCGCACCGGCCCTGACCCGTTCGACAGCGCAGCCCCCGCCGGCCTCCGGCGGGGGCTGCGCTGTCGTGGTCGGCCCGCGCTGCGGGCACCGCTCAGCCGGCGACCGCTGGCACGGGCGGGGCCGCCACCGGGGTCCGGGCGGTCGGCACCTGCACGGTCGGCGGGGCGACCGTCGCGCTGGGCAGCTCCGGTCGGCCGAAGTGCCATCCCTGCCCGAGGTCCACCCCGAGGCCGCGCAGCGCCGACGCCTCCGCGGCCGTCTCCACGCCCTCGGCCACGACACTCGCGCCGCAGCCGTGTCCGAACTCGACCAGGGACGAGACCAGCCGGGTCAGCACGGGGTCGACGTCCACCCCGGAGACGATGCTGCGGTCCAGCTTGATGACGTCCGGTGCGGTGATCACGATGTGCCGCAACGAGGAGAACCCGGCGCCGACGTCGTCGATGGCCAGCCGCATCCCGCGGGCCCGCAGCGGGCTCAGCACGGCAGCCAGGGCGGCGTAGTCGGCGACCTGGTCGTGTTCGGAGAGCTCGAGCAGCACCCGGTCCAGCGGCAGCGTCTCC
Organism: Modestobacter sp. VKM Ac-2979; assembly: GCF_026967995.1. NCBI lineage: Bacteria > Bacillati > Actinomycetota > Actinomycetes > Geodermatophilales > Geodermatophilaceae > Modestobacter > Modestobacter sp. VKM Ac-2979. The sequence goes on from NZ_JAPVBO010000005.1 coordinate 377,385, forward strand.
ATCAGTGCCGCGAACTCCGGCTGCACCAGCGTCGCCGGGGAGATGTTCATGGCGACGTACCCCTCGACGACCGCCAGGTGGTCGGCCGCGCGACGGAGCGCCAGCAGCTCCAGCTCGTGTCCCAGCCCCACGCTGTGCGCCTCCTCGAAGCACACGTCCGGCGCCTTGCCCCACGCTGCCGGGAACCGGCTGAGCGCCTCGTACCCGACCCGGAGCCCGGTGGCCAGGTCGACGATGGGCTGCAGGACGACGACCGGGCCACCGGTGGAGACCACCGGCACCAGTCGGCCCAGCAGTTCCCCACGGCGCTCCCGCTCGCGCACCGAGGGTTCGATGAGCACGGCCGCGGCCGAGGCGAGGACGGTCATCAAGGACTGGTCCCGCTTGGTCAGCCCCTTGTCCGTGGTTAGGCCGGCAGCGCAGAAGGTGCCGTAGAGCTCGCCGTCGCTGAGCACCACGGGCACCGAGACGTAGCTGCGGATCCTCGGCAGACGGGCGGCCGGCAGCGCCATCGCCGCCGGGTGCCGGCGGAGGTCGGGGATCACCGCAGGCAGCTCGCCGTCGAGGATCGCTTGGCAGAGGGACGTCTCCTGTTGCTGCTGGTTCCCCTCCTGGAAGAGGAACGGCACCGATGACTCGACGACCTCCAGGTGCTGGGTGGTCCCGTCCAGCCGGGAGAGGAACGCCACGGACAGCTGCAGCGACTCCTTCGCGGTGCGCAGCAGCTCAGCGACCTTCTGGTCGGCGTCCGACCGTCTCTTCTTCACGTTCCCTCCTCGTGGCCGTGCTGGTCCCATCGACTGGTCCCGCCCTGAGCTGAAGCGCCTCGCCCGAATTCGTCGCACCGTGCATGTCGACCCGGCTATCGGGGGCACTGGTGCTGCCATGGACCTGCCGATCGGAGAGACCCAGCTCGTCCCCGTGGGCGACAGCCCGATGAAGGTCTGGACGGCCGGGGACGACGGCCCCACCGTCCTGCTCGTCCACGGCATCCCGACCAACCACCGGCTGTGGTGGGACGTCGTCCCGCCCGTGGCCGAGCGGGCCCGGGTGCTGGCCGTGGACATGGCCGGCTACGGCGACTCCCCCGCACCCGACGGCCAGCCGGTGGACCTCGCCGCCCAGGCCGCCCGCCTGCTCGGGCTGCTCGACGCCCTCGACCTGGAGCGGGTCATCGTGGTGGGGCACGACCTCGGTGGCGGGGTGGCGCAGATCCTCGCGACGACAGCGAGCGAACGGGTCGCCGGCCTGGGGGTCGTCGACGGCGTCTGCTACGACGCGTGGCCGGTGCCGCTGGTGCGCGCGATGAAGGCCGGCTGGCCGCTGGTCCGGCAGCTGCCCCCCGCGGCCCTCGGCACGGCGCTGCGGCCGGCGCTGCGCACGCTGTTCGCCCACCAGGAGCGCGCGAAGCCCTTCCTGGACCGGTTCGTCGAGCCCTGGGAACGGCCGGACGGCCCCCGCCTGCTGAGCCGGCACCTCCGCTCGCTCGACTCCGTCTACACCCAGACGGTCGCCCCGTTCCTGCCGCGGCTCACCGTCCCTGCCGAGGTGGTCTGGGGTCGGCAGGACCACCAGATGAAGCCCGAGCACGGTCAGCGACTGGCCGACGACCTGCCCGGTGCGCGACTCACCTGGGTCGATGACGCCAGCCACTTCGTCCCGGCCGACCGCCCCGACGTGGTCGCCGAGGCGGTGCTCCGGCTGGTCGAGCGGGTCTGACCTCCGGTCGGCCCCGGGGCGCACGGGCACGGGCACGGCCCGCCTCCGGCGGAGGCGGGCCGTGTCGCGACCGGTCAGCCGGCCGTGATGTCCAGCGTGTGCACCATGTGGTCGAGGACCCGGACGTTCCGCTCGTAGTCGAACTCCGGCAGCCCCACCGTGTTCACCACGAGCGTGGCCGGGCCGTCCGGCCCGTCCGCACCCAGGTCGATGGCGTAGGTGGTGGTCCGGGTGCCCTCCGGCCACAGGCCCTCGCCGTCCCAGGTGCGCTGGATGCGGACGCCCTGCCGCCCGTCGACGACGGTGCCGCTGCGGCTCTCCTCGACGCCCTCCTGGGGTGCGCTCACCCGGTCGTACGGCACCGGTTCCACCGAGGCGGCGATCGGGGCCGTCCGCACGTCGGTCCCCGCGGTCAGCGTGAACGGCTCCGGCGCGAACCGCGAGCAGGGCGGCAGCACGTCACCCGTGTTGGTCGACCACGACCCGGGGTAGCTGAGCGCGAAGCCGTCGGGGTGCTCGCACCGGCTGCCCAGGTCGACCGGCGGGCGCCCGTCCTGGGCCAGCACGTCGACCACGATCCGCTGCGGCGAGGAGAGCCGGGACACCGCGAACGGCCGTTCGGCGTCGAGCCCGGCGAAGAACGTGTGGTGCCCCTCGAACACGGTGTCCTCCACCAGCGCCTGCAGCGTGGAGGCCCCGGGCAGCTGCTGCCGGTCGGGACCGTCCCAGGGCTGCACCCCGTCCGGGGCGTCGCCGGGCAGGGCGACGTTGGTCAGCGTCATGCCGAGGACGGCGTCCCCGGGCACCTCGATGGGGGCACCGGAGCCCTGGGCCCGGGGGTCGTCGGTGTACCCGATCCGCCAGCCGGCCTCCCCCTCGCCGGCGACCTCGAAGACGATCCGGTCGAAGCCGGGGTGGGCACCCAGCCGGACGTCGGTGACCACCACCGGGGCCCCGGCGCCGGCGACCTCGGAGTCGGCGGTGTCCCCGGCCCCGATCGGCTCGATCGACTGTGCCGGCTCGTGGTACACGTCCACGACCAGCCGGGTCGGCTCCTCGAGCACCGCGACGCCGAAGGGCACGCGCTGCTGCAGCCCGATCGTCCAGGCCAGCTGCCCCTCGAAGTCGCCGGTCCGGACGACCTCGGTGACGACGCCGCCGTCGGTCGGGGCGACCCGGTCAGGGCCGGTGTAGGTCTCCCGCGGCTCGTCGCCGGAGAGGTCCACGCCGCTGGCCGGCGCAGCCCGCACCTCGAGGAACGCCGCACCGGGCACCGGGACCTCGGCGCCGGATCCGTCCTCGGTGATCGGCGGCTCGACGTAGGCCACCCGGTACCCGGGCGCCGCCGTGCCCGCGAACTCCAGGACCACGCGGTCGAAGCCGTCGTGCCGGGCGGTCCGCACGTCGGTCAGGTGGGCCGTCGGCCCGGTCACGGCGGGGAAGTCGCCCGCCTGCACCGGGCCGGTGCCCGGCGTGCCCACGGGTTCGGTCGCCGGAGCCAGTGGCCCGGCCAGTGGCACGGGGGCGGGTGGCCCGGCCGACGGCGCGGCGCTGGCACCGCCCACCAGTCCGGTGGTCGCCAGCAGCAGGGACGAGGAGAGTGCGAGGAAGGTGTTCACGGAGACCCCGATTCGGTCGCGTTGTGTCTTCCTGACGCTGTGGCCCTTGCCACCGGAACGGGCCTGAAACACCTGCGGGGAGGTCCTCCGGGCTGCCGGACGGTCGGCCGACTCGACGGCGCACGACCGAGTCGTCCCCGGTTCAACTCGCGCCCCGACCTGCCGATGACCTGGGTGGACTGCGCCGACCGCTGCCGGGGGCCGGGCAGCACAGCACGCCGGCTGCGATCCCCGCAGGCCGGCGACGGCCTGCGATGGAGGACACGGATGAGGCGGCGCACCAGCACCCCGGCCACGAACACGATCGAGGCGGGGCAGATGCCCCGGGACGTCGAGGCCGTGGAGGCCGTGATCGCCCGGCTCGAACAGGGCGTCACCGACGAGCCCCACGCCCATCAGCTGATCATCGAGACGCTCGTCCAGGAGCTCGGCATCGCCTACGGCGCCGTGTGGCTGGCCGGTGACGGCGGCACCTTCCACCTCACCCACGAGTCCGGCCCCCTGACACCGACCATCGCCGCGGGCTTCGGGAACCAGGCGCTGCAGATGACCGCCTCCGACGGCTACGGCGGTGAGGCGATCCGGAACAAGAAGACGCTGGTGACCGACGCCAGCAGCGACCCCCGGAAGTGCCTGCGCTGGGCGGCGGCCCTCGCCGCCGGCGCCACCGCCGGGTGCATCGTGCCGCTGGTGGAGAACGGCCGGGTCATCGCGCTCTACGAGTACTACAACGCCGGCGAGCTGCCCTTCTACGGTGCCCGCCAGGGCAAGTGGGACTCCCTGAGCCGCCTGCTCACCCATGCCCGCCGGTCCGCCCTGGGCAGGGCCGAGCTGCAGGAGACCCTCGACGACCGGGTCGCCGTCACCACGGTCGTCACCGAGCTGAGCGCGGCCCGTGACCAGCAGTCCGCCCTGCGGATCGCGCTGGACACCGTGCGGGAGGCGTTCGGCTGGGCGTACGGCTCCTACTGGGCACTCGACGAGAGCGCGAACGTGCTGCGCTTCCAGCAGGAGTCGGGTTCGGCCGGTGAGGAGTTCCGCAAGGTCACCCTGGCGGCGAGCTTCGCCGAGGGGGTGGGCCTGTCCGGGCGCACCTGGCGGTCCCGGGACCTGTTCTTCGTCCGCGACATCGGCGAGATGACCGACTGCGTCCGTGCCCCCGCGGCCCAGCGCGCCGGGGTCAAGTCCGGTGTGTGCTTCCCGCTGATGGTCGGTGGCCGGGTCGTCGGCACGATGGACTTCTTCGTCACCGCGACCATCGAGCTGTCGGACTCCCGCCGCTCGGCGCTGCGCAACGTGCAGCAGCTGGTCTCCCAGCGGCTGGACGTGCTGCGCCGCACGGAGGAGTCGGCGGACAACGCGCGCGAGCTGCTGGACACCGTCTCCCGGCTCCGCGAGGCCGCCGGGGACGCCGGCCGGGTGGCGGAGAGCGCGGTCAGCCAGGCGTCCACGATGACCACCGAGGTCGAGGCGCTGGACGAGGCGTCGGCTGCGGTCGGCGAGGTCATCCGGATCATCTCCGGCATCGCCGACCAGACGAACCTGCTCGCGCTCAACGCCACGATCGAGGCGGCGCGCGCCGGCGAGCTGGGCAAGGGCTTCGCGGTCGTGGCCAGCGAGGTCAAGGACCTCGCCCGGGAGACCGCCAACGCCACGCAGAAGGTGTCCGACCAGATCGCCGGCATCCAGGCCAGCAGCAAGGCGGTGGCCGACGGCATCCACACCACCGGGGAGATCATCGGCCAGCTGGACGCCGTCCAGGCCCGGATCGGTGAGGTGCTGGAGGAGCAGGCCCGGATGGCCTCGGCCTTCGACCGGGACGTCTGACCCCACGACGCGCCGGACCCCGCCCCTCCCCCGAGGTGCGGGGCCCGGCAGCGAGTGGTGCACGACCGATCGGCCCGCGGAGGTTCCGGACGGCGGCGGGCTGGGCATGATCGGACCCATGCGCCTTCCGAAGTCACGGGGCCCCGTCAGCGCAGCGCTGAGCGCGGACCTCACCGCCGGGTCGACCCTCAGCTCCCGCACGCTCGCCGCCGCCGAGGGGCTGGCCGCCTCGGCGACCGACCCGCTGACCGACGAGGACCTGCAGCTGACCCTGGCCATCTGCTACGAGCTGCACTACCGGGGCTTCGACGGGGTGGACGACGCCTGGGAGTGGGACCCGGAGCTGCTGCGGCTGCGCGCCCTGCTCGAGCAGCGCCACCTCGCGGCGCTGCGGGCCCTGGTCACCCCGGTGGAGGTCACCGACGAGCCGGTCGACCAGCAGCTCACCGCCGTGATCGCCGCCGACGACGGCCCGTCGCTGTCGAGGTACCTGGCCAAGCACGGCACCCGCGAGCAGTGGCAGGAGTACCTCACGCTGCGGTCGGTCTACCACCTCAAGGAGGGCGACCCGCACACCTGGGCCATCCCGCGGATCAGCGGGCGGGCCAAGGCGGCGATGGTGGAGATCCAGGCCGACGAGTACGGCGGCGGGTCGGCCGAGCGCATGCACAGCCAGCTGTTCGCCGGGATGATGGCCGACCTCGACCTGGACACCTGTTACGGCGCGCTCTGGGACGCCGCCCCCGCGGTGGCGTTCACGTCGGTCAACACCATGTCGCTGTTCGGGCTGCACCGCCGGTTCCGGGGCGCGTGCCTGGGCCACCTGACGGCGGTGGAGATGACCTCCTCGGAGCCCAGCCGCCGCTACTCCTCCGGGCTTCGCCGCCTGGGGTTCGGCGAGCAGACCAGCGTCTTCTACGACGAGCACGTGGAGGCCGACGCCGTCCACGAGCAGATCGCCTCGGTCGACATGTGCGGGTCGTTGGTGGCCGAGGACCCGTCGCTGGCCGCCGACGTCCTGTTCGGCGCCCAGTGCTCGCTGGCCCTGGACGGCCTGACCGCCGAGCACCTGCTCGGCGCCTGGGAGGCCGGGCGTTCCGGCCTGCGGCAGGAGCAGCCGGTCGCCGCCTGAGGCGACCGGCTGCCCGGCCTCAGCGGAGGCCGAAGACGGACAGGGTGCCGTCGTCCTCGTTGCTGGCGACGAACAGGCCGCGGGACGGGATGGCGAGCAGCCCCTCCGGTGCGTCGCCGACCGGCAGCACCTGGAGCAGCTCCGGCGCGGCGTCGCGGTCGGTGTCGTAGACCAGCACGGCGTCCCCGCGCTCGGCGCCGATGAACGTGTAGTCGACCCCGCGCATCCGGGCCACCTCGGCGCCCTCGAACTCCGCGCCCTTGTCGTCGCTGCGCCCGTCCGGGTACGCACCGACGGCGGCCAGCGCCCGCTCGGCGGGGCCGCCGCTGCCGTACAGCACCTCCCCCGTCTCGCTGAACACCGTCCAGCCGCGGCCGCCGGCCGGCTCCTCGGCCAGGTCGCCCTCGTCGGCGGTGACCAGGTTGCCGCGCAACGTCCACTGCACCGTGTCCGGCTCACGTGGGGCGACCAGCAGGTCGTCGAAGGCGACGACGTCGTCGTCGACGGTGTCGGCGTCGGTGCGGATGACCGTGCCGGCCGAGAAGGAGCTGACCACCGTGCGGCGGGCCAGGTCGACCAGCGCGATCGCGTTGTTCTCCTGGAGGGTGACGGCGGCGATGTCCCGGCCGTCGACGTCGACGAACTCCGGCTCGGGGTCGTCGGCGAAGACGGCACCCGGCAGCCCGGTCAGCTCGACCCGGCCCACCGTCCACGCGCTGACCGGGCCGCGCAGGTCGACCACCGAGAGGAAGCCGGCCGGCAGCTGCGGGAGGCCACCCTCCACGTCGCCGACCTCGATGTCCTCGTCGCGCTGGTTCTCGATGGCGATGGCCGCGAAGACGCCGCTGGGGCCGATGTCGATCGAGTCCGGCTGGCCGCCCAGGTCGATGGTGCGCACGATCGCGCGCCGCGGCAGGTCGACGACCGCCAGGTGGCCCGAGGGAGAGGCCAGGTCGGTGGTCGTGTCGACCGCGACCAGGGCATATCGGGCGCTGGAGGTGATCGTGACCGAGGTCGGCGAGCCACCCACGTCGATGGCCCCCCGGTCCCGCGGCGCGCTCGGGTCGCTCAGGTCGACCAGCCCGATCCGGCCGAGCTCGGAGTCGGTGTAGACGACCGTCCGCCCGTCCGGGGTGGCCGAGATGATCTCGGCGACCTCTCCCTCCACGGGGAACGTGGCCAGGGGCGTGAAGGTGCGTGCCGGTGCGGCTGCGGCCGGGCCGGCGGCGGCCAGCAGGGCGAGCGCGCTGAGCGAGAGCACGGCGGTGACGGGACGGAGCGGACGACGGAGCACGGGCCACCTCGGGAGTTCGGGTCAGGGTCGTCGCCGACCCTGGTACGCCCGCACGGCCGGCAGGTGGCCCACCGGCGAACACGCGGTGGACCGGGGCCGACGTCCGCTCAGGTCGGCGGCCGCTGCCCGTCGTCGGCCTCGCGGCCGGCCTCCTGGAACAGCCGGGCCGCCGGCCGAGGACGCGACGGGGCGCTGCCGGAGTGGAACCCGGCGCGCTTGTGGGTGCCGTCGCAGAACGGCTTGATCCCGGACTTCCCGCAGCGGCACAGCGCCACCGTCCTGCGGCCCGGGTCGATCTCCTGGCCGTCGGTGTCCACCAGCTGGAAGTTGCCGCGCACGATCAGCGGACCGTCCCGGTAGGGCGTGATGGTCGCCGTCGGCTCGTCGACCGGGGGTTCGTCGCGCACCCGGGCGTCGGTCACGTCGGCGGGGTCGTCGGACACGGGGTCCGGGCTCTCATCGGTGGGCACCGGTCGATGGTGCCCGGGACCGGTCGTGCTCAACCGACCACCCCGTCAGCCACCGCCCGGCGGGAGGTCACCGGCTCAGCCCTCCTCGGTCCGGCCGTAGAAGACGCGCTCCACGACCGTCCGCGCGTGTCGGGTGACCCGCCGGTACTCGTCCAGGAACTGCCCGGCGTCGGTCTCCGGCCCGTACCCGCACGCCCGGGCCACCCCGCTGAGCTCCAGCCCCTGCCGGGGCAGCTGGTCACCCGGCCGGCCGCGGACCAGGAAGACCGCGTTGCGCGCCCGGCTGGCCAGCTCCCAGGCTGCCCGCAGCGCGTCCCGCTGCTCGGCGTCGAGCAGGCCGGCCTCCCCCAGCGCCTCCAGGGCCGCCACCGTGCCGGTGACCCGCAGCGCCGGGTGCGTCGCGGCGTGCTGGAGCTGCAGCAGCTGCGCGGTCCACTCGACGTCGGCCAGCCCACCCCGGCCGAGCTTGGTGTGCGTGGCCGGGTCGGCGCCGCGGGGCAGCCGTTCGCTGTCCACCCGGGCCTTGATCCGGCGGATCTCGGCCACCTGCTCGGTGGACAGCCCGGCGGCCGGGTAGCGCAGCGGGTCGATCAGCGCCACGAACTCCCGGCCCAGCGCCTCGTCCCCGGCCACCGGCTCGGCGCGCAGCAGCGCCTGCACCTCCCAGGTGGAGACCCAGCGCTCGTAGTACTCGGCGAACGCGCTCAGGCTCCGCGACATCGCGCCCTGCCGACCCTCGGGACGCAGGTTGGCGTCCACCTCGAAGGCCGGGTCGGGCGCGGGTTCGCTCAGCAGCCGGCGCAGGGCGTGCGCGATGGCGGTGGCCGCCGACGTGGCCCGGCCCTCGTCCGCGCCCGGGCGGACGCGGTGCACGAAGAGGACGTCGGCGTCCGAGCCGTAGCCCATCTCGGCACCGCCCAGCCGGCCCATCCCGATGACCGCGACGTCGACCGGGACGTCGGCGACCGCCCACCCGGTCTCGGCCGCCCAGCTGCGCACAGCGGCGTCCAGGCCGGCACGCAGCGTGGCCACCGCGACGTCGTACAGGGCCTGGCCGACCCGGAGCACGTCCAGCCGGCCGAGCAGGTCGGCGCAGGCGATCCGCAGCAGCTCCTGCCGGCGCAGCGACCGCAGCACCTGCACGCCGGCGCTCGGGTTGTCGGCCCGGGCCACCGCCTGCCGCCACGCCGAGGTGAGCGCGTCGGCGCTGCGGGGCTCCAGCTGGGCGTCGTCGGCGAGGATCCGCATCGCCTCCGGCGTCCGGGTCAGCAGGCCGGCGACGTACTGGCTGGAGCCCAGCAGCACGGCCAGCCGCTCGGCGGCCTGCCCCTCGTCCCGCAGCAGCCGCAGGAACCACTGGTCGTTGCCCAGCGCCTCGCTGACCTTGCGGTAGGCGAGCAGCCCGGCGTCGGGGTCGGCGCAGGAGGCGAAGCTCTGCAGCAGCACCGGCAGCAGGTAGCGCTGCATCGACGCCGACCGGCTCAGCCCACCGGTGAGCACGGTGAGGTGCCGCAGCGCGCCATCGGGGTCAGCGAAGCCGAGCGCCCGCAGCCACTCCCCCGCTGCCTTCGGGCCCAGCTGCAGCTGCTCACCCGGCACCCGGGCGACCGAGGACAGCAGCGGACGGTAGAAGAGCTTCTCGTGCAGCTTGCGCACCACCCGGGTGTGCAGCGCCAGCTCCGCCTGCAGGACGGCGACCGAGTCACCGCGGTCGTCGGGCTTGTAGCCCAGCGAGCGGGCCAGCCAGCGCAGCTGGTCACCGGCGACCGGGAGCAGGTGGGTGCGTCGCAGCCGCAGCAGCTGCAGCCGGTGCTCGACGGTGCGCAGGAAGCGGTAGGAGGCGATGAGCGTGGCGGCGTCCTCCCGCCCGATGTACCCGCCGGCACCGAGCACGGTCAGCGCGGGGATCGTGCCGCCGGCGCGCAGCGAGACGTCGGCCCGGCCGTGCACCAGCTGGAGCAGCTGGACGCTGAACTCGACGTCGCGGAGCCCACCGCGGCCGAGCTTGAGCTGCCGCTCGGCCTGGGCGGCCGGGATGTTCTGCTCCACCCGGCGGCGCATCGCCTGGATCTCCGCGACGAAGCCGGGGCGGTCCCCGGCCTTCCAGACCAGCGGCCAGATCTCGTCCACGTACTCCCGGCCCAGCCCGGGGTCCCCGGCCACCGGCCGCATCTTGAGCAGGGCCTGGAACTCCCAGGTGCTGGCCCACTGGTCGTAGTACGCGCGGTGCCCGGCGACGGTGCGCACCAGTGCACCGGCCTTGCCGTCCGGGCGCAGTGCTGCGTCCACCTCCCAGGCGGCCTCCCCGCAGATCCGCATCAGCGCACTGGCCACGCGCGCCGCGCTGGCCGTCGCCGCGGCGTCGTCCTCCCCGTCGACGGGCTCGGCCACGAAGACCACGTCGACGTCGCTCACGTAGTTGAGCTCCCGGCCACCGCACTTGCCCAGCGCGATGACGGCCAGCCGGCACGGCGTGGCGTCGGCCGGCTGCTCGGCGAGGGCCACGGCGAGGCCGGCGGTGAGCACGGCCCCGGCGATGTCGGACAGCTCCGCGGCCACCTCGTCGGCGGGCAGCCCGTCGCCGAGGTCACGGCCGGCCAGCGAGAGGACGGCGCGCAGGTGGGCGTGCCGGAGGTCGCGGACCCGGGCGGGTTCGGCGTCGGGCGCGGCGGTGCCCAGCCGCACGCCCCACGGCGGGTCGTGCGGGTCGGCCCCGACGGCGAACAACAGCTGCTGCTCGAGCTCCTGCGGGCTGGGGCGGGCGGTGCGGTCCTCGGTGTCCAGCACCACCCAGTCCGTCGGGTGGGCTGCCAGGTGGTCGGCGAGACCGGCAGAGGCACCCAGCACGGCGAGCAGCCGGGAGCGGACCGTCGACGAGCCCCGCAGCCGGGCCAGCAGGGCGGCCGCGAGCTCGCCGTCGGCGTCGGCGGCGTCCAGGGCCTCGACCAGCCGGGCCAGCGAGCGGACGGCGAGGTCCGGGTCGCCGGCGCGGGCCAGCGCGGAGACCACCGGCGCGGCCTCGGGGTCGGCCGGCTCGTTGCGCTCCAGGTCCCACAGGCCCAGCGCCGGGGAGGCCAGCAGCCGGGCCACCCGGGCGCCGTCGTCGAAGCCGAAGCGCACCAGCCGGACGACGGCGCGGCGGGGCACCTCGTCGTCGAGCTGCGGAGCGGCCGCCACCGTCAGCCCCCGGTGGTGGCGCGAGCGCGCACCAGGTCGGCGAACCGGGCCGCGAAGGGCGCCCAGACCTCGGCGAGGTCCGGGTGCACAGCGGTCGCGCGGGCACAGATCGTCTCGACGTCCAGGCCGCTGCTGGCCACCCCGACCGCATCGCCGTCGGCCCACCGCCGCACCAGCGCCGGGTCGGTCTCGATGTGGAACTGCAGGCCGTAGACGTGCTCCCCGACCCGGTAGGCCTGGTGCTGGTACCGCGGGTTGCTGGCCAGCAGGGTCGCGCCGGCCGGCAGCCGGTCGACCTCGTCGTGGTGCCACTGGAGCACGTCCGGCGACAGCGGCAGCGGCGCGAACAGCGGGTCGGCGTCGGCGAGGTCCCGCTTGGCCACCAGCGTCGCCCCCACCTCCGGACCGTCGGCGCCGACCCGGGTGCTGCCGCCGCCGACCTGGGCCAGCAGCTGGGCGCCCAGGCAGATCGCCAGGGTCGGCACGTCGGCCGCGACCGCTTGAGCCAGCAGGTGCCGGACCCCGACCAGCTCCGGTGAGGTCTGCTCGTCGTCCAGCGACGACTGCGGGCCGCCCATCACCAGCAACCCGTCGAACCCGGTGAGGTCGGCCGGCAGCGGCTCACCGCGGGACAGCCGCCGCTCGTCGAGCTCCAGCCCGGCCTCGCGCAACCACTCCCCCAGCCGGGTCGGCGGGTCGGTGTCGGAGGGGACGACGACGAGCAGACGGGCCATGGGAGGAAGGCTAGTTCCCCGTCCCGGCACCACCGAAATGGCCATTTCGGTGGTGCCGGGCGCGTCAGAGACCGGGGAGGTAGCGCTTGAGCTCGAAGGGGGTGACGTTCTGCCGGTAGGAGTTGAACTCCTCCCACTTGTTGCGCAGGAAGAAGTCGAAGACGTGCTCCCCCAGGGTCTCGGCGACGAGCTCGCTGCCCTGCATCGCGGTGAGCGCCTCGCCGAGGGAGACCGGCAGGTCCTCGTACCCGGCCGCCCGCCGCTCGGTGTCGGTCAGCGACCAGACGTCGTCCTCGGCCTCGGGCGGCAGCTCGTAGCCCTTCTCGATGCCGCGCAGGCCGGCGGCCAGCAGCACCGCGAAGGTGAGGTACGGGTTGCACGCCGAGTCCGGCGAGCGGACCTCGACCCGGGCGGAGTTGCCCTTGTTCGGCTTGTAGGAGGGCAGCCGCACCAGCGCCGACCGGTTCGCCCGGCCCCAGGTCGCCGCCGTGGGCGCCTCGGTGCCGGCCAGCAGCCGGCGGTAGGAGTTGACCGTCTGGTTGGTGACCGCGGTCATCTCCCGGGCGTGGGTGAGCAGCCCGGCGATGAACTGCTTGCCGGTGGTCGACAGCCGCATCGGGTCGGCCGGGTCGTGGAAGGCGTTGCGGTCGCCCTCGAACAGCGACAGGTGGGTGTGCATCGCCGAGCCGGCCAGCTCGGTGAAGGGCTTGGGCATGAAGGTCGCGTGCACGCCCTGGGCCAGCGCCACCTCCCGGACGACGTGCCGCAGCGTCATGATGTTGTCGGCCATCGACAGCGCGTCGGCGTACCGCAGGTCGATCTCCTGCTGGCCCGGGGCGACCTCGTGGTGGCTGAACTCCACCGAGATGCCCATCGCCTCCAGCGCGAAGACCGCCTCCCGGCGGAAGTCGTGGGCCACGTTGTGCGTGGAGAGGTCGAAGTAGCCGCCGACGTCGGCCGGCTCGGGGGGCGTGCCGTCGCTGGGGAGGTCCTTGAGCAGGAAGAACTCGATCTCGGGGTGGGTGTAGAAGGTGAACCCCATGTCGGCGGCCTTGCCCAGCGCCCGCCGCAGCACGTGCCGCGGGTCGGCCCAGGCCGGCGAGCCGTCGGGCAGCGTGATGTCGCAGAACATCCGCGCGGTCTCGCTGGCCTGCCCGCGCGAACCCGGCATGACCTGGAACGTGGCCGGGTCCGGCTTGGCCAGCATGTCGGACTCGTAGACCCGGGCGAAGCCCTCGATCGCCGAGCCGTCGAAGCCGATGCCCTCTGCGAACGCGGCCTCGATCTCGGCCGGGGCCACCGCGACGGCCTTGAGATAGCCGGAGACGTCGGTGAACCACAGCCGCACGAAGCGGATGTCGCGCTCCTCCAGGGTGCGCAGGACGAACTCCTGCTGGCGGTCCATGCTGGCCATGCTCCACTCCCGTCGTGACAACGGTGTTACGTGGTCCCCAGCCTGCCCCCTCGGAGGGGCCGGGCGGAACAGGCGCCCCGGACCGGTCGCACGCCGCCGCGCACGTGACGTGAACCACAGCCACCCGGGGAGTCCCCACCTGGGCGACCGGACGGGGCGGCGACCACACTCTCCGGTGTGAGTGATCAGCAGCGGACGGCGGAGTCGGCGCGGCAGTTGCGGGTGGCCCTGGCCCAGGTCGACACCCGGGTCGGCGACCTGGCGGGCAACGCGGAGCTGGTCGTCGAGTGGACCCGGCGGGCCGCCGGCCGCGATGCCCACCTCGTGGTGTTCCCGGAGATGACGCTGACCGGCTACCCGGCCGAGGACCTGGTGCTCCGGGAGTCCTTCGCCCGGGCCAGCGAGCAGACGCTGGTCGAGCTGGCCGGCACGCTGGCCGAGCAGGGCCTGGGCGGCACCGCCGTCGTCGTCGGCTACCTGGCGCACACCGAGGGAGCCGGCCCCGCCCCGGTGGACGAGATGCCGACCGACGCGGACGACGCCCCCGGCGACGCCAACCCCCGCCGCGGTGCCCCGCGCAACGCCGCGGCACTGCTGCACGGCGGGGAGGTCGTGGCGCGGTACCACAAGCGCCACCTGCCCAACTACGGCGTCTTCGACGAGGCCCGCTACTTCGTGCCCGGCACCGAGCTGCCGATCGTGCGGCTGCACGGCGTCGACGTCGCGCTGACGATCTGCGAGGACCTCTGGGTCGAGGGCGGCCCGTGCGGGGTGGCCGGGCAGGCCGGGGTCGACCTCGTCGTCTCCCCCAACGCCTCCCCCTACGAGCGCGCCAAGGACGACCTGCGGCTGCCGCTGGTGCAGCGCCGCGCCGCGGAGGCGAACGCCCCGATCGTCTACTGCAACCAGGTGGGCGGTCAGGACGAGCTGGTCTTCGACGGCGACTCGCTGGCCGTCTCCGCCGCGGGCGAGCTGCTCGCCCGCGCCCCGCAGTTCGTCGAGCACCTGCTCACCGTCGACCTGACGGTGGACCCGGCGGCCGTCCCGGTGCGACGGGAGGGCCGGATCGGCCCGATGACGGTCACCCGGCACCTGGTGTCCGAGCAGCCGGTGGCCGCCTACCCGGCGCAGCCGGGGACGGTGGCCGAGCCGCTGAGCGACTGCGAGGAGGTCTGGCGGGCCCTGGTGCTGGGGCTGCGCGACTTCATCGACAAGAACGGCATGCCCTCGGTGGTGCTCGGCATGTCCGGCGGCATCGACTCGGCGGTGGTGGCCGCGCTGGCCGTCGACGCCCTGGGCGCCGACCGGGTGGTCGGCGTCGGGCTGCCCTCGCGGTGGTCCAGCGAGCACTCCCTGGCCGACGCCGCGGACTCGGCGGAGCGCCTGGGCATGCACTACTCCGTCGTCCCGATCGCCCCGGTCGTGACGGCGTTCGAGGGGGCGGTGGAGCTGTCCGGCGTCGCCGCGGAGAACGTCCAGGCCCGGGTGCGCGGCACGCTGCTGATGGGGCTGTCCAACCAGCACGGCCACCTGCTGCTGGCCACCAGCAACAAGAGCGAGGTCGCCGTCGGCTACTCCACGCTCTACGGCGACGCCGCCGGTGGCTTCGCCCCGATCAAGGACGTGCCCAAGACCCTCGTCTGGGACCTCGCGCGGTGGCGCAACGCGCACGCCCGGGACCGCGGGCAGGTGGAGCCGATCCCGCAGAACTCCATCGACAAGCCGCCGTCGGCCGAGCTGGCCCCCGGACAGCAGGACAGCGACTCGCTCCCCTCCTACGAGGAGCTGGACGCCGTCATCGCCGACTACGTCGACCGTGACCTGGGGCTGGCCCAGCTGCTCGAGCGCGGCCACGACCCCGAGGTGGTGGCCCGGGTGCTGCGGCTGGTCGACCTGGCGGAGTTCAAGCGCCGCCAGTCCGCGCCGGGCACCAAGATCTCGCTCAAGGCGTTCGGCCGGGACCGCCGGCTGCCGATCACCAACCGCTGGCGGGAGAGCCTGCCCAGCGTCCGCGAAGGAGCGGCCCGATGACCGAGTCCCCCCTCTACGGCGGCACCGCCACCGCCCGGGTGCGCGTCCACCACCTGCAGCAGGCCAAGGAGCGCGGCGAGAAGTGGGCGATGCTCACCGCCTACGACACCTACGCGGCCGCGGTGTTCGAGGAGGCCGGCATCCCGGTGCTGCTGGTCGGTGACTCCGCGGGCAACGTCGTCCTCGGGCACACCTCGACCGTGCCGGTGACGGTGGAGGACCTGCTGCTGATGACCAAGGCGGTCACCCGCTCCACGAAGCGCTCGCTCATCGTCGCCGACCTGCCGTTCGGCAGCTACGAGTCCGGCCCGCAGCAGGCCTTCGACACCGCGGTGCGGATGATGAAGGAGGGCGGGGCGCAGGCGGTCAAGCTGGAGGGCGGTGTCCGGGTGGCGCCGCAGATCCGGCTGCTCACCGAGGCCGGCATCCCGGTGATGGCGCACATCGGCTTCACCCCGCAGAGCGAGCACGCCCTGGGCGGTTTCCGGGTGCAGGGCCGAGGTGCGGGGGCCGAGCAGCTGCTGGCCGACGCGCACGCCGTGCAGGACGCCGGCGCTTTCGCCGTCGTCATGGAGATGGTGCCGGCCGAGGTCGCCGGGCAGGTCACCAAGGAGCTGACCATCCCGACGATCGGGATCGGTGCCGGGCCGGACTGCGACGCCCAGGTGCTCGTCTGGCCGGACATGGCCGGGATGACCTCGGGGCGGGTGCCGAAGTTCGTGAAGAAGTACGCCGACCTGCGCAGCGAGCTGCTCCGAGCCGCCCAGGAGTACGCCACCGAGGTCCGCGACGGCACCTTCCCGGCCCCCGAGCACTCCTTCGAGTAGTGGTGGTGCAGCGAGGGCGTGTTCCCGGCCGGGAACACGCCCTCGCTGCACATCACGCCCCCCACCGGGGGCGCGACCTCAGACGTCGGTGATGCGGACGCCGGCGTGGGCCTTGTAGCGGCGGTTGACCGACACCAGGTTGATCGTCAGCGCCTCGACCTGGCGGGCGTTGCGCAGCCGGCCGGCGTAGACCCCGCGCATCCCCGGCAGCCGGCCGGCGAGGGCCTGCACCAGGTCGGTGGCCTCCCGGACGTCACCGACCACCATCACGTCACCCTCGAGCGTCGGCTGGGAGAGGTCCTCCAACGTCACGGCCGAGAGGTGGTGGAAGGCGCCGACGACGGAGCTGTCCGGCAGCAGGGCGGCGGCCTGCTGGCACACGCTGCCCTCCGCCACGTCCAGCACGTAGGCGCCGAGCTCGTCCCAGCCCATGGGGACGACGCAGTCGACGACGACCTTGCCGGCCAGCGGGGTCGCCAGCTCGGCGAGGGTGTCGGCGTGCCCGGCGTACGGCACCGCGACGATGACCAGGTCCGCGGCCCCCGCGACGTCGGCGTTGGAGCCACCCCGGACCGACACCCCGACGCCACCGGCGGCCGCACCGGCCCGGGTGGCCACCTCGCCGGCGACCTCCTCGGCGCGTGCGGCGTCCCGGGAACCCAGCAGCACCCGCTGCCCGGCCGCGGCCAGCCGCACCGCCAGACCCCGCCCCTGCGGCCCGGTGCCACCGAGCACGCCGACGACGAGGTCCTCCATCGCGCGTCCGTCCGTCACGGCTCCTCCTGATCCTCCGGGCGCCCTTCCGGACGCCCCCTGCCGACGATCATGCCCCGCGCGGCCGCGGACGGCCGCGCGGGTCGGCTCAGCCCCGGCCCTCCTCCCAGGCGCGGTCGGCGGCGTCGGCCGCCTCGTTCCGCTCGGCGACCTTCTCCAGGGCGGCCTCGGCCTCCGCGCGGTCGTCGTACGGGCCCAGGCGGTGCCGCTCGGCACAGCCGTCCCGCGTCTCGACGGCGTGGTGCTTCAGGCAGTAGAACCACGGTCCCTGCGCCATCGTCGGCTCCTCTCGTGGTGTCCGGCTCGTCATGTCCAGCCTCGCATCCGCTGGTCGTCCTCGCCGTCGGTCAGTCGTTGTACCCAGCAACAGAACCGGTTCCGGAAATGACACGCCCCATCCCGTTCTGCTGAGCCGCCACCTGCGGCATGCTCCTGCCCATGACGGGGGCCCACACGCCCAGCACACGGCGCGACGGGGAGTCGACCCGTGCGGCGCTCGACCCCCTGCGTCCCGGCCGGGGGCCGGAGAGCGCCCTGGTCGCCGGGGCGCTGGCGGTGCTGCTCGCGGTGAGCGCGGTCCTGGGCTCGATCAACCTCTTCATCGACGGAGCGGTTCGCGAGGGCGCCAGCCGTCCGGTCTACGCCGTCACGCTGGGCGCCTGCCTCCTGCTCGCCGCTGCCCTCGGGGTGCACCGGCGCGCCGGTGAGGCCGCGACCGTCGCCCTCGTGCTGTTCGGGGACCTGGTCTACGTGGTGTTCGCGTGGGCGACCGGCGACCCGCTGCGCTACGCCCCTCCCCTGATGCTGCTGTTCACCTGCCTCGTCGCCGCCTGGTTCCTCGGCATCCGCGCGCTCGCGGTGCACATGGTCGCCGTCGTCGTGGCCTGCTGGCTCGCCCTGGCCGACAGCTACCCGGGCACCGCCGGCCTCGTCGTCGCCGTGACGGCCAGCGCCGGGCTGCTCAACGCCGCCACCTTCGGCGTCTTCGTGCTGCGCCGGCGGGTGCAGCGCCTGCTGACGGCGACCCAGGCGCTGTCCTCCACCGACCCGCTGACCGGCCTGGCGAACCGGCGGTCCCTGGTCGACCAGGCGCCACGCATCTGGCGGCAGGCCCGGCGCGACGGCCAGCGGGTGGCGGCCCTGGTCCTGGACCTGGACCACTTCAAGCGGCTGAACGACACCTACGGCCACGCGGTCGGCGACGCCGTCCTCCGCGAGGTGTCCGGCGCCCTGGCCGCCAGCGTGCGCCCGGCCGACGTGTTGGCGCGCACCGGCGGGGAGGAGCTCGTCGTGCTCGGGCTGGTGTCCGACCCCGACGTGGCCTGGCGGCTGGCGCAGCGGCTCCGGTTGGCCGTCGTGGACAGCGAGTGCGGACGGCAGCGAGGGGTGACCGCCTCGATCGGGGTCGCGCTGGCCGGCCCGGTCGACGGCGAGAACCCCACCGACGCGCTGTGGCGGCTGGTCGACCGCGCCGACGCGGCCATGTACCTGGCCAAGCAGGGCGGCCGGGACCGGGTGGTCGTGGCCGGCAGCCTGCCCGTCCACCGCCCCCCGGTCGCCGGTGGCGCACGGCGTGCTCCGGGCGGCGGCGGGATGGCCTGAGCTCCAGCGGCGCCCCAGCGTCCCCGGGCGGCCCGGGCGGCGGTCTGCTTTCCTGCCAGCATGATCGCGACCGCAGACCGGGGCGTCCCGGACCCCACCCGCACCGTGCCGCTGTCGCTGCGCGAGCAGGCCGACGTCCGGGACCGCTGGCTGACCCAGCGGCTGCTCGACGTGCTGCCCGGGCTGATGGACCGCGCGGAGATCGACCTGTGGGTGGTCGTCGGCCGCGAGTACAACGAGGACCCGGTGCTCCCGACCCTGCTGCCGGCGACCTGGCTGTCGGCCCGGCGGCGCACGATCCTGCTGTTCCACCGCAGCGACGACGGCGTCACGGCCGCGGCGGTCTCCCGGTACCCGGTCGGTCAGTTCCTCAGCTCCTGGGACGCCGACGAGCAACCGGGGCTGACGGCGGAGGAGTCGCAGTGGACCGCCGTCCGCCGCTTCGTGGACCAGGCAGCGCCGCGCACGATCGGCGTGGACGTCTCGGCCACCTTCGCCCACGCCGACGGCCTGGCCCACACCGAGCACGACCTCCTGGTGCAGGCGCTGGGCCCGCACGCGGAGAAGCTGGTCTCGGCCGAGCAGCTCGCGGTGGGCTGGCTGGAGACCCGGCTGCCCGAGGAGATCGCCGCGCTGCACGCCCTGAACCGGCTGGCCCACGAGGTCATCGACGAGGCGTTCTCACCGGCCGTCATCACCGTGGGCGAGACGACGGCGCTCGACGTCGCCTGGTGGATCCGCCAGCGCTTCGCCGACCTCGGGGTGGACGCCTGGTTCCAGCCCACCGTGGGGCTGCAGCGGGCCGGCAGCCCGCTCGCCGACGAGCGCGGCACCGTGCTGCCCGGCGTCCGCTACGACGCGGTCATCGAGCCCGGTGACCTGGTGCACTGCGACGTCGGGCTCTCCAGCCTGGGCCTGATGACCGACACCCAGCGCAACGCCTACGTGCTGCGCCCCGGGGAGGGCGCCGCCCCGGCCGGGCTGGTCGCTGCGCTGGGCGTCGGCAACCGGATGCAGGACCTGACGACCGCCGCACTGCAGCCGGGCCGGACCGGCGACGAGGTGCTCGCCGCCGCCCGCGCCGCCGCGGCCGCGGCCGGCATCGACGGCGACGTCTACTCCCACCCGGTCGGGGTGCACGGTCACGGCGCCGGCCCGGCCATCGGGATGTGGGACCAGCAGGACGGCGTCCCCGGCGCGGGTTCGGCGCCGGTGCACCCGGACACCGTCTACGCGCTGGAGCTGTGTGTGCGGGTTCCGGTCGCGGAGTGGGGCGGTCAGCTGGTGCGGATGGCCCTGGAGCAGGGCATCGCGCTCACGGCTGCGGGCGTGGAGTACCTGGACCAGCGGCAGACCGAGCTGATCCTGATCCCGTCGGCCTGAGCTCACCGAGGGGCTGCCCGGCGAGGTCGCTGCGCAGCCGGCGGACCTCCTCGGTCAGGTCGGCCAGCTGCGCACGCAACACGGCGTCGTCCGCCTCGTCCTGGGCGTGGGCGGCGTCGGCGACCCGGCCGACGAACCAGGAGGCGACCGCGGCGGTGACCACACCGAGCAGAGCGATGCCGCCGACCATCAGCAGGGCCGCCACCAGCCGCCCCTCACCGGTGACCGGGTACTCGTCGCCGTAGCCGACGGTGGTGATCGTCGTCAGCCCCCACCAGACGGCGTCCCCGTAGTCGGTGATGACGGCGTCGGGGGCGTCCCGCTCGGCGTCGTAGACGGCCAGGGAGGCCATGAAGACGACGAGGGCGGAGATCGAGGTGACGTAGTAGGCGACCCGTCCGTGCAGCGAGACGGTGAGCGAGCGGTCGAGCACCCGGGCGACGCGGACGAGGCTGATGATCCGCAGTGGGCGCAGCAGCGGCAGGAGCACCGCCAGGCCGTCCAGCCAGTTCTGCCGGACGAACCGCCACCGGTGCTCGGCCAGCACCAGCCGGATGCCGTAGTCGGCCAGGAACACCGGCCACACCCCGACGGTCACCACCAGCAGGACCGTCTGCACCCAGCCCGGGAAGCCGGGTTGCAGCACTCGCCAGGCGTAGGCCACGACGAACAGCACGGCCACCACGACCAGCGGCCACTGGCTGGCCCGCTCGTAGCGGGCCCTGATCTCCTCCCGGTGCACCCGGTCAGTG
The DNA here is from genome assembly GCF_026967995.1 of Modestobacter sp. VKM Ac-2979. Lineage (NCBI taxonomy): Bacteria > Bacillati > Actinomycetota > Actinomycetes > Geodermatophilales > Geodermatophilaceae > Modestobacter > Modestobacter sp. VKM Ac-2979. Next base: position 398,140 of record NZ_JAPVBO010000005.1, read on the forward strand.
TCGCTGGGTCACTTCCCCTCGGCGGTCTTCCGGTCGTTCGCCTTCTGGATCGCGTCGACCAGCTCGTCCTTGTCCATCGTCGACCGGCCCTCCACGTCCAGCTCCTTGGCGACGTCGTAGAGGTGGGACTTGGAGGCGTTCGCGTCCACGCCGCCCTTGGTCTCCCGGTCGGTGTCCCGGCCGCCCTCGGCCTGGGGGTCACTCGGCCCCTTGTGGTCCTTGGGCTCCCAGTGGTCGCCCACCTTCTCGTGCGTGTGCTTCACCGCGCTCCAGGCGACCTGGTTCGCCCGCTGCTCGTCGCCGTAGGAGTCGGCGGCGGAGTCGTGCGCCTTGGCGAAGGTCCGCTGCGCCTTCTCGTCCGAGCGCTGCAGGGTGCTGGGGATCTCGTCCTGCTTCGCGTCGCCGCTCTTCGTGGTCTTCGGCATGGCCGTTCTCCTCGGTCGTCGGGACGGTCGACCTCGGACGGCTACCCGGTGGGGAGCCCGGCCAGTCACCGGGCTCCCCACCGGGGTCAGGCGATCCCGTCGGTCACCGCACGCCCAGCCAGCGGGCCTTGGCGAGGGTCACGGCCAGCGCCCAGTAGGCGGGCTTGCGCGTGTAGTCCTCGAACATCACGTTGGCCGCGCCGGTGCCCTCGAAGAAGACCGGCACCCAGGAGTACTTGTCGTTGAAGCCCCAGATGGTGAAGGAGTTGCAGCCCTCGACGCCGACACAGGCTTCCAGCGCCCAGCGGTACCAGTCCGCCTGCTGGCTCAGCTGCTCCTTCGTGGGTCGGCCGTCCTCCCCGAGCGGCATGCGGACGTCGAGCTCGGTGATCGCCGTCTCCAGCCCGAGGTCGTCGAAGCGCTGCAGGTTCTGCTCCAGGGTCGCCGGGAACGGGTACTCGAAGCTCAGGTGCGCCTGGGTGGCGAACCCGTGCAGCGGCACGCCCTCGGCGAGGAGCTCCTGGGACAGGGCGTAGTAGGCGTCGCTCTTGGGCCCGATGTCGTCGACGGCGTAGTCGTTGAGGAACAGCTCCGCCGTCGGGTCGGCCTCGTGCGCCCAGCGGAAGGCGTCGGCGATGATGCCCGGGCCGAGCTCGCTGATCCAGATGTTCTCCGGCCGGAAGGTCGGGTCCTCGCCGTCGGTGAAGATCTCGTTGGCGACGTCCCACTGCTGGATCTTGCCCGCGTACCGGCCGACCACGGTCTGGATGTGGTCCTTGAGGATCGCGCGCAGCTCCTCGGGGGTGAAGTCACCCTCCTGCAGCCACGCCGGGTTCTGGCTGTGCCACAGCAGGGTGTGGCCGCGCACGACCTGCCCGTGACGCTCGGCGAACTCGACGATCGCGTCCATGGGGCCGAAGTTGTACTGGCCCTGCTCGGGGTGGATGAACTCCCACTTCATCTGGTTCTCCGGCGACAGCGAGCTGAACTCGCGCGCCAGCGCCTCGCGGTACTCCTCGTCGTAGGTGAACGGGTCGGGGTAGTCCTGCTCGAGGTGGTGCCCGCCCCCGGCGACGGCGGTGCCGATCTCCAGGTCCGGCGGCGCCACGTCGCGCAGGCCGAGCCGGTCCAGGGCCTTGTGGACCCGTTGCTCCACCGCGTGGTCGGGGGCTCGACCACGCTCCCCGGCTGCTGCCGGGGCGAGGGTGGCGCCGAGGAGGACGGGCAGCATGCCCACCCCCACCGCGCACCGGACGAACGTTCGGGACAGGGACTGCTGGGAGCGCATGGCGCAACCTCTCGTCGGCGTCATTGCCATACCGGGAACTTCCGGAACTGCTGCGCGGCACGTTACGAACGACCGGGCGTCGTGACAACAGGTCCTCGGCGTGTCCCGTCGTCAGCCGGTCGGGCCCGGCGGGCGCACCGGGGCGCCGTAGGGTGAGCCCTTCGACGAGGAGGAGGGGTCCGTGTCCGACACCGAGACGCGCACGGTCACCATCGCGGCCATCGCGGCCGAGGCGGGGGTGTCCGTGCCCACGGTCTCCCGCGTCCTCAACGGCCGTTCGGACGTCGCCCCGCACACCCGGGAGCGGGTCGAGCGACTGCTGCGCGACCACGGTTACCGACGCCGCGGGAGCCGGCCCACCACCGCCGCCCGGCTGATCGACCTGGTCTTCAACGACCTCGACAGCCCCTGGGCGGTCGAGATCATCCGTGGCGTCGAGGACGCCGCCCACGCCGAGGGGGTGGGCACGGTCGTCACCGCGATCCACCGGCGGGCCAGCGACACCCGCTCGTGGCTGGACAACCTCGCCGGGCGCAACAGCGACGGCGCGATCCTGGTGACCAGCGACGTCGACCCGTCGCTGCACGCGGAGCTGCGCCGGCTGCACGTGCCGGCCGTGGTGATCGACCCGGCCGGGGTCCCGGAACTGGACGTGCCGACGATCGGTGCGACCAACTGGGCCGGTGGGCTCACCGCCACCGAGCACCTGATCGGCCTGGGCCACCGCCGGATCGGCGTCGTGGCCGGCACGCCCACCCTGCTGTGCAGCCGGGCGCGCCAGGACGGTCACCGCGCCGCGCTCGAGGCGGCCGGTCTCACCGTCGATCCCGCCCTGCTCCTCGTCGGCGACTTCAGCCACGAGGCCGGTTTCCGGGCGGCCACCGAGCTGCTGCAGCTGCCCGAGCCCCCCACCGCCATCGTGGCGGCGAACGACCAGATGGCCTTCGGGGTGTTCGAGGCGGTCCGTCGCGCGGGGCTGCGGGTGCCCGAGGACGTCAGCGTGATCGGCTTCGACGACCTGCCCGTGGCGCAGTGGTCCTCACCGCCGCTGACCACCGTGCACCAGCCGCTGTCGGAGATGGGGGCGCTCGCCGCCCGCACCGTCCTGCGGTTGGTGCGGGGCGAGCACCTGGAGACCCCGCGGCTCGAGCTGTCGACCCGGCTCGTCGTCCGGGAGAGCACCGCCCCGCCCCGTTCCGCGGGCTGAGCGGCCCCCCGCCTAGGGCAGGTCGGCGGTCTCGGCGGACTGCCGGTGCCCGCCCTGTGCGTCGTCGGGGTCGGCGTGCACGGTGCGCTCCTCCGACTCGGCGAGGATGACCGCGGCCTGCACCTTGGGGTCCAGGCCCTCGTTGGTGGGGTCGGTGTCGCCCTCGACGGCCTGCTCCTCGGGCAGCAACTGCGCCCGGGTCTCGACGTTGTGCTCGGTGACGTTGGCGATCGCCTCGGGGGACGGGTCCTTCATGGAGGGCATGGTGCTGCCCTACCCACGTCCCCCGAGCCGATGCCTGCCGATCAGAAGCGCTGTTGCTCGGTGTGGATCCCGAGGGCCTCAGCGACCTCCTGGACGTTGGTGAACTCGGTGCCGGCCGGCAGCCGGTTCAGCGAAGCGAGCACCCGGTCGGGGGCCTGCGACTCCCGGGCCTTGGCCACGAGCGCGTCCTTGTCGGCCGGCCAGACCTCCTTGCCGAGCGCCTCGGCGATCGCGGCCCGCTGCTCGAGGTCGGCCGGGTCGGTGCCGGGGGCGGTGCCGGGCTGGTGGGGATCGGTCATGGGGTCCTCCTGGTGTTCGATCGGCCGCGGTGCGGCCGGGGATGCGGGTGACCCTGGGGTCAGCTGGGGGTGGAGGCGTCGGTGTAGCGGAGGACGGCGGCCACCGGGACGCCCTCGGGCATCGCCGTCCGCGGGACGACGACGACCGCCGCGTCGCTGGCGACGGCGGCACGCAGCAGCGCCTGGTCGGCCGGGATGCGCTCGGCGCCGGAGACCCCGAGGGCGGTCATGTCCGCGTCGTCCACGCCGATCTGCAACGGGTCGGTGCCGACCAGCAGCTGCTCGTCGTCGACCTGGTCGGCGATGACCAGGGTCTCGACCTGGGCCTTCCGCAGGGCCTCGACGACCTGTGCGGTGCCGGTGACGGCCAGCCCGTGGGCCGACGCCGCCTGGACCTGCTCGACCGCCTGCGCCTGCCCGTGGGCCTCGTGCTCGGCGACGAGCTCCAGCGCTCGGAGCTGGACCGGCGCACGGTCGGCCCCGGCGGCGCGGCCACCCTCCTCCATCGAGACCAGCACGTCGCCGACCTCCTTGCTGGCCTTGTCGGCGAGCAGCTGACGCGCCCGGACGTCGCCGGCGACGAGCACGAAGCGGGCGCCGGTCCGGGTGACCAGCTGGTGGAGGTGGTCGGCCACCTGGCCGGCGTTCTCCTCCCACTGGTTCTCCGCGGTGTGCATGTAGGTGTTGTGCGCCCAGCCGCCCACCTTCACCTTGCGTATGTGGAAGGTGTCGCCCTCGATGGTGTCCTCGTCGGTGGGGCGACCGGGGACGGTGGCCACGGAGACGTCGGCACCGACGCGGTCGGCGACCACGACGACGTGTGGCACCCGGCCGGCGAGCTGGCGCAGCACCGGCAGCAGGTCCGGGTGGGGCGACCAGTGGGCGACCGGGTCGCGCGGGACGTCGGCCAGCGCCTCGTCCAGCACCACGGAGCCGTCGGCGGCCACGATCAGGGCGCGGCCGCGCAGGGTGGCGATCTCACCACCGTCGTTGGCCTGCAGGAGCTGGCTGCGCACCGACTCGACCACCCCCTCGGGTGCGCCGTCGGCGGCCAGTTCCTCGCAGACCGCGCGGACTCGCAGTTCGACCTCGGCGTCGGCGTTCTCGGTGGTGTGGGTGACATCGGCGCAGACCGTGGCGTACGGGCCGGGCGCGCTGAACACCTGTTCCAGGAAGGTCACGTCCATGGGACGGGGGCTCCTTCGTGTGGTCGACGTGTGCGACGGGGCCTGCTCTCGACCCCGATGCGTTCGTAGTCGCGGCCTACCCACCGCTCCCGCCGTCTCACACGCGGTGTGTCAGCCCACGCCGCCCGGGTAGCAGAAGGACCCTCCTGCCCCCACCACTCGCCAGCTCGCGGCGGGAACCTGCAGGAGGGCCCAGAAGCACAACAGGAAGGAGCCGGGATGTCCGAGCGCGACAGCCTCCCGTTGCCCGACTACGACCACCTGCCCGTGGGGAGCCTCACCTCCCGCATCCGCACCCTGGACGCCGACGGCCTGCAGACCGTGCTGGCCTACGAGAAGTCGCACGCCAACCGCGTGCAGGTCGTCTCCGCGATGAACCACCGGCTCAGCGAGCTGCAGTCCGGCGACCAGCCCTCCGGGGGCGACCCGGGCGCCGTCCAGCCCGAGCAGGCCCCGGCGCCGTCCGCTGGGTCACCGGTGTCCGAGGCGACCACCGGGCCGCCGGTCAACCCGCCGTCCCAGGGCGTCCCGACGAACCCCGCCCAGCCCCGCTGACCCGAGGGGTCGGGCGCTCCCCTGACCGCAGGAGCGCCCGACCCGGGATCAGGCCGGGTCCGCCGCAGCGGCCGGACCCAGCAGCCGCTCGATGATGCGGCGGTCACCAGGCCAGGCCTCCAGCAGCACGTGCCGGGGCACGCGGCGGGCGGCATAGCGCAAGGCCAGCGCCACCACCACGACGTCGTCCAGCGGACCGATCACCGGCAGGAACTCCGGGATCAGGTCGATCGGGGAGAGCACCCACAGCCCGGCCAGCACCAGCGCCACCTTCGCCCGGCGAGGCACCGCGGGGTGACTGCGGAGTCGCCGGAGAGCGGTGGCACACGCGGGGAGGAACCGGGCGAGCTCGCGGGCCGTGCCCGGCGGGAGCGTGCGGGCCAGCACGATGAGCAGCACCCAGCTGAGCAGCACGCCGCCGACTGCGATCGCGGCCCCGTGCACGAACCCGTCCACGGCGCCCATGGTGGCGCACCCGTCCTGCGGACCGTGCTCCAACGGGTGAACTCCCACCGGAGGGCTTCACCGCACGGCCTCCGGACCCGATCACCCGTACATGCCCGCCGGTCCGCGTCCGTGGCTCCTGCCGGGAGCCCCGCGCTGGGCCCTGGCCGTCGTGGCCACCGCCAGCCCCGTGACGGCCGTCGGCATGGTCTCCCCCGGCGCACCGTCCCTGGCGAGCGCAGGACCAGCTCTGGTCGGCTCGGTCGCGCTGCACGTCGGCGTCTGTGCGGCCGTGGTCTGGCGTGCCCATCGGGTCCGGCACGAACGCGAGCTGTGGACCCGGCTGGCGCTGGCGACCCTGCTCACGGCCCTGGGGGTCATCACCTCCGGGGTGCTCGGCCTGCTCGGGTCCCCGGCCGCCGTCGCTGCTCTCCCCGCGGCGTGGGCGCCCGTCGCGGCCTTCCCCGTCGCCTATGCGGGACTGGTCCGCTGGAACCGGTACAGCACCAGCCTGGCCGACCCGAACGACGTGCTCAACGGCTCGGCGGCGGTGCTGGCGGTGGTCGCGCTGCTGGACGTCGTCCTGGACCGAACCGGCAGCCGGCTGAGCACCCTGCCGTGGTGGCAGCTGCAGTCGCTGCTGGCCCAGGACGCCGCGCTGTTCGTGCTCGCGGGGACCGCGCTGTCGATGGTCTTCCTCGGGGCGATGGGCCGCGATCCCCGGACCTGGCTGGTCCTGGCCGCGTTCATCGCGCCGTTGTCCGGGGTGGCCATGACGACCGCCGGGAGCTCGAGCACCGCCTGGCCCGCCCTGGCTCCCGTGGTCGGCCTGCTGTGCCTGGTCCTGGCGGCGGTCCTGCGACCGGCCCCCTCGGATCCGCAGCCGACCGACCCGGCCGCCTCCACCGTCGGGGCGTTCGTCGTGATCGCCGCCTCCACCGCGATCCTGGTGACCGGTGCGGTCAGCGACTCGTCCGCCGTCGCCACCTGGTGTGCGGCGGCGGCCGCCACCGGGGCCAGCATCCGGCTGCTGGTGAACGTCCGCGAGCTGGCCCAGCTGGCGGTGAGCCGCCGCGAGGCGCTCACCGACGAGCTGACCGGGCTGGCGAACCGCCGGGCGGTGCTCCGCCGGGTGGAGGAGCTGTGCGGCAACGGCGAGCCGGTGGTGCTCGCCCTGGTGGACCTGGACAAGTTCAAGGAGGTCAACGACGGCCTCGGCCACTCGGCCGGCGACGACCTGCTCCGGCTCGTGGCCGAGCGGCTGCGGACGGCCCTGGGCGCCGGTGAGCTGCTCGGCCGGCTGGGTGGCGACGAGTTCGCCGTCGTGGTGCGGGCCGACGGCCACCGTTCTCCCGCCGACCGGGCCGTCCGGCTCGGCACCGACATGGACGCCCAGTTCGCTGAGCCCTTCGAGGTCGGCGGGTTGACCCTGCACGTGGGGGCCAGCATCGGGGTCACCCACCGGGACGCAGGCAGTCTCACCCGGGGCACCGGGAGCGCGACCCGGGCGTCGTTGCTCCGGCAGGCCGACGCTGCGATGTACGACGCCAAGCGTTCGGGCGCGACCGTCGTCCTCTACGACCCGGTCCGACACGTCGACAGCAGCGGGCGACTCGCCATGGTGGAGGAGCTGCGCCAGGCGCTGGTCGCCGGGGAGCTCGTGCTGTACCACCAGCCGCAGGTCGACATCGCCGCCCGGCGCACCATCGGGGTGGAGGCACTGCTGCGCTGGGCGCACCCGGTGCGGGGTCTGCTGGGGCCGGCGGAGTTCCTCCCGCTGGCGGAGGTGCACGGGCTGATGGGCGCGATCACCGACGAGGTGCTCAGCCAGGCGGTGGCGCAGGCCGCCCTCTGGCGACGGCAGGGCCGGGACCTGCGGGTCTCGGTGAACCTGTCCGCGAGCAACCTGCTCGACACCGGGCTCCCGCAGCGGGTGGCCGACCTGCTCGCGATGCACGACCTGCCGCCGTCGAGGCTGGTGCTCGAGGTGACCGAGACGGTGCTGCTGAGCGACCCCGACCGCAGCCTGGCGGTGGTGGGTGCGCTCGCCGACCTGGGCACCACGGTGAGCATCGACGACTTCGGCACCGGGTACGCCTCTCTCACCTACCTGCACCAGCTCCCGGTGGGCGAGCTCAAGCTGGACCGCTCCTTCACCGCCGACCTGCTCACCGACACCCGGGCCGCCGCCATCGTGGCCAGCACGGTCCGGCTGGCCCACCAGCTGGGGCTGCGGGTGGTGGCCGAGGGCGTCGAGGACCCGGCGACGCTGCTGCACCTGCGCGCACTGGACTGTGACGAGAGCCAGGGGTACCTCCACTCGCCGCCGCTGCCGGCCGCCGAGCTGGAGCGCTGGCTGGCCGTGCGGGGCGAGCTGCCCACCGTCGTCCAGGCCTGAGGACGCCCTTCGGGTAGCCGCGGAGATGACCGTGTTCGCCCGCAACCAGGTGCTCAGCCAAGCCGGGACGGCGATGCTGGCAGAGGCCAACCAGACGCCGCAGAGCATCCTCGAGCTGCTCGGCTGACGCCGTCGGCGTGGTGCTGGTGGTGGTCGTGCGGGCCGGTGGGACGCCCGGGACTGCCGCGAGACGACACGGTGCCGCAACCTGCCGGGATCGGCTGGACGGTCTGCCTACCGTCCGTCCATGCGCCCGAACCGACTTCCCCCGGTCCCCCAGCCCACCGCCCGCCTCCAGCAGCTGAAGTTGATCGCCGCGGCCCGGGTGAGCGCCTGCCGGACGGCGTCCAGCCAGCAGATCACCGACATCGTGCGGGTCACCGTGGACGACGAGGTCGACACCACCACGTTCCGGGCGATCGTCGCCGAGGTCGGCGGTACCGCCGAGCGGTGAGGCGACGGACGAGTCGACCTGTACGCCGGGTTCTGTCCCCGGGCGCCTCACGGCGTCCCGATGAGCGGCCATCCATCTAGGCCTGCCGTTGCCGACAGGCTCGAGCGGTCCACCCGCAGGCTCGGGCGGGCAGCCCTCGAACGCCTGCGCAGGACGGCGGCGGACCGCCGTCCCTTTTCGACCTTGCTCCGGGTGGGGTTTACCGAGCCACACCGGTCACCCGGTGTGCGGTGGTCTCTTACACCGCCGTTTCACCCTTACCAGTGCACGCACTGGCGGTCTGTTCTCTGTGGCACTGTCCCGCGGGTCACCCCGGGTCGCTGTTGGCGACCACCCTGCCCTGTGGAGCCCGGACGTTCCTCGGCGGCAGGGTCTCCCCCACCGACGCGACCGCCCAGCCGACTCGTCCGTCGTGCCGGCAGCCTACCCCGGCGGTTCAGCCCCAGTAGAGGCGGAAGCCGACCTGCCGGCCGCCGTCCTCGGTCAGGGTCGCCATGTCGACCTGGCGGCGGGCCTGCTCCTCGACCGGGTCGTCGGACAGCGCCTCCAGGTAGCGGCGGTGCTCGACGAGGGAGGCGACGGCGGTCTCGACGCCGGCGCTGACGTCGACCACGTGCGGCGGCGGGTACCCGACCGCGTGCACGGCGATGTACTGCACGCCCGACCACGGCGTCTCGGTCAGGTCGGGGAAGATCCACTCGTTGCCCGCGTCGGCGACGGCGTCCAGCAGCGACCGGGTCAGCGCCCGGTGGTCGGCGGAGTTCAGCGCGCCGGGGGTGACCTCCGGCGGGGTCCAGGTGTCCCCACCGTGCATGACCACGACCAGGTCGGGCCGGTGCCTGCGCAGCGCCCCGGCGAGGTCCTGGCGCAGCTGCAGGTCGGCGACGAGCACGCCGTCGGAGTGGTCGAGGAACTCCACCTCCGAGACGCCGACGACGGCGGCCGACCGGCGCTCCTCCTCCTCGCGCAGCGGGCCGGCCTCGGCCGGGGACAACCCGGCGATGCCCGCCTCCCCGCGGGTGGCCAGCAGGTAGTGCACCTCCTTGCCCGCCGCCGTCCACACCGCGACCGCCGCCGCCGGGCCGTACTCGATGTCGTCGGGGTGGGCGGCGACGACGAGGGCACGCTGCCAGTCGTCGGGGAACGGGGCGGGAGCGGTGGCCATGCCCGGAGTCTGCCCGCTCAACGCGCCGGGGCGGTCTCCGACTCCGCCGGCCGTGGCCCGCCCTGGCTCGGGGCCGGGGCGCGCACCAGCCACAGCACCAACAGCCCGCCCACGATGCCGGCGCCGCCACTGACCAGGAAGACCTCCCGCAGCCCGCTGGCGTAGGCGCTGCCCAGCAGGTCGGCGAGCCCGGCCCGGTCCGCGGCGGGCGCAGCGTCGACGAGCTGACCGGCCTGGCCGGCGGTCAGCGCCGAGGCGGTGTCCGCGGGGTCGGCTGCACCGGCCTCCCGCAGCACGCCGGCCGCCTGCGCGGTGAAGACGCTGCCGAGCACCGCCACGCCGAGGGCGAAACCGAGCTGCCGTGCGGTGTTCACCGCACCGGAGGCCATCCCGCTGCGCTCGCGCGGCACCGCGGCCAGCGCCGAGGACGCCAGCGTCGGGTTGGCCACCCCGACCCCGATGCCCAGCACGGCCAGCCCCGGGACCAGGACCCGCCACGAGGAGTCGGCCTGCACGAACGCCATCAGCAGCGCGGCGACGCCGATGACGACCAGCCCGCCACCGACCACGAACCGCGGGGGCAGCGTCTGGAGCCAGCGACCGGAGAAGGCGGCCACGACGAAGCTGAACGCCGAGAGCGGGATGAACACCAGCCCGGCCTGCAACGGCGAGAGCCCGAGCACCGACTGCAGCCACAGCGAGATGTAGAGGCTGCCGCTGAACGCCGCGGCGTTCAGCAGCAGCGCGCCGAGCATGATCCCGGTGAAGGAGCGGTTGCCGAACAGCCGGACGTCGAGCATCGGCGCCGGGCGACCGCGCTCGACGCGCACCCAGGCGGCCAGCACGACGACGCCGGCGGCCAGCGGGCCCCAGGCGACCGGGGCGCTCCACCCGTCGGCGGCGGCGCGCACCAGACCGAAGACGATCCCCGAGGCGCCGAGGGTGAACAGCACGATGCCGGGGACGTCGGGCCGCGGGGCGTTCGGCTGGCGCGTCTCCTGTACCGCGACGAGGGTCAGCACGACACCGAACACGCTGATCGGCAGGTTGACGAAGAAGATCCACCGCCAGTCCAGCTCGGTGAGCGCGCCGCCCAGGATCGGGCCCAGGGCCGCGGCCGCCCCGACCACGGCCCCCCAGATGCCGAAGGCGGTCCCGCGGTCGCGCCCCTCGTAGCTGGTGTTGATCAGCGCGATGGTGGTGGCCAGCATGGCCGCCGCCCCGATGCCCTGCACCGCCCGCGCCCCGATCAGCAGCTCAGCGCTGGGGGCGAGCCCGCAGGCCAGCGACGCCACGGCGAAGAGCACCAGGCCGACCAGGTAGACCCGGCGCCGGCCGTACAGGTCGGCGAGCGACCCGGCGCCCAGCACCAGGGCGGCCAACGCGAGCGCGTAGACGTCGACCACCCACTGCAGCTGGCCGAAGCTGGTGTCCAGGTCGGTGGCCATGTCGGGCAGGGCGACGTTCACGATCGTGACGTCGATGAGGAGCATGAACGTGCCGGTGCAGATCGCGACCAGCGGCAGCCACTTGCGCATGCTCCCACTGTGCAACGGTCCACCGACGGGACCCACGCCAGGAGCCCGCCGGTGACGGGATCCTCCATCCACAGGTCCGTGGTGCAGGATGGCGACCGTGCTCGACGCCGTGGACCGCCAGATCGTGCACGCCATGCAGGTCGACGGCCGGGCGCCGTTCAGTCGCATCAGCGCCGTCCTGGGCGTCTCCGAGCAGACCGTGGCCCGCCGGTGGCGGCGGCTGCGGGCCGATGGCGTGGTGCGGGTGCTCGGGCTGACCACCCCCGAGGCCAGCGAGCCCAGCTGGCACATCCGGATGCGGGTGCAGCCGGCCGCCGCGGGCGCCGTCGCCGACGCCCTGGCCCGCCGTCCCGACGTCTCGTGGGTGAGCCTGACCGCCGGCGGCGCCGAGATCACCTGCTCCACCCGGCCCCGCACGACCCGCCAGCGCGACGCCCTGCTGCTGGACCGGCTGCCCCGCACCGTCCAGGTCATCGACCTGGCCGCGTTCTCGGTGCTGCACTCCTACGTCGGCGGCGCCTACGAGTGGACGGACTTCGACGACCCGCTCAGCGAGGAGCAGATCGCCGCGCTCGGCTCCGACTCGGCCCGGACCACCCCGACCCCCGTCGCCCTCGACCCGGAGGACGAGCTGCTGTTGGCCGCGCTGGCCACGGACGGCCGGCTCAGCTACGCCGAGCTCGCCGGGGTCACCGGCTGGTCGGAGAGCCGGGTGGCCCGGCGGGTGGAGGCCCTGCGGTCGGCCGGCGCCCTCTACTTCGACCTGGAGATCGCCACCGAACTGCTCGGCCACCCGGTCAGCGCGCTGCTGTGGCTCGGGGTCGCCCCGAAGGACCTCGCGCACGTCGGCGAGTCCCTGGCCCGGGCACCGGAGACCGGCTTCACCGCGGTCGTCACCGGCCCGGCGAACCTGATGGTGTCGGTGACCTGCCGGGACACCGCCCACCTCTACCGGTTCCTCACCGACCGGGTCGGCGCGCTGCCGGTGCGCACCCTGGAGACCTCCACGGTGCTGCGCCGGGTCAAGCAGGCCGGCAGCCTGATGGACGGGCCGCGGCTCACCGACCCCGAGCCGCCGCCGGTCCGCGGCCGCTGACGGGGCCCCCAGCTCGGGTCGGGGCCACGAGGCCATCCCGGCGTTGCTCAGCGGCGGCCGCGGGCGACCTTCAGCGCGGCGGTGAGCATCGGGACCTGGAAGGGGATCCGCCCCACCGCGACGGCCAGCTTCCCCGGCTGGCGCCGGAACGCGCGCAGCGTCTGCGCGTGTGCGGGCAGGACACCGACCAGCAGCCCCACCGCCGCCCAGCCACCGGCCCGCCGCGTGGCCGGCACGGCCAGCAACCCGGCGGTGACCAGCTCGACCACCCCGCTGCCGAGCACCCACGGACGCGGCGCGCCCAGCTCCGGCGGGATCATCCAGTCGTAGGCCTGCGGGCGGACCAGGTGGAAGACCCCGCTCGCGGTCATCCCCGCCGCCATGCCCAGTGCGCGCACGTCGTCCCTCATGGGCCGGACAGTAGGCTCCGCGGCCGTGTCCCCTGTCGACCTCCTCATCGCCGCAGGGGTCGCCCTCCTGGCCGGCGGCATCAACTCGATCGCCGGCGGCGGGTCGCTGATCCTCTTCCCCGTGCTGGTCGGCCTGGGGCTGGGGACGGTCGCGGCCAACGTCACCAACTCGGTGGCCCAGTGGCCCGGCTACATCGGCGGCGTGCTCGGCTTCCGCAAGGAGTACGGCGGCCAGCGGGCCCGGATGATCCGGTTCTCGGTGGTCGCGGTGCTGGGCGGCACGGTGGGATCGGTGCTGCTGCTGACGACGCCGACCGAGGCCTTCGACACCGTCGTCCCGCTGCTGGTGTTCCTCGCCAGCATCCTGCTGGCCTTCCAGACGATGATCACCAAGCGGCTCAAGAAGCAGGAGGAGGGCGTCGCCCACGCCGACCCGGCGTGGCTGTACGTGGCGCTGTTCCTGGCCACCGTCTACGGCGGCTACTTCGGCGGTGCGCTGGGCGTGATCCTGGTCGGCGTCCTGGGGCTGGGCCTGGGCCGGCTCAAGCTGGCCAACGCGATGAAGAGCGCGATCTCGCTGGTCACCGCGTCGGTCACCGTCGTGGTCTTCGGCATCTGGGGCCCGGTGGAGTGGGCCTACGTCGCCGTCTGCGCGCCGGCCGCCCTGCTCGGCGGGTACCTCGGGGCGAGGGTGGCGACCCGCATCCCGACCACCCCGCTGCGCGTGCTCATCGTGGCCTTCGGCGTCGGGGTGTCGATCTACCTGTTCCTCCGCGGCTGAGCCCGGCCCCCGTGCAGGGTCCCGCCGCGAGCTTGCGAGGGGTAGGGGGCACGGGGGTCCTTCTGCTACTCGCCGCCGCGGCCGGGCTCGCCGATCGCGATCATCGCCTCGACCGCGCGGCGGGCGCGGGCGGCGGTGTCCGGGTCGACGTCGATCGCGCCCTCGCCGGTGCGCAGCGTGTGCAGCAGCTTGGCCGGGGTGATCATCTTCATGTAGCGGCAGGCGGCCTTGGCGTTCATCGGGATGAACTCGGTGTTCGAGTTCAGCGCGCGCAGCTGGTGCAGGATGCCGATCTCCGTGGCCACCAGCACCTGGCCCGCCGTGGTCGCGGCCGCAGCGTCGGCCATGCCCCCGGTCGACAGCACCCGGGTGCGGTCGGCCGGCAGGTCGCCGTGGCTGACCAGGTCCAGCACCGAGGTCGTGCACCCGCACTCGGGGTGCACCAGGATCTCCGCGTCGGGGTGGGCGGCGATCTGCGACCGGACGTCGGCCGGGCTGATGCCGGCGTGCACGTGGCACTCCCCCGCCCAGATGGAGATGTTCTCCCGGCCGGTGACCCGCTTGACGTGGGCGCCGAGGAACTGGTCCGGGCAGAAGAGGATCTCCTGGTCGGCCGGGATCGAGCGCACGACGTCGGCGGCGTTGGACGACGTGCAGCAGATGTCGGTCTCGGCCTTCACCGCGGCCGTGGTGTTGACGTAGCTGACCACGACGGCGCCGGGGTGATCGGCCTTCCACTCGCGCAGCTGCTCGGCGGTGATGCTGTCGGCCAGTGAGCAGCCGGCGGCGTGGTCGGGCAGCAGCACCGTCTTGTCCGGCGACAGGATCTTCGCCGTCTCGGCCATGAAGTGGACGCCGCAGAAGACGATCTCGCGGGCGTCGGTCTCGGCGGCCACCCGGGAGAGGTACAGCGAGTCGCCGGTGAAGTGGGCGACGTCCTGGATCTCGGGCACCTGGTAGTTGTGCGCCAGGACGACGGCCCCGCGCTCGTCGGCCAGCCGGCGGATCTCGGCCGCCCACGTCTCGTACTCGGCGGCGGACATGGTGCGGTCATCAGCGGCGACGGTCGCGGTCACAGAACTCCTCAGCAGGCCGGGCTTCGGTACTCCAAGGTCCAACAGCCGGGGACGCCCACGGCTTCCCCGGGCGGTCAGCCGAGGTGGGAGGTGTCGTTCACCAGCCGCACCGAGGTGCGGCCGTCGGAGGACCAGGTGACCGTCGACAGCGATGCCGCCTCCAGGAACACCCGGTGCACGACGTCCTCGCCCACGCCGAGCCCGGCGGCGAGCAGCAGCTTGATCGGCATCATGTGGCTGACCAGCAGCACGGTCTCCCCGGCGTGCCGGTCCAGGATGCGGTTGCGGGCCCGGCCCACCCGGGTGGCGACGTCGGCCACCGACTCCCCGCCGGGCGGGCGGACGTCGACCGCGCCCGACCAGCGCCGGAACGCCAGCGGGCTCTTCGCCTGGGCCTCCGCCGCGGTCAGCCCCTCCCAGGCGCCGAAGTCCAGCTCCCGCAGGTCCGTGTCGACCTCGACCGGGACGCCGAGCACCTGCGCGGCCGCCTCGGCGGTCTGCCGGGTGCGCTGCAGCGGGGAGCTGACGATCACGTCGATGCCCCGCCCGGCCAGGTGCCGGGCCGCGGCCTCGGCGTCCGCGCGCCCGAGCTCGGACAGCGGCAGGTCGCTGCTGCCACTGAACCGACGCTCCGGGGTGTGCTCGGTGCGCCCGTGCCGCAGCAGGTGGGTCACGGTCACGACGACGGGGGCGGGCTCCGTGGTCGGCTGGGTGTCGTCCTCGACCACCACCGGTTCGGTGGCCAGGTCGCGGCGCACCGGCTTGCCGTCCATCGCGCTGTTGGCCAGCGCGTCGGCGGCGCCGTTCTGCGCCCGCGGGATCCAGGTGTAGCGGACCGAGCCGAGCTGCCGGGCGATGTCCCGGGCCTGCACGGCGAGCTTCTTCATGTCCGGGTGCTTGATCTGCCAGCGGCCGGACATCTGCTCCACGACGAGCTTGGAGTCCATCCGCACCTCGACGCTCGAGCTGGGGTCGAGGTCGAGGGCGGCCTGCAGCCCGGCTACGAGACCGCCGTACTCGGCGACGTTGTTGGTGGCCCGGCCGACGGACTCGGCCCGCTCGGCGAGCAGCCGGCCGGTCTCGGCGTCCTTCACCAGCGCGCCGTACCCGGCCGGCCCGGGGTTGCCCCGTGACCCGCCGTCGGCCTCGATGATGAGTCGGCGGCTCACAGCCCGGACTCGGCGGTGCGCACCAGGACCCGGTTGCAGTTCTCGCAGCGCAGCACGGTGTGCGGGTCGGCGTTGCGGTAGGAGGCCAGCTCGGTCCCGTAGAACTCGATCCGGCAGCCCTGGCAGCGACGGGCCTTCAGCTCGGCGGCGCCGGTGCTGCCGGTCTGCGTGGCGACCCGGTCGTAGACCTTGAGCAGGTCGGCCGGGATGGTGCCCGCGATCTCGTCGCGCTTGGCCTCGTGCTGGCCGGTGGCCTCGGCGATGTCGGCGAGGGCGGCGTCCCGCCGCTGTTCGGCCTGCTCCTGCTCGGCCTGTGCCCCGGCCAGTCCGCCCTGCGCCGTGGCGAGGGCGGCGTCGGCGGCCTCGCGGCGCTCCATCAGCTCGAGCACCTGGTCCTCCAGGTCGGCCTGCCGGCGGTTCAGCGACTCGAGCTCGTGCTGCAGGCCGGTGATCTCCTTGGGGGTGGCGCCGCCGGAGTCGATCCGCGACTGGTCGCGGGCGGCCCGCTGCCGGACGGTGTCGACGTCGCCCTCCAGCCGCTTCTGCTCGCGGTCGAGGTCCCGCACCTCGGTCTCGGCCCGGACGACGTCGTCCATGAGGGCCCGCTGCGCCTCCTGGGCGGCCTCGACGGCGGCGAGCTCGGGAAGGGTGCGCTTGCGGTGGGCGAGTTGCGCGAGGGCGACGTCCTCCGCAGCGAGAGCCAGCAGCTTCTGCTGGTCGAAGTGGTCAGCCTGCACGGGCTCAACCTACCCGCGCCGCGGGGGTCGCCGGACCACCCGGCCCGGCCCGCTCGGCAGCGGCCCGGGCCCGGTGCGGTCAGCGGTGGGGAGGGCCGTCGACGCGGAACGTCCACGGGTCGGTGCGCCGGCCGGACACGGTGGCCTGCACCTGCCCGCCCAGGTCACGGTGCAGCAGGTCGGCGGCGACCGGCAGCCACGGCCACTCCGACGCGTAGTGCGCCACGTCGCAGAGGGCCGGTCCCGGGACCTCGGCCGCGTCGACCGCCGGGTGGTGCTTGACGTCGCTGGTCAGGAACACGTCGGCGCCGGCGTCGGCGGCCGCGGCCAGCAGGGAGCTGCCGCTGCCGCCGCAGACGGCGACGGTGCGCACGGACCGCCCAGGGTCACCGACGACCCGCACGCCCCCGGGTGTGGACGGCAGCGCAGCGGCCACCTGCTCGGCGAACCGCTGCAGGCTGGTCGCCTCCCGGAGCACCCCGACCCGGCCGAGCCCGGCCCCGGGGGTGGCCACCGGCTCCAACGGCACCGCGTCGACCAGCCCCACGGCCGCGGCCAGCGCGTCGTTGACCCCGTGGCCGGCGGCCCGGTCGGCGTTGGTGTGCGCGACGAACAGCCCGATGCCGGCGCGGACCAGCCGGTGCACCAGGCGGCCCTTGGGGTCGTCGGCGGGCACGCCGTGCACCGGGGTGAGCAGCAGCGGGTGGTGGGTGACCACCAGGGCGGCGCCCAGCTCGATCGCCTCGTCCACCACGGCGGAGGTCGGGTCGACGGCGAAGAGCACCGAACGGACCACCTCCGCGGGGTCGCCGCACACCAGCCCGACGGCGTCCCACGGCTCGGCGAGCGCCGGGTCGTAACGGGCCTCCAGCGCGGCGGTCACCGCACCGAGGGGGCGGCCGGAGCCGCTCCGCTCCCCCGCCACCGGACCGCTCATCGCCGACCTCGCACCGCGGCTGCCACGGGAGGGGACTGTAGGGCAGCGCCCTCCCCGGCCACCGCCGTCACCGGAGGCGGACCGGCCCGGCCCCGATCGGGGTGCGCAGCAGCAGGTAGGGGTACCGGCGCTGGTCGACGCCGCCGGCGTACCGGGCCTGCCGGTGCAGCTGGTTGGCGGTGACGTAGAGGTGGCCGTCGGCGGCCACCGACATGGTGTCCGGCCACAGCAGCCGGGGGTCGTGCACGACGGTCTCGATCGCGCCGTCCGGGCGGCGGCGCACGATCGCGTTCTGCTCCCCCGCGGTCGCGTAGAGGTTGCCGGCGTCGTCGGTCTCCAGGCCGTCCCCGGCGCTGCCCTTGTCGCCCTCGTCGACGACGGTGGCCGCGACCGCGTCGTCGTCCAGGCCGCGGTCGACCAGCGCGTCGGTGGCCACGCTGTACCAGTGCCGGGCGGCCAGCGGGCAGTACCAGAGGCGCGCACCGTCGGCGGAGATCGCGATCCCGTCCGAGCCCATCGCCACCGGCTGTGGCTCGGCGTCGGGCTCGGGCTGCTCCAGGAACGGCCGGCCCTCCACCATGAGCAGCAGCTCGGGGGGCGTGACGGCCTTGGTCGAGGGGTGGTCGTGCAGCCGGCGCCAGGACTCACCGGTGGCCAGGTCGACCACGATGATGCCGTTCGGGCCGGAGTCGGCGGAGTCGGTGATGTAGGCGACCCCCGCCTCGCCCCGGCGCAGGTCGAACCGGACGTCGTTGAGGTACGTCGTCTCCAGTGCTGTCTCCCGCGGGAGGACGATCGTCTGCACGACGGTGTCGGTGCCCAGGTCGATGCAGACCAGCTTCGGGCCACCGATCTGGGTGGGCTGGAAGAGCGGGGAGCCGGTGTCGAGCACCCAGAGCCGGTCGGCCGGGTCGACGACGATGCTCTGCACGCTGACGAAGGCACCTCGGTCGTCGTCGCCGGAGGGCGAGTTCCACGCCTCGTCGGGGAAGGCGACGACCTCGCCGTCCCGGATCTCGGCGACAGTGGCGCGCACGTCGTCGCCCCACTTCGGGAAGTTCACGAACACCCGGCCGGTGTGCGACACCGAGACGCCGGTGGGCATCGGCCCCTCGGTGAAGGCGTGCACCACCTCCAGCTCGCCGTGGGTGCGGTCGGTCTGCAGGTCGCCGGCGCTCGAGGTCATGGAACCGCTGTGCCCGGGCACCGTCGACGGCAACCTCAGGTGGCTGGCTGCACCATCACCACCCGCGGCCCGTGCCGGTCCAGCCCCAGCTCGGTCTCCCGGCGGCGCAGCGCCTGCAGCCCGGGGGTCAGCTCGGTGGTCGCCACCCAGCCGTGCCGGGCGTAGAACGGGGCGTTCCACGGGACGTCGGCGTAGGTGAGCAGCGTGACCCGGTCGGCGCCGTGCTGCCGGGCCGTCTCCAGGGTGGCCGCCAGCAGGGCGGTGCCGATCCCCCGCCGGCCGTGCGCCGGGTGCACCGACAGCTGCTCGAGGTGGACGGCGCCGTCCACCAGCTCCAGGACGGCGAACCCGGTGACCGGGCGGCCGGCGACCAGCACCCGCCAGGCCCGGGCGCGCTCCTCGGCGGTCGCCGGCAGCGGGAGGTCGGTGATGCCCAGCGGGACGAACAGCTCGTCAGCGGCGGCCTCGACGGCCGGGAGCTGCTGCAGGTCCACGTCGTCGGCCACCCGCACCGGCGGTCCACCTGTCGACATGTCGGCACCCTGACACGTCGACCGGTCGACGTGTCGACCGCGGCGGCCCTGCTCGTCGGACCCGAGTGCGCAGAACCGGTCGACGGCACGCGCGGGCGCGCCGGGGTGGGCAGCACCAACTGCTCACTCGACGGATGCCGGCCGTCCCTGGCCAGGGGTGGGCCGCATCTGCCAGCCTCGGCGGCATGAGCACCGTGGTGCCGGAGACGGTCAGCGCCCCGCCCCGCCCGGTGGGCGGCCGCCGGGTCGCCCTGCTCGCCGGGCTGACCGTGCTCGCGGTGGCGCCCTACCTGGCCGGCTTGCTGGTGCCCTACTACGTCAACGACCTCGACGCCCTGCCGCTGGCCGAGGTGTCCAGTGGCGCGTACGACCCCATGGACCTCTGGCCGCAGGGTCCCCTCGCCGGCCCCACGCAGCTCGCCGGCCTGCTCGCCATCAGCCTGACGCCGCTCGGCCTGCTGGCCGTGCTCATCGCCGCACTGACCGGCCTGGCCCCGCGCCGTCGGCGGAGCGCCCCGGTGGTGACGGCCGGCCTGGCGCTGGTGGCGCTGACCTGCCTCGCTGCGCTGGCGTTCTACTTCTCCCCCATGGGCGTAGCGCTCATGTCGTGGCGACTGGACTGAGGACTGGGCTCAGTCCATCAGCGGGTCGGCGTCCTCGTCAGCGGTGTAGGCCGCCCACAGTGCGGCGTAGGCACCGCCGGCGGCCAGCAGCTCGGCGTGCGGGCCGACCTCGACGACCCGCCCGCCGTCGAGCACCGCCACCCGGTCGGCGCGGGCCGCGGTGGTGAGCCGGTGCGCCACGACCAGCGTGGTCCGCCGCCGGGCGACGACGTCGGCCGCCCGGGTGACCGCCGCCTCGGTGGCCAGGTCCAGCGACGCCGTCGCCTCGTCCAGCAGCAGGACGTCGGGGTCGACCAGCTGGGCGCGGGCCAGCGCCAGCAGCTGCCGCTGCCCGGCCGACAGCGAACGTCCGCGCTCCCCCACCCGTGTCCGGTAGCCCTGCGGCAGCCCGGCGACCATCTCGTGCGCGCCCACCGCACGGGCCGCGGCCTCCACCTCCGCGTCCGAGGCGTCCGGCCGGCCGTAGGCGATCGCGTCGCGCACCGTGCCGGCGAACAGGTACGCCTCCTGCGGGACGACACCGAGCCGGGCCCGGTACTGCAGCAGGTCCAGCGAACGCAGGTCGGCGCCGTCGACGCAGACCGCCCCGGACGTCGGGTCGTAGAAGCGGGCGACCAGCTTCACCACCGTCGACTTGCCGGCCCCGGTCTCGCCCACCAGCGCCAGGGTCTCCCCCGGCGCGACGGTGAGTGAGACGTCCCGAAGCGCCGGGGCCGGGGCGCCGCGGTAGCTGAACGTGACGTCGACCAGCCGCACCTCCCCCCGCAGCCGGCCCACCGGCGCCGGGTCGGCCGCGGCCGGGGTGGAGGTCGGCGTCCGCAGCAGGCCGCGCAGCCGGCGCAGCCCCACCGCGGCCTGCTGGTAGCTGTCGAACACCTGGGACAGCTGCTGCACCGGGGAGAAGAACGTGTTCACGTACAGCACGAAGGCCAGCAGGACGCCGGCGGTGATGTCGCCGGCAGCCAGCCGTGCGGCGCCCACCGCCAGCACCGCGGCGGCGGCCACCTCGGAGAGGAACTCGACGAACGGGAAGTAGGTGGCGATGTACCGCTGGGCCTGCAGCCGCACGTCGCGGTAGGCCTGTGCGTACCCGCGGAAGGTGGCGGTCGAGTGCTCGGCCCGGTCGAAGGCCTGGGTCACCCGGATGCCGGCGACGTCCTCTTGCAACCGGGCGTTGACCGCGCTGACCCGTTCCCGGGCCTCGGTGTAGGCCGGCACCGACCGGGACCGGAACCACACGGTGGTGACCGCCAGCACCGGCAGCGACGCGACGAGCACCAGTGCCAGCACCACGTCGTAGAGGAAGACCACGACCAGCACCCCGACCAGGGTCAGCACGCTGATCACCGCCGTGGTCAGCCCGGTCTGCAGGAACGCCGACAGCGCGTCGACGTCGGTGGTCATCCGGGTCATGATCCGGCCGCCGAGCTCGCGCTCGTAGTAGTCCAGCCCGAGCCGCTGGAGCTGGGCGAAGGTCTTCACCCGCAGCGTGTAGAGCAGCCGCTCCCCGGTGCGCCCGGTGAGCCACGCCGCGCCCCGCCCGACCAGCAGACCGAGGGCGACGACGACCAGCGCGATGCCGGCGACCCCGAACAGCAGGGACGTCGACCCGGCGGTGATCCCGTCGTCGACGCCCTTGCGCACCAGCGCCGGGATCGCCAGCTGCGCCGCGGTGTCCAGCGCCACCAGGACCAGCGCGCCCATCAGTGGCCACCGGAACGGCCGGATCAGCCGCCACAGCGAGAACTCCTGGTCGCCGGCGCGGGCGCGGTCGGCCGGCACCTCGGGGTCGTCGACGGTCGGGGGCAGCCGGGCGACCAGCTGCCGCAGCATCGGCGTGGGCGCCGCCGCCGCCATCGCCGAGCCCCGCCCGCCGATGGAGGGGGCCGCGGGCTTCGCCGGGCCGTCGTCGTCGGCGACCGGCTCGGGCTCCGGCCAGGCGGCTCGGCTCACCGCACCCACCGGCGGGGCGTCGTCCGCGGCCGGCTCGCCGCCGGTGCCGGACAGCAGCAGCCGGTACAGCGGGGAGCGCGCCTCCAGCTCCGCCGCGGTGCCGACGTCGACCACCCGCCCGGCGTCCAGCACGGCGACCCGGTCGGCCAGCGCCAGGGTGGAGCGGCGGTGCGCGACCAGCAGCGTCGTCCGGCCCTGGACGGCGGTGCGCAGCGCGGCGTGGATCCGGGCCTCGACCGCGGCGTCGACCGCGGACGTGGCGTCGTCGAGCACCAGCACCCGCGGGTCGGTGAGCAGGGCGCGGGCCAGGGCGACCCGCTGCCGCTGCCCGCCGGAGAGGGTCAGCCCCTGCTCGCCGACGACGGTGTCGTAGCCGTCGGGCAGCTCGCTGATGAAGCCGTCGGCCTGGGCGGCGCGGGCGGCGGCGCGGACCTCGGCGTCGCTGGCGTCCGGGCGGCCGAAGGCGATGTTGGCGCGCACCGAGTCGGAGAACAGGAAGCTGTCCTCGAAGACGACGCCGAGCGCGCCGCGCAGCGCGCCGAGGTCCAGGTCGCGGACGTCCCGTCCGCCGATCCGCACCGCCCCGACGGAGACGTCGTAGAAGCGCGGCAGCAGGCTCACCACGCTGGACTTGCCCGACCCCGACGTGCCGATCAGGGCCAGCGTCTCCCCCGGCTCGACCCGCAGCGACACCCCGGAGAGCACCGGGCGGCCCGGTTCGTACCCGAAGGTCACCCCGGCGAGCTCGACCGGCAGCGGGCCGGCGGGCAGCGGGGCGGTGCCGGACACCAGCGTCGGCCGGGCGTCGATGATCTCCAGCACCCGCTCCACGCCGGCCCGGGCCTGCTGCCCGAGGGTGAGGACGGCGGCGAGCTGGCGCACCGGGGAGACGAGCACGGCCAGGTAGGTGGCGAACGCCAGGAAGGTCCCCAGCGTGATGGAGCCGCGCAGCGCCAGCCACCCACCGAACGCCAGCACCCCCACCTGGCCCAGCGCCGGGACCGCCTGCAGCAGCGGGTTGTAGCGGGCGGTGAACCGGACCACCCGCATCCGGGCGCCGAACAGCCGGCGGGCGCCCCCGTCGAGCCGGTCGAGCTCGCGGTCCTCCTGCCCGAACCCCTTCACCACCCGCACCCCGGTGACCGCGGCCTCGACGTCCCCGGCCACCACCCCGGCCTGCTGCTGGGCGGCCCAGTTGGCCGGGAAGAGGTCCCGGCGGGAGCGCAGCGCCAGCCACCACAGCGCCGGGCCGACCGCGAGCGCGACCAGCGTGAGCAGCGGGGAGAGCCAGGCCATGACGCCGAGGGAGACGACGAACAGCAGCGCGCTGCCGGTGAGGTTGGGCAGGAACGCCAGCAGCCCCTGCACGAGGGTGATGTCGCTGATCGAGCGGCTGACCGTCTGGCCGGTCTGCAGCCGGTCCTGAGCCGGGCCGTCCAGCCGGGACAGCGCCACGGCGACGTCGTCGCGCAGGTCCAGCTGCACGTCCAGCGACAGCCGCCCGGCCAGGTAGCGGCGGACGAAGCCGGCCGCGAACCGGAGCACCCCGGCCAGCACGAGCGCGACGAGGAACGGCGTGACGTCGACGGGGCGCCCGGACTCCGCGCCGGCCACGACCCGGTCGACCACCTCGCGGGTCAGCAGCGGCACCCCGGCGGCGATCACCGAGCCGAACAGGGCCGCGCCGAACGCGCCGATCAGGTCGGCCCGGTGGCGCAGGCAGTAGCCGACCAGCCGGCGGAACCAGCCGCCCGCGGGCACCGGGTCGGTCCGGTCGGCGGACGGCGCGGCGGTCTCCTCGACGGTGGCCGTCACTGCCGGGCCGGGCCGGTACAGCGGTGGGCTCCCGGGCACGGCACGGCGTCCAGTGTGCGACGTCCTGGCCCGGCGTGCCGCGCCCGGGTGGGAGGCTGCCCCCGTGGCGGAGCGGGGGTTGCGGGCGCCGGCCTGGCTCGAGGAGCTGGTGCGCACCAGCCCGGCGAGCGTGCCGTGGCGCGACGTCACCCGTTTCGCCCTGGTCATCCCGGCTCCGCTGGCCGTCGCCCTGGCGGTCGGCGGCGTCGAGGGCCCGGCGCTGGGTGCCGGGGTGTTCGCCACCATGGGCTCGCTGGCCGCGACGCTGGCGCCGCAGTCGGGCCCCTTGCGCGTGCGACTGCGCCGGGTCGCCGCGGCCTCGCTGCTGGGCGGGGTCGGCCTGCTGGTCGGGCACGGCCTCACCGGCGGCGGCTGGCAGCCGGTGCTGCTGATGGTCGTCGTCTCGGCGATCGCCGCCCTGCTGAGCTCGATCAGCGGCGCCTTCTCCCTGGGCGCCCTGCAGCTGCTCATCTACACCGCGATCTCCTCCGGGCTGGAGACCCCGCTGTCCGCCGGCGTCGAGCTCGGGTTCTTCCTGGCCGGGGCGGCGTGGGGGGCCCTCGCCGTCCTGGTGCAGGCGCGCACCGAGCAGCTGGACCCCGACCGGTCCGCCGTGGGGGTGGTGTTCACCCGGGTCGCCGAGCTGCTCGAGGCGATCGGCACCGACCGCACCGAGGAGGCCCGCCGCGAGCTCACCCTGGCGCTGAACGCCGGCTACGACCGGGTCATCCACGCGCGCAGCCGCTCGGCCGGCCGCAGCCGGGAGCTCGCCGAGCTGGCCGGGGTGCTCAACGCGGCGGCGCCGCTGGTGGAGGGCGCCGTGGCCAGCGCCCGGGGCGGGGTGCCGGCCGACTCCCGGGACATCGGCGCGGCGCACGCCCTGGCCACCGCCGTCACCAGCCGTCGTCCGGTGCTCGGCGAACGGCCGCCACCGGTGGAGGACGCACCGGCACCACGCCGGGCGGTCCGGCACGGTCTGCGGCTGGTGTGGAACGTCGTCGGCGACCCGGAGGAGCGGGCCTCGGCGGCGGTCGTGCGGCCCGTGCCGGAGTGGCGGGTGCGGCTGCACGACCTGTTCGACCGGACCGTGGGCAACGCCGACTCCCGGGCCTTCGTCGTCCGGCTCACGCTGTGCATGACGGTCGCCGAGATCGCCCGCCAGCTGCTGCCGATCGAGCGGCCCTACTGGGTGCTGCTGACCGTGGCGATCGTGCTCAAGCCCGACTACGGCTCGGTGTTCACCCGGGCCGTGCAGCGCGGCGCCGGCACCCTGCTCGGCGTCCTGATCGGCTCGCTGCTGCTGACCTTCCTGCACCGGGACGCCTGGGTGCTGCTCCCCCTGGCGCTGGCCGCCGGTGCGCTGCCGTGGGCACGCAGCGGCAACTTCGGGCTGTTCTCGGTCTTCCAGACCCCGCTGATCATCCTGCTGCTCGACCTGGCCACGCCCAGTGGCGCCGAGCTGGTCGGCGCCCGGCTGGTCGACACCCTGATCGGCTGCGGGATCGTGCTGGTGTTCGGCTACCTGCTGTGGCCGCAGACCTGGCGGGCCCCGCTGGACGACGCCCTGCGCAGCGCGGCCCTGGCGCTGGACCGCTTCGTCGACGCCGCGTTCACCCAGGGGCCCGAGGCCACCCGGCGGGCCCGGCGGGGCAGCTACCGGGCGCTGACCGAGCTGCAGACGCAGCTGCAGCGCCGGCTGGCCGAGCCGCCGCCGATCAGCACCCGGGCGGCGGCCTGGTGGCCGGTGATCGTGCAGCTGGAGCGGACGTCGGACGCGGTCACCGAGGCGGTCATCGCGATGCGGGCAGGCGAGCCGGCCCCCGACTCCGCGCAGGTCGGGGTGCTGTGCAAGGCGATCCGGCAGCTGGAGCAGGACCTGCGCGAGCACCGCGCCCCCGACGACGCCGAGATCCACGCCGAGGGCGTGCTGGCCCCGGTCGCCCGGGAGATCGACGCCGCCCGGCGGCTGATCCGGGCGACCACCCCGGGCCGGCGGTCCGGTGTCCGCGGCACCGACGACTGATGTCGCGCACCCCTCACCGGAAGGCGCAGGCCCCCGACCGGAGCAGGGCGCCCGCCTCGGCGGCGGGCAGCGGCCGGTGGAGCAGGTAGCCCTGCGCCTGGTCGCATGCCTCGGTCCGCAGCCTCGCCAGCTGGGCGGGCTCCTCGACGCCCTCGGCGACCACGGTCAGCCCGAAGGTGTGTGCCGCCCGGATCATCAGCGACACCAGCTCGCCGTGCCCGGGCTCGTTGGAGCCGATGAAGCTGCGGTCGATCTTCAGCGTGTCCACTGGCATGTGTCCCAGCTGACCGATGGAGGTGTAGCCGGTGCCGAAGTCGTCGATGGCGACGGCGGCGCCCAGCGCCCGCAGGGTGACCAGGTTCTCCATCGCCGAGGGATCGGCCACCAGCACCGTCTCGGTCACCTCGAGCACGAGCAGGTGGGCCGGGAGCCCTGAGGCGGCCAGCGCGTCGGTGACGTCCTGCACGACGCGGCGGTCGGCGAGGTGCCGCCCGGAGACGTTGACCGCGATGGTCGGCTCCGGCACCTCATCGGCCAGGCCGGCGTCACGGCGCCACTCGGCGAGCTGCCGGGTGGCCTCGTGCAGCACCCAGCGGTCCAGCTCGCAGATCAGCTGGGACTCCTCGGCCGCCGGGATGAACTCGTCCGGCGGGACGAGGCCGTGCCCGGGCCGCTGCCAGCGCACCAGGGCCTCGTAACCGGTCACCCGGTCCGACGTCACGTCGACCACGGGCTGGTAGTACAGCTGCATCTCCCCGCCGGCCAGGCCGACCCGGATCGCCGCCTCCAGCTCGGCCCGCTCGGCGAGCTGACCCCGCAGCACCTCGTCGAAGACCTCGGCCCGGCCCCGCCCGTGCCGCTTGGCCCGGTAGGCGGCGGTGTCCGCCTCGACGAAGAGGACGTCGGCGTCGATGTCGGCGTCCCGGCTGACCGCCACGCCCACACTGGCACCGACCCGCACCGTGTGGCGGGCCAGCCGGATCGGCTCGCTGGTCGCCGCGATCAGCCGCTCGGCGAGCTCGACCAGCGCGCGCTCGTCCTCCACCGCCTCGACCAGCACGACGAACTCGTCGCCGCCGAGCCGGCACACGACGTCCCCCGCCCGGACCGCCGCCGACAGCCGGCCGGCGACCTCGCGCAGCACGTCGTCCCCGGCAGCGTGGCCATGGGTGTCGTTGACCGACTTGAAGCCGTCCAGGTCGACGAACAGCAGGCCGGTCATGGTCCCCGCGCGTCGGCCGCGGGACAGGGCCGCCGCGGTCAGCAGCAGCGCCTGCGCCCGGTTGGGCAGCTCGGTCAGCGGGTCGTGCGCGGCCTGGTGGGCGAGCGCGGACTGCAGCTCCTCGCGCTGGCGCACCGAGCTGACGATCTGCCGCACCGAGGCGTGCACGACCGCACCGAGCGGACCGGGCAGCGGCTCGGCCAGCACGCTGTCGGCGAGGTCTCCGCGGGCCACGGCCTGGGCCTGGTCCTGGATGCGGCGGAGACTGGCGACCGCGGCGCCCAACGCGGTGGAGACGGTGCGCACCTCGCGCGGGCCCCCGCCCTCGACCTCCACGAGCTCGCCGCGACTGACCTGGTCGGCCTGCCCGGCCAGCACGCCGAGCGAGCGGGACACGCTGCGGCCCAGGACGACGCCACCGACCGCCGCGGTCAGCAACAGACCGAGGCCGGCCAGCAGCGTGGTCGTCCGGCGGCCGTCCGCCGCGTCCCGGTCGGCGGCTGAGCTCGCCTGGGCGCCGGCGACCGCGATGTCCAGCAGCTCGGTGAAGGTGGCATCACGCGTGGTGCTCCCGTTGACCAGGGCCGCGACCTCCTCGATGGGGAGGGAGGCAGCGGTGTCCTGATCGGCCTGTGCGGCGAGCACGTCGTCCACCGCGGTCACCGCTTCGGACGCGCGGACACCGTCCCAGGCGGCGGCCAGAGCCGGCTGGGACAGGTCGTCCAGCTGGCGCTGGGCGTCGGTATAGGCGGTCCAGGCGGCGCGCCAGTCCAGGTCGCTGCCGCGGGTGCCGGAGAGACGGAACTGGGAGCCGAGGAACAGCGGGACCACGCGACTGGAGGCCTGGGTCAGCTCGGCGACCAGCTCGACGTCGCGGGTGGCCCGATAGGTCCCGATCGTCACCTCCTGGGCACTGGCCTCCGTAGCCGCCTCCTGCTGAGCCGCCATGAGCTGAGCGGAGACGTCCAGGTAGTCCCGGTAGGTGTCCTGCAGCGAGCTCGTCCGGTAGTGCGCGCCGGCCCGGACGTCGACGAGCCGGGCGGTGGCCCGTACGGCGGCCCAGGCGCCCACGGAGGCGGCGGGCACCGAGGCCAGCGCCCGGTCGGTGACCTGCTGCGCCTGGGCGATGGCCTGCTCGGCCTGCGCCAGCTGGGCCTGCACCATCTCCGGGGAGAGCCCGGTCATGGCGCTCAGGGCCGGGTCGAGCAGGACCGTCGCGGACAGCACCGGGACGATCTCGTGCTCCACCCCGCTGCGGGCCGCGTCCAGCTGCGCCACCGCCTGCACCGCTGCCTCGGCGCGCTCGGCGGTGGCCGCCTCGGACACAGCCGATCGCACGATCGCCGCCGTCAGCGCGACCACCCCCATCAGTGGCAGCAGCACGATGGCCACGAGGTACGCCCACAAGGGGACGCCGCGGCGTCGCTGTCTGCCCGAAGGCCGGGATCTCCGTTGCACCAGATGGGCATCGGTCCACGGCCGACGGCGGACGAGCCACGGGCACCCGTCCGGGTGAGGCGGCACCGCAGCCGCCCCCGGGCGGCGGCGCGGGGAGGGGTGGGCGCGGCAGGGATCGAACCTGCGACCGCTCGCTTGTAAGGCGAGAGCTCTCCCGCTGAGCTACGCGCCCGTGCGGCCAGGGTAGCGGGAGGCTGCCCGGGCCCTGGCCGCCCGACGGACTGCGGTGGGACGGCGGCTCAGGCCGCGACGAGCTGCCCGACTGCGTCCTTCCAGCCCGACTGCGCCCGCGCGTCACCGGGCTGGTTGACCTCGGCGAAGACGAGCGTGCCCTCGCCGTCCACCAGGAACGTGCCGCGCAGCGCCATCCCGGCCCGCTCGTTGAACACCCCGTAGGCCTGGGCGGCCGCGCCGTGGGGCCAGAAGTCCGAGAGCAGCGGGAACGGCAGCTGCTGCTCGGCCCGGAACGCCTTGAGGCTGAAGGTGGGGTCGGTGGAGATGGCGACCACCTGGACCCCGGCGTCGGTGTAGGTGCCCAGCTCGTCGCGCAACTGGCACAGCTCGCCGGTGCAGATGCCGGAGAAGGCGAACGGGTAGAAGACCACGAGCACCGGTGCTCCCCGCAGCCCGGCCAGGGAGACCACCTGCTTGTCCTGGTCGGGCAGGTTGAACTCGGGGGCGGCGTCGCCGACGGAGAGGGTCATCCCGCGATCGTGCCCCACGTCCGGCGCGGGCGCCGGGTCGAGCTCATCGGCGGGAGCGGGCTGCCTTCGGGGTGACCAGCCGGATGCCCGACCAGTCCTTGGCCGCGGAGATGCTGGAGGTCTGTGCGAGCCCGGCGGTGGGGGCGGCCTCAGTGACGTCACCGGGCTCGACGTGGCCGGGGCGCCCGGACTTCGGGACCAGCAGCCACACGACGCCGTCCTCGGCGAGCGAGGCGATCGAGTCGACGAGGGCGTCGATCAGGTCGCCGTCCTCGTCGCGCCACCACAGCAGGACGACGTCGGCCACCTCGTCCGAGTCCTCGTCGACCATCTCGCCGCCCGAGAGCTCGACGACGGAGTCGCGCAGGTCCTCGTCGGCGTCCTCGTCCCAGCCGAGCTCCTGCACGACCATGCCCGGCTTGATCCCCAGCCGGGCAGCCATGCTGGTGCTGCCCGAGTCGACGCTCATCCCTGCTGTTCCTCCGTGTGCTCGGCCGCCCGGTCTCCCGGGCTGTCTCGTGTGCGGTGTGCTGCTGTGTGGTCTGGCGCGCCCCGTCGCGTGGTGCGCCGGTGCGGTGGTCCTGGAGGGATCGTGCCCTGTCCCGGCCCGCGCTGCCTGGTCGGGACCTCTGAACAGCTCGACCCGACCCCCTCCGCCCGGGTGGAGGGTGGCCCCTGGCGTGCCCCCGTCCCCCCGACGTCGCCGGGGTGCGGGCCCACGCTGTCCGGGCCACCGTTGCAGCGGAGCGTAGGGCATCGGGGGGCAGGCGCAAGGCCTCGACCGGGCTGCACGGCCGCGCCCCGTGTCCCGCCCCTCGGGACGCGACACGGGGCAGACGTGACGCGCGCCGCCCCGGCAGGAGACGATGGGGGCATGAGCGCAACGCAGCAGTCGGACGGAGACCCCGCCCGCACCATCGGCAGCCCCCGTGCGGTCATCACCGACGGGCGGGCCAGCCAACTCCCCGACACCGACCCGGACGAGACCCAGGAGTGGCTGGAGTCCCTCGACGCGGTCGTCGACCATGCCGGCCGCGGCCGGGCCCGCTACCTGATGCTCCGCATGCTGGAGCGCAGCCGGGAGCAGCAGGTCGGCGTCCCCGCGTTGCGCAGCACCGACTACATCAACACGATCGGGCCGGAGCAGGAGCCGTGGTTCCCCGGCGACGAGGACGCCGAGCGCCGGATCCGCGCCTACATCCGCTGGAACGCCGCGATCATGGTCCACCGGGCGCAGCGCCCGGGCGTCGCCGTGGGCGGCCACATCTCCTCCTACGCGTCGTCCGCGTCGCTGTACGAGGTCGGCTTCAACCACTTCTTCCGCGGCAAGGACCACCCCGGCGGCGGCGACCAGATCTACTTCCAGGGGCACGCCTCCCCCGGCATCTACGCCCGCGCCTACCTCGAGGGCCGGCTCGACGAGCACCAGCTCGACGGCTTCCGGCAGGAGGTCAGCCACCCCGGCGGCGGGCTGTCGTCCTACCCGCACCCGCGGCTGATGCCCGACTTCTGGGAGTTCCCCACCGTCTCGATGGGGCTCGGCCCGATGAACGCGATCTACCAGGCGCGGTTCAACCGCTACCTGCGCGACCGCGGCATCGCCGACACCTCCGACCAGCACGTGTGGGCGTTCCTCGGCGACGGGGAGATGGACGAGCCCGAGTCGCTGGGCCCGATCGGCCTGGCCGCCCGTGAGGAGCTGGACAACCTCACCTTCGTCGTCAACTGCAACCTGCAGCGGCTCGACGGTCCGGTCCGCGGCAACGGCAAGGTCATCCAGGAGCTGGAGTCCTTCTTCCGCGGCGCCGGCTGGAACGTCATCAAGGTGGTGTGGGGCCGCGGCTGGGACAAGCTGCTGGCCGCCGACCGCGACGGCGCCCTGGTCAACCTGATGAACCAGACGCCGGACGGCGACTACCAGACCTACAAGGCCGAGGACGGCGCCTACGTCCGGGAGCACTTCTTCGGCCGCGACCCGCGCACCCGCAAGCTCGTCGAGGGCATGAGCGACAAGGAGGTCTGGGACCTCCAGCGCGGCGGGCACGACTACCGCAAGGTCTACGCGGCGTTCAAGGCGGCGCAGGACCACAAGGGCCAGCCGACGGTCATCCTGGCCAAGACCATCAAGGGCTGGACGCTCGGCAACCACTTCGAGGGCCGCAACTCCACGCACCAGATGAAGAAGCTGACCGCGGAGGACCTGGCGAACTTCCGGGACCGGCTGTACCTGCCGATCCCGGACGAGGAGCTGGACAAGACGCTGCCGCCCTACTACAAGCCGGCAGCCGACTCCGACGAGATGCAGTACATGATGGAGCGGCGTCGCCAGCTGGGTGGCTCGATCCCCCGGCGCAGCTACGCGGCCAAGCCCCTCAAGGCGCCCGACGACAAGGCCTTCGAGGTCGTCCGTCGGGGCTCGGGCAAGCAGGAGGTCGCCACCACGATGGCGTTCGTCCGGCTGCTCAAGGAGCTCATCAAGGACCCGGAGCTCGGCCCCCGCTTCGTCCCGGTGATCCCCGACGAGGCCCGCACCTTCGGGCTGGACTCGCTGTTCCCGACGAAGAAGATCTACAACCCGCACGGCCAGAACTACACCTCGGTCGACCGCGAGCTGATGCTGGCCTACAAGGAGTCCGTGACCGGGCAGATCCTGCACGAGGGGATCAACGAGGCCGGTTCCACGGCGTCGTTCATCGCCGCCGGGACGTCGTACTCGACGCACGGCGAGCCGATGATCCCGATCTACATCTTCTACTCGATGTTCGGGTTCCAGCGCACCGGCGACTCGTTCTGGGCCGCCGGTGACCAGATGACCCGCGGGTTCCTGCTGGGCGCCACCGCCGGGCGCACCACGCTGAACGGGGAGGGCCTGCAGCACGAGGACGGGCACTCGCTGCTGCTCGCGGAGACGAACCCGGCGGTCGTCTCCTACGACCCGGCGTTCGGCTACGAGCTCGGGCACATCATCAAGGACGCCCTGCGGCGCATGTACGGGGAGGACCCGGGTGCCCCGCTGGGCGGGCACCGCAGCCCCGACGTCATGTACTACCTGACGGTCTACAACGAGCCGTACGTCCAGCCGGCCGAGCCGGAGGGCCTGGACGTCACCGGGCTGTTGGCCGGGATGTACCGCTACGCCGAGGGCCCGCAGGTCGACGGCCCCAAGGCGCAGGTGCTCGCCTCCGGCGTGGCCGTGCCGTGGGCGCTGCGGGCGCAGGAGCTGCTGGCGCAGGACTGGAACGTCTCGGCCGACGTCTGGTCGGTGACCTCCTGGAACGAGCTGCGTCGCGAGGCGGTCCAGGCCGAGGAGTGGAACCTGCTGAACCCGGCGGAGGAGCCCAAGATCCCCTACGTCACCCAGCAGCTCACCGACGTCCCCGGCCCGGTCGTCGCGGTGTCGGACTGGATGAAGGCGGTGCCGGACCTGCTGGCCCCGTTCGTCCCGGGTGGCATGACGTCGCTGGGCACCGACGGGTTCGGCCTGTCCGACACCCGCCCGGCGCTGCGCCGGCACTTCCGGGTCGACGCCGAGTCGATCGTCGTGCGCACGCTGGCCTCGCTCGCCCAGCGCGGTGAGGTCGAGCGCGACGTCGTCCGGCAGGCGGTCGAGAAGTACCAGATCGGCGAGGTGCAGGCGGCCCCCGCCGACACCAGCACCTCCCCGGAGCAGCAGCCCGAGGCGTAGTCGCCGACGAGCGCCGACTGCCCAGCACTGATCAGGTCACCTGATCACCGACTGTCCCCCCGCACCAGCGTTGGTGCGGGGGGACAGTCGTAGGTGCAGGCGGACGCCGGGGCGGACAGCGTCCTGCCACGCGAGCGGGCGGGCACGCGGCCGGACCTCCACACCGACGGGTCAGGTCCACAGATGCGCATCGCCCGGTCCACCGCGTCTCCGGAGTTGAGACGGTGCCGCCGTGGATCCTCTCCTGGCCGACGCCATGGCCCGCCAGGCCGGCGTCTTCAGCACCGCTGATGCGCTGGCCACCGGCCTCGACCGCAACGCCATCGGCCCCCTCGTCCGGTCCGGGGTCTGGCGGCGGGTGCGGTACGGCGTCTACACGACCGGCGAGGCCTGGCGCCGACACGAGGCCGAAGGGCGCACTCACCGGCTCGAGTGCGCCGCCGTTCTCCGCCGTCTCGATCACGCCACCGTCGCGGTCAGCCACACCTCGGCCGCCCGGCTGCACCGCCTCGTCGTCCCTCGAGTCGCCGGCACCGAGGTCCGGCTGACCGATCCCGCACAGTTCCGCGTCGGCCGGGGCTACCGGATCAGCGACGGGGCCCTGCCACCCGAGGACGTCGTCGTCCACGAGGGGCTGCCGGTCACCACGGTCACCCGCACCCTCGCCGACGTCGGCCGGGAGTGGGCGCTGCTCGATGCCGTGGTCGCCGCCGACGACGCGCTCGCCGATGGCCGGACCTCCCTGGCGGCGCTGAGGGGTGCCGCGCTCGCCCAGACCCACTGGGTCGGCTGCGGCAACGCCGCGCGGGCGGTCTCGCTGGCGCGCGTGGGCGCGCACTCACCGCACGAGACCCGGACCCGGCTGGCCCTGCTCGGCGCCGGCCTGCCCGAGCCGTTGCTGCAGTGCGCCGTCCTCGTCGGTTCCCGCCTGGTCGCCGTCCTGGACATGTACTGGCCCGACCACGGCGTCTTCGTCGAGTGCGACGGCATGGTCAAGTACACGGACCCGTGGCGGGGTCGCACGCCGGCCGAGGTGATGTGGGACGAGAAGCGGCGCCAGGACGCGCTGCTCGACCTCGACCTGCACGGGGTGCGGATCGCGCCGGAGGACCTGCTGGACCGCGGGGACGGGAAGCTCGCCAGGCTGGGGGTGCTGCTGGACCGCGGGCGGACATCACCACCGCGGTACCGGACGGCGCCTTGGCACGAGGGACTGCGGACGGCGCCCCGGACCGCCGCGAGCTGACCCGTCCCTCCGCCCGCACCAGCAACTGTCCCCCCGCGGCAACGTTGGTGCGGGGGGACAGCCGGTGATCAGGTGACCTGATCACTGCTGGGCCCGAGGTGACCGGTCAGCCGGCGAGGGCCCGGGCCGCCATCAGGGCGTACATGGCCACCCCGGCCGGGAGGGCGTCCTCGTCGAAGACGACCAGGTCGGAGTGGTTGCCCGGTGCGGTCGCCGGGTCGAGGTCCGGCGGGCAGGCGCCCAGGAAGGCCATCGCGCCGGGCACCTGCTCCAGCACGTAGGAGAAGTCCTCGGCGCCCATCAGCGGCGCCGCCATGACGGCACTGGCCTGCTCGCCCAGCAGCTGCGCGGCCACCGCGGTCACCTGGGCGGCCACCTCGGCGTCGTTGACGGTCACCGGGTAGCCCTCGACCCGGACGAACTCCGCGCGCAGGTCGTGGGCGGCGGCGACGTGCTCGGCGACCCGCTGCACCGAGGCCAGGACGTCGGCCCGCCGCTCCGGCGAGAGGGTGCGGATCGTGCCGTCCATGACCGCGAACGGCGGGATGATGTTGTCCTTGGTGCCCGCCTCCAGGTGCCCGACGGTGACCACGGCCGGGTCGAAGACGTCGACCCGGCGGGTGACCATCGCCTGCAGCGCCAGCACGATCTCGGCGGCGACCGGCACCGGGTCGGCGGCCAGGTGCGGGGTGGAGGCGTGCCCGCCGCGACCGTGCACGGTGATCCGGAACTGGTCGGCCGAGGCCATCATGGCGCCGGCCCGCACGTTGATCGTGCCGGTCGGGAACACCGTGGAGATGTGCAGCGCGAACGCGCCGCTGACCGGGGCATCGGGGACGACGCCGAGCAGCCCCTCCTCCAGCATGAAACGGGCGCCGTGGTGGCCCTCCTCGCCCGGCTGGAACATGAACACCACCTGCCCGGCCAGGCTGTCCCGCCGCTCGGCGAGCAGCCGCGCGGCGCCGGCCAGCATCGCCACGTGGGTGTCGTGACCGCAGGCGTGCATCGCCCCGGGCACCTCGGAGGCGAACGGCAGGCCGGTGGACTCGGTCAGCGGGAGCGCGTCCATGTCCCCGCGCAGCAGGTACGTGGGGCCGGGGCGACCGCCGCGCAGCACCCCGACCACCGAGGTCGTGCTGGTGCCGGTGGTCAGCTCGATGGGCAGGTCCCCGAGCGCGGCCAGCACCATCGCCTGGGTCGCCGGGAGCTGCAGGCCGACCTCGGGCTGACGGTGCAGCCGGCGGCGCAGGTCCACGGTGCGGTCGGCGTCGGCGCGGGCGGCGGCGAGCAGGTCAGCGGCGAGGGATGCGTCGGCAGGCATGCGGCCAGTCTGTAGCAGGGCTCAGCACCTGCACCAGGTCAGTCGGCCCAGGCCGGCCGGGCGGCGTCCAGCTGCCAGACCAGGACGGTCGCCGGGCCCTCGACCGGCCCGTCCCCCGGTTCCACGGTCACCTGGCCGTCGCGGGCGAGCACCCGCAGCCCGGGTGGCACCTCGGCGCCGGCCTCGCCCACCCAGAGCCGGGCGTCGGGCCGGCCGAGGTCGACCCACCCGGTCGGCCGGAGCAGGACGTCGTGCGCCGGCTGCGCCCCGGGGTCGGCGGCCCGCAGGTACGTCTGGACGACGTGCGCTCCCCCGACGCCGGCGACCTCGTCGTGCTCCAGCCCCCGGCCCGCGCGCAGGACGGCGACGTCGCCGGCCCCCAGCACGGCCTCGCGCCCCCAGGCGTGCCGCAGCGAGCCGGCGAGCACGACCGCCACCACGTCGACGTCGGCGTGGGCGTGCCGCCCGTACCCGGTGGCGGCGCCGAGCCGGTCGTCGGCCATCCGCAGCAGCGGGCCCAGCGACCCGTCCTGGGGGGCCAGCAGCACCCGGGACTCCAGCCCGCTCATCGGCGGGCCCCCGGACGGGCGGCGGGGACGGGATGACCCGGAGGAGCGGTGTGCACCGCTCCACGATCCCTGATGCTGGGTGCGCCGTGACACGCTGGTGGGATGGGAGCAGGTCCGGTGCGCACGCAGCCCTCGGAGGCGACGTTGCGCCGGCTCGAGCGCTCCTCGGGCGCCCTGGCCACCCAGGCGGTGGCCCGGATGGACGAGGAGCTGTCCTGGTTCCGGGCGATGCCCGCCAGCCAGCGGTCCTGGGTCACCCTGGTCGCGCAGGCCGGCATCGCGTCACTGGTCGAGTGGTGCCGCAACCCCGGCCGGCCGCCGCGGCTGACCGGAGAGGTCTTCGGCGCCGCCCCCCGCGAGCTGATGCAGGCCGTGCCGCTGAAGCGTTCGGTCGACCTGATCAAGGTGACCGTCGAGGTGGTCGAGGACCGGGTCGAGCAGGTGGCCGAGCCCGGCGACGCCGACCGGCTGCGGCTGACCGTGCTGCAGTTCAGCCGGGAGATCGCCTTCGCCGCGGCCCACGTCTACGCGAGCTTCGCCGAGAACCGCGGCGCCTGGGACGCCCGGCTGGAGGCACTGGTCGTCGACGCCCTGGTCCGCGGTGACCGCGCCGACGAGCTGCCCGGCCGGGCCGCGGCCCTGGGCTGGACGGAGACCGAGCCGGTCGTCGTCCTGGTCGGTTCGGCCCCGCCGGGTGAGGACGACGCCCGCGCCGCCGTCCGCCGGGCGGCCCGGTCGCTGGGCTGCGAGGTGCTCGTCGGGGTGCACGCCGACGAGCTGGTCGTCGTCCTCGGCGGTGCCGCCGACCTGGCCCAGATCACCTCCCGGGTGTGCCGCGAGTTCGGGCCCGGCCCGGTGGTGCTCGGCCCGCGGGTCGACTCGCTGGCCCACGCCGGGGAGTCCGCGACCGTGGCCCTGGCCGGGCTGCGCGCCGCCGCGGCGTGGCCCGGCGCGCCCCGGCCGGTCGAGGCCGAGGACCTGCTGCCCGAGCGGGCGCTGGACGGCGACCCGCTGGCACGGTCCGCGCTGGCCGACCGGGTGGTGGCGCCGTTGCAGGCGGCCGGCACCGAGGTGCTGGAGACCGTGCGCACCGTGCTGGGCAACGGGGGCAACCTGGAGGCCACCGCCCGCGCGCTGTTCGTGCACACCAACACCGTGCGGTACCGGCTCAAGCGGGCTGCCGAGCTCACCGGTTACTCGGCCACCGACCCCCGGGGAGCCTGGACGCTGCAGCTGGCACTGGCCCTCGCGCAGCTCGAGGGTGGCCGCTCCCTCTGGCACTGAGCGGCCGCCCGTTGTGGTCTCTCGGCCCGACACGCGGCGTCGGAGTCGGGTTGCCGGGCCCTCATTTGGAGGGATCCTCCAAGAAGAGGCTGTAGATCTTCGTGGGCGATGCCAGCCCGCGGAGGCTGCCGGGCTGGCACGGTGGACGCGTGTTGGCCGTACTCGCCCCCGGACAGGGTGCACAGAAGCCCGGGATGCTCACCGACTGGCTCGAGCTCCCCGGCGCCGAGTCCTTCTTCCGCTGGGCCGGTGCGATCGCCGACGCCGACCTCCTGGAGCTCGGCACCACCGGTGACGCCGAGGCCATCAAGGACACCGCGGTCACCCAGCCGCTGGTCGTCGCGATGAGCCTGTTCATCGCCCGCGAGCTCGGCGGGATGCCCGGTCCGGTGGTGCACTCCCCGCACGCCGGGCGGGACGTCGTGATCACCGGGCACAGCGTCGGCGAGCTGACCGCCGCTGCACTGGCCGGTGTCCTCTCCGTCGAGGCGGCGATCGCGCTGACCGCCGTCCGCGGCCGGGCCATGGCCCGCTCCTGTGCGCAGACCCCCACCGGGATGTCCGCCGTCCTCGGTGGTGACCCCGACGAGGTGCTCGCTGCCCTCGAGCAGCACGGCCTGGTGCCGGCCAACCGCAACGGCGGTGGGCAGATCGTCGCCGCCGGCCCGCTCGACGGCCTGGCCGCCCTCAAGGCCGACCCGCCGGCCAAGGCGCGGATCATGCCGCTGTCGGTGGCGGGTGCGTTTCACACCCACCACATGGGCTCCGCCCGCGCGGAGCTCGAGGCGCTGATCGGCGGGCTCCGCCCGGCCGACCCGAGCCGGCTCCTGCTCTCCAACGCCGACGGCGCCGCGGTCGACAACGGCGCCGAGGTGCTCTCCCGGCTGGTCAGCCAGGTCACCAGCCCGGTCCGCTTCGACGCCTGCCTGGCCACCCTGCGCGACCTCGGCGTCACCGCCGTGCTGGAGCTGCCGCCCGCCGGCGCACTGGCTGGCCTGGCCAAGCGCGAGTGGAAGGGCTCGGACATCGAGGTGCTGGCGCTGACCAGCCCCGCCGACCTGGACCGCGCCCGCGAGCTGATCGACGCCGAGCGCGGTCGGGCCGAGGCCGAGCACTCCCCCGACTGGCGCGTCGTGGTCTCCCCCGTCCGGGGCACCGTGCGCCCGGCCGAGGTCCCCGAGGGCACCCGCCTCCCTGCCGGGAGCCCGCTGGGCTCCGTGCAGAGCCGGCGCGAGGAGGTCAACGTCTCCACCGGCTACGACGGCGTCCTCGCCGAGTGGCTCGTGCACGACGGCGACCTCGTCGACGCCGGTGACCCGATCGCCCGTCTCTACCCGGAGGTGTCCGCGTGACCACCATCAAGCTGCGGGAAGGAGCCCCCGGCGCGAGCATCCTCGGCCTGGGCTCCTACCGCCCCCGCCGCCGGGTGACCAACGACGAGCTCGCCCAGGTGATGGACACCAACGACGAGTGGATCCAGTCCCGCGTCGGCATCGCCGAGCGCCGCTGGGCCTCCGAGGACGAGACGCTGGTCGACATGTCCATCGCCGCCGGCGGCAAGGCGCTGGCGGCGAGCGGGCTGGCGCCGGACCAGATCGACCTGGTCATCGTGGCCAGCGCCAGCCTGACCGCCCCGATCCCGGGCATCGGCCCGCAGGTCGCGCACCGGCTGGGCATCCCCCGCCCCGGCGCGTTCGACCTCAACGCCGGCTGCGCCGGGTTCTGCTATGCGCTCAGCGTGGCCGCCGACGCGATCCGCACCGGCGAGGCCACCAACGTGCTGGTGGTCGGGGTCGAGCGGCTCAGCGACGTCACCGACCAGACCGACCGCAGCACCGCGGTGATCTTCGCCGACGGGGCCGGGGCCGCCGTCCTGGGCCCGACCGACGAGCCCGGCATCGGCCCGGTCGCCTGGGGCAGCGACGGCGACCAGTACACCGCCATCGAGATCGCCGCCGGCCGCTCGACCATGACGATGGCCGGTCAGACCGTCTACCGCTGGGCCACCACGAAGCTGACCCAGACGCTGATCGAGGCGATGGAGAAGGCCGGCGTCACCGCCGCCGACATCGACGTCTTCGCCCCGCACCAGGCGAACCTGCGGATCATCGAGTCGATGGCCAAGAAGCTCGGCTTCAGCGAGGACACCGTGATCGCCCGCGACGTCGTCCAGTCGGGCAACACCTCGGCCGCCTCCGTCCCGCTGGCGCTCACCGCGCTGATGGAGTCCGGCGAGGCCAAGTCCGGCGACCTGGCCCTGGTGCTCGGGTACGGCGCCGGGCTCACCTTCGCCGGCCAGGTGCTGCGCCTCCCCTGAGGCGCCCGCCCGACCGACCACAGACCCCCGGGACACCCGTCCCGGACGAGGTGGGGACCCTTCCGGGCTCCCGCCACCGACGCCAGAGAGAGGACCCCGCGTGCCCAGCACCGCAGACATCCAGGCCGGTCTCGCCGAGATCCTGGAGGAGGTGGCCGGGGTCGCCCCCGCCGACGCCACCCCCGAGAAGTCCTTCACCGACGACCTCGACGTCGACTCGCTGTCGATGGTGGAGATCGCCACCGCCGTCGAGGACAAGTTCGGCGTCGCGATCCCGGACGACGAGCTCGCCAACATCAAGACCGTCGGCGACGCGATCTCCTTCATCGAGAAGAACCAGGGCTGAGGAAGGACCACCCTTCCCCCCACGCGGGCGCCTGAAGGGTGGCCGACCAGCTCCACCACCCGGCCGTCCGGCCAGACCCAGCTACTCCCAGGAGGAA
This sequence comes from Modestobacter sp. VKM Ac-2979, assembly GCF_026967995.1. Lineage (NCBI taxonomy): Bacteria > Bacillati > Actinomycetota > Actinomycetes > Geodermatophilales > Geodermatophilaceae > Modestobacter > Modestobacter sp. VKM Ac-2979. Next base: position 437,991 of record NZ_JAPVBO010000005.1, read on the forward strand.
CGTCCATGAGCACCCCCACCGCTGACGTCGTCGTCACCGGGCTCGGCGCCACCACGCCCCTCGGTGGCGACGTGGCCTCCACCTGGGAGGCGCTGCTGGCCGGCCGGTCCGGGGTCAGCCGGATCACCGACGACTGGGCCAAGGACTTCTCGGCCCAGCTCGTCGCCCGGCTGTCCACCGAGCCTGCCGAGGTGCTGGACCGGGTGCGGATCCGGCGACTGGACCGCAGCCAGCAGGTCGCCGTGATCGCCGCCGAGGAGGCCTGGCGCGACGCTGCCGGCGCCGACTCCGGCGTCGCACCCGAACGGATCGCCGTCGTCTTCGGCACCGGCATCGGCGGCGCGGTCACCCTGCTCGACCAGGACGACATCCTCGAGGCCAAGGGCCCCAAGCGGGTCTCCCCCTTCACCATCCCGATGCTCATGCCCAACGGCCCCGCCGCTGCGGTCGGGCTCGCGGTCGGCGCCAAGGCCGGGGTGCACGCCCCGGTCAGCGCCTGCGCATCCGGCGCCGAGGCCATCCGCTGGGGGCTGGACCTGCTCCGCCTGGGCCGCGCCGACATGGTCGTCGTCGGCGGCACCGAGGCCTGCGTGCACCCGCTGCCGATGGCCGGCTTCTCCGCCATGCGCGCGATGAGCACCCGCAACCACGAGCCCGAGCGTGCCTCCCGGCCGTTCGACAAGGGCCGGGACGGGTTCGTGCTCGGCGAGGGCGCTGCCGCCCTCGTCCTCGAGCGCGCCGACGCGGCCAAGGCGCGCGGCGCCAGGATCCACGCCCGGCTGGCCGGTGCCGGCGGCACCGCCGACGGCTACGACCTCGTCGCCCCGCACCCCGAGGGTGAGGGTGCCGGGCGGGCGATCGCCGCCGCCATCCGGGACGCCGGGCTGACCCCGGCCGACATCGGCCACGTCAACGCCCACGCCACCTCCACCCCGATCGGCGACACCGCCGAGGCCTCCGCGATCCACGACGCCATCGGTGACCACACGCTGGTCACCGCCACCAAGAGCCAGACCGGGCACCTGCTCGGCGCGGCCGGTGCGCTGGAGTCGGTGTTCTCGATCCTGGCGCTGCGCGAGCAGATCGTGCCGGCGACCGCCAACCTCGACGACCCCGACGACAACGCCGCCGTCCAGGCCCTCGACATCGTCCGCCGCGAACCGCGGAAGGCGACGTTCTCCGCCGCGCTGAACGACTCGTTCGGCTTCGGCGGCCACAACATGGCCCTGGTCTTCACGACGGCGTGACGCAGGACCCCGCTGCCCTCCACCAGGCGCGACCTCGCAGCGGGACCCTGCAGCGCGGCCGCACCCTCCCGACCCGCGCTTCGAGGAGTTGCTCATGACCACCGTCTCCGCCGCACCGCCGACCACTCCCACCGTCGACCCGCGGGACCCCGAGGACCGGCTCGCCCGGTTCTTCGACCCCGGCTCGATGCAGTTGCTGTCGGCCCGGGACACCTCGGGGGCGCTCGCCGCCCGGGGCACGGTGGCCGGCTCCCCCGCCGTGGCCTACTGCACCGACGCCACGATCATGGGCGGTGCCATGGGGCTGGACGGCTGCCGGCACATCGTCGACGCGATCGACACCGCCCTGCGGGAGCGGGTGCCGGTCGTCGGGATCTGGCACTCGGGTGGGGCGCGGCTGGCCGAGGGCGTCACCGCCCTGCACGCGGTCGGTGAGGTGTTCGCCGCGATGGTGCGCGCCTCGGGGCGGGTGCCGCAGGTCTCCGTCGTCCTCGGCCCGGCCGCGGGTGGGGCAGCCTACGGGCCGGCGCTGACCGACCTGGTGATCATGGGCCCGGCCGGGCGGGTCTTCGTGACCGGCCCGGACGTCGTCCGCTCGGTCACCGGTGAGGTCGTCGACCAGGAGCAGCTCGGCGGCCCGGACACCCACGGCCGGCGCTCCGGTGTCGTGCACGTGGTCACCGACACCGAGGCCGAGGCGCTGGAGACCGCGCGCCAGGCCGTCGACCTGCTCGCCGCCCAGGGCACCTTCGCCCCGGCCGCCGAGGAGCCCGCCGTCGACCTGATGACCCTCCTCCCCGAGCAGCGCAACCGGGCCTACGACGTCAAGCCGCTGGTCGCCTCGCTGCTGGACTCCCCCGGGCTGGAGCTGCACCCGCGCTTCGCGCCCAACGTGGTGACGACGTTGGGCCGGCTGGCCGGCCGGACGGTGGGCGTGATCGCCAACAACCCGCTGCGGCTGGGTGGCTGCCTGGACTCCGCGTCGGCGGAGAAGGCGGCCCGGTTCGTGCGGATGTGCGACGCCTTCGGGGTGCCGCTGGTCGTGCTGGTCGACGTCCCCGGCTACCTGCCCGGCGTCGGCCAGGAGTGGGACGGCGTGGTGCGCCGAGGCGCCAAGCTGCTGCACGCCTTCGCCGAGGCCGTCGTGCCGCGGGTGACGCTGGTGACCCGCAAGTCCTACGGCGGCGCCTACATCGCCATGAACGCCCGCTCGCTGGGCGCCACCGCCGTGTTCGCCTGGCCGGGCGCCGAGGTCGCCGTGATGGGCGCGAAGGCCGCCGTCGGCATCCTGCACCGCAAGAAGCTCGCCGCCGCCCCGCCCGGGGAGCGGGAGGCGCTGCACGCCCAGCTGGCCGCCGAGCACGAGCGGATCGCCGGCGGGGTCAACCGCGCCCGGGAGATCGGCGTCGTCGACGAGGTCGTGGAGCCGACGCAGACCAAGCGCCGGCTGGTCGCCGCGCTGGCGGAGGCGCCCTCCGGCCGGGGAGCGCACGGCAACATCCCGCTCTGACGAAGGACCCCGTCCCACTCACCCCTCGCGCGCTCGGGGCGAGCCTCCGGACGGGGCCTGACGCACGACGGCCCGGCACCCTCCGTGGAGGGTGCCGGGCCGTTGTGCATGTGCGGGCCGACCGCCGGCCTCACCGCGCAGTCGCCGACCCTCCTCTGCAGCGTGAGGACGGCGGCGGTACCGCGAGTGCGGCTCGGCCCCGCTGCAGGGGCCCGCGCCGAGCATGCGAGGCGTGGGGGGCAGCGGGGCCCCTTTTCAGACGACCTGGTGCAGCCAGGTGGCCGGGGTGGCGTCGCCGGCGTACCGGTAGGCCTCCAGGTCGGCGTCCCACGCTGAACCGAGCAGGGCGTCGACGCCGTGCCGGAAGGCCTCCACCGAGGTGGCGGTCGCGGCCAGGTGCCGCAGCTGCTGCTCGCTGATGACCAGGTCACCGTTGGCGCTGACCGGCGACCGGTGCACGCCGTGCCCGGGCACGTAGGACATGCGCTCGCCGTCGTTGCCGTGGCTGGCCTCTTCGGTGACCTCGAAGCGCAGCATCGGCCACTGCTTGAGGGCGGCGACGAGCTTGGCCCCCGTGCCGGGCGCGCCTGTCCAGGCGATCTCGGCACGGTAGGCCCCGTGCGCCACGGGCTGGTCAGCCCATGACAAAGACACCGGCGCGCCCAGAACGCTCTCGAGCGCCCATCCGACGTGCTGGCAGAGCGCCTTCGGGCACGCGTGCACGAAGACGACACCCTGGGTTGACCGTCGCTGCACGGCGCACCTCCATCGACTCGACTGGTTCGTCTTCCCCAACGGACCTGTCGCGCGATGACTGCATTCGTACCTCGGCGGCTCCCGGAGCAACCGGTCGACAGTTTGCCTGATCGTGACCTTGCTGCGCCAGTGCGGAGCGGCGCAGATGAGACGTCTGGGACTGGAGTGGTCCAACGAGGCGGATGATCCAGCAGGTCAGGGGGTCGATCGGCGCGACACGTGGACATTCTGGGCAGAAATTGTCCATGGTGTCGACGGCGCCTGCGCGGATCTCCGGCCCCTGCGAGGATCCCCGCATGCCGCGAACCCGGTCCGTGCCCCTCGCGCTGTGCGCCAGCATCTCATCACTGGCGCTCGTCGCCGGCTGCGGCACGGACGGCGGCGCGGCGGAGGAAGAGGCCGAGGCCACGGTCGGGCCCGCGGTGCCGGCGTACGTCAGCCGCCCCGACCTGACCGCCCCCGACATCGAGATCACCCCGGCGGCCGCCGCACCCGAGGCGGACGGGTCGGTCGTCCTGCTCGGACCGAAGAGCGACGGCGCGCCGCTCAACGGCGTGCTGATCGTCGACGAGACGGGCGAGCCGATCTGGATCCACCCGACCGAGAGCCGCAGCTACGACGTCCGGGTGCAGGAGCTCGACGGCGAACCGGTGCTGACCTGGTGGCAGGGCACCAGCCCGGTGGTCGGGATGGGGCTCGGGGAGTTCGTCGTCGTCGACGACTCCTACCGGGAGATCGCCACGATCACCACCGGCGGCGAGGTCGAGCCGGGGCAGGCCGACATCCACGAGGGGCGGCTCACCTCCGACGGCACCGCGCTGATCGCCGCCTACGTCAAGGAGCAAATCGACCTCACCCCGGTCGGCGGCCCCGAGGACGGCTGGGTGTGGGACAACGTCGTCCAAGAGGTCGACGTCGACACCGGTGAGGTGCTGTTCTCCTGGCGGTCGCTGGACCACGTGCCGCTGGAGGCGACCAAGAGCGAGTTCTCCGACGACGGCGGCACCGAGGACCAGCCGTTCGACTACTTCCACGTCAACTCGGTCGCCGAGGACGCGGACGGGTCGCTGCTCATCTCGGCGCGGAACACCTGGGGGGTCTACGACGTCGACCGGGAGTCCGGCGAGGTGCTGTGGACCCTGGGCGGCGAGGAGAGCGACTTCGAGCTCGGTGACGGGGTCGAGTTCGCCTGGCAGCACGACGCGGAGCGGCAGACCGACGGCACGCTGACGCTGTTCGACAACCAGTCCGAGCCGGACATCGGCCCCACCTCGCGGGGTCTCCGGCTCGACGTGGACGAGCAGGCCCGGACCGCGACGCTGGTGACCGAGTACCTGCCGCCCGACCCCGACCGGTTGGCCGGCAGCCAGGGCAGCCTGGAGGTGCTGCCGAACGGCAACGTGTTCATCGGGTGGGGGTCGCGGCCGTACTACTCGGAGTTCGCCGCCGACGGCACGCTGCTCTGGGACGCCGCGCTGGGCAGCGGCGACAACTACCGCGCGTACCGAGCCGAGTGGAGCGCGACGCCGGCGGACCCGCCGGACGCGGTACTGGAGGACGGCGCCGTGTACGTCAGCTGGAACGGTGCGACCGAGGTCGCCTCCTGGCGACTGGTCGCCGGGGAGGACGAGGTGGCAGCCGAGGCCGGGGAGCCGGTCGCCCGGTCCGGGTTCGAGACCCGGCTGCCGGTGGACGGCGACCCGGCGTACCTGGCCGTCGAGGCGCTGGACGCCGACGGGCGCGTGCTGGGCAGCACCGTGCCGAGCGACTGAGGGCGACCGCTAGCGTGAAGGCCCTGGGGCGGTAGCTCAGCCGGTCAGAGCATGGGACTCATAATCCCTGGGTCGTGGGTTCGAGCCCCACCCGCCCCACCCAGGCTGACCTGCGGTTTTGTCCACCACTCCCCCGGCCTCCCGGCCCTCGGTGGACCCTGGTGGGCACACCGTGGGCACACGCGAGTCCACCGAGCGCCGGTGGGCACGCGGCACGAGCGCTGCGGACTGCTCCGCGGCCTCGCGCTCCACGTCCTCGAATACCGACGTGTAGACCTGCTCAGTGATCCCCGTAGACGCGTGGCCGAACAACTGGCTGGTGAGCTTCAGGTCCCGAGTCGCCCGGTAGGTCAGGGACGCCGCCAGGTGACGGAGGTCGTGCAGGCGGACCGGCGGCAGCCCGGTGCGGATCACCAGTCGGTCGAACCCTTGAGACACACTGTCGGGCACCAGGGCAGCCCCGTCGGCCTTGGTGAACATTCAAGCTAAAGCTGCGGCTGATGGCCAACGTGCCGATGCCGGATGAAGACGACATGCGGGACTAGTCGTAGCGAGAGCGCTAGATTCCGTGACGCCTGCCTGCCCGGGGGCAGGCGAAACCCCCCTGGCCCAGAAGGGGTGCTAGCTAACGCTCACCGAGGCGGTCAGTTGCGGCGTCGCGGCTGCAGGACCTCACCGGTCTGGACGAGGTGCTCAGCAACGTCGCGCAGCTTCCGGTTGAGCCCCTGCGAGGTGTGGGCGAGGAACTGGAAGGCCTGGTCTGCGGTGAACTTGTGCCGTTCCATGAGGATGCCCTTGGCCTGGTCGATGACCGCCCGGGACTGCAGCGCCACCTCCAGGTTGTCCGCGACGTCGCGAGCACTCTGGTACGCGTGCATGTTGTTGACCGCAACAGACGCGGCGCGGGCGAACTTGGTGGCGGCCGTCCGGACACTCTCATCGAACACCTGCGCCTCGGTGGCGTAGATGTTCAGTCCCCCCTTCAGGCCCTCCAGTGGCATCGGCACGGACAGAGAGCTGAGGCTGCCCCGTTCGACCGCCCGGACCATGTAGTCGGGCCACCGGGTTTCGGTCCGGGCGTCGGCGATCTCGACCAGCTCACCGGTAGTCGCGGCGTGCAGGCACGGGCCGTGGCCACGCTCGTACTGGGTCTCGTCGAGGTCCAGGGCGATCTGCCCGGTGTAGACGGCGGTCGCCGGCCGGCTGCCGATCAGGACAGAGATCGAGGCGTCCACGTACCGGGGCAGGGTCGTCTTCGTCTCGTCGACGACCGCCTGCAACAGCGTGTCCATCGAGTGCTCGCTGAGGAGCAACGAACTGATCCGATCGACAGCGGAGTCGGTGTCTGAAGGCAACGAGTTGCCGGTGCTGGGCACAGTGGTCACTTCCGGTGGTCACCGGGGGGCAAGTCCCCGCGGCATCAACACCCTTAGGTGTCCAGCTGGGATGCGCCGTTGTCTGACGCACCAAGGCCGTTGGGATGCGATCCCAAGACCGCTCCACGCTACCGCCACATCTGCGGCGGCGACGCGGCAGCACGGCCGGCCCCACCGGCCAGGCTCAGCCGATGGAGCCTCACCGTGGGCCCGTCTGCTTGAACAACCACTGGCTGACCAGGAACGTACGCGTCATCCGCAGCATGCCGACGCGGGTCGAGGCGTTCGTGCTCGAGCGGTACGCCGGCGGCCGGTCGCTGCGGGAGATCGCCGAGCTCACCGACCGGTCGTTCTCTGCGGTCCGCAACATCCTCGACAAGCACGGAGTGCGGCGGAGAGCGGCTGGCGCACTCAGACAGTGCTCTGGGGGATAGAAGCCAGCTAGTCGCTCTCTGTGGAGACGGAGAACCTGCGCGCTTCCTTGGACTGGGCCTTCTTGCCGGTGCCACTCTCCACTTCGCCACGCACCTCTATCACACCGCCCTTAGCAGTCTTGGCGATGTGCGGCTGACTTTCGATCAGCGCAACTCCATCCGTCATCAGGTCCGCCGGGAAGCTCCACATGGCCGACTCGCCAGGTTCCAGTCGCTTAGGGACCTTGTCCTCCCACGGCTCGGTAGTTGTCTGTCCGAACGACTGTCCCGTGTTGGTAACCAGGCGATAGCCATCCACCGACATGGGGAGTCGACCCTTGTTGCGGGCGACGATGAAGACGCGCTCCTGACTGAATCCCTGACCAGTGATGCCCTGCGTCAAGCCCTCCCACTTCCCAGCTGGCTGGGTCATGTACTGGCGAGTGAACGGATTGGCTGCGCCCATGAGTAGCTCGCATTCGAGCCGACTCCCCGAGAGGAAGAACGTCACCGCTTGCCAGGCCAGAGCGGTACCCGACATCAGGAACGCCAGCAGGGCGAGAACGAAGGTCGCCGCATCTAGGTCGGATGGCACCCCCAGACTTCTACGCGACCCTGCCGACAAGACCGCTCTGCGCCCCCTGCCGGGGCATGGTCGGCAGGGGGTGCAGCACGTCAGTCGAGCTCAGCCAGCCAGGTCTGTGGCAGCCGTGGCCAGGAGCGTGGCCAGCCCGGCAGCCTGCTGCCGGGTGAGCTCCTCGTCCTGCAGCCACACACGGGCCCGCCCAGGGCGACGGACGCGGACGAGGTCATCTCGGCGCAGGCGCACGTGGTACCCCGCGGCCTTGCGCTCCTGGCCGTAGTGGATGAGCCCCTCGTCCGGGGTGCCCTGGTCGTACCCGTCGTGCTTGACGCACCACGTGGGGCACATGTCGGTCTTCGGCTGAAGAGTCTTTCGGTCGGTGCCGATAGCGTTCTTCGTCATGGTCCTCAACCTCCAGTGGTTGTGGATCTAGGGCCCGTCGTCAGCGCCAACTGCCGGCGGGCCCGCCTCATCTCAGCCAGTCGGCGGAGACGTGTCTGTGGGCGGCTCAGTGGCCGCGTGCCCGGATTCGCGCTGTGCAGTGATGAGGCGTTCCAGCTCGTCCACGGGTGGGCCACCGGGGCGGCACGCGGCCTCGGCTAGCTGGCGCGGGGTCATCGCGTCCTCTGCGGCGCAACCGGCGGCCCATGCGGCACCGGCGGCGGCGATGCACTCCTCGCGGGTCGGGCGGATCATGACTTCCTCCGAGGCCGATCGCTTGTGCGTGAGGCGATGAAGTCCTCGAGTGCCTCCCGAGTGACACGGGTGCGCGCTCGTTCCCTGCCGGTCCCGACATCGCAGGTCTGCAGCTCCCCGGCCGAGATCAGCCGGTACACCGACTTGTCGGAGATGCGTAGCTCCTCGGCCGCTTCCGCGACGGTCAGCACCATGTGCCGGCGCCCGGAGGCGCTGGTCGGGGTTGTCGACATACGAGGCAGGCTGGCGGATGGGTACGACAGGTGGGCACCTGGTGGGCACGATCGCGCAGGACACCCCCGCTCAGCCGCGACCGGCAGCGAACTAGGACAACGCTCTGACCTGCTAGAACGTTCGGGATCGGTCACGATCGACCACCGCCGACACCCGGTCGACCGGTCTCACAATCCCTGGGTCGTGGGTTCGGGCCCCACCCGCCCCACCACCAGGCAGTACGCGGGTTCTGGATCCCGTGACCGGGTGCGCCGAGCAGCTGCCGATCTCCGTTGACGATCGTCGGTGCTGATCGCGGCAGATCAGCTCTGCCCTTCGCGGACGTCCTTCCCCTGTTCGGCGAACTCCTTGAAGTCCTGCATGTGCTGTTGCGACTGCTTGCGGAAGACGCCGGGCATGAGAAGCCCCATCAGTCGCATCAGCAGACCGCTGAACCGGTACTCGCTCTCGCTCTCCCAGAGCGTCGTCTCTGGACCGGCTTCGGTCAGCCGATCGCGCACGACGCTCCACATGCCCGCGCCGACGATCTCGCGGTCGAAGTGGACGACGATCCCTTCGGGGATCCTCTGCAGGTCTGCCGGCTCCCGGCGTGTGATCGTCTCGGTGACTTCCATCTCCCGCTGCCCCGACTGCATCACGACCCGCGACCTGGTTCCGAGCTGCCCGTGGGTCCCACTCAGCGGCTCGTGCAGCACCAGGCCCCGCAGCCACTTCGGGAAGTGTGCCGGGTCGGCGAGCAGCTGGGCCACGCCCTCCCGCGGCAGGGCGATTTCGATCGAGTTGATGTGCTTCATGGCGCGTGCTCCTCCGGTGTGGGACGACATGCCGTTCGTGCCACTCGTCCTGCCTCCTCGACGGAGAGGTCTGAGATCCCGGTCGCCACTCATACAAGACAGGTCTGACATCTTGCCTCGCGTCCGTGGTGTCGGGGGCCCGCCCAGCTGAACCGTCGAACGCGCGACGGCCTGGCTTCGCCGTCCTCCGCGAGCGCTCCGACGCTGCAGAAGCCGCGGACGACGTGGCACACCCCGTGCACTCGGCGACTGCCCACTCGTCGGACGGGTTGCCGGAGGTCTCCCCCGGACGGCTGACGGGCGCTCCGCTTCCTCCCGGACCCAGCCGATACCTACATCGCCACCCGTCCGGGCGTGGCTCACCCCCATGCCTGAACAGGACCCCGATGCTGCTCTCCCCCACCCGCCGAGCTGCCGCCGTCGGCGCGCTCGCACTGGCCACCCTCCTCACCGGCTCCACCGTCGCGAACGCCGCCCGCGAGGACCGCCCGACCGCCGTCACCAGCGCTGGGTCCGACGTCCAGGTCACCACCGAGGGTCCGCGGGGCCAAGCCAACAAGAAGCCCAAGGCCACCGAGCCGGCCGCGCCCACCACCAGCGCACCCGTGGAGGAGCCGCCTCCCGCCACGACGGCCCCGGCGCCCACCGCCGCACCCACCGCGGCACCGGAGCCGGCACCGACACCGGCGCCCGAGCCGACACCCACGCCGACAACCGAGCCGACCGCGGAACCGCAGCCGGTCGCCGCCGGCCGTGGCCCGGCCGGGAACACCGTGCTGTGGTCCGACGACTTCGAGAGCGGCCTGGACTGCGGCGTGTGGGTGCACGTCCAGAACCACGAGACCGCCGCGTCGTCCAGCCTGTGCCCCGGGTGGGCGGCGGAGGGTTCGCCCACCCGCACGACGTTCCCCACCATCGACGGGAGCCGGGTCGCCCGCTTCGAGCTGCGCCAGGGCGACCGGTCGGCTGGCGGAGAGCGTTCCGAGCTGTCCCCCTCCTCCGCCGACAGGTCGGCCACCGCCCTCACCGAGGGCTTCGAGGGCTGGTTCCAGCAGCGGCTCATGGTCGACCCGTCCATGCAGCAGGAGCAGAACGGCCGGTTCTACATCCTGACCCAGTGGCACACCGGGATCTCCTCCCCCGCGATCACCCTGGGCCTGTCCGACGACAACGACCTGCTGCTCCGCGTCGGCATGGAGGGCAAGAGCCAGGTCCTGGTGCCCGCCGGTGAGTTCGTGCTCGGCGAGTGGTTCGACGTGAACGTGCACTTCGTGATGTCCAACGACCCGGAAACGGGCGGGGCCGAGGCCTGGGTCGACGGAGTGCAGCGGGCCGGCTGGCAGTACGGCCGCACGATGATGGACTCCGGGTCCTACCTGAAGATCGGCCAGTACCGCGACTCGCAGGCCGCCACCGGGATCACCTACGTCGACGACGTCGTGCTCTCCACCAACCGCTGACCATCGCCGTACGTGAGGCGCTGGTCAGCGCAGCTGCCGAGCGAGGTGAGCACTCATCGATCAGGCGCGGTCGTGGAGGGTGACCTGGTAGCCGTCGGGGTCGGCGAAGGTGAACGTCCGGCCGAAGGGCCCGTCGATCGGCGCGGAGACGATGGCGTGGCCGTCGGCGACGAGCTCATCGTGGATGGCCTGGACGTCGGTGGCGTGCAGCCAGATCGCGGCACCGATCCCGGGCTGGGCGACGGAGGCGAGATCGGTGCCGGGGACGACGTCGCGGAGTGCGAAAGCGATCGGCTTCGTGTCGAAGACGACGGCGTGCGGAGGTCCGGCCGGCGAGCGGACGAGGCCGAGGTACTGCTCGTAAAACGCCTGTGACGCGTCGAGGTCGCGCGCCTGGAGCGAGATGAAGTCGGGGCCGGTGACGGGCATGGTGTCGCTCCTTCGTATGTGTCAGGTTCCTGACATGAAGGAACGTATGTCAGGATGCTGACATGAGTCAAGACGGTGTCGGCGTCGACCTGGAGACGTCGCTGGGCTACCTGCTCAAAGAGGCATCCAGTGCTCTCCGTGTGGCCATGGAGGACGTGCTCCGGCCGCTCGGGATGAACGTGACGCGCTACGCCTGCCTCGAACTGCTGGCCCAACGACCGGGCTCGTCGAACTCCGAGCTCGCGCGCGGCGCGTTCGTGACCCGGCAGTCGATGAACGTGCTGCTCCAAGCCCTGGAACGAGAGGGCTACGTGACCAGGCCCGCGGAACCACCCGTCGGGAAGGCCCTGCCCACCCGGCTCACGCCTCGCGGCCGGCGGAGCCTCGAGGAGGCGACCGCAGCGGTCCGGTCCGTCGAGGTCCGGATGCTCACCGGCCTGACCGATCGCGAGCAGTCCGACGCCTTCCGGGTCCTGCAGAAGATGGTCCGCTCCCTGCGAGATGGCGACGACGTCGCCTAGCTCCTCCCCCGGCGCCACATCTCGTCCCGCCCGGACAGGCGTCAGCCCGGTCAGCTCCCGGGTGTGCCCTGCAGGACGTCGGCGCGCGGGGCGGTGTGATGGCGGCCCATCGGCAGCATCAGCGGCTTGCCCGAGGTCGGGTCGACGATCACCTGGCTGTCGAGGCCGAACACCGCGCGCACGCACTCCTCGGTGAGCACGGCCTCCGGGGTGCCGGCCGCGTGGATCTGTCCACCCGACAGTGCGACCAGGTGGTCGGAGTAGCGGGCGGCCAGGTTCAGGTCGTGCAGCACCATCACGATCGTCGTCCCGCGGGTCCGGTTCAGGTCGGTCAGCAGGTCGAGAACCTCGATCTGGTGGGCGACGTCGAGAAACGTGGTCGGCTCGTCCAGCAGCAGCAGGTCGGTCTGCTGGGCCAGCGCCATCGCGATCCACACCCGCTGGCGCTGCCCGCCGGAGAGCTCGTCGACGGCCCGGTCGGCCAGCGGTGTCGTCTCGGTCGCGTCGAGGGCGGCCGCCACCGCGGCGTCGTCCTCCTTGCTCCACCGGGAGAACACCCGCTGGTGCGGGTGCCGCCCCCGGCCGACGAGGTCGGCGACCGTGATCCCCTCCGGCGCGATCGGCGACTGCGGCAGCAGACCGAGCGTGCGGGCCAGCTCCTTGGCCGGCAGCCGGTGCACCGCCTTGCCGTCGAGCAGCACCCGACCGCTGCGCGGGGCCAGCAGCCGCGACATCGAGCGCAGCAGCGTCGACTTCCCGCAGGCGTTCGCCCCGACCACCGCGGTGATCCGCCCCGGCGGCACCAGCAGGTCCAGGCCCTCGATGACGGTGCGCTCGCCGTAGGCCAGCGTGAGGTCCTCGGCTGCCAGCGAGTGGGTGGCGGTCACAGGGAGCCTCCGGTGCGGTTGCTGCGGACGATCAGGTAGATGAGGTACGGCGCCCCGAGCACGCCGGTGATCACGCCGACCGGGTAGCGGGTGCCGAACGCGTACTGGCCGCACAGGTCGGCCACGAGCACGAGCAGCGCCCCGACCAGCGCGGCGGGCACCAGCAGCGAGCCGTTCGGCCCCACGAGCCGCGCCGCGATCGGACCTGCCAGGAACGACACGAACGCGATCGGACCACACGCGGCGGTCGCGAACGCGAGCAGGGCGACCGCGGCGACGATCGCGATGACTCGGGTGCGCTCCACCCGGACGCCCAGCGCGGAGGCGGTGTCGTCGCCCAGCTGCAACGCGGAGAGGTTCCGCGTCTGCCCGAGCAGGACCGGGCCGAAGACCAGCAGCGCCACCAGGGCCGGCACGGTGGCCTCCCAGGTGCTGCCGTTGAGGCTGCCGGTCAGCCAGCGCAGCGCCTCCGCGAAGTCCCAGGCCCCGGCCTTCGACAACACGTAGGAGGTGACGCTCTTGCCCATGGCGGCGACGCCGATGCCGATCAGGATCAGCCGGGTGCCGGCCACGCCGTCCTTGAACGCCAGCGTGTAGATCAGCAGGGCCACCCCGAGCGCCGACACGATCGCGGTGACCGACACCGCCGTGCCGGACCAGCCCAGGATGACGATCGCGAAGGCCGCCGCGGCGCTGGCCCCCGAGGTGATGCCGATGACGTCGGGGCTGGCCAGCGGGTTGCGCAGCATCGTCTGGAACGTGACGCCGGCCAGACCGAAGCTGAGCCCGGCCACGACCGCGAGGACGGCGCGCGGCAGCCGCAGCGTCCCGACCGTGAAGGACGCCCCGGGGACGTCGGAGCCCAGGACGACGCGGAGCACGTCGCCGGGCGGGTAGAAGGTGCGCCCCACCATCAGCGTCACCACGAAGGCCACCAGGACGGCGAGCGCGAGCAGGGTGATCACCAGCCGCCGGCGCGCAGCACGGCGGACGCGCCCGCGGGCGACGGTGTCGACGGTCGAGGGCGCTGGGGTGACGACGGCGGTCACAGCTCGCGCACCTTCTGCCGGCGGACGATCGCGATGAAGAACGGGGCGCCGATGATCGCGGTGAGGATGCCGACGTCCAGTTCGGTCGGGCGGGCCACGATCCGGCCGAGCACGTCGGCGCCGGTCAGCAGGCACGCGCCGGCGATCGCGGAGAAGGGCAGCAGCCAGCGGTGGTCGACGCCCACCAGCAGCCGGCACAGGTGCGGGACGACGAGCCCCACGAACCCGATCGGCCCGGCGGCCGCGGTGGCGGCGCCGCACAGCAGGACCGACCCGAGCGCGGCAACGCCCCGGGCGAGGGCGACCCGTTCCCCGAGGCCGGCGGCGAGCTCGTCGCCCAGCGCCAGGGAGTTCAGGCTGCGCGCGGACAGCAGGCTGACGACCAGCCCCACGAGGAGGAACGGAGCCACGGTGCCGATGCCGGAGAAGGTGGCACCGCCGACACCGCCGATCTCCCAGGACACGACGTTCTCCACGATGTCGCCGCGAGGCAGGGCGACCGCGGTGATGAACGAGGTGAGCGCGGCCGAGGTGGCCGCGCCGGCCAGGGCGAGCTTGAGCGGGGTCGCCCCACCCCGGCCCAGCGAGCCGACGGCGTAGACGAAGACCGCCGCGACGCCGGCGCCGACGATCGCCGTCCAGACGATGCTGGTCGCCGAGAACAGGCCGAACCAGGCGATCCCGGCGACCACCGCCAGTGAGGCGCCCATGTTGATCCCGAGCACCCCGGGGTCGGCCAGCGGGTTGCGGGTGACGCCCTGCATGACCGCACCGGACAGGCCCAGCGCAGCACCGACGACGACCGCCAGGACCGTGCGCGGGATCCGCTTGGTCACCGCCGCCTGCCCGATGTTCTCCGTCGACCCACCGAGCGCGGCGACGATGTCGGACCAGCCGACCCCGCGGGAGCCCACGGCGACCGAGAGGGCCATCAGGGCGACCAGCAGTCCGACCACGACCAGCAGCCAGAGGAACCGGACCGGCCCCGGGCGCCGCACGACGGCGGCGTCCGGGGCCGGGGTGGCCAGGACCGAGGTCATGCTGCCTTGTCAGCAGCCTCGGCGAGCATGGCGACGTAGTCCTCGAGCACCCAGGAGATGGCCAGCGGCGTCGGGTTCGCCGCCGTGCCCAGCGGGGTGTCGGGGAGCAGCACGATCGACCCGTTGGCGACCGCCGGGATCTGCGACAGCAGCGGGTCGGCGTTCAGCGCGTCGACGAGCTCCTGGCCGCCGTAGGTCACGATGATGTCGACGTCGTCGAACACGTCGACCTGCTCGGCGCTGACCGTCCCGGAGAACTGCTCGCTGTCGGTGGAGGCCTCGGCCACGCTGGACGGGGTGGACAGACCGAGGTCTTCGAAGAAGGCGCTGCGGGTGTCGTAGGGCGTGTAGTAGCTGACCTCGCTGAGGTCGGCGGTGTCCACGTGGGTGAGGAACATCGTCGACTTGCCCTCCAGCTCGGGGTGCTCGGCGACGGTGTCGGCGATGTCCTGCTCGATGTCGGCGATGAGCTCGTCACCCTCCCCGGCCATGCCCATGCCGGCGGCGTTGACCTCGATCATCTCCCGCCACGGGGTCGCCCACGGCGCCTCCGGGTAGGCCACGACCGGCGCGATCTCGCTCAGCGTGTCGTAGTCCTCCTGGGTCAGCCCCGAGTAGGCGGCGAGGATGACGTCGGGGTCGGTGTCGGCGACCGCCTCGAAGTCGATGCCGTCGGTCTCGTCGAACAGCACCGGGGTCTCGCCGCCGAGCTCCTCGAGCCGCTCGGAGACCCACGGCAGCATGCCGTCGCCGTCGTCGTCACCGAAGTTGGCGGCGGCCATGCCGACCGGGACGACGCCGAGGGCCAGCGGCACCTCGTGGTTCGCCCAGTTCACCGTGGCCACCCGCTCGGGCTCGGACTCGATGGTCGTCGTCCCGAAGGCGTGCTCGACGGTGATCGGGGTGAAGTCCGCGGCGGCGTCGGTCTCGACGGTCGACGAGTCCGACGAGCAGGCGGCGAGGCCGCCGACGAGCAGTGCTGCTGTGGAGACCGTGACCAGTCTCGGGGCGCGACGCATGGGGTCCTTCCGGGTGGTGGTACAGCGCCCGTGCGGCACGACGCGTGGCCGGCGAGACGAGCAACTGAGGTTTGCCTAACGCAACTTAGGGTGCGCTTGCCCAGTTGTCGATCACGAGCTGGTCACAGTGCGGTCGACCCGGCGCGGACGGCGCGCACCGCCGACGATGGGGTGGTGCCCATCGACTCCACCAGCAGCTACCCCGCCACCCCGGACGCCGTCCTCGCGCTCCTGACCGACGAGCAGTTCCTGCGCGACCGCGCCGCGACGCTGGGCGCGCAGGTCCAGGAGGTGACCGTGGCCGGGACCAGCACCACCACCCGGCTCGCCGCCCCCACCGCCGGCATCCCGCCGGTGTTCGCCCGCTTCGTCGGCTCGTCCGTGGCGGTCGTGGAACGCAGCGCCTGGAGCCCGGACGGCGCCGGCGGCCACCGCAGCGAGCTCGACGTGCGGGCCGAGGTGTTCGGCCGGGTCGTCCAGGTCACCGGTGAGCGGCGGCTGGTCCCGGACCCCACGGGCACCACGTCGACGGTCACCGGCGACGCCACCGTCGACGCCCCGCTGATCGGCCGACAGGCGGAGGGCGCGGTGCGGGAGCTGGTCACGGTGGTGCTGCGCAAGGAGGACGAGCTGCTCCGCCGCCGACTGGGGTAGTTCGCACGGCGGAGAGGTGCAGACCACGACCTCTAGAGCGAGAGTGAGCCCATGACGTCCAGCGACGACCTCGGCCCGGCCAGCCCGCCTCCTCCCCCGACGTTCGGCCTGGTCCCGGCCGTCGTCGCACTGGTGCGCCTGCCCTTCGACCTGCTCGTCCTGATCGGCTACACGGTGCGCCAACTCCCGTTCCTGATCCAAGACGTGCGCAGCACGGTCAACGGCGTCGCGCGCCTGGTGAGCCACGGCGAGCAGAGCGGCTCGCTGCGGGAGCTCATCGACTCCCTCGCCCGCGCCGCGCGAGCCGACAGCGCAGGCGCGCTCGCGCACCTGCTGCGCTCGTCCGGGGACCTGTCGGCGGTGCAGGCCGAGATCGAGCGGCTGCGGCTCGAAGCGGCCCGGGCCGGGGACCTCGACGTCCTCCGAGGCGTCGGCGGCAGCTGACCGAGCCCGCTCTCCGGCAGGAGTGTCGGTCGCCTCGGCGAGGATGGCGGCCATGGTGGCCTTCTTCCTCCCGCGAGCCAGCGACGACGAGCAGGCCGAACGGCTCTACGAGGCCCTGGCCGAGTTCGCCGGCTGCGAGCCCGCACCGCCCGGGCAGCGGGTGCACTCGATCGCCTTCGGGCAGGAGGGCGCCCAGTGGGTCGCCGAGGTGGGCGAGCAGCTGTCCGGCCGCCGCACGACCCAGCAACTGCGCCGCGGCGAGCTGATCGAGCGCACCGAGGAGCTCTCCTCCCCCACCCGGGTGCTCGCCGTCTACCCGGGGACGCCGTTCGTCGTCGTCACCGACGCCCAGCCGATCACCGGCGCCTCGTCGGAGTGGGCCAACCCGTTCACCGCCGCGCCCGACCAGGTCACCTGGTTCGACGCCCCGGGGGCTCAGCGCCCCTGACGCTCCCGGTAGCGGGCGGCCCGCTTGTCCGCTGCCGCCCGCCGCCTGGCGGTCTGCTCGGCGTCCCGGCCGGCCTGCGCCCGGTCGCGGACCGTCTGGGCGGTGCCGACCGGGTAGCCGGCCTTCTTCACCCGGTTCTCGGTCGTCTCGGTCATGTAGGCGAAGGAGAAGATCAGCCCGAGCAGCAGGCCGCCGAGCGCGGTCATCCCGCGGATCCAGAACGGGCCCGGGACGAGCAGCAGGACCAGCGCGATCGGCACCGCCATCTGCACCACCGCCCGGAGCACGTGCCGCCAGCCCCACGTGGCGGTCGTGGTGTCGTGCAGCACCCAGCTGGCGTGCCGCTCGGGCAGACCGCCGCCCATCGCGTACCAGAGCCAGCGCAGGACGCCGGGCCGGACCGGTTCACCGGTGGGCCCCTGTCCCGCGGACCTGCTCGTGGCCATGCCCTGCACGGTACCGACGGTCGGCCACCCCAGCCGTCGCCGAGGGTGAGCGGAAGACCACGGTACGGTGAGTTCCCGCCGGTACCGGATCGCCCCCGTCCGCGGACGTTGACGACTGCCGGAGGAGGCGGATCATCGGGAGCATGGTCCCGCTCGTCGTGGACGACGTCGTCCCCTTCGAGGACTGGAGGGCGGCCGCACGGGCCTCGCTCGCGTTCCTGCATCGCACCGTCGGCCTGGACGTCTGGATGGTCACCCACCTCCAGGAGCCCTCGCAGGTGGTGCTGTACGCCCACCCGCAGGAGGTCATCCCGCAGGGCACGGTGGTGCCCTGGCAGCAGAGCTTCTGCCACTCGATGGTCAGCGGGGTCGGGCCCCGGGTCGCCACGGTCGCGGCCGCGACCCCGGCCTACCGCGACCTGATGACCGGGCACGCCGAACGGGTGGCCGCCTACATCGGCGTCCCGCTGGTCACCCGCGAGGGCGCGGTGTTCGGCACCCTCTGCGGCGTGGCCTCCCGCGCCCAGCCCCGCACGCTGACCCGGCACCTGCCCCTGGTCGAGATGACCGCCCGGATGCTCAGCAGCCTGCTGCCCGACCCCACAGCCGAGGGCCCGCCCGACTGACCCCGGGGCCGTTCAGCGGTGGCCGGCCGCCCGCAGTGCCTGGACGCACCCACGTTCCAGCGCCCGTTGTCGCCGCACCCGCGCGCGCAGGCCCGGCACCGGCTCCAGGGCCCGGTCCTCGGCCGGCTGCACCTCGGTGAGCCGGCCGTCCGCGGCGTGGCCGCTGGTCACGTGCACGGTCCACCGCTCGACGTCGGGCACCGACAGCTCCTGACCGACGAGCACGGCCGGTCCGCGGACGTCGGGCGGTGCCCCGGTCAACGACAGCGGGTCGGCGTCCCAGTCGATGACCCGGACGGTGCGCACGTGCAGCCCGTCGTCGTCGACCGCGAGCACCGCGTCGGCCGGGCCGTCCCGGCGCCCGCCCGGGACGACGTCGACCGGGTCGAGCAGCAGGACCAGCCGCGGCAGGTACCACCAGTGCTCCCGGCGCAGCATCGGTGAGTCCGCCAGCGCCCGGGACGGCGGGTGCTTGCGCAGCTCCTGGTCCAGCAGCTGCTCGGTGAACAGGCTGCCGTCGCCGTCCTCGACCAGGGTGAGCCGCCCGGTGGCCACCAGCGGCTCCCAGCCCGGGCCGGTCAGCCGCGGGTCGGAGAGCACCAGCGCCGCCTCGCCACCCGCGGCGGCCGCGCGCGCCGCCTCGACCTGGGCCCAGGGCAGTGCCACCGCGGGCCGGTCCCCCAGCCACAGCGGCACCACGCCCAGTGCGCCGGGTGGCTGCTCGCTGCGCCGCCACACCAGCTCGGCGACGCCGGCGGAGCGGACCGCCGCGCCCAGGGTCGTGGTGCCGGTCACAGCAACTGTCTACTCTTCGCCCTGCGGTGGCCGCTCGGCCGCCCAGGACGTGGGGGGTTGTCCGTGCCCGCATTCGCCGTGGCCGCCGTGGTCGGGGTGCTGTTCTTCCTCGGCTACCGGTACTACTCGAGCTACCTGGCCCGCAAGGTCTACGTCCTGGACCCGGCGTTCCGCACGCCCGCGCACGAGTTCAACGACGGCGTCGACTATGTGCCGACGAACAAGCACGTGCTGTTCGGCCACCACTTCACCTCCGTGGCCGGAGCCGCCCCGATCGTCGGCCCGGCCATCGCGGTGTTCTGGGGCTGGGGCCCGGCGCTGGCCTGGATCGTGCTCGGCACCATCTTCGCCGCCGGCGTGCACGACCTCGGGTCGCTGGTGGTGTCGGTGCGGCACAAGGCCAAGAGCATCGGGACGCTGGCCGGCGAGGTGGTCAACGGCCGGGCCCGGATGCTGTTCCTGGCGATCATCTTCTTCCTGCTGACCCTGGTGAACGCCGTCTTCGCGGTGGTCATCGGCAACCTGTTCGTGGCCAACCCGGGCGCGGTCATCCCGATCGTGGTCGAGATCCCGCTGGCCATGCTGATCGGCCAGTACATCTACCGGACCCGCTCCTCGGCGCTGATCCCCTCGATCGCCGGCGTCATCGTGCTGTACGCGCTGATCCTGGTCGGCAACGCCTTCCCGATCGAGCTCGACGGCCTGGCCGAGGCCCTCGGCGTCGAGCAGACCCGCAACGTCTGGGTCGTGCTGCTGTTCGCCTACACCTGGATCGCCTCCCGCATCCCGGTCTGGGTGCTGCTGCAGCCCCGCGACTACATCAACAGCCACCAGCTCTTCATCGCCCTGGCCGTCATCGCGGTCGGCGTCATCGTCGGGATGAACACCATCCAGGCCCCGATGGTCAACGACGTCCCGGAGGGCTCGCCCAGCTTCTTCCCGTTCCTGTTCATCACCATCGCCTGCGGCGCCATCTCCGGGTTCCACTCCCTGGTCTCCTCGGGGACGACGTCCAAGCAGCTGGACACCGAACCGGACGCCCGCTACGTGGGCTACATGGGCGCGGTCGGCGAGGGCTCGCTGGCCACCGGCGCCGTGCTCGCCGCCACCGCGGGCGTGGCCGCCTCGCAGGCGGACTGGCAGGCGCTCTACCCCGACTTCGCCACCGCCTCCGGGGGCGCCACCAGCAACTTCGTCGACGGCGTCGCGGTGTTCGCCAACAACATCGGCATCCCGCTGGACCTCGCCACCATCTTCGCCGCCGTGGTGGTGATCAGCTTCGCCGCGACCACGATGGACACCGGCGTGCGGCTGCAGCGCTACGTCGTGCAGGAGATCGGCGAGATCATCAAGGTGCGGGCGCTGGCCCGGAACCTCACCCTCGCCACCACGGTCGCGGTGCTCATCCCGCTGGCGATGGCGCTGCTGCCCGGCGGCGGCGAGGCCGGCTACACCTTCGGCGTCCTCTGGCAGCTGTTCGGGACGACGAACCAGCTGACCGCGGGGCTGGCGCTCTCGGTCATCGCGGTGTGGGTGACCCGCCAGGGCCGCAACCCGCTGGCCGTGCTGATCCCGCTGGTGTTCCTGCTGGCGATGACCTCCTGGGCGCTCATCGCCAACCTGCGGAACTTCGTCGAGGCCGACAACTGGGTGCTCGCCCCGCTGGACGCGCTGATCTTCTTCCTGGCGATCTGGCTGATGGTGGAGGCCGCCCTGGCGCTGCGGACGGCGTTCCGCGAGCGTTCCCAGCCCGGCGCCGAGGCGCGGGGCACGTCCGACCCGGCGGTCGCCCGGGCGAACCCGACGTCCCCCACCGACGACGCGGAGCTGGGCCAGACGTCCCGCGACGACCGGCAGTGAGGCACCGCGTCGTCCTGGTGCGCGGGCCCCGCGCCGCCGCGGGGTCGGGCGGCTGCTGCAGCGGGGCCGCCCGCCCCTTCGACGAGGGCGGCGGCCACCGGCACGCCGCCCCGGCCGACGAGGTCGGCGCGGTCTATCGGGCGCTGCGCACAGCACTCCCCGACGACGTCGCCGTGGAGGTCGTCGCGCCGACGAACTGGCTCTGGCTGGTCCCGGCCCTGGTCACCGACGGGCGCCGCCGCGGGCTGCGCGGCGCGGCGCTGCGGCGCTCGGTGCGGGCCGGGATCGCGGTGGAGTCGCTGATCGTCGACGGGGCAGTGCTGGCCTCGGGCCGGCTGCCCTCCCCCGCTGCCGCGGTCGCCGCGGTGACGGCCGAGCTCACGACCGCTGCAGCAGCTCCCGGTAGAACGCCACCCCGCGGGCCAGCGCCGCCACGGTGAGGTGCTCGTCGGCGGCGTGCAGGGACGCCAGCTGCGCCGAGCTGAGGTCGAAGGGCATGAACCGGTAGACGCTGTCGCTGATCTGGGCGAAGTGGCGCGCGTCGCTGGCCTGCACCATCAGGTACGGGGTGACCGTCGCCGCCGGGTGGGCCGCCTGGATCGCCGCGGTCAGCGTCGCCCAGGCCTCGTTGTCCGTCCGGGACACCGGCGACGGGTCGTCGGCGCGGGTCGCCTCCAGCCGCACGCTCGGGTCGTCGATCACCCCGCGGATGCGCTCGATCGCCGACTCGGCCGTCTCCCCGAGCACCACCCGCACGTTGGCCATCGCCCGGGCCCGGGTCGCGAGCACGTTGGGTGCCCGGCTGCCCTCCAGCTGGGTGATCGCCACCGTCGTCCGCACCAGGGCGCTGGCCTCCCGACCGGCGCGGGACAGCAGGCCGGCGAGCGCCGGCCGCAGCAGCGCGGCGTGCGCGTACAGCGCCCGGTGCCCGGCCGGGGCGTGCCGGCCGACGGTGTCGACGAGCGCCAGCACCACGTCGCTCACCCGGGCCGGGAAGGGCTGCTCGTCCAGCCGGACCAGCGCGCGGGCCAGCCGTGCGGTCGCGCCGCCGCGGACCGGTGACGACGCGTGCCCGCCGGCGTCCTCGGTGGTCAGCTCCAGGTCCACGACCCCCTTCTCGGCGATGCCGACGACGGCGATCGGCCCGGGGACGCCGGGGAAGACCCCGGTGACCACGGCGCCGCCCTCGTCGACGACCGCCCAGGGCGTGATGCCGCGCGCGGCGAGCGTCTGGGCCGCCGTCCGCGCCCCGGTGCCGGCCACCTCCTCGTCGTTGCCGAAGGAGAGGTAGACGTCCCGGGCCGGGCGGAATCCCTCGTGCAGCAGTGACTCCACCGCCTCCAGGACGGCGACCAGGGCGCCCTTGTCGTCGATCGCCCCGCGGCCGTGCACCACGCCGTCGACGACCTCGCCCGCGAACGGGTCGCGGGTCCACGCCTGCCCGTCGGCCGGCACGACGTCGTAGTGCGCCATCAGCACCAGGGGCTGCGCGCCGTTCCCGCTGCGCCAGTGGAACAGCATCGCGCCGGTGCCCAGAAGCTCCAGCTCGAGCTCCCGGTGCGTGCGCGGGTAGAGCTCGGCCAGCCGCTCCCGGAAGCTGCTGAAGACGGCCTGGTCGACCTGCTCGGGGTCGCGCCGGGACACCGTCGGGATGCGGATCAGCTGTGCCAGGTGGTCGGCGGCCCGGGTGGCGTCGATCGCCCCGACGTCCGCGTGCGGCACATCCGGTCGGGCCGGCGGCCGGAAGCGGCGCACCCGGGTGAGGGCGGCGCCGGCCCCCACGGCGGCTCCGGTGGTCAGCAGCGTCCGGTTCATCCAGCTGTCTCCTCCCGGACCGCGGCGGCGCGGTCCTCGGTCTGCTCGGGGTCGGCGAAGGCCAGCCGCGGGACGAACACCAGCGCGACGGCGGCGATCAGCGCCGTGGTGCCGCAGATGGTCCAGACCGTCACGTACCCGGTGAGCGATCCGGCCGTGCCCACCACCCCGCCGGCCAGCAGCGGGGCGCCGGCGGCGAGGGCGAGGGCGAACACCGACGAGGCGAACATGCCGCCGATGACCTTGGTGGTGTTGGTGAGCCCGGTGGCAACGGCGGTCCGGCCGGCCGGAGCGGCGGCGGCCGCCGCGGCGGGCAGAGCCGCGACCAGCGCACCGGAACCGACTCCGGCGACCGTCATGCCGGCCAGCACCTGGCCGAGCTGGTCGTGGAAGGGCACCAGCAGCAGGTAGCCGGTGGCGACCAGGGCCGCGGCCCCGATCAGGGTCAGCCGCGGGGTGGTGAGCCGCGAGACCCGGGCGAACTGGCTGGCCCCGACCAGCATCGAGATCACGTAGGCCCCGATGACCAGGGACACCGAGCTGGTCGACAGCCCGAGGCCGTAGCCGTAGACGTCCGGGTCGGTGCGGGCGAACGTGGACAGCGGCCCCTGCGCGCCCAGCACGCTGACCCCGAACAGCCCCGCGGTCAGCTGCACCGGCCACATCGCCGAGCTGCGCAGCACCCGGAAGTCGACCAGCGGGTCGGGCTGCCGCAGCTCGTAGCGCACGAACGGCCAGACGAGGAGCAGGCCGGCCGCCACCACCAGCCACGGCCAGGCCTGCTCCGCCCCGTTGAGCCGGACGAACGTCAGCCCCCCGGTGACCACCAGCAGGACGGCGGTCAGCAGCGCGGCGCCGCCGGAGTCGACCACCCCCTGCATCCGGTCGGTCCCCTCGGGCACGAGCCTCCAGACGACCACGACCACCCCGACGACCAGCACGCCGGGGGCCAGCAGCACCAGCCAGAGCGCGTCGCCCAGCAGGTCGCCGATCACCCCGCCGCTGAGCGCGCCCACGATGGCGCCCAGCTGCAGCGCGGCGACGATGAGGCCGGTGGCTCGCCGGGTGCGGGCCGCGGTGTCCGGCAGCCCGCGGGACCGGCTGTAGATCAGCGCCACCTGCAGCGGCAGCCAGGCCGCGTAGACGCCCTGCACGGCCCAGGCCAGCAGGAACACCGGGAAGGTCTGGGCGAACGCCAGCACGATGGTGGCCACCGCGACGACGACCGCCGACCAGAGCAGCATCCGGCGGTGCCCGTGCAGGTCACCGAGCTTGGCCAGCACCGGGACGGCGATCGCCGACAGCATCAGCTGGCCGGCCTCGAGCCAGTTGACGTCGGCGTCGTTGATGCCGAGGTGCCGGGCGATGTCGGTGAGCAGCGGGATGTAGTACCCCTGCAGGACCCCGCTGGTGAACTCGACGAACACCAGGTAGCCGACGACGCCGGCCGTCATCCGGGCCTGCCACCGCACTGCCCGGCTGCCGCTGCGCTGCGTCGCCGACTGCTGCATCGAGCCCGCTCCTCGCTCGTGGTGGGTCCGCGGCGGCCAGCATCGACGAGGTGGTCGGCCGACGCAACGGCCGGTTCAGCGGGCGGAGAGCACCTCGCCGGCCTCGATCCGTCGGCGACCGACGTAGTAGAGCGTCGTCCCGTCGCCCACCGGGGTGTCCCAGGCGGGGCTGACCGTCAGGCCGGCGGGCCCGCGCAGCGCCAGCACCGTCGCCCCGAAGGCCTGACCGAAGCGCACCTGGCAGTCGCCGAAGGTGCCCAGCCGGTGCCCGGAGGGCAGCTGGACGGAGTAGGTGTTGCCGTGGCCGTGGCTGCTCATGAGGTCGCCGTAGACCTCGGTGAGCCCGGGGTCCAGCGCCTCCTCGGTGATCAGGAACGGCATGTGCCACTGCACGCAGGCGATCCGGGGGTCGACGTAGCGCAGGTTGTCCCGACGGTCCAGGTCGCGCAGCGCGGCGACCTTGTGCACGTCCGGGCCGGCGTGGTGGACCGCCACCGCGATGGCCAGCGTCTCGTTGTCGTCCCGCCCGTCGATCACCACCGCGCGGGCGGCCGCCACGTTGGCCCGGGTCATGACGTCGACGTGGCTGAGGTCGCCGCGGACGAAGGAGACCTCGGTCCGCTCCGGCAACGGGTCCTCCATCACGTCCTCCCAGGCGCACAGCGCGACCCGGTTGCGTCCCTCGGCCGCGAGCTCGGCGAGGATCCGCTCGGTGCGTCCCGGGAAGTACCCCAGCACGACGACGTGGTCGGTCAGCTCCAGTTCCTCCACACCCTTCAGGCGCTTGCTGCGGACCGACGCGAGGTAGTCGGACAGCCGTGTGAACAGCAACGTCAGCGTGACGATGCCACCGACGATGACGTAGCTGCCGACCACGTGGCCGGCAGCGGTGACGGGGAAGAAGTCGCCGTAGCCGACGGTGGCGGCGGTGACGACGAAGTACCACCAGTAGTTGCCCGGGGCCGCGATGTCGCTCTCGGCCCCCTCCACCAGCGCCATCGCCGGCCAGCTGGTCAGGAACACCAGCAGCAGGACGACGAGCGGCAGCCGCCACCCGCGCAGGCGGGGGCCCACGACGCGGGACAGCCGGGAGAAGAAGAAGAACACGGAACTCCTGCCAGGACGGGTGTTCGGGGCAACCTAGCGTGGCCCCGGGCGGGACAGGCAGGGTGTCGACATGACGACGCCGACCGACGACGACCTCCCCGAGCCCCGGGACATCGCCCTGGAGCAGGCCACCCCCGAGCAGGTCGAACAGCTCGAAGAGGCCAGCGAGCCGCCCGGCGAGTGAGCGAGCGTGGGCTCGGGTAGCCCGGCGATCATGGAGAGCCGGGACCTGTTGCTGACCGCGTTCGACAACGTCGAGGAGGCCGTCCGCGGGGCGGTCGAGGGGATCGACCCGGAGCTGCTGAACGCCCGCGTCGACCCGGAGGCGAACACCATCGCCTGGCTGGTGTGGCACCTGACCCGGGTGCAGGACGACCACGTGTCCGAGGTCGCCGGGGTCGAGCAGGCCTACACGGCCAACGGCTGGGCCGACCGGTTCGGCCTGCCCTTCGACCCCACCGCCATCGGTTTCGGCTTCAGCAGCACCGACGTCGGCCGGACGCAGGTCAGCGACCCGCAGCTGCTGATCGGGTACCACGCCGACGTGCACGCCAGGACCTCCGAGTTCCTGCGCACGCTCTCCGCCGCGGACCTCGACCGGGTGGTCGACGAGCGCTGGGACCCGCCGGTGACCCTCGGCGTCCGGCTGCTCAGCGTCGTCGGCGACGACCTCCAGCACGCTGGGCAGGCAGCCCTCCTGCGCGGCTCCCTGGAGCGGCGCTGAGCACACGGCACCGAGTGCCACCCGCGAGTAGCTTCGGAACGGTGAGCAACGACGCTTCCCCTGACTTCTACGCCCTCGACGACCTCCTGGAGCCGGAGGAGATCGAGCTGCGCGACCGGGTGCGCGACTTCTGCGCGCGCGAGGTCACGCCGATCATCAACGACTACTGGGAGCGGGCGGAGTTCCCGTTCGAGCTGATCCCCAAGATCGCCGAGCTGGGCATCGCCGGCGGCACCGTCGCCGGGTACGGCTCCCCCGGCATGAGCGCCGTCGCCGCCGGGCTGGTCGCCGCCGAGTGGGCCCGCGCCGACGGCAGCCTGGGCACCTTCTACGGGGTGCACAGCTTCCTGGCCATGCAGTCGATCGAGCTGCTGGGCGACGAGGAGCAGCGCGAGCGCTGGCTGCCGGCGATGGCCAAGATGGAGCTGATCGGCGCGTTCGGCCTGACCGAGCCCGCGCACGGCTCGGACGCCGTCGCCCTGGAGACCAGCGCCCGCCGGGACGGCGACGAGTGGGTGCTCAAGGGCGCCAAGAAGTGGATCGGCAACGGCACGATCGCCGACCTGGTGCTCATCTGGGCCCGGGACGAGGAGGGCGCGGTCGGCGGCTACGTCGTCCCCAAGGGGTCGATCGGCTGGACCGCGACCCGGATGACCGGCAAGACCGCGCTGCGGGCGGTGTGGCAGGCCGAGATCACCCTGGACGAGGTGCGGGTGCCGGCGGAGAACAAGCTGGCCAACTGCCGCTCGTTCAAGGACGTGTCGGTGGTGCTGGACCGCACCCGGTACACCGTGGCCTGGCGCGCGCTGGGCATCGCCGAGGCCGCCTACGACCTGGCGCTGAAGCACACGATGCAGCGGGAGCAGTTCGGCCAGCCGATCGCCGGCTACCAGCTGGTGCAGGAGAAGCTGGCCCGGATGCTGGCCGAGATCACCAGCATGCGGCTGCTGAGCTGGCGGTTGAGCAAGCTGGCCGACGAGGGCCGGATGACCGCGGCGATGGCCTCCATGGCGAAGATGAACAACTGCAAGAAGGCCCGGGCGATCGTGGCCGACGCCCGGGACCTCTTCGGCGGTGACGGCATCCTGCTCGAGCACCACATCGCCCGCCACCACGCCGACATCGAGGCGATCTACACGTTCGAGGGCACCGACCACGTGCAGGCGCTCATCGTGGGCCGGGACATCACCGGCATCTCGGCCATCACCGGCCGCCGGACCCCCCGCGCCCAGGAGAAGCCGGCGGACACCCCGCAGTCGATCTAGTCCGCAGGCGGCCGGGTGCGTGCGGCATCGCCCGGGCCGCGGCGGCCGGGATGCTGTGCACACCCAGCCGTTCCCGCACGTGCTCCATGTGCTTGCGGACGGTGCCGACGGAGATGAACAGCTGGGCGGCGATGACGGCGTAGGGCATCCCGGCCGCAGCGAGTGCGAGCACCTCCCACTCGCGCGCGGTCAGCTTCGGCACCCCGGCCCGACGCCGCTCGGCGTCGAGCCAGATCTCCTGCAGGTGTGGCCGGAGGAGCGTGGCGAGCTGCCGGTCCCGCTCGGTGAACGACGGCCCGTCGTGCCGCATGAAGCAGACCCGCCGCGCCTCCCCCGGCGCGGCAGGCAGCGAGATGATCATGGTCTCCCGGAGCTCCGGCAGGAGCTCCGACACCGGGTCGGCCAGCCGGTCACGCTCGGTCGGCAGGAAGTCCCGGGTCTGGATGACGCGCCGCAGGTCGCCGGTGCGCTGTGGCCACGAGCACAGCCCCTGCCACCAGTACCGCCAGAACGGGTCGTCGGGCTCCTCCGGGGTCGGCCCCGCGATGTCGGCCCGCTGCCCGCCGATCTCCACGCCCTGGACGAGCAGGCTCCTGCTCGCCGACGGCTCGTGGTGCTGGAAGCTGACTCCGAGGTCGGAGGGGACCAACCGCTGCAGGTCCTCGAGAAGCGCCCAGGGCATCGCCGGGCCGGGGTCGTCGGAGCGGGCGTCGTCCAGCACGCCCACCAGCGCCTCGACATCAGCGGCGTACAGCTCGCTCGTCGTCATCGGCCCTCCTCGCGGCCGCACCGGGGCCGGTCCGGACGACGGTAGGCCCGGCAGAGCGCCGTCGACATACGTCTGAAGACGCATATCGCTGCGCCGGCGCCGGCGCCAGCCTGGTGGTGCGTCGGTCCCTCCGGACCGGAGCGTCCGCCCCACTCACCGTGGCCGCTCCCGGCGGCCGGAAGGACCCCCCATGTCCGCCATCGCACACGTCCCGGGCAGCGCCTGGGCAGCCACCCACCTCGCGCTGGTCCTCGCCGTGGCGATGGCCCTCATCGCCGCCCTCGTCCTGACCGTCGTCCTGGTCGTCCGCGACTCGACCGCCGCCACCCCGGCGGCGCCGAGCGTGCCGTACTTCTACGACACCTGCGCCGGTGCGATGCCGGTCAGCGCCTGCTGATCCACGGGAACGCCCCCGCCCTGCCCCTGCCGGGGGCGCTCCCCGGTTCCGCGGACGCCGCAACGGCGTCATGCTCGGAGCCCCGTCGACCGGAGAGCGTCATGCCGACGACTGCGCACCGGCGTCCCGGCTGGGCGTGCGCCCTTGCCTGTCTCTGCGCGACAGCAGCCGCGTGCAGCGGGTGCGGCGGGACGCTGTGCCCCTCGACCACGTTCCCAGCAGCGATCTACGTCAGCCTGCAGCCGGTCCCGGCGTCCGCCGTGGACATGCTCGTCACCGTCAGCTGCCCGGCCGCAGCGGAGTGCGGCTTCCTGGACGGTCCGGCGACGGGTTCGGCAGACTCGTCGGTGATGATCACCACCGTGCTCCGCCCACCCGAGGTGGACGTCGTGGTGACGGAGCGGACCGGCGGCGCCGTCCTCCTGCACGACCGCCTGCTGGTGGAGTACCGACCGGTCGGCACTCGACAGACCGACTGTGGCGGTGACGCCGAGGCGGTGGTCCTGGTGCCGGCGGACTGACCGGCCGGCTCAGCCCACCTGGCGGAGAGCGGGCGCGGTGCGGCGCCGGCACTCGGCGCAGGTGTCGCGGCCACTGCTCATCCGGCCCCACCGTTGCGCGCCCCAGATCTGCACGATCGCCCCACACACGGCGAGCTCCACCTCCCCGTCGAGCTCGTCGGCTGGCCGGTGCGCCTCGACGGCGTGCCAGGACTTGGGCTGATCGACCGGCTGGGCCCAGGATCGGCGATCCGGCCGGGCGAATCCGACGGCGTAGCTGTCCACGCCTCAACTGTGCCCCACGCCACAGCCAGCCAATCATGCGATGCTCGCCGGGCGGCCGTCGGGCGAGCCTTCTCACGTCCACCGCCGGGGGCGATTTGGCGACATCAGCCAACGGCGGGATCCTCGTTCGTGAGACGTGCAACACATGCCGTGCCCGTCGGCTGCCGATGATGGCGACATGTCACGTCGGCTCGCAACGATGCGGACCTCGACCGAGCAGCAGGTCGCGGCCCAGCGGTCCCCGTCGCCCTGGTGGCGGTCAGCCGTGGTCTACCAGGTCTACCTGCGCTCCTTCGCCGACAGCAACGGCGACGGGATCGGTGACCTGGCCGGGCTGCGCTCGCGGTTGCCCTACCTGTCCTGGCTGGGCGTCGACGCCCTCTGGATCAACCCGCACTACCCCTCCGGCGGGGCCGACGGCGGCTACGACATCTGTGACTACCGCGCGGTCGACCCGGACTACGGCGACGTCGCCGACCTGGAGGCCCTGGTCGCCGACGCCCGCCAGCTCGGCCTGCGCGTCGTCCTGGACGTCGTCCCGAACCACACCTCCGACCAGCACCCCTGGTTCCAGGCCGCGCTGGCCGCCCCGGACTCCCCCGAGGCCGCCCGCTACCACTTCGCCCCGCCGTCGGAGGAGCCGCCGAACAACTGGCGCTCGCTGTTCGGCGGCCCGGCCTGGTCGCGCACCCCCGACGGCCGGTGGTACCTGCACCTGTTCGCCCCCGAGCAACCCGACCTGAACTGGCGGGACCCGGCGGTCGCCGCCGACTTCGAGAAGACGCTGCGGTTCTGGCTGGACCGCGGGGTCAGCGGCTTCCGGGTGGACGTCGCCTACGGCCTGTTCAAGGACGCCGACCTGCGGGACAACCCGGGCGCCTACTCCCCCACCCTGTTCGGCCACGGGCCGGAACAGGCGATGACCTGGAACCAGCCCGAGGTGCACGACGTGTGGCGCCGGTGGCGGTCGGTCTGCGACGAGTACCCCGACACCATGCTGGTCGGCGAGGTCTGCCTGGCCGACCTCGAGGAGGTCGCGCTGTACTCGCGGCCCGACGAGATGCACCAGTCCTTCTCCTTCCGGCTGCTCAAGTCGCCGTGGGACACCGCCGCCTTCGCCGACGGCGTGCAGACCGCGCTCGACGCCTTCGGGCGGGTGGACGCCCCGGTGTCCTGGGTGCTGGGCAACCACGACAAGGACCGGCAGGTCACCCGCTTCGGCGGCGGCGACCTCGGCACCGCCCGCGCCCGGGCCGCCGCCCTGCTGATGCTGGCGCTGCCCGGGTCGGCGTACCTGTACGCCGGCGACGAGCTGGGACTGCCCCAGGCCGTGGTGCCGGACGAGGCGAAGACCGACCCGATCTTCTTCCGCAGCGGCGGCGAGCGCGCCGGCCGGGACGGCTGCCGAGTGCCGATGCCGTGGAACGACTCCGCCGGTGTCGGCTTCTCCCCGGACGGCGCGGCCGAGCCGTGGCTGCCGATCCCGGCCGAGTGGAGCGGTTACGCCGTCTCCGCTCAGACCCGGGACGGCGGCTCGATGCTGACCCTCTACCGGCGGGCACTCGCCCTCCGCGCGGCGCACCCGGCCCTGGGCTCCGGGGACGCCACGGTCCGCACGGACGGCGACGTCCTCACCGTCCGCTGTGTCGGGGACGAGGAGACCGTGCGCTGCGTGGTGAACATGGGCTCGGCCACGGTGCTGGTCCGTGCCCGCGGTGAGGTGCTGCTTGCCTCGACGTCGCGGGTGCACGCCTCGGCCGGCAGCATCGCGCTGCCGCCGAACACCGCCGTCTGGCTCACCGAGGACTGATGCACCGGCCCCGCCCCGTCGCAGCCGGCTCCTGGTTCCGGCTGCGCCGGGGCGGGGCCGGCCAGTGGTCAGCGCAGCACGGAGGACAGCAGCAGGCTGGTCTCGCTGTTCACGACGCCGTCGATCGAGCGGATGCGGCCGAGCAGCCGGTCGAACTCCATCAGGTCACGGGTGCGGACCTCCGCGACGAGGTCCCAGCCCCCGTTGGTGGAGTGCAGCGCGTCGATCTCGGTGAAGCCCCGCAGCCGGCGGATCACCGCATCCGTCGAGCGACCCTCCACCTCGATCAGCGTGACCGCGCGCACCTCACCGGCGACCGCGTCCTCCCGCGCCCGCACGGTGAAGCCGACGATGACGCCCTGCGCGACCAGGCGGTCCATCCGGCTGGTGACCGTCGCCCGGGAGATCCCGAGCCGGCGGGCGATCTCAGCGACGGGTGCACGGCCGTCCTCGCGCAGCACAGCGAGCAGTCGACGGTCGAGCTCGGTCAACGCGTTCATGCAGAAAGCCTAATCGGGCCGCAACTTCTGCTCAGCTGGCCGCCGAGAATCGGACTGGATGTTCGTTGCGCGTGCACATCGTACGTTCCTAGCCTGGAGATCAACCCTGACAGGAAGGCTCGGATGACCTCGCTCGTCGACGTCCCGCACCGCTGGGCCGCCGCCCGTCGGATCACCGTCGACCCGGTCGGAGCCTGATGGCCGTGCCCGTGCAGGCGCCGGGAGCCGTCGTGCTCATCCGCCCGCACCGGTTCCGGCCCAACGAGCTGACCCGGGTCGACAACGCCTTCCAGTCACTGCCCGCCGGGCCGGACCCCGCCGCCGTCGCCGCGCAGGCCCGCGACGAGGTGACCCGGCTGGCCGAGGCGCTGGAGTCGGCGGGGGTGGTCGTGCACCTCTTCGAGGACCACGCGCACGACCGCCCGGACAGCGTCTTCCCGAACAACTGGCTGTCGACCCACCCCGACGGCCGGGTGGCGCTCTACCCGATGTTCGCCGTCAACCGGCGCAGCGAGCGGCGAGCCGACGTCGTCCAGCTGCTCCAGGAGCGGTACCGCGTGGACCAGGTCGTGGACTTCTCCGGCATGGAGCGGGACGGGCTGTTCCTCGAGTCGACCGGGGCGATGGTGCTCGACCACCAGGAGCGGATCGCCTACGTCTCCCGCTCCCACCGGGCCCACCCCGAGGCGCTGGAGCGGTTCTGTGCGACGTTCGGCTACGAGGCGGTGCTGTTCGACACGGCCGACGCCGAGGGCCGGGCGGTCTACCACACCAACGTGCTGATGACGGTGGGCAGCGCAGTGGCGCTCGTCGGACTCGGGCTGATCAGCACGGCCGCCGATCGAGCCCGGGTGACCGACCGGCTGGCTGCGACCGGCCGGGACGTCGTCGATCTCTCCGAGCACCAGGTCCGCCAGTTCGCCGGCAACGCCATCGAGCTGACCGGCCGCGACGGACCGGTGCTGGCGCTCTCCGCGCGGGCCGCCGCCAGCCTCACCGCAGACCAGCGCCGGCGGATCGAGGCGACGACCCGGCTCCTGCCGGTGGCCGTGCCGACCATCGAGCTGGCGGGCGGGTCCGTGCGCTGCATGATCGCCGGGGTGCACCTCCCGCCCCGGACGGCGGACCTCCGGCGCACGCCGCTGTTCGGCGCACTCCCCGGTCCGGCCCGGGTGCCCGTCGCACCCTGACACGGCACGTGCACCGGTCCCGGCCGTGCGCAGGCTCTTCCACCTGCGGACGAGCGGGCCCGGTGCCTGCGGTCAGCTCTCCTGGCGGCCGAGGACGGCGCGCAGGGCACCGGACAGCCAGTCGGCCGCGTCCTGCTCCGACGCCGGGGACGACGCGTGCCGGGCGGCGACGTACAGGTCCGGTCGGACGAGCAGCACGCCGCCGTCCTCGATCTCCCGGAGTTCGGCCCAGGTGCCGTACGGGTCCTCGACGGGCTGCCCCGGCCCGATCGACACCGAGGTGATCGACAGGCCGAGCTCCTCGCCGAGGGCGCGGGCCGCCGTCAGCCACGCCTCCCCGCCGATGCCGGTCACCACGCTGAACCGGCCGCGGCCGACCAGGTCGAGGGTGGACACGCGGTGCCCGTCCTGCGTCACCCAGGTGTGCGGGAGCTTGGCGCCGGGCCAGGTGGTCGGCTGGGCGTAGAGCACCGGGTCCCGGCGGTACTCCGGCATGGGCGTCCCGTCGCCGACGACCGCGGAGCTGGCGTAGCGCTGGTTGTGCTCGACCCCGTGGGCGTCGAACTCGTGCGCCTTGTAGGCGATCGCCTCCCGGAGGGCGGTGCGGATCTTCTCCCCCTCCGGTCCGGGCGCCTTCCACAGCGCGAGCTGACGCTCCAGTGCCTCCGCCTCGGTGTGCTCGAGGTCGAGTGCGCTGAGGATCCTCCCGGTGTCCGCGATGCTCTGGTTGGCCCGCTCGACGACCTGCCGGGCGATCGGCGCCCGCTCGGCGTCGTAGCTGTCCAGCAGTGAGGGGTCCGCCGTCCCGGCCACCACGTGGGCCAGCTTCCAGGCCAGGTTGTAGGCGTCCTGGATCGAGGTGTTGGAGCCCAGGCCGTTGGTCGGCGGGTGCCGGTGGATCGCGTCGCCGGCGCAGAAGACCCGCCCACGGGCGATCGTGGTGGCGAAGTGGTGGTTCACCGTCCACGGGGAACGAGACTTCACCTGCATATCGAAGTCGTCGCTGCCGACCAGTGCGACCGCGAGCTCCCGGACGACGTCGTCGCTGAGGTCGGGCGGACCGCCGGCGACCTCGTAGCCCCACATGAGCATCCACTCGTTCCAGGGCTTGATCATGCGGAGCACACCCAGCCCGACGCCCTCGCGCTCCGCACCCGGCTGCAGCATCCAGTAGAGGACCGACGGCCGGTGCGCGACGAAGCGGGAGAGGTCCGCCTCGAAGACGATGCTCAGCGCGCCACCGACGGCGCCGGGGCCCTCGTAGGGCAGGTCGAGGTCCGCGGCCACCTGGCTGCGCGCGCCGTCGGCGCCGATCAGGTACTTGGACCGGACGGTGTACTCGGCGCCGGTCAGCCGGTCCTGCAGCGTCGTCGTGACGCCGTCGTCGTCCTGGACGTGCGAGACGTAGCTCGTGTCGAACCGGACCTGCGCCCCGCGCTCCTGCGCGGCCTGGACCAGGATCGGCTCGGTGATCGTCTGCGGGGCGTCCACCATCGCGCACGGGCTCTGCAGCTCGTAGTCGGCGTGCCGCACCGTGTCGGTGCCCCAGGAGGGGATCCGGCCGAGCTCCTCCCCCGCGAGGCTCGTGCAGAAGGTCGTGTTCCCCATGTGGTCCCAGGGCGTCGCCTCCCGCATGAGCCGCTCCTCCAGGCCCATGTCCCGCAACACCTCCATCGTGCGCTGGTTGGTGATGTGCGCGCGGGGGGTGTCGGACAACCGGCCGTACTTGGTGACCAGCAGCGTCGACGTCCCGTAGGTCGCGAGGAGCAGCGCCGCGGCCGCCCCGGCCGGGCCGGAGCCGACGACCAGGACGTCGGTGGTGACGGCGGGCTCAGCAGGGGTCGAGGCCTGCGGTGTCGACAGGGTCATCGAGTTCCTCTCTGATGCGGACGGCAGCCGGCCGCGTGGTCGTTCGTCGCAGCGACTCGGCCGAACTGTGTCACGCACCACAATGTGCCGTCGAGCACCGTCGTCCTCCCGGTACGGCTCCTGCGTCCGCCCCGGGGGCCACGCCCGTCTCCGTGGCACTACTCCGGCCCCCTCGCCTGCCGTGACGTGCGGGGCGGGATGCACACCGCCTCACCGCGCCGTGGCGCGATGAGGCGGTGTGCTGACCCGTGGTCCGCGACGGGAGCGGACCGGTGTGTGCTCAGCGGCTGCAGATCTCCTTCAGGTCGACGGTGGCTGCCATCGCCGCGTAACCCGCGTCATTGGGGTGCAGGTGGTCGCCCGGGTCGAAGTCGGGCCGGATCTGGCTCGGGTTCTGGGGGTCGCGGACGGCGGCGTCGAAGTCCACGACGTCATCGAACTCACCCGAGGTGCGGATCCACTCGTTGACGGCTTGACGGTCGGCCTCCCCGTCCTCGGAGTAGTAACCAGCACCTTCGTAGGGGGTGATGGTTGCGCCGATGACGCGGATCCCGTGGTCGTGCGCCCGCTCGATGAACTGCTGGTACACCGCGATGAGCTCCTCGGGTTCCAGCGCGCCTGCGGTCCTGCCGATGTCGTTGATGCCCTCCAGCAGCACCACGCTGCGGACCGCCGTCTGGTCGATCACGTCGTCCTCGAACCTCGCCAACGCCGAGACCCCGGCCGTACCGGCATCGGTGAGGACTCGGTTGCCGCTGATCCCGGCGTTGAGCACCCCACACTCGCGCCGCTCCGGTCGAGCCAGCAGGCGGTCGGCCACCTGGTCCGGGTAGCGCAGGTTCTCGTCGATGCTGGAGGCGTAACCGTCGGTGATGGAGTCTCCGAAGAACACCACCGAGCCCAGGGCGGCAGTGGTGACGTCCACCCCCTCCAGGAAGTACCGCGAGGTGTCGAGCGGCGCGAACGCCTCAGTAGCCGAGGACGTCGCATCCCCACTCGCCTGGTAGGAGGTCGCCCGGCCCAACGAGTGCACGGTCGCCGGCCCGGTCGGGCCCGGCAGGTACATGCTGACCACCAGGTCGGAGTCATCAGCCACGTCGAGCGGCACCGGGTCGGAGACCCACTCGGCACCGGCCGGGATGGTCACCGACGGACTGCCTTCGAAGGTCACCGTCTGCAACTGCTGCGGGTCGACCGCAGCGCCGGCCGCACCGGGACCGACGGTGACCTGGCTGACCACCAGGGGGGTCGTGCCGTAGTCGTTGCTGATCCGGATGCGCACGCTGTCGCCACCCACGGACAGGTGCGCGACCTGGCGCAGCGTCGTGTCGGTGAAGCCCTGACCGGAGACGGTGTCCGCCGCACCGGCCGGGGTCATCGCGGCGGCCCAACTGCCCACCCACGACGTCCTCCCCGGCCCGTGGTGGCCTCGACCAGCCGCTTCGGCACCCGACACGGTGGACTCGGGTTCGGGCGGCGAGGCCGTGGCGCCCGGGACGACCAGGGCGGCGGTCACGGCGCCGGTGAGAAGTACGCCAACCCGGGAAGCTGATCGCTTCATTCCAGCACTCCTTTGTGCCCAGGAATCGGCGGGTGAACACCCAGCCGGTGCGCAGACGCTAACAGCGCACTCATCAGGCCGAAAGACTTACTTCGGGAATTTTGAGAACCGCGGCGGCGACACGCCATGACGATGAAGATCGTGCGCGTGACCTGCACAAACGCTCCGATTAGCCATTTGCCGGATTGACGGCATGTCGCCGCTGATGCTAATCGGAACATGACGAAGTACACCCATCCCGCGGCGATGCAATGCATCGATGATCATCATCCGACTGGCCCTCTCCGACAAGACTCGATCTACGATCTACGATTCGATCTTGGTCCGTTGGCTGGCGTTGGTGGAAAGCTGTTACCGCAGTTCAGCGACCTGTTCACCTTTGGCCCGACAAAAGATCACTTGCACTCAACGGTCATAGCGTGCGACTGGACTTCTACGACCAGACGGGGCTGAGCATCTTCACCAGCGAGTCGCCAGGACGGTCGTGGCCCGCACGACGAGGAGCTGACGGCGGGGGTCAGGACGCCGGCAGCCGGGGAGCCAGGAAGCGGGCCGTCCGGCTGTCCGCCGCAACGGCCACCAGCTCGGGCGGACCGGCGGCAACGATGCGACCGCCCTGGTCGCCCGCCCCGGGGCCCAGGTCGATGACCCAGTCGGCGCCCGCGACGACGTCCATGTCGTGCTCGACCACCACCACGGTGTTGCCTGCGTCGACGAGCTGGTGCAGGTGGCGCACCAGCAGCTCCACGTCGGCGGGGTGCAGCCCGGTGGTCGGTTCGTCCAGGACGTAGAGGGTGTGCCCGCGGCGGGCCCGCTGCAGCTCGCTGGCCAGTTTCACCCGCTGCGCCTCACCACCGGACAGCTCCGTCGCCGGCTGGCCGAGGCGCAGGTAGCCCAGGCCCACCTCCTGCAGCACCCGCAGGCTGGTGGCCACCGAGGGCAGATCGGTGAGAAAGTCCGCCGCCGCCTCGACGGTCAGGTCGAGCACCTCGGCGATGTTCTTGCCGCGGTGGGTCACCTGCAGCGTCTCCGGGTCGTACCGCGCGCCGGAGCACGTCGGGCAGGGCGAGTAGGTGCTGGGCAGGAACAGCAGCTCGACGGTGACGAACCCCTCGCCCTGGCAGGTCGGGCAGCGCCCCTCGGCCACGTTGAAGGAGAACCGCCCGGCGCTGTAGCCGCGTGCCCGCGCCTCGTCGGTGCCGGCGAACAGCTTGCGCACCGCGTCGAAGAGCCCGGTGTAGGTGGCCAGGTTCGACCGCGGCGTGCGCCCGATCGGCTTCTGGTCGACCCGTACCAGCCGGTCGACGGCGTCCAGCCCCTCGGCCTGCATCGCCGTCCCGTCGGTGTCCTGGACGTCGTCGTCGGAGTCGGCGGCAGGGTCGTCGGGGTCGGCCGGAGACGTCGCAGGTGAGCCGACCCGCCGGGCGACGACGTCGGTGAGCACCTGGCTGACGAGGGTGGACTTGCCCGAGCCGGAGACGCCGGTGACCGCGGTGAAGACGCCCAGCGGGACGTCGGCGTCCACGTCGCGCAGGTTGTGCCGGTCGATGCCGCGCAGCAGCAGCTGTCCGGAGGGCTGCCGCCGCGGCCGGCTCGGCACGGGTCCCCGATCGAAGAGGAAGCGCCGGGTCACCGACTCCTCGACCTCGCCCAGGCCGGCGACTGGACCGCTGTACAGCACCCGACCGCCCCGCTCACCGGCGTGCGGACCGACGTCGACGATCCAGTCCGCCCTCCGGGCCAGCCCCATGTCGTGCTCGATCACGAACAACGAGTTGCCGGCCGCGGTGAGCTGGTCGAGCACCTCCAGCAGCGGTTCGGCGTCGGCCGGGTGCAGCCCCGCCGACGGCTCGTCCAGCACGTAGACCACGCCGAACAGGCCGGACCGCAGCTGGGTGGCGATACGCAGCCGCTGCAGCTCGCCCGGGGAGAGCGTCGGGGTGGTCCGGTCCAGGCTGAGATAGCCCAGGCCCAGGCGGGTGAGCACTTTGATCCGGGCGACGAGGTCGGCGGCGATGCGCACCGCGACGTCGGTGGTCTCCCCCGAGTCCGCCGCCGCCCATGCGGCGGTGGTGCCGGGCGCCTGCGCGGCCGCCCGGAAGGTCTCGACGAGCGCGGACAGTGGCAGCCCGGCCAGCTCGGCGATGCTCTTGCCGGCGAAGGTGACGGCCAGCGACTCGGGCCGGAGCCGGCTGCCCCCGCACGCCGGACAGGGTGAGGTGCGGACGTAGCGCAGCACCCGCTGGCGCAAGGTCGCGCTTTTGGAGTTCGCCAGGGTGTGCAGCACCAGGGCCCGCGCTCCGGTGTACCTGCCCTGGTAGTTCCGCTGCACCTGGCCCACCCCGCGGACCGGGTGCACGGTGACCTCGGGCTGCTCGTCGGTGAACAGGATCCAGTCGCGCTCGGCCTGCGGCAGGTCCCGCCACGGCCGGTCGATGTCGTGCCCGAGCTCGACCAGGATGTCGCGCAGGTTCTTGCCGTGCCAGGCGCCCGGCCAGGAGGCGATCGCGCCGTCCCGGATGCTCAGCGACGGGTCGGGCACGAGGGAGTCCTCGGTGACCAGGTGGACCCGGCCGAGGCCCGAGCACTCGCGGCAGGCCCCCGCGGACGTGTTCGGCGAGAAGGCGTCGGAGTCCAACCGCTCGGTCGTCCCGGGCGGGTACGTGCCCGCGCGGGAGAACAGCATGCGCAGCGAGTTGGACAGCGTCGTCACGGTGCCGACGGTGGAGCGGCTGCTGGGCGCGCCCCGGCTCTGCTGCAACGCCACGGCGGGCGGCAGCCCGGTGATCTCGTCGACGGCCGGAGCGCCGACCTGCTGGATGAGCCGGCGGGCGTACGGGGCGACGGACTCGAAGTACCGGCGCTGCGCCTCCGCGTAGATCGTGCCGAACGCCAGCGACGACTTCCCGGAGCCGGAGACGCCGGTGAAGACGACCATCGCGTCCCGAGGCACCTCGACGTCGACGTTGCGCAGGTTGTGCTCGCGTGCGCCGCGGACCCGGACGCAGAAGTCCACCGGCAGGGCGGCGGGCGGGCCGGGCTCGTCGATCACGGTCACCAGCCTGACGCCGGCTCCCGCTGGGGCCGCGCGCGGGGCACCGGCACCGATGCGCTCAGGCTTCGCGCGTCGGCTACTCGCCCAGCGTGTGCGCAGCCTCGGCGATGTCGCTCGCGGTGAGCGTCGACACGTCGGCACGGTCGAGCGCATCCACACTCCGGCCCGCGTTGCGCGTCAGCCGCAGCGCCTGGCGGTTGAGCGCCTGCTCGAACAGCGTGCGAGCGAAGCGGGCGTTACCTGACTCCTGATCCGAGGTGAGGCCGCCAAGGGTGCGGCGGAGGGTCACCTCGGCGCCAGCCTCCAGCACGTACTCGTGCTGGGCCAGGACGTTGGTGAAGATCGCTTCGAGCTCGTCCGTCGAGTAGTCGGGGAACTCGATCTCGCGGGCGAACCGTGAGCGGAGGCCGGGGTTCGAAAGCAGGAACTGCTCCATCAGCCGGGGATAGCCGGCCACGATCACCACCAGGCGGTGGCGGTGGTCCTCCATGCGCTTGAGCAGGACCTCGATCGCCTCCGGCCCGAAGTCCATCCGGCCGTCGCCCTCCGGGGACAGCGAGTACGCCTCGTCGATGAACAGGACGCCGTCGAGTGCCCGGCGGATCACGCGGTCGGTCTTGATCGCAGTCGCACCGACGTACTGCCCGACCAGAGCGGCCCGATCGACCTCCACCAGGTGGCCCTTCTGCAGCAAGCCGACCGCCCGGTACATCTCGGCCAGCAGCCGCGCCACCGTGGTCTTGCCCGTGCCCGGGTTCCCGAGGAACACGAGGTGCTGGGACGTCGCCGCCTCGGGCAGGCCGTGCGCCTTGCGGCGGGCCTGCACCTGCAGGAAGGCGACGAGCGCCTGCACCTGCTCCTTCACCGCGACCAGCCCGATGAGCCCGTCGAGCTCCGCCTGGATCACCGGCAGGGGTCGGGCCGGGCCGGGGCGGCCGCCGAAGAGGTCGTTCATCAGGTCGTCCACGCCGCGGAGACCGGGCCGCGGGAGCTGCTCGCCCAGGCGGCCGACGGTCTCGCGGAGGTCGTCCAGTGGCTTGCGATTGGACGGCATCTTCCGAGCGTAAGGCCGAGACCGTGCTGGTGCGGACGACCGGGAAGGTGCTGCTGGCGTCGTCGACGTTGGCGCGCCAGTCGCCGGGCAGCGTGGCGCTGCCGGCGAACACCGCCGCCTGGATCAGCGAGGACTGCGTCCCTCTCGCCGGCTGACCGTCAGCCGCCGGCGTACTCAACCGCCACTTCGTCCACCCGCGGCGCTAGCGTCGCTGTGTGGCTGACTTCGAACGGCTGGATCTCCGCGGCTCCCACTTCACCAGGGTCGATCTCGGTGGCACCGAGTTCCGCGCCGTCGACCTGACCGGGGCCGAGTTCCGCGGGGCCACCATGAACGGGATGGTGTTGCGAGGCGTCGAACTGGTCAACGTCGACATCCAGGGAGAGATCGCCAACCTGACGATCAACGGCGTCGACGTCGCGCCCTTGGTGGATGCAGAACTGGACCGGCGGGACCCCGAGCGCGCCGTGATGCGGCCCACCGACCCCGCCGGCTTCCGCACGGCCTGGGCTGTCGTGGAACGGCGCTGGACGGAGACCGTCGAGCGGGCCCGCCAACTCGATCTGCCGCTGCTCCACGAGTCGGTCGACGGGGAGTGGTCGTTCATCGAGACGCTGCGCCACCTCGTGTTCGCGACGGACGCCTGGATCGGCCGCGTCCTGCTCGGTGACCCTGCCCCGTGGGATCCGCTGGATCTGCCCTGGGACGAGATGCCGGACATGCCGGGAATCCCTCGCGCCCGCGAAGTCCAGCCGTCGTTGGAGGTGGTGCTCGAGCTCCGCCGCCAGCGGATTTCCACGGTCCGCCGGGTCCTCGACGACCTCACGGACTCGTCACTGGCGGCGACGACCGAACCTGTCGAGGCACCTGGCTGGCCGGAGCCGCAGGGCTACCTCGTTCGCGAGTGCCTGCAAATCGTTCTGAACGAGGAGTGGCATCACCGACTGTTCGCCGAGCGGGACCTGGCGGCGCTGGAGTCGCGGCAGGCCTGATGAGAACGGCATGGTGGCGACTTCACCAAGCAGACCGGGACGTGAATGGTCACCCCTCGACATCGCGACGGCCACCGAGCAGCATCTCCGCCGGCCAGAGCCTCTGCTTGCTCCGTGATCAAGACTGCCACTGCAACCCTGCGATTTGATCTTGACCTAGTTGATCAACGATGACAAACCATGGAAAGGCGAGTTGACCAGCAGATGTCCGTTGGCCGACGCTGGCTGCATGAGCTCGTCTTGACACGTTTTCGATGAGTAAACGATGCTTGGCCGGCACGATTAATCGCACGATCGGGCTCGAAAAGTGCCGTGGGCGGGTCCACCCGATGGGTGCGTGCCACCGCATGTCGATCGAGTAGCCCAATCCCCGGGCTCAGCCCCGCGCCTGCCGCACGAAGTGCGAGGTTGGCCGGCCATGTGCCGTTGGCGCTGCTATTCGCAGGAGCATTCGGAATCGTCTCCACGACGTGCGCCGCCGACCCATCCGAGCAGGCGTCCGGCTAGCACCGACTAAGCGAGCTGGAAGCCTCCGCCGACGAAGCGATCAATGACCTCCTGAGGCGTATGCGACGGCAGCGCGAGCGCGCAGTACCGCTGAGCCCTACTGAGTGCCACGAAGACAATCCTCAGCTCCTCCGGATCAGTGGGCGTGGACCCACCTTCGGCCATAAGCGGCTGACTCCACACGTCACCTTGTGCCGGATTCCGCCGGTTACCCTTGAGGGGGTCCGCGACGACGATGACTGCCTCCCGGCTCTCACCCTTTACATCGTGGACGGTTTGAGCGACCAGTACTGATGAGCTGGGCGACCCGAAGAACTCGCTGGCTGCGATCGACTCGGGTAGTCCGGTGCTCCTTAGACTGGGGCCCGCAGCATGAGCCGGCTGACTGGTAAGAGTTGCCACCGCAGACGCGACTTTCGTCCGGACTCGAACATTCCAGGCCTTGGCTGGGAGACTCGGGGCTGGCACTCCGTCGAGCACGTGCATGCACGCCTGCCGCAGCTGCCAGCGCCGCTCTGGCTCTATGTGCCCCAAGTCTTCCCCCCAAGCGCAGTAGACAAGCACCTTTTCGATCGTCCGGACATCCTGTAGCGACAAGGTCCGCCCTCCGACGTGACCAGTGAGGACTCGCCCTAGGGCTGCCACGCGCTCCCCCACCTCATCAAGAGACGCCCTACCGTTCAGAAGGTCTACAACCCTATTCGCCCGTGCGAGTACGACTGCACCCGAGGGCTCAATACCTAAATCGTCCAATCTGGCGCTGAAGGATGACATTACTTCAGTCGGGTTCGTCGGATCATAGATCACAAGTTCCGGCGTGATGTCACAATCAGCGTGGGGCCCAACAGCGGACTCCGCTTCTTCACGCTTGGAGAATCTCGCTGTCACGTCGCAGATGACCTGGGACGATCGGTGGTTCTCGCTCAGATGTATGTCTGCGAGCCCTAGGTCCTTGGCAAGTTGCGTGCATCCACTCGGGCTCGCTCCGTTGAACGAATAGATGGACTGCTCGACATCTCCTACCAGGACGAGAGACTTCAGCTTCCCTGTCTCGATCAGCGCACGGAGGCAATCGAGCTGCAGGGCACTGGTGTCCTGCGCTTCATCCACGAGCACTTCGTCAAACCTTGCGGCGACCGACTCCGCGACCACCGGGAACTCACGAAGACAGCGAAGACTAAAGTACATCGCGTCGTCTGCGGTGACGAAACCCGACCTTGCCAGGTGCAGCTTTCGAGTGCGCGCGAGATCGCCACCTTCGCTTGTCGCCTGCTCCTTTGTTAGTCTAAATCGTTTAGGTACCGACCGCGCAAACACGGAACCATCGGGACGGAAGCAAAAGCTGCCGAGTGGCATGCGGGTTTGGACGTCGCCGATGATGAGTTCAGGCCCCTGGCCAAGGGTGACCCTGATCTCTTTGTCGCTCCCGGTCACCAAGTGCCCAAAAGGGTACAGCACATACTTCAACAGGAAGCCATGCAGCGTTCCAACGTAATGTTCCGGACCGAGGATGACGCCAAAATCCCGCGTGATCGCGTTGCGCATTAGGTCAGCGCTAACGTTCGAGTAAGAACAGGCGGCGACCCGTCGGCCACTCCTAGCGATTGAAACCATTCTGGCCGAC
This sequence comes from Modestobacter sp. VKM Ac-2979, assembly GCF_026967995.1. Lineage (NCBI taxonomy): Bacteria > Bacillati > Actinomycetota > Actinomycetes > Geodermatophilales > Geodermatophilaceae > Modestobacter > Modestobacter sp. VKM Ac-2979. The sequence goes on from NZ_JAPVBO010000005.1 coordinate 481,585, forward strand.
GCCGACCTAGTCTCCCCGCTTCCTGGGCAGGCGTTCACGAACGCGTTACCGGGTGTATCAACTACTCGGAGTTGATGATCCGTCAGCATGTTTTTGATCAGCTCACGCGTCAGCATCATTCACTGACCTTCGATGGCCGCGAGGCGGAGAACTCGATCGCACGGCGGATGTACGCAGGCACCTCGAAGGCCACAGCCCTGTCGCTGATGACCTCGGCCAACTCCTGGGCGAACCGACCCTTGCAGTCCTTCACAGCTGCCAAGATCTTGTCAGCTCGCCTCTCATCCGAGGAGTCGGCAAGCTCCTTCCGCAAGCGCTTGCTCACACGCGGCTTGATTGGATGTAGTGCGTCAAGCATCGGCTCCCAGTTCCCCGCAAGCGCCAGGTCCCATTCGAACGTCTTGTCCGCGAGCTCGATTGTAATAGCGTCTCCCTTCCATGCGAGAAGGTTTCGAGCCACAGCAGACAGCTCCTGGGTCTCCTCTTCCGCCTTCTCTTCCCCGGCAGCATCGGAGTCCTCGCCGTCTGAAGTCTCGACCGAGCCGCCCGCCGGGGTAGTGCTCGGCTCCTCATCGTCGTCGCTCGGCGACTCAGGCGGGTCGCCGTCACTAATGACTGCGCACCGGTACGGGAGCGCGTCTGTGCCAAAGAGCTTCAGGAACGGCTGGAACGCCACCCCGCCGACGTTCAGGACCGTAACTCCGGATTCAGGGAGCGAGTGACCCACCCGGTCGGCAAGAAGCGGCAGCACCAGTTGCTCCGCGACTCCCTCAACAAGGATGACACCCTTGGCGAACAGCAACGACGCTTTTGTTACGTCAAGGAAGCGCCGGAGGTGCGCGAGCTGCTTTGCGTTCAGTCCGAAGTCGGCCGGCGTCCGCCCGACTGACTCAACCGTCTTCGGAGACTTGATCATCACAGTGACACGTTCGACGGAAGCCGAGCTAGCCAAGTTGGGAGAGTGGCTCGTGACGATGACCTGGGTGGAGGTATCGCCACTGCTTTCCAGGTATCGCACCAATAGGTCTTGCAACTGCGGATGCAAGTGAGCTTCTGGCTCTTCGACCAGCAGAACCCGTAGCGCCGCGTCGCTTCGCTTCTCCAACGCTGCTAGCAGCACGGACATGTACAAAAGATTGTTGTAACCAAGCCCGTTCTCCGTAAGCTCCAACGGAGCAGTGCTTCCTGCCAGAGCGCGGATGCTAGCTACGATTCGCTCGAAGCGAGGGTCCGCGAAAGCTAGGCTACTGAGCTGGCTATAGGCCTCGCCGCCAACCATGTCATGAAGGCGTTGCTGTATGCGCGACCTGGCTTCGGTGATGCTGTCGACTTTACCGAGGTCATCGTTCGCAGTCTTGGCGATGGCCTCAATAGCCGCACGGTCGCCGCTACCCTCCGGCGCCAAAGTGCTCAACAGCGACACCAGCCTATTGTCTCGACCGGGCCGCAAGTCCGCCGCAGCATCCCTCAGGGGCGGCAGGTAGACGAAGGTAACCGCTTCCTTGGCCCAGCGTTCGACCTCCGAGTTGTTCGAATCACCGCCGTAGAAGTCGGCGCGCACCTTCCCTGCCTCGTCCAGCGTCGCCACCATGCGCAGACGCGCGACATCTGGCCCCAAGCTTGGCGCAAGCGTGGTAACCATTCGAGCGCGTTCCACCGCGGTGAGCCCGCGAAAGACCAAGGCGAGTTCGAGGGTTTCCGTCGTTCGTATGCCGACCTCGTCATGTGCGAAGTCGTCAGGCGTCAGATACAGGCGCGCCCTAGGGCCCGCCTCAGGCTCCAGAAAAATCCGAAGAGCATCAATCACGTTCGACTTTCCAGCGTTGTTCTCGCCGACCAAGACCGCCAGCGGATGACTGACCGGAAAGGTTCCTTTCAAATTTCGGAAGCCAGTGGCTTGTAGCTCAGATATGTGCATTGGTAGCTGAATTCTCCCCCGCGCGTCGAACTTGTGAAAGTATTCACGCTTTGACGGCTAGCAAGTTACTAAGATCGTCGTGGCGGATCGGAAGTGACTGCGCCTCCCTCTAACGGAACGGGACCGTTCGGAGACTACGCAGGACCCGTGACAACTTCGCGGAGGTGGCCGGTTCTGTCGTAGGCCGCTGTCAGCCTGATGACCCGCTGATGTAGGAGGTCGCAGTGCTCGAAGAGGTCAGGGCTATCCCCCGCGCGCTGGCGAGTCACCCAGCTGACGACAGCCGGTCCGTCGCCCGAGCCATCAGGTGGTTCCTGCAAGCGGCCGAGCGCGTCGGCGGCCAGCCGCTCCTGTTGGTGCCCCGGCGAAACTTCGACGGCTTTGATAGACCGCTCGTCGACTTGTCGAAGCGCATACAGACGGAGACGTGGAAGACGTTCACGGGCTGCCACTGGCCAGGCGGCCCTGTCCTGGCAGCGTGGCCCGACCGAGATCAAGTAGCCAAGCTGGATGCCGACCGCCGAACCAGTGCCTTGTGCGTGCTCATCTGGAGCGAGCGAGACGTGGCTGCGTGGAGCGCGGCTCACCTGCCGGAGATGCTGTCCCCAACGGCTACGCCCCCGTCGCCGTCCACGGTCTCAGACCCCGCGGTGGAACGGGGGCTAGAGACGGTTACCACGCTGATCAACCAAAGCAACGGCTTGACGGGCTACGGCCGCGACATCGCTGTAACGGCGCTGCTGACACTGCACGACGCGGGCTACCAGCTGGACCCGGAGGAGATTTACGCGTGGACGCTGTCGAAGGGATGGCGACCGATGGGTGCGGCTGAGCTGCGTGATTTTGCAACGGCCATCAACCGCGGGACGCGTCCCCGAGCGCACCGGCCCGCGCTGCGGGCCGACATCCTCGACGTGTGGCGATCGGACGCGGGCGCCTTGCCGAAGACCCGACAGACGCGATCGCGCCCGTGAACTGGACGTTTGGCCGAGGCGGCGAAACCGTGGGTGCCATAGGCCAGACTGCCTAACCGTGGTGCTCCGATCGGCTTCCGCGAACCTGGACACGGCGCCACTGCGCAAGGCGCGGGGAGCGTTCGAGACGATTCCGGCCGGCCGCTGGACTGCCGATGAGACAGTCATGCGCACCAGCCACGCCGCCACCGTGCTCGCCGCCTTCCCGCCGGCCCCACCGTCTCGGCGACTCTGCGCCGGCTTGCCGTCCACCGCCTGCCCATAGAGCCGGCCGTTGCCACCACGGCCCTCACCTCGGTCGCCTTAAGCCCGAACTACAACGCCGTCGTGCTGACCTTCGCCCGCTCCGCCGCCGGACCGGCGCCCCAGCTGCTGGAGTGATCGGCCCCATGTGGAGGCAGCGGCGGCCTGACGAAGGCAGGTGCGCCGTGCGGGGCCCGGGCCACCACCGGCAGCTGCTGCCAGCATTACCCGATGGCCGCCTGAAACCTCGCGGGTCGGCACCACGACCTCTGGGTCCTCGCATGGCACGGCTGTAAGGAGAACGCTTCGCCAGCCACCCTTCCCGTACGACTCCGTCTCGCTCATCACCTACGCTTCCTGGCGACGAGCAGCCGCTCCAGCGCCGGCGCAATCGGGGGACTTCTTGGACGCCAAGACCTATCCACTGCAGGACATCCTCAAGCCGGAACGCCGGTACATCATCCCGACCTTCCAGCGGGACTACGAGTGGACGCTGGACGGCCAGTGGCGGCTGCTCTTCGAAGACCTCGAGACCACGACAGAGCGACTTCTGGACGTTCGCACCGGCGGAGAGGACGTGTCGAAGCTCAAGGCAATGGAGCAAACGATCTCGCCGCACTTCCTCGGTGCAATAGTCTGTGCGAGCCTGCCGTTCGCGACCGGAGGTGTAGCGCTCCGATCCGTCATCGACGGCCAACAACGTCTCACCACAGTCCAGCTACTGATCCGTGGGTTACTCGACGTGCTCGTCGAGACTGATTCGGATCGCACCAAGTCCGTGCGACGCATGCTCTTCAACCCCGACGACGTCATTGAATCACCCGAAGAGGTCTACAAGCTTTGGCCTCGACGCAAGGATCGTGAGCTCTGGCCCGTGGCGCTCGGCGATGCGCTGCCATGCTCCGACGGAGGTTTTAACCACCTCTACCTTGACGCGCGGAAGTACTTCTCTCAGGCGAGCCGAGCGTTCGCCATGAGCGCGAGCGGCGCTGTCGATCCAGCCCGGCTCGTTGCGCTCGCCGACGCCGTGTCGAGCCTCTTCAAGCTCGTAGTAATCGACCTCGACGATAACGACGACGCCCAGGTCATTTTCGAGGTCTTAAACGGTCGCCAAACTCCGCTCTCTGCCATCGACCTAGTCAAGAATCTTCTGTTCCTGCGAGGCGAACTGGCCGAGGAGGACGTTGACAAGCTCTACGACAAGCATTGGGCGCAGTTCGACGACCGGTGGTGGAAGCAGGAGGTCGGTCGAGGTCATGCTCAGCGAGGGCGGCGTGATGTCCTCCTTTCAGTCTGGCTTACTGCAGCCACGGGCAGCGAAGCGAACGTCGGTCACCTCTACCGGGAGGCGCGGACGTATCTCAACGACGGCCCCAAGACCGAGGAGGTGCTTGAGCAACTCAGCACTTTCGCAACGGCTTACCAAGCGATCTACGATGCGGCTCCTGTCGCAGACCGACGCCTCGTCACGGCATACCGACGAATCCGCGCCCTCGACATCACCACGGCGATTCCGCTCCTGGCTTGGCTACGGACCCTGCCCAGCGCCGCCCTGCCTCACGAGGACCACGTTCGAGCAGTGCAGGCCGTCGAGTCTTGGGCGCTGCGACGGGCGTATGTCGGATGGCAAACCCGCGGATACGGCACGCACCTCACTCGCGTCCTGCGGGAAGCGAAGTTGGCAAGCGAGGGGAACGCAGACGTTGCGGACGCCGTCGTCGTGGGATTGCAAGGCGGCGTGTTGGATTGGCCGAATGATGAGGCCGTCCAAGAGGCGTTTTTGAACCGCAGGTTCTACGACGGCATGGCACAGATGCGAATTCGCCTGTTGCTTGGGGCGATCGACGACCGGCTCCGCCGCGAGGATCCGAACGAGCCCGCTGCCGAAGTGTCCTACGACGACCTCCAGATCGAGCACATTATGCCCCAGTCGTGGGGCGCGCATTGGCCGATCGTCGACTCACTAGGCGCCATAGTTCCCAAGGACGAACTGGACCCGCAGTGGCAGGCCGTCAGCGCCGAGCGCCGTCGCACGGTCGACCGAATCGGCAACCTAACTCTGGTGACGGGCACATTCAATCGTGATCTTTCAAACCTCGCCTGGGGGGTCAAGAAGTCTGAGTTTGAGAAGCAGAAATCTCTTGTTATCAACTACGGGGTGGCCCAGAGCGACGCATGGAACGAAGGAAAGATTGCTGACCGCGCTCGCGTACTCGCGGCCGCTGCCATTCAGCTCTGGCCAGCGGCTACGAAAATGCTCTCCAGCTCATCTTGAACAGCTGTGTTCCACGATGACGGCCGTAACGATGACCATCCCACATGGCTCATCCGCGGGTGCTGCTGCCCCTTCGAGATCAAGGGGTGCAATCTTTTTCTGCGGACCGACCGATCGCCGACCTGCCAAGAGGGGTCTCAGTCCGCCTGAATGGCAGCCTTCCGTCCTGGAATCGCCTCGGCGCCCGTACGAGGTGCCGAGCCGATCAAGGGTGAGCACGTCGATGGCGCTGACCGGCGCAGTATTGGACTGACTCGAGGTGGCGCCGAAAGCGGCAGATGCTGACTTCGGTGCTGCTTCATCGAGCGGGATAGCCTCCCGCCCACTCCGCAAACCGCTCGAACCTGGAGGAACTGCCATGCCGGACGCTCCGATTGACGGCGAAAGTGATAGCGATCGTGCCGACCGGGAGGTCGTCGAGAGGGAGCGAGCGGAGCTGCGGGAGTTCGTCGAGGGTCTGAGCCTGGACCAGATCAAGTCGGGGGGATGGTTCACCCAGCTACTGGCTCATGCCCTGAGCTCCTACACTGAAAAGGCCACCTGGCAGTACTTCCAGGAACGGTATGCCGGGGTGCCCGCAGACGCCATCGTCGACCAGCGAATCAAGATGGCGGCTCGGTACGCCTCGATTGAAGGTGGACTCTCGGCGAGCGCCTATACCGCTGCCGTCAGCGCAACGATTGGGAGCCTGGGCGGTGCCAGCCCCCTCACAATCCCAGCCGCCCTCACGACCGTTATGGTCGATGTCGCCTTCACGACCCGACTTCAGCTTCGCCTGGCCCACGACATCGCAGTCCTCTATCGAGTCCCGCTCGACACGTCGGACCCTGACGACCTGTGGAAGCTCATCCGCGTCGCTTTCACGGTCAAGAGCGGCGAGGCAGTGCGTGAGGGCGTGGTTAAGGTTGTGCCGGCCTTGGTGCGGCCGGTGATCAAGCGCGTCTATGCGGGCCCTGTCCTCGCCGCCGCGAAGGGTTTCCCCGTCGTCGGCAAGCACCTCCTACAGCGCAACGTCATCAAGATTGGCATTCCCCTGGTTGGCGTTCCACTATCGGTCGCAGTGAACCGCTACACGACGCTGGTGGCGGGACGGCACGCGCGAGCCGTCTTCCGTAACGAGGCCCGGGTGATCGAAGTTGCCGATACTCTGAGCGGGCGGAGTCGGCACCCGCAATTGCTGCTCTGGGTGACGTGGCTGGTCATTATGGCGGACCGCAAGATCGCAGACGACGAAGCCCTGTTGATGCGGCACCTGGTGAGACTGGTCCGGGATATGCACCAGGTGGTCGATGAACAGATAGCTCGCGTCGTCGATGTGGACCCTGACGAGGTGTGGCGCCGCCTGCACGCCGAGCCGGGTGACTTGAGCGACCTCTTCGACGCGGCCAACCGCGTGGCCACCGTAGATGGCGCCGTCAACAAGCAGGAAAAGGCGATCCTCTCCGAGCTTCAAGATCGGTGCGGCCGAGTCTGACGCCGTTACGGCAGCGAGCCGATGGTGAAGCCGAGTAAGGCATGCGTGCGCGCCAAGAGGTTGATGGAGCGTGGTGCGCCGAGTCGGTGGCGCACCACATCGGCATGTCCCGATGTTCTGAGGGGAGCCCTTACCGTGAAGCTGCCTGCGGTCGTGGATTCACGGACGGTGCGTCCCGTTGGCCCGGCCGGTCATCGCTCCGGTGACGTGGGGGGCTGCCCTCGGTCCGGGTGACGAATTGCCTGTGAGGCTGCGGCCTCGCTACGACGAGACGCGGCGATGCCTGACCTGCGCAAGCGCCTGGTCAAGTGCGACGGCGTCGCGGTTCGGAGCAGGTCCGCGGGATTAGCAATGGCGGCTGGTCGCTCGCGGCCGCTCCGGGGTCTCGACGCGCCTCAAGCCGCTGGCCCGCAACACCTGCCGGCTGACGGCCGCGCGCACCGACTCCTCTGACCCGACGACCCGCACGCTGCGACTGGCCCGGGTGACCGCCGTGTAGAGCAGCTCCCTGGTGAGCAGCGGCGACGTGGCGTGCGGCAGCAGCACGGTCACCGCCTCGAACTGGCTGCCCTGACTGCGATGCACAGTCAGCGCGTGCGCCGGGCTGACCGCCGACAACCGGGACAGCGGCACCAGCACCGGTCCAGCCCCCCGCGGGAACACGGCCCGCGGACCGTCGGGCGTGCGAACGACGACGCCGGTGTCGCCGTTCCACAGCTTGTTCTCGTAGTCGTTCGCGGTGACGATCAGCGGCAGGCCGGGGGCCCACTCCCCCGGCGCTGCACCAGTGAGCCGGCCGATGCGGTCGTTCCAGGCGGAGACCCCGAAGGCTCCGTGCCGGTGCGCGCACAGCAGCCGGTGGCGACCGAGCAGCACGAGGCAGCGGTCGGCGTCCCCGGTCTCAGCCGCGGCGCGCATTTCGCCGGCCACCAGTTGGACCTGCTCCTCCAGCGCCGTGGTGGACTGCTCCAGCAGGAGGTCGCCGCCGTGGGCCAGCAACTCGAGGACGCGGTCGGCGTCCCCGGTCCGCACCGCCTCCGCGACGCCGGCGATGGTGGGCCCGTAGCGCTGGGACACCCGCAGCCGCACGACGCCGTTGCGTAGCTGCTGGCGGTCCTCGTCGTCGAGCTCTGCGCCGTCGGCGGCTGCCTCCACGGGAACGCCGTCCGCTTCGCCGACCGGTGCCGGGCGGTGCACGAGGTCGCTGAGCACAGCGCCCGCGTCGACCGGGGTGAGCTGGTCGGGATCGCCGACGAGGACGAGCCGCGCGGTGGGCGGCAGCGCTTCCAGCAGCCGCGCCATCAGCGTCAGCGACACCATCGACGACTCGTCGACCACGACGATATCGAAGGGGAGCCGGTTGCCGGCGTCGTGCCGGAACCGGCTGCGGCTGTCGGGCCGCCACCCGAGCAGCCGGTGCAGCGTCTGCGCGGTGAGGTCCAGCGGCAAACCCACCGCGGCCGCCTGTTCCAGGACGGACTCCTGGAGCCGGGCGGCGGCCTTGCCGGTGGGTGCGGCCAGCGCGATCCGCGGCGGCGGCCCGGGCTGGTCGAGCAGCAGCCGCAGCAGCCGGGCGACGGTGTGCGTCTTGCCGGTGCCCGGGCCCCCGGTGATGACGCTGACCCACCGGCCGGCGGCGACCGCGGTGGCCAGCCGCTGCAGGTCGGGCGCCGGTCCACCGAAAAGCGTGGGCAGCGGCGCGAGGTCCACCGGCGGCGCAGGACGGGCGGCGCGCTCGTCGAGCTCGCGGCGGACCTGCTGCTCCTGCTGCCAGTACCGGTCGAGGTACAGCAGCCCGTCGACCAGTCGCAGCGGGCGCCACGGCGCCTCGGTCCCGACGGCGACCACCGGGCTGTCGGCCAGCGGTGACCAGTCCTCCGGCCAGGTCAGCTCGACCGGCTCGGCGTCCTCATCGGGCACCACGGAGTCGGCGACGGTGGCGAGCTCGACACACACCGACCCGGCGCGTACCCCGCGCACGGCGAGCGCCGCGGCCAGCAGCACCGGCTCCCGCTGCTCATCGCCGAGCCGGGCCAGCCGCAGCGCGACGTGGACGTCGGCCGCAGTCAGGACGCCGGCCTCGGCGAACTGCCGCAGGAGCCCGTCGGCAAGAAGGGGGATCACGGTCGCCCCGCCAGCAGGTCGGACAGCTCGGCGACCAGCCCGGGCGGCGGCGTCCAGGTGAAGACGCCGGCGCCGGCCAGAGCGGCCGCGCCGGCCATGCCGCGGACGAAGAGGTAGAGCACCGGACCGATGTGCCGGTCCGGGTCGTAGCCGGGCAGCCGCCAGCGCAGGTAGCGGTGCAGGGCCACGCAGTAGAGCAACGCCTGGAGCACGTAGTGGGTGCGCTGCATCTCCTCGGCCATCGCCTCGGCGCGGTAGTGCCACGTGGTCAGCGGCTCGGCGCCGAGCCGGTTGGTCTTGTAGTCGACGACGGCGAATACCGGGCCGGGCAGGCGGAGCACCGCGTCGATGCTGCCGGTCAGGAACCCACGCAACGCCTGCGGCGCCAGTGCGGCCATCAGGTCGGGATAGCCGGACAGCGGACCGAGGTCGTGGCGCCGCAGCAGCTGCGCGACGTCGGCGAGCGTCGAGTGCGGCACCGTGTCGTCGCCCCCGGCCAGCGGCAGCTCGAAGTCAAGCTCGGCCAGCCGGTCGGTGGCCGCAATCGAGGCCAGCGGGAGGCCGAGGTCGCCGAGCGGGGTGGTGAGCACCGGCCGCAGGCCGTCGGCGAGTGCCTGGGCGGTCACCCCGGGCACCAGGTGGCGGGCGACCGCCTCGGCGCACCGCTCGTCCAGCGCGTCGGGGTCAAGGTCCTCCAGGACGGCGTGCACCAGCGTGCCGAAGGCCGCCCCGCCGGGGAGGTCGGTAAGCGGGGACGGGAGCGCGTCGGCGGGCGGCGTCTCGGGCAGCGGCTCCTCCGTGTCCCGCTCGTCGTCCGTGCCGGCGACGTCCGGCTCGCTGGCGAGCTGCTGTTCGTGCGCGTCACGAGTGAGCGCGCTGTAGGAGGTGCGCCGCCACTCCTCGTCGAGCGTGCGCGTGAAGTGGCTGATCGACAGCTCCGGGACCGGCGTCCGCAGCGGCTCCCACCGGAGCGCCGCGCGCCGCGCCACGTCCGCGACCTCGATGCGCCCACCGGACCGGGCAGACAGCGTGGCGAGCGCTGCCGCGACCCCGTCGTCGGGGGGCGGCTGGACCCGGGCGGCCGGCTCGGCGCCCAGACCGGCCGCGCCGAAGAGCAGTCGGTTCAGCGGGGCGGCGGCGGTGTTGCTGCTGGGCGCCCAGTGGGCAATGACCTGGCACCGGGCGCGGGTCAGTGCCACGTAGAGCAGCCGTAGGTCCTCGCCGGACTCCTCGGCCTCGTGCCGGGCGCGCGCCGCGGCGTACCCAGGTCCGCTCGAGCCGCCGACGTCGAGCACCCGGCGTCCCTGGTCGTCGTGCAGCCGCAGCACCTGCGGCTTGTCCGGCGTCCACCGGTCCCAGCCGAAGGGCACGTACACGATCGGGAACTCCAGTCCCTTGCTCACGTGGACGGTCATGAGCTGGACGGCGGCGGCGTCGGACTCCAGGCGCCGGCTGCGCTCGTCGGCCCCCTCCACGGAGGACTGGGCGATGCGCCGACGCAGCCACTCGACGAGCGCGGTCAGGCCGAGGGACTCGCGCTGCGCCGCCGCGTGCAGCACCTGGCCGATGTGCTGCAGGTCGGTGAGCAGCCGTTCCCCGTCGGGCCGGGCGAGCAGCCGCGCGGGCAGGCCCTTCTCGGCGGTCAGCACCTCGAGGAAGGCGGCCACGCCACGTTCGGCCAGCACGTCCGCCCAGCGGCGCAGCTGCGGGCCGAGCTCGTCGGCGAGCTCGTTGCCGCCGGCGTCGAGCGACTCCTCGTCGTACCCGAGGAAGACCGACAGCGCCGCCGAGCGCACCCGGCCGGCGCGGTGCGGCTGTTCCAGCGCCTCCAGCAGCCGCAGCCAGGAGGTGGCGCTCGGGGTGGCGAAGACACTGCCGCCACCGGCGAAGACGGCGGGCACCCCGGCGCGGCCCAGCGCCTCGCGCAGCAGGTGTCCCTGGGCGTTGGTGCGCGCCAGCACGGCAAGGTCGCCGGGCTGCACGGTCCGCCCCTCGTACTCGGCGCCGCCGGACAGCAGGTCAACGACGTCCGCCGCCACGTCGCCGGCCACGGCGTCGCGCAGCCGGGCGACCGACGGCATCCCCTGCCACGTCCGCCCGTGGCCGGTGCGCTCCAGCCGCCGGAGTCGCAGCGGCGCACCCGCGCCGGTCAGCCGTGCCGTCGGATGGGCCGAGTTGACCGGCCGGACGACGATCCGCTCATGCCCGAGCGCGGCCCCGCCGAAAACCAGGTCAAGCGCCTCGAGCAGCGGTGCGTCGCTGCGCCAGTTCGTGCCGAGAGTCGCCTCGGTGGTCGCCTCCGCGGCCGCCGCGAGGTAGGTGGTGACGTCGCCACCGCGGAAGGCGTAGATGGCCTGCTTCGGGTCGCCGATCAGCACCAGCGTCGTCCGGCCGTGGAAGGCGCGCTCCAGGATCTCCCACTGCACCGGGTCGGTGTCCTGGAACTCGTCGACCATCACCACCCGGTATCGACCAGCCACCCGCTCGCAGGCACCCGTGCCCGAGAAATCGTTCGTGAGGGCGTCGCGCAGCAGCGAAAGCCAGTCGTCGTAGTCGACCAGCCCGACGGTCCGTTTGCGTTTCTCGACCTCGCGGCGGACCGCGGCCGCGGCGCGCCGGCGCCGGCCGGCCGGTCCCTCGTCGCTCAGCGGCCAGAGCGTTGCCTGCCGGTCGCTGCCGACCGCGCGACGGCCGAGGTCGAGGAGGTCGGCGTGGGAGAGGAAGGGCGGGTCGGCGGAGCCGGCGAAGGTGCGCACGTATAGGTCGTCGACCACCTCGCGCACGAGGTCGTCGATGTCCTCGACGAAGGCGGCGGTGGGGTCGGCGTCCGCGGCCATGCCGAGGCCGGCCAGCATCTGCGAGCAGAACGAGTGTGTGGTGGCGATCGTCGCCTCGTCGAAGCCGGCCAGCGCCCGCGCGAGCCGCCGCTGTCGGCGCACGACCTCGTCGTCGGGGACGTCGGCGAGCAGCTGCAGGACGGGGTCGCGCTCGGCCCTCCGCGCGGCGTCGGGGTCGCGCAGTCCGCGCTCGGCGGACACCAGGCGCTCGCGCACCCGGTCGCGGAGCTCGCGGGAGGCGGCGTTGCCGAAGGTGACCAGCATGATCTCCGACAGCTCGGCCGCTCCCTCGGCGACGTAGCGCGTGGTGAGCGCGGCGATCGCGAAAGTCTTGCCGGTACCGGCGCTGGCCTCGAGCACCGTCGTGCCGGTCGGCAGCGGGCCGCAGACGTCGAAGGCGTTCACGAGAACTGCTCGCCCGCGCGGATCGGCGTCCAGAACCGGGAGGCGAGCGCGCCGAAGCGCGTGGCCTCCCCGGCCCACTGCTCCCCGTCGCCGGGCACGGCCGCGACGAGTCGCTCGAACTCCGGCTTGTCGCCCCACGCGTAGTGGTGAGACCGGTCCTCGCGCTCGCCGCCGGCCTCCCGGTTCCACTCCTTGCGGGCGGCGTCGAGCGCCCGCTCGGGCGGCTTGCCGTCCAGGCGCTCGCCGGCGTACGCCCACGACGTCTTGACGGCCATCGGCAGGGGCTCGCACATGCCGCGGTCGTATAGGTCGACGAGGTCGGCGAGCGCCGCCACCGGATCGGCCGGCGCTGTGATGGTGGACGTCCGCGCCCGGTCGCCGCGCCGACCGACGGTGATCGCCTGCCCGGTCCCCTCCGCAGCCGCCAGGGCCAGCGCGAGCACCCAACCCCGGGCCCGGTGCTTGGCGGACAGGCTGGAGTAGGTGACGGTGACGACCGCGCCATCCCGCACGCCGTTCACCGTGCCGGCGAGTTCCCGGCCGCCCAGGTCGAGCCGGACGTCGACCGTCCGGGGCGTCGGGGCGACGGCGGTGCGGCCGACGGCGGCCAGGGCGTCCACGCGGCCGGCGACCCGCTGCAGCACCTGTTCGCCCAGCCCGCGCGGCGGCAGCGTGCCGCGCAGCCACTCGGCCAACCGGGCGTCCTCCGCCCGGGTACCGCGCAGGCTGGCGGCGAGCAGGCGCTCGCCCACCGCCCACTCCTGCAGACCGTCGAGAGTGGTGACGAGCGCGTCGGCGATCTCGTCGTCCTCGCCGGGCAGGGTGATCCGCAGTCGCTGCCGCAGGTAGGCCTTGACGGGGTGCTCGACGAAGGCGACCAGGTCGTCTAGCGCGACCGGCCCGGTCAGCGGCCCGAGCGGCCGCCGCTGCGGCTCGGGCTCGCGGGTGAGCACCGAGCGACGGGCACCGGCCAGGCTCACCGGATCGAAGCTGGGAGGCGGCGTCCCGGTGAAGGACCGGACGTCGTAAGGCTGCAGGGGATGGCGGGTGACCACGTCGTCACGCGCGCCGGGCACCATTGCGTCGACCACGTCGAGTAGCTCCCCGAGCGGGACGGCGGGAGGCCTGGTCGCGCCGCTGACCGGGTCGGCGCCGGTGTAGAGCAGGACCACCTTCTCGCCGGCCGCCATGAGTGCGTCGAGCAGGAGCTGGCGGTCCTCGCTGCGCACGTCCCGCTCCCCCACGCACGCGTCGCGGGCCAGCACGTCGTCACCGTCCATGCCGGCGGTGCGCGGGAAGACGCCGTCGTCCAGTCCGAGCAGCACGACGACCCGGTGCGGCACCGATCGCATCGGCACCAGCGTGCAGACGGTCAGGTTGCCGGTGCGGAAGTTGGCGCGGGTCGGCCGCCCGCCGAGGCGATCGGCCATCAGCGCACGCACGTCGGCGAGCCCGACCGGGGCGACGCCTCCCTCGCCGGCCTCGGCCAGCTCCCGCCGGGCCTGGGCGAGCTGCCAGGCGTCTGCTGGGTCGCTTTCGGTGAGCAGGTCGAGGGCGCCGGCCAACGTGTCAATCCAGTGCCCGGCCGGGTGCTCGCCGCTGAGCGCCGTCAGCACGTCCTCCAGCCGGTCGAGGAGCTCGGCGAGCCGCCCGGCGAGGTCGATGTCGCTGCTGTCGACGTCATCGAGGGGCAGTGCGCGGTCGAGCCACACGGGCTCGTCCTCCGACGTCGTCACCCCGAGCAGCACGCGGTCGAGCCCGGCCTGCCAAGTGCTCTGCGCGACCGAATCCAGTCCGAACGGACGGCGGGTGGAGGAGTCGATACCCCACCGCACCCCAGAGCGGGCGACCCAGTCGCGGATGCGCTCGAGCTCGTCGTCGGTGAAGCCGAAGCAGCGGCGCACCCCCGGGGTGGCCGCCAGGTCGAGCACCTGACTGGCCGTAACCCGACTCTGCGCGAGGTCAAGCAGCGCCGCCACCGTGTCCAACAGCGGGTTGGTACGGCGCAGACTGCGGTCGGCCAGCCGCACCCGAAGGGCGCCGCCGGGGTGCGGCGACCCGGGAACGAGGCCGAACGCGGCCGAGATCAGCGGGGCGAACGTCTCGACGTCGGGACACATGACAAGGACGTCGCGCGGCTCAAGCGTGGAGTCGTCCTCGAACAGGCGCAGCAGCAGCTCGCGCAGCACCTCGACCTGCCTGCCGGGGCCGTGGCAGGCGTGCACCTGCAGGGTGTCGTCGAGCGCGGCGGGGCCGGGGAGCGCGTCGTCACGAAGGTCGGCCTGCAGGCGGCCGAGCAGGGTGACCGGGCGCGCGGCGTCCTCGTGGTGCTCGTCCTGGTACGGCGGGAGCCGGAGCTGGAGTTCGCGGACGTCACGGGCCAGGCTGCGCAGGAGCGGGTGGTCGGGCAGGGTCGCCGTGTCGTCGTCGCGGCGGCGGCCGGCGGTGTGGCCCTCGATGCGCTGCCAGAGCACGGGGCTGGGGTGCGGCAGCCAGAGGTGCACGTCGCGGTGCTCGGCGAGCGCGCTCAGCACGGCGAGCGCGTCGGCGTGCAGGCGGGTCGGCCCGAAGACGCTGATCCGTTCGGGCAGGTCGGACAGCGCGGGGTCTGCCCTCAGCGCGGCGCACTCTTCCTCGAGCCGCTCGGCCGGGCTGGGTCCAAGCCGGTCGCGAAGCCGCCGCCACAGCTCGGCCTGCCAGTGCAGGTCCGCGGGCAGCGGGTCGTGTCCGTCGGTGTCGCGGCCGTTGGCCCAGTCGCGCAGCATCTGCGGCCGGTGCGCGCCGTAGGAGCGGAAGAGCCCGGCGAGGCGGGCCGCTGCGGCCCATCGGCGGCCGCGGCGGTGGTCGTCGGCTCCGTGCCCGAGGTGCTGCGCGAGCACCTGGCACCACGGCTCCCCGAGGTGTTCGTCGACTACCTCGAGCAGCGGCCAGACCGGGTTCTCCCAGCGGTCGTCGCCCAGGACGGAGCCTCGCGCGGCGGCCATCGCCTCGTCGACCAGCCGACCGGACGACGGGAAGACGACGCCGGAGCAGATGCCGTCACGGGCGGACCCGGCGCCGAGCACGGTCGACAGCCGCTGCGCCAGCCACCGCTCCACCCCCTTCGCGGGCACGGCAACGACCTCAGACGCAAACGGGTCGGCCAGCGGCGTCGCGAGGACGGCCGCCAACCCGTCGGCGAGACGCGCCGTCCCCTCGGCACGGTGAATGTGGAGCACCCGCGTTGTCTACCTGACGGATCGACAAGACTCCCGGAGGGACCCGCTAAAGGTAGGGCCAAACTCTCTCGACGCCCTGGGCCGTTGGTAGCGCCCCGAGGCACTCCGGATTCAGCTTCTGAGTTCCGCCGGGAGCCCTGGAACGAGTGGCTTGGTGCCGTGGCTAAGCGCTGGCGCCACGGCACACGAAAGAGTCAGGCGAGCTTCAGCCAGTAACCTGGGAGATACCCTCTGTGCGCGTACAAGCAGAGCTGGAGGAATGATCTTGAAGAGTGCCGACCTAGCGAGCGTCCGCCGCACATTGTGGGCGGCCGCTGACGGCTTCCGGGCGAACTCCAAGCTGACTCCGGTGCAGTATCGCCCGCCGGTGCTCGGATTGATCTTCCTCGCTTACGCCGAGCACCGCTTCGACGAAGTCAGCCCCGAACTGGAGGCCAGGGCCACCCCCCGCAATCCGGTGACGCCGGGCGACTACAAGGCCATGTCCGTGCTCTACGTCCCCGACGAGGCTCGCCTCTCCCGGCTCGTGAGCCTGCCGGAGGGCGAGGACCTGGGGAAGGCGGCCGACGAGGCGATCAAGGCGATCGAGACTGCGAACCCGGAACTGAAGGACGTCCTCCCGCGTGGCTACCAGCGGCTAGACCGCGCGACCCTCGTCGAGTTGCTGCGGCTGTTCGCGCCGCTGCCCCGCCAGCTTTCCGGAGACGCCTTCGGGTTGATCTACGAAGACTTCCTGTCGAACTTCGCCGCCCAGGAAGGCCGCCTTGGTGGTGAGTTCTTCACGCCCTACTCAATCGTCCGCTTGATCGTCGAGACTCTCGAGCCGTTCCACGGGCGAGTGCTGGACCCCGCCTGTGGTTCCGGTGGCATGTTCGTGCAGAGCGCCAAGTTCGTGGAGCGCCACAACGAGTCGCCGGTGCGCGAGCTGACGATTTTCGGCGCGGAACAGAAGGAGGAGACCGTTCCGCTCGCGAAGATGAACCTTGCGCTGCACGGCCTCTCCGGTGACATCCGGCTGGCGAACAGCTACTACGAGGACCCGCACCACGCCGTCGGGGCCTACGACTACGTGATGGCCAACCCGCCGTTCAACGTCGACAAGGTCAAGAAGGAGAAGCTCGCCGGCGACAGGCGGTTCCCGTTCGGCGTCCCTAGGGCGGACAACGCCAACTATCTATGGATCCAGCTGTTCTTCGCGGCCCTCACCCCGACCGGGCGAGCCGGCTTTGTCATGGCCAACTCTGCTGGCGACGCGGGCCACTCCGAGAAGGAGATTCGCCGGCAACTCATCGAATCCGGCGCGGTCGACGTGCTGGTCGCTATCGGCCCCAACTTTTTCTACACCGTCACCCTGCCAGTCACGCTGTGGTTCCTCGACCGCGGCAAGGTCGGGACCGAGCGCGGGGACACGGTGTTGTTCATCGACGCCCGGCACCTGTACCGGCAGATCGACCGAGCGCACCGTGACTTCCTGCCCGAGCATATCGAGTTCATCGCCAACATCGTGCGGCTCTACCGCGGCGAGAAGCCCGACACACTAGACGGTAGCGAGACGCTGATCAGCGAGAACTTCCCGGACGCCGCGTACGTCGACGTGCCCGGGTTGTGCAAAGTCGCGACCCGCGCCGAGATCGAGAAGCAGGGGTGGAGCCTCAACCCCGGCCGCTACACCGGCACCGCGATGGTCGATGACGACGGCGTGGACCTTACCGAGAAGCTCGCCGAGCTCTATGAGGGGTTCTCCCGGCTCAGCGACGAAGCCGACGTACTGCGCGCCAAGGTCGACATCGCGATCCAAGGAATCCTCGACGCATGAGCGAGTGGCCGCACAGGCTTCTCGGAGACCTGATCCACGTGAAGCATGGGTTCGCCTTCAAGGGCGAGCACTTTACGGGCGTTGGCGACAAACTCGTACTCAAACCAGGCAACTTCCCGATTGGCGGAGGAATCCGACTCCGCCCCGCAAAGGACGACTACTACACGGGGACTTTCCCGCCAGAGTTTGAGTTAGCACCTGGCGACCTGCTGGTCGTGATGACGGACCTCACGCAGGCCGCCCCGATTCTCGGGTCGCCAGCGTTCGTCCCAACGGAGCCAGTAATACTGCACAACCAGCGGCTCGGGCTCGTGACGATCAAGCCGGACGTTGAACTCGACGAGCATTTCCTCTACTACCTGCTCCTGTCGGATACATCTCGTAGCCAAATCAGGGCGACAGCAACGGGCGCAACTGTTCGGCACACCGCTCCCGAGCGCATCTATAAGGTCCGGGTCGCTGTGCCCGAGTTGAAGGTGCAAGAACGAGTTGGAGAGGTCCTCTGGTCGCTAGACGCCCTCATCGAGAACAACCGGCGACGGGCTGAGGTGCTGGAGGGAATAGCGCGGACGATTTACCACGAGTGGTTCGTTCATTTCCGTTTCCCTGGTCACGAGAATGTCTCGCTCGTCGACTCTGACATCGGCCGGATCCCCGAGGGCTGGGAGGTGCTCGCCGCCTCCACGGTGCTGACCGTGAACCCCCGGGTGCGCGTGGACAAGGGGGCGGAGCGTCCGTTCTTCGCAATGGCCGACTTGAGGGAGCAGAGCATGGTGTGCGCCCCGAGTGCTCGCCGCACTTCGAGTTCGGGTTCGAAGTTCGAGAACGGCGACACGCTGTTTGCTCGGATCACACCTTGCCTTGAGAACGGCAAGACGGGATTCGTGCAGGTCCTCGATGCGGGCGAGACCGGATTTGGCTCAACGGAGTTTATCGTGCTTCGCGGAAGATCCGTTGGTCCGGCGTTCACATACTGCCTGGCCCGCTCAGAATCGTTCCGCAAGCATGCGATCGGCAGCATGAGCGGTGCGAGCGGACGCCAACGAGTGCGCAACGAGTGCTTTGACTCCTATCTGCTCACACAACCACCACGGAACATCGCCGATCAGTTCGAGACGGCCGCTGCACCACTGTTCAAGTCCGTGGAAGTTCTGCGCCAGGTGGCAGATCGGCTCCAGTCCATGCGTGACTCGTTGCTGCCGAAGTTGGTGACGGGCCAAGTCGACGTGTCGCGGCTGAATCTGGATCCGCTGGTAGGGGTGCGGTGACGAGATGACGGGTGCGTACACGGAAGCAGGACTTGTCGAGGAACCGGCTTTGGAGTTGCTGGAGCAGCTCGGGTGGACGCACGTCAACGCCTTCGAGGAGTCCTTTGGCCCGGCCGGAACATTGGGCCGCGACTCGATGCACCAGGTGTTCCTAATCCACCGGGTACGGGACGCGCTGGCGGACCTGAACCCGCTGGTGCCCGACGTGATCCGCGAGGAGGCGCTGGGGGCACTCACGCGGGACCGGTCGCTCATGGACTGGGTACGCGCCAACCGCGAGGTCCACGCGCTCATCCGGGACGGCTACCGGGGTGAGTGGACCGACGAGAACGGCAGCCAGCAGTTCACAACTGTGCAGTACGTCGATTTCCGCGACTCGTCGAAGAACGATCTGCTTGCTGCCTCGCAGGTCTGGCTCGCCGGCCCTCTGCATCGCCGGCGCGCCGACACGGTGCTGTTCGTCAACGGCATCCCGCTCGTGCTGCTGGAGTTCAAGGAGCCGAACCGCCCGGTCAAGGCCGCCTACGACGAAAACCTGACCGACTACCGCGACACGATCCCGGCGCTTTTCATTCCAAACGGTTTCGTGCTGCTTTCCAACGGCCGGGAGGCGAAGATCGGGGCGACCTTCGCGCGTTGGGAGTTCTTCGGCGACTGGAAGGTGATCGACGCCGACGGTGCTCGGGGGGTGGTCGCGCTGGAGACGGCGCTGCGCGGCACCTGCGCCCCGCACGTCCTGCTGGACCTGATCGAGAACTTCGTCGCCTACATGGAACGCCCCGGTGGACTGATCAAGACGGTGGCCCGCAATCACCAGTACCTGGGGGTGAACGCCGCGATCGACAACCTGTACCGGGTTCGCGCGGCTGGCGACAAGCGGCTTGGCGTGTTCTGGCATACCCAGGGCTCGGGCAAGTCGCTGTCGATGCTGTGGTTCACCCAGAAGGTGCTGCGCCAGATCCCGGGGGCGTGGACCTTCGTGATGATCACCGACCGCACCGAGCTGGACGTGCAACTGCACGGCGAGTTCGCCGACGCCGGCGCGGTCGCGCCCGAGGCGAACGTGCACGCCACCTCCATCGCCCACCTACGCGAGCTGCTGGCCGCCGACCACCGCTACGTCTTCACGCTGATCCAGAAGTTCCAGCCAGCCAAGCGTGAGACGCAGATGCCGGTGCTCTCGGACCGCGCCGACGTCATCGTGATCACCGACGAGGCCCACCGCAGCCAGTACGACAAACTCGCCCTGAACATGCGCCTGGCCCTGCCGAACGCGTCATTCATGGGCTTCACCGGAACCCCGCTGATCGCCGGCGCGGAGGAGCTGACCCGCGAGCAGTTCGGCGACTACGTGAGCGTCTACAACTTCCGCGACGCCATCGAGGACGGCGCCACAGTCCCGCTGTACTACGAGAACCGCATCCCAGAGCTCCAGCTGGTCAACGAGACCTTCACCGAGGAACTCGAACAGCTGCTGGAAGCCGCCGAGCTCGACGAGGACGCCGAAGGACAGCTCGCGCGCAAGTTCGGCACCCAGTACACGTTGCTGACCCGCCCGGAGCGGCTGAAGAAGATCGCGAAGGACCTCGTGACGCACTTCGTCGGCCGTGGCTTCGCCGGCAAGGCGATGCATGTCGGGCTGGACAAGGCCGCCGCGGTAAGGATGTACGACCTGGTGCAGAGGGCGTGGGACGAGCACCTGGCCGAGCTGAAGGTCCAGCATGACGCTCTGCCCGTGCTGGAGCGGCCGTGGCTCGCTAGCCGGATCGAGTTCATGCAGACCACCGACATGGCCGTGGTCGTCTCGCAGAGCCAGAACGAGCTGGGGAACCTGGACCCGCTCGGCCTCGACATCCGACCACACCGAGCGCGGATGAATCGCGAGGATTTGGCCGAGAGATTCAAGGATCCGGACGACGCAGTGCGGTTGGTGTTTGTCTGCGCCATGTGGATGACCGGATTCGACGCCCCGAGCGTGTCCACCATCTATCTCGACCGGCCGATGCGCAACCACACCCTCATGCAGACGATCGCCCGCGCCAACCGCGTGTTTCCGAACAAGGACAACGGACTGATCGTCGACTACATCGGCGTCTTCCGGAACCTGGAGAAGGCGCTCGCGATTTACGGAGCCGCGAATACGGCCGCCGGCGTCGACTCACCGATCCAGGACGTCGACGCGCTGGTCGAGGCGCTCACCACCGCGATCGGGGACGTGATTGCCTTCTGCGCCGCGCAGAGCGTCGACCTGCCGGCCATGCGGGACGCGACCGGGTTCACGCACATCGCCCTGCGCGACGCCGTGGTCGAAGCGCTGCTCGCCGACGAGGAGACCCGCACGACGTTCATGGTGGGGGCCCGGCAGGTACGCAAGCTGTTCAAGGCACTGCTCCCCGATCCGCGCGCGGCCGCGCAGCAGCGCACCGTGGCCGCGATCCGCGTCGTGGCCGAACGCATTGCCGACGTCACCCGGTCGCCCGAGGCTGACATCACCGCCGTGGCCGACGCGGTGGACGCCCTGCTGGACCGCTCGGTCGGCGCGGAGGAGTACGTCATCCGGGCCGCCGCCGAGGGAGCCGATCCCGACCCGCTCATCGACCTGTCCCAGATCGACTTCGACGGGCTGGCGAGGCGGTTCGGTGACCGTAAGCGAGCCGAGACCGACCGGCTGGCGCAGCTGCTCAAGGGCCGCGCGGTGAGCGCTGCGACGCGGAACCCGACCCGGTACGACCTGGTGGAGCGCATCGAGAACCTGATCGCCGAGTACAACGCCGGCAGCGTGAACATCGACGAGTACCTGCGCCGGCTGATCGAGCTGTCGCGGACGCTGACCGACGAGGAGCAGCGGGCCGCTCGCGAGAATCTCACGGAGGAGGAGCTCGCCGTATTCGACCTGCTCACCAAGCCTGACCCGGTGCTCACCGACGATGAGCGCGCCGTGGTGCAGGCCAGCGCGAAGAAGCTGTTGTCCCATCTGCATGAGAAGCTCGTCTTCGACTGGCGCCGCAAAGTCGCCACCGCTGCTGACGTGCTCACCACGATCAGGCGGTCACTGGACGCAGATCTGCCCGTCGATCCGTATCCGCCCGAGGTGTTCGACACGAAGGTGCAGGCCGTGTACGACCATGTGCAGAGCGCCTACGGTGACGACGGCTCTAGCGTCTACACCTTGCGCGCGCTGCCGGCCGGTGAAGCCCGGGCGGCTGACGTGGCCACTGTCGCGCTGGATGTCGACCGCATCTCCGATGCCGTCGTGGAGCGAATCCGTGTCGATCCGGAGTTCGCAGCGCGGGTGGCCGTCGAACTCGACGCCTCGGGTAGCCGCACCTGAGCACTCGCTTCTCCATGACCTCCTCGAGGATTTTATAGACACGAGAGACGGCTTGCGCGTCTAAGAAACTCGGTACACCGTTTTGCGGTGGCGGCGAGGAGGAAGTGCAAGGAGTGCGGGCGAAGTTGGTTCACTCGCGTCGGCCGCCGGAGGGGCTTCTCGATTTGGGTGGTCTTCGAGCTGCGGGCGAAGGCGAGTAGTCCGAAGTGAACTCGGCAGCCAAAGCGGCGTAGAAGCCGATGGGCCATTCAGCTGAGGCTGACGACGACGCTGCCATCGATGACTGCCGTCCTGTGCGGGCACGGACTCCAGACAACGCAGCCGCCGGGAGCGCAAGCCAGGCGCTCTGAGCCCCCTCACAGCGTCACCCCGAACAAAATCCCCGTCCGACACACCTCCTGCACCCAGGCTTGTCGTTGCGTCGTGACGTATCGGGGTGACGTCGACTGGGACATCGGTCCTGACAGTGGCCAGCATGAGCAGGCGGCGGAACGCATCGATGGGGTTCGAGGCGCAGCGCCGAGTGGCGCTGCTGCAGGCGGGGCAGCCAAGCGCCTCACAGTCCGGTGATCCGGCAGCAGATGCGACTCAAGCGGTCGAGTCCGCTGCCCAGGCCCGGCGGCGCGCCGCGTCGACGTGCGGGTGGTGCGGAGGCCCAATCACCGTCAAGGCGACGGGACGGCTCCCGAAGTGGTGCTCGGCGTCCTGCCGGCAGCGAGCCTGGGAGCAGACTCGCGCCGCCACCTCGGGACGCTCGGCGATCCAGGTTGTCGAACGACGCGTGGAGACCCCGGTGCCCATCCCGCCGACCCGCCACGACTGGCCCCGCCTGCTCGATGAGCTCGTCACCCAGCTCGACGCCGGCCGCATCTACAACCGGGACCTGGACGAGCTGTCCCGTGCCCTGACCACGATCAGCGTTTCGATGACCCGCCGCCTCTATATCCGCAACCGGACAGCGCCCCGCCCGCACTGAGCACGACGTCGGGGTGACGTGCCAGTCAGCCGAGGGTGACACCACTCAGTCCGATGTCACCCCAACGCTGCTGGCAGCAACCGCACGACGGGCAGCGCCTCATCCAAGCGACCAGCTGCACTCGTCTTCGTCCGAGGAGATGCCATGACCATTCGCCTGTTGACCACCGAGGAAGTCGCCGCCCGATTCCGCACCAGCCCGGCCACGGTCCGCTACTGGCGTCACGTCGGCATCGGTCCTTCCGGCATCAAGGTTGGTCGTCGGGTGCTCTACGACGAGGCGGAGTGCGACCGGTGGTGGGAGACCAAGGTCGCGGCGTCGCTGCACGGCAGCCGCTGAGCCGATCGAGCCGCCAGCGGAGCGTGACTGCCCGCGGAAGGCACTGCCAGGTGGGCCGCCATAGCTCGACCCGGATGTCCTCCGGATCGACGACCTGGGACGAATCGACCGACACGCTCCCGTCCCGGGGCTCTCGACCACCTTTGCAACGCCAGCAACGTCCGTCCCCGAAGGCGGCCTATGGGACATGCGGTCCGATTGATGGATCGTCGTCCTCCAGCGACCTGGTGGCCCCGATCGGTCACCCGTTCGGCGGACCTTGCTCGACGCACCTCACTGGGAGTTGCCCCTTCAGGCTCGGTCCACCCAAGGTGTGGCCATGGAGGAACCAGCAGAGAGGCCGCAGAACCCCCATGCGGCGTCATCGGAGCGGATGCGTGAGCAGGACCGCGCCGGGGCCAGGGCTTTCGCGACCGCGCCGTTGGGTCCCTTCTTGCTGCGACAACTGCTCTGGGCGCTTGTCGGTGGCGTTCTCGGTTACCTGCTGGGCGGCTGGGTCTGGGCGCTGGTCATGTTCCTCGGCTGGGGTCTAGCAGCTCTGCCGGTCCGCTGGTGGTTCAGACGGAAGTACGTCAGTGGGCACACGGAGCCTCCACGCCAGCCCTAGGAGTCGAACGCGGACCGCTGTCCCTTGATGGGCCGCCTACGGACACGTCGTGGTGGCTCCTCAATGTTAGTTCGGCTGAGGCCCCTCATCGCGCTGGCTGTACCTGAGCGAACCGAAGTAGGACGCGCTGAGGCTCAGGCCGAGAACGACTTGGCCAGCAGCGATCCAACGCACCACGTGGTCCTCCGTGGTGACCAACTGGACGATCGCGAGAACAGCCAACAGCAGCCACAACCATGCCCCGAAGCGGGTGGAGCCTGACGCTCGTGTGCCGATGAGCCACCACGGGCGCTTGCCGCGTCGCTCTACTTGCCTCAGGCCCTGGTCCGCTCGATCGCCCTCGACTGTCACATCCGCATCGTGGTCGTTGCCTCATTCAGCGACAACTCCCATCACCCAACCGTGCTGCTCGTCAAGGGCGAGGCGGCGTCCCATAGTGGGCCGCCTAGGGACACGTAGCCCGACGCCCGCGCTGCATCGGCAGGGCGAACGTTGGTGGACGTGGTTCTAGGCCATCCGCTCGTGCAGGTGGTCGAAGAAGCTGGCGACCGTCCGCTCAGCGTCGGGCGCTACGAGTTCATACCCGCCGAACCGGTAGACGTCGTACCCGGCAAGCGGGAGCCGACGGTCCTCGGCGACCATCTCGCCGTACAGCCGGGGGCTGGCCTGGCCCGTCTGCTCGTCCACATAGTGCTGCCGGCCGTCGACCTCGATCACGACGCGGCTGCGGTCGGAGCAGGAAGTCCATCCGCTGGCGGGCCAAAGGCGAGCCGCTTGCGCCGCGTGCCCGGCGGGTCAAGGGGTCGTAGTGCAGATACACCTGCGGGATCAGCGCCGGGATGTCGAACCGGCCACCGGCGTAGCGCTTCAAGTAGGTGCGGAAGACAAGTTGTTCGGCCGGGTTGTCGAGGCTGGCTTGCAGGCGAGCGCACAGGCGGTGGCCCACCTCGCGGTCGTCGACCCCGGCGGCGATCGACTCGCGGTCCCGCCACCAGTCGATCAATGCCTGGAAGGTCAGTCCCTCGGCCCCGATGGGCCGGTCGTAGATCAGGCAGAACTGGGCATTGCGGGTGATCTCCACGTTGTTGCTGACGGCGTCGCGCAGCACCAATTCGGGCTTCGGCCCGTTGGCCGCAAAGATGAGGTTCTTGACCCCGCCCTGAACGCCGCCGGACGACCGGCGGTACACCGCGATGAGGTCCGGCAGCTGACCGACCTGCACGTCCGGGCGGTCAACAACGCGCTGCGACAGATCGATCAGCTGCGCCAGCGACCAGTCCCGAGTGACGTCCCTGACGTGATCCCGCTTGTACCAGTCTTCCGGCGGGAGCTCGTCGCGGGAGACGAGGCGCAACTCCTCAGAGAGCACGATCCGCAGGTCGGTCTTCGTGTAGGTCATCAGCGCGTCCTCCAGGGCCGCCCTGACCGTCCGCTCGGAGACAACGAGAGGCACGTTGTCCTGCTGGACGATGTTGATCGACCATGGCCAACCGCTCATGGGTCGAGTGTGTCGTAGACCCCTGACAACGAGCGAGCGCTCCATGACACCTGGTTCAGCAACGTACCCGCTAGCTACCCGCTTGTACGCAGGCGGGGAAGACGACGCTGCTGAACGGCCTGTGCGCCGCGATCTCGGCGCAGGAGCGGGTGATCACCTGCGAGGAGGTCTCGTCTTGTCGCTCCTTGCGGTTAGCGTCTTCAGCGCGACACGGTCCTTACTTCCTTTCCCCCGCCTCCGCGAAGCCCGCATGATCGGAATCATGGCATGACCGAATCTCAAGTCCCGACCGACTTCTTCTCGACCGCAGCTCAGGTCATACCAGTGTTTCTGGTCTTGCTTGCGGTGGACGCTCGGCGCTCCTGGAGTGACCCTCCGCAAGGGGGCGGGGGCTTGGTCTTGCGCATACTGACGCTTACTTTCGCCATCATCGCAGAGATGGTCGCCCTCTTTGCCCTACTGTTAGGCGGCTACGGCAACTCGGGCGTCTCAGATGTCGCCTACCTGGCTCTAGCCATCGCCCTCCTCTTCTTCATTGCGGGCATGCTGGTCTGCATTCTTGCTGGCTTCATCCAGAGGGAATGGTCCGAGGCTGCATCAGTTGTTCGCAAGAGCGCCACGCTCATCTCTGCGGCATCCCTCTGGACGGCGATCTACGTGTGGGTCTACTTGAAGGGCGGAGCCACTGTCCATGGCTTCTACTTGATTGCATCTGTTCTCGCCGCGAACGCGCTCCTGTGGTGGCACTTCGCCAAGAGCGAGGGTGACGCAAAAACAACTAACAGCGAGCCGGATGCGGACCAGCGCAGCGGTGTGCCGGAAGCCAAAGCCGACCCGACAGGTGGCGCGCACGGCGACCCGGTCGCTGGTGAAGAACACCGAGCGGTCGGCGGTGACGTCGGCGTCCCGCCGGACGGCGGTGACCACTCGCTGGCCGGCAGTCCCCAAATCGTTCCGACCGTGGCCTCCGGTGAAGTCAGCCCCGGGACCCCGAAGATCATGCGGTAGGTCGGTTGAATCGGGTCCGGCTGGAGCAGCGGCTTGCCCGAGCCGGTGGCCTCCGGCGAGGAGTCCTCGGACAGCTCGGAAGTGACGACGGAAAGGCAGGCGACCTTGCGGGTGACGAAATCGACCTCGGCAGTGGTCAGGTCGGGCATCGGGATCCCCCCGCCCCCCTCCCCCCTCCCCCCCAAGTCACCGACACAGTCCCCGCCGTGGCGCAGGAGGCGCCAGCCCGAGTGCGCCGCTACGGGACGGGCGGTGGTCACTCGGCCGGCGCGAACAACCTCAGCGCTTCGACCTGGTCCTGCTCCAGGACCAACCGAGGATTGACCGGCTTCGGATAGATCTCAGCCTGCGCCCACAGTGCGGTCCGAACGCTCGAGGCCGTGCCGACCTTTCTGCCGCCTGCGAGCAGGTGATCCCGCAATCCCACGGCATCGAAAAGGTAGACGCTGTCGATGCGCCATGCCCGCGTTCCGCCAAGCGAACTCGTCGCCGCACCAACCGGGCCGGTCATCACCAAATACTCGTCCGGCATCAGCGGCGACGTCAGGTCGAGGATGCCCTCTCGCCGCAGATACCACTTCACGTTGACCGAACGCCCCTCAAGCGGACCGAAGCGGAAGTGGCCGTCCCAAGCGGCCGCGGAGGCTGACTGCTCGAGCTCCACATCGAAGATCTCGGCAGCTATCCACTCCCCGAGGTGGCCTGACGTCATCGGTCGCCCGATGTGCGCCGCAATCTCCCCGTCAATGCGGTTGCGCTCCCTGAGCAGGTCCGCGATCCGCCGCAGCTCCTCAAGCTTCACCGGCCCAGTCTGCGCCGCGATGCCATCGCACCGCCCCCGCATCGGCGGACCGTCGCAGCTACGGCAGGAGGTCACACCAGCCACCCTCGACCCTGTCCCATAGTGAGCCGCTTTGGGACACCCGGCGTCTCCGCCCGTCCTGCCGCAGCCGACGAACGGTGGCGGTCACGCCAGTAGTGGGCGTCGATTCGGTCGCGTGCCCGACGGAGCAGGCGACCCGATCAACGGCCGAGCACGCGGGCCGCCTCGGCGCTGACTACTTGGCGGCCGAAGTAGACGTCCAGGGTCATCGACGGGTTCGCGTGGCCGAGCTGGTCGGCCACCTGACGCGGGGTGAACCCGGCCTCATCCAGCCGCGTCGCGACGGTCTTGCGGAAGGTGTGCGAGGTGACCCACGACCAAGGCCCCTCGGCGCAGCGGACCGGGCGACCGGCCGCGGTCCGGCTCGCCGCCGGCTGGAAGCCGGTCCCGTCGCAGACCTCGCACTCGAAGGAGTCCAGCAGCTGGCGCAGGTCACCCGACACGCTGTTCGGGTCGCGTAGCGTCCCGGCGAACGGCGCGGGGAAGACCAGCTCGGTGTCCGGCCGGTGGGGTGACGCAAGCCGGCGGCGCACCATGTCCACCGCGAACTCGGGCACCGCGATGATCCGCCAACCGGCGGCGGTCTTGGTCCGCGACTGCACGACCATGCCCTGGTTGGGCACCCGCACCGCGGTGGCGTTGACCTCCCACGTGCCGGCGTTCAGGTCCAGCAGCGGCCGGCCGGCGGTCTCCCCCGTCCGCAGCGCCACCGCTTCCCCGATCCGAGCGCCGGTGGCCAGCATCCAGTCGACGATGTCGGGGAGATCCAGTTCGGCCGCGCGCGGGCTGGAGTAGAGCAGCTCGACCAGCCGGGCGGTCTGCTCGGCAGTCAGCGCCCGAGGTGCCTTCTTGGCGGTGGTGTCGATCCGGACGGTCGCGTCGCGCACGGGGTTGGCACCGATGGCGCCGTCGTCGATGGCGAGGGAGAACATGCCGGACAGGCAGGCGCGGGCGGTCTTGGCGGCACCGGGCCCGCTGCTCTTGGCGATCGCGGTGAGCGCCCGGCCCACCCGACCGGGGGTGACCTCCTGCAGCGTCAGCTGGCCGAAGGCGGGGAGAACCGAGGTGCGGATCACCGAGCGGTAGGTGCGTTCGGTGCCGGTCGACCAGCCGTGGTCAGCAGCCAGCCACGCCTCGACGAGTACGGACACCCGGGAGCCGGCGGTGATGACCCCGGCTCCCCCGGGCCCGCGGCGGGCGGCCAGCTCGGTCTTCAGCGCCCGCTCAGCGGCGGCACGCGAAGCACCGGTCTTGGAGACCAGCCGGGTGCGCCCGTCGAAGTCCCGGAACCGGGCGCGGGCCTGCACCTCGCCGCTGGACAGGAGCAGGAAGCCGACCTTGCCGAACGTGCCCACCGGCAGCGGTGGTCGTCCCATGCGGCACCGCCCCTCACCGGTTTCCGATGAGTTGATGATGCCTGATCCGAAGCTCCAGAGCCATAAGCCCTGGTCAGAGCTCCCCCGATAGGACTTGAACCTATAACCCTGCGATTAACAGTCGCATGCTCTGCCAATTGAGCTACGGGGGATCGGCGGGTGGTGCCCGCGCGCCCTCAGAGATTACCCCACCCCCGGGCCGGTCTCGGGCCGGGGGGTGGCACCCGGCGGGTCGCATCCCCGGCACCCGCCCGGGTGAGGACGGTCAAGCCGGGCGTGACCGCTGCCGACGCTCTGTGTATGCGGGAGCTGGGTGAGCGAGCAGTGGCGTGCGTGGGCCGCCACATCGAGTGGCGCGCCGTCACGCTCCTCGCCATCTGCCTGACCGGCAGCATCCCGCTGTTCGTGGTCAGCGGCTTCCAGCGGTCGATCGGCGCGCACGCCGACGCCCGGCTCGCCGCCCTGGGCGCCTCGATCTGGGGGTGCATGGCCGGCTACGTCGCCATCCGCCGTCGACTGGGGCCCCGGGACGGCGCCGTCATCATCGGCGCGGCCAGCACGGTCATGATCGTCGAGGGCCTCTGCCAGGAGGAGCTCACCGTCCGCTGGCTGTGTGCTGCGGCGCTGGTGGTGGTGCCCGTGGCCGCCGCGATGCTGCTCCGGAGCTGGGCCGTGGTCGTCACCACGGCCGTCGCGGTGACGGGCGTGGTCGCGATCAGCCTGACGCTGCCCACCCCACCGCTGCTACGGGTCTACTCCGCGCTGACGATGTCCGTCATGGTGCTGGCCCCGATCACCGTCGTCACGATCCTGGTGCGCCGCATGCAGGCCGCCCGCGACCTGGCCCGCACCCTGGCGGTGACCGACCCGCTGACCGGGCTGTCCAACCGCCGCGGCATCGAGGCCCGCGCCGGCTCCGTCCTGGCCGCCGCCGGCGCAGCCGGTGAACCGGTGACCGTGATGGTGCTGGACCTCGACCACTTCAAGACGGTGAACGACACCCATGGGCACGCCGTCGGCGACCGGGTGCTGACCGAGGTCGCCGGCGCGATGACCCGGGGCGCCCGCGCCGACGACCTGCTCGTCCGCCTCGGCGGGGAGGAGTTGGGCTGGGTCGCCCACTTCCCCGGCCCGGAGGAGGTCGCGCGGGCCGCGGAACGCCTGCTCGCCGCCGTGCGCGACCTGTCGGTGCCCGACGTCCCTCCGGTCACCGTCAGCATCGGGGTGGTCACCTCGGAGCCGCCGCCTGGCCACAGCCCGGTCGACGCGGTCCTCTCCCTGCTCAGCACCGCCGACCGGGCGCTGTACCAGGCCAAGCGGGCCGGTCGCGACCGGATCGCCTACGCCGCCGACCGGCCGCGCGAGCTGAGCCCGACCTCCTGAGCTCGACGGGTCGGAACCCCGCTGGGCCGGTAGCGTGATCACTTCCGCCCCAACCCAGGAGGTCCCCCGTGGCCAAGCTGTCCTTCCTCGCCGGCTTCGGTGCCGGTTACGTCCTCGGTGCCAAGGCCGGCCGTGAACGCTACGAGCAGATCCGCCGCGTCTACAACCACGCCAAGGACGACCCGCGCCTGCAGACCGCCGCCGGCGTGGCCCAGGCACGCGCCGACGCCGCCGTCGACTCGGTGAAGCACCGGCTGGGGAACGAGACCGGCAGCAACTGACCGCCGGTCAGCGGCTCGGGTCGTCGGCGTCCACCGCGGCGGCCAGGCGGTCGCGGGCGACCTGGCGGGCCACCGGATCATCCCGGTCGGCGTCGTCGTCGAAGACCACGGTCCACTCCCGCGCCGCCTGGCCGGGCACCCGGCGGGCCACCAGCAGCACCCCTCCCCCCGTGGGCAGCGGATGCCGCTGGCTGGTCACCACGGTGCGGTCGACCCGGGAGCGCAGCACGCCGGGCAGCCCCCCGGCCTCGCGCAGCACGTGCCGCTGCGGAGCCTGGCGGGCCTGCACCCCGGGCTCCACCTCGACCAGCGGCGTCACCACGAAGGTGCCGCCCGCACCGGCCGCACTCCACCGTGCGGTGCCGATCTCGTGCCACGCCAGCAGGGTCGCGCCCTCGCCCGAGCCGGCCGGGACGACGCGCAGGCCGCGCGAGGTGGCCACGGTCCAGCCGCCGTCGACCCGCTCCCCCCACGCCAGGGCACGCTCCTCGGCCTCCGCGTCCAGCGCCGCGCGCACCGGCTCCGGCGGGCGGGCGAACCTCCCGCGCACCCGCTCGATCAGGCTCACGGGGTCAGCCCGCCGGACGCGCGCTTGCGCAGCGAGATGGCCAGCTGCTCGAGGTCCATCAGCTTCTTGAACGCCCGCATGTACTCGTCCTGAGCCTCGATCGGGTTGGTCCGCTGCAGCTTGCCCTTGAGCGCGGCGATCTCCCGGACGGTGGCCATCTCGTGCAGCCGGGCCATCAGCGCGTTCACGTACGTCGGGTCGTTCTCCCCCACCGCGTGCAGCGGCTCGACGGCCAGCGCGGTCAGCATCGCCTTCGCGGTGTCCCGGTCGCAGTGCGCCGTCACCTCCTCCAGCCACGCCGCCCCGGTCGTCGTCGCCCCGGCCGCTCCCCCGGCGGCCGACACCGCCGCGGCGACCGCGGCGTAGTCGGGGTGCGTGTAGGAGCTCGGCTCCACCGCGTCGAACTGCGGCCCGGCGATCTCCGGGCACTGCAGGGCGGCCTTCACCGCCTCTCGCTCCACCTCGATCGCGGCGTCGTCCGGCGTCCGCTGCGGCGTGCGCGGGCGGGACCTCGGGCGCTCGCCGCCGTTCTCCCCGGCCAGCTGCCGCACCCGGGCCACGACCTCGGTCTCGTCGGGCAGGCCGAGCAGGCCGGCCAGCCGGCGGGCGTACGCCGGGCGCAGCGCGTGGTCCTTGATCTGGGCGAGCAGCGGCGCCGTCTTGTCCAGGGCAGCGACCCGGCCCTCCACGGTGTCCAGGTCGTACTCGGCCAGATGCGTCCGCAGCACGAACTCGATCAGCGGCGTGCGCCGGCCGATCAGGTCACGGACGGCGGCGTCCCCGTGCGCCTGGCGCAGTTCACACGGGTCGCGGCCCTCCTGCTCGACGGCGACAAAGGTCTGCGCGACGAAGCGCTGGTCCTCCTTGAACGACTTCATCGCCGCCGCCTGACCGGCCGCGTCGCCGTCGAAGGTGTAGACCACCTCCCCGCGGAACTCGTCCTGGTCCATCAGCAGCCGGCGCAGCACGTTGATGTGCTCGGGCCCGAAGGCGGTGCCGCACGAGGCCACCGCCGTGGTCACCCCGGCGACATGGCAGGCCATCACGTCGGTGTAGCCCTCGACGACGACGGCCTGGTGGTTGCGGGCGATGTCCCGCTTGGCCCGCTCCACGCCGTAGAGCACCGAGCTCTTCTTGTAGAGCGGGGTCTCCGGGGTGTTCAGGTACTTGGGGCCGGGGTCGTCGTCCATCAGCTTGCGGGCGCCGAAGCCGATGACGTCGCCGGTCAGGTCGCGGATCGGCCAGAGCAGCCGGCGGTGGAACCGGTCGATCAGCGTGCCGCGGGAGGACTCCTTGGCCAGCCCGCCGGTGACCAACTCGCTCTGGGTGTAGCCGAGGCCGCGCAGGTGCCGGGTCAGGGTGTCCCAGCCGCCGGGGGCGTAGCCGCAGTTGAAGTCCAGGGCCACTTGCCGGTCGAAGCCGCGGTCGGCGAGGAACGACCGGGCCGGTGCGGCCTCCGGCGTCATCAGCTGGCTGGCGTAGAACTCCGCGGCGGCGGCGTTGGCCGCGACCAGCCGGGCTCGCTGGCCGGCGTGCGCGCGGTCCGGGCCGGCGGTGGCCCGGCCGCCGTCGTCCTCGTACTGCAGCTGCACCCCGGCGCGGCCGGCGAGCAGCTCCACCGCCTCGGAGAAGGAGAGGTGGTCGATCTCCTGCACGAACCGGATGACGTCGCCACCGACCCCACACCCGAAGCAGTTCCCGGTGAGCAGGTTGTCCTCGAGCGTGAAGGCGTGCGTGCCTGGCACCTCCGCGCAGAACACCTCCTCCACCCGGTCGCTCCACTCGACCGACTGGACCACCCAGTTCGGCTGACCCGGCCCGCCAGATGTTCTAGGTGAACCGGTGGCCTGACTGCCACTGGCGACCGCGCCAACAGCAGCCAGCTCCGACGCCTCCGCGAACGAGTTCGAGAGCCGGTCACCGGGCTTGAGGTCCTTGGTGAGCTTCTCGCGGCGCTCCTGGCGAAGAGCGCCCGACGGCACGAACCAGCGGTGCTCGTCGGTGGCGTGCACGATCTTGGTGCGCCCGTTGCGGCTGAGGGTGAGGCGCATGAGTCGCTGGATGCCGTAGCTGCGGAAGGGCGCCTCGACCCAACCGCCGTCGCCGTTCAGCACGCGGACGGTCTTGCCTGCCAGCTCCCGGATGGGGACGGTGCCGTCCTCGGTGAGCACCCCCGTCTCCCCGGCCAGGCAGTGGTACAGGCCCCTTGAGGGCGTGACCTGGAAGGACGGCGACTTCTCGTCGTGGAACGGGCAGAGGCCCTTGAGGCTGCCGCCGCCGGCGCGCTTGAGCTGCAGGTGCTCGCCGATGATGTCGTCGATCTTGGTGCGCTCACGGACCAGCGCGATGTCCGCAGCGCGGATGCGCCCCCGCCCGGCCATCAGCTCGCCGCTCCGGCCGTCATCGTGCGCCGGCCCAGCACGAACTCGAACCACAGCAGGAAGACTGCGTGGTCGAGAGCCAGACCCGGTTCGACGGTCAGCGTGGGGCGCGGCGACCAGCGGCCGGTGGTGCCGCTCTCGGCCAGCGGCCGGCCGCCGGTGCGGTAGCAGCGGGGCGGCTTCCACCACGACGCCGCCGTCACCTCGACCGGGGTGCCCTCCAGCTCCGCCGCCCAGGTGTTCTTCCAGATCGAGACCTGGCGGGCGCGCAGCCGCACGCTCTCCGCCGGCTCCTGGGCCCAGCGACCGACCAGCTCACGGTTGCCCTGCCGCCGGAAGGCCCAGTGCCGGTCCCCCACCTCCGCGGTGGCGGCCTCCTTCCAGTTGGCCGCGCGCAACGTCGCGACCACGGCACCGTCGGCCAGCACCGGGACGGTGCCCCGCTCGGTTCCGTGCGACCCGCTCTTGCCCAGCTCCAGCACGGTGCTCCTCAGCCGATCCCGGGCGCTCCGGCGACGCTCTCGCCGGTCGCGCGGTAGAGCAGGTAGGCGGCGGTCTCCCGCAGGATGTAGCGGAACTGGGTGGCCCGGGTCTGCACGGCCGGCCCCTGCCGGGTGGGCGAGCTCGCGGCGTCCAGCCCGGCGTCCTCGGCCATCCGCTCGGCGCGCATCGCGTGCCACGGGTCGCTGACCAGGACGGCGCTGTTCCAGTCCCGATCGGCGAACTCCGCAGCCACCGCGCGCACGCTCTCCAGGGTGTCGACGCCCTCGGGCACGGCCAGCAGT
This sequence comes from Modestobacter sp. VKM Ac-2979, assembly GCF_026967995.1. Taxonomy (NCBI): domain Bacteria; kingdom Bacillati; phylum Actinomycetota; class Actinomycetes; order Geodermatophilales; family Geodermatophilaceae; genus Modestobacter; species Modestobacter sp. VKM Ac-2979. The sequence continues at coordinate 515,553 of NZ_JAPVBO010000005.1, forward strand.
GCGTCTTCCGGCACGCCGTTCTGCGCCAGGTAGTCGCGGCCCGCCTCGGCCTCGGTGGTCGTGTCGCCGGTCGCCTTGCCGCCCACGGTCACGACCACCGGGGCCACCCCCTCCTCGTACAGCTCCCGCGCGTGCTCCAGCCGGGCCTCGAAGATCGAGGACGGGACGCCGTTGTACTGCGCCGAGCCGAGCACCACGATCGCGTCGGACGTGGGCCGCGCGTCCTGCCGGGCGATCCACCAGATGGCCGTGGCCGTGGACGCGGCCAGCAGCAGGGCCGCCGTCACCGCTGCCCCGAGCACCCGGACGCCCAGTCGCCCCGCCACCGCTGCCACCCGTCATGGGTACCACGGTCGGCCGACACCGGTGACACCCCTGGGGACGGTGTGCCGACCACTGCCGGGCTCATCCCGCGGTGCTGGTCCCGCAGACCCTCGTCCCGCTCTCAGGCACGACCGTCAGCGTCGTGGTGGTGACCGCGCCGTCGTCGTCCCAGCGGACGTCGACCAGCTGCACCGGCTCCCCGTCGACCTCGCTGCCACGGGAACCGACCACCTGCGGGTCGCCCGGCTGCAGGTACTCGGCGGCCAGGTCGACGGGGGCCACCCGGGCGCGCTCCGCGTCGCACAGGAGGCCGTGGGACGTCTCCAGGTCGCCCTGGCTCAGCGCGGCGGCGAACACCCCGGCCACCTGGCGAGCCTGGTCTTCACCGGACCCCTTGAAGACCGGCATCAGCGCGACCATGAGCACCCCCAGCAGCACCGTGCCGCCGAAGATGACCACCAGCAGCTTGTTGTGGTTCCTGGGGGTACCCGTGTGCAGCGGCGCCGGGTCGTCGTCGTAGAGGAAGGGACCCTGGGTCACCGCTGTGCTCCTGTCGTGGGGCTCATCCGCCGCTGACCAGCAGCTCGGCGCCGGCCGGGGGCCGGGGGTCGTCCCGGTCGGCGAGCCAGCCCTCGGGGAGGGCGACCGGCCGCGGCGGCGTGGTGCGCCCCCGCGGGGCACCGAGCACGCCCTCGGGGTAGGGCTGGTCGGGGATCCCGTCGAGCAGACCGGCCAGCTCGTCGAGCCCGGAGACCATGGCCAGTGCGCGCCGCACGTCGGAGGGGACCGAGAAGCCCTTCAGGTACCAGGCGACGTGCTTGCGGAAGTCGCTGCAGCCGTGCACCTCGCCCTGGTCGGCCGCGAGCAGGGTGGCGTGCCGGTGCATGACCTCGGCCACCTGCCGGAAGGTGGGCAGCGTGCGGTGCGGCGAACCGGCGAACGCAGCGGCCAGGTCGCCGAACAGCCACGGGCGACCCAGGCAGCCCCGGCCCACCACGACGCCGGCGCAGCCCGTCTCGGCCACCATCCGCAGCGCGTCGTCGGCCTCCCAGAGGTCGCCGTTGCCCAGCACCGGGATGGCGACCTCCTCCACCAGCCGGGCGATGTGCGACCAGTCGGCGGTGCCGCTGTAGAGCTGGTCGGCGGTGCGCCCGTGCAAGGTGATCGCCGCGGCGCCCTCGTCCTGCGCGATCCGGCCGGCGTCCAGGTAGGTGACGTGCTCGGCGTCGATGCCCACCCGCGTCTTCACCGTCACCGGGACGTCGCCGGCGGCCTGCACCGCGGCCCGCACGATGTTGCCGAACAGCCGGCGGCGCCACGGCAACGCCGAACCGCCGCCCTTGCGGGTCACCTTGGGCACCGGGCAGCCGAAGTTGAGGTCGATGTGCGCCGGGCGGGTGCCGGCGACCTGCTCGTCGACGAGCATCTCCACCGCCCGCCCGACGGTGGCCGGGTCGACGCCGTACAGCTGCACGCTGAACGCGTCGGCCTCCCCCGGGGCGGCCTGCACCATCTTCAGCGTCTTGGCGTTGCGCTCGACCAGCGCCCGCGTGGTGATCATCTCGCAGACGTAGAGGCCCGCACCGAACTCCCGGCACAGCGTGCGGAAGGCCGGGTTGGTGATCCCGGCCATCGGCGCCAGCACCACCGCCGGGTCGACCGTCAGCGACCCCAGCTGCAGCGCCGGCGCGCGCTCGAGGGTGCTGGTCACGACGTCCAGGGTAGGTGGCTCGGCTGTGTGCCCGGGCTCACGGCCGGGTCCGCCAGATCGGGCCGGTGGCTGCCTCCTCGCGGAGGAGACAGCCACCGGCCCGGTCTCGACCCGAGGGGCGCGGTGTCAGCAGCCGGGCAGGCGGGCGGCGAGGTAGCCGGGGACGGCGTCCAGGCCGATGCGCTCCTGGGCCATCGAGTCCCGCTCCCGGATGGTCACCGCGTCGTCCTCGAGGGTGTCGAAGTCGACGGTCAGGCAGAACGGTGTGCCGATCTCGTCCTGCCGGCGGTAGCGGCGGCCGATCGCGCCGGCGTCGTCGAAGTCGACGTTCCAGTTGCGCCGCAGCGTCGCCGCCAGGTCACGGGCCTTGGGCGAGAGGTCGGCGTTGCGGGACAGCGGCAGGACGGCGGCCTTCACCGGCGCCAGCCGCGGGTCGAGCTTGAGCACCGTGCGGGTGTCGACGCCGCCCTTGGCGTTGGGCGCCTCGTCCTCGGTGTACGCCTCGACCAGGAAGGCCATCAGCGAGCGGGTCAGCCCGGCCGCCGGCTCGATGACGTACGGCGTCCAGCGCGCACCGGAGGCCTGGTCGAAGTAGGAGAGGTCGGTGCCGGAGTGCTCCGAGTGGGTCTTCAGGTCGAAGTCGGTGCGGTTGGCGATGCCCTCGAGCTCGCCCCACTCCGAACCGGTGAAGCCGAACCGGTACTCGATGTCGACGGTGCGCGTCGAGTAGTGGCTCAGCTTCTCCTTCGGGTGCTCGTAGTGCCGCAGGTTGTCCGCCGCGATGCCCAGGTCGGTGTACCAGGCGGTGCGGGCGTCGATCCAGTACTGGTGCCACTCCTCGTCGGTGCCGGGCTCGACGAAGAACTCCATCTCCATCTGCTCGAACTCGCGGGTGCGGAAGATGAAGTTGCCCGGGGTGATCTCGTTGCGGAAGGACTTGCCGATCTGGCCGATGCCGAACGGCGGCTTCTTGCGCGCGGCGCCCATGACGTTGGCGAAGTTCACGAAGATGCCCTGGGCGGTCTCCGGGCGCAGGTAGTGCAGCCCCGACTCGTCCTCGACCGGGCCGAGGTGGGTCTTCAGCATCATGTTGAAGTCGCGCGGCTCGGTCCAGGAGCCCGTCACGCCGCAGTTCGGGCAGCTGATGTCGGCCAGCCCGTTCTCCGGCAGCCGCCCCTTCTTCTCCTCGAACGCCTCCTCGAGGTGGTCGGCGCGGAACCGCTTGTGGCAGTTCTGGCACTCGGTCAGCGGGTCGGTGAAGACACCGACGTGACCGGAGGCGACCCAGGTCTGGCGGGGCAGGATCACCGAGGAGTCCAGGCCGACGACGTCGTCCCGGCTCTGCACGACGGTGCGCCACCACTGCTTCTTGATGTTCTCCTTCAGCTCCACGCCCAGCGGCCCGTAGTCCCAGGCCGAGCGGGTGCCGCCGTAGATCTCACCGGACGGGAAGACGAACCCCCGACGCTTGCAGAGGTTGACCACCTTCTCCAGGCGAGCGGGGTCGGCGGTACGGGCGGGGGCGGTGTCGCTGGGCACGGGGGCTCCATCCGGCTGGGGTGTCGGCGAGTGACCCCCAGACGTTAGCCGCCGGTGCGCCGCCGCCCGGCCACGGGCGTCACCTCCCGGCGGCGGTCGGCACCCGCCGGTCCGCCCCCAGCGCGTGCATCACCAGCTTCCGGACGGCGATCACCAGAGCGACGCCCAGCAGGCCGCGGAACGTGAGCTCGCCGGCGAGCCGGATCAGGCCGGCGGCGATCAGGAAGTCCAGCAGCACGCCGAACGCCAGCAGGACGTCGCGCAGCCGCACCAGCGTGATCAGGCCGGAGACCAGGCCCAGCACGGCCACCAGCAGTGCGGCGTCCTCCAGCAACGGGCTCATGCCGGCTCGCCCCGGGTCACGTCCGGTCACCGCCGTCGCGTTCCCTCTCCTCGTTCTTCTCGACCTCTTCGCGTTCCTCGGCGATCTCCTTGCCCAGGAAGTAGTTCAGCGCGGTCCGGATGGCCGCGATCGCGGCGAGTTTGCCGATCTCGGCGAAGGACGGCGCGATGGCGGTGCGCAGGACGTCGCTGGCCAGCTGGAACTCCAGGCCGAGCAGCAGGTAGCGGGCCAGCCCCAGCCGGACCCGGACGAACTCGTCGCGGTGCCGGCCCCGCACGGCCGCGCGGACGAACTGCACGGCGGCGATCACCGCACCGACGAAGATCACGACCGCCCCGGCGGCCTCGACCAACCGGATGAACAGGTTCACGTAGCTCCGCAGCAGCTCCTCCGAGAGGAAGGAGTGCGGGAACCCGGTCGCTTCTTCTGCCGCCAGCACGTCCACCGGGCAGTCCTGCCCCGACCACAGCCGGGCTACTCCCCGGGGGCCTGCGCGAGGCCGCGCTGCCCTGAGGTCAGTCGGTGAGGTAGACGCCCGGCTCGTCGAGGGCGTGCACCCACACCGGGGCGCCGGCGATCTTCACCTCGGCCGCGGACAGGCCCCGACGGTAGGCACCGACGCCGTCCCAGCGGGTGCAGAGGGCGAACAGCTGCGGGTCGTCGGCGGCCCGGCCCAGCTCGCCATCGAGGAAGCCGGGGCGGGCCCGCAGGGCGGCGAGCAGTTCGTCGGCGGCGGCCAGGAAGGCGGGGACGTCGTCGGCGACGCGCAGGCGGGTCACGGCGAACACCGGGCACCTCCCTCCTCGACGCGACAAGAGTTGACAACCGTTCTCAGGCGCTCGGACCATGGTGCCATGTCCACGTCCGTGACCCCGTCCTCCCGGCCCGGGTCCCGGAGCGTCCCCGCCGACGTCCAGGCCGCCAGCGAGCTGCTGGCCGCGCTCGCCTCGCCGTTGCGGATGTCGATCGTGACCCTGCTGGACGAGCACGGTTCCCGCTGCGTGCACCAGCTGGTCGACGCGCTGGGGGTGCCGCAGCCGCTGGTCTCCCAGCACCTGCGGGTGCTGCGCGGCGCCGGCCTGGTGACCGGCGTCCGCCGGCACCGCGAGGTCGACTACCGCCTGGTCGACGGGCACGTGGCGCACATCGTCCGGGACGCCCTCGCGCACGCCGGCCACGCCACCGAGTCCCCCGACACCGCTTGACGGCCCCCTCGCAGGGACCCGCTGCGAGCCTGCGAGCAGTGGGGGGCGAGGGGGTCCTTCTTCAGGCGCTGCCGAAGCGGCGCTGCCGGCTGGCGTACTCCTCGCAGGCCTGCCACAGGTGCCGGCGGTCGAAGTCCGGCCACAGCGTGTCCAGGAAGACCAGTTCGGCGTAGGCGGCCTGCCACAGCAGGAAGTTGCTGGTGCGGTTCTCCCCCGAGCTGCGCACGAACAGGTCGACGTCGGGCATGTCCGGCTCGTCGAGGAACCGGGCGACCGTCTCCTCGGTGACCTTGTCCGGCTTGATCCGGCCGGCGGCGACCTCGCGGGCGATCGCGGCGGCGGCGTCGGCGATCTCGGCCCGGCCGCCGTAGTTGACGCACATGGTCAACGTGAGGACGTCGTTGTCCTTCGTCAGCTCCTCGGCGACCTCGAGCTCCTTGATGACGCTGCGCCAGAGCTTGGGACGGCGCCCGGCCCAGCGGACCCGCACCCCGAGCTCGTGCATCTCGTCGCGGCGGCGGCGGATCACGTCGCGGTTGAAGCCCATCAGGAAGCGGACCTCGTCCGGGCTGCGCCGCCAGTTCTCGGTGGAGAACGCGTAGGCGCTGATCGCCCCGATGCCCAGCTCGATGGCGCCCTCGACGCAGTCGAACAGCGAGGACTCCCCCGCCTCGTGCCCGGCGGTGCGCGGCAGCCCGCGCTGCTTCGCCCAGCGGCCGTTGCCGTCCATCACGATCGCCACGTGCTGCGGCACCTTGTCGGCCGGGATGTCCGGCGGGGTGGCGCCCGAGGGGTGCGGGTTGGGGGCCTTCACCTCGCGCTTCACGTGCGGTCCACCAGCGGCAGCGAGCGCAGGCCGCGCTCCAGGTGCCACTGCAGCAGGGCCGCGACCAGGCCGCTGCCCTCCCGCCGGTTGGTGCCCAGGCTGGCCTCGGCCCGCCCCCAGTCCCCGGACAACAGCGCCTCCAGCAGTTCGATGGTGACCGGGCTGGGCATCGCCGAGCCGGTGGGCCGGCAGGACGGGCAGACCGTGCCCCCGGCCGGGACGGAGAAGTGCCGGTGCGGGCCGGCCTCGCCGCAGCGGGCGCAGTCGCCCAGCGCGGGCTCCCAGCCGGCGACCGACATCGCCCGGAGCAGGAACGCGTCCAGCACGAGCGGGGCCGGCTTGACCCCCTCGGCCAGCGTGCGCAGCGCCCCGACGACCAGCAGGAACATCCGCAGCGACGGCTCCTTCTCCTCCACCGTCAGCCGGTCGGCCGTCTCCAGCACCGCGGTGCCGGCGGTGTAGGCGCGGTAGTCGCCGACGATCTCGGTGCCGTAGGACCGGATCGACTCGGCCTGGCTGACGATGTCGAGGTTGCGGCCGGTGTAGAGCTGCAGGTCGACGTGGCTGAACGGCTCCAGCCGCGCACCGAACTTGCTCTTGGTGCGCCGCACGCCCTTGGCGACCGCGCGCACCTTGCCGGTGCGCCGGGTGAGCACGGTGACGATCCGGTCGGCCTCACCCAGCTTCTGGGTGCGCAGCACGATGCCCTCGTCCCGGTACAGCGCCTGCGGGGTGGTGCTCACGAGGACCTCAATAGCCCAGCCGGTTGAGCTTCTTCGGGTCGTCCTGCCACTCCCCCAGCACGGTGACGTGCAGGGCCAGGTGCACCCGGCCGCCGAGCAGCGTCTCCAGCCCGACCCGGGCCTCGCTGCCGATCGCCTTGATCGTCTGCCCGCCCTTGCCCAGCAGCATCGGCTTCTGGCTGGGGCGCTCGACGTGCAGCAGCGCGTGGATCTCGGTGAACACCGCGTCGGGGTCGCGCGGGTCGGGCTTGCGGTGCATCTCCTCCACGGTGACGGCGAGGGAGTGCGGCACCTCCTGGCGCACCTTCTCCAAGGCGGCCTCGCGCACCAGCTCGGTGATCTGCCGCTCGACGTCCTCGTCGGTGGTCTGCTCGTCGGGGTACATCGGCGGCCCCTCGGGCAGCATGCCGATCAGCAGGTCCTCCAGCAGCGAGACCTGGTCACCGGCCACCGCGCTGACCGGCACGATCTCGCGCGCCTCGACCAGCTTGCTGGCCGCCACGAGCTGCTGGGTGATGGCCTTCTTGCTGGCTGCGTCGGTCTTGGTCACCACCAGCACGATCGGGGTGGAGACCTCCTTGAGCTGCCGGGCGATGAAGGCGTCGCCGGTACCGACGGGCTGGTCGGCGGGGATGCAGAAGACGATGACGTCGACCTCGGACAACGTGTCGCGGACGACGTCGTTGAGCCGCTGGCCGAGCAGGCTCTTGGGCTTGTGCAGCCCCGGGGTGTCGACGAGCACCAGCTGGCCGGCCGGCCGGTGCACCACCCCACGGATGGCGTGCCGGGTGGTCTGCGGCCGGTTGCTGACGATGCCGACCTTCTCGCCGACCAGGGCGTTCGTCAGCGTGGTCTTGCCCGCGTTGGGCCGGCCGACCAGGCAGGCGAAGCCGCTGCGGTACGGCGGCTGATCGGAGGAGGTCACGCCGTCCAGTCTCCCACTGCGCACCGACAGCACTGCTGCGACCGGCACGGGTGGCCGTCCTGCGATCATGGCGGGCATGCCATCCCGGTCCCGACGCGACAACGGCGAGCCCCTGGTCGTGCAGGCCGCCCGGGACCGTGAGCGGCACATCAGCCAGGTCACCAGCTACGGCTACCTGGCCCGCCGCGGGCCCAAGCGGCACGTCACGGTGACCCCGCGGCCGTTGCGGTACTGGCAGTACGACCCGGCCTCGCCGCTGGTCATCACGCTGACCGTGCTCGCCGTCGCGGCCTGGCTGGGGTTCCTGGGCTGGCGGGAGGGCGGCGCCGCGGCCGCCGCGGAGGCGCCGATCGCCCTGGGGCTCGGCCTGCTGGTGCTGGTGGTGTCGACCGGCCGCTTCACCGTCTCCGACTTCGCCGTCTCCACCGACATCGCCGGGCTGCGGCAGACGTCGTCCTTCGGGGTGGTCCCGCTGGTGCTGGTCCGTGAGGTGGTGCCGGGCGCGCCGCCGGCCGACTGGCCGAGGGCCAAGCGGCGCGGTGGCTGGTGGCCGGGCCGGCAGCGGATCAGCGTCCGGCACCTGGACCCCGACGGCGAGACCCCGAAGGCGTTCACCGGCTGGGTGCGCGATCCCGCCGCGGTCGCCGACGCCCTGGGCCATCGACTGCCCTGACGGCCCCGTCCAGGGCACCGCCGGCGAGCTCGCGAAGGGTGGGGAGGACGGGGTCCTTCCTCAGTCGTCCCCGAGGCCGGGGGCGAGCAGCCGCGCCCGGGTCGCCCGCCGCACGGCGTCCAGCCGGGAGGTCGAACCGAGCTTGGCGTTGATGTTGCTCAGGTGCCGCTTCACCGTGCCCTCGCTGATCCGCAGCTCGGCGGCGATCGCCGCGTTGGAGCGCGCCTTGCCGACGAGGGCGAGCACCTCCACCTCGCGTTCGGACAGCATCGGCCCACCCTGCGAGGTGAGGCCGGCCAGCCCACCGCGGGACACCGACAGGGTGATCAGGTCCTGCTCACGGTCGGTGGCGGCCCGGATCGCCGCCACCAGCTCGTGGTGCCCGATCGTCTTGATCAGGTAGGCGGAGGCGCCGCGGAGCAGCAGCTGGCGGGCCAGCGGGGTGTTCTCGTGCATGGTCAGGACGACGATGCGGGTGGACGGCGAGGCGCTGCGGATCTCGACCAGGGAGGTCAGCACCGACTGGCCGGGCATCTCGACGTCCAGCAGCACCACGTCGGGCCGGTGCTGGCGGGCCAGCCGCACCGCCTCCTCCCCGTTCGCCCCCTCCGCGACCACCTCGATGCCCTCGTGCACGGCCAGCAGCGCGCCCAGGCTCTCGCGGAACAGCCGGTGGTCGTCGACCAGGACCACCCGGAGCCCGCGCTCGACGCCGGTCATGCGCTCGCCCGGGGCAGCGGCACGGTCAGCACGAGGCAGACGCCGTCCGGCCCCGTCTCCAGGGCCACGTCGCCACCGAGGCCCTCGGCGCGCTCCCGCACCGACGCGAGCCCGACGCTGCGGGTGGCGTCGACCGCCGCGGGGTCGAAGCCGGTGCCGTCGTCGGCCACGCTGGCCTGCAGCTGCCCGTCGGCGACCCGGACGACGACGTCCAGCCGGGTGGCCCGGCGGCCGTGCAGGAACGAGTTGCGGATCGCCTCGCGCACGATGAGGTAGCTCTCCTCCTTGACGTGGCCGGGCAGCGGTGCCGCCTCCTCGCCGTCCTCGGTGAGCGTCACCTCCAGCCCGACCGGGGCGGTGAAGTCCAGGTACTCCTGCAGCGCTTGGGCCAGGGAGCGGTCCCCGACCACGTCGCGCAGCCGGGTGGCCAGGCCACGCACGTCGTTGAGCGTGTCCAGCAGCAGCTGCCGGGTGGTGCGCAGCCGGTCGACGTCCAGCGGCTGGCCGGTGGCGTGCAGGTGCAGGGCCAGGTCGATGCCCTGCATCGCTGCACCGATCCCGTGGCTGGTGTGGTCGTGCAGGTCGCGGGCGACCCGGCGGCGCTCGTCCCGGTTGGCGTCGCTGATCCGGGCGAGCAGCACGTCGACGTAGGAGACCGACGCGGGGATGACCAGCTCGTCGATCACCTGGTGCAGGACCAGCGCGACCTGCTCGGCAGGAGAGCGGGCACCGAGGAGGGCGTCGTCCCGGTGGTGCGCGACGAGCGCGGGCAGCGCCCGCTGGAACAGCAGGCTGGCCACCCGCAGCGACTCCGCCGGGTGCAGCCCGGTGCGGGCCCGGGCCGCGCCGACGTCGGGCTGGGCGGCCGGGGCCGCAGCCGGCGGCAGCCCGCGGACCCGGGCGTGGGTCGCCCGCAGCACGGCGAGGAGGCGACCGTGCAGCTGGGCGGCCCGGGCGGGGTCCGCCGACAGCCGGGGTGCGACGACGGCGGCATCGGCCAGGACCGTGTCGGCGATCGCGGCGTCGAGCTCGTCGTCGGCATCGGTGATCCGGTCGGCGTCCTCCGGTGCGGTCACAGCAGCACGCTGACGACGACGAGCGGATTCGCCAGGTACTGGGTGACCATGAAGGCACGGTAGGGCCGACGCCGGCGCTGCCGTGGGCCGCCCTCCGGCGTCAGCAGCGCGAGCACGGCGACGACCTCGCCCCCGAGGCACAGCGCGGCGGCGGGCGCGAGGAGCTGCGGCCAGACCCCGGCGAGCGCGAGGGCGGTGAGCCCCAGCAGCAGCGAACCGCCGGCGATCACCCGGACGGCGGTGCGGTGTCCGGCCACGACGGGCAAGGTACGTCGCCCGGCCACCCGGTCCCCCTCCCGGTCACCGAGGTCCTTGGACGCACCGGCGACGGCCATCCACGCCGACAGGAGCAGGAAGACCGTTGCGTACGGGGCCGACAGGCCGCCACCGGCCGCGGCCACGCCGGCGCCGTAGCTGAGCAGGCCGCCTCCGATCGCGGCCACCGTGGTGCCGGCCACGCTGTGCTTGAGCGGCCGCGGTCCGACGCTGTACGCCCAGCCGAGCACGGTCATCGCCACCGCGCAGGCCAGCAGTGCGAGCACCCCCGAGCAGGCCGCCAGCAGCAGTCCGGCACCGGCCAGCGCCCACGCCGTCCGCACCGCGACCCGCGCCTCGACCCGGCCGGAGGCCAGCGGCCGGGTGCTGCCGTTGGCCCGGTCGCCGAGCAGGTCGGAGACCCCGTTGACCAGGTAGATGCTCATCACCAGCAGCGACCAGGCCAGCGCACCGATCACGACCGCCGGCCGCAGCGCGCCGGCACCGGCCACCCCGACGACGGCCCCGACGGTGTACCGCAGCGCGAAGACCGCCTGCACCACCGGCCGGGTCTCCGCCCAGAGCAGGGGGACGGCGCGGAGCAGGGCCGATCGCTGTGTCACGGACACAGCCCCACCCTGGTCCAGACCGGGCCGATCTCCGCGCCCCGAAAGGTGTAGCTCGGCTACACCCTTCGACACATCCGCCCGGCCAGGATGCCGGGGGTCAGGTGGTGGTGCGGAGCACCCCGTCGGGCCCGGCGAGCAGGACCGGCGCCGCGGCCGTCAGGTCGTGGACGGCGGCCAGCCCGGCCTCCTCGACGGCCTCGGCAGCGCTGACGACGGCTGCGGCCTCGAGCCCATCGACACCGCTGGAGACCGCGGCGGCGACGGCGGCCTGCAGCGCGGACAGCTGCAGCGAGGGCAGCGCCACGGTGGCTGCGAGGTACGTGCGCCCGTCCGTGTCGCGCACCGCGGCGCCCTCGGCCGCGCCGGTGCGGCTCCGGGCGGAGCGGGCCAGCGTGATCAGCTTGGCGTCCTCGGGGTCCAGCTCAGCCACCGGATCGATCTCCTGTCCATCACCCTGGCCCTTCCGCAGGGGCCCGACGCGAGCTTGCGAGCGGTGGGGGGCGGGAGGGTCCTTCCTCAGCTTTCCACGGCCGCCGGTTCGGGTTCCCGGGCGGGCTCGTCGTCCGCGTCCTCCGCGCTCGGCTCGGGCACCCGGTTGACCAGGATCGTGTCGATCTGGTTGCGCCGCCCGCCGGTGCTCTCGGCGAGCAGGTGCAGGCCACCGACCTCGGCGGCCGAGCCCTCGATCGGGACCATGCCGATCTCCCGGGCCAGCAGGCCGCCGACGGTCTCGACCCCGTCGTCGTCGGGGAGCTCGACGCGGAACAGGTCGGCGAGGTCCTCCACGGGGAGCCGGGCGGTGATCCGCACCGAGCCGTCCTCCAGCTCCTCGATCGGCGGGCGCTGGACGGTGTCGTGCTCGTCGTCGATCTCGCCGACGATCTCCTCGAGGATGTCCTCGATCGTGACCAGCCCGGCGAAGCCGCCGTACTCGTCGACGACCACGGCCATGTGGGCCCGGGAGGCCTGCATCTCGCGGAGCAGCTCGTCCACCGGCTTGGACTCCGGCACGAAGGTGGCCGGGCGCAGCAGGTCCTCGACCTTCGGCTCGCTGGCCCGGGACTCGGAGGAGCCCTGGGTGCGACGCACCAGGTCCTTGAGGAAGATCACGCCGATGATGTCGTCGACGTTCTCGCCGATGACCGGGAGCCGGCTGAAGCCGCTGCGCAGGCACAGCGCCAGCGCCTGCCGGAGGGTCTTGCCGCGCTCGATCCAGACC